>NZ_CP066786.1:147500-1347500 GCF_016598595.1 Martelella lutilitoris
CGAATAAGCTTTGATCCATGGATATCCGAATGGGGAAACCCACCTTAGATATCTAGAAAATCATTCCGGTTGGAATGATTTGTCTGGAATTATTTGATCTCACGCCCCGTACCGCAGGTCTTCGACCTGCTGGGGCTGCGATGGCGCGCCGCATCAGCGGCGACGGCCGGTCGGCCTTGCGGTGCTTAGCACCGAATTCTTTTTCCACGTTGGTTTGGGAAATGAAATCCGAAGGAGCCACGCTCCTGAGGCAAGCGCGACTGCGCGTCGGCCATTTTTGGCCGCCCCGTCCGGAGCGAAGCGATCGAAGATCGCGACAGCGTGAGGACAAAACAGATCAGTCGGGTTGCCGATAGGCAACCGGAATGGTTTCTAGATATCGCTAAAAGGTATCTTAATCTGAATACATAGGGTTAAGAAGCGAACGCGGGGAACTGAAACATCTAAGTACCCGTAGGAAAGGACATCAATCGAGACTCCGCAAGTAGTGGCGAGCGAACGCGGATGAGGCCAGTGGCAATGATGAATGAAGCAGAACAGGTTGGGAAGCCTGGCGAGATGGGTGATAGCCCCGTATGCGTAGAACAGTCATTGTCCTTGAGTAGGGCGGGACACGTGAAATCCTGTTCGAACATGGGGCGACCACGCTCCAAGCCTAAGTACTCGTGCATAACCGATAGCGAACCAGTACCGTGAGGGAAAGGTGAAAAGCACCCCGACAAGGGGAGTGAAAGAGAACCTGAAACCGGATGCCTACAAACAGTCGGAGCCCGTTCTTCAAATTCTTCGAATTTGAGAACGTTTTTTATGTCTCGCGCCCCGTACCGCAGGTCTTCGACCTGCTGGGGCTGCGACGGCGCGCCGCATAAGCGGCGACGGCCGGTCGGCCTACGGGCGCCAATTGGCGTCGTTGTAGCGCGACCGCGCGTCGGCCATTATTGGCCGCCCCGTCCGGAGCGAAGCGATCTAGGATCGCGACAGCGTGAGGACAGAAGATACGGCGAACAAATGCGAAGCATTTGATGAGCGGGTGACGGCGTACCTTTTGTATAATGGGTCAACGACTTAGTGTATCTAGCAAGCTTAAGCCGGTAGGTGGAGGCGCAGCGAAAGCGAGTCTTAATAGGGCGATTGAGTTAGATGCATTAGACCCGAAACCGAGTGATCTAGCCATGAGCAGGTTGAAGGTTGGGTAACACCAACTGGAGGACCGAACCCGCATCTGTTGCAATAGATTGGGATGACTTGTGGCTAGGGGTGAAAGGCCAATCAAACTCGGAGATAGCTGGTTCTCCGCGAAATCTATTTAGGTAGAGCGTTGAATGAATACCCTCGGGGGTAGAGCACTGGATGGGCTATGGGGACTCACCGTCTTACTGATCCTAACCAAACTGCGAATACCGAGGAGTACTGTTCAGCAGACACACGGCGGGTGCTAACGTCCGTCGTGAAAAGGGCAACAACCCTGACCTCCAGCTAAGGTCCCCAAGTCATGGCTAAGTGGGAAAGGATGTGAGGATCCCAAAACAACCAGGATGTTGGCTTAGAAGCAGCCATCATTTAAAGAAAGCGTAACAGCTCACTGGTCTAAATAAGGGTCTTTGCGCCGAAAATGTACCGGGGCTCAAGCCATGCACCGAAGCTGAGGATGTGGATTTATCCACGTGGTAGCGGAGCGTTCCGTAGGCTGATGAAGGGAGACCCGTGAGGGCTCCTGGAGGTATCGGAAGTGCGAATGTTGACATGAGTAACGATAAAGAGGGTGAGAGACCCTCTCGCCGAAAGACCAAGGGTTCCTGCTTAAAGTTAATCTGAGCAGGGTTAGCCGGCCCCTAAGACGAGGCGGAAACGCGTAGTCGATGGGAACCACGTTAATATTCGTGGGCCAGGCGGTGGTGACGGATTGCACAAATCGTACATTCTTATTGGATTGAGTGTGCGGTGGAGCGGTTCCAGGAAATAGCCCCGTCGTGAGACCGTACCCGAAACCGACACAGGTGGTCAGGTAGAGTATACCAAGGCGCTTGAGAGAACTGCGTTGAAGGAACTCGGCAAATTGCACGCGTAACTTCGGAAGAAGCGTGACCCTTTGATACGCAAGTATCGGAGGGTGGCACAGACCAGGGGGTAGCGACTGTTTATCAAAAACACAGGGCTCTGCGAAGTCTTTAAGACGACGTATAGGGTCTGACGCCTGCCCGGTGCTGGAAGGTTAAGAGGAGATGTGCAAGCATTGAATCGAAGCCCCAGTAAACGGCGGCCGTAACTATAACGGTCCTAAGGTAGCGAAATTCCTTGTCGGGTAAGTTCCGACCTGCACGAATGGCGTAACGACTTCCCCGCTGTCTCCAACGCAGACTCAGTGAAATTGAATTCCCCGTGAAGATGCGGGGTTCCTGCGGTCAGACGGAAAGACCCCGTGCACCTTTACTATAGCTTTACACTGGCATTCGCCAAGGCATGTGTAGGATAGGTGGTAGGCTTTGAAGCAGGGACGCCAGTTCTTGTGGAGCCATCCTTGAAATACCACCCTTATCTTCGTGGATGTCTAACCGCGATCCGTGATCCGGATCCGGGACAGTGTATGGTGGGTAGTTTGACTGGGGCGGTCGCCTCCTAAAGAGTAACGGAGGCGCGCGATGGTGGGCTCAGACCGGTCGGAAATCGGTCGTCGAGTGCAATGGCATAAGCCCGCCTGACTGCGAGACTGACAAGTCGAGCAGAGACGAAAGTCGGTCATAGTGATCCGGTGGTCCCGCGTGGAAGGGCCATCGCTCAACGGATAAAAGGTACGCCGGGGATAACAGGCTGATGACCCCCAAGAGTCCATATCGACGGGGTTGTTTGGCACCTCGATGTCGGCTCATCGCATCCTGGGGCTGGAGCAGGTCCCAAGGGTTTGGCTGTTCGCCAATTAAAGCGGTACGTGAGCTGGGTTCAGAACGTCGTGAGACAGTTCGGTCCCTATCTGCCGTGGGTGTAGGAATATTGACAGGATCTGTCCCTAGTACGAGAGGACCGGGATGGACGTATCTCTGGTGGACCTGTTGTGGCGCCAGCCGCATAGCAGGGTAGCTATATACGGAATGGATAACCGCTGAAGGCATCTAAGCGGGAAACCAACCTGAAAACGAGTGTTCCCTATCAGAGCCGTTGTAGACGACAACGTTGATAGGCCGGGTGTGGAAGCGCAGCAATGTGTGAAGCTTACCGGTACTAATCGCTCGATCGGCTTGATCGTTCTCATTGTTCATGTTCATCGCAACGCGATGAACACGATCTTTTTGTCCTGACGCTGTCGCGGCTTCGCCGCTGCGCTCCGACGGGCCGCTTCGCGACGCAGGCAAGCTGCTGAGGGTCGTCCCTCGACAGGCATTGCGACTGCTGACTGACGAAGCGCCAATACAACAACAGACCTCACGTCCTTGTATCCTTGCTCCTGCATCGCGGGGGAAGGCCGAAGCCAAAGGCTTCGCAAGGCCGACCGGCCGCCGGCGCTCATGCGCCGCCCCGTCCGGAGCGAAGCGGCGCAAGCCGCGACAGCGTGAGGACAAAACAAACCCTTCCAGCTTCTCGAAAACATGCTGCATTTGGCCGACCTGGTGGCTATGGCGGGGTCCTTAACACCCGTTCCCATTCCGAACACGGCCGTGAAATGCCCCAGCGCTGATGGTACTTTGTCTTAAGGCACGGGAGAGTAAGTCGCTGCCAGGTCTGCCAAATGCAACATTGTTTATGTGTTCACGCTATCGTGGCCTTCGGCCACGCTGCACACGGCGCGCCGAACAATCGGCGACGCGCGGTCGCGCTGAGCAAAGAATATCTTCTCACAACAATACGGCGACTGCCGATAACAAGCCGCCGCAAAAGGCGGCTTTTTTGTTGCCGCAAACATAACGCGGGGTGGAGCAGCCCGGTAGCTCGTCAGGCTCATAACCTGAAGGCCGCAGGTTCAAATCCTGCCCCCGCAACCAACAAGACAAACAAACCCGTCGCAACAGCGGCGGGTTTTGTCGTTCTTCTAGACTCGCAAAGGGCTTGCCGCTTCGTCCAGGCTAGGAACCGACCCAGTTCACCGGCACGCATATCGACCATCGGGATGACACGGGCTTCACCGCGGATGGCGCATTCGTTTCGCTCGATGCACCGCGCCACGCGGGAAGGGCCAGTTGGCCGGGCATCAACTCCGCTGATAGGCTCCGGGTGACATGCCGACATGACGGCGGAAGGCTGTGTTGAAGGCGCTGACCGAAGCATAACCGACCCGTTGGGCGATTTCCGCCTTTGCGACCTTCTGGTGCAAAAGCTGCTTTGCAAGTGCCATGCGCCAGCCCGTGACATAGTTCATCGGTGTCACGCCAATCTCGCGCTGGAAGCGGGCATAGAAAGTCGACCGGGACATTGCGGCGTCTTTCGCAAGGCTTCCGGCGCTGATGCCGCGGGCCGGATCCTCATGGATGCGCCGAAGCGTCGGGGCGAGCTGGGGATCGGCCATGCCGCGCAGAAGACCCGGCGTGGCATAGCCGCCGCCCGCCGATCGCAGCGCCTCGATAAAAAGAACTTCCAGCAGATGCGAAAGCACAATTGAGCGCGCGGTTCGTCTGGCGCCGGTTTCCTCGTTGATCATCCGCACCAGAAGTATCAGCCTCTCCGAACCGCGCACATGGATGAGGTCGGGCAGCAGCGAGACGAGAAGCGCCTTGTCGTTGGCGCGGAAGGCGCAATGGCCGACCATTGCCTGGATTTCGACAGGCGCTGCGGGATCGCCCAGCCTGAAGACACCGGGGCTGGTCTCAAGACGTTGCGCAAGCGCCCCGCGCGGTGGCGGCTGGAGGCTGCTCATCGTGAAGGCGTAAGCCTCCGGAATGAGGACGAAGTCGCCGGCCCCCAGCACCATGGGCATCCTGCCGGCGACGGTGAGACGGCATTCGCCATCGATCACGGCGCAATAGAACGGGCTGCCAAGATCGGTGCGTTCCACAAGCCACTGCCCGCCGCCCGTCACCTGCTTGGCGATAGAGGGCATCGGTTTGAGCAACGAGACGACTTCTGCGACGGGATCGATCACGATTTCGGACTTTTGATAAAAGACGATGGACATATAGATATAGAATGTCCGGAGAGGCATGTCCATCTTGGCGCAACATCATTATCAGGAGATATGAGAATGCCCAGGATACTCGTGACCGGCGCCTCTTCCGGATTTGGACTCGCCATCGCCCGGTCCTTCCTTTCCAGAGGCTGGGACGTCGCGGCGACCATGCGCGACCCGAAATCCGATCAATTGCCCGTTTCGGACAAGCTTCAGGTTCTGCCGCTCGACGTAACCGATGCGAAGAGCATCGAGCGCGCTGTCGCCGCGGCAGGACCGCTCGACGCACTGGTCAACAATGCCGGCGTCGGCATGCTGAATGTGCTTGAGGGCTCGGACATGGAGAAGGTCCGGGAATTGTTCGAGACCAATGTTTTCGGCGCGTTCGCTGTGACCAGGGCGGTTCTGCCGCAATTGCGGATGCGCGGCGCGGGCGTCATCGTCAATATCAGTTCCAGCGTCACACTGAAGCCGTTGCCTGCCCTGTCGGTCTATAGTGCCAGCAAGGCGGCGCTGAATGCCTTTACCGAGAGCCTCGCCCTCGAGGCGGGTCTCTTCGGCGCGCGCGCGCGCCTGGTCCTGCCGGGCTCGGCGCCAACCACGGACTTTGGCAAGAATGCCGTGGCGCGCATGGGCATGGACATCCCCGAGCCTTATACCGCCTTCGTTCACGACTATCTGGCAACGCTTCGCTCCGGCACCCTGGTCACGACGGCGGAAGATGTCGCCGCGGCCGTCTGGCTGGCCGTGACGGACGAGAACGCGCCGATGATGATCCCCGCAGGCGCGGACGCGCGCGCGCTGTTCAACGAAGAAGTTCGCACCACAGCTTGAGCCCGTCTTCCACGCAGCCCATTCAGGAGCTTGATCCATGAACAATCTGATCGATCTCGCGCGGCGCCTCCCCGCGCCCGAGGCGGCGCTGACCGTCGCCTATACGCCCATCCGCCTCGCAATGGCGGGCCGCCAGCCGCTGGAATTGCGGCTGACGGCCCATGCGAGCGGGAACAGGCTTCCCATTGTGCTCCTGTCCCATGGCTTTGGCCCGTCGAACTACATCCCCTCGAAGGATGGCTATGCGCCGCTTGCACAATTCTGGGCGGAACGCGGCTTTGCGGTGATCCAGCCGACCCATGCCAGCTCCCGCGTCGGCGGCCTGCCGGCGGACGCAGATGGGGCGCCGTTCTTCTGGCGCGAGAGGGTGGCGGAACTTCAGCTCATTCTCGATCGTCTGGACGACGTGGAGCAACAGGCAGCCGGCATTGCCGGCAAGCTGGACAGGGAGCGCATCGCGGCGGTCGGCCATTCCTTCGGCGGACACACCGTTTCACTGCTGCTAGGCGCGAAGTTGCAAGGCGAGGATTTCTCCGACCCGCGGATTTCCGCCGGAATGCTGCTGGCCGCGCCCGGGCGTGGCGGCAACGACCTCACGGAGGAAAACGCCGCGCGTTTCCCGTTCTTCGACTTAGACTTCTCAACGATTGCGGCCCGAACCCTCGTCGTTTGCGGCGATGCGGACAATCCGCATTTCACGCCGCGCGGCCCGGAATGGCACGCCGACGCCTTTCATGACGCCAGGCGAACGGACGGCGATCTCCTGACGCTCCATGGCGTTGGCCACGGGCTTGGCGGCATAGCGGGCCTGGACGCGAAGGAGACGGAGACCGAGGCGCCCGATGTGCTGGAAGCGCTGAAACGCCTCACGCTCGCCTGGCTCCGGACTGCCCTTGGCGTCGATCCGGATGCCTGGACGCAGAGCCGCGCGGCGCTCGAACAGTCCGCACCCTCGCTTGGGCATGTGATCTCCCAAAAACCCGCAACGCAATAAAGGGCGGAGCCGTACCGCAAGCAGCTCCCGCCCGCGCGGCGCGGAGCCGTGATGGCGGGGGCGGAAGATTGCCTCACGCGGCGATCGGCGGCGCTTGGTGACGCCATTCATCGGCGCAGCCCGCCAGCTTCGACGGACAGGCGGAAGTGCGCCGGCCTCCTGTCCCTCAAGGTGACGCGACGGATATGAAAGCCATCTTGTCGTTTGGCCTTATGACGGGGAGGTCCGTTCCGGTGAACCCGGCCCGAAGACCTGAGGCGACAGGACGATATCGGCAAGGGTGTAGTGATCGAAGACGCCGAGGAAGGATGTGAGCGCTTCGTTCAGTATCGTTGGCAGCTTGCAGGCCTTCGTGACCACGCACTGATTTCCGGTCGCAAAGCATTCGACAAGCGCGAAATCGGCCTCTGTCGCGCGGATGACAGCGCCAAGATTGATCCGCTCGGGCGGCAGCGCCAGCCGGAAGCCACCGGAGCGACCCCGAATGCTGACCAGGTATCCGTTTCGGGTCAGCACATTCACGACCTTCATCAGATGCGTCTTCGAGATCGAATAAGCGGCCGCCGTCTCCTCGATCGTGATCAGCCGGTCACCGGCGGATGCCGCGTACATTAGTACGCGCAGCGCATAATCGGAAAAGGTTGTCAGACGCATCGGCGCGCTCCCCGGAGGCTGTGGCGGCTGAACGCGGAGAACTTTCCGCATCCGCACGCGCTGCCTGTGTCGGTATTATCATATATCGGCGATGTCTTTCGTCGGGAGTCGGATCAAACCATGACGAGTTTTCTGCTCGAGATCCGCGTGCAACCGCCATCACGCCCTTTCCGTCGCTGGGTCGGCTCAAACCGTTTCAGTTGCGGGGCCTGAACAGCATTGGACCGTAAACCACGCAGAAGCCCGCAAAGGCGAGAACCCATGCCAGTCCTGCTAAAGGCATCAACGAGAACGTCCAGTCAGGATTGAAGGCAGCCACAAGACGCAGGACCAGTGCGGTCATGATCGCCAGATAGATTGCCACGGTTGCCGGCGGTGCGGTGAGCGGCTGGCCGGTGTGGCCGCGGCTGGCGCGGGTCATGATCGCAAGCGTCATGCCGCCGATGGCGCCGACGGTCCAGCAGTGTATGGCGGCGCTTTCCGCGCC
The DNA here is from genome assembly GCF_016598595.1 of Martelella lutilitoris. Lineage (NCBI taxonomy): Bacteria > Pseudomonadati > Pseudomonadota > Alphaproteobacteria > Hyphomicrobiales > Aurantimonadaceae > Martelella > Martelella lutilitoris. The sequence continues at coordinate 155,562 of NZ_CP066786.1, forward strand.
GGTGCTTCCCGTAAAGGCAGCATAGCCGGCGAAGACGAAGCCGAGACTGACCGGCAGGAATGCAAGATGCAGGATGAAGACCAGCGGTTCGGCCAGCGTTTTCAGAGGTCGCCAGCGCCATTGCCGGAACAGGTTGACGGCACCGATGGCGATCAGAAGCATGCCCAGCATCGGCTCTTCTATGTCAAATGCGGGAAACGCGATCCATGCGCCAAGACCGGCGGCGCTCATCACCATCACGAACCGGTCGAATTCGCCGAAAGCGGGCGGCAGAGCCGGAGAACCCTGCTTCTTGAGCCAGTTGCGGGTGAAGCTCGGAACCACCCGGCAGCCGATGATCTGGATCAGCATGATGATAAGGGCAATGGCGGCGCGTTCGGCATAGACCGACGTGCCGTAGCGGATGTTTTCGTAGTAAAACAGGATCTGCGTGGCGGTAAACAGCGAAAGGATCACGATCACCTTCAGGTTCCGCCAGTTGCGCCCGGCGAGGATTTCCCGCGTCAGAAAACCGATCAGCGACAGCTGAAAGGCGAGAGCCGCAAGATAGACAAGTGCTGGCGGGAGCGAAGCGGAGAAGGCGACGATAGCCCGCGCGCCAAGCCAGAGGCCGAACAGGCCCGCAAGCGGCCGGCCGACGACCGGCAGGCGGCCCGTCCAGTTGGGAACGGCCGTCAGAAGAAAGCCCGCGATGATCGCCGGTACATAGCCGTAAAGCAGTTCGTGGACATGCCATGAGACGGGTGTGAACATGCTCGGCACCTGGATAAAGCCCAGATACCAAGGGACCCACAGCGCGATCAGCAGGGCGGCGTCAAGCGCGCCGAAGAAGAAGAACGGCCTGAAGCCATAGCTGAAAATCGCCGGTCCGTGCCAGGCGCGCAGTCTTGTCATTGTGGTCATTGTTCGTCTCGGCAATCATGTTGGTTGAGTACGGGTTGAGCGGAACATGGGCACACCGGTCAGTGTGGGCCGCCTGGTGGCGACCGAGCCGGACTAAAAGATGTATTTTATATACATCTTTTAGTCCGGCTCGGTCAATGTCCGTCCGTCCGGCGGGTCAAGTTGACGCAGGTTGGTAGCGGAGATCGGGAAAGCGCGATGCCTGGATTCGATGGATGAAGGCGTCCTTTGTGCGTCCGAATGGACGCATGGCACTCTACGCCGTCGGCATCTCGAACCGGTTGCGCAGCCGGAAAAGCTCGGCGGTGAAGCCGCGGACGAGGGCGGATTTCTGGATGTCGGCGGGAAAGAGAAGGTAGACGCGGAACATCACCTCGGGCGTGAAGGGGCGGAGGCTGACGGTTCTGCTTTCTGCGTCGCCGATGACCAGCGGGTTCACCAGTCCCACGGCGTCTCCCTCCTGCGCCAGTGCGCAGATGGTGGCGGCGTTCGGGGTCTCGATCACATATTTCGGCTCGTGCCCAGCATTCTTCATGGTCTCGTCAAAACGTTGCCTTGCCCGATCCTCCGGGCTGAGTCCGATCAGCGGCCATTGCGCGATCAGATCGGGGGTGATCGACTTGTGAAGGGTCAGCGGATGGGATTTCGGCATGGCGACCAGGCCCGGAAAGCTGCCGAACAACTGGCTGTCGATGCCCGATCGGTCGATCTCGTCGGCTGCCAGCCCCAGATCGTACTGCCCGTCGGTGATGCCGTTCCGGATCGCTGACGACCAGGTGATGTGGAAGGTAATCCTCACGCCCGGATTCTGTTTCCGGAAGGCGCGGATGGCCGCAGGCGCCAGAATGGCCCCGGCCGCCGCCAGCGAGGCGATCTTCAGCGTGCCGGCCCCGTAGTCGCGGATGCTGGCTGCGGTGGCCTGCAGTCGGTCCAGCCCCTTGAAGCTGACCTCGACCTCGCGAAAAAACAACGTTCCCTCGGGCGTCGCGATCAGCCGACCGCGCACCCGGTCGAACAGCGGAAACCGCACCGCCGCTTCCAGCTCGGCGATCAGACGCGAGACGGCCGGCTGAGTGACGCCCATCAGTTCGGCGGCCCTGACGGTCGAGCCCGAGATCATGACGGCGTTGAAGGCTTCGAGCTGGCGAAAATTCATGTCTATAAGGTTTCCGCATAGAACTATGTGTCCTGATCAGTATTCCTGCTGCCAACAAAAGGCAATGATGGCGTCGTTATTTCAGGAGTTCACATGCGCGACGCAACAAGAAGCGTTCATCACCCGAAGATCAGCGAAGAGGGCTATGCCGCTCTCGGCGTTCCGACCCACCGGGCATCCACCATCGTCTTTCCGGATGCGGAAGCCTACGCGACGCGCTCGCAGCGGGACCTCGACGGCTATTCCTACGGCCTGCACGGCACGCCGACCCAGCGCGTGCTGGAGGCGCAGCTTTCGGCGCTGGAAAACGGGTTGAAGACGGTCATTCTGCCCTCCGGCCAGGCTGCGATTGCCGTTGTGCTGCTCTCGTGCCTGAAGCCCGGCGACCATGTTCTGGTGGCCGACAACGCTTATCCGCCCGTGATCGGCCTTTGCCGCAATTTCCTGGAGCCGCGTGGCATCGAATGGTCGGTGTTCGAGCCGGGTATTGGAGCGGGTATCGAAGGCGATGTGCGCGAAAACACACGGCTGATCTGGATGGAATCGCCGGGTTCCACGACCATGGAAATCGAGGACGTGCCGGCCATCACCGCGGTTGCGAAACGGCGCGGCATCCTGACCGGCATCGACAATACCTGGGCGACGCCGCTTCTGTTCAAGCCGCTCGACTATGGCGTCGACTTTTCGATGCAGGCGCTGACCAAATATCCGGGCGGTCACTCCGACCTGCTGATGGGCTCGGTCAGCGTCAACGATCTGGACCTGCGCAAGGCCTTGCGCGACACGATGCGCATGCTGGGTTTCGGCGTATCGCCGGATGCCGTGCAACTGGTGCTGCGCGGACTGGAAACCATGGCGGTGCGTCTTGCCCATGTCGGTCGCGTGGCAGGCGACATCGCGGCGGAGCTGGAACGCCGTGATGTCGGACCGGTGCTGTTTCCGGCCCTCGCCTCCAGTCCCGGACACGCCATCTGGAAGCGCGATTTCACCGGCGCGAGCGGCCTGTTTTCGGTCGTCCTGCCGGCCGCGCATGAAGCACGCCTCGATGCCGCGCTCAATGGTCTGCGCTATTTCGCGATCGGCGCATCGTGGGGCGGCACCCGCAGCCTGATCGCGCCGATGAGCGTCAAGACATCGCGGCAGATGCCGCACCCCCACAAGGACCGCATCATTCTGCGCGTCAATATCGGCGTGGAAGACCCCTCCGATCTCAGGGAAGACCTCGACGGCTTCTTCACTGCGCTCGCAGGCTGAAAAGACAAATGCAGCATATAAAATCCAACAAGGAGACGGGAACATGAACTGCAAGACCACATTGACCGGAATGGCGATGATCGCCGCGCTGACTGCGCCGGCAATGGCGCAATCGACCTCGACGCTTGATACCGTGAAGGAGCGGGGGCGGCTGATCTGCGGCTCCAGCCAGGGCACACCCGGTTTCGGCGCGCCGGATGATAATGGCTACTGGCGCGGCCTTGATGTGGAGACCTGCCGGGCCGTCGCGGTTGCGGTGCTTGACGACAAGGATGCGGTCGATTTCGTGCCGCTGTCCGGCCAGCAGCGCATTCCGGCGCTTCAGACGGGTGAAATCGACATGCTGCCGCGCACGCTCACCTGGACGCTGCAGCGCGACGCCAACGGCATCAACTTCACAACGCCGAACTATTACGAATATACCGGCTTCATGATGCCGAAATCACTCGGCATCACCAGCGTCGAGGACATGGCGGGCGCTTCCGTCTGCGTGCAGACCGGTTCGACCACCGAGGTTGTCGTCAACGATGTCTCGACCAAGAACGATCTCGACCTTCAGCCGGTGGTCTTCGACAACACCACCGCCGGCCGTCAAGCCTTCTTCTCGGGCCGCTGCGATGCGCTGATCACCGATGCCGGGGCGCTCGCTTCCGTGCGCGCGACGATGGCAGACAATCCGGACGATTACGTGATCTTCCCGGCAACGCCCTACATGGATGCCCTGACGCCCGCCGTCCGCCATGGCGATGATCAGTGGCTCGATATCGTGACATGGTCGATCCAGGCGATGATCGCAGCCGAGGCATTCGGGCTCAACAGCGAGAATATCGACGACTATCTCGACAGCGACGATCCGCGAATCCGCCGCTTTCTGGGCACGGATCCGGGCAATGGCGCGGCCCTCGGCCTCAGCGACGATTTCGCCTATCGCATCGTGAAATCCGTCGGCAATTATGCCGAGGTCTATGACCGCAATGTCGGCATGGACAGCCCGCTGAAGCTGGAGCGAGGCTATAACGCGCTGTTCAACGACGGCGGGCTGATGTTCCCGCTGGCCTTTCAGTAAAGCCGGTCATGCTGTCGCTCTGGTATTCCCAACGGGCCCGATCCTGGGCCATGCAGATCGCCCTTCTGGGCGGTCTGGTCCTGTTCGTCTGGTGGCTTGCGGGCAATACGCATGAGAACCTGACGGAACGCGGAATCCGCACCGGCTTCGACTATCTCTGGCGGCCGGCGCGCTTTCCGATCTCCGAAAGCATCATTCGCTATGATGCATCGGACAGCTTCTTCTGGGCCTATGTCGTCGGCCTTGCCAACACGCTGTGGCTGTCGTTCCTGTCGATCCTGCTTGCAACCGTGCTCGGGCTGGCGGTCGGGCTGTCGCGCCGCTCCGCCCACCCGCTGCTGTCGCGTTTTGCCGGCGTCTATGTCACCGTGCTGCGCAACGTTCCGCTCATCGTCCAGCTTCTCTTCTGGTATGCGATCGCCACGTCGCTGTTTCCGGTTCCGCGCGAGGCGCTTAATCCGCTGCCCGGCGTGTTCCTGTCCATTCGCGGCGTCTATGCGCCGGCCCTGACGCTCGGACCGGGCGCCAGCATGCTGTTGATCGTCGCGGCGATCCTGCTGGTCATTGCGATCGTCGCCGGCTTCAAGCTTTCCGCCGGAAAGCGCCTGCCGGTAAAAGCCGCGAGCGTCGGCCTCTCTGTCTGCGTCTGGGCGGGAGCCGTCGTTTGGCTCTCCGGCATGCTCGGTCATCCGATCGGCCTCGAGGCGCCGGCCCTGAAGGGGCTCAATTTCAGGGGTGGCATGGTGCTCTCTCCCGAATTCGCCGCGATCATCACCGGCCTGACGATCTATACCTCCGCCTTCATCGGCGAGATCATCCGCGGCGGCATCGACGCCGTCGAAAAGGGCCAGTGGGAAGGCGCGCGCGCACTGGGGCTCGGCGAACGCCACATCATGTTCCGGATCATCCTGCCGCAGGCGCTCAGGATCATCGTGCCGCCGATGACGTCGCAATATCTCTCCACCGTCAAGAACACCACGCTTGCCGTGGCGGTCGGCTATCCCGAACTCGGTCTCGTGGTCAACACCGTGATCAACCAGACCGGTCAGGCCATCGAGAGCATCCTGATCATGCTGGCGGTCTTCCTCAGCATTTCGCTCTCCGTTTCCGCCTTCATGAACTGGTACAATGCGCGCGTTGCGCTGGTGGTGCGCTGATGACCGATATTACCTTCAACACCGCTGCCGATGCGCCGCAGAAACCGCCCAGGGCAAAGCGCAAGCCGCTTCTGAAGCTCTTATTCGGCGATCTGCTGTCGGCATTCCTCACGGTTCTGGCCGTCCTGATCCTTCTCGGGCTCATCCCGGCCTTCAACTGGGCCGTACTGGACGCGCACTGGGTGGGCGGCCCGGCCGCCTGCCAGGGGGGCGGGGCCTGCTGGACCTTTATCGGCGCCAAGGCGCGGCTGATCCTGTTCGGCCTCTATCCGCCGCAGGCGCAATGGCGGGCCACCATCGTGATCGTGCTGATCGTCGCCATGGTGCTTGTTTCGCTGTCGCCGAAATTGTGGAATGCGCGGCTGTTGCTGGTTTGGGCTCTCGCCATTGCCGCCATGCTGGTGCTGATGGGCGGCGGCGTGCTGGGGCTCGATTACGTGCCGACGTCGAAATGGGGTGGCCTGCCGGTGACGCTGCTTCTGGCGGTGCTGTCGCTCGGCCTTGCCTTTCCGCTGGCCGTGCTGCTGGCGCTGGGGCGGCGCGGGAAGCTGCCCGCGGCGCGCGCGATCAGCTTTTTCGTGATCGAGCTTGTGCGCGGTCTTCCGCTGGTCGGCCTGTTGTTCGTGGCGGCGATCCTGCTGCCGCTGCTCCTGCCGCCGGAATGGACGGTGGACAAGCTGGGCCGCACGCTTGCCGCGTTGACGATCTTCGCTGCGGCCTATCTGGCGGAGGTCATTCGCGGCGGCCTGCAGGGGCTGGACGACGGGCAGATCGAGGCGGCCGAGGCGCTCGGCATTCCCTACTGGAAAATGATCTGGCACATCGTCCTGCCGCAGGCGATCCAGAACGTGATCCCGCCGCTGACGAACACCGCCATCGTGATGATCAAGAACACCTCGCTGGTGCTGATCGTCGGCGTGTTCGACATGCTGAGCGCGGCGCGCAGCGCCAGTACCGACCCGGCATGGCCTGCACCTTCCACCGAGGCCTATCTGTTCGTCGCTGCGATCTACTTCATCATCTGCTTTTCCATTTCAATCTATTCGCGCCATCTCGAACAGGGCGTAGCCGCAAGGACACACGGATGAAACCTGCGATCGAAATCGATAACATCGACAAATTCTACGGCGATTTCCATGTGCTCAAGGGCGTATCGCTGATGGTTGCGGCCGGCGAGAAAGTGGTGGTGTGCGGGCCGTCGGGCTCTGGCAAGTCGACGCTGATCCGCTGCATCAACCGGCTCGAGGAACACCAGGCGGGCCGGATCGTCGTCAACGGCGTCGAGCTTGGCGACGATCTGCGCAATCTCGATGCCGTGCGTCGCGATGCCGGCATGGTGTTCCAGCACTTCAACCTGTTTCCGCATCTGACGGTGCTCGAAAACTGCGTTCTGCCGCAGATCCTGTCGCGGCGTACGCCGCGCGCCGAAGCGGAGGCGGCGGCGGAAACCTTCCTGAAGCGCGTCCGGATTCTCGATCAGGCGCCCAAGTTTCCCGGCCAGCTTTCCGGCGGGCAGAAGCAACGCGTCGCCATCGCGCGCGCTCTCTGCATGCGCCCGCGGATCATGCTGTTCGATGAACCGACATCGGCGCTCGATCCGGAAATGATCCGGGAGGTCCTCGACGTGATGGTGGAGCTCGCCGATGACGGCATGACCATGGTGGTCGTGACCCATGAAATGGGCTTCGCTCGCCAGGTCGCCGACCGCGTCGTCTATATGGAAGCCGGCGGGATTGTCGAAACCGCCGCCCCGGATCAGTTCTTCGATGCGCCGGAAGATAAGAGAACCCGCCGGTTCCTGTCCAGTATTCGCACGATGATCCACTGAAGGCCCGGATCCGCAGGCTGAAGATGGAATAGCAGCCTGCGGCACAGATCAGTCATTGTCGGTTTTGATCAGCCTTTTCAGCTTCTCGATGGCCGTATCGTGGTCCTCCTGATAGGCGATGGTGCTCTGCAGTACGCCGCCATCATTCAGGAGGAATACCGAGGCCGTGTGGTTCATCGTGTAGTCGCCCTTAGGGTCGTTCGGGTCGAGCGGCACCTTTTCGTAGTAGACGCCGAAGCCGTCCGCCATGGCGCGAACCTTGTCCGGATCGCCGGCGATGCCGATGACGCGGTCGGTGACGTTGGACAGGTAGCGCCGCATCATCTCCGGCGTGTCCTGTTCCGGATCGACCGTTATCCAGTAGGCGTCGATCCTGTCGCCATCGGGATCGACCTCGTGCAGCCAGCCATTGAGTTCGTAAAGCGTCGTTGGGCAGACTTCGGGGCAGTGGGTGAAGCCGAAAAAGATCGCGGTCGGCCCCTCGCGGAAGGCCGTTTCGGTGATTTCCGACCCGTCATCGGCCGTCAGGGCGAATGCCGGGCCCATCGGAATATGCATCATCTCTTTGTTGGTCTCACCGATCTCATAGACCAGCCAGACAATGACCACGCAGATTGCTGCAATGGATCCCCATAGGGCCCGTCTGAAGTTCTTCATGTCATCTGTTCCTGAAGTCCCGGCGCGGAGCGGCTCCTGTCAGCAGGCTCCAGTCCGTTTCGCGTTGCATAGGGGCATCGCCCGCACCGGAAGAAAGCCGGTGCGGGACGGCAATTGGGCAGCCTTGGAGCATCGTGCCTCCATTGGGCTTCACGATGCGCGAAAGCTCAATTGGCCTTCATGTCGGCGTGGTTCATGTCATGCATGTCGTGGCCGGCATCTTGTGCCGCGATGCTTCTTACGGCGAAGGGCACGGTCACGGTGCCAGCCTTTTCGAAGGTCAGCTCGACATCGACGACGCTGCCTTCGGCAAGCGGGCCGTTGAGCTGCATGAACATCACATGCATGCCGCCGGGCTCAAGCGTCACGGTTTCATGAGCGGGAACCGGAATGCCGTCGGTCATCCGGTACATCTTCATCACCTCGCCATCCATGCGCATGTTGTGAAGCTGCAACTCGCCGGCTGCATCCGAGGCGGCGGCGATAAGGCGATCGTCGGCATCGCCATTATTGGTGATCGTCATGAAGCCGCCGCCGACGGGGGCTCCCGGAAGCGTGGCGCGTGCGAATGCGCCGTCGATCGCGAGATCGCCGAGCGTCACGTGTTCCTGCGCCATGGCGTCGTCGTGGCCGTGATGGTCGTCGCCGCCCTTGGCAGCGGTGACTGTCAGTTTCGGCGCAGGCTCGCCGTCGCCGGTCTCGCCCGTGGCGGTCCAGTGGTTGGCGCTGCCATCGGCGCAGAGCTGGACGGCGGGGAAATAGAGCACCGTGCCGGGCGCGATATCGGCCGAAAGCGAGCCGCGCATCACGAACTCGTCATAGTAGGCGTCGGGCAGTTCGCCGCCCTTCCAGATCACCTCGGTCACGCCTTCGCTGACCGGCGTGCCATGGTTCATATAGGTTTCGGCGTAAGAGCCGGTGACGGTTTCGAGCTGCCAGCCGGCATGCGGCATCGGCTTCACGCTGTAGAAGCCCTCCGGCACCTTGACGCGGATTTCGCTGGTCGCCGCGCCATCGCAGCCGTGCGGCACGCGGATCACGGCCTTGTAGCTGCCGCCGGCCGACGCTTCGGCCGTTTCGAGCGTCATATGGGCACTGGCGGCGGAAAGGCTGGCAAGGCTGATTGCACCGGCCCATGCGAGACGGTTCATGAACGTGGTCATGGAAATACTCCGTTTGGAATTGTCTTGATTTTTCGGGCTGGCAGAAGCCCGGGTCATAAAAAATCAGACAGCGAACGGCGGAGCGCGCGGATTGTAATGGCTTGTGTAGACGACGCGGGACGGGGTCTCATCTTCAAATGCGAGATCATGCGCCAAGAGGCAGGTATAGGCCGGGACGGCCTCGTCCGGCGGCGGCGGCAGGATGGCGGCGTCCTGGCGGCAGGCATGGCAGGGGCCATGGCTTGCGGCCCCGTCATCGCCGGGGCCGCTGCCGCAGAGAACGCTCTGGGACGATGCCAGGAGCGAACCGGCATCATGATGCGTCAAGGCCGGCATGTAGGGCTGATAAACAAAGGCAAGCGCAAAGACGGCGATTACGGCCAGTGCCGCCGCCAGCTCCCGCATCGCTGCCTTCAATCCCCGCAACCCCAAGACCTCCCCATCGTTCTGCTGTTCCGCTGCAGCTGCAGCATGTCGGCCAAACAAGAATGGATGCGACACGTTATTGCAACTTGTCAATTTGACGCAAGCGAAATGCGGGGTCGGGCGCGCCGATTTCATGCGCTGTCCTGAACATTCGGTGCGTCCGGCCCTGGGAGGCCGGACGCCTGTTTCTGCCTTTCGTGCCAAGGCTCAATGCGCGAGCATCTCGTCGACGATCTGGTCGCTGTCGAGCGATGATGGGTAGTAGGTCGGCCAGTTGGTGAGCTCTTCCAGCAAGGCCGCGCGGTCGTCGCCCCAGTAGAGGTGATAGTGATCGGCATCTGCCGGTGCGATCCGGTGGTCGGAGAACTGGATGAACCGCGGGGCTGCCGCGTCACCGCCGGTTTTCTCGAAGATGAAGCGGACGCCGCGGTTGCCCTTGGCGTAGGTCAGGACTTCATAGCCGTCGCTTTCGTAGCGGCCTTCAACGGCCTCGCCATCCCGATAGAAGGTGACCACGTCGCCTTCGATGGTGATGCGCTCGACATCGGTCTTGTAGCCGGTGTCGTAATAGGCCTTGTATTCTGCGGCGGTCATGCTGCCGGTCTCGGCCTTGTGCGCCATTACCGGATCGAGCGTGCCGTCCTGAAGATAGGGGTAGACCGACTGCCAGTCGCCTTCCCAGTCGGAAAGCGGACGATCCGCGATCTGGCTGTCCTCGAAATAGCCCTTGTAGATCTGTGGATCGCCATGATCGTGCGTATGCGCGTGATCATGGCCTTCGTGGTCATGTTCGCCTTCGTGAACCATGCCGCTGCCGCCGGCGACGGCGATATTGTAGGGCATGCCGCCGACGTCGATCGTACCGACTTCCGTGAGGCCGTCCTTGGCGATGCGGCGGACGAGGCCGGCATTCGGGTCGCTCATGACGATTTCATCGCCGGCCATGGCGATGCGCGGACGCGGGTCGTTCCAGTGGCCGTCCATCGAATAGGGTTCGGTGACCCTGGCGCTTTCCGTGAGGCTGGCGTCCAGGATATCGATCCGGTGCAGGCTGCCATCCTCGGTCAGGACGTAGCCGAAACGGGCATTGGCCGGATCGAGCGCGAAATCGATGCGACGGAAGGGCAGTTCGATGTAACGGAAATGCGGTTCGTCGGCGGGATCGACGACGACAAGGCCGTTGGAGCCGTAATCGCCGAGAAAGACCTGCATGCTTTTCGCGCCGAGCAGGGTGCCCGTGGTCTCGCCTTCCGGCAGATCGTCGGGGTACATCAGCATCTCGAAAACCGGGCCGTCTTCTCCAGCGGTCACGGTCAGCACGCCTTCCTGGCAACCGGCGGCAAGAAAGGCGCCGGAGAAGGCTTCGCCATGGATGCCGGTGCAGGTCGCGACATCGCCGGTCGGCTCGCCGTCTTCGGTGACGGCGCGCAAGCCGATGCGGGTGCCGGCGACCGGCGTGTCGGTGGCAACGGTCGTGACCCAGTATTGACCGACGGGGGCGGCAAAACCGTGATGGGCGCGTTCCTGCTTCAGTTCGCTGGTTTCAATCTCGCCGTGGGAAAGCTCGGGAGCATCGACGATTGCGGCATAGCCGCCCTTGTCGAAATTGATGACCACCTTGCCGTCATGATCGATGATGTGGAACGGGCGCGGTCCGGTGAGGCTGCCCTCGATGGCGGTGGGCTCTTCAATGTCGATATCGGCATGATCGCCATGGGAATGCAGCGAAATCCCGCTGTCGATGAAGTGAACCGCATCATCGTCGGATTGCACGGCGACGATGGCCGCGCCACCGTTGACCGCGTAGAGCTTGTTCTGGCCGGTGGTGTCGAAGGACCAGCGATGGCCGGGTTCGGCAAGGTCGAAGGCCGTGATTTTCGCATCCGCATGGTCGCCGACGAAGACGCGGTAGAGGGTGACGCTGTCCTCATGGTCTTCGGCAAAGGCAGCAGGCGCGCCAAGTGAAATCGCGAGTGCGGATGCACCCAGGATCCATCGTTTCATATAATGCTCTCCTTGATGGTATAACGTAACAACGGTGGGCAAGGTTCGGCCTCGCCTTTTTGTTGGTGTCAGCCGTTGTTGATGGCGGCGGCGAGCGTTTCGACGTTGTAGTGCATCATGTCGATATAGCTAGGCGCGGGGCCATCGGCTGAAGACAACGCGTCCGAATAGAGCGTTCCCCCAAGTTCCAGTCCGGCTTCGGACGCGATCTGCTCGACGAGGCGGGCGTCGGAAATGTTTTCGGCAAAGACGGCCGCCGCGCGCTTTTCCCGGATTTTACGGATCAGCGAGGCGACATCCGCGGCGGAGGCTTCGGATTCCGTCGAAATCCCCTGCGGCGACAGGAAGGTTATCCCGTAATCGCGCTCGAAATAGCGGAAGGCATTATGGGCGACGACGGCGACGCGGCGGTCCTCAGGGATCGCGTCGACCGTGGCCCGGATTTCCGCGTCGAGCGCCGTCAGATCGTCGAGATAGGCCTCGGCATTGGCCTGATAGGTCGGGCAGCCCTCCGCGTCGGCGGCGCAGAAGGCCTGTTCGATTTTCTCGACATAGACCTTGGCATTTTTGACCGACTGCCAGGCATGCGGGTCGTTCGGCGCGGCGTGGAAAATCGCCTTGCCGTCGATGTAGTGATAATGGCCGCCATTGGGGTCGTTCAGAATATCGGTGCCATCGGTCACGGTGGTGATCGACGCATCCGTCTGGCTGGCCTCGATCAGGCGGTCCATGAAGCCCTCGAGCTGCAGGCCGTTGACGAGGACGACGTCGGCCCGCGCCAGCGCCATGGCGTCGGCCGGGCGCGGCTCATAGACATGGGCGTCGCTGTCCGGTCCGACCAGCGTTCGAAGCGTGATGCGGTTGCCACCGACCTGCTCGGCGAAATCGCCGATGATCGAGAAACTGGCGACCACGGCAAGCTTGTCCTCCTCGGCGTGGGCGGGAGCGCAGAATGCGGCGATGACGATCAGGCTTGCGAAAAGGGCTGTCAGTGTCTTCATGTTGAATTCCGGTAGGTTGCTTGATCAGGACGCGCGATGCAGCGATTTCGGCAGGCGCGACAGAAGAAGGCCGCGCGGGCTTGCGACGACCGAAACGAAATAGATCGCGCCGGCCGACAGGATGATCGCCGGGCCGGAAGGCAGCGAGGCGTGATAGGACAGCAGCAGGCCGACGATGGAGGAAACAACGCCGATGGCGATGGCGAGTGCGCACATGGTCGAAACGCGTTGCGTCCAGAAGCGGGCGGCGGCTGCCGGCAGCACCATCAGCCCGACGGACAGAAGCGTTCCCAGCGCCTGAAAGCCCGCCACCAGATTGATGACCACGAGGCCGAGGAAGATGAAGTGAACCGGCGAGCCAAGGCGGGAGACGGAGCGCAGGAACAGCGGGTCCATGCATTCGGCCACCAGCGCCCGCCAGAACAGGCCGACAAGAACAATCGATGTAGCGGAAACCAGCGCGATCAATGTCAACGCATCGTCGTTCAGCGCCAGAACCGTGCCGAACAGGACATGCATCAGATCGACACTGGAGCCCCGCATCGACACCATCATCACGCCAAGCGCCAGCGAAATCAGATAGAAGGCGGCCATCGAGGCATCCTCCTTCTGCACCGTGAGCTGGGCGATGGCGCCCGCGCCGAGCGCCACGAAGATGCCGGCGACAAGCCCGCCGATGGTCATCGGGACGATCTCAAGGCCATAAAGCAGGAAGCCGGCGGCCGCGCCCGGAAGGATCGCATGCGCCATCGCGTCGCCGGTCAGGCTCATGCGCCGCAACATCAGGAACACGCCGACCGGGCAGGCGCTCAGCGAAAGCATCAGCGCGCCGGCAAGGGCTCGCTGCATGAAGGCGAACTCGACGAAGGGCAGCACCAGAGCGTCGTAGATCATGATCGCGCTCCCCCCGAGACCTGCCGCAGGCCTGCATCGCCACCGGGCGCGCACCACGGCGCATGTTCATCGAAAGGCTCGCTGTAATCGCGGGCGCGCAGCAGGTTCTCCGCCGAAAGCGTGCCGTGGACGTCGCCCCAGGCGATGGGCCGTCTGGCCAGCAGCAGCGCTTGGGGAAAGTGTTCGCGCACAAGATCGAGGTCATGGACGACAACCATGACCGTGCGTCGTTCCCCGTGCCAGTTCTTGATCAGCGCCACGAGATCGGTGATCGTGCGTGCATCGACCGCGTTGAACGGTTCGTCCAGAAGAATGAGATCGGCGTCCTGCACCAGAACCCGCGCAAACAGCGCTCTTTGCAGTTGGCCGCCGGAGAGGCTGTCGACGGGACGCTTCTCGAAGCCTTCAAGACCCACGGCCATCAGAGCGTCGCTGACCGCTCGCCGGTCCTCGGCGCGATGCCGCCCGAGAAGACCGCGGCGGGGCCAGAGGCCCAGCGAGACGAGGTCCACGACCCGCGCGGGAAAACTGCGGTCGAGCTCCGAGAGCTGCGGCAGATAGGCGAGGCGCGTGCCGGGCGCCACCGCGCAACTGCCGCCAAGCGGCCGCAGCAGCCCGACAATGCCTTTCATCAGCGTCGATTTGCCCGAGCCATTGCCGCCGACCACCGCCGTCAGGCTGGCCTTGCCGACAACGCCGTTCAGGTGGTGCACAGCCGGATGCCGGTCATATCCAAGCGTCAGATCGCGAAAGGTCAGGCAGGCCTCAGCCATCAAAGGGCTTTCACTCAAGTCAGGGACAGATTGGTAATGTAATAACGTTACATTTAATGGAAGCCGATTTTGATGGCAACCACTTTTCTGCTCGCGCCTGAAAATCGTTTCGATATCCGGCCTTGAATACAGCGTCGTGATGGACCGTCATGGCCGGAGACTTGGCCCGGCGACTGGGCGCAGCGCCCGATCACTTCAAACTGGACGGGGTCCGAAGATCAGCTCTTGGCATGCGAGAAAGCGGCTGCCGTATTACTGTCGGCGTCCCCGTGAAGGGCGGCAAACCGGTACTCGAAATCCTGCGCAAGGTCTTCCACCGAGATCTCGGAGAACTGCTGCAACAGGCGGCGTTCAGCCTCCTGCATCGCCAGGTCAAGCCGGGCGTCGACGGCCTTTTCCACCAGACAGTCGGCGGGTTCGGCGCCGGGGCCGATGTTGAACAGTGGCGGGCTGCCGATCGCCTCGTAGACATCAAGCAGCGATATTGCGCTCAAGGGGCGCGCCAGTTGCCAGCCGCCGCCATGGCCCTTTTCCGAGATCAGGATTTCCTTGTCCCTGAGGCCCGCCATCATCCGCCGCACCACGACAGGATTCGTCGAAATCATCCCGGCGATCTGATCCGACGTCGCGCGTTCGACATGCCGGTCGAGATGGATCAGCACGTGCAGCATACGGGACAGGCGGAGGTCGCGCGGCATCAAATGGGCTCCTGACTTTCGGATGCCTCCTCTCTAGCAGTGATCATGAAACAATGAAAGTTTCATGTCTTGCTTCGGCTCGGTATTTCATGTAACTCATAAAAATACATTAAGCCAAACACAGGATCAGGCTATGGATCATGATGTTCTTATTATCGGCGGCAGTTTTGCCGGCACGTCAGCCGCCATGCAGCTGGCGCGGGCGCGAAAACAGGTGTTGGTGCTGGATACCGGCATGCCCAGAAACCGGTTTGCGGCGGCGTCGCACGGGTTTCCGGGCCAGGACGGGCAAAGCCCGGCCGATATCAAGGCGCGGTTCAGCGAAGAGCTGAACGCCTATCCGACCGTTCGTTTTCGCGACGGGGCGGCCGTTTCGACCAAACGTGAAGGCAGTGGTTTCCGCGTGTCTCTGGCCGACGGCGGCGATGTTGCCGCTCGGCGGATCGTCCTCGCCTATGGCGTGCGCGACAGCCTGCCCAATCTTCCCGGTCTTGCCGAGCGCTGGGGCGCGAGCGTGCTGCATTGCCCCTATTGCCATGGCTATGAACTCAACCGGCAGCCCGTCGGGGTGCTGGCGCGCGGCGAGATGGCCCTGCATCAGGCGATGCTGCTGCCCGACTGGGGGCCGACGACGCTGTTTACGCAAGGATTGGTTCGGCTTTCGCCGGATGAAACGCAATCGCTGCAAAGCCGTGGTGTGCGGATCGAGGAAACGCCGGTGGCGGAGCTCGTCGGTTCCGGAACGGCGCTTGAAGCGGTGCGTCTTGAAGACGGCCGAACGGTTGCGCTTGCCGGCCTGTTCCTCGCGCCGATTACCGCGCCTTCCTGCGACATCGCTGCCCAACTGGGCTGCGAAATGCGGGAGGGGCCGACCGGTCCCTATGTTGCCGTCGACCAGACGCAGGCGACGACGGTTGCCGGTGTCTTTGCCGCCGGCGATCTGGCAAGCCCGATGCCGAACGCAACCCTTGCGGCCGCGGCCGGTACGATGGCCGGCGGTTCTGCGCATCGCTCGCTGATCTTCGACCCCGATCTCAGACAGCACGACGGGAGGGCATCGTGATGCAGGCGGCTGCACAGGGCGAATTCTGGAACGATCTCTATTCCAGGGCCTCGCCGATGTCTTCAGGGAGGCCGGGGCAGGCCCTTGCCCAGTTTGCCGGTCCGCTTGCTGCGGGCACCGCGCTGGAGCTCGGCTGCGCCAGGGGTGACGACGCCGTCTGGCTCGCCCGGCGCGGCTGGGCGGTCACCGCAGTCGATATTTCTTCCGTCGCGCTTGAATATGCGGCGGACAATGCGCGCCGCGCCGGCGTGGCGGACCGCATGCGCTTCGAGGCGCACGATCTCGCCGTTTCTTTCCCCGGGGGCGACTATGACCTGGTGACGGCGAGCTTTCTGCATTCGCCGCACGACTGGCCGCGCACCAAGGTTCTGGCCCGCGCCGCCAGCGTCGTCAGGCCGGGCGGACATCTTCTGATTGTCGAGCATGGCTCCTACGCGCCGTGGTCATGGTCATCGAATGAGACGCCGCCGCCTACCGCCGAGGAGACGTTTCGCGCGATGCATCTTGCCCCGGATGACTGGCAGCGCAATTGCGTCTGCCGGATCGAGCGCGCGGCAAAAGGGCCGGAAGGTCAAACCGCGCAGGTGAAGGACAATATCATCTTCCTTCTGCGGCTCGGCTGAGCGGTGCCGTTCTGCCTATCCGCATCCGGTGGTCTTGCCGCCAGATGCATCGGTCCCTTGGTAAGACGGTATCGGTTGTCTATCATGACGTGGCTTCGACAAGAAAACTAAATTCATGACAAGGCTTCATGCTCAATGATCGATATCCAGCCGCTCTCCATCCTGCGCGAGATTGACCGCACCGGCAGCCTGACCCAGGCGGCCGAGCAGTTGAATCTGACTCAATCGGCCGTCAGCCATGCGATCCGCCGCTTTGAGGAGCGGCACGGCGTCAAATTGTGGGAGCGTGAGGGACACAAGCTGCGCCTGACGCTTGCGGGGAACTATCTCCTTGGCCTGGCAATGCGTGTGTTGCCGCAACTCGAACATGGCGCGGCGGTTCTTGATGATTATGCGCGCGGGCGACGCGGCGCGATCCGGGTGGGGATGGAATGCCACCCCTGCCAGGATTGGCTGATGCGGGTGGTCGACCCGTTCCTGGCGGAATGGCCGGATGTCGAGCTGGATGTGACGACGGCCTTCCAGTTCGGCGGTCTGGCAGCACTTCTGAGCCACGAGATCGACATTCTCGTCACGCCCGATCCGATCGAACGTGCGGGGCTCGAATACAGGCCTGTCTTCGATTACGAACTGGTTCTGGCGGTGGCCGGGAACCACCCGCTGGCGCAAAAGCAACGGATCGCGCCGGAGGATCTGGCGGGCGAAACCCTGATCACCTATCCGGTCTCGCGTGAGAGGCTCGATATCTACACCCGCTTCCTCGTGCCCGCCCACGCCCTGCCGCGCCGTCACCGCACGGTGGAAACGACCGATCTGATGTTGCGACTGGTGGCATCCGGCCGCGCCGTCAGCGCGACCCCCGACTGGCTCCTGCGCGAAGCCAAAGGGGTGAAGGGCGTGCGGATTGGCGAGGGGATCGCAAAGTCGATTCATCTCGGCCACCGGAGTGGCGAGCGTCCCGACTATCTGGATGGCTTCATGACGCTTGCCGAAACCGTCAGAATCTGAACCGGCCGCTGCGTTTGAGCGTGCAATCCGGGCGGCTAAGAAGCACGCAGATTTGCTGTTCATCAAGACTGGCAGCATTCACTATGAGTTTCTGTCATGTTTTCCTGAAATAAAATCATTTTCATTCATGAATTGGCTCTGACATAGAACAGGCATTGGCTTGTTCGTCGATACGGAAAATGCGCCGACCGGGCGGGCCTGAAACGAAGAGCAAGAAACCACGAACACGCAAGAAACGGACTCGGGCCTTGCCCTGGAAGCCAGGACAGCAGATCACGATGACCAAAGATTTCACCTTCACGATCAAGAGCATTCGCTTCGACGAAGACTACACGCCGTCCGATGGCACGCGGATCACCACCAACTTCGCCAATCTTGCCAGAGGCGAGAGCCGTCGGGACAACCTGCGCAACGCATTGCGGATGATCGACAATCGCTGCAACAGCCTGGCGCAGTGGGACAATCCCGAAAGTGATCGCTATTCGGTCGAACTCGACATCATTTCCGTCGAACTCGATGTCGAGGGCGACGGCAACAGCTTCCCGGCCATCGAGGTGCTCAAGACGACGATCGTCGACCACAGGACGGGCGCGCGCATCGAGGGCATTGTCGGCAACAATTTCTCCTCCTATGTGCGCGACTATGATTTCAGCGTCGTGCTTCCAGAGCACAACAAGGGAAGGGCCGGCTTCAGCATTCCCGATGATTTCGGCGAACTGCACGGCAAGCTGTTCAAGGCCTTCGTCAACTCGCAGACCTACAGAAAGCACTTCCGCAAGTCGCCGGTGATCTGCCTCAGCGTGTCGGACAGCAAGGTCTATCATCGCACGGCCAATCTGCATCCGGTTCTGGGCTTTGAGTACCGGCCGAATGAGACATCGCTCACCGAGCAGTATTTCCGGAAAATGGGGATGGAGGTTCGCTATTTCATGCCGCCCGGCAGCGCCGCGCCCTTCGCCTTCTATTTCTTCGGCGATCTGCTCCTGGATTACACCGATCTCGAACTGATCGGCACCATCGCGACGATGGAGACATTCCAGAAGATCTATCGTCCCGAGATCTACAACGCCAATTCCGCCGCCGGCGAGCGCTACAAGCCGAACCTCGGGCATGGCGATCACTCGCTCACCCGGATCGTCTATGACCGCGTCGAGCGGACGCGTCTGGCGAGCGAGCAGGGTCGGTTTGCCGAGGAAAACTTCATCAAGCCCTACCGGGCCATTCTCAACGACTGGTCCGCGCAATACGCACAATGACAGGATTGCCGTTCATGGAAAAACTTCTCCCCACATCGACTGCCGGCAGCCTGCCCAAGCCCGCATGGATCGCAGAACCCGAAAAGCTCTGGTCCCCCTGGAAGCTTGAAGGCTTGGAACTTGCCGAGGGCAAACGGGATGCCCTGCGCGTGACGCTGGCCGAGCAGCAGCGCGCCGGCATCGATATCGTCAGTGATGGAGAACAGACGCGCCAGCATTTTGTCACGACCTTCATCGAGCATCTTGATGGCGTCGATTTCGAGAAACGCGAGACCGTCAGGATCCGCAATCGCTATGACGCCAGCGTCCCGACCGTCGTCGGCGCGGTGTCGCGCGAAAAGCCGGTCTTTGTCGAAGACGCGAAGTTCCTCCGCAGCCTGAGCGACGGTCCGATCAAATGGGCGCTGCCCGGCCCGATGACGATGATCGATACGCTTTACGATGCCCATTACAGAAGCCGCGAAAAGCTTGCGTGGGAGTTCGCCGGAATTCTCAATCAGGAAGCCCGCGAGCTTGAAGCCGCCGGCGTCGACATCATCCAGTTCGACGAGCCGGCCTTCAACGTGTTCTTCGAGGAGGTGAACGACTGGGGCATTGCCGCTCTGGAAAGGGCGATCGAAGGGCTCAAATGCGAGACGGCGGTTCACATTTGCTATGGATACGGCATCAAGGCAAATACCGACTGGAAGAAGACGCTGGGCTCTGAGTGGCGCCAGTATGAGGAGACCTTCCCCAAGCTTCAGGCATCCAATATCGATCTGGTTTCGCTGGAATGCCACAACTCGCATGTGCCGATGGAGCTGATCGAGCTCATTCGCGGCAAGAAGGTGATGGTCGGCGCGATCGATGTTGCGTCCAACACCATCGAGACGCCGGAGGAGGTCGCCGCGACCCTGCGCAGGGCGCTTCGGTTTGTCGATGCGGACAAGCTTTACCCCTGCACCAATTGCGGCATGACGCCGCTTTCGCGCAGCGTTGCCAGAGGAAAACTCGAAGCGTTGAGCGCCGGTGCGGCAATCGTCCGACAGGAGCTCGCGGCCGCATAACCGGCCCCGAAACCGGTCCGCCTGGTCATGTTATACCCGCAGGGCGGAGGCGGGTGCCGAGAAGGCATGAGAGGCTTCAACAGGAAAAAGATCCCGATGTCTGAAACCGCCTTTGTCGACAGGATCGACCCTCGCGACCTGCGCGATTGCTGCGGCCGGTTTGCCACCGGCGTCACGGTCATCACCACGCGTTCAGGCGAGGGCGACCACGGCATGACGGCCAGTGCGTTCATGTCAGTCTCGCTCGATCCGCCATTGATCGCAATCTCTCTCGATCGCCGGTCGAGGATGCTGGGCAGGGTTTTGAGCGCGCGCCGTTTTGCCGTGAATATCCTGACGGAGGCGATGCGCGCGCATGCCTTGCATTTTGCCGGGCGACAGGATGGAACATTGACGGACCTGTTCCTGGAGCACCGCGACGGGCTGCCCGTCCTGCGAGAGGCGGCAGCGGTGATCGTGGCCGACGTGGTCAAGCAGGTCGAGGCCGGCGACCATATGCTTCTCATCGGTCATGTCCGGCATCTGGATCGCGATCCGGACGCAGTCCCTCTTCTTTATCACGCGGGGCAGTTCGGCAGCCTCGCAGCCCATCCGGCCGGTTGAGCAATCAGCCCGGCGCTTGTCGCGCCCGTTTCGATCTGCCGACCCATTCATAGACATCGGCGCTTTTCTGCGCGGCCGACGAGCATGCGCAGCCGCAACCGCATCCTGCCCTGGCGCAGGCCGGCGGTTCGCCCGAGATCTGACGCACGGAACCCTTTCGTCTCAGAACAGACATGATGTTCTCAACCGCTTCGATATCGGTATCGAAGCGGTTGGAAAGTTCCTGGATGGACGCGCTCCCGTTCTGGGCGAGATGGAGCCTGATATCTGCGAGCAGCATGCCTGACTTCCTTATGCGGTTACGCCGCGCGGGCGATCCGGCACGGTGGCTTTGGGACTGGAAAGAAGGCGCATTGCGGCGATCACGACCGCCAGGAGGCCGAGGATGCCGGCGGCCCACAGACTGGAGGCTGCGGGGTGGTCCGAAAACGTTCCGAGCTGATAGACCAGCACGGCCGATCCGTAGGCGAGCCCGGTTGTCCAGGTTAAGGCAAACAGCGTCCAGCGGGTCCCGCTTTCACGCCATATGGCGGCCGTTGCAGCAACGCAGGGCATATAGAGCAGGATCGCCAGGAGATAGGCGAAAGCCCCGATCCTGCCGTTGAAACGGGCGGCCATGGCGCCGAAGATGCCGGTCGAAACGCCCTGTTCCTCGGCTGCGACAGCCTGATCGGCGATGTCGCCGACGCCGAGGCCGAGCGGATCGGCGAGGCTTGCCGCAGCGTCTGCGAGATTGGCCGGAATGGAGGCGAAGGCCTCGCTGATACCGGCGACGACGCTGAACGTCTCTTGCGCTTCTTCTCCGGCAGCCTCGTTCTCGGCGATCTGGCCATAAAGTGCGTTCAGCGTGCCGACCACCGCTTCCTTGGCGAAGATTCCGGTGAACAGGCCGACGGTTGCCGGCCAGTTATCTTCCTGAATACCCATAGGCTCGACAACCGGCGTAATGCTGCGGCCAATGGCCGAGAGAACCGAGGCTTCCGTGTCGTCATTGCCGAAGGATCCGTCCGTTCCGAGCGAATTGAGGAAACCAAGAACCACGACGACGGCGATGATGACCCTGCCGGCCTTGAACATGAAGGCGTTCAGCCTGTCCCATGTCGTTCTGAGAAGGCTCCTGGCTGTCGGGATGTGGTAGGGCGGCAACTCCATGATGAAGGGAGAGACGGGACCGCGCAGCAGGGTGTTCTTCAGCAGAAGCCCGGTCGCGATCGCGGCCAGAATGCCGATCAGATAGAGCGCGAACACCACGTTCTGCCCGCCGACGGGGAAGAAGGCGGCCGCAAACAGCGCGTAGACCGGGAGCCTTGCCCCGCAGGACATGAATGGCGACATCATCACCGTCATGATCCGGTCGCGGCGATTGTCGAGCGTTCGGGTTGCCATGACGGCCGGCACGGAGCAGCCGAAGCCGAGCACCATCGGGATGAAGGACTTGCCGGGCAGGCCGATGGCGCGCATCGACCGGTCCATCACAAAGGCGGCGCGAGCCATATAGCCCGAATCCTCCAGGAATGTGAGGAACAGGAACAGGAAGCCGATCACCGGAATGAAGGTCGACACGGTCTGGATGCCTGCGCCAACGCCCTGCGGCAGGATGGCAATCAGCCAACCCGGCGCGCTGATGGCCGTCAGCGCCGCGCTCGGCCAGTCGACCAGCAGCGTTCCTGTCAGAATGTCGAAGAAATCGATAAAGGCGCTGGCAAAGTTGATGGCAAACAGAAACATCACATACATGACCGCCAGAAAGATCGGAATTCCGAGCATGCGGTTGAGAACAATCGCGTCGATCCGGTCCGACAATGTGCGCGACACCCGGTGCGTGCGCTTGACAGCCGAACGGGCAATGCTGTTGGCAAAGCCGTAGCGAATGTCGGCAAAGAGAATGTCGATGTCCTCGTCGAGCGCGTCCTCGACATTTTCTCGGGCCTCTTCTGCCTGTCGCGCGAGAGCGCTGTCGCACAAGGCTTCCAGAGCCGCATCGCCCTCAAGCAGGCGGGCCGCAAGCCAATAGGGTTTGACGCCCCGTTTCCTGGCCAGTGCGGCGGCGGGACCTGAAAGCGCCGCAATCGCGGCCTCGACCTCCGGCTGGTAGGACAGGCGCGCGGTGGACGCCTTGGCGGCATCTGCCGCGACAATGATGGCGTCCTTCAGCGCATCGATGCCCTTGCCGCGCCTTGCAATAATCGGCACGACCGGGCAGCCGAGCAGGCTTGCCAGCTTGTCGCAATCGATCCTGAGGCCACTCTCCGCGGCCATGTCCATCATGTTGAGCGCGACAATGACGGGAACCTGCATTTCGATGAGCTGGGCAGTCAGGTAGAGATTGCGCTCCAGGTTCGAGGCATCGACGATGTTGAGCACGATATCGGCTTCGCCGGAGAGGATGTAGTCTCGGGCGATGGTCTCGTCGAGGCCGGCCTCGCTGCCATCGCCGAGAGAGTAGGTGCCGGGCAGGTCAACCACATTGACGGTGGTACCCTTGTGCAAAAAGCGGCCTTCCTTGCGGTCGACCGTGACGCCGGGCCAGTTGCCGACCCTTTGACGCGCGCCGGTCAGCGCGTTGAAGAGCGTGGTCTTGCCGCAGTTCGGGTTGCCTGCCGTCGCGATCGTGATCGACGTCATGACGGCACCCTTTCGCCCCGGAATGCGGAGAGCTCGGCGCGGCGCAGAGAAAGGGAAAAATCACGGATGCGGATTTCGACGGGATCGCCGAACGGGGCGATCCGGGTCACGAGAAAATCGGTTCCCGGCGTGATTCCCATGGCGAGCAGGCGCTGGCGACCAGCCCGTTCGCCGCGATGATATCCGGTCACGCGTATCCTTGCGCCAACCTGCAGCTCTTCGGACGTCATTGTCTTGGTGCTCCCTGTTTGCAAAAATCCTCTGTCGGCACGACCGTGATCCTGGCGGCCATGCCCCCGCCGATCGCGATGCGGGCTTCCCCGACGCCGCCAAGGGCGACAACCAGCGGCCCACCTTGCGTGCGGCAGACGATCCGGATGTTGCTGCCGGGCTGTATCCCGAGCGCGCCAAGCTTTCTGCGAAACCGGTCGCCGGCCTTCAGCGCAACGACCCGGAGCCAGGTTGCTTCATCCGCTGAGGCCAGGGGGCACGGCCTTGAGGAGAAGGCATCGCGGGTTGAGCGGCTTGTCAGCGGGTCTTCGGTCTTTCGCGTCCCTGCAGGCGGGAGAGCGAAGCTTGAACCAAAGCCAATGGTGAGGTCGGACATGGTCGGCACCCGGAAAACATGAAATCAATTCTCAACTTTATATCTGCAATACGCTCCTGCGCTTCGGTTCGTGCTTTGATCTGGGTCAACAGAGTGCTTTTCCGGTCCGGTGCTAAACGGAAAAAGGTCGGTTTTTCTTCAGGAATTATTTCTGCCGGAAACACATCCGAAAAAAACAAATCCTTATAGAGCACGATGCGCTAGATGATTGCCCGGCGGACGCGGGCCGATACCCATTCCGACATGATGACCGTCGCCAGAATGACGATCAGGATCATGGTGACCTGCGGCCATGCCAGCACGTTGAGCGATGATTGCAGCTTCAGCCCGAGACCGCCGGCGCCAACAAGGCCAAGGATCGCGCTTTCGCGAATGTTGATATCCCAGCGGAACACGGTAATGCCCCAGAAGGCGGGCTGGACCTGCGGCACGATGGCGTAGTCGAGAATCTGCGCGTGGCTGGCGCCCGTTGCGGTGACGGCCTCGACGGGCGCGCTGTCGACCTCCTCGATTGCCTCATAGAGCAGCTTGCCGATGAAGCCGATCGAACGCAGGCCGATGGCGATGACGCCGGCCAGAAGCCCGGGCCCCATGATGGCCACCAGCAACAAGGCCCAGATCAGCGAATTGATCGAGCGGCTGGCAACGATGATGAACAGCGCAACAGGCCTGAGGATCAATGCCGACGGGGTTGTGTTGCGCGCGGCGAGAAACGCCACCGGGACGGCAAGGATAACCCCCAGTATGGTTCCGAGCGTCGCCATGTTCAGCGTGTCCCAGAGCGGCCCCCACAACTCGCTCATGTAGGAAAGGCGCGGCGGCCACATGCGGCTGCCGATATCGGCAGCCTGGACGGGCGCGTCGCTGACGAAGGCCCAGATCGTGTCGCGGGTCATCAACTGCCAGCACCAGACGGTCAACGCAACGAGGAAGAACCAGCCGGCCCAGATCAGGAGCGTTTGCCGCGCGGTCCTGCGGCGCCAGATTTCGGGATAGGCGGGATCGGTCATTGCAGTCGCTTCCGGATGTAGCTCGAGCCATACTCGGCCACCATCACCAGCAGAATGATGATCAGGATGATCGCGCCGGCGCTGTCATATTCGTAGCGGTCGATCGCCGTGTTCAGCGTCGCGCCGATGCCGCCGGCTCCGACAATGCCGATCACCGCGCTCTCGCGGAAATTGATGTCGAGCCGGTAAAGCGACAGGCCGATGAGCCGCGGCATCACCTGCGGCTGGATGGCGTAGTTGATCATCTGCAGCCATGAAGCGCCGGTGGCGCGGACGGCTTCCGCCTGTGCCTCGTCAATGTCCTCGATGTCCTCGGCCAGGAGCTTGGATAGGAAGCCGATCGTCGCGAAGGAGAGCGTCAGGAACCCGGCGAAGGGGCCGAAGCCGAACATGGCAACGAAGAAGATCGCGATGATGATCTCCTGCAGCGAGCGGCTGACGGCGATAATGGTCCGGCAGATCATGTAGATGGCGGGCGTCGAGACGTTGCGCGCCGCACCGATGCCGATCGGAACCGAGATGATGACGCCGGCGACCGTCGAGGTCAGCGTCATGGTCAGGCTTTCCACCAGGCCCTTGGAAATATCGCCCCAGCGGCTGGTGAAATCGGGCTGGAGGAAGCCGGCAAGGAAGCGCGCGCCGCGCGTCCAGCCTTCGGCAATGCGCGCCCAGTTCGGGTCAAGCGTCGCAAGCGCCAGCACCAGCCACACGGCGAAGCCGGCCTGAATGACGATGCGCCAGCCGCGATGCGTGAAGATCTGCGGTGGGCGTTTCCATGTTGTCGGGTAGCTGCTCATCTTTCGATGCCCGCCATCAGCGCAGCGGCTTCGGCCTCGGCGGTGTTGTCGTCCTCGGCGTTCCTGCGCATCGCGTTCCAGTCTTCCGCGCCGTAGATTTCGGTCAGAACCGTTTCGTTCAGCGCATCGGGCGCGCCGTCGAACACGACCGCGCCGGCGCGCAAACCGACGATCCTTTGCATGAACTGGCGGGCAAGGGGCACGTCGTGGATATTGACGATCGCCGGAAGATTGCGCTCGGCGCAGATCTCGATCAGAAGCCGCATGATCTGCCGGCTGGTCTTTGGGTCGAGGCTGGCCGTCGGTTCGTCGACCAGAAGCAGTTCCGGTTCCTGGGCGAGGGCGCGGGCAATGCCGACGCGTTGCCGCTGACCGCCGGAAAGCGCATCCGCGCGCTTGTCAGCATGCTGAAGCAGGCCGACGCGGTCGAGAAGGCCATAGGCGCGGCTGATATCGTCTGCGCCGTAGCGGCGGGTGAAACTGGTCCAGAACCCGACATAGCCGAGGCGGCCGGAGAGCACATTCTCCATCACCGTCAGGCGCTCGACCAGCGCATATTCCTGGAAGATCATGCCGATGCGGCGGCGCATGGCGCGCAGCTTGCGCTGGTCCTGACCGGTGATCGGGCTGCCCGACAGGAGTACGGCGCCATCGGTCGGTTCGACCAGACGGTTGATGCAGCGGATGAGCGTGGATTTTCCCGCGCCCGAGGGCCCGATCAGCCCGACGATCTGCCCCTCAGGCACCAAAAGGCTGACATCGACCAGAGCCCTGTCGCCGGTCTTGTAGGTCTTGGTGAGCGATTTCAGTTCAAGCATGTCGTGTTCCACGAAAAGATGGACGGGCGGATGAGATCCGCCCGTCCGTCCGAATGGGATTTCGGCTGACTTACTGGCAGTCGTAGGAAACGCCGTTGGCTTCGTCGATCTGACGGATCACGGCCCAGTTGTCCTTGAAGGTGATCGGGATGAACTGCGCTTCGCCGGATTTCGAGAATTCTTCCTCAAGCGAGGAGCCTTCCCATTCGAAGGAGGCGAAGGCTTCCTTGATCTTGTCCTGAAGCGCGGGCGTCAGGTTGTGTGCAACGCCGTAACCGGTCGTCGGGAAGGTCTGCGAGGTATAGATGATCTCGATCTGGTCATCGGAGATCACGTCGCGGGCGAGCATGCGCTTGCGCACCGAATTGGCGATGGCGCCGGCCGGATAATCCTTGTTGGCAACGCCAAGAATGGTGTTGTCGTGCTTGCCGGAGAAGGTTGCCTCGAAATCGGTGCCGGCTTCCATGCCGTATTCGGATTTCAGGATGGCGGACGGAGCCTTGTAACCGGAATTGGAGGTTTCCGAGGAGAAGGCAAGCGTCTTGCCCTTGATGTCTTCCACGTCCTCGATGCCGGAGCCGGGATAAGTGATCAGTTCCATTTCATAGCCGAACGAGCCGTCCTCGGCCGCCATCATGGTGAAGGGGCGGAAGCCGGCGCAGGCAACGGCCAGCGGGTTCGAGCCGGTGTTGAAGCCTGCGACATGCAGACGGCCGGCGCGCATGGCCTCGATCTGGGCGGCGTTGGAATCGACCGGGAAAAACTGGACCTTCTTGCCGGTGACCTCTTCCATATGGGCCAGGAAATCGGCCCAGGCCTCGGCGTAGACGGCCGGGTCTTCAACCGGCGTGTAGGCGAAGATCAGGACGGACGGGTCCACAAGGTCGGCCGGATCGGACGGGATGTCGGCAATCAGATCGCCATCGGCGTCGGTGTAGCGGCTATCCAGTGTGAAATCGGCAAGGGCCGGAACGGACATCGCGATCAGGGCAGTGGCGGCAAGAAGCATACTGCGCATATTGGCTCTCCAGTCTGTATTGGCTCTGGAGGCGACTTAGCAAGTCTTCGTTACAGTATTACGACGATACACCTGTCTCCGCCTCGACCGTCCGATTGAACCGAAGGTCCTTGCGGCTTGCCTGCCGTCCTACCGGACAGCCTTTACGCCTTCCAGGAGCAGCGTCGTCGCCATTGCCGCATAGTCTTCGCGGGTGATCTTGCCGCCGTCGCGGAACCACATATAGACCCAGTTCATCATGCCGAACAGCGACATGGTGACCGGCATCAGGAGCGGACGCTCCGGGCGGTCGAGCTCGGGATGGATCTCGCGGATGACGGCAGAGAAACGGCCGACGATGCTGCGTTCCAGCGCGCGGATCTGCTTGGTCTGCTCGGCGGTAAGGGCAGGCGCCGCATTGAGCTGCACTTTGTGCTGGTCGTCGGCGCCGCGATATTCGTTCAGCACCGTCATCACCAGTTTCTCAAGCCGGGCCTTGTGTTCGAGGCCGGGGTCGTCGGCTTCCGCGAGCGCTGCATCGAGCGCCTCCAGATGCGAGGCGATGATGGCGAAGATCAACGCCTCCTTGGACGGGTAATAGTGGTAGAGCAGCGCCTTTGACACGCCGGCCTCGCGCGCGATCTGCGACATCGACGCCTTTTCCATGCCCTGCGTGGCGAACACATGGGCGGCGTTCAAAAGCAGTCCGTGCCGCTTTTCCTCGAAATCATTGGCCCGTGTTCTCGCCATGGTCTTTCCAGAAAATCCTGATGATGGGGTAAAAAGGGGCGGTTTCGCCCCTTCTAGCACTGTCTAATCAATTGACCAACCGGCCGGTGATTATTTCGGGCGATTGTCAACCACGCGCTTGGCCTTGCCTTCCGAACGGGCGACGCTTTCCGGATCGCGAATGTCGATCTTCGTTGAAACGCCGATCACCGACTTGATGTGGTGCGCCAGCTCCTTCGCCGATGCCATCCGCGCTTCGGCAGAGGATTGATCCGGCGTGCACTCCACATGCACGGTCATGACGTCCATGCGGTCCTTGCGGGTCAGTTCGATCTGGAAATGGGGGCTGAGGCCATCGCATTTCAGGATCATTTCCTCGATCTGGGTCGGGAAGACGTTGACGCCGCGCAGGATGATCATGTCGTCGGAACGACCGGTGATCTTTTCGATACGGCGCATGGAGCGCGCCGTGCCGGGCAGGATGCGGGTCAGGTCGCGGGTGCGGTAGCGCACCATCGGCAGGCCTTCCTTGGTCAGCGTGGTGAAGACCAGTTCGCCCATCTCGCCGTCGGGAAGCACATCGCCGGTCTGCGGATCGATGATTTCGGGATAGAAATGGTCTTCCCAGACATGCAGCCCGTCCTTGGTTTCCACGCATTCATTGGCAACGCCGGGGCCCATGATTTCCGAAAGGCCGTAAATGTCGACGGCGTGCATGTCGAAGGCGTCCTCGATTTCGGCCCGCATCGCGTTGGTCCAGGGCTCCGCGCCGAAAATGCCGACCTTCAGCGAGCTTTCGCGCGGGTCGATGCCCTGGCGGCGGAACTCGTCGAGGATCGACAGCATGTAGGAGGGCGTGACCATGATGATCTGCGGCTTGAAGTCGCTCATCAGCGTCACTTGCCGCTCGGTCATGCCGCCGGAGATCGGCACCACGGTGCAGCCGAGACGTTCGGCGCCGTAATGCGCGCCAAGGCCGCCGGTGAAAAGACCATAGCCATAGGCCACATGACAGATATCGCCGGCGCGACCGCCGGACGCCCTTATCGAGCGGGCCACGACATCAGCCCAGACATCGATATCGTTCTTGGTATAGCCAACAACGGTCGGGCGCCCGGTGGTGCCGGAGGAGGCGTGTACGCGGGCAAGCTTTTCGCGCGGAACGGCGAACATGCCGAAGGGATAGGTGTCGCGCAGGTCGGTCTTCACGGTGAAGGGGAACTTCGAAAGATCCGAAAGCGTCCTGAAATCCGACGGGTGCACGCCGCTCTCATCGAAGCGCTTGCGGTAGAAGGGCGAGTTCTCATAGGCGTGGTTCAGCGACCAGGCCATGCGCTTTTGCTGAAGCGCGGAAATCTCGTCACGGCTTGCCACCTCGATCGGATCGAGGATCTCGCGGGACGGTTTCAGGTTGTTGATGGCGTTCATGTCTTCCTCCTCGAAAACGGCTGCCGGTCAGGCGGGCAGCAGCGTGCCGTTGACTGTGCGCGAATGGCCGCGGAATTCGGCGATCACCGTTCCGTCCTCCCGTGTCACGCTTATATCATAGATGCCGGACCGGCCCCTGCGCGAAACCTCGCGCGCGCATGCCGTCAGGCGGTCGCCGAGCGCACCCGGCGCGGTATAGGTAATGGAGCAGTGCTGGGCGACGGTCAGCTGGTTGTAGGTGTTGCAGGCAAAGGCAAACGCGCTGTCGGCAAGGGTGAACAGATAGCCGCCATGGGCATTGCCGTGGCCATTGGTCATCGTCTCCGTCAGCGTCATGGAAAGCGTCGCCTCGCCGGGGGCAATATGCTCGATCGTCATGCCGAGATGCCGCGAGGCATTGTCGTCGTTCCACATGGCCTTCGCACAGGCTTCGGCCAGTTCCTGCGGGCTCATCGCGTTGATGGTAGCGTCCATGCTCATTTTCCCTTGAAGACAGGCGTGCGCTTTTCCAGAAAGGCGGTCACGCCTTCGGCATAATCATCCGTGCGGCCTGCCTCACGCTGGCAGTCGCGCTCCATGTCCAGATGGGTGGAGAGGTCGTGTTCGGAGGCGGCCTGGATCAGGCGCTTGGTCAGTCCCAGACCTTTCGTCGGGCCATTTGCGAGCCTGGTTGCAAGGCCGCTTGCCTCTTCCATCAGCTTTTCATCTTCGACAGTCTTCCAGATCAGGCCCCAGTCTTCGGCCTTCTCCGCCGGAAGCGGCTCGGCAGTCATCGCCAGCGCCTTGGCGCGCGGCTCGCCGAGCGCGCGCGTCAGCGACCAGCTGCCGCCTGCATCGGGGATGAGGCCGATCTTCGAAAAGGCCTGGATGAATTTCGCGGATTTGGCGGCAAACACGATATCGCAGGCAAAGGCGATATTGGCGCCGGCGCCGGCGGCCACGCCGTTGACGGCGGCAATCACCGGCTTCTCCAGCGAACGGATCAGCCGCAGCGTCGGATTGTAATAGGTCTCGAGCGTTTCGCCGAGGTCCGGCTTTTCCGTCATCTTGCGCGGGTCGCGGTCGCCGAGGTCCTGGCCGGCGGAGAAGGCGCGGCCGGCGCCGGTCAGAAGAACGGCGCGGATTTCGGCCTCGTCACGGGCGCGCTGCAGCGCTGCCCGCAGCGCAAGGTGCATGTCGACATTGAAGGAATTCAGCTTGTCGGGACGATTGAGCGTTACGCCCAACACGCCATCTTTCAACGTGACGAGCACGCTTTCATTATCGGTCATTCTTGCCTCCCGTCGCGCTCTCCTCAAGCGCGGTTGATAATTGTTGTTGCATAAACCGTCCGGTCGGTCAATAATAGTCTCCGGAATTTGGGAGGAGACATGACGAACCTGTACGATCGCCATTCCGCGCTGCTGGCGCGGGCGGTGGAAGCGCTGAGGGCCCGCGCCTTCTGGACGCCGTTTCCGGAAGTGCCGTCGGGCAAGGTCTATGGCGGAACCGCCAAGGCGGACGGCATTGCCGCCTTCGAGGCGCTTGTCGGCAATGCTTTCGATATGCCGGCTCATCCCGAGACGCGCCGCGTTGGCCGCGAGAACGCGCCATGGGGCAAGAGCCTTTCCATCACCTATCCTGCCGCCGATCCCGCAACGCTGATCGCGGCCTCCGAAAAGGCTGCCGAGCCCTGGGCCTCCGCCGATCCGGAAACCCGTGCCGGCATTCTTCTGGAGGCGCTCACCCGCCTCAACGCCATGAGCTTCCTCATCGGCCACGCCACCATGCACACCACGGGCCAGGCTTTTCCCATGGCCTTCCAGGCCGGCGGCCCGCATGCGCAGGATCGCGGGCTTGAGGCGGTTGCCGCGGCCTATGCGGAAATGACCGGCAGCGCCACCGCCGCCACATGGGAAAAGCCGCAGGGCAAGCGCGAGCCGATTACGGTGGAAAAGCGCTGGCGCATTGTCCCGCGCGGCCTGTCGCTGATGATCGGTTGCCAGACTTTCCCGAACTGGAACGGCTATCCGGGCCTGTTCGCCAGCCTTGCCACCGGAAACACGGTGATCGTCAAGCCGCATCCGGGCGCGATCCTGCCGCTGGCGCTCACCGTCAAGGTTTTGCGTGAAGTTCTGGCGGAAGAAGGCTTCTCGCCGGATGTGGTTCTGCTCGCCGCAGACGAGCCGGGCGCGGAAATCACCAAGGCGCTGGTCGAAACCCGGGCGTTTTCGATCATCGACTATACCGGCTCTTCCGTCTTTGCCGCCTGGCTGCGGAAGAATGCGGACGGCGCCCTCGTCTTTACCGAGGAGACCGGCGTCAACTCGATCACCATCACCGGCACAGATGATTTTGCCGGCATGTGCGACAACATCGCCTTTTCGCTGTCGCTCTATTCCGGCCAGATGTGCACCTCGCCCCAGAATCTTTATCTGCCGAAGGGCGGCATCGAGACGGATGAGGGCCACAAGAGCTTCGCTGAGGTCGTCGGCGGCATCGTCGCTGCTATCGACAGTCTGCTTGAAGACGGCGCGCAGGCCTCTTCCATCTGCGGTGCGATCGCCAATGCCGCGACCTTCGAGCGCATCGAAAAAGCCCGCCATGCCGGCCGCGTCGTGCGCGAAAGCCGCGAGACCGGGCTCGGCGCTTCGGCGACGCCGCTTCTTGTTGTGGCCGATGGCCGCGAAGGCGGCCTTGAGCGTGACGAATGCTTCGGCCCGGTGTCCTTCTTCATCGCCTGCGACGATGCGCATGACGCCATCGCCAGGGCGTCTGCCATTGCGGCGGAAAAGGGCGCGATCACGGCGGCGCTCTACGCTACCGACGGCGCGCTGATCGAGGAGGCCGCAAACGCCTTTTCGAAGGCCGGCGTCAATCTCTCGGTGAACCTCACCGGCAATATCTATGTCAATCAGTCGGCGGCTTTCTCGGACTATCATGTCACGGGAGCGAACCCTTCGGGCAATGCAAGCCTCACCGATACGGCCTTTGTCGCGCCGCGTTTCCGGCGCGTCATGATCCGCTGGCCCAGAGCCGCCTGAAAGGCGGCCTGACAGCTCGTTTTGGATACATCAGGGAGGAGAATCCAATGAAATTGATGACAACAACGGCTCTGGCGATGCTCGCCACGCTCGGTCTCGCAACGGCCGCAAGCGCCGAGATCAAGCTCGGCGCCAGCCTTTCGGCCACGGGTCCTGCCGCCTTTCTCGGCGATCCGGAAGCCAAGACCATCGAGATGCTGGTCGAGGAACTGAACGCCAAGGGCGGCATCAATGGCGAGAAGATTGATCTGACGCTCTATGATGACGGCGGCGATCCGAACAAGGCGCGCACCTTCGCCACCCGCCTGATCGAGGATGACGAAGTGGTCGCCATCATCGGCGGCACCACCACCGGCACCTCGATGTCGATCCTCTCGGTTGCCGAGGACGAAGGCATTCCCTTCATCTCGCTCGCCGGCGCCATCCAGATCATCGATCCGGTCAAGGACTACGTCTTCAAGACGCCGCATACCGACCGCATGGCCTGCGAGAAGATCTTCGACAACATGCAGAAGAACGGCATCACCAAGATCGGCATGATCTCCGGCACGGACGGCTTCGGCGCATCGATGCAGGCGCAGTGCAAGGATGTTGCCGGCGGCTATGACATCGAGATCCTCGCCGACGAGATCTATGGCCCGAGCGACGCCGACATGACGCCGCAGCTCACCAAGATCAAGAACACTGAGGGCGTTCAGGCGATCCTCAATCCCGGCTTCGGCCAGGGTCCGGCGATCGTCACCCGCAATGCCAGCCAGCTCGGCATCGAGCTTCCGTTCTACCAGAGCCACGGCGTGGCCTCCGACAGCTTCATCGAGCTTGTGGGTCCGGAAGCCGCCGAAGGCGTTCGCCTGCCGGGCACGGCGCTTCTGATCGCCGATATCCTGCCGGAAGACGATATCCAGCGCGACGTGGTGATGGAGTACAAGACCGCCTATGAGGATAAGTACGGCCAGAACGTTTCGACCTTCGGCGGCTATGCCAATGATGCCTTCCTGTTGATGGTCAACGCCATGACCGAAGCCGGCGGCGAAGACCCGGACGCCATCCGTGACGCGCTGGAGGCGACCGATGGTCTCGTCGGCACCACCGGCGTCTACACCATGGGCCCGGACAACCATCTCGGCCTCGACCTTTCCGCCTTCCGCATGCTTGAAATCGAGAATGGCGGCTGGACATCGATCGATTGACGATTTGAAAGACGCCCCGCGCCGGTGAAAGGCGCGGGGCGGTCGCCGCGGGTGTTGTCTGCCCGCTCCTTCGCTGTCACCCTTCGGGATCCATCCATGGACGCATTGATGCAATTCATTCTGTCGGGCTTTACGGTCGGCGCGGTCTACGCGCTGGTCGCGCTCGGCTTCACGATCATCTACAACGCCTCCGACGTGGTGAATTTCGCGCAGGGCGAATTCGTCATGCTGGGCGGCATGATCACCGCCTTTACCTATGCCGCCGGCCTGCCGCTGCCGCTGGCAGGACTACTTGCCATCGTCATCACCGCAGCCGTCGGCGTCGCGCTCAACAAGCTTGCGATCGAACCCGCGCGCGGCGCGCCGGTGGTCTCGCTGGTGATCATCACCATCGGCGCCTCGATCTTCATTCGCGGCGTGGCGCAGCTTGTCTTCGACAAGCAGCTTCATCGCTTTCCCGCCTTTTCCGGCGACGATCCGATCCACATTCTCGGCGCGACCATCCTGCCGCAGAGCCTGTGGGTGATCGGCGGCGCCGTCTTTGTCTTCGTCGGTCTGTGGGCCTTCTTCACCAAGACGCTGACCGGCAAGGCCGTGCTGGCGGCCGCCAACAACCGGCTCGCCGCCCAGCTTGTTGGCATCAACACAAACTGGGTTATGACGCTCTCCTTCTCGCTGTCGGCGGCGATCGCCGCCCTTGCCGGCGTGCTGATCACGCCGATCACCCTGGTGAGCTACGATGTCGGCGTGGCGCTGGCGCTGAAAGGCTTTGCCGCTGCCATGCTCGGCGGCATGGGCAATCCGAAGGGCGCACTGGTCGGCGGCATCGCGCTTGGCCTGATGGAGGCGCTGACGGCCGGCTATATCTCCTCGCAATACAAGGAAGCCGTCGCCTTCGTCGTCATCCTTGCCGTTCTGTTCGTCATGCCCCAGGGCCTGTTCGGCGCCAAGTCGACGGAAAGGGTCTGAAGCCATGTCAGCACATTCGAAATGGATCCAGATCGCGATCGTCGCAGCCCTTGTCGCCATTCTGCCCTTCTTCTTTCCCTCGGGCTATTACTACCGCGTCGGCGCTCTGATCTTCGTCAACGCGCTTTCGGTGATCGGCCTCGTCATCCTCATCGGCTATGCCGGGCAGATCTCGCTCGGCCATGCGGGCTTTGCCGGTATCGGCGCCTATTCCTGCGCTCTGGCACCGGAATATCTGGGACTGCACCCGGCCCTTGCCGCCCTTCTGGGCGCCGTTATTTCCGGCGGCGTGGCTGCCCTCATCGGCCGGCCGATCCTCAAGCTCAAGGGCTATTACCTGGCGGTGGCGACGCTCGGCTTCGGAATTCTCGTGTCTCTCGTGCTCACCAATGAGCGGCAGTTGACGGGCGGCCCGGACGGCATGGCCGTGCCGGAGCTTGGTCTGCGCGA
Source organism: Martelella lutilitoris (assembly GCF_016598595.1). Taxonomy (NCBI): domain Bacteria; kingdom Pseudomonadati; phylum Pseudomonadota; class Alphaproteobacteria; order Hyphomicrobiales; family Aurantimonadaceae; genus Martelella; species Martelella lutilitoris. Next base: position 190,784 of record NZ_CP066786.1, read on the forward strand.
TCTTCTGCGCGACATGGGCTGGCGCGTCTCCGGCGGCGAGTTCTGGTATGGCGTTTCCGGCATCGTGCTCGTCATCGGCGTCTGGATCGCGCTCAATCTGGCGATGAGCCCGACGGGCCGCGCCATGCGCGCGCTGCACGGGTCTGAAGTCGCCGCCCGCACGGTTGGCATCGATGTCGCCCGCGTCAAGCTGCAGGCCTTCATCATTTCCGCCGTCTATGCCTCGGTCGCCGGCTCGCTGCTGGCACTGCAAAACCGCTTCATCACGCCGGATGTGGCCGGCTTCATGCATTCGATCGAGATGGTGTCGATGGCCGTGCTCGGCGGCGTCGGCTCCATTCTCGGGGCCATGCTGGGGGCTGCGATCCTCACGCTTCTGCCGCAGGTGCTCACTGTCTTTGCCGAATATGAGCAGCTCGTTCTCGGCGCGATCATGATCTCGGTGATGATCTTCCTGCCGCGCGGGCTTCTGCCCTCGATCGCAAACAAACTGAAGGGGAGGGACGAATGAGCCTTCTTGATGTTCAGGGCCTCGGCATTTCCTTCGGCGGCCTGCGCGCCGTCAACAATGTCAGCTTTTCGGCGAGCGCCGGCGAGATCGTCTCGGTGATCGGGCCGAACGGCGCGGGCAAGACCACGCTGTTCAACATGATCTCCGGCGTCTATCTGCCGGGCGAAGGCAAGGTGACGCTCGACGGCCGCGACATTACCGCAAAACGGCCCGACCGGCTGGCGACCCTCGGCCTGACCCGCACCTTCCAGAACCTGCAGATATTCCAGGAGATGACGGTTCTGGAAAATGTGATCGCCGGTTTTCACCTGCAGGAACGCGGCGCGCTGGTCGCCGATCTTCTGTCGCTTCCGGCCTCGAAGAAACGGGCGGCGGAGGCCAGGGAAGGCGCGCAGGAACTGCTCGCCCGCGTCGGCCTGCAGAAGGCCGCCGAACGCCAGGCCGGAAATCTGTCCTATGGCGCGCTGAAGCGGCTGGAAATCGCCCGGGCGCTCGCCGTCTCCCCGCGCGTCCTGTTGCTTGATGAGCCGGCGGCGGGCTGCAACGCGGTGGAAACGGAGGAAATCGACCGGCTGATTGCCGAACTGGCAAGAACCGGAATCGCCATCCTTCTCGTCGAGCACGACATGAAGATGGTGATGCGCATTTCCAACCATATCGTGGTGCTCGATCACGGCGAGAAGATCGCCGAGGGCGATCCGGAAACCGTGTCGCGCAACAAGGCGGTGATCGCCGCCTATCTTGGAACCGAAGAGGAGGCCGCCGATGCTGACGGTTAAGGGCCTGCGTTCGGCCTATGGCCGCATCGAGGTGCTGCACGGCATCGATCTCGAGGTCACATCCGGCGAGATCGTCACCGTGGTCGGCGCCAATGGCGCAGGCAAGACGACGCTGCTGAAATGTCTCTCCGGCCTGCAGCCGGTGACCGATGGCGAGATGATCTTTCGCGGCGAGGTGATGACAAATGTTCCTGCCTTCAGGCGGCTGAAGCAGGGCCTTGCCCAGTCTCCGGAAGGCCGGCAGATCTTCACCAATCTCTCGGTCGAGGAAAACCTCAGGCTCGGCGCATTTCTGTTCACCGATGATCGCGTCGAACGGGACATGGAAGACGCCTTTCAGATGTTCCCGATCCTGAAGGAAAAGCGGAACCTTACCGCAGGCGGGCTTTCGGGCGGCCAGCAGCAGATGCTGGCGATCGCCCGCGCGCTGATGGGCCGGCCCGCCTGTCTGCTGCTGGACGAGCCGTCCATGGGGCTGGCCCCGTTGCTGGTGGCGCAGATCTTCGATGTGGTGAAGGCCCTGAAGGCGCGCGACGTGACCGTGCTTCTCGTTGAACAGAATGCCTACGGGGCGCTGAAGATCGCCGATCGCGGCTATGTGATGGAAACCGGCCGCATCACCATGGAAGGCGCGGCGGCGGCGCTGATCGCCGATCCGCAGGTGCGCGAGGCCTATCTTGGAATCTGACATGAAGACTGTGATGACCATCGCCCATCGCGGCGCAATCGCCGTGGTGACCATCAACAATCCGCCCGTCAACGCGCTGTCGAATGCGGTGCGTGCGGCGCTTCTATCCGCCGTCGAGACGCTGGATGCCGATGATAAGGTCAAGGCGGTCGTGCTCGCCTGCGCCGGACGCACCTTCATCGCCGGCGCGGATGTGCGCGAGTTCAGCCTGCCGCCGCGGGAGCCGCTTCTGCCCGACGTGGTGGCCGCGATCGAGGACGCGAAAAAGCCCTGGGTGGCTGCCATCCACGGTTCGGCCCTTGGCGGCGGGTTCGAGATCGCGCTCGGCTGTCGCTTCCGCATTGCCGATGCGAAGGCCTCTGTCGGCCTCCCCGAAGTCACGCTCGGCCTCATCCCCGGCGCTTCGGGAACAGTGCGCACGCCGCGCCTTGCGGGCGTCGAGACGGCGGTGAAGCTTGCGGTCTCGGGTCGTCCGATGAAGGCGAAACCCGCGCTTGAGGCGGGGCTGATCGATGCGATCGCCGATGGCGATCTGGTCGAAGAGGCCGTCGCCTTCGCCGAACAGGCAATGGAGACATCGTTGCCGCCGAAGACGCGGGAGCGCCCGGTCGCAGCGCCTGCGGAGGATTTCTGGGCAGCGGCCGAAAAGGACGCGAGAAAGCCCGGCTATCGCGCGCCGCTGGACGTTCTGGCATCCATCCGCTTTGCCGTCGAAAACCCGTTCGACGCGGCGATGGAGCATGAACGGAAAATCTTTCTGGAACTGCGCGCCTCGAAGGAGGCCGCAGCCCTTCGCCACGTTTTCTTTGCCGAACGCGCTGCGTCCCGTCCTGAAAGCCTGAAGGGCATCGAGCCGCTTGCCGTCTCTGCCGTCGGCGTCATCGGCGGCGGCACGATGGGGGCGGGGATTGCGGTCGCGGCGCTCACGGCCGGGTTCTCCGTCACCCTGATCGAGCGCGACGAGGAGGCTGTCGCGCGCGGCATCCGCACGATCGACGGCATCCTGGCGGGCTCGGTCAAGCGAGGCAAGCTCACCGAGGCGGGCCGCGTCGAGCTGATGGCGTCTCTGGGCGGCACGACGGAATACAGGGCGCTCGGCGATTGCGATCTGGTGATCGAGGCGGTGTTCGAGGAGATTTCGGTCAAGCGTGCTGTCTTTGAAAAGCTGGGCCAGGTCTGCCGCGCCGATGCGGTGCTGGCAACCAACACCTCCTATCTCGATCCGCGGCTGATTGCCGAAGGCCTGGCGAACCCCGCACGCTTCATCGGCCTGCATTTCTTCTCGCCCGCCCATGTGATGAAGCTTCTTGAAATCGTGCCGGTACCGGAGACCTCCGAAACCGTGCTTGCGACAGGTTTTGCGCTTGCGAAAAGGCTCGGCAAGATCCCGGTGCGCGCCGGCATCTGCGAGGGCTTCATCGGCAACCGTATTCTCAAGCGTTACCGCGCTGCGGCTGAGGAACTGGTCGAACAGGGCGTGGCAATCGCCGATATCGACGCGGCCATGCGCGGCTACGGCTTCAGGATGGGCCCGTTCGAGGCGCAGGATCTCGGCGGCCTCGACATCGCCTTCCTGCAGCGTGAGGGCGCGCGGGCGGCAGGCGAGGCTGTGCCGGAAACGCTCGGCGACATTCTCGTGCGCGCCGGGCGCAAGGGGCAGAAGTCCGGCGGCGGCTGGTATGACTACGAGACCGGAAACCGGATGCCGATCGTTTCCGATACGGTGCATGCCCTCTTGAAAGGCCGGATCGCGGGCTCTTCGCGGCTGAGCCTCGAGGCGATCGCCGATCGGCTTGTGAAGGCAATGGCGGAAGAGAGCCGCGCGATCCTCGCCGAAGGCATCGCCGAAAAGCCGGCTGATATCGACCTTGTCGAAATCCATGGCTATGGCTTTCCGCGCCACAAGGGCGGGCCGATGTTTGCCAGCGACGGCTGATCTTGGTCAGCCGACATTGACCTGTTGCGTGACGCGGTTAGGCTTGGGCCAAAATCGTCAGAAACCGGAGGTCACCATGTCGAAAACCCTGATCGCTCTCATTGCCGCGCTGGCATCATCGTCTGCTCTCGCCCAGGAGACGCGGACGGTCTCGGGCGAGGCGACCTACCGTGAACGCATGGCATTGCCGGATGATGCCGAACTGATCGTCTTCCTGACGGGCTTTCAGGGCAACGAACTTGGCGGCATGAGCGAAGCGGCGGATGGGCGGCAGGTGCCGTTGCCGTTTTCGTTTTCCGTGCCCGGCGGGTTCAAGGGCGAACTCACCGCAGCAATCATGATCGATGACGCGCTTCGCTTCGTCAGCGATCCGGTGGAGGTCGCGGCGGGAACGGCGGATGTCGATATCGGCACCATCTGGCTCTCGGGCTTCACGCCCTCCGGTTTCCAGTCCACCTGGGCTTGTGGCGATGACCGCTTCACCATCGGATTCCGCGACAATCTGGCCGTTATCGAGACGGAGGAGAGGATTTTCGAGCTTCCCCAGGCGATCTCGGCCGATGGCGCGCGGTTTGCGAGCGAGGACGGTCGGAACGAGTTCTGGGGCAAGGGCGACAAGGCGACGCTGACGCTTGACGGCGTGACCTTGCCAGAGTGCGAGATGGTTGAGGATGACAACAGCTGGACGGCGCAGGGCAACGAGCCCGGCTGGCGCGCGGTTATGGCGAATGGGCGTTTCCGCCTCGATCTCAACTACGGAGACGACCGGCTTGATCTGCGCCTTCCCGAAGCGGAAATCTCGGAAGGCGCCTATCATTACGACTTCGCTGCCTTCGGTCTGTCCTTCGCCCTCAGCGATCGGCTGTGCCGCGACGACATGAGCGGACGGCTTTTCCCGCAGGAGGTCGAGCTGGAAACGGCAACGGGCGTTCTCAAAGGCTGCGGCGGCGACACGATGTCGCTTCTTGCCGGGCCGGAATGGACCGTTTCTGAGATTGGCCCGGAGAGCGTCAGCGACAGCGGCGAGGTGACGATTTCGGTCAGCGCCGACGGCCGGATTTCAGGCTCCGCCGGCTGCAACCGCTTTATGGGCGCGGTGAAGCTTGGCGGCGAGGGCGGTCTTGAGATCGGTCCGCTGGCCGCGACCAACATGGCGTGCGAGGAACCCTTGATGGCGCTGGAACGCGATTTCTTCCGGGCGATCGACGTGGTCAATGGTTTCAATATCGCCGAAAACGGCGACCTTCTCCTGACGGCCGATGGCGAAACCGTGATCCGCGCCGCGCGCTGACCGGCGTCAGGGCACCAGCGTCAGGAGCACGAAGACGGCGAAGATCACCAGATGGACCGCGCCCTGCAAAACGGTGGTGCGGCCCGTTCCGAGCGTGATCGTGCTGACGAACAGCGTCAGAATGAGCATCACCATCTGCTCCGGTTCGAGCCCGAGCGTCATCTGTCTGCCGAGCGCGATCGAAATCAGCGCCACGATCGGGATCGACAGGCCGATGCTGGCGAGCGCCGAGCCGAGCACCAGGTTGATGCTCTGCTGGATCCTGTTCTTGAACGCCGCCTGCACCGAGGAGATGCCCTCCGGCAACAGCACCAGCGCCGCGATCATCACGCCGACAAGCGTCTGCGGCAGCCCGGCCGCCGCTATGCCCCGGTCAAGCGGCGCAGACAGCATTTCGGCGAGCAGGATGACCATCAGCAGTGAAAAGGGCAGCATCACGGCGCTTGTCGCCGTCATCCGCCTTGACGGCGCATGGTGGTCCGGAAAGAAGTCGCCCTCCTCGTCATCCGTCTCCTCGGTGAAATAGTTGCGGTGGCGCACCGTCTGGACGAACAGGAACACGCCGTAGAGCACCAGGCAGCAGATACTGACGACGAGAAGCTGGGCCCAGGAATATTGCCGCGCCGGGCCCGAGATCGCAAAGTTCGGCAGCACGAAGGCAAGCGTCGACAATGTGCCGAGCACGGCGAGGGCGGCGGTGGCGGCGGCAAGCTTGAAGCTCTGTTCGTGGTAGATTCGCCCGCCGGCCACGAGACAGAGCCCGATAATGCCGTTCAGCACGATCATCACGGCGGAAAACACCGTGTCGCGCGCCACGGCATCGGTGCCTTCTGCGCCCGACAGCATGATCGAGACGATCAGCGCCACCTCGATCAGCGTCACGCAGCCGGCAAGAATGATCGAGCCCATCGGCTCTCCCACCTTGGCGCCGAGAATTTCGGCATGTAGCACCGAGGCGAAGACCGAGCCGCCGAGCAGCAGGACCGCCGGCACCAGGAAGACCACCGATGTGTCATGCAACAGGCCGACGATCTCGAGCGCAACGACGACCGCCGCCAGAAACGGCAGCAGCACGCTCCATCTTGGTATCGAACGCGGACTGTGCATGCTCTCTCCTGAAAACGAAACGTCGAATGGCGTTGCGATGATTGCAGCGAAACTCTTAGCGGGGAACGGCGGCCGATGTCGAGGTGCCGAGCACGAAGGCAAGATTGGCGGCGGCGGTGAAGGCGGCCTCGCGCGCATCGCTTTCGGCAAGCCGCGCCTCGAGCAGGCCGGTCTGGGCGGTCGCCAGCGCAGAGATCGTGCCGACGCCGTTCCGATAGGCCTCAAGCGCCGAATCATAGGTCTTGTAGGCGGCCTGGCGGAGTTTGACCGACGAGGCATTGGCCTGAAGCGCCGTCGTCAGCGCATTCGAGGCGACCACGATCTCGCGGGCGGCGGCGTCCTTCAACTGCTCGAAATTGCGCTTTGCGGCCTCGACCCGGCTTTCGGCCTGTTTCAGATTGGCGTCGCGCATGCCGGCATCATAGAGCGGAATGGTGGCGCCGATCATGACGTTGCCGTTGAGCCCGTTATTGTCGATGGTCGGCAGGCCACCCGCCGTCACGCCGGTCTCGTATGATGAGAGCGTGCCGAATACGCCGATTTTCGGCATGAAGTCGGATTTCGCCTTTTTCACGCCCTCCCGGCTTGCCTCGAGCGTCGCATAGCCCGCCAGAATGTCGGGCCGGTTGGAGAGTGCAATCTCGATCATGGTGTCGACCGGCGCCCGGGAAGAAGACGGCAGGCCGCGTCCGGCGGTGTCCTGAACGGTGAGCTTCGACATCGGCGAGATGCCGAGCGCGCCGAGAAGCGCCTGGTAGCTGTCCTGCTCGCCGCCCTTTGCCTGCACAAGCCCCAGTTCCGCCTGGGCGACGATCTGTTTGGCCTGGGCCTCGTCGACGGAAGTGGCAAGGCCGCGTTCGCGCCGGGCCCGCACGGCATCGAAAACCGTGCGGCTGTTTGCAAGCGCCTGGCTTGCCGCCCGCCGATGGGCGCGCGCGGCGTTGTAGTCGTGATAGGCGCCGGTGACGGCGAAAACCAGCTTCTGGTGCATGGCGTTGAACTGGTAGTTCGACGCCAGGGACATCTGCTTTGCCGCCTCCACGACGGCGCTGCGGCCGCCGAAATCAAGCGCCAGCCATTGCAGCGCCATGAACGGCACCACGCCCTGGATATTGCTGTCGAAATAGGCCGAGCCGCCGATCGGGATCGGCAGCTCGGCTGCGTTCCGGTTGGTGCCGGCAATCACATTGGCGGTGATCACCGGCAGGTAGGTGGCCTCCGCCATGCCGACAGCAAGCGCCGCCTGTCGTGCCTCTTCCCACGCCGCCCGCGTGCCCGGATTGGTGCGCTGGGCAAGGTCGATCAGTTCCGGCAGCGTATAGGTTTTCTGCGTGTCGACGACAGGCTTCGAGAGCGCCAGTTCCGTGCCGCCTTCGGCCGCGGTCTTCAGGTCGTCCGCATTGGTGTTTTCCGCCGTCGGCTGCCAGGGCTGCTCCGGCGAGGGCGGGGCGAGCGACAGGGAATCGGCTGCACAGCCGCCAAGAGCGGCGAGGATGATCACGGCCATGATCCGGGCCATGCCGGAAAGGAGGTTTCGCGTCACGTCGTTTCTCCCGGTTGGGCGATGTTCGAAAAGTCCGCCGGTTCGGCGGGGCTTGTGATCGGGTCCGGTTCGGGAACGGGCGGCGGATCGGGCCGGAAATAAAGGGCAAGCGAAAGGTCATTCAGCGCTCGCGCCCTTGCGGCATAGTCGCCGCGCGCCTCAAGCGACGGGCGCATATGGCGCGGCTCGTAAGACGCCATTTCCACCGCATTGCGGATCACGCCGATGTCGCTCTGCACCGAGGCGACCAGCGCGGTCGAGGCGCGGCGGGTTGCAAAGTCAAGGCCGGCGAGCGCCTTCAGCTTCGCTGTGGCAAGACCGACGCGTCGTCTCACCTCGTCGCCGACGCTGACCGGCCAGATATTGGTGAAGATCACGTAGACGACGGCATTGCCGAGCAGGATGCCGATGATGCGATCGCCCGCCGCGCTGAGATCCGTGCTCGGTCCGAACCCCTGCAGCACGGTCAGCAAAAAGGCGAGCGCGATCTGCACGCCGCCATAGGAGATCCGCTCATTGCCGGTCGAAACCCAGGCGGCGAGCGAGACGATGGCAAAAACCAGAAAGGCAAGCCCGCCAACCGATTCAAGCTGCGGAATGACAAAGAGGATCGCGACAAGACCGAAAAACGCGCCGATAAGACAGCCGGTGATGCGCAGCACCAGCTTGTGCACCGTGTCTCCCGTGGTGCCGAGTGCCGCGACGTAACAGGTGATCATCGCCGTATGGATGCCCTGCCAGTCTATGGCGGTGTAGATGAAGAAACAGGTGACGGCGGCCAGCGTCGTCTTCAGCGCGAACTGCAGGTGGACGGGGTTGGAGAAGATGTCCGGCGAGACAGCCGGATCGTCGACCGGCGCTCCCTTTTCCAAAGGCGCCATATGGCTGAGATCGTCCAGCGCGCGCGCGATGTTCGCAAAGACGGGGATGGCTTCAAACCGGTCCGCGCTGAAATCAGGCAGGTCCTTCTTCTGGAGAACGGCCTCGGCCATTTCACGGCAGATGTCGGCGAGTTCTTCTCGGCTGTTGCCTTCCGCATCCGCCGGCATGGCCGAGACGGCAAGCAGAAGCCGGTAGCTGTGCGCCTGGCCGCGCTCGAGAAAATCATAGGCCCTGCCATAGACGAGGTTCAGGAGTTTTGTCAGCAACAGTCGCTTGTCGGATTCGGCCATCCCCTCGCCGAGCGCGTCCATGAAGGCGAGGTCGTCTGCGCTTTCGGGCCGTTCCAGGCGGCTGGCCGCAAGCTCCAGCCGTTCGGCGACCGTCTGGCGCAGGAGTTTTTGCGGGGAAATGCCGAAGAGAAGGTTGTAAACCGCCATCACGGCCATCGGCACGAACACCATGGCCCAGGCATAGAGCACGGCGCGGGTAGCGATCTCGCCGAGGGGGATATTGCCCAGCAAGGTCAGCACGAAGGCGATCACCAGCGCGACGATGCCCGCCTGTTCGCCTGCCTTGGTGGCCGAGTCGAGATAGAGAAAGACAAAGGAAGCCAGCACGATGGCCGCGATCTGGGCGGGCGGATGGTCGATCGTCAGGTTGATGATGCCGATCAAAAGCACGACCACGAGGGAGACGGCGACGATGATGCCGATGCCGGTGACGACGTTTTCCGCCGCATTGGCGCGCATCAGGAAGATCACCAGATAGCAGCCGATGGCCGCTTCCGGGAAATGATACATCATCGAAATGACGGTCGAGATGGCGCAGATGGCGCCGATCGAAAGCGAAAGGCGCAAGCGGCCGGGAAACGGCCTCAGGTCATCGAAGAGCCGGTGCGATTTTCGCCTCAGCGCGCTTTCAGCAATCGTCGCCATGGCGAACCACTGTCGAGGCGGATGCGCCGATGCGCATCAGGTTTTCCGGCGGGTCGATCAGTTCGATGCGCACCGGGAAGCGCTGCGCGATCTGCACCCAGTCGAGTTCCTTCGGCACATAGGGTAGCGCGCTCGGCAGCTCGATCATGCTTTCGGTGGCGACGCCCCAGCCGATGCCCTGGACCCGTCCCTTGATCTCGACGGAACGGTCGGCCATCACATAGACGGAGGCGCAGGCGCCCGCGGGCAGGTTCTTCAGTTCCGCCTCGCGGTAGAGCGCTGTCGCGAACCACTGGCCGGTATTGACGAGGGTGAAGAGCGGCGCGCCGGAAACGACGAACTGGCCGCTCGAGAACTTCAGCCCGACCACCCTTCCGTCATGCGGCGAAAAGATCTTCGTATTGGCGAGGTTGTGCTTGGCGAGGTCGAGCGCAGCGCGGCGGGCCTCGATCACCGCAAGCGTCTCCTCCGGCGTGGAGATCAGCGCGTCGGCGGCCTTGGATTGCTGCAGGGCCTGTTCAAGGGAAACCTCCGCGTCGCGCTTTGCCGTGCGCGCGTCCTGCACCTGCTGGTCGGTGACATAGCCCTTGGGCTGCAGCGGCAACAGGCGCTCCAGCGTTTCGTTGGCCAGTTCCAGATTGGCGCGCGCGCGTTCGATCTGCTGGACGGCGATCTGGGCGTTGGCGGTCTCGGCGGCGATGCTGCGCTGCTGACTATCGTAGAGGGCCTCCGCCGCCTTCAGTTCTGCTTCCGCCTGGGCCACCAGAAGACGGTAGGAGTCATCTTCCAGCGTGAAGAGAAGGTCGCCCTTCTTCACCGCCTCGTTTTCCGACACATGGATCTCGGCGATCCGGCCCGGCACGGTGGCCGATATCTGCGTGATCGGCGCGGTCAGCGTCGCGTCCTGCGACAGGATGTTCGCGTCCATCCGCGTCATATGCGTCCATCCGAGATAGAGGGTCGCGCCGATGACGATGACCGGGATGAGGGCGACAAGCTTGGCCTTGGTGCTCAACATGGTTTAGCGCCCGAACAGAAGGATTGACGAGGCAAGACCGATGGCGATCGCCAGGAACAGGTAGACCACGACCCGAAGCGGCATCACCGCATCGATGCCGGCCTTGATGAAGATCAGCCGAATGATGACGGAGCCGAAAATGCCGATCAGCGAACAGGCGATCCAGGAGGGGAAATAGGCCCCGAAGAAGGGAATGACCGGACCGCGTTCGCTCATGCCGCAGGACGCGAGCAGCAATGGCCCAAACAGAACAAAACCCGCTTTACGCAACACACGCACGCCCCGCACTTGACCCTCTTTGTTTGTCGTTTTCCATCCCGGCTTCGGCGGGCAGTGTCCCTTACAGCGACAGCCGGTGTCAACCAAGACCGGCTGTCAGGCTTAACAGCCGTCCCGGATCAGAACCGGAAAGTCAGTCCGAGCGTCGGTCCCTGCATATCGACGTCGAGCAGATGTCCGTCCCGGGCATAATCGACGGAAAGGTATTTGTAGCCGAGCGACACGGCCGTGGCAGAGGACACGTCGTACGTGACCGCGCCCATGGCCTGCCAGGTGAGATCCGAACCCCAGGAGGAGCCTCCGACGTCGGCCTGGCCGACAAACCCCAATCCTTTGCCGAAATCATATTCCAGGCGCGCGCCGACGGCCGGATCCACCCAGCCGAAATCGCTCTTTGCCCGGTAGGCATTGGGCGTGCCGGGGATGGCGGCCGAAACATCGGCCCATGCCCTGAAGACGCGGACGCCGGCAAGCGCGTCGAGGGCGAGGCGTTCCGTGTCGGCCAGGCGGTAGGTGCCGAACAGCGCGGCATTGAAGAGCTTGGTGTCGAGGTTGACGTTGACGCCCGGCACTGGGCCGAAGCCCGGAAGCGTGACCGGGCCGGTGGCGTGGTCTTCGCGGGTGTCGACATACATCACGTCCGCATAGGCGCCGAACCTGCCGTTTGTCGCATGGAAATTGACGAAGCCGGCAAGGTTGAGCTCCTCCAGGATTTCGGAAAAGCTGCGCTCGACCCTGACGGTCGGCGCGCTGCTGAAAGGCGAGACCTTACCGGAAAGGCCCGCCCCCCAGATGTAGGGCGTCAGTTCAAACGACCAGCCGTTGGCAAGCGCGGGTATCGCCGGCTGCGGGGCCGGGGGCGCGACCGGGTCGGCCGCGAATGTCTTGCCGGTAAGGCCGGCTGCCGCCGCGGCTGCGAGAAGGAGAGTTACGGCAGGTGCGCGCATGCTGTGCTCCTAGGCAAGCGTGTTCTTGAAGAAGCGGCCGTCCTTCATGATGACCGCCATGTTGTCGGGATCGGCGATCAGCGAAATATCCTCGAGCGGATTGCCGTCGATCAGCAGCATGTCGGCAAAGGCGCCGGCCTCGATCACGCCGATCCGCCCGCGATAGGGATTGCGCTCGCCGGAGAGCTGCAGGAGTTCGCCGGTCCGGCTGGTGGCCATTTTCAGCACCTTCGCGGGGGAGAACCACTCGGCGAGCTTGGCGAGCTGACGCCCCTGCGAACTCGTCTTGGCCGGATTGAACAGGATATCCGTGCCCCAGACCATCCGCTCGATGTTGAACCTCTCGGCCCATTCGAAGCAACGCACCGTGCCCTCGGCGATGTTGCGCTGGTCCTGGCGTTGCTGTTCTGTGCCCTGCGGGTTGGAATCCTCGTCGGCGAGGAAGGGCTGGATGCTCCACCACGTTCCCGTGTCGATGATCATGCGCACGGTCTCCTCGTCGGCGAGCTGGCCGTGCTCGATGCAGGCGACGCCGTTTTCGATCGAACGCCTGATGCCTTCGGCGGTGTAGACATGGGCGCAGACATAGGTGCCCCAGTCCCTGGTCGCCTGAACAGCGGCGCGGATTTCCTCCGGCGTGAACTGCAGGCTCGGGATAGGGTCGTATTGCGAGGACACGCCGCCGCCGGTCATGATCTTGATCTGGCTGGCGCCGAGCATCAGTTGCTCGCGCACCCGGTTCAGGACCTGCGGCACGCCGTTGGCGATCGAGGAAATGCCGGCCTCCTCCGCATGGCTGAGATTGGTCTGGTCGGAGGCGGGTATCTCATAGGGCAAGCGGAAATCGCCGTGCCCGGAGGTCTGGGTGATCATCGCGCCGGCCGGGTAGATGCGCGGGCCGATGGCCTTGCCGCCGTCGATCGCGCGTTTGAGCGCAAAGGCGGGGCCGCCGACATCGCGCACTGTCGTGAAGCCGCGCATCAGCGTCTTTTCCGATTCGGCGGCCGCCACCAGGTGGACGTAGGGCACCTGGGCGGTCATTGCCGTCTGCATCGGGATGGCGCAGAGCAGCGAATGCCAATGCGCGTCGATCAGCCCCGGCATCAGCACGCGGTTGCCGCAATCGACGATATCGGCGTCTGCGACATCTTCCGCGAGAGGAACGAGGGCCTTGATCCGGCCGCCGCTGACAAGCACGTTCCTGCCTTCGATGAGTGCGTCGGAAAGGCCGTCGAAGATGCGCACATTGGTCAGAAGGACGGAACGATCATTCGCCTCGGCAAGCGACGGCATGGAGGCAAGCGCGCCGGCGGCAATCGTTGCGGCCGCCCCCTTCAGCACAGAGCGCCGGCTGAAGCCGTCCATCAGGCGTCGGTTGAGGCGGGCAAATTCCGGCGTGTGGCACGGACAGCCCGCGCCGTGGACGAGGTGCTGGTATCTTGAGCCTGCGCGCATCATATCCTCCTTTCGCTCGCGGTCATCGTCCCAACCCTTAAAGGTCATGGCCGCGTTTGCAAGGAACGGTTCCGTGAGATTTGCCCGTTCTTTCGGCCGGAAACGGGCTTTTGCGACCGGCTATTGCCCGGCGGCGCCCCGGGTCTCGGCGGTCGCGGCTGGGTTGGCCGTGCGGCCCACGGCATCGAGGAAGCGGGCGCCGGGACGCCTTGCCATGCTGCCGAGTTCGGTATCCTCGTCGAGCTCGGGATAGATCGCCGCAAGGGCGGCATAGCGGCTGTGGTTGAGCGCATCGCGCGACGAAACCGAGGAAATGTCGACGAGCGCGACATTCTTCCTCTCGGCCATCTCCAGCACCTCCGGATCGGTAATGTCGAGCTGGCCGGCGCGCTGGCGGTTGCCCTGGATGAAGCGGGAAAAGCCGAGCGCGCGGTCGTCGCCGGAGACCATCACCAGAAGTGGCGGATCAAGCGGGCCGATCACGTCCACCTGTGCGGCGAACACGTCCTCGTCGATATCGGGAGCGGCGAGGATGACATTGAGCTTGCCGAGCGCCCTGCGGTTGTCCTCCAGGCTCAGCTGCCTGAGCGCTTCCATGGTCAGCCAGCCGCCCATGCTGTGGCCGAAAAGCATGACCGAGCGCACGCTGGAAAGCGCCGTGACCTGGTCGAGCACATCGGTCAGCCCGTCGCGGGAGAAGGTGGCGGATTCCTTGTCGGTCGCGTAGTCGAGAAGGCGCGCCTGCGACGGCCAGGAAAACAGGATCGGCACGCCCGAGACATTGGTGTCCGCTGCAAGCTGGGCCATGCGGAACAGCCCCTCCTGGAAGGAGACGTTGAAGCCGTGCACGAAGACGCCGGCAACGCCATTGCCTGTTGCGCGCGCAGCCCTTCCGATGCGCGCGTCAAAGGCCGCCTTTGACAGCGCGGTGTGCTTGAGAACCGTGAAATGCTCCTCGGGCCTGGCCTTGCGCGAATAGGGCCATTCGATTTCACCGGGATCGTGGCCGGGCGGGATCGAGATCACGAACTCGGCATAGCTCAGGTCGTCCTCGCGTTCCGGAGTGAAGCCGTCAATCGGCTCTTCGGCCCGTTCGCGCGTGGTCGCCACATAGACGGTGACGGTGCGCGCGCCCTCCACGGTCGCCGGATGCGGATAGATGACCTCGGGTCCGGGGCGCTGCCCGCAGGCGGAAACCAGAAGAACGAGCAGAAGGCCGAAGGCAAGGCCAAGCGGGAAGAACCGCTTGCGCGGCGCGCGCGCATCGTCTGCAGGATGGGTAAGCGTGATCTGCATGATCCGAATATTCTCGCCCCGGGTCTGCGCGGGCTGTCGCCCTGTTGAATGATCTCTACGGGCGGGCGAATCGGAAATCAAGTGCAGGAGGGCTTTCTGCCGGCGCCTCTTCACGAAAGTTTGCGCTTACGCAGCTTGCCTTGACCGTCCGAGAACGAGCCGATACTTGTTTGACAAGGACCTGCGACAAAGGGAGATGAAGTCGATGGCGGAAGAACGCGAACAGGACGGTCTGTTTGATCCCAATGACGAGACCTACGGCGCTGCCGATCTTTCGGCGATCCTGCCAAAGTCCGGCTTTCCCGAGAAGGAGCGCGCGCCGCGTCTTGCCTATGCGGCGATCCATGACGAACTCCTGCTTGACGGCAATGCCCGGCAAAATCTCGCGACCTTCTGCCAGACATGGGAGGAGCCCGAGATCCACAAGCTGATGGATGACTGCATCGACAAGAACATGATCGACAAGGACGAGTATCCGCAGACGGCCGAGATCGAGGCGCGCTGCGTGCGGATGCTGGGCGATCTCTGGCATGCGCCGGAAGGCCCGGTCACCGGGACGTCGACCACCGGCTCGTCCGAAGCTGCCATGCTCGGCGGACTTGCGATGAAACGCCGCTGGGAGGCGAGGCGCAAGGCAGAGGGCAAGCCGACCGACAAGCCCAACCTGATCACCGGCCCGGTACAGATCTGCTGGCACAAGTTCACCCGTTACTGGGATGTCGAGCATCGCGAGATCCCGATGGAAAACGGCCGCCTGCTGATGACGCCGGAAGAGGTGCTGAAGCTCTGCGACGAAAACACGATCGGCGTCGTGCCGACGCTCGGCGTCACCTATACGGGCGAATACGAGCCGGTGAAGGCGGTTTCCGATGCGCTGGATGATCTTCAGGCGCGCACGGGACTCGATATCCCGATCCATGTGGACGGGGCGAGCGGCGGTTTTCTTGCGCCCTTCTGCGCGCCGGAACTGGAATGGGACTTCCGCCTGCCGCGGGTCAAGTCGATCAATGCGTCGGGTCACAAGTTCGGCCTCTCTCCGCTCGGCGTCGGCTGGGTGCTGTGGCGCGAGGACAAGGACCTGCCCGAGGAAATGGTCTTCTGGGTCAATTATCTGGGCGGCAACATGCGCGACATCGCGCTCAATTTCTCCCGCCCCGGCGGCCAGGTGATCTGCCAGTACTACAATTTCCTGCGGCTTGGCCGTCAGGGTTATCGCAAGGTGCACGAGGCCTGCTACCGCAGCGCCGCCTTTCTGGCGGAGGAGCTGGAGAAGACCGGCCTCGTCGATATCGTCTTCGACGGCGACATGAAGAAGGGCATTCCGGCCGTCTCGTGGAAGCTCAAGGACGGCCTTAAAACCAATTACACCCTGTTTGATCTCGCCGACCGGCTGCGCACGCGCGGCTGGCAGGTGCCGGCCTATACGCTGCCCGCCAATTGCGAGGATCAGGCGATCCAGCGGATACTGGTGCGGAACGGCGTGTCGATCGACCTCTGCTCGCTGCTGATCGAGGATATAAAGGCGGCGGTTGCCTATTTCAGGGCGCACCCGATCACCAAGCCGCTGACCGAGGACGAGGCCTCCGGCTTCCACCATTGATGATTTGGCGGGTTCGGTCATTCTGGACGCCACGTTCGGGACGCCTTCAGGCTGCTGACACATGCCTGCCCCACTCTCCGCCGTCATGCTCGGGCTTGTCCCGAGCATCTAAACACGTATCAACGCGATAGACGTTTCAGATGGAGCGGAGCGATAAATCAGCCTGTTGAAAAACAGGAGCTCTGCTCGTAGGGCAAAGTGGTTAGATCCTCGGCACAAGGCCGAGGATGACGTCCGTAAAAGGGAGAGGTTTTTCGTCGAGGGGGCGTCCGGGGCGCCGTTTCTTCTCTCTCGGGAAGAAACGCTTTACGCCCCCAGATGCCGCTCGCCGCGCGCCTTGGCCAGCGCGATCTGGTGCTGGCGCTCGCGGAAGCGGGCGCGGTCGGCGTCGGAATAGGTCTCGGCGCAGTGCGGGCAGGAGACGCCTTCCTCGTAATCGGCGGAGCGCTTGTCTTCCGGGGTGACCGGATGGCGGCAGGCGTGGCAGAGTTCGTGCTCGCCTTCCTTCAAGCCATGGGTGACGGAAACGCGCTCGTCGAAGACGAAGCAGGCGCCGTCCCACAGGCTTTCGGTCTCGGGCACGTCCTCGAGATATTTCAGGATGCCGCCCTTCAGGTGGTAGACCTCCTCGAAGCCCTGCGCCTTCATATAGGCGGTCGCCTTTTCGCAGCGAATGCCGCCGGTGCAGTACATGGCGATCTTCGGCTTGTTGTGCAGGCCCCTGTTTTCCTCCACCCAGCGCGGAAATTCGCGGAAGGTCTTGGTATGCGGGTCGACCGCGCCGCGGAAGATGCCGATCGCCGTCTCATAGTCATTGCGGGTATCGATGACGATGGTGTCGGGGTCTGAAATCAGGTCGTTCCAGTCCTTCGGATCGACATAGGTGCCGACCGTCTTCAACGGATCGATATTCTCGACCCCCATCGTCACGATTTCCTTCTTCAACCGCACCTTGAGGCGGTTGAAGGGCATTTTCGAGGCGTGGCTTTCCTTGTGCTCGAGACCCGCGAATTCGGGGCGCGCGCGGATGAAGGCGAGCACATTGGCAATGCTCTCATGGCTGCCGGCTATCGTGCCGTTGATCCCCTCATGGGCAAGCAGCAGCGTGCCGCGCACGCCGTTTTCCTCACAGCAGGCGAAGAGCGGCGCGCGGAACGCCTGAAAATCGGCAAACCGCGTGAAGTGATAGAGGGCTGCGACCAGATAGGACGCTTGCATGGTCTCTCTCCGCTTTCTTCAATCTCGGGCTATTCACGAATATTGCGCTGGCCAATACACGGATCGGCGGTTTTTGGCAATTATTCGCCGTCATGCGCGCGAACCCGTTTCTTCCACAAGGTCCGGATGATCCGCGCCTCGACATCGGGCTCGTCGCCGAATGTCTTGCGCGCGTTTTTGATCGCCCGTCGGCGCAGTTGCGCGCGGGTCTCAAGAGCCGCATCCTTGCAGGTCGCAAGCGTTCCGGCATCGAGGCCGGGCGCATCGGGGCTGTCCAGAAGCTGCAGCAGCATGCTGAGATCATGTTCGTGGCCAAGCAGATCGGCGAGCGCCTTGGCGTCGTTGCGCTTGGCCTTCAGCGCAGAGGGCCAGGCCGGCGAGAGGAGCGCCGAGAACATCCAGTAGGTCTGGCTCTTCTTGCGCAATTCGTGAAAGTCGTCGTCCCCGCCCTCGGCCTGGACCGTCATCAGCGCGACCTGGGCATTGGCGAGCTCCTTCTTCCAGGCCTTGCCAAGGCGTTTCGCCGCCGCCGACGGGTCCTCACTGAAGTCGGCCTCCTCGATCGCGGCGATCGCGTCGCGGCAGATGTGGATCGCCTCCTTGGCCTTTTTCTTGAGCGCCGCGTCGGAAACGGCGGCGCTGTCGCGGCGTTCGCGCAGCGCCGTTTCCAGCCGGGAAAGCGCCATGTCACGCGTTCCGTCGGGGACAAGGCCGCGCAGATAGGCCGCGCATTCGATCAGCGCGGTCGCATCGCGTCCGCCCGAAAGGCCTGCCGCCATGTCGCGAATGCGCGCATTCTCCTGTCGCGAAAAATCCTTCGCCGCCGGGCGGATCAGCCGCAACAGGCCGCGCACGCGCTTGAACTTCTTGCGGGCGTCGTGGATCGCCTCATCAAGGCCCCGGGGCTGTTTCTTCAGCGCCTTGATGGCGTCCTCGAGCTGCGACACAGCCGCTTTCTTGACGGCCGTGTCAAACGGTTTCTCCGGGTCAAGCGTGAAAGCCATGTCAGCCGTCCTCTTCGGGAATGGTGCCGGTCTCGGCAAGCGCCTGGTTGGTGTAGCGCCCGTCGCCGGTCACCTCGCGGCCGAGCCAGTCGGGAAGATGCGGCCTTGCCGCCTCGTTCGGTAGTTCGACCTCGGCAACGACGAGGCCGGCAAGGTCTTGGTGATAGACATCGATTTCCCACACGAAATCGCCGGCGGGAACGCGGTAGCGCGTCTTGTCGATCACGGTGCCGAGGGCGTAGGCGATCATTTCCAGCGCGTCGTCGAGGGGCACGTCATATTCGAATTCGTCGCGGCTCATCGCGCCGGCACCGAATTTCAGCGTGATGCGGGCGCGCGCGCCATCGAATATCCGGACGCGGGCGGAGCGGTCTGTTGCGCCGAGCAGATAGGCCTGTTTCAGCCGCACGCCCTTTTCCGCGCCGTCCTTCCAGCCGTCGCCATCAACGAGAAACTTCCGTTCGATTTCCCTGGCCATGTCGAGCCCTTTTGATGCCCTTCTCGGGGCGAAGCCGCGTTAATCGAGATCAAACCCCGATGACAGGAATAAGGTCATAACACGGCCACTGTCGCGGGCAATGATTCCAGTCGATTTATAATCCCTTCCGGTCTCGACTTGATGCCTGTGCCGGGGTATTTCAAACGCAGTTCGACAAAAAAGTGCAAAAGGCCAGTGCGACCATGGATGCAAAAACCCAAAACCTCCTCGATGCCCTTACCGCCCAGCCCGTCGTTCCGGTGCTGATCGTGGAATCCGTCGAACATGCCGTCCCGCTGGCGCGGGCGCTTGTCGAGGGCGGGCTGAAGGCGCTGGAGATCACGCTGCGCACCGATGCGGCGCTCGACGTCATCAAGGCCATGTCCGAGGAGATCGAAGGCGCGGTCATCGGCGCCGGCACCATCCTTTCGGCGCGCGACTATGCGGCAGCCGAAAAGGCGGGCGCCAAGTTCATCGTCTCGCCCGGCATCAATGGCGATATTCTGGACGCCGCCGATGACAGCGAAGTGCCGCTTCTTCCCGGCACGGCGACGGCCAGCGAAGTGCTGTCGCTTCGCGAGGAAGGCTACCGCGTGATGAAGTTCTTCCCCGCCGAACAGGCTGGCGGCGCGCCCTACCTCAAGGCGCTTTCCTCCCCGCTCGCCGACATCAAATTCTGCCCGACCGGTGGCGTATCGCTCGCCAATGCGCCGGATTACCTGAAGCTGCCCAATGTCATCTGCGTCGGCGGCTCCTGGGTTGCGCCGAAGGATCTGGTTGCCAGGGGCGACTGGGCTGGCATCAAGAAACTCGCCGAGGATGCCTGCGCGACCCTCGGCAAATACTGATCAAGCAACGGACAAGGCGCCCGGCCGGAAGGCGCGGGCGCTTTTTTTCACATTCGAAGCCTTGCGGTTTTGCCCGCTTCTCGAGGGAGGCCGTCATGTCCGATCTTTCCGGTTTTGTCCCGCGGCTGAGGCCGCAGCCCGTTCATCAGCGCGGCCTTTACGGCACGGTCGAACCTTATGACGAGGGCGAGCACGGCGCGGCGCTCTGGCAGGCGCTTGGCGGTTCCGCAGACGCCGTCAATGTCCTCCTGCGCTTCTTCCCCCAACCCGATTTTTCCGGCCCTGCCGATTTCTATGCGTGGCTCGACCAGCAGAACGCCTCGGGCAACTGGGTGACGCGCGTCTTTCGCAGGGCGGGTGACGGGGCGGTCGTCGGCATGGCGAGCTATATGCGCATCGACGAGGCGAATGGTGCGATCGAGATCGGCTCGGTCGCCCACGGCCCAGCCATGCAACGCTCGCCGATCGCGACAGAGGTGCAGTATCTGATGGCGCGCCACGTTTTCGACGATCTCGGTTACCGGCGTTATGAGTGGAAATGCAACAGCGAGCATGTCGTCAGCCGGGCGGCGGCGGACCGGCTCGGCTTCACCTTCGAGGGCATTTTCCGCAACCACATGGTGGCCAAGGGCAAGAACCGCGATACCGCCTGGTTTTCGATGATCGACAGCGAATGGCCTGCGATCAGGGCCGCTTTCGAGACCTGGCTCGCGCCCGCGAATTTCGATGCGGAGGGCCGCCAAGTGCGGGATCTCAAATCCATCAGGGAGGCAAGCAGACCATGAGCGAGCAGACCAGCCGTTCGACCATCATCGCGGCGGCGATCATCTTCGGCGGACTTCTGATCGGCGGCTATTTTCTGCCGGACATCATCAACTATGTCGCGCTGTTTTCGCCATGGCTTGCGATCGGCGTCGGCATACTGTTCGTTCTGGCTGTCTTTGTCATTTTCTGGCTGAGAGGCCGTTACCAGCGCCGCCATGGACGCTGACCGCAGATTTTCCGGCAGGAGCCTATGACAATGACCGAGATCACACCCGCCTGGGCCAGGGCGCAGATGCCGCGCGTTGTCCGCGCCGTTTCCCACCTGCCGGACATGTCCGGCGTCAGGCTTGCCATGAGCATGCATCTCGACATGAAGATGCTGCCGCTGGTGGAAGGGCTTGCCGGGCGCGGCGCGGCGCTCTTCATCACCACCTGCAATCCGGCGACAGTGCGCAACGAGGTGGTCGACGCGATGCGGGCGGCGGGCGCACGGGTCGATGCCTTCAAGGACATGCCGGAGGACGACTGGCAGCGGGCGATCGAGAATGGTCTCGACTGGGCGCCGACGCATCTCTGCGAGATGGGTTCGGACTATACCCATTTTCTTCTGTCGCGCGGTCTGGAATGGCCCGATGTGAAGGCAGGGCTGGAGGCGACGGGCTCCGGCATCAGCCGGCTTCAGGGCGAGCTTCCGCCCTGGCCGATCTTCAATTGGGACGATCTGCCGGTAAAGGAGGGCCTTCACAATCGCCACATGGTGGGTCTCACCACCTGGAACGCCTTCTTCACCCGCACGCTGTTGAGCCTGCATGAAAAGAATGTGCTGGTCGTCGGCTATGGCTCGGTCGGCCAAGGGCTTGCGGCCAGCGCCCGCGCTTTCGGCGGCACGGTGATGGTGGCCGAGATCGACCCCGCCCGCCTTCTGCAGGCGCGCTATGACGGCTGGCGGACCGGCAGCGTCGCCGAACTCGCGCCCGAGGCCGATGTCATCGTCACGGGCACCGGCGGCCATCACGTCCTGCCCTTCGAGGTCATCGAGCAGCTGAGAGACGGCTGTTTCCTCCTGAATTCCGGCCATCGCATTGACGAGATCGAGCTGTCGCCGCTTCTGGCGCGCCCGAGCGAACAGGCGCTGCCGGCCGTCACCACCCACTGGCTTTCATCCGGCAACCGCGTTCATCTCTTCGTCGGCGGCGCCATGGCCAACCTGACGGGCGGGGAGGGCGACAGCCTCAATGCCTTCGACATGACGCTCGCGGTGATGGCCGAGGGCATCGGCCACATCGTCGGTGAAGGCGAGGCGGCTCGGCAGGGCGTTCATCTCCTGCCGCGCGCCGTCTGGGAGCGCGCCTGCCCCGATCCGGCCTGAAAGCTCTCTGGAAACCGCCGGGCCGGATCTTCGGTCCATGTCCCGGCGTGATAGCGCGTGAGCCGTCTTCGCCGGAATTCGCGCGATGGTTAATCTTCAAGGGGTTGGTATCCGGCGCGGCAGACCGCAAATCCGTCGTGTCTGGCCGTATCCTCTTGAGGTGCGTCGAAGACGGGCGCCATCGCGCCGGTCGAAAGATGGTATGCGGCGACGGAGAATCGAAGCGGAGAGCCGCCAGACAGGCGCGCAAATGCGTTCAGAAGCTTCAAAGAGCGCCTTGCAGAGCCATTTGGCGCTCATTATATAGCGCTCACAACGGCGTTATCGCCGCTAAAATCAAATCAAGACCATAGCTCAAGGGGCCGTCACAGAATGCCTGAAGGGTTCGGATGGCCTGCTTAAAAGGAGACACGCGAAAATGGCTAAAGTAATCGGTATCGACCTCGGAACGACGAATTCCTGCATCGCCATCATGGATGGCAAGGATGCCAAGGTCATCGAAAACGCCGAAGGCGCCCGCACCACCCCTTCCATGGTGGCCTTCACCGACGACGGTGAACGTCTCGTCGGCCAGCCGGCCAAGCGCCAGGCCGTGACCAATCCCACCAATACCCTCTTCGCCGTCAAGCGCCTGATCGGCCGCCGCTACGAAGACCCGACCGTGACCAAGGACAAGGGCCTGGTGCCCTACGGCATCGTCAAGGGCGACAATGGCGACGCCTGGGTCGAGGCTGCCGGCAAGTCCTATTCGCCCTCGCAGATCTCCGCGATGGTCCTGCAGAAGATGAAGGAAACCGCCGAAAGCTATCTCGGCGAAAAGGTCGAGCAGGCCGTCATCACGGTGCCGGCCTACTTCAACGACGCCCAGCGTCAGGCCACCAAGGACGCCGGCAAGATCGCGGGCCTTGAAGTGCTGCGCATCATCAATGAGCCGACGGCTGCCGCTCTCGCCTATGGCCTCGACAAGAACGAAGGCAAGACCATCGCGGTCTACGACCTTGGCGGCGGCACCTTCGACGTCTCGATCCTCGAAATCGGCGACGGCGTCTTCGAAGTGAAGTCGACGAACGGCGATACCTTCCTCGGCGGCGAAGACTTCGACATGCGTCTCGTCGAATATCTCGCCGACGAGTTCAAGAAGGAAAACGGCATCGACCTGCGCGCCGACAAGCTTGCCCTGCAGCGCCTGAAGGAAGCCGCCGAAAAGGCCAAGATCGAGCTGTCGTCGTCCTCGCAGACCGAAATCAACCTGCCCTTCATCACGGCGGACGCGACCGGTCCGAAGCACCTGACGCTGAAACTGACGCGCGCCAAGTTCGAAAGCCTGGTCGACGATCTCGTCAAGCGCACTGTCGGCCCCTGCAAGGCGGCGCTGAAGGATGCCGGCGTTTCTGCAAGCGAGATCGATGAGGTCGTGCTCGTCGGCGGCATGAGCCGCATGCCCAAGGTTCAGGAAACCGTCAAGCAGCTGTTCGGCAAGGACCCGCACAAGGGCGTCAACCCGGATGAAGTCGTGGCCCTTGGCGCTGCCATCCAGGGCGGCGTGCTGCAGGGCGACGTCAAGGATGTTCTGCTGCTCGACGTGACGCCGCTGTCGCTCGGCATCGAAACGCTCGGCGGCGTGTTCACCCGTCTGATCGACCGCAACACCACGATCCCGACGAAGAAGAGCCAGACCTTCTCGACGGCCGAGGACAATCAGTCCGCCGTGACCATCCGGGTCTTCCAGGGCGAGCGTGAAATGGCGGCCGACAACAAGATGCTCGGCCAGTTCGACCTCGTCGGCATTCCGCCGGCCCCGCGCGGCGTGCCGCAGATCGAGGTCACCTTCGACATCGATGCCAACGGCATCGTCAACGTCTCGGCCAAGGATAAGGGCACCGGCAAGGAGCACCAGATCCGCATCCAGGCGTCCGGCGGTCTTTCCGACAGCGACATCGAGCAGATGGTCAAGGATGCCGAAAGCCACGCCGAGGAAGACAAGAAGCGTCGCGCCGCGGTCGAAGCGAAGAACCAGGCCGAAAGCCTGATCCACTCGACCGAGAAGTCGCTCGAGGAGCATGGCGAGAAGGTGTCCGAGGAAGACCGCAACGCCATCAAGACGGCGATCGAGGAGTTGAAGACGGCGGTCGGCGCCGAGGAGCCGGATGGCGATGACATCCAGGCCAAGACGCAGACGCTGATGGAAGTCTCGATGAAGCTCGGCCAGGCCGTCTATGAGGCCCAGCAGGCGGACGAGAACGCGGCTGCCTCCGCGGATGCCGCCAAGGACGCCGAAAGCGACGTGGTTGATGCCGACTTCGAAGATGTCAGCGATGACGACGACAAGAAGAAATCGGCTTGATCTGAGCGTCGCTCCCGATCATTCCTGAAACCAAACATCCGGCCGTCGCTTCGGCGGCCGGAAAACTCTGTTCAAGAGGTTGGCAGACTCCATGGCAAAAGCGGACTATTACGAGACACTCGGCGTCAGCCGTTCGGTTGACGAAAAGGAGCTCAAGAGCGCCTTCCGCAAACTTGCGATGAAGTACCATCCGGACCGCAACCCGGATAACAGCGAAGCCGAGAAGAAGTTCAAGGAAATCAACGAGGCCTATGAAACGCTGAAGGACCCGCAGAAGCGTGCCGCCTATGACCGTTTCGGCCATGCCGCCTTCGAGAATGGCGGACCGGGCGCCGGCGGCTTCGGCGCAGCCGGCGGTTTCGGCGGTGCAGGCGGCTTCTCCGATATCTTCGAGGACATTTTTGGCGAAATGATGGGCGGCGCCCGTGGTCGTCGCTCCTCCGGCGGACGCGAGCGCGGGGCGGACCTTCGCTACAATATGGAAATCACCCTCGAAGAAAGCTTCGAGGGCAAGACGGCGCAGATCAGGGTTCCGACCTCCGTGGTCTGCGACGAATGCACGGGGTCCGGCGCCAAGCCCGGTTCCTCGCCAACGACGTGTTCGACCTGCCACGGTTCCGGCCGGGTGCGTGCGGCACAGGGCTTTTTCTCCGTGGAGCGCACCTGCCCGACCTGTCACGGCCGCGGCGAGACGATTTCCGATCCTTGCCCGAAATGTCGCGGCGAGGGCCGCACAGTCGAGGAGCGTTCGCTTTCGGTCAATATACCCGCCGGCATCGAGGACGGCACCCGCATCCGCCTTCAGGGCGAGGGCGAGGCCGGACTGCGCGGCGGACCTTCGGGCGACCTCTACATCTTCCTCTCGGTGAAGCCGCACCCCTTCTTCCAGCGCGACGGGGCGGACCTGCATTGCTCCGTGCCGATCTCCATGACCCAGGCGGCGCTTGGCGGCAAGTTCGAGGTGACCACGCTGGACGGTACCAAGTCACGCGTCTCGGTTCCCGAAGGCACCCAGACCGGCAAGCAGTTCCGCCTGAAGGGCAAGGGTATGCCGGTGCTCCGCTCCTCGCACAAGGGCGACCTCTATATCCAGGTGCGCGTCGAGACCCCGCAGAAACTGACGCGCCGCCAGCGCGAGCTGCTGCAGGAATTCGACGAACTCTCCTCCAACGAGAACAATCCGGAATCCAACGGCTTCTTCGCCCGGATGAAGGAGTTTTTCGGGACGGAGTGAGCGGCCTGAAAGGTCTCAATGCACTGAAAGCGTCGGGTTTTGCTCGACGCTTTTTTGGTTTGTGCTCTCTCCTGTCCCGTCGTCCCGGTTCAAGTCCGCAATGACGGAGGAAGAGCGGCCCGGAGACCGGATATGTGGTCTTTCACCGCCGGCGCTTTTGGCCCATAACGAGCGAACCGATTTGAACAGAAGCCGCCATGCTGCCCTCGATCTTCCTCACCGCGCTGAAGCTTACCGATTTCCGCAATTATCCGCAGGCATCGCTCGCTCTGGATGGACGGCACGTGGTGCTGGCGGGCAATAATGGTTCCGGCAAGACCAATCTTCTGGAGGCCGTTTCATTCCTTTCGCCTGGGCGCGGCATGCGGCGGGCTTCCTATGCGCAGGTTGTTCGCAAGGGCGCCGAAGCTGGCTTTACTGTTTTCTCTGAGCTGGAGGGCATGGAAGGCAGCGTCGCCATCGGCACGGGAACGGATGGCGCGGACGGGACCGGCCGCAGGGTGCGCATCAACGGCACGCAAGCGGCCTCCGGCGACGAACTGCTCGACCATGTCCGCGTGATCTGGCTGACGCCGGCCATGGACGGGCTTTTCACCGGACCGGCGGGGGATCGCCGGCGGTTTCTCGACCGGATGGTGCTGTCGATCGATCCGGCGCATGGCCGCCGCGTCGCCGATTTCGAGCGCGCCATGCGCTCGCGCAACCGGCTCTTGTCCGAGCGGCGGATGGAGCCCGCATGGCTTTCGGGCCTTGAGGAGCAGATGGCCGGGCTCGGCGTTGCCATGGCGCTGGCGCGGCGCGAATTGCTGTCGCTTCTTTCCGGGCTGATTGCCGAAAGCGAGGCCGGTTCGCCCTTTCCCGCACCCGAGATCGCGCTTGCCGGCTTCTTCGCCGACGCGGCGGATGCGCCGGCAATCGATCTGGAGGACCGTTACCGGGCGATGCTGGAGGAGGAACGCTTTCGCGATGCAGCAGCCGGACGCACGCTGGAAGGCCCGCACCGCAGTGAGATGGCGGTGCGCCATGCGCAGAAGGAGATGGACGCCGCACTTTGCTCGACGGGCGAGCAGAAGGCGCTGCTGCTCGGCCTTGTGCTGGCGCATGCGCGGCTGACGCGGCGGATCAGCGGTTACCCGCCGGTGATGCTGTTTGATGAGGTCGCCGCCCATCTGGATGAGGGGCGGCGCGCTGCCCTTTTCGCCCGCATTGCCGAAATCGGCGGCCAGGCCTTCATGACAGGGACTGACCGCTCGCTGTTTTCAGCGCTCGGCGATGACGGCCAGTTCTTCAACGTGTCTGACGGCAAAATTCGCGCCGACTGAGATGCCCCTCAGTAATGCGGCGGCTTGGTGACGGCGGGCCGTTCGCCGGCGCTTTCCTCAAGCTCGAGAAAGCGGTCGGTCAGAAGTTCGAACTTTTTCTCGAGCCCCTCGATCATTTTCCACTGTTGAGCCACCTGGTCGGACAGCTCGTCAATGGTCTTGGTCTGGTAGGCGACGGTTTCTTCAAGACGGACAATGCGCTCTTCAGTCATATCAGCCTCCATGTTTTCCGGGGTTATGCGGCGCTTCATTGCCAGCGCATGGTTGCGAGGTAGGAATGTTTGCCGTCCCTGTCAACAAAGCAAAGGCGGCTCCATGCGGAGCCGCCTCTGGTCATGCGGATGGTCTGCAAGCGATCAGAAATCCCAGTCGTCATCTTCCGTTGCGACCGCCTTGCCGATGACATAGGAGGAGCCGGAGCCGGAGAAGAAGTCGTGGTTCTCGTCGGCATTCGGCGACAGCGCCGACAGGATCGCCGGATTGACCTTGCAGGCTTCCGCCGGGAACAGCGCCTCGTATCCGAGATTCATCAGCGCCTTGTTGGCGTTGTAGTGCAGGAAGGCCTTCACGTCCTCGGTCAGGCCGACGCTGTCATAAAGCGCTTCGGTATATTTCGATTCGATCTCGTAAAGCTCGAACAGAAGGCCAAAGGCGAAATCCTTGATCGCCTGCCGTTCGTCCTCGGAGACCTTCTTCAGGCCCTGCTGGAACTTGTAGCCGATATAATAGCCGTGAACCGCCTCGTCGCGAATGATCAGCCGGATCAAATCGGCGGTGTTGGTCAGCTTGGCGCGGCTCGACCAGTACATCGGCAGATAGAAGCCCGAATAGAACTGGAAGCTCTCGAGGAAAACGCTGGCGATCTTTTTGCGCAGCGGGTCGGTCGCGCGGTATTCGTGCAGGATCAGGCGCGATTTTTCCTGGAGAAACGCATTTTCCTCCGACCAGCGATAGGCGTCGTCGACCTCGGCCATCGAGCACAGCGTCGAGAAGATCGAGGAATAGGAGCGCGCGTGCACGGCTTCCATGAAGGAAATGTTCGACAGCACCGCCTCTTCATGCGGCGTGACCGCATCCGGCATCAGGCTGATGGAGCCGATCGTGTTCTGGATGGTGTCGAGCAGCGTCAGGCCGGTGAAGACGCGGATCGTCAACTGCTGCTCGTTTTCCTTCAGCGTCGACCAGGACGGAATGTCGTTCGACAGCGGCACCTTTTCCGGCAGCCAGAAATTGCCCGTCAGACGGTTCCAGACCTCGAGGTCCTTCTCGTCGACAATGCGGTTCCAGTTGACGGCGCGCGGCACGGCGATGGTGGGTTTCTTCTGCATGTTCATGGTTTTCTTGCCCTTCATCACAGGCTGCAGGAGACGCAGCCTTCGACCTCGGTGCCCGAAAGCGCCATCTGCCGAAGACGGATGTAGTAGATGGTCTTGATGCCCTTGCGCCAGGCGTAGATCTGCGCCTTGTTGACATCGCGGGTGGTCGCCGTGTCGCGGAAGAACAGCGTCAGCGACAGGCCCTGATCGACATGCTGGGTGGCAGCCGCATAGGTGTCGATGATCTTTTCCGGGCCGATCTCGTAGGCGTCCTGGTAATATTCGAGATTGTCGTTGGACATGAACGGCGCCGGATAATAGACGCGGCCGATCTTTCCTTCCTTGCGGATCTCGATCTTGGAGACGATCGGGTGGATGGAGGCCGTTGCATTGTTGATGTAGGAGATCGAGCCGGTCGGCGGCACGGCCTGGAGGTTGCGGTTATAAAGACCGCCCTTCATCACCGCGTCCTTCAGTGCCAGCCAGTCTTCCTTGGTCGGCAGGTCGATGCCGGCCTCTTCAAAGAGTTCGCGCACGCGCTCGGTCGCCGGCGCCCAATCCTTCTCGGTATATTTGTCGAAATATTCGCCGCTGGCATATTTCGATTTTTCAAAGCCGGCGAAGGAGACGCCGCGTTCGACGGCGATCCGGTTCGATGCCTTCAGCGCGTGATAGGTCACGGCGTAGAAATACATATTGGTGAAGTCGACGCCTTCTTCCGAACCGTAGAAGATGCGCTCGCGGGCGAGATAGCCGTGCAGGTTCATCTGGCCAAGCCCGATGGCGTGGCTCTCGTCATTGCCCTTTTCCACCGACGGCACGGAGGAGATGTGGCTCATGTCGGACACGGCCGTCAGCGCGCGGATCGCGGTATCGACAGTACGACCGAAATCCTCCGAATCCATCGCCATGGCGATGTTCATCGAGCCGAGATTGCAGGAAATGTCCTTGCCCATATGCTTGTAGGACAGGTCCTCGTTGAATTCGCTGGCTTCCGAAACCTGCAGGATCTCCGAGCAGAGATTGCTCATGGAAATCCGGCCTTCGACCGGATTGGCGCGGTTGGCCGTATCCTCGAACAGGATATAGGGATAGCCGCTCTCGAACTGCAGCTCGGCCAGCGTCTGGAAGAAGGCGCGGGCATTGATCTTCTTCTTGCGGATTTCCGGGTTGTCGACCATCTCGCGATAGTGCTTAGAAATCTCCACCTCGGTCATCGCCTTGCCGTAGACGCGCTCCACGTCATAGGGCGAGAACAGGTACATGTCCTCATTGTTGCGGGCGAGCTCGAAGGTGATGTCGGGGATCACCACGCCGAGCGACAGCGTCTTGATGCGGATCTTCTCGTCGGCATTTTCGCGCTTGGTGTCGAGGAAGCGCATGATGTCGGGATGATGCGCGTTGAGATAGACCGCGCCGGCGCCCTGGCGCGCGCCAAGCTGGTTGGCGTAGGAGAAGGAGTCCTCGAGCAGCTTCATCACCGGGATGACGCCGGAGGACTGGTTCTCGATCTTCTTGATCGGCGCGCCGTGCTCGCGAATATTGGTGAGCGAAAGCGCCACGCCGCCGCCGCGCTTGGAAAGCTGCAGCGCCGAATTGATCGAGCGGCCGATAGACTCCATGTTGTCTTCGACGCGCAGCAGGAAGCAGGAGACCAGTTCGCCGCGGCTCTTCTTGCCGGCATTAAGGAAGGTCGGCGTCGCCGGCTGGAAACGGCCGGCGATGATTTCATCGACCAGGGCGGTCGCAAGCTGCTCGTCGCCCTTGGCCAGCGCCAGCGCCACCATGCAGACGCGGTCCTCATAGCGCTCCAGATAGCGTTTGCCGTCAAACGTCTTCAGCGTATAGGCGGTATAATATTTGAAGGCGCCGAGGAAGGTCTGGAAGCGGAACTTCTTGTCGAAGGCATGGTCCCACAGGTCGCGCACGAAGTTGAAGGAATACTGGTCGAGCACCTCCTGCTCGTAATAGCCTTCATCGACCAGATAATCGAGCTTTTCCCGGAGGTTATGGAAAAACACGGTGTTCTGGTTCACATGCTGCAGAAAATACTGCTTGGCCGCCATCCGGTCTTTGTCGAACTGGATGTGCCCGTTCTCGTCATAGAGATTGAGCATCGCGTTCAGCGCGTGATAGTCGAGCGTCGCCGCCTTGGTCTTGGCGGAGGTCTTCTCCGCACCCTTTTCGGCGCTTTTCTCGCTACCCGTTTCCTGAACGGTTTCGTCCTCGGCGCTTGTGGCCACCCTCAATTCTGCCGTTTCCAAAACTCTTCCAGTCCCTGTCTGACGTTGATGACATCCTCTTCCGTCCCGAGCAGTTCGAAACGATAGAGGTACGGTACCTTGCATTTCGCGGAGATGATGTCGCCGGCAATGCCGTAGGTCTCTCCGAAATTCGTGTTTCCGGAAGCGATGACGCCGCGGATCAGCGCCCTGTTCTCCGGATTGTTGAGGAAGCGGATGACCGGCTTCGGCACTGCGCCGCGTCCGTCGCCGCCGGCATAGGTCGGCACGACGAGGACATAGGGCGCATCCACCGTTTCCGTATCCCCCTGGGGGCCGAGGCGTCTTGCCTCAAGCCCGGTCTTGGTCACGAAACGGTGCGTATTGCCCGTGGCGCTGGAATAATAGACGAGCATGCCCGTCATCCCTTTCCCTCTTCACCAGCACGGCGCGTCCTTCGACGCGCCGTCTTGTCCTTGCTGCGCCCGCCGCGTCTTGCCGCGCGGGCGCGCGCCGGCCCTCGGGCCGGCATCACACGGTCAGGCGAGGGTGCCGATCATGTCCGGGCGGAAGCCAGACCAGTGCTGTTCGCCGGCAACGACGACGGGCACCTGGCGATAGCCCATGCCGACGACATGGTCATAGGCTTCGTTGTCCACCGACACGTCGACGACTTCATAGTCGAGGCCCTTGCGCTCGAGCGCGCGGGTTGTCGCATTGCACTGCACGCAAGCCGGTTTGGAGTAGACAGTGATCTTCATCGTTATCCTCGCATAATCATTGTTCTCAAAAAGCGCCGGCGATGTGACCGGCGCTTTTCCGCGCATCTTGCGGAGCCGGCCATGTTGATCATCAACAGGTTCCGCTCCGGACCGGACCATTGCCGGCCGAAAGCCGGGGAAAGCGCGGCGGTTGCAAGTCGTCACCGCCATTCTCTCTCTCAACAGTCTCCTCGAACGCATTGACCGGACTGGCATTTTTCCTCCCCAGAAGTCGGCACGGCGCGCGCTGTCCACGGGGAACATCACTTCGGCACATGCTTATGAGGACTCAAAACCTTGAAGACCGGACGCCGCTGACGCATCAGCTTGATTCGATAGAATCACCATAACACAATATCTGCGAACTGAAATGCCCGAACTCACCATATATAGTGTTTCGCACGCATGAATTCCATATTCACAGTTAACGCAATATGACTGGGGAAATGGCACAGGGAGCGTCTGCGGCCCCGTGAGCCGGGGCGCGCGGGCCGGACGAATCGCACTCGCCGAAATGTCGATATGGCGGAAGATGACTGCTCGCCACCCGCATCGGCTACCAACCTGCGGTAGAACTCGCATGCTGGCGCGATTTCTTTCTCGCTTTCCACAGGTGGAAAAAGGTGACGACCAAGCTCGGCCCTATCCGCAGTGCCGCCGAAGCGCGCGCCGCTCAGGAACGGCCTATTCCTCGTCTTCTTCCGGCGGCGGCCGCGTGCCCCATACGCCCTCATAGCGCAGCACCAGCGCATAAAGGGCAAGCGTGCCGAGCGCCATGGCGAACCAGGTCAGCGCGTAGCTCAGATGCGCATTGCGGAACTTCACCACCGTCAGTCCACCGATCGGGTAGCCGCCCGGATTGACGGTGCTGTCGGCGTCGATGAAATAGGGGGCAAAGGGTCGGAGCCCCTTGGTCGCCATGATCGAGGCCACGTCGCGGCGGTACCAGTTCCCCTTCTCCGGATCGTTGGCGCGCGAGAACAGCCAGCCCTTGTCCTCCGACATGCGCAGGAGGCCGGTTATGGTCACTTCGCCCTCCGGCGCCGCGCGGGTCGAGGGCGCGCGCTTTTCCTCGGGCACGAAGCCCCGGTTGATCAGCACATAGCTGCCGTCCGGACGCAAAAGCGGCGTCATCACGAAGTAGCCGGGCCCGAGTTCGGTCGGATAGTAGATCTGCACTTCCTGACTGTTGATGAGCTTGCCGGTGACGGTCACGTGGCGGTAGGCATCTTTCGCGCGGGTGATTTCAGGCCAATCGGCGGGCCCCGGCGCCGGCACGGCCGGGGCTTCCACCCGCGCCTCGACGGCAGCGATCAGGTCAAGCTTCCATTGCAGGCGATAGACCTGCCAGATGCCGAGCGCAGCAAAGCCGGCGAAGATCACGGCCGCGACGGCGGTGATGGCGATCAGACGTTTTCTGGAGGAGGCGACCATGGCGAATTTCCTTCCCGACCGCCGGAATGCAGCGGCCTGTCGCGGGTTCTAGAGCGGTTCCGCCTTTCTTGGAAACGCGCAACCGCTTTATCTATTTTTTTGACGCATTTTCGCTTAACGTCAGATGTTTCCATCTGACTGCGAAATGCTCTAGCGCATCGGCCCGAGAATCGGAATCGGTTTTCGGAAAGCACGATGCGCCGTCAACGGCTCTTGAAACAAAAAAATGCCTCCCCGCGGGAGCCGAGGGGAGGCGGAAGACTTGGCAGGGCAAAGGCTTACTGCTGACCCTGGACGATGATGTTGCCCGTCACGCCGGCATCGCGCAGCTGCTGTGCGATCTCGGGCGTGGCGCAGACGATCGTGCCGTCGTCGAGATAGGTGTAGCCGCTTTCCGGAAGGGGCATCATGTATTTGTTCATGTTGTGCATGACCCAGAGCGAGCCGGCGAGCACGATCAGGAGCAGGATCAGGGCCAGAAGCGAGGACGCCATGGTCCAGCCTTCTTCCTGGTGGCTGCTCAGGAGCAGGAAATATTTCAGATGCACCAGGATCTGCGCTGCGGCGCAGATCATGATCACGGCAATCAGGAAACCCTTGCTGGAGATCGCGTCGGCCATCACCAGACCGAAGGGAATGATGGTGAGGACGGCCGCCAGGACAAAGCCGGTCATCAGCGACTTGAAGCTGCCGTGACCGTGGCTTTCGTGGCCGTGACCGTCGCGGGATGCATGTTCGTTGGCTGAACTCATAGAACCACTCCCGTAAGATAGACAAGCGAGAACACGCCGATCCAGACCAGATCGAGGAAGTGCCAGAACATCGACAGGGTCGCCGTGCGGCGGCGGGTCGCTTCCGTCAGTCCCTTGCGCGACAACTGGAACAGAAGAACGATCAGCCAGATCGTGCCGAAGGTGACGTGCAGGCCGTGCGTGCCGACCAGGGTAAAATAGGCCGAAAGGAAGGCCGAACGGTCCGGCGTGGCGCCGAGTTCGATGAAGTGATGGAATTCATAAATCTCCATCGCCAGGAAGCCGACGGCGAAAAGGCCGGCGACGATCAGCCACTTCATCAGGCCTGCCTTGTCGCCCTTGTCCATCCGCAGCATGCCCATGCCGAAGGTGACCGAGGAGAACAGCAGAAGCGCCGTCTCGATAAGGGCGAAGTCGAGCTCGAAAAGGTCGGCCGGCGAGGGGCCGCCCGCATAGGAGCGGCCCAGAACGGCGTAGGTTGCAAAGAGCGTGCCGAAGATCAGGCAGTCGCTCATGAGGTAGATCCAGAAGCCGAGCTGTGTCGGACTGCTGTGATGGGCGTGTTCGTCGTGATGCGTATCGCCCGTCTGATCAGCGATCGTCATGCATAAGCCTCCTTGGCCTTTTCCTGGTCACGGGCGACCTCTTCGGCAGGAATGTAGTAGTCGCGGTCGAAATCGAAGGTGTGGTAGATGATCGTGCCGATAGCCGCGAGGAAGCTGACGATCGCCAGCCACCAGATGTGCCAGACAAGGGCGAAGCCGAGCGCGAGCGCGAAGAAGGCGGGGACGATGCCGGCCCAGGTGTTCTTCGGCATGTGGATCGGCTGGTAGTCCGTCGACCACTTGAAGCCCTGCTTCTTCATCTGCCACCAGGCGTCACGGCCGGTCACGACGATATCCTGCGGGAAGTTGTAGGCCGGGACCGGCGAGAGGGTGGCCCATTCCAGCGTGCGGCCGTTCCACGGGTCGGGACCGCATTTCAGCTTCTCACGGTTCCTGATCGAGACCACGAGTTGGATGACGGTGCAGGCGATGCCGGCGCCGATGGTCAGCATGCCGATGCAGGCAATGACGAAGTAGATCTGCCAGCCGACATCGGTATAGCTCTGCAGCCGGCGGGTCACGCCCATCAGGCCGAGTATGTAAAGCGGCATGAAGGCAATGTAGAAGCCGATGCACCAGAACCAGAAGGAGCGGCGGCCCCATTTGTCATCGAGCTTGAAGCCGAAGACCTTGGGCCACCAGTACTGGTATCCCGCCATCAGGCCGAAGACCACGCCGCCGATGATGACGTTGTGGAAATGGGCGATCAGGAACAGCGAGTTGTGCAGCTGGAAGTCCGCCGGCGGCACGGCGAGCATGACGCCGGTCATGCCGCCGATGGTGAAGGTGAACAGGAAGCCGACCGTCCAGTACATCGGCGTCTCGAACCGGATCCGTCCGCGATACATGGTGAACAGCCAGTTGAAGATCTTCGCGCCCGTCGGCACGGCGATGATCATCGTGGCAATGCCGAAGAAGGTGTTGACGCTGGCGCCCGAACCCATGGTGAAGAAGTGATGCAGCCAGACGACGAAGGACAGCACCAGGATGCATGAGGTCGCATAGACCATCGAGCGATAACCGAAGAGCGGCTTGCCGGAGAAGGTTGCGACCACTTCGGAGAAGATGCCGAAGCACGGCAGGATCAGGATATAGACTTCCGGGTGACCCCAGATCCAGATCAGGTTCACATAGAGCATGGGGTTGCCGCCCATGTCATTCGTGAAGAAGTGCATGCCGAGATAGCGGTCGAGCGCCAGCATGGCGAGCGTTGCCGTCAGCACCGGGAAGGCGGCGACGATCAGTACGTTGGCGGCAAGCGTGGTCCAGGTGAAAACCGGCATGCGCATCATGGTCATGCCGGGCGCGCGCATCTTCAGGATCGTGGCGACCATGTTGACGCCGGACAGCGTCGTGCCTATCCCCGCGATCTGCAGCGACCATATGTAATAGTCGACCCCCACATCGGGCGAGTATGCGATCCCAGAAAGCGGCGGCATGGCGAGCCAGCCGGTGCGGCCGAGCAGGCCAATGAACAGCGACACATTGAGCAGGATCGCGCCGGCCACCGTCATCCAGAAGGAGAAATTGTTGAGCCAGGGGAAGGCGACGTCGCGCGCGCCGATCTGCAGGGGCATGGCGATATTCATCACCCCGACCAGGAAGGCCATGGCGAAGAAGAAGATCATGACCGTGCCATGGGCGGTGAAGATCTGGTCGAAATGGTGCGGCGGCAGATAGCCCTGCGCGCCGCCTGCGGCGATCGCCTGCTGGGTGCGCATCATGAAGGCGTCGGTGAAGCCGCGGAACAGCATCACCAGCGCCAGAACGATATACATCACGCCGATCTTCTTGTGGTCGACCGAGGTAAACCACTCGTTCCACAGATAGGCCCATTTGCGGTGATAGGTGATCAGGCCGAAAACGGTCAGCGCCGCTATGACGACGGCAGCGAAGGTGACGTCGAGAATGAGAACGTCATAGGGAATGTCATCCCAGCTGAGCTTACCGAATATGATGTTCCAGAATTCAGATCTCATTAGTGCCTCACGGGTTCAGAAGCGTTCGACGCGCTGTCGTCGCCGGGAATATGGGTCACGGTCTGGTTCGGGTTCTTGATATTGACCGGACCGCGTCGCGGCTCATCGGGATTGGCGTGGAGCACACCGTCGAATTGATGCTGGTCGAAGCCCTCGCCGGGCGGGAACTCGTCATAAAGATAGCTGTCCTTGGTCTTCACGCCCTGAAGGCCGCCGCCGCCCATCATGTCCTGCATCATCATCTCGCCGACGCAGACCTTGCCCGGCTCGACGCAGAGCCCGACGATCCTGCCGAAGAGGTTGTCGGCAACGCCGTTATAATAGGAGACGCCATCGGCGACCGTCGGCTTTGCGAGCTGGAGATAGGTCTCGTCGCTCATCGTGTTGGAAGAAGCCTTGACCGTGTTGACCCAGTTGGAGAATTCGTCCTCGGAAACGGCGAAGGTCTCGAAATCCATATGGGCGTAGCCCGGGCCCGAATAGTTGGCGGAGCGGCCGTAGTACTGGCCGGCCTCTTCGGCGACCAGATGCAGCTTCGTCTCCATGCCGGCCATGGTGTAGATCATGCCGGCAAGGGCAGGCACGGCAAATGTGTTCATGACCGAGCTTGAGGTGAGCTTCAGGTTGACCGGACGGTCCGTCGGGATCACCAGCTGGTTGACCACGGCCATGTCCTGTTCGGGGTAGATGAACAGCCATTTCCAGTCGAGCGAGACGACGTCGATCTCCAGGGGCTCGCCGGCGATATGGTCGAGCGGCTTGTAGGGGTCTAGCCTGTGGGTGTAGATCCAGGTCAGCGCGCCGAGCGCGATGATGATCATGACCGGCACGCCCCAGATGAACGCCTCGAACAGCGAGGAATGTTCGAATTCCGGGTCGTAGTCATCGGTGGTCTTGCGGCCGTCGCGGTAGCGCCAGGGGATGTAGACCGCGAGCACCAGCACCGGAACGATGATGACGAGCATCAGCACCGTCGATGCGATCAGGAGGTCGCGCTCCTGGTTGGCGACCCAGCCGGCCGGGTCGAGAAGAATGAGCTGACAGCCCGACAAGAGAAGCGCAAGCGGCAAAAGCAGCGCCGGTTTCAAAAGCTTGTATAGGTTCACAATCGCCTTCATTCTCTAAAATGACGCCGGATTGCGCGGATAATCCGGACTTGATTGTCGATGACATGCCCGCCGGCCCTGGCCCATCGTCCCCGCGGCGACCGAACGCTTAAGTGCAGGCATTTCCTGAAGACAGCCCCCTGACTTGCCGGACGGCTGCCTCATCATGGCGGTCTCATACGCATATTTAGACCAGAAATGAAACGTGTCCGTCCTGTGGCATTTTGGCACAAGGCCGCATTCGCGTCACCTTGGCGCCATGCTTTTTGCCCGCGATGCGTGAATTATGCCACGAAAATTGGCAATTGGCAGGTTGGAACAACGTCCGCGGGGGCGCCGATTGCAGCTTTCATTGATCTGACTCAAGCCCGCCGACTTCCGGAACTGTGTCAGGCGGCGCTGATATTGCAACGCAAAAGGGGGCTCGTGCGTTATCCCCACACGATGCGTCTCAACGACCTCCGATCCGTTGGACAGCAACGCATTTTCAGGAGTTGCGCAGTCGCGTGAATATATGCGACAATACGCCACATGTGACAAACTGCGCACAACCGTTTCGAGGAGGAGACGAGATGTCAGGCCTGTTTTTCTTTCCCTATGTGACGAGCGCCATCGGCGTGTTGCTCGGGGTTTATCTGACCAATGAACTGCGGGAGTATGACCGCCGGGATTATTTCCTGCGCGCCTGCTTCATCTTCGTGATCAATCTGGTGATTTCCTACCTTCTGGAATACGCCTTCCCGCGCGAGGCCGTCGGCAGCGAGGGCATGGCGCTTTCCACCGCCTATTATATGGGCCTGTCGATCTACGCCGTTGTTCCGGGTCTCGCCTTCGGCCGCTTCACCGCGTTTCGTGCCCGCAATATGGGCCACGACAAGTCGGTCGCCTATTGGAGCGCGATCCCCTTCGTGTTCATCTATTTCATGCTGGTCGCTCACAAGCGCGAGCATCATGCCTCGCCGCGCACCGCCGGCTGAGCAAGAAGACGGACTGCCATACCGACCGCGCGCCATTCGGTGCGCGGTTTTCTGTTTGAGGCGTCGCACGCTGACAGGGATGTCTGGGTAATTCGCATTCCGGCGGTTGATTTTCAGGCTCCGCCCGCCTTCAATGTCAAAAAAGCGTTCGATTTCGTCGACATGATTGAACACAATCATATTCAATCGTTTTAAAATGGCGCTATAAGCGTATCTCCAAGTCTTTTCAGGGAGCCATCGACATGAATGCCCTCATCAATGCCCTCAAGGATACTGCGGCGCGCACCGACGCCACGGATCTGCGCGCGGCCTTTGCCGCCGATGCGGCCCGGTTTGACCGGTTCAGCCTCCGGTTTGAAGACCTGCTCATGGATTTCTCCAAGATCGCCGTCAATGACGAGGTCCTGTCCGGGCTCGTCAAACTTGCCGGGGAGAAGGGCGTCGAGGAAAAGCGGGCGGCGATGTTTTCCGGCGAGAAGATCAACATAACGGAAGACCGCGCGGTCCTGCACACAGCGCTGCGCAACCGCGCGAACACGCCGGTGATGGTTGACGGCGAGGATGTGATGCCTGCTGTCAACGAAGTGCTGGATGCAATGGGCGATTTCTCCGACGGCATCCGCTCCGGTTCCATCAAGGGCGCCACCGGCAAGGCCTTCACCGATGTGGTCAATATCGGTATCGGCGGTTCGGACCTCGGTCCGGCCATGACCACGCTCGCGCTCGCGCCCTATCACGACGGCCCGCGGCTTCACTACGTCTCCAACATCGACGGCGCCCATATCGCCGATACGATTGCGGGGCTCTACCCGGAAACAACGCTGTTCATCGTCGCCTCCAAGACGTTTACCACAATCGAGACCATGACCAACGCCAAGACGGCGCGCAAGTTCATTGCCGGCGCGCTCGGCGAAGACGCGGTCGGTCATCATTTCTCAGCCGTTTCGACAGCCCTCGACAAGGTCGCCGATTTCGGCATCGATCCGTCGCGCGTCTTCGGATTCTGGGATTGGGTCGGCGGCCGCTACTCGATCTGGTCGGCGATCGGCCTGCCGCTGATGATCGCCATCGGGCCGAAGAATTTCGGCGCCTTTCTCGACGGTGCCCATGCGATGGACAAGCATTTCCAGGACGCGCCGGTTACGGAGAACCTGCCCTTCATGCTCGGCCTCATCGGCTATTACCAGCGCGTCGTGCTCGGCTATCCCTCGCGCGCCGTCATTCCCTATGACCAGCGCATGTCGCGCTTTGCCGCCTATCTCCAGCAGCTCGACATGGAGAGCAACGGCAAGTCGGTAACGGTGGAGTCTGAGGATGTGACGACGCCGACCGGACCGATCGTCTGGGGCGAGCCCGGCACGAACGGCCAGCACGCCTTCTTCCAGCTCTTGCACCAGGGCACCAACATCATCCCGATCGAATTCATGATCGCCGCGAACGGCCACGAGGCGGATCTGCGCCACCAGCACCAGCTCTTGATGGCCAATTGCCTGGCCCAGTCGGAAGCCCTGATGAAGGGGCGGACGCTGGAAGAGGCAAAAGCCCAGCTTCTCGACAAGGGAATGGATGCCGCGACGGCCGACAAGATCGCGCCGCACCGCGTCTTTCCCGGCAACCGGCCGTCGATCACCTTCGTCTACGATGCGTTGACGCCCTATGCGCTCGGCCGGATGATCGCGCTTTACGAGCACCGCGTCTTCGTCGAGGGCGTGCTCTTCGGCATCAATTCGTTCGATCAGTGGGGCGTCGAGCTCGGCAAGGAACTCGCGACCGGTCTTCTGCCGGTGGTCTCGGGCAGCGAAAGCGCGGAAGGGCACGATTCCTCGACCAGGGGGCTCGTCGCCGCACTTCTTTCGGCCGCCAACTGAGTTCAGCTTTTCAGGCATGAAAAAAAAGGGCGGCCGCTGATTGCGGTCGCCCTTTCTGCTTCGCCCAGGAAAACGAGGAAGCGATCAGTCGTTGCTTTCGCGGACCTGATCGACGAAATCGAGCTTGCCGTCTTCGCCGACGCGGAAATAGTTCTGGTAGCGATCGCCGAACTTGCCGGTCGATTCGATGGTGACCGTGCTGCCGACAGGCGCCTTGTTGAAGGTGCCGGTTTCCGGAATGGCCGAAGGCTGGATCGCGAAGGCGGCCGGCGCGGCGGCGAGAACGGTAACGAGGGCGGCGGATGCGAAGATCTTGTTCATGATAGTCTCCTTATTGGAATTTGTGTGGGTTGGCTGATCTGCCCGGATTACGGCGTTTGGAGAAAGAAGGATGATCGTCCTTTGCTCCACGGCCTCCGGGATGTCTGACTAGTTGGTGCGGTACTGATCGACGAACTTGAGTTCGCCGTCTTCGCCGACGCGGAAGTAGTTGTCGTAGCGATTGCCGAACTTGCCGGTCGTTTCGATGGTGACCGTGCTGCCGACGGGGGCCTTGGTGACCTTGCCGGTGTCCGGAATGGCCGACGGCTGGATCGCGAAGGCGGCCGGCGCTGCGGCGAGTGCGGAAACGATGGCGACGGATGCAAAAATCTTGTTCATGACAGTCTCCTGACTGAATTTCTCTGATGGGGCAGATGTAGGTTTAATCATTTGATTAACAAGAGGCTGAAAGCTGGGAGAAGCTGTTTTTTCGGCCTACCCGGCGCGTTGTCCCTGAAGCTCAGAGGCGCCGGCCTCTTGTTTGCGGCAAAATCAGTTGGCCGAATCCTGGAACACGAATTCCAGTTCGCCGTCTTCGCCGACGCGGAAATAGTTCTGGTAGCGGTTGCCGAACTTGCCGGTCGATTCGATGGTGACCGTGCTGCCGACGGGAGCCTTGGTGACCTTGCCCGTTTCCGGGATGGCGGAGGGCTGCAGCGCAAAGGCGGCCGGAGCGGCGGCGAGAATGGAAACCAGTGCGGCGGATGCGGTAAACTTGGACATGGCGATGAACTCCTGTGTCATCATTGTTGCGTTCGATGACCGGGAATTAGGGTTTAATCAATCGATCAACAAGTCGCCGAATGAGAACCGGAGCGTTGCTTAAATGTTGACGCTGGCGGTCTTGAAAAATCGGTGGCGAAAACGATCCTGTAAAAGGCGCCGGCGGCGGGTGGCATGAATTTTTAAATAAAATCAAAAAGATAGATATTTTTCGGCGGCTTTCAAAAGCGCGGCGCCGACGGAAACAAAAAGACCCGGCCGCGAGGGCCGGGTCTGATTTTTAGGCAGCCTGACTTTTTTGTGATCAGGCGTTGAGTTCCTTGGCGACGCGCGTGCGCAGTTTTCCGAGGTCGGCGGCGAAGTTGCGGATGCCTTCGGCAAGCTTTTCGGTCGCCATCGCGTCCTCGTTCATCATCCAGCGGAAGGTCTGCTCGTCCATCTCCACCTTGGGCTCCGGCTCGAAGGCGTCCGGTGAGAGCTTGCGCTCCAGCTTGCCCTGGTCGGCCTCGAGCTCTTCGAGCAGGTTCGGCGAGATCGTCAGCCGGTCGCATCCGGCAAGGCCTTCGATTTCCCCGGTGTTGCGGAAGGATGCGCCCATGACCACGGTCTTGATGTCGTTGGACTTGTAGTAGTTGTAGATCGAGCGCACCGACAGGACGCCCGGATCGGTCTCGGCGGTGTAGTCCTCGCCGGTGGCCTTCTTGTACCAGTCAAGGATACGGCCGACGAAGGGCGAAATCAGGAAGGCGCCGGCATCGGCGCAGGCGATCGCCTGGCATTTGGAGAACAGAAGGGTCAGGTTGCAGTCGATGCCTTCCTTCTGCAGCACTTCGCAGGCGCGGATGCCTTCCCAGGTCGACGCGAGCTTGATCAGGATGCGCTCGCGGCCGATACCGCGTTCCTCGTAAGCCGCGATGATCTCATGCGCCTTCTTGATCGAGCCTTCGGTGTTGAACGACAGGTCGGCGTCCACTTCGGTGGAAACCCGGCCCGGCACGAGATCGACGAGCGCCGCGCCGACATCGATCGCCAGACGGCTGGCAACGGCGTCGACAACAGCATCGCTGTCGCCGGACTGGGACTTGCCCCATTTGATCGCGGCGGCGAACTGCTCGTCGAACATGTCCGTCGACAGCGCCTTCAGCACGATGCTGGGGTTGGTCGTGCAATCGACCGGCTTGATCTTGGCGACGGCCTTGATGTCGCCGGTATCGGCGACGACCGTTGTCATCTCGCGCAATTGGTCAAGTTTGGAAGCCATGATCCTCATCCTTCGTTTTCCGGGCTCGCGGCAAACAGCCGGCGAACCGCTCTCGATTTCTTAAGCCGAACAGCATTCGCGCCTTTTCGGCGCCGTCTGCTGCCAAGGCTAACGCGCCGCGGTGATCTTTCAATGACTGTTGGCAAACATCGGCGCCGGACGCAAGCGCCGACATCCGCTGATATTCGCCCGCGACTATCGCAAGCTGCCGCTTTTCAAGTCAAGGCAAGATATCAATCGATTTAGACAAGGATTTGACCGTGCGCAAACGACCCCGAGAAATTTGTCGGCGCCGGCGTGAGGCATTGCCGAGGGCGGGTCAGGCGCGTCCCGCCTCCCAGCCGAGCATGGCGCGCTTGCGGGTGAGGCCCCAGTGATAGCCGGTGAGCGCCCCCGACTTGCCGAGCGCGCGGTGGCAGGGCACGACAAAGGAGACCGGATTGCGGCCGATCGCGGCGCCGACCGCGCGCGAGGCCTTCGGACGACCGATCTCGCAGGCGATCTCGGAATAGGTCTTGGCCTTGCCGAAGGGGATCTTCAGAAGACTTTCCCAGACCTGGACCTGAAAGTCCGTACCGATGAGCACGACCTTGAGCGGTCGGTCCGCCGCCCATTCGGCCGGATCGAAAATGCGGCGGGCATAGGCTTCCGTCATCGGCTCGTCCTCGACATAGCGCGCCTCGGGCCAGCGCGCGGTCATGTCCGCAAGCGCCGCTTTCTCCTCGCCCGGATCGGCAAAGGCGACGCCGGCCAGCCCGCGATCGGTCGCCATCACCAGCGCCGTGCCGAAGGGGGAGGCATGAAACCCGTAGCGGATGACGAGCCCGCCGCCGCCCGCCTTCCATTCGCCGGGCGACATGCTCTCATGCGTCACGAACAGGTCGTGCAGGCGGCCCGGGCCGGAAAGTCCGAG
This sequence comes from Martelella lutilitoris, assembly GCF_016598595.1. Classification (NCBI taxonomy): domain Bacteria; kingdom Pseudomonadati; phylum Pseudomonadota; class Alphaproteobacteria; order Hyphomicrobiales; family Aurantimonadaceae; genus Martelella; species Martelella lutilitoris. The sequence continues at coordinate 233,871 of NZ_CP066786.1, forward strand.
TTCGTAGGAAGTGTCCAGTAGCGGCAGCTTCTCCTCGCCGAGCAGGCGCTTGGCGTGGTCGAGCGTGATTGCCTGGAGAAAGGCCTTGGGCGAAAGCCCCGCCCAGCGGGTAAAGGTCTTCTGCAGGCTGGTCGGCGACATGTCGAGCCGCCGTGCGATGGTCTCGAGCCCTGGCTGCTCGCGGTACTCTTCGCTGATCATCGCGATGACCTTGCGCACGACGTCATAATCCGCGCCTGAGGGCGTTATCTCGATGGGCTCTTCGGTCATGGTTTCAAGAATGGCGTTCATCGTCCTGGCCTCCTTCGGAAGATGAAGGAAACACGCTTCGGCGTCACGCCGCCACCCGAAACTTGCGCGGGGCGCTCAAATGCGCTGTTTGACGGTGGCCAGAGCCTGCTTGAGGGCGGCGGCGAAACTCTCCCGGTCATCCGGATTGAGAAAGGCGCCGATCTCGAGCCTTTCGTCGCGACTCAAGAGCCGCATGCCGGTAATGCCGAATTCTTCGTGACGGTCGACGGCAAACCGCGTCCAGAAGGGGTTGAAATGGGTCTCGCTCATCTGGCCCGAGGGCGTGATCTTGCGCACGGAGACGGAAAGCCTGGAGACGGAGACATGTTCGCGCACCCTTGCCGACCGATAGGAAAGCCGGAAAGCGATGTAGAGCGCGACAAAGGCAAGGCCGCAGTAAAGCGCGATCGGCCAGGCCCCATGGGCGGCGAACCATAGCGCATTCGGGAAGAAGCCGAGCGCGGCAATGGCGAGCAGCACGCGAAAACCCTTGCGCCCCAGAGAGCGATGGGGGAAAAGTTCAGCCGAAAACACCGGCCGGTCCTCGAACGCATTCACATCGGTCATAGCGTCAGCGATCAGAAAAAGATGACAAAAGCCAAGCCACAAGTGAGCACCCAAAGGGCGAAAAAGTCAAATCCGGCGTCAACCGGCAAGCGTCCGCCCGCCCGCTCGGCCTATTCGAAAGACGAAATCCGCGAGATATTCCGGCGGTTTTCGGTGCAGCGGCCGGAACCGAAGGGCGAGTTGGAGCACACCAATCCCTTCACCCTTCTGGTGGCCGTGGTGCTGTCAGCCCAGGCGACGGATGTGGGCGTCAACAAGGCGACAAGGGCGCTGTTTGCGGTGGCCGACACGCCGGAAAAGATGGCGGCGCTCGGCGAGGAGAAGCTTGCCTCCTATATTCGCACCATCGGGCTTTACCGCAACAAGGCGAAGAACGTGATTGCGCTCAGCGAGCGTCTGATCGCCGATTTCGGCAGCGAGGTGCCGAAGACGCGCGAGGAACTGGTGAGCCTTCCCGGCGTCGGCCGCAAGACCGCCAATGTGGTGATGTCGATGGCGTTCGGGCAAGCGACGATCGCGGTCGACACCCACATCTTCCGCATCGCCAATCGCATCGGCCTTGCGCCGGGCAAGACGCCGGATGAGGTGGAGGCGAAACTGGAAAAGATCATTCCGCCCGACTACCTTTTCCACGCCCACCACTGGCTGATCCTGCACGGCCGCTATGTCTGCAAGGCCCGCAAGCCGGACTGTCCGGCCTGCGTCATCGCCGACATCTGCAAGGCGGCGGAAAAGACGTCGGAGATGCCTGCGCCGCTGGCGCCTTTGGTGTGACGCCTAACGCTCAGATCGCATTCGCCCGGCGGTCTTCGATATAGAGCTCCCGCAGTTTCAGGCTGATTTCGCCCGGCTTGCCATCTCCGATCTTCTCGCCGTCAATGGCGACGACGGGCGTCACGAAATTGCTGGCCGAGGTAAAGAAGGCTTCCTTTGCCGCCTTGACCTCATCAACGGAAAAGGGGCGCTCTTCCACCTTGAAGCCGTTGCGGGCGGCGATCTCCAGCGCCGAGGCGCGGGTGATGCCGGGAAGGACCACGCGCGACAGCGGGCGGGTGACGATGACATCGTCGGCGGTGACGATATAGGCGGTGGCGGAGGTCTGCTCGGTGACGAAACCGTCCTTCACCAGCCAGGCATCGTCTGCGCCCTTGTCATGGGCTTCCATTTTGGCAAGGCTCGGGTAAAGAAGCTGAACCGTCTTGATATCGCAGCGCCCCCAGCGCAGGTCCTCGAGCGTGACCACGGTAATGCCCTTTTTCGCCGAGGCGGATTCTATCACGTTCTTCTTCTGGGTGAACATGGAGAAGGTCGGTGCCATGTCCTTTTCGAACATGAAGTCGCGATCGCCGGGGTTGCCGCGCGAGACCTGAAGATAGATCAGGCCTTCGCGCATGTCGTTGCGTTCGGCGATCTCCCGGTGCAGCGCCAGCAGTCCATCGTCATCGACAGGCAGTTTTATGCCGATTGCATCGGTGGAGCGTTTCAGGCGGGCGGCGTGGCCGGGGTAATCCAGAAGCTTGCCGTCGAGCACGCAGGTGACCTCATAGATCGCATCGGCAAAGACATAGCCGCGGTCGAAGATCGACACCTTGGCTTCTGTCTCCGGCAGCCATTCCCCGTTCAGATAAACGATGCGCCCCATTTCTAAGCTCCTGTTCGCCCTTTTCACCATGAATTGGTCATAACCTTGTCGGGTCTTCGATTCAAGGCCGTATTCTTCGTCGTTCGTTGCGAAAATATTGATTTCAGCGCATCAAACCACTGCGTCTTCCCTCATCCGCTTGACGATATGCACCATGAAGGCCGTGGCAAACAGCGGCGTCGCCAGGTTGACGATCGGGATCGCGACAAACCCGGCAACGACGAGGCCGGCGAGAAACACGGTGAGGCCTCTTTCGCGCCGCAATGCGCGGGCGGCGGCGGGCCCCATGAAACGCATTGCCGCGAATTCGAAGAACTCCCGGCCGAGAAGATAGCCGTTGACCAGGAAGAAGGCGACCAGATTGACGCCGGGGACGAGCAACAGCAGCAGCGCGAGGATATTGCCGAGGATGACGATGCCGAGGAATTTCAGCGCTTCCTTCATCGCCGTGAACACCGGCAGGGCGGTGCCGGGCGGGTCATCCGGGTAGTGCAGGCGCTCGATATGCTCGGCCGCGTCATCGAGAAAGATGCCGGCGACAAAGGCGGAGACCGGCGCCATCAGAAGCGCGATCCCGAGCGCCAGGCCCACGGCAGCGAAGATCAGCAGCACGAAGGTGATCCAGCCCGTCCATTCCGGCATCGTCGGAAACAGGTTGGCAAGGAAGGGGAAGGCCAGCCACAGGAAAAGCGAGCGGATGGCAAACCACAGCGCGACGAGGCAGAGCAGGGAAAGGCCCAGCACCTTCCACAGGATGCCGCGCATCTTGGGATCGATCAGGTCCAGAAGCGCTTGACGCGCCGCACTCAAAAGCATCGGCAATATCCCGGGCTTGGCGCCCGCTGCGCGGGCCTTCCCTCTCGATTTAGGTCACCGACCGCCGCCCTGCAAGCGCCCGCCTGGAGCGCAGTGCGTCCATTCGGGCGCAGAAAGGACGATGCGCTAGTCGAGCTTCAGACGGTCGACGGCGCTGTCTGGCAGGAAATGGTGCGAGGTGTTGAGCCAGAGGACGAATTTGAGTTCGCCGTCGGGCATGCGTTCGACGATCCAGTCCTCGCCAACCGTCGCGCGCAGCGGCGGTCTGCCGTCCTCCTCGGGAAAATGCGCCTCCCAGTAGAGCGAGCCGATGGCGCGGGCGCGCTCCGGTTCGCTCGACAACTGGGCGATGACGAAATCGCCGAGCTCCAGCCGCTGGAAGGCGAACTGTTCGTGATAGGCGTGATGGTCCTCAAGCGTCATCGACGCGCCGCTCTCCTGCACATAGATGCGGGCGGGATGATAAAGAAAGAACGCCTCGCGCTCGGCGATCTCCCCGCCCTCGCGCAGCGTGTCGCACCATCGCTCGCCGAGAGCGAGAACCTCTTCAACCGTAATAGCCATCTTGACCCCTACATTATTCTTGTCTGGCGCAGACCTAGCATGGTGCGGCGGCGAAGAATACGGGGGTGGTGCCGAAGGGAGCGCCTGCATCGCGAAAACCGGACGCCCGCGATACAGGCGCTGGCCGTTTGTCAGGAGTCGGAGCCCGGCTGCTGCTGCTGGGACAGCCAGTCAAGGCTGGCGTGGAGCCCGGTCAGGTCGGCGGTCGCCACCTCCTGGGTGTCGGGGCCCAGATAGCTGACCATGATCTCGTCGCGACCGACGCGGGCGGCCGCCAGCACCGGCTGGACGATCGCCTGGTCGCGGGTCACGTAACCGCCTTCGGCATCGTCCTTCTTCAGGTCCTTGACCATGATCGAGACGATGTCATGCCCATCGACGGCGATCGTGAACACGCCGTCGCGATTGAGCGTCTCCATCCCGGTGATCGTCGGCAGCACCATCATCACCGGCGCATGGGGCTTGTCGGCCTTGACGAAGGAGGGGATCGCGAGCCCGCCGTCATCGGCCGGCATCTGGCTGGTGGTCAGACGGCAGGTCATCGCACTGTCGCAGGCCGCGTTCCACGTGCCCCCGGAATCAAACATTTCCGCGGCCGAGGCAGCGGTCTGAAGAGAGACAACACCAATGACTGTCGCGGCCAGACCCGCATAGACGATTTTACGCATCCTCATGAACGTCTTCCTTTCTGCATGTTGACAGCGAGGGGAAGAAGCCAATGATTCCCGTCAAAATTGTGGCGTGAATTTACGCAAAATATTACGGGAATTTAAGGACTTGGCGAAAGCCCCGACGTCTCGGGGGGTTGGTTGGGACAGAACTCGCCGAGATCGGGAAAACAAAATGCCCGGCCGAAGCCGGGCACAATCAAGCCATTGATAAGACGTCATTTTATGCGGACGCAATGCCGCAAGACCTGCCCTCTCAGGCGGCGTCCTTCGCCTTGCGCTCCAGCCTGCGGGCATGGAGCACCGGTTCCGTATAGCCGTTCGGCTGTTCACGCCCCTTCAGCACCAGGTCCAGCGCCGCCTGGAAAGCGACGGATCCGTCGAAGTCCGCGGCCATCGGCCGGTAGGCGGGGTCGCCCTCGTTCTGGCGATCGACCACGGCGGCCATCTTCTTCATGGTCGCAACGATCTGTTCCTCGGTGCAGACGCCGTGGTAGAGCCAGTTGGCCATGTGCTGGGAGGAAATGCGAAGGGTCGCTCGATCCTCCATCAGGCCAATGTCATTGATGTCCAGCACCTTGGAGCAGCCGACGCCCTGGTCGATCCAGCGCACGACGTAACCCAGAATGCCTTGGGCATTGTTGTCGAGCTCGGCCTGGATCTCCTCTTCCGACCAGTTCGGACGCACCGCGACGGGAACCGACAGGATATTGGTGAGGCTGGCGCGCGGCCGGTCCTTCAGCGTCTCCTGCACCTTGGCCACGTCGACGGCGTGGTAATGCGTGGCGTGCAGCGTGGCCGCCGTCGGGGAGGGGACCCAGGCCGTATTGGCGCCGGCCTTCGGTTGGCCGATCTTGGCTTCCAGCATGGCCGCCATCAGGTCCGGCATGGCCCACATGCCCTTGCCGATCTGCGCGTGGCCGGCAAGGCCGCATTCCAGCCCGATATCGACATTCCAGTCCTCGTAGGCCGCAATCCAGGGGGCCGACTTCATGTCGCCCTTGCGGATCATCGGGCCCGCCTCCATCGAGGTATGGATCTCGTCGCCCGTGCGGTCGAGGAAGCCGGTATTGATGAAGACGACCCGGTCCTTGGCCGCGCGGATGCATTCCTTGAGGTTGACCGTGGTGCGGCGCTCCTCGTCCATGATGCCCATCTTCATCGTGTTCGGCTTCATGCCGACGATCTTCTCGACGCGGCCGAAAAGCTCGTTGGCGAAGGCGACTTCCTCCGGCCCGTGCATCTTCGGCTTGACCACATACATGGAGCCGGAGTGCGAATTCATGTGCCGGCCGTTCGTGCCGATGTCGTAAAGCGCGATCAGCGCGGTGATCGCCGCATCCATGATGCCTTCCGGCACTTCGCGGCCGTCGCGGTCGAGGATCGCCGGGTTGGTCATCAGGTGACCGACATTGCGGACCAGCATCAGCGAACGGCCCTTCAGGCTGGCGGGCGTGCCGTCCGGCGCGCTGAAGGCGATGTCGGGGTACAGCTTGCGGGTAAAGGTCTTGCCGCCCTTGGTGACCTCTTCGGTGAGATCGCCCTTCATCAGGCCGAGCCAGTTGGCATAGGCGAGCACCTTGTCCTCGGCATCGACGGCGGCAACGGAATCCTCGCAGTCCATGATCGCTGTGATCGCCGATTCCAGCACGACGTCGTTGATATGGCCGGGGTCGGTCTTGCCGATCATGCCGTTCTGGTCAACGTCGATAATGACATGCAGATTGTGGTTGGAAAAGATCAGCCGGAATGCATCGCCGTCCCTGTCGTCGAAGCCGGCATACTGGCCGGGATCGGCAAGTCCGGTCTCGCCGGCCGCGGTCTTGACGATCAGCACACCGTCGCTGTAGCCGAAGCCGGTGACATCGGCCCATTTTCCGGCGGCAAGCGGGATGTTCTCATCGAGAAAGGCCTTGGCCCAGGCGATCACCTTTTCGCCGCGCTTCGGGTTATAGCCCTTGCCCTTTTCCGCGCCGTCATCCTCGGCAATCGCATCCGTGCCGTAAAGCGCGTCATAGAGCGAGCCCCAGCGGGCGTTCGCCGCGTTCAGCGCATAGCGCGCGTTCATCACCGGGACGACAAGCTGGGGGCCGGCGATCGTGGCAATCTCCGGATCGACATTGTCGGTTTCAACCGAGAAGTCTTCGCCCTCGGGAAGGATATAGCCGATCTCGCGCAGGAAGGCCTCATAGGCCGCCATGTCGGACGGCGCGCCGTTTTCCTTGTACCAGGCGTCCAGTCGTTCCTGCATGGCATCGCGGGTTTTCAAGAGGGCGCGGTTCTTCGGCGCAAGCTCGTGCACGATCTCCGAAAAACCGGCAAAAAAGGCCTCGGGGTCGACCCCGGTTTCCGGAAGCACCTTTTCGGTGAGGAAATCATGGAGCGTCTTGTCGAATTGAAGGCCGTGTTTGTCGATGCGAGCCATGGGAAACGCCTTTTCGGATGAAATGTCTGCCGTCACTGTAGCGCCGCGAGCGACGAGGTCAATTCGGCGCGAATTTGAAATATTGTTTCCGATATGGAGTTAATCGGGGCTATCACCGCCTGCCGGTCGAAAGTTGTGCGAGATGGTCGGCGAGAATATCGTAGACCACGCGGATGCGACGGCTGGAATGAAGCTCGCGATGGGTCACCAGCCAGATCGGCACGGTGATCGACCGGAAGGCCGGAAACACCTCTTCCAGATCGGGAAACAGCGCAACGTCCTCCCTCAGCAAAAGCCCGATGCCGAGACCCGCGCGCATCATTTCCATCACCAGCGTGCCGCTTTCGGTGGTCACCGGGAAATTATCGACGGTCAGCGTGATGCCCTCCTCGGCAAACAGAGGAAGGAGCTGCTCGCGGAACTCGAAGCCGAAGAAGTCCGCCGACTTCAGCTTCTCGATCGTCACCGGTCGTCCGAGACGGTCGAGATAGCTCTTTGACGCATACATCGTCGCGGAGGTGACGCCGACCTGTTTGGCGATCAGTTCCGGTTCGGTCGGGCGCGCATGGCGGATGGCGATATCGGCCTCGCGGCGGATCAGGTCGGAAAGGGCGTTGGAGGTCTTGATGTCGAGCACGATGCCGGGCGCGGCCATGCGGATCTTCGCGACCACGCCCGGCAGGTGGTAGGTGGCCATTGCGTTCGTTGCCGCCAGACAAACCTCGCCTTCCACGGCCTGGGAATGGCCGGAGGCGGCAAGGGAAATACTGTTGGCGGCATTGTTCATGTCCCGCGCGTGGCCGAGAAGCTGGCGTCCGGCCGCCGTCAGCGTCATCGACCGGGTGCCGCGCTCGAACAAGGTGACGCCGAGACTCTCCTCAAGGCCCGCCACCTGGCGGCTCAGCGTCGGCTGAGTGACCTTGAGCGCGCGCGCGGCTGCCGACAAAGAGCCTTCCTCGGCCGTCGCCAGAAAGGCGCGGACCTGGTTCCAGTCATATCTGACAGCGTCCCATATCATCCATTTGCGTATAACAGCTCAAGGAATTTAGGCAATTCCCGCATAGTCTGAAAATCTCTATCACTGCGCACAACATCACGGCGGTTCAGCCACAAATTGAACCGCGCCGCAACACGCCACGCAGGAGCCCGACAATGGCAGCCGACAAGAAAAAGTTCTGGGACAAGATCGCGGAGAAATATTCCCGCGACCCCATCGCCGATCCGCAGTCCTACCAGATCAAGCTCGATATAACGCGCGAGTATTTTCAACCCGACATGCGGGTGCTGGAAATCGGTTGCGGCACGGGCTCGACCGCTCTCTATCACGCGCCCGCCGTCGCCCGAATCGACGCCTTTGATCTTTCCGACACCATGATCGCGATTGCAAAACGGAAGGCTGAGGACGCCGCGGCCACCAATGTTCACTTCCACCAGGGTGACGTGACCGCGATGAACGGCTCGGACGGGCTATATGACGCAGTGATGGCCCATTCGCTGCTGCATCTGCTGGAAGACCGCGAGAGAGTTCTGGAAAAAGTTCACGCCATGCTGAAACCGGGCGGCGTGTTCATTTCCTCCACCGCCTGCCTTCGCGACTTCTCTTTCTATATCAAGGCCGCGATCCCGGTGATGCAGCTGATCGGCAAGGCGCCCTATGTGGGCAGTTTCACCCAGGAAGAGCTGATCAACGAAATGGCCCGCGCCGGGTTCTCCGTTGTCCACCAGTGGCGCCCCGGCAAGAACAAGGCGACCTTCCTCGTCGCGACCAAGGCGCTTTGAGAGAGACAGGACGGCGGCACTGATTTTTGAAGGATGCCGCCGGTTTTCCGTGTTACAAGGTGGCCATGACTGACAGCCAAGCCTTTTCCTCGGAAGAAATCGAACGCTACGCCCGCCACATCGTGCTGCCGGAGATCGGCGGCGCGGGCCAGCAGGCGTTGAAGCGCGCCCGGGTTCTGGTCATCGGCGCCGGCGGGCTCGGCAGTCCGGTCCTGTCCTATCTGGCCGCCGCCGGCACCGGAACGCTCGGCATCGCCGACGATGACGGCGTCAGCCTCTCCAACCTGCAGCGCCAGATCATTCACGACACCGGCTCTGTCGGCGCGGCGAAGACGGAGAGCGCCGCCCGGGCGATCGCGCGCATCAACCCGCATGTGGTCTGCCGTCGGTTTCACGAACGGCTGGACGCGTCGACGATTGGCGATCTTCTTTCAGGCTTCGACCTTCTGGTCGATGGCTCGGACAATTTCGACACGCGCTACATGGCTGCCGATGCGGCCGAACGGGCCGAGGTGCCGCTGGTGACCGGCGCCGTGGGGCGCTTCGACGGATCGCTGACGGTGCTGAAGCCCTATGCGAACGGAGCGGGCGGCAAGGCCAATCCGCGTTACCGCGACCTCTATCCCAAGCGTCCGCCCGAAGGCCTTGTGCCGTCTTGCGCCGAGGCCGGCATCGTCGGGCCCGTCACCGGCGTCATCGGAACACTGATGGCGATGGAGGTGATCAAGCTTGTCACCGGCGCCGGCGAACCGCTCATCGGCAGGCTTCTTCTCTATGACGGGCTTTCCGCCCGTTTCGAGACCATCGCCTATGCCCGGAGGGGGTGAGGCGGTCAGCCGGCCTGCAGGGCAAGCTGGTAGAGGCTGACGCAGCGCCCGCCGGAGGCACAGAAGGCCAGCACCGGTCCCTCGGTCTCTTTCAGGATCTGCTTCAGTTTCGATGCCTGGGTGATCGGTTGGTGGCCGCCGCCGACCGGCACATAGTAGCAGGCAATGCCGGCTTCCTGAGCGGCGACTTCGATCTCGGCATATTTCGGCTGGAAAAAGCCCTCGCCGTCGGGCCGCATGCAGATGACGGCGGCGAAGCCCGCTTTCGCCACTTCCGGCATGTCCCTGGCCTTCAACTGGCCGGCCACGTGGTAGTTGTTGTTGATTGCACGGGTATGCATGCGTGTCTTCCTGGTTTCGGATGGGGAGGTCGGCGCGTCAGAGCGCGTTGACCGGCACTTTCAGCATCAGCCGGCCGTCCTTGTCCTTCGGCACGGCGCCGGCGCGCATATTGACCTGTAGCGAGGGCAGGATCAGCCGCGGCATGGAGAGCGTGGCGTCGCGCTTTTCGCGCATCTCCACGAATTCATCCTCGCTGATGCCGTCATGCAGGTGAATGTTGTGGCGACGCTCCTCGCCGACTGTGGTCTCCCACGCGATGTCGCGGCCGTTCGGGCCGTAGTCATGGCACATGAACAGCCGCGTTTCCTCCGGCAGTTCGAGGACGCGCTTGGTGGAGCGGTAGAGCGTACGGGCATCGCCACCGGGAAAATCGGCGCGCGCGGAGCCGCCATCGGGCATGAACAGCGTATCGCCGACAAAGGCCGCGTCGCCGATCACATGGGTCATGCAGGCGGGCGTGTGGCCGGGCGTGTGCATGACATGCGCGGTCATGCCGCCGATTGCGTAGCTGTCGCCATCGACAAACAACCGGTCGAACTGCGAACCGTCGCGCTCGAATTCCGTGCCTTCGTTGAAGACCTTGCCGAACGTGTCCTGGACGATCACGATATTCTCGCCGATGCCGATGCGGCCGCCGAGCTTCTCCTGGATGTAGGGCGCCGCCGACAGATGGTCGGCATGGACATGGGTTTCGATCAGCCATTCCAGCCGCCAGTCCTTCTCGCGGACCATCGCGATCATCCGGTCGGCGCTCTCGTGGGTGATGCGTCCTGCCGCGTAGTCGATGTCCATGACGCTGTCGATCACGGCGCAGGCGTCCGATCCCGGGTCGCGCACGATGTAGGAGATCGTGTTCGTGGCCGGATCGAAGAAGCCGTGGACCTCCGGCTTGAGGTCGGGCGCGGGCGTAAAGGGCAGGGTCATCTCGGGGGCTCCTCGGGTTTGGTGCGGCAAATTATTAGCGCATAATTCGTATCTACGCAAATATGAATTTATTATGGCAGATGCGATCGCGACCGATCGACTTGCATCGGATTTTCCGACAGGGATCACGGGCCCCGGATCGCGGTCGGTCAGGCGCGGTTGGTGATCCACCGGCACTGGTAGGGAGCGAAGCCGATCCTGGCCCCGTCGACCGTCTCGCCGGTGATCAGATCGATCCAGCGTTCGCCGCCGATGAGATTGAGCGCCATGGCCGGGATTTCGAGCGTCTCGTCGGTCACGTTGTTGATCGCGAAAATGCTCTGGGTGCGGTCGACGCTCTGTCGCCAGAACCCGAACAGTTTCTCTCCGAGATGCAGGGTGAACTGCGTTGCGTTCGGGTGGAAGGCCGGCTGCCGCGTGCGGATGCCGATCCGTTCGCGCATGGCATTGAACACCCTGGCGTGCTGTGTGGTCTCGTCGGCAAGGGCTTCCTGCAGTGCGTCATAGTTCCAGCGGTGGCGGTTGATCGCCCGGTTATGGCCGGACTTCTCCACGCCCTCGTAGTCGTTGCTCGTCGCCAGCAGCGAGTGGATGTAGAAGGCGGGAATGCCTTCCAGCGCCATGGCGATCGTCTGGCTGCAGAGGAAGCGGGCGATGTTGTGTTCGTCCTCGCCCTTCACCGTGCCTTTCAGCGCGTCGAACAGCGAGACATTCATCTCATAGGGTCGCATCGATCCATCGGAGAGCTGGCGCATGGAAACCCTGCCGCCGAAGCTCTTCACCGTCTCGACCATCTCGCCGATCGCCTCGTCGGACAGCAGGCTTTCGGCGGGTCTGAGGCCGATCCCGTCATGGGAGGCGGTGAAGTTGAAATAGGCGCAGCCCATCTGCGCCGGCGGCATCGCCATTTGCCAGGCATTGAGAAACTGCGACGTTCCCGTCATCAGCGCATGCACGATCAGCGGCGGCAGCGAGAAATTGTAGATCATGTGCGCTTCGTTGCGATTGCCGAAATAGCTGAGGTTTTCGACATTCGGCACATTGGTCTCGGTGATGAGGACGATACTTTCCTCGCTGTAGTCGGCGAGCACCCGCATCAGCCGGATGATCTCGTGCGTTTGCGGCAAATGGATGCATGAGGTGCCGACCTCCTTCCAGATGAAGGCGCAGGCATCGAGCCTGATGGTGCGCACGCCGCGATTGATATGGAAGCGCATGATGCGCAGGAATTCGAGCAGGACCTCCGGATTGGAGAAGTCGAAATCCACCTGGTCGTGGCTGAAAGTGCACCACACATGCTTCTCTCCGTCGGCGGTTTCCACCTTGCGCAGCAGCGGATGCGCGCGCGGGCGAACCACGGACGAGAGATCGTCTTCGGGCGACGCGGTAAAGAAGAAGTCCCTGTAGGGCTCGTGGCCCATGCGGAACTCGTTGAACCAGTTGCTCTGGCTGGAACAGTGATTGAGCACCAGATCCGACATCAGCCGGAACTCGCGGCCGATGCGTTCGATATCCTCCCAGCCGCCAAGGCCCGAATCCACCGCGCGATAATCGGTTATGGCAAAACCGTCATCGGAGGTGTAGGGAAAATAGGGCAGGATGTGCACGCCCTTGATCACACCTTTCAGGTTTTCGGTGAGAAAATCCTGCAGCAGCGACAGCGGCTTGTGCTCGCCGTCGATGATCGAATTTCCGTAGGTGATCACATAGGTGTTGTCGGCGCTCCACATGTTGTTGCCGGCCACGCGGCCGCGCTTGCGCGGGACGACGCCATCGCCCCAATAGGCCTCGAGCACCTGCCGCGTCAGCGCGCGGGAATCCTTTTCCGGATAGATGCACTCCAGATGAAGCCGGATGCTTTCCCGCAGCCGCCTGGAAATCACCATGCTTTTTTGCGGCGTCTCAGAAACTGTCGTCATTCTTGTCCTTCTTTCCCCACACGCCAAGGTTAGCATGTCGGTCTTGATTGGCAATCGCCTATCAAGGACAAAACCGCGCTTTCCCGGCCGGTTTTGTTGCAATGCCGCATGCGCGTGGATGCGGGCATGATCGCGTGGGAAGGGCCTTCTCCGGCGTCTCGCCGCAAAGCGGCGCGCCTGCAGAGCCGGGAGGGAGCGATGGTCCGGCGCGGACTTGCGCCAAAAGAAGAGCTTTCAAGATGCTTTCGCTTGTGGTAGTCAAAACGCAATTTTTATTATATATACAGAGAAAAATTAGCGCTATCCGAATTTGATAAATTATGTTGTATTAGTAATATTTAATATTGAAGGTTAATCATGCGTGAATTAAACGCGAATATTCATTTTCTGCCAAAGCACAAAGAGCCCGATCAGCGTCTCATCGCCCATGCCTGTGCGCTTGCCGCGCTCGCAAGGACCGAGTGTTTCCAGATTGCCAGGGCGCTGGAGGCGGGCGGGCTGAGCCGGCTCGACGTCTGCCGGATGACCGGCCTTTCCATCATTGAGGTTGCCGCCGCGATGGCTTCGCTCGTCGCCCATGGCTTGATCCTGGCGCTGCGACAGGGCAGCGAAACGGTCTATGAACTCGCCCATCCCCGGCTCGGGGAGGTTATCCTGCTTGCCGAGGAACTGTCCGGCTCTCGTTCGTGCCATTCGGCGTGCTGAAACGGCCGCTGGCGGTGCCAGAGGCCGAGCGGCGATGCGCATGTCGGGTGGCCTGCCGGGAGGCGCGGCGACGCTTTCCCGCCAGGCCTTTCGACGGCGCCTGCAGCGGTTTTGCCGTGCGGGGCCCGTGCCTCCGGCGGTTGCGACAGGCCCGCAAATTTTCTTGAAAAAACGGAAAATTGCCGCTGGACTTGAAAAAACAAGATGCTATAAACGCGCTCATTCGCGGGCCGAGCTGCCCGCAAAGGCAGCCCGCTATCGATTATCGGGCGCCTGCCCAGATAGCTCAGTTGGTAGAGCAGCGGATTGAAAATCCGCGTGTCCGTGGTTCGAATCCGCGTCTGGGCACCACTTCCTTTGTCTCGTTGCTGTGATTTCCGCCGTCCGTCTGGAGGACGGGTTCTCTGCGGCCGTGCGTTCTTTCGCGGTGGAGGGAACGCGGCCGGCTTCCGCGCGTTTCCATGGGGAAGGCGGCAGCGGAGCGCTGTCGCGCCAAACCATCATCAGCGACAGGAGGATGCCATGCCTGCCATCAATCAGTCCAGAATCCTGATCATGGCCACCCATGGATATGAGCGCTCGGAACTGCGGGTGCCGCTGGACGAATTGAAGAAGCGCGGCGCCGCGGTCACCGTGGCCTCGCTGGAAAAGGGCCCGGTCAAGAGCTGGGACGAAAAGGACTGGGGCGACAGCGTCGAGGCTGAACTGGCGCTCGAGGACGTCTCGGTCGCCGACTATGACGCGATCGTGCTGCCCGGCGGCCAGATCAATCCGGATGTGCTGCGCACCTCGGAAAAAGCCGTCTCGATCGTCAAGGAATTCGTCTCGTCGGGGCGCGTCGTCGCAGCCATCTGCCACGGCCCGTGGCTTCTGGTCGAAGCCGACGTTCTTAAAGGTCGCGACGCCACGTCCTATCACTCGATCAAGACCGACATGAGGAATGCCGGCGCCAACTGGACGGACAGCGCGGTCGTCACCGACAACGGCATCATCACCTCGCGTTCGCCGAAGGATCTCGAAGCTTTCGTCGCCAAGATCGTCGAGGAGGTCGAGGAAGGCCGTCACGAACGTCGCGCGGCGTAAGCGGTTCCCAAGGCAGATACGCACGAGCTATTCGTTTTGACGCGTTTTCGCTGAACGTCGGATGTCTCCATCTGACAGCGAAATACGCCATACCGCCGTCCGGCCTTGACTAGGGTCGGACGGCGTTTTCTTTGCCCGGTGTCATCTCACCGTGCCTTGCGAGCCTCAAACCGGGTCCGGCTGGATTAAGGGGGTTCTCAGAACAGGAGGTCCGGGCTATCTTCCGCACAGTTTTGATGCGTTTGTCAGGACATGAGCCTCGTCGCCGCATGCCGGGACCGGATCGTGGTTCGGGCGAGCCGCTTCGCTGAAACCATGGCCAGACCAAAGCATGATCTCCAGGAAAATCTTCATCTCGGTCGTCTATTTCAAACCGGCTCCGCTGGTAAAGACCGCGTATCTCACCCCGATTCAGGCCGGCCGGGCGCTCGGGCGGTTTCATGTCGAGGGCGCGATCGGGGACGATACCGGCGAGAACAATTCACGCGAGAACCTGTTCTGGAGCGAGCTGACCGCGCTTTACTGGATGCGCCACAATGTGGAGGCCGAATATTACGGTCAGATGCACTATCGCAGGCTCCTTGCCTTTGCCGAGAAGAAGCCGCGCGGCCTTTCATTCGAAGAGATTTCGGATGAAATCTATGAGAAATATGGGTGGCGCGACGACCTGATCGAGAAAGCCTGTGAGAGCGTGGATATCCTGACGCCGCCGGCGCGAACGCTCTATGTTCCGGGCCTGCCGGATGTGATTATGACCGCTTCGGATTTCTTTGCGCATCAACACCATGCAGGAGACATGGCCGTGCTGGAGGATATCGTCAAGGAGCGCGCACCGCACATCTATCCCTATCTCGTGCAGATCCTGACCGGACGAAAGCTGTTCTTCAATTCGATCTCGGTGATGCGGCGACCGTTCTTTCTGGAATATGCCGATTTCTTGATCGACATCCTCGAGGCTTCACAGCAGAGGATGGACGTCTCCGGCTATGATTCATACCAGTCCCGCCTCGGCGGGTTCCTGGCTGAATACCTGACCTGTGCTTATGTCGCATATGCGAAATCCGTCCACGGGGCCAGGGTGCGGGAACTTCCGCTGACCTGGGGCATCAGGGCGCGCCCGCCGGTCTCTCCTCAAAAAGTCCTTCTGGAGGCGCGGCAGAAACGGGATCGGGTGCGCGTCGCCGATCGGGGAGGCAGCGACGCTGATGATGATATCAATGTCGCGCTCGCGGTGGACGATAACTATGTGCCGCACGCCGCCGTCACCATACTCTCGGCCCTCACGACGAGCACAAGGCCTTCGCGCCTGCGTTTTCTTGTCCTGAACGGACACAATATCTCCGCCGGCAATCGCGAAAGGCTCGAGGGACTTGTCAAGGGCGCGGGCGGGCGTATCGATTTCATCGAAATCGATGACCGAGACTTGCGCTGGCTGCCGCTCAACCGTGACTACATCTCGATCGCCACCTATTACCGTCTGGTGATGCACCACTATCTTCCCTCCGAAGTGCAAAAGGTGATCTATCTTGACGCCGATACCGTCATCATCGAGCCGCTGGAGAAGTTGTGGGCGATCGACCTGGAAGGGCATCCCGTTGCCGGCGCCGCCGATGACGCCGGTCTGCCCCAGGCCCGCCGGCTGAGGCTTAACGCTGAGCATCGCTATTTCAACGCCGGGGTCATGGTGTTTGATGTCGCGCGCTTTCGCGAAATGGCGCTGGCCGACGCGATCCTAGAGATCTTTCGCCGACAGGGTCCCTATATCATTTCGCAGGACCAGGACATTCTCAACATCCTGTTCTGCAATGACACCAAGGAACTGCCGCTGGCCTGGAATGCCGGCACCCGCATCTATCGTTCAAACGCGCTGGAACCGGCCTATAGCGCGGAGGAGGCTTTTGAAGCGGCGCGCTTTCCGGCAATCGTGCACTTCATGGACGCGAATAAGCCGTGGCACACCAAATGTACCCACCCCTTCACCGAATTCTACTGGGACTATCGAAACCAGACGCCCTGGGCTGAAAGCACCGGACACAAGATCAAACGCAGGCTGATCCAGCGTGTTCGCCGCTGGCTGAGGGCGCCCGACCGCCGCTTCGAGAAACGCATCAAATCATCCTGAACGCGGGACTGCCTCAGCCCCCGCCGAGAATCTGCATGATCGTGCGGCGCTTGTGTTCTGCAGGCTGCGGTTTCGCCTCGCCCACATCGGCGGGCGGGGCGCTTTCGCTCTCGCCGAGGCGGCCAAGCAATTCGACCAGCGTTTTGGGGTTGCCGTCTTCCCCCGCCGCCGGTGCCCGCCGGGGTTTCGGCTCGATCAGCCTGCCGCCGCCGTAAAGCGGTTCGGGCGAAAGGCCCTTGTGCGCGCGCGCCATGAAATCGTGCCAGATTTTTGCCGGCAGCTTGCCGCCGGTGACATTGCGCATCGGCGAATTGTCGTCATTGCCCACCCAGACGCCGGTGGTCAGGTTTGCGGTGAAGCCGACGAAGAGCGCGTCGCGGGAGGATTGCGTCGTCCCGGTCTTGCCGGCGACCTGCCAGCCCGGGATCTGCGCCGCGCTGCCGGTGCCCTCGGTCACCACGCGCATCAGCATGGCGTTCATATTGGCGGCGATCTGGGGCGAAAGCACGCGCGGCTGGCCGGCCTGGTCGGCCTGGTAGAGCGTCTTGCCGCCGGTCGTCTCCACCTTCTCGATCACATAGGGCGTTGCTCTGAACCCGCCATTCATGAAGGCGGTATAGGCGCCTGTCAGCTCGATCAGCGAGACTTCCGAGGTGCCGAGCGCGATCGAGGCGTTGGCGGTGATATCCGAGGTGATGCCGAGCCTGCGCGCCATATCGGCCACCCCGCCGGGACTTGCCTCCATCACCAGCTGCGCGGCAATGGTATTCACCGAATGGGCAAGCGCGTTCGTCAGTGTCATCGGCCCGGAATAGGTTTTCTCGTAGTTTTCCGGCGTCCAGTCGTCGATGGTGATCGGCGCGTCATTGCGCACCGAGCTTGGCCGGTCGCCGATTTCAAGCGCCGCGGCATAGACGAAGGGTTTGAAGGCGGAGCCGGGCTGGCGCTTCGCCGTCACGGCGCGATTGAACTGGCTCTTGGAATAGTCGCGCCCGCCGACCAGCGCCCTGACCGCGCCCGTCGCATCGACGGCCACCAGCGCGCCCTGTTCCACGCGGTCCTTCTTGCCCGAAGCATCGAGAGCAGACTTCAGGCTCTCCTCGGCGTCGCGTTCGAGGCCGGGATCGATCGTGGTATGGACGACCACATCGGTGGTGATCTCGCCGATCATCGGTTCGAGGCGGGCCATCACCATGTCGGCGACATAATGTTCCGCGCCCGACCAGTAGCTCGGCGCCCGCGTCGGTTCGCGCGCCATCGCGGTTGCCATGTCGCTGTCGTCGATCATGTCCTGGTCGTGCATGGCGGCCAGAACCACCTGCGCGCGCGCTTCCGCAGCCTCCGGGTCGCGCGCTGGAGACAGCCTGGACGGCGCTTTCAGCAGGCCCGCGAGAAGTGCTGCTTCGCCGAGCGTCACGTCGCGCGCGGACTTGTTGAAATAGCGTCGGGAAGCGGCCTCCACGCCATAGGCGCCGGAGCCGAAATAGACCCGGTTTAGATACATCGCAAGGATCTGGTCCTTGGTGTATTTGTGCTCCAGCCACAGCGCCATCAGCGCTTCCTGCACCTTGCGCTCCAGCGTCTGGGCGTGAGAGAGCAGAACGTTCTTGGCCAGTTGCTGGGTCAGCGTCGAGCCGCCCTGCACGACGTCGCCGTGCTGGATATTGGTCACCATGGCGCGCGCGAGCCCGATCGGATCAACGCCGAAATGGGAATAATAGCGCCGGTCCTCGATGGCGACGACCGCCATTGGGATGAAGGGCGACATCTCGTCGATCGAGAGCGCCTCGCCGCCGGTCGCGCCGCGATTGGCAATCAGCGAACCGTCATTGGCGATGATCTTGACGTTGGGCGCGCGGTCGGGCACCGCCCATTCATCGACGGGCGGCAGCTTGGCGCCGTAATAGATGACGATGCCGATGACCACGACGCCGCCCCAGACGGCGGCGACCATGCCCCAGTAGAAGACAAAGCGCAGCGCGCGCGCCAGAAGGCCCCGCTCGGATGCGCGGGACCGGGCGTTCTTGCCCTTCGCGGTGGTTTTCCGTTTCGCAGGTTTCCTGCCCGTCCCGGCGGTCGAGCCGCCCAGGGTTGGGTCTTTCCTGCTGCGCTTTTTCTTGCTTCCGGCCATGGCGGTGGAGCTGCTCACCTTCCGTGTTCGCTTAAGAGGCTAGCCGAGTGCCGTTAAGGTCGCGTGAAAGACCGCTCCGGTGCAATGCCCCCGGGCCAACAGATCAAAAGCAACGTTAACGCAAGCTGAACGCCGTCACCGTCGCTTACTTCGCCAACGCGTCGAGAATGCGGATCCAGGAGCGGATGCCCTTGTGGAAGGAGGTCAACTCGTATTTCTCGTTGGGCGAATGGATGCGGTCGTCATTGAGCCCGAAGCCGACGAGGAGCGAATCCATGCCGAGCTTCTTCTGGAAATCGCCGACGATCGGGATCGACCCGCCCATGCCGATGACGACGGCGGGGTTCGGCCATTCCTCGGAAAGGGCTTTCTGCGCCTTCTTCAGGAAGGGGGCGTTGTAATCGAGATGAATGGCCGGCGAACCGCCATGGGGATGGAACTCGACCTTGCAGTCTTCCGGAATTTTGGAGTGGACATAGCTGCGGAAACTGTCGCGGATCTTTGCCGGGTCCTGCGTGCCGACGAGGCGGAAGGAGACCTTCGCCGAGGCCCTGGCCGCGATCACCGTCTTGAAGCCTTCGCCGGTATAGCCGCCGGTAATGCCGTTGACTTCGGCCGTCGGCCGCGTCCAGGTCAGTTCCAGCACGGAGCGGCCCTTTTCGCCGGCAGGCTTGGAAAGGCCGATCTCGCCCAGAAAACGCTGATCTGATTCGCCGAGCTGCTCCCAGCTCTTCTTGATCTCTTCCGGCGTTTCCTCGACGCCGTCATAAAAGCCTGGAAGGGTCACGCGGCCGGTCTCGTCGTGAAGACCGGCAAGGATATCGGCGAGGATGTGGATCGGGTTCGCCGCCGCGCCGCCGAAAAAGCCGGAGTGGAGGTCGCGGTCGGCGGCGGTGATCACCACCTCGTCGCCGACGAGGCCGCGCAGCGTCGCGGCGATCGCCGGCGTGTCGCGGTCCCACATGCCGGTATCGCAGACAAGCGCGAAATCGGCCTTGATCAGGTCGCCATGCTCCTCGATAAAGGCCGGAAGCGACGGTGAACCGGATTCCTCCTCGCCCTCGAACATCACGGTGATCTTCACCGGAAGCTCGGCATTTTCCTCGCGATAGGCGCGGCAAGCCTGAAGGAAGGTCATCAACTGGCCCTTGTCATCGCTGGTGCCGCGCCCGGTGATGATCTTGCGGCCATTGCCGGCATCGCGGATTTCCGGCGTAAACGGATCGCTTTCCCAAAGCTCCAGCGGATCGACCGGCTGGACGTCGTAATGGCCGTAAAACAGCACATGCGGCGCGCCTTCCGGCGCGTTTTCCGAGGTGCCGACGACCATGGGGTGACCCTTGGTGGTGTAGGCGGTGGCGGAAAAGCCGAGTGTCTTCAACTCGCCCACCAGCCAGTCGGCGGCTTCGGCACAATTCTTCCGGTAGGCCGGGTCGGTGGAAATCGAGGGAATACGCAGGAGCGCGAACAGCTTGTCGAGGCTGGAGGGCAGGTTGTCGTCAGCGCGCTTCAGGAGCGTTTCAAGTTCGGTCATGGGAGGTCCTCGGTCTTTCACGAATGATGTGCGCGGACCATAGGCCAAGCCGGGGCAGTTTGGAAATACACGATTGCAGGAATGCGGCGCGGGGTTGGAAACGGGGCAAAAAATAAGCCGCCATGGCCTGGAGGGGGGCTGGCCATGGCGGCTGCTTTTTGGGACAAAGGCCGGAGAGGGGGGATGGAGCCTTTGTCCTGTTGTCTGACGAGGCGGGGGACGAGCCTCCATCAGGCATCGGCGCTAACGTGCGCCGCTGAGACGTATTTGTACCTCGAAATGTGTCGATTCAAGGGAAACCGCCGTGCATTTCGTTACAAATCGGTAATCTGAATAAACGACCGGGCTTTTTCCGATGATCCTCCCGCGCGAAGCTTTGCGATTCAGCGGTGAAATCCGGCTTGGCGATGGACCTTTTTTGCCGTCCGGGCTATGCATTCCAGCATGAAAAAAGACGATCACCTTTTCCTTATCGACGGTTCCGGCTTCATCTTCCGGGCCTTTCACGCCCTGCCGCCGCTGACGCGCAAGTCCGACGGGCTGCCGGTCGGCGCCGTGTCCGGCTTCTGCAACATGCTGTGGAAGCTGCTCACCTCGGCGCGCGACACATCGGTTGGCGTGACGCCGACCCATCTCGCGGTGATCTTCGACTTCTCCTCGCAGACCTTCCGCAAGGAAATCTATCCCGAATACAAGGCCCACCGTCCGCCGCCGCCGGAGGATCTGGTGCCGCAGTTCTCGCTGATCCGCGAGGCGACGCGGGCCTTCAACCTGCCCTGTATCGAGATCGAGGGCTATGAGGCCGACGACATCATCGCCACCTATGCGAAGATGGCGGTGGAGGCCGGCGGCGATGCCACCATCATCTCTTCAGACAAGGATCTGATGCAGCTCGTCGGGCCGAGTGTGCACATGTATGACGGCATGAAGGACCGGCAGATCGGCGTGCCGGAAGTGATCGAGAAATGGGGCGTGCCGCCGGAAAAGATGATCGACCTGCAGGCGCTCACCGGTGATTCGGTCGACAACGTCCCGGGCGTTCCGGGCATCGGCCCGAAGACGGCGGCGACCCTGCTGGAGGAATTCGGCGATCTCGACAATCTTCTCGAAAATGCCGAGACCATCAAGCAGAAGAAGCGCCGCGAAAACATCATCGCCAACAGGGAGCTCGTGCTGGTCTCGCGCAAGCTGGTGACGCTGAAGCGCGATTGCCCGGTGGAGCTGCCGCTTGATGCGCTGGTGCTGGAAGAACAGGACGGGCCGAAGCTCGTCTCCTTCCTCAAGGCCATGGAGTTCAACTCGCTGACGCGGCGCGTCGCCGAGGCGACGGGCGCGGAAGCCGCGGAGATCGAACCGGTCTCCGTCACTGTGGAGTGGGGCGAGAAGGCCCACGGACCCGATCTAGATCCGGGCGAGGCTGCTTCGGAGGAAAGCGCGAAGCCATCGCCGGATGGCGCTGTGACCGGGCCGGCTGCGCTCGCCGCCGCCCGCGCCGCCCGCTTTGCCGCAGTTCCCGTCGACCGCTCCTCCTACGAGACGATCCGCGATCCCGAAACGCTTGAGGGCTGGATTGCGGCCGCGCGCGAAAAAGGGCTCTGCGCCTTCGACACCGAAACCACCTCGCTTGATGCCATGCAGGCCGAACTGGTCGGCTTTTCGCTGGCGCTTTACGACGAGGATCAGCCCGATGCCGGCAAGGCGGTGCGTGCGGCCTATGTCCCGCTCGCCCACAAGGCCGGCCAGGACGATCTTCTCGGCGGCGGGCTTGCCGATGGCCAGATCGATTTCGACACGGCGCTGGCGGCGCTCAAGGGCCTGCTCGAGGACGAGGGCGTGCTGAAGATCGCCCAGAACCTCAAATATGACTATCTGGTGATGCTGCGCCATGGCATCACGGTGAAGAATTTCGACGACACCATGCTGATTTCCTACGCGCTCGACTCCGGTATGGGCGCGCATGGCATGGACGCGCTTTCGGAACGCTGGCTCGGGCACCAGCCGATCCCCTACAAGGAGGTCGCAGGCTCGGGGCGCAATATGGTCACCTTCGATCATGTGGAGATCGACAGGGCGACGGCCTATGCGGCCGAAGATGCCGATGTGACGCTGAGGCTCTGGCTTGTGCTGAAGCCCCGCCTCGCCGCCGAACATGTCGCGACCGTCTATGAGCGGCTGGAGCGCCCGCTTCTGCCGGTGCTCTCGCGCATGGAGGAGCGCGGCATCTCCGTTGACCGGCAGATCCTCTCCCGGCTTTCGGGGGAACTGGCGCAAAAGGCCGCCGCCCTGGAGGACGAGATCTACGAACTGGCGGGGGAAAAATTCAATATCGGCTCGCCCAAGCAGCTTGGCGATATTCTCTTCGGCAAGATGGGCCTTCCCGGCGGCAAGAAGACCAAGTCAGGACAATGGTCGACCGCCGTTCAGGTGCTCGATGATCTTGCCGCCCAGGGCATTCCGCTGCCAAGCCGGATTGTCGACTGGCGGCAGATGACCAAGCTGAAATCGACCTATACGGATGCGCTGCCGGGCTATATCCACCCTCAGACCAAGCGCGTCCACACCTCTTATTCGCTGGCCGCGACCACGACCGGAAGGCTTGCCTCATCGGAGCCGAACCTGCAGAATATTCCGGTGAGAACGGCGGAAGGCCGCAAGATCCGCACCGCCTTCATCGCCAGTCCGGGCCACAAGCTGCTGTCCGCCGACTACAGCCAGATCGAATTGCGCGTGCTTGCCCATGTGGCGGATATCGCGCAGCTGAAGCAGGCCTTTGCCGATGGCATCGACATTCACGCGATGACGGCATCGGAAATGTTCGGCGTGCCGGTGGAAGGCATGCCGGGCGAAGTGCGCCGACGGGCGAAAGCCATCAATTTCGGCATCATCTACGGCATTTCCGCCTTCGGCCTCGCCAACCAGCTCGGCATCGAGCGCTCGGAGGCGGGCGAGTACATCAAGCGCTATTTCGAGCGCTTCCCGGGCATCCGGGATTATATGGAGGAGACCAAGGCCCAGGCGCGCGACAAGGGCTATGTCGAGACGATCTTCGGCCGGCGCATTCATTACCCCGAAATCAAGTCATCGAACCATCAGGTCCGCAGCTTCAACGAACGCGCCGCCATCAATGCGCCGATCCAGGGCTCGGCCGCGGATGTGATCCGCCGCGCGATGATCCGCATCGAGCCGGAACTGGCCGCCGCCGGTCTTGCTGAAAAAGCGAAGATGCTGCTGCAGGTGCATGACGAACTGATCTTCGAGGTCGAGGATGAGGCGGTGGACGACGCGACGAAGCTGATTGTCGACGTCATGGAAAATGCAGCGATGCCGGCCGTCTCCATGGCCGTGCCGCTCAAGGTCGATGCCCGCGCCGCCCACAACTGGGACGAGGCGCACTGAGTCCGCGGACCAGGCTCGTTTATGGAAAAGGATATCAGATGAACCCGGCGCTCGCCGCCTATGGCGCTCTTGGAATTGCGATCGTCTGCGAGGTGGTCGGTTCGACGCTTCTGCAGAAATCCTACGGCTTCACCCGCCTTCTGCCGACGATCGGCGTGGCGGTGTTCTACCTCATCGCCTTCTTCTGCCTGTCGCAGGCGCTGAAGACGATCCCGCTCGGCGTGGCCTATGCCATCTGGGCGGGTCTCGGCATCGTGCTGACGGCCGCCGTCAGCGTGCTCGTCCTGCGCCAGAACCTCGATATCGCCGCCTGGGTCGGGATCGCGATGATTGTCGGCGGCGTGGTTGTGATGAACCTGTTCTCAAACGCCGCCGGGCACTGAAGGCTTCAGGCGAGGCTGTCCCTGATCACCCGCACCAGCGCCTCTCCGGCATCTTCCAGCGCGCCCGAATTGTCGATGTTGACGACATCGAAATCGCCATGGACGTCCATGGTCGATCGGGCGAGGCGTTCCAGAATTTGCTCACGGCTCTCGCGTCCGCGCGCTTGAAGGCGTTCGGCCCGAATTTCCGGCCTTGCGGTGACATTGACCACGGTCATCGCGGCAAAGGCCTTGTCAAACAGCGACAGCGCCGGGCGTGAACCATTGGCAATGGCGACGCCGCCTGACTCCACTAAGACGCGATGCTCGGCGGGGATACCGTATTCCAGTCCGTGGGCGGCCCAGGTCACGGCGAACCCGCCCGCCGCCTTGGCCGCGGCAAAGGCTTCCGGCGTCATCGAGGCATGGTCTTCCGTCGTGCCATCGCAGGGACGGGTGATGACCCGGCGGACGAAGCGGACATTCGGATGGCCGGAGAAGGCGGCTTTCGCGTAGCCGATCAGGCTGTCCTTTCCTGCCCCGCTCGGGCCGACGACAACGATGATCCTGCCGGCTTTGCCCATACCTTACGCCACGCGCTTTCCGAGAGAGAAGACGGCGCGCACCACCGGCACGTCCTCGGTGCGTTTGACGCGGACGAGGTCGGCGCGCAGGCCCGGCGCAATGCGGCCGCGATCGTCAAGACCGGCGGCTTTCGCCGGCGTTGCCGTCACCATGGCAATGGCCCGGGGCAGCGAGACCCCGGCTTCCTCGTCGCCGGCAAGGATGAAGGGCGCGTGCAACAGGCTGAAGGGCACGTAATCCGACGACAGCACGTCGAGTACGCCGGCTGCCGCCAGGTCGCGCGCGGCGATGTTGCCGGAATGGGACTTGCCGCGCACGACATTCGGCCCACCCATCAGCACCGAAAGCCCGGCTGCGTGCGAGGCCTTTGCCGCTTCGAAGCTTGTCGGAAATTCCGCGATCCGCACACCGAGCCCGATTGCCTCATCCACATGGGCGACCGTCGCATCATCATGGCTGGCGATCGAGATGCCGTTCTTCGAACAGTGATCGGCGATCATCCGGCGATGCTTGTCGGCATAGGCCTCGGAGGCGGCCTGCCGGCGGGCGATGAAGCGCTCGAAGGCGTCGTCGTCAAGATCGCGCTTGGGCTTGTAATAGCGCCGGTACTGCTGGATGTCGGCAAACTGCCGCTGACCCGGCGCGTGGTCCATCATCGAGGCCAGGCGCACATGCGGCTCATCCTCGAAGGCGGCGAAATGTTCCATGACATTGGCGGCGGAGACCTCGCATCGCAAATGCAGGAAGTGCTGCGCCTTGAGCCGGTCTTCCCGTTCGGCGCCGATGATCGCGTCCGCCATGGCGCGCATCTCGCCCGCCTCGAAGCCGTCGGTGTCGTCGGAGCCCATGCGCAGGCAATCGAAGACGGTTGTGATGCCCGAGGCCGCGACCTGCGCGTCGTGCGCCTGGATCGCGGCGGTCTTGTTCCAGCGCACCCCGGGACGCGGCGCGTAATGGCCTTCAAGGTGGTCGGTATGAAGCTCGACAAGACCAGGGATCAGCAGGTCGCCGCCGAAATCCTCCCCGGCGCCGACATTGCCTTCGGAAATCTCGGCGATCTCTCCGTCGCGGATCACAAGCGTGCCATCGACAATCCTGTCCTCAAGCACGATCCGGGCATTGGTGAAAACGGTTTCGGTGCTCATGTTTCTTGTTCTTCCGCGCCGGAAAGCGGCTGCCAGCGCTTGATGGTGAAGGGCGCGCCGCGCCGCTCCTCGACAAATAGGCCAAGGCCGCCGATTGCGAGCGGCTTGCCGGTAAAGGGGCCAAAATAATCCTGAACCGCCGTCTCGATCACATGCGCATCGGTGCCGGTCACCGGACCGGTCAACGTCATGTGAAAGCGGAATTCGTCGAAGACGTAAGGATAGCCCCAGCGGATCATGTTGTCGCGCTGGGCCTCGGTCAGCGTTTCGGGCTTGCGTCTTGCGATCTCGTCATTCAGCAGCGGCGCGCGCATCGGTTCGAAATGCTCGACGACATCGGCGGCAAAAGCCTGCAACTCGTCATATTCGGCTGCGGGAATAAGCGCGTAGAACTTGCCGAGTTGCCCAAGCGTGATCTCGGGGATGGTGAAGAGCCTGCGGTTGCGGCAGAACACATCGAAGGTCGCCTCAAGCGCCGACGGCGAAATGTTTTCCGCCAAACGGAACGGCGCCTTCATGGTGGCGTGAAATCCGTAGCGGGCTGCAGCCGCCGTCACCGCGCTCATGCGTCCGGCAGGAAGCGCGATATTTTCGGGGTAGGGGCGCTCCTCCCCGGAGAAGGCATCATAGCCAAGCCAGCGGCTGGCGGCGACGGTCAGCGGATCGTCTGCAGGCGGCGTGAAGTAGATGGCGTATCGCAAACCGGTTTCCTTGCGCAAGACCTTGTGTGGGAAGTCGAACGTGACGGGATTCGCCAGCCTTTGCAAGCGGATCGGCCCCTCAAATCAATCAATGCCAAGGCCGGGCCGCGGGTTCCCTTGCAGACATTTCCTGAAAAACAAAAAGGGCGATCCGAAGACCGCCCTCCATTCTGTCCGAAATCCGTCCGGTGAATCAGTGCGCGCCGGACATGTCGCCGAGCACTTCCTTGCTGGCGACGGTGGAATCGGCGTTCAGCGTGTAGACCATCGGCACGCCGGTGGCGAGGTTGAGCTTCAGGATCTCCTCCTGGCTCAGGCGGTCGAGCACCATGACGAGGGCGCGCAGCGAGTTGCCGTGGGCGGCGACCAGCACCTTTTCTCCGCGCAAAACGCGCGGCAGGATTTCCTGCATGTAATAGGGCCAGACGCGCGCGCCGGTGTCCTTCAGGCTTTCGCCGCCGGGCGGGGGCACGTCATAGGACCGGCGCCAGATATGGACCTGTTCCTCGCCCCATTTCTCGCGGGCGTCATCCTTGTTGAGACCGGCGAGATCGCCATAGTCGCGCTCGTTCAGCGCCTGATCCTTGATGGTTTCGAGATCGGCCTGGCCGACCTCGTCGAGGACCAGCTTGCAGGTGTGCTGGGCGCGCGTCAAAGCCGAGGTGAAGGCGATATCGAACTTCATGCCCGCTTCGGCGAGCGCCTTGCCGCCGGCGGTGGCTTCCTTGACGCCGAGCTCGGTCAGGTCCGGGTCCTTCCAGCCGGTGAAAAGGTTCTTCAGATTCCATTCGCTTTGGCCGTGACGCACGAGAACCAGTGTTCCGCTCATGACAGTCTTCCTTCGTCAGATCTTGGGTTAATGTGTTTTCGAAAGCCCGAGCACGTCGAGCATGGAATAAAGTCCTGGTTTCTCGGCCCGGCCCCAAAGGGCGGCCTGAACCGCGCCGCGGGCGAAGATCGAGCGATCGGTCGCCTTGTGGGAGAGGCTCACCGTCTCGCCTTCGCCGGCAAGGAGAACGGAATGCTCGCCCACCACGGAGCCGCCGCGCAGCGTGGCGAAGCCGATCGTGCCTTCCGCGCGCGGGCCGGTATGCCCGTCGCGCACCTTCACGGCATTCTCCTTCAGCGAAATGCCGCGGCCTTCCGCCGCCGCCTCGCCCAGAAGAAGGGCCGTGCCGGATGGCGCGTCGACCTTGTGGCGGTGATGCATCTCGAGAACCTCGATATCCCAGCCCTTCGCCGAAAGCGCTGCGGCTGCCTGCTTGACCAGTTCGCCAAGCAGGTTGACGCCCAGTGACATGTTTCCGGACTTGATGATACGGGCATGGCGGGCGGCCGCCTTGATCTGGGTCTCGTCATCCTCCGAAAAGCCGGTCGTGCCGATCACGTGGACGATGCGCGCCTGCGCGGCAAGTTCGGCATATTCGACGGAGGCCGCCGGCACGGTGAAATCGAGCACGCCCTCGGCATCGACAAAGGCCTTCAGCGGATCGTCGGTGACCGGCACGCCGAGCGCGCCGACGCCGGCGAGTTCCCCGGCGTCCTTGCCCAGAACAGGGCTTTCCGGGCGGTCGATGGCGGCGTGGAGAACCGCGCCCTCGGTTTCGCTGATCACGCGGATGAGTGTCTGTCCCATCCGTCCGCTGGCGCCCACGACGACGAGTTTCATTGCCGGACTGGTCATGCTTCTTCCTGGTATTGCTTCAGATCGGATATCCGCGACACGCAGCGTGTCGCGAAGGCAGTGAGACCTTATTGGAAGCGCATGAGGAAGAAAAGGTTGATCTTGGTCCGCGCTCCGCTCAGTCGCGCCAGCGGCGGCCGTCAAGGGCGAGGCCGAAGCGCAGCGGCGTGCGGGCATAGGTGGCAAGGCCGGCAAGGGCCGCGAGCGGGTGGGTGACGACATAGGTCGGGATCGACTGCATCAGCGCGTTGTGCGGGGCCTTGTCCTCGAAGGCGGCGCGGAACTCCGGCTTCTTCAGCGCCGGCAGGATCTTCAGCGAGATGCCGCCGGCAAGGTAGACGCCGCCGCGCGCCATGAACACCATCGCCATATCTCCGGCGATGCGGCCGAGATAGGTCGAAAACAGCGACAGCGTTTCAACGGCCTGTGGGTCGGAACCGTCAAGGCCCGCATGGCTGACGTCCTTCGGCTCATAGGGCTTGGCCTCGATCCCGTCGGCAGCGCAGATAGCGTTATAGAGGTTGACCATGCCGCGCCCGCACAGGATCTGCTCGGCGGCCACCCGGCCCTCGATGGTCTTGATGTGCGGGAAAATCTGGTAATCGCGCTCCGTGCGCGGGCCGACATCGATGTGACCGCCTTCGCCTGGAACCGGAATCCACCGTTCCTCGGCATGGACGAGACCGGCGACGCCGAGGCCGGTTCCCGGGCCGAGCACGACGCGCGAGGCGACCATCGTGTCCGGTCGCGGCGCGATCGGCTCGCGGAACTCATCGGGCATGTTGGCGATCGCGAGCGCCTGGGCCTCGAAGTCGTTGATGATCACCACATCCTCGAGCCCGAGCGCGCTGATCATGTCCTTCGGCTTGATCACCCAGTCGCAATTGGTCAGCGGAATTTCATCGCCGCGAATGGGCCCGGCGACGGCCAGGATGGCGCTGCGCGGCTGCAGCGCGGTCTTGTCCATGACGCCTGCCTGTATGGCCGCGTCGACGGTCGGGAAATCGGCTGTGTGCACGATCGGGAACTCGCGCGGCTCGGCATAGGCGTCGACCAGCAGCGAGAACCGCGCATTGGTGCCGCCGATATCGCCGATCAGGATGGGGAAGGAGAGAGGGTCCGAGGTGCTGAGGGTTTTGGCCATGATGTTTCCGCGTTCCGCCCTGTCCCGGGCTTTATCAATGTCTGGCGCAGTCTGTGCATTCAGTTTGGCGATTTTGCAACGGCATCCGTCAAATCGGAAGGGCAATCGCAGGCCGCCGGCTTGTTTTCTGCAATCTGGTCATCGAAGCGCGGACGGCCCGTCGTTTCATACAATAACTCAAAGCGCTTTGAAAGCCGCTGCCGGCAGGCAGGTAACGCAGTTTTGACCGCAGCCTTCGTCACCCCGCCGGGCGCGGCTGCGGAACCGGCCCGATCTCCGGCCAGGGCGCCAGGGGCGGCAAGGGAATTTTCGGCGTGACGGCTGCCGTCGGCAGGGGCGAGGGAGCAGGCGCTTCCAGCACGCCGGTGCAGGCCGCTGGCAGGTCGGAGAGGATGGTATAGGCTGGCCGCGTCGGCTTGGGCGCCGGTTGTTCCGGCTTCTTTGCCGGCGGGGCGGGCTCCGCCGGCGCCCAGGGTTCGTCGGAGAGCCACCAGGCGAGGTTTTCGCCGCAGCCGTCATCCTTCATGTCGACGGCGTTTTGCGCCTTGCACTCGGGCGAGCCATCGCGGCAGAACAGGCGGATGTGGAAGTGGTAGTGATGGCCGTAATAGGGCCGCACCTTGGCCAGATTCGAGCGGTCGCCGGTCCAGCCGTCGCAGATCGCCTTCTTGATGCCCGGATGGACGAAGATGCGCTGGACTTCCGGATAGCTCGCCGCCCGCATGATCAGCCGGGCGTGAGCGGGCGTGAATTTTTCCGGATCGACAAAAAGCGTTCCGTCATTCTTCAGGACCGAAACGGCCGAAATATCCTCGCGCTCGCGCAATGTCAGCCGCCGGTCCGGCATCGGGTTCAGCCAGATGTCCGCATCGAGCCCGACCTGGTGGGAGGCATGGCCCGAAAGCATCGGTCCGCCGCGCGGCTGCGAGATGTCGCCGACCAGAAGGCCCGGCCAGCCGTCATATTGAGCGGCATCGCCTGCCAGCCTCTCAATCAGGGCGATTGTATCAGGATGACCGAATCGGCGATTGCGCGAAAGCCGCATCGCCTGCCAGTTCGGCCCGTCGATCGGCAGAGCCTCGGCCCCGGCGATGCAGCCTTTCGTGTAAAAACCGAAGGATTGCGGCGGACCGGCGCTCGGCGCGGTTTCGGAGGCGAACAGGATTTTCGCAGGCGGCGGAAAATCCTGGGCTGCGGCCAAAGGGGCCGACGCCGCAAGCGCCAGGGCGGCGGCAAATCCCTTCATCCAGTGCATCATGAGCTCCCTCAAGCCGGCGTGTTGGCGCTTTCCCGGCGTGCCCTGCGACCTTCCCCGTTGCCGCCTTACGAAAACGACACTTGTGCACCCGGGTCGATATTTGCTTATTCTTGTCGCGATAACGAGAAAAGCAAGAACGGAAAAGGCTGAAACCATGTGGAAAACGATCTCGGTTGCTGCCTGGGTTATCGCAGGCGCGTTCGGCCTCGCGCCGGCGGCATTTTCTCAGGAAAGCGGGGGCGAATGGCAACATGCCTCGGCGCTGACCGGAACGCCGAAGTACCGGCCGGATTTTTCCCGTTTCGACTATGTCAATCCGGATGCGCCGAAGGGCGGCGAACTCAAATACTATGCCACCGGCACCTTTGATTCGCTCAATCCCATACCCTATGGCGGCTCGAAAGCCGCCGGCCTCAGCCTTGTCTTCGAGACCCTGATGACGCCGGCCGAAGATGAGATCGATGCCCAATACGGCCTGCTCGCCGAGGGGTTCCGCGTTCCGGAGGATCTTTCCTTCGTCACCTACAGCCTCAATCCCGAGGCCCGTTTTTCCGATGGGGAGCCGGTGACGGCCGAGGACGTGGTGTTTTCCTTCGAACGGCTGAAGGAACTCAATGCGATGTATGCCAATTACTACCGCCACGTGGTCAGCGCGGAAGTGACGGGCGAGCGCGAGGTGACCTTCAGCTTCGACGAAACGGGAAACCGGGAACTGCCGCAGATCGTCGGCCAGCTGATGGTGCTGCCGAAACACTGGTTCGAGGACGGCCGCGACGTTTCCGCAAGCACGCTCGACAAGATCGTCGGATCAGGGCCTTACGAGATCGCGGAGGTCAATCCCGGCTCCTCGATCACCTACCGTCTCCGGGACGATTACTGGGGCCGGGACCTGCCGGTCAATGTCGGCCGCAACAATTTCGGTTCCGTGAACTTTCTCTATTTCGCCGATCTCGATGTCGCCTTCGAGGCGTTTCGCGCCGGCACCTTCGATTTCTGGGTGGAGACGCGGGCCAAGCGCTGGGCGACGGGGTATAATTTCCCGGCGGTCAAGGACGGCCAGGTCAAGCGCGAGGCGGTGCCCAATCCCCTGCGCAAGACCGGCATCATGCAGGCGCTGGTGCCCAACAACCGCCGCGCGCCCTTTGATGACGAGCGGGTGCGCGAGGCGCTGATCTACGCCTTCGATTTCGAGACCATCAACAAGAACCAGCTGAGCGATGCCTATTCGCGCAACAACAGTTACTGGTTCGGAACCGATCTCGCCTCTTCCGGCCTGCCGCAGGGCGAAGAGCTTCAGATTCTGGAGAGCGTGCGCGATCTGGTGCCGCCGGAAGTTTTCAACACCGCCAGCAAGCTGCCCGTCGGCGGCACGGAGGCCGAATCGCGGGCCAATCTGCAGAAGGCCTTCCAGCTTTTGAAAGAGGCCGGTTTCGAGCGCCGCGGCAGCCAGATGGTCAATGCCAAGACCGGCGAGCCGTTCTCCTTCGAGATCCTGCTCGACAATCCTTCGCTTCAGGTCGTCGTGCTCCCCTATGTCGAGAACCTGCGCAAACTCGGCATCGATGCATCCGTCCGCGTGGTCGACACGTCTCAGTACCAGAACCGGGTCAATGATTTCGACTATGACATGATCTGGGAATTATGGGCCCAGTCCCTGAGCCCCGGCAACGAGCAGTTCAATTACTGGGGGTCACGCTCCGTGGATCAGCCGGGTTCGGAAAACTATGCCGGTGTTTCGGACCCCGGCGTCGACGCGCTGATCGGGAAGATCGTGTTCGCCGATGACCGGGATACGCTGGTGGCCGCCACCAAGGCGCTCGACCGCGTTCTTCTGGCCCATGATTTCGTCATCCCGCTTTATTATTCCAAGGACTACCGCATCGCCTACTGGAACACGATCGCGCATCCCGGCTTTCCAGAATACGGCCTTGATTTCCCGGCCGCCTGGTGGTCGACGGAGGCGGAATGACGGTGCGGTTTGGCGGCGGCGTAGTGGCTTTCTTGCGCAAGAACATCCAAGACTTCCAAACAGTCTCCCCCCTTGAGGGGGCGATGTCGCGAACGCGACAGAGAGGGGAAATGGGCATAAGCCGCTCGCTCCGAATTTGCCGAAACGGTTTACCCCCCTCTGCCCCTGTCGGGGCATCTCCCCCTCAAGGGGGGAGATTGGAGGGGGCTATGCGGTCTGCTTCTTTCTCTGCAAGGGTACCATTGTAATGGGCTCCTATATCCTTCGCCGCCTGCTGCTGATGATCCCGACGCTGGTCGGCATCATGACGATTTCCTTCATCATCGTGCAGTTTGCCCCCGGCGGCCCGGTGGAACAGGTGATCGCGGAGCTGAACGGCCAGGGCGGCGGCGCGGAAAGCCGCATGTCCGGCGGTTCGGACGCCGGCATGTCGATGGACGGGTTCGACAGCGCCTCGTCATCGAACTACCGCGGCGCCCAGGGGCTCGATCCGGAGCTGATCGCCGATCTGGAGGCCCAGTTCGGCTTCGACAAGCCGCCGCTGACGCGCTTTCTCTTGATGATGCGCGACTATCTGACCTTCGATTTCGGCGACAGCTTCTTCCGCAATTCTTCCGTCATCGACCTCATCATCGACAAGCTGCCGGTGTCGATCTCGCTGGGCATATGGGTCTTGCTGCTGTCGTACGGCGTCTCCATTCCGCTCGGCATCCGCAAGGCGGTGCGGGACGGTTCGCGTTTCGACGTCTGGACCTCGGGCATCATCGTCATCGGCTTTGCCGTTCCGGGCTTCCTGCTCGGCATCCTGCTGATCATCCTGTTTGCCGGCGGCTCCTTTTTCGACTGGTTTCCGCTGCGCGGCCTCGTCTCCGACAATTTTGCCGAACTGCCCTGGTGGCAGAAGCCGCTCGACTATTTCTGGCACCTGACCCTGCCGCTGATCGCGCTTTCGGTCTCCTCCTTCGCCACGACAACGCTTCTGACGAAGAACTCCTTCATCGACGAGATCGGCAAGCAATATGTTATCACCGCCCGCGCCAAGGGGCTTTCGGAACGCAAGGTGCTTTACGGCCACGTCTTCCGCAATGCCATGCTGATCGTCATTGCCGGCTTTCCCGGTTCCTTCATTCTTGCCTTCTTCACCGGTTCGCTTCTGATCGAAAACGTGTTCTCGCTCGACGGGCTCGGCCGCCTCGGCTATCTCTCGCTCGTCAACCGCGACTATCCGGTGGTCTTCGCCACGCTCTACATCTTCTCGCTTCTCGGGCTGTTCATCGGCCTTGTCTCCGACCTGATCTACACCTGGATCGATCCGCGCATCGACTTCGAAAAGAGGGATGTGTGACATGAGCGATCTCGCATCCGAGGACATGGTCAAGCGCCCGAAGACCGGCTGGCTCACCCCGATGAACGCGCGACGGTGGAAGAATTTCAAGGCCAACCGGCGCGGTTACTGGTCGCTGTGGATCTTCCTGTTCCTGTTCATCATCAGCCTGTTCGCCGAATTCGTCGCCAACGACAAGCCGATCATCGCCTCCTACAAGGGCGAGATCCTGTTTCCCGTCGTCGTCGATTATCCGGAGGAGAAGTTCGGCGGTTTTCTCGCGGTCACTGATTATCGCTCCGATTTCATCCAGGAGGAGATCGAGGCCAATGGCTGGATGATCTGGCCGCCGATCCGCTATTCCTACCGCACCATCAACTCCAACGTGCCCTATTCGGCACCAACCCCGCCCTTCTGGCTGATGACCAAGGAAGAGCGCTGTGCCGGTTACCCTGACGGCGTGGATGATCCGGGCTGCAATCTCGGCAACATGGACTGGCTCGGAACCGACGACCTTGCCCGCGACGTGCTGGCCCGGGTGATCTACGGCTTCCGCATCTCGGTGCTGTTCGGGCTGCTGCTCACCGGATTTTCCGCCGTTATCGGCGTCACCGCCGGCGCGGTGCAGGGCTATTTCGGCGGCTGGGTCGACCTTCTGATGCAGCGCTTCATCGAAATCTGGTCGTCGCTGCCGACGCTCTACATCCTGCTGATCATCGCGGCGATCCTTCCGCCCGGCTTCTTCGTGCTGCTCGGCGTCATGCTGGTTTTCTCATGGGTCAGCTTCGTTGCCGTCGTCAGGGCCGAGTTCCTCAGGGCGCGCAATTTCGAATATGTGCGGGCGGCGCGTGCGCTCGGCGTGGGCAATGGCACCATCATGTTCCGCCATCTTCTGCCCAATGCCATGGTCGCCACGCTCACCTTCGTGCCCTTCATCCTTTCGGGCGCGATCGTGACGCTGACCTCGCTGGATTTCTTAGGGTTTGGCATGCCGCCCGGCTCACCCTCGCTCGGCGAACTGGTCAATCAGGGCAAGAGCAATCTGCAGGCGCCGTGGCTTGGCATCACCGCCTTCTTCACGCTCTCGATCATGCTGTCGCTTCTGGTGTTCGTCGGCGAGGCGGTGCGCGATGCGTTTGACCCGAGGAAGACCTTCCAATGAACCAGACGCCTCTTCTTTCCGTGAAGGACCTGTCCGTCGCCTTTCGTCAGGGCGAGGCCGACAATCTCGCCGTCGACCGGATCTCCTTCGACATCCTGCCGGGCGAGGTGGTGGCGCTGGTCGGCGAATCGGGCTCCGGCAAGTCCGCGACGGCGGCCTCGGTGCTGCGCCTTCTGCCCTATCCGGCTGCGAGTCATCCGAGCGGCGAGATCCTGTTTGCAGGCCGCGATCTGCTGAAGGCCGATGACCACACGCTCAGGCAGGTGCGCGGCGGCGATATCACCCAGATCTTCCAGGAGCCGATGACCTCGCTGAACCCGCTGCATACGGTGGAAAAACAGGTGGGCGAGACGCTGGCGCTGCATGCCGGCATGACCGGGGCGGACGCCCGCAGGCGCGTGCTGGAACTGCTGCATGAGGTCGGCATCCGCGAGGCGGAGAGACGGCTCGGCGCCTTCCCGCACGAGCTTTCCGGCGGCCAGCGCCAGCGCGTGATGATTGCCATGGCGCTTGCCAACCGGCCGAAGCTGCTGATCGCCGACGAGCCGACCACGGCGCTGGACGTGACGGTGCAGGCGCAGATTCTGAAACTTCTGAAAAGCCTGCAGCGCGATCACGGCATGTCGATGTTGTTCATCACCCATGATCTCGGCATCGTGCGCAAGTTCGCCGACCGGGTCTGCGTGATGACCGACGGCAAGATCGTCGAGCACGGGCCGGTTGCCGAGATCTTCGACAATCCGCAGCATGCCTACACAAGGCACCTGCTCGCCGCCGAGCCGAAGGGCGAGCCGCCGGCGCATGATCCGAGCCGCGAGGTCGTGGTCGAGGCCGAAAACGTCAAGGTCTGGTTTCCGGTGAAAACGGGACTGTTGCGCAAGACGATCGACCACGTGAAGGCGGTCAACGGCATTTCGCTGAAGCTGCGCGCCGGCGAGACGCTTGGCGTTGTCGGCGAATCGGGGTCCGGAAAGACGACGCTCGGTCTGGCGCTGACGCGGATGATCGCCTCGGAAGGCAGGATTGGCTTTGTCGGCAAGGATATCGACGCCTATTCCTTCAAGGCGATGAAGCCGCTCCGGGAGGCGATGCAGATTGTGTTTCAGGACCCTTATGGTTCGCTGTCGCCGCGCATGTCGGTGGGCGAAATCGTCGCCGAGGGGCTGAAGATCCACGAGCGCTCGCTTACGGTCGCCGAGCGCGAGGCGCGGGTGGGCGCGGCGCTGGAAGAGGTCGGCCTCGACGCCGCGACCCGCTGGCGCTATCCGCACGAGTTTTCCGGCGGCCAGCGCCAGAGGATCGCGATTGCCCGCGCCATGGTGCTCAAACCCCGCTTCGTCATGCTGGACGAGCCGACCTCGGCGCTGGACATGAGCGTACAGGCGCAGGTGGTGGACCTTCTCTCCGACCTGCAGAAGAAGCACAATCTCGCCTATCTGTTCATCTCGCATGACCTGAAGGTTGTGCGTGCGCTCGCCAACGAGATCATCGTCATGCGCTTCGGCGAAGTGGTCGAGCGCGGCCCGGCGGCGGAGGTTTTCGAAAACCCGAAGGCTGATTATACCAGGGCGCTGCTTGCCGCCGCCTTCGATATCGAGCCGGTGGAAGCGGATTGAGCGCTTTTGCTCACGACGCAAGCTTGACCATTACGCCGAGCCCAAAGGAAGCCCCGATGCCCAAAGCCCCCGTCCTTGTCGACCTCAAATTCTCCGGCCGCGCCATGATCGTCGAAGCGCTTGGATCTTTCTTTTCCGACCGGCCGGTGATCGATCTCGCTGATCCGCAAACGAAGGGCCGCGATCTTTCCGATTGCCGCTATGCCGTCTTGTGGAAGCCGGACGACGATCTGTTTTCGCGCGCGCCCAACCTGGAAGTGCTTTTTTCCGGCGGGGCGGGCGTCGAGCGGGTGCTGGCGCTTCAGGGGCTGCCGGATATCCCCCTCGTGCGCTTCGTCGATCCCTCGCTGACCCGGCGGATGAGCGAGTATGTGGTGCTGCAATGTCTCCATCATGCCCGCCGCATGCCGGACTATGCCCGTCTGAAGGCCGAGAAAGACTGGCAACCGCTGCCGCCTGCCGAAGCCGGAGACTTCACCGTCGGCATCATGGGGCTCGGCGTCCTGGGGCGGGATGCGGCGGCGAAGCTGAAGATCATGGGCTTCAACGTGATCGGCTGGTCGCGGAGAAAGAAGGAAATCGATAGCGTTGAATGTTTTGATGCCAGAGGCCTTGATGATTTTCTTGCCAGGACGGACATTCTGGTCGGCCTTCTTCCGCTGACCGATGAGACGGCCGGCATCTTCAATCGGGCGCTTTTTGAAAAGCTCCGCCGGTCCGGTCCGCTTGGGAGCCCCGTCTTCATCAATGCCGGACGCGGCGGCTCGCAGGTCGAGGCCGATCTTCTCGCTGCTCTGGATGAGGGCCTGCTTCACGGCGTCTCGCTCGACGTATTCGAAACCGAGCCGCTGCCGGCAACAAGTCCGCTCTGGGCGCATGAGCGGGTCGTCGTCACGCCGCATGTGGCCTCCGATACCGATGTCAGGGCGCTGTTTGCCCATGTGGAACGCCAGATCGCCCGTTTCGAGGCGGGCGAGCCGCTGCAGCATGTGGTCAACCGCGCCGCCGGCTACTGAGCCGGGGGAACAAAGACCCGCGGCCTTACGTTTCTTCCCTGAAGAAAACCCTCCGCCGATCCTCGTGCGGAGGCCAGGGAGAACGACATGACGACGCATTTCGATCCGAAGGAAGGCCGCCCTGTCACCTATCCGGGCGAGGACAATTACCCGCAGAAGAACGAGGACGACACCCGCGTGCCCGAGACCGAGAAGCGGCACCTCAATCGCGGCCAGACCGTGATCATGGTCATCATCGCCATCATGGTCGCCGTGGTGCTGATCTGGGGCGGTGCCTCGTGGCTGTTCGGCGCGCCAGGCGCGGGCTGATCCTTCCCGCGGGAGAAACGATACGGGAGGTAGACAATGGTTGAGAAAAGGAAGACGGGAAACCGTCCCGAGGATGTCGAGGTCGACGTGACCCCGACCGAAGCACGCCACTCCGAACGCGGACGACCGGTGCTCGCCATCCTGGCCGGCGGTCTGGTCCTGGCCTTTCTGGTCTGGGGCGCCGTGGAACTCTTTGCTCCGCGCGGCGGCGACCCAGCGGTCGAGACCGTGACCGAGGATGCCGCCCAGACGGAACAGGCGCCGGCCCAGTAAAGCTCAATTCGAGCAAAACGACTCTGGACTTTTCATCGCCTTTACAGCTAAGTCATGGGCCCGAAAGGGCGGCATGGCGGCCCTTTCCAGCGTTTTTTTCGCCTGAGAGGCGGCTCGAAAGGCCGAAGAGCGATGCCGAAGACCGATATTGCAACACGGGTCTACGACCATAGCTGGAAACTCGACCCGATCATCCGCAGCCTGCTGGATACCGATTTCTACAAGCTCCTGATGCTGCAGATGATCTGGAAGCTTTATCCGGACGTCAACGCGACATTCTCGGTGATCAACCGCACGACCTCGGTGCGCCTTGCCGAGGAGATCGACGAAGGGGAGCTGCGCGAGCAGCTTGACCACGCACGCCAAATCAAGCTCTCCAAGAAGGAGATGATCTGGCTTGCGGGTAACTCGTTTTACGGACGATCGCAGATCTTCGAGCCGGAGTTCCTGACCTGGCTCGCCAATTTCCGCCTGCCCGAATATGAACTGACCAAGCGCGACGGCCAGTATCAACTCGATTTTCACGGTCCCTGGATGGAAACCACGATGTGGGAGATCCCGGCGCTGTGCATCATCAATGAATTGCGCTCACGTGCGGCGATGAAGGACCTCGGTCTCTTCACCATCGACGTCACCTATGCCCGCGCCAAGGCGAAGATGTGGGCGAAGGTGGAGCGGCTGGCCGCGCTCGAAGGGCTTCGGATCTCCGATTTCGGCACGCGGCGGCGGCATTCCTTCCTCTGGCAGCGCTGGTGCGTGGAAGCGCTTAAGGAAGGGATTGGCCCGGCCTTTACCGGCACCTCCAACGTGCTTCTGGCCATGG
Source organism: Martelella lutilitoris (assembly GCF_016598595.1). NCBI lineage: Bacteria > Pseudomonadati > Pseudomonadota > Alphaproteobacteria > Hyphomicrobiales > Aurantimonadaceae > Martelella > Martelella lutilitoris. The sequence goes on from NZ_CP066786.1 coordinate 272,977, forward strand.
ATACCGATCTGGAGGCCGTCGGCACCAATGCGCATGAACTGCCGATGGTCGCAGCAGCGCTCGCCGAAACCGACGAGCAGCTTGCGGCAGCGCCCTACAAGGTGATGCAGGACTGGAACAAGCTTTACGGCGGCAATCTGCTGATCGCGCTGCCCGATGCCTATGGCACGACAGCGTTCCTGCGCAACGCGCCGGATTGGGTTGCCGACTGGACCGGTTTCCGCCCCGACAGCGCCCCGCCGATCGAGGGCGGCGAGAAGATCATCGACTGGTGGAAGAAGATGGGCCGCGATCCGCGCGAGAAGATCCTGATCTTTTCCGATGGGCTCGATGTCGACGCCATCATCGAGGCCTACAAGCATTTCCAGGGCCGGGTGCGCATGAGCTTCGGCTGGGGCACCAATCTCACCAATGACTTCATCGGCTGCGCGCCGCACCGCGTCGGCGGGCTGAAGCCGATCTCGATCGTCTGCAAGGTTTCCGACGCCAACGGCCGCCCGGCGGTCAAGCTTTCCGACAATCCGCAAAAGGCGACCGGAGACCCGAAGGAAGTCGAGCGCTACCTGAAGTTCTTCGGCTCGGAAGACATGCACGAGCAGCCGGTCCTGGTCTGAGCCTGTCACTGGTCCGAAGCCGGGCGGGACCTTTTTCCGTCTGTTGCGTTCCCTCTGGTAAGAAGAGGGAGAAACAGGATGCTTTTCGAAAGCTTCACAGGAATATTCCGGGTCATCGCCATTGGCGGACTCGGCTACGTCGCCCTGGTCCTGATGCTGCGCGTCAGCGGGCAGAGAACACTTTCCAAGCTTAACGCCTTTGATCTCGTCGTCACCGTCGCACTCGGCTCCGTTCTGGCAACGGTGATGCTGAGCCGGTCCGTCCCCTTGGCCGAAGGCGTCACGGCGCTGGCTCTGCTGATTGTCCTGCAGTTCGCCATCACCTGGATGTCGGTCCGCTTTCCTGTCGTGGACCGTCTGGTCAAGAGCGAGCCGGCTCTGGTTCTTTCCGACGGCAAGTTTCTCAAGCGCGCCATGCTGCGCCAGAGGCTGACCGAGGACGAGGTGCGGGCAGCGGTCCGCGCGAGCGGCGAGGATGATCTTGACGCGATTGCCGCCGTCATCCTCGAGACCGACGGTTCCCTGAGCGTCATTCCGCATGGCTGATGACGGGCGATTTCCCACGCCTTCGGCCTGTGACACAAGCGCAACTGGTTGAAATTGTCTCAACATTTCGCATGTCAGGCGTCGTTGACTTGGCGGCATGCCGCCGCATAGATTGCGCGCGGATCAGGTTCCGTTCGAAAGGACGGATGAAAAGGGAACACGGGACAGGGTTTTTTGCTCCATCCGTGGCTGCCCCCGCAACTGTAGCCGCTGAGCCGTTTCCAAATGTCACTGGAGCAATCCGGGAAGACGGAAACAATGGCGATGACGCGGAAGCCAGGAGACCTGCCCGGTCCCGTCACCCATGCCGGAACACGGGGTTCTTGTTTTGGCGCGGTCTGCCGTCGCGGTGACATTTCGAAACGATGTTGCCGCCGACGGGACAGGACCGCGACCGGGTATTTTTCCGTGTCACTTCTTCCCCGACGGGCTTTTTCGGCCGGCATGAAACCGGTCGGCTTGGGGATATGACATGAACAAATCCATGCTTGCGGCCTCGGCCGCGCTTTTGATCCTGACGCCTGCGCAGGTGGGGCTCGCCCAGGATGCCGGGCTCGTTGAAGATGACGTGATCGACCTGCAGCCGGTCTATGTGACGACGCCGCTGCGCCGCCCCTCCACGATCCTGCAGTCGACCTCGACCGTGACCTTGATCGACGAGGAGGATATCGAAAGATCGGCGGCGCCCGACCTGCCGTCGCTGCTCAGGAAGTATCCGGGCGTCAACATTACCGCCAATGGCGGGCAGGGCGCGCAGGCGACGGTCACGTTGCGCGGCGCCAGCGCGTCGCAGACGCTGGTGCTTGTCGACGGCATGCGGGTGGCCTCCGCCACCGGCGGTTCGGCCTATCTCGCCAATATTCCGTTGTCGGCGATCGAGCGGGTCGAGATCGCGGAAGGCGCGCACTCCGCCGAATGGGGCGCCGATGCGATCGGCGGCGTCGTCAACATCATCACCAGGGACGGCTCGACCTGCGCCAACGGCCAGGCAATCTGCACCACGGTCGAGACCGGCGTGACCTGGCCCTGGGGCGGCTTCGGCACGGTGGCGACCCGCGGGATTACGAACAATGGCGTTGATTTCAACCTCGGCCTGTCGCTTCTGGGAACCGAGGGGTATGACTTCACCACGCCACAGAACTCCGTGCATGAGGCGGGCCGCGACGGTTTCCTGCAGGGTTCGTTCAATTATGCGATCGGCAAGGACTTCACCTGGGGCCGGCTTTATTCGGAAGGTTTTTACGCCCGCTCCAACCCCCATTTCGACGCGGCGCCCTATGCCGACTGGATGACCGGCGCCATGGTCTACGGCGCCAACCAGTCGATCCAAACCAATGCCGCCTTCAAGCTCGGCGCCGAGCTCGATCATGCCGACGACTGGTCCTCTGTCGTCGAAGTCTATTCGGCCTTCGATTACCAGAAGAACTTCCGCGACGACCATCCGGAAGCCGAAACGCATTACGATACCAACCGTTTCGGCCTTTCGGCCTCGAGCACGAAGGAGGTGATCGCCGGCGACGCGCTTAACAGCTTCACCCTTGGCGGCGAGGCCTATCGCGAAACGGTGGACAGTTCCGTCGACTACACCGACACCGGGCGCAATGTCGGCGCGGTCTACGGCCAGTACGGCCTCGAATATGAGGCGCTGACGCTGAACGCCGGCCTGCGCTATGATGCGGACGAGCAGTTCGGCGGCGCGCTCACCTACAATATCGGCCTCGGCTATGAACTCCTTCCGGGGCTGACGGCGCGGGCCTCCTATTCCACCGGCTTCAACGCCCCCACCTTCAACGATCTCTACTGGGCCTTCGACGGCACCTATGAGGGCAATCCGGATCTCGATGCCGAAACCTCGAAGAACTGGGAAGCCGGCATCAACTGGGATTCGGGAACCGGCACGGTCATCGATCTCGTCTATTATGAAAACCATATCGACGACATGATCGCCTATGTCTCCGCGCCGCCGTCCTATATCGGCACGATGGAAAACATCGACAGGGCGAAGATCTCCGGCGTGCGGGCCGTCTGGTCCGAGTCTCTGATGGACGACCGGCTCGGGCTCGATTTCGGTTTCGAATACCGCCTGCCGAAGAACGAGACGGATGATGTCTACATCGCCGACCAGAACCGGCTGAAACTGACGGCGGCGGCAAGCTGGCAGGCCACCGAAGCGCTCAATCTGAACGCCGATATCGAATATGTCGGCAGCCGTTGGACCAATGAATCGAGCTATAATCCGCAGCTTGGCGACTACACGCTGGTCAATGTCTCGGCGCTCTACGATATCGACCCGGCCGCGCGCGTCAAATTCGCGGTGGAGAATCTGTTCGATGAGGATTATGAGACCACCTATGGCTACAGGGCGCCCGGCACAACGGTGACGCTTTCCTACCAAAGGACCTTCTAGATGCTGCGGTCGGCGCTTTCGGCTCGAAATCTTATGAAGCTCGCGAGCCTCTGCGCCGGCCTCCTTCCTGCCTTGCTGGTTCCAGGCATGGCTTTCGCCCGTCACCAGAGCTTCGCGCCGGCCCGTGTCGTCTCGATCAATCTGTGCACCGACCAGATGGCGATGCTGCTTGCCGGCAACGGCCAGCTCGTCTCGGTGTCGAACCTTTCCGCCGATCCGGCGGTTTCGGCGATGGCGGAGGAGGCCAGGGGCTACAGGCTCAATCACGGCCTTGCCGAGGAAGTCTTCCTGATGAAGCCGGACCTGGTGCTCGCCGGCAGCTACACCACGCGCGAGACGGTGGACCTCCTTAAGCGGCTCGGCATACCGGTGGCCGAATTCGACCCCGAAACCTCGCTTGACGACGTGCGCGAGAACCTGCTTCGCATGGGCCATCTTCTTGGCCGTGAAGACGCGGCCGGAAGGCTTGTCGCGGACATGGACGAAACGCTCGAAGACCTTGAGGCGATGCCTGCCAACGGCAAGACGGCAGCGCTCTACTTTGCCAATGGCTACACGTCGGGCGAGGAGACGCTGGCCGGCGATATTGTCGCCAGGTCGGGACTTTCCAATATCGGAAGATCAGCCGGTGTCGACGGGCTCGGCCGCCTGCCGCTCGAGCGCCTGATCATGGCCGCGCCGGAGGTCATCATCGGCGGAGACAGCGGCTATGACGCGCCGGCGCTGGCGGAAGCGCCCTTTGCCCATCCTGCCTTCCGCGCGGCCGCCGCCAAGGCGGACCTTGTCGACCTGCCCAGTCGCCTGACGATCTGCGGCGGGCCTTTCAATCTTGAGGCCGTGGCACGGCTGAAAACCCGCGCCGCCGCCAGGAGCCTTCCCGACGATGGCGGTGCAGGCGCCCGTTTCATCGGCTGGGAACTGCGTTCCGGAAACGCGCCATGACGGAACGCCGCCGCTACGTCCTGCTTCTCACCGGCCTTAGCCTTCTGGTGGCGGTGCTGTTCATGGCCTCGCTCACCGTCGGTCCGGCGGGCTTCGGTTTCCGTGCGGCGCTTTCCGGGCTTTTCAGCGATGATGCCGGCGCGATCGCGCTGATCATGAAGGAAATCCGGCTGCCGCGCGCGCTTCTGGGGCTGACGATCGGCGCGACGCTCGGTCTGTCGGGCGCGGTGCTGCAGGGCTATCTGCGCAACCCGCTGGCCGAACCGGGCCTCCTCGGGGTCACGGCCTCGGCCTCGCTCGGCGCGGTGATCGCGATCTACACGGGCTTGTCAGCGCTTTTCGCGCTGGCGCTGCCGGTTCTGGCGCTGGTCTTTGCCGTTCTCTCGGTCGTTCTGGTGCGTTTTCTGGCGGGCGGCGGGGCGCGCAGCCTGTCGATCATTCTCGCGGGCGTCGCCGTTACGAGCTTTGCCGGCGCGATGACGGCGCTGGCGCTCAATCTTTCGCCCAATCCCTTCGCCGCCATGGAAATCATGTTCTGGATGCTGGGCTCGCTGGCCGATCGGTCCATGCTGCAGTTCTGGCTGGCGGTGCCGTTCATGGCGCTCGGCTGGGCGTTGCTGTTTTCATCAGCGCGCGCGCTTGACGCGATGACGATCGGCCATGACGCGGCGGAAAGCCTTGGTATATCGCCGAAAACCACCGAACGATTGGTAATCTGGGGTGTCGCGGCAAGCGTCGGGGCGGCGACCGCCGTCTCCGGCGCGATCGGCTTTGTCGGGCTGGTGGTGCCGCATCTTCTGCGCCCGCTGGTCGGCGCCGTGCCGTCCCGCCTCCTGCCGGCAAGCGCGCTGGGCGGTGCGGCGGTGCTTCTGGCGGCCGATGTGGCCGTGCGGCTGGTTGCGCCCGAGCGGGACCTGAAGATCGGAGTCGTGACGGCGCTCATCGGCGCGCCGTTCTTTCTGTGGCTGATCTTCAAGACGCGACGGGAGCTGATCTGATGCTGCTCGGCGTCGATAATCTCACTGTCCGCATCGGCGGGCGCGCCATCATCGACAATGTCACCCTTTCGGTCGGTCATGGCGAGCTCGTGGGCCTGATCGGGCCGAACGGCGCCGGCAAGACGACGCTTCTGAAGGCCTGTCTCGGCCTTGCCCGCGCCTCCGGCGACGTGCACCTGGCGGACAGGCCGCTTGCGGCCATGACGCCGCTCGAGCGCGCCCGCGCCGTCGCCTACCTGCCGCAGGATCATGAAATCGCCTGGGCGGTGGCGGTGCGGCATATCGTCGGCCTCGGCCGCCAGCCCTGGCGCGAAGCGTCGGCCTTCGGGGATTATGCCGGCGGCCATGTCATCGCCCGCGCCATGGAATGCATGGGCGTCGACGCGCTTGCGGACCGGCGCGCCGACACGCTTTCCGGCGGGGAGCGCGCACGGGTGCTGATTGCCCGGGCTCTGGCCCAGGCAGCGCCGTTGCTCGTTGCTGACGAGCCGGTGGCGGGGCTCGATCCGGCCCACCAGATTGCTCTGATGGAGGTGTTCGGCTCGCTCCTTCACGACGGACGGTCGGTTGTCTGCTCGCTGCATGACCTGGGCCTGGCCGCGCGCTGGTGCACGCGGCTGGTGATGCTGTCGGAGGGACGCATCGTCGCCGACGGGCCGCCCTCTGCTGTGCTGACGCCTGAAAACCTTCGGCGCGTTTACGGCGTCGAGGCGTTTTTCGGCCACGCCGGCGGCGGGCCGGTGGTCATGCCCACAGGCCTTTCGAAAAAATAGCGCTTCGGCCGGCCGCGCGCCTGTCAAACTCTTGCCAAGCGCCATTGCGCGCGGGGTCCGATTTCGCTAAGAAACCGCAGCTTTCCCGGCTGCGTGAGTCCGGTTGCGACCGGTCCGGCCGCCAACCGGGTTTCCAGGGGACGGCCGTGGTGTCGCGTCCGCCATCGCTTTCGGACGCCAGAAAATTCGAGTGTTGGAATATGGCCCGCATTGTCATGAAGTTCGGCGGCACTTCCGTCGCCAATATCGAGCGTATCCGCAATGTGGCGCGCCATGTCAAACGCGAGGTCGATGCCGGCCACGAGGTTGCCGTCGTCGTTTCCGCCATGGCCGGCAAGACCAACGAGCTCGTCGAGTGGACCCGCGAAGCCTCGCCGATGCATGATGCGCGCGAATATGATGTGGTCGTTTCCTCTGGCGAGCAGGTGACTTCGGGTCTTCTGGCCATCGTGCTGCAGTCCATGGGCGTCAACGCCCGCTCCTGGCAGGGTTGGCAGGTGCCGATCAGGACCGACAGCACCCATGGCGCGGCCCGCATTGCAGATATCGACGGTTCGGATATCGTCAAGCGCATGGGCGAGGGGCAGGTTGCCGTCTGCGCCGGTTTCCAGGGCATCGGTCCGGACAACCGGATCGCGACGCTCGGCCGCGGCGGATCGGATACCTCCGCCGTTGCCATCGCTGCTGCGGTCAAGGCGGATCGCTGCGACATCTACACCGATGTCGATGGCGTTTACACCACCGACCCGCGCGTCGAGCCGAAGGCGAAACGCATGAAGAAGGTGGCCTTCGAGGAAATGCTGGAAATGGCCTCGCTCGGCGCCAAGGTGCTGCAGGTGCGCTCCGTCGAACTGGCCATGGTCCATAAAGTGCGCACATTCGTGCGTTCGAGTTTCGAGGCGCCGGATGCGCCGGGCATGGGCGACTTCGACAATCCGCCCGGGACCCTGATTTGCGACGAGGATGAGATTTTGGAACAGGAAGTCGTGACCGGCATCGCGTATGCCAAGGATGAAGCGCAGATTTCGCTGCGCCGCGTGGAAGATCGCCCAGGCGTTGCCGCCGCCATCTTCGGCCCGCTTGCCGAGGCTCATGTCAATGTCGATATGATCGTGCAGAACATCTCGGAAGAGGGCACGCACACCGACATGACCTTCACCGTGCCGGCGTCGGACGTGGAGAAGGCCAAGGCGGCGCTTGCCGCCAAGCAATCCGAAATCGGCTATGACGTGATCCAGAGCGAGACCGAGCTTGCCAAGATTTCGGTCATCGGCATCGGCATGCGCTCGCATTCCGGCGTTGCCGCATCGGCCTTCAAGGCGCTGTCGCAGAAGGGCATCAACATCAAGGCGATCACTACATCGGAGATCAAGATTTCCATCCTGATCGACGGCGCCTATGCCGAGCTTGCTGTCAGAACTTTGCATTCCTGCTACGGTCTCGATAAATAAGCCGTAACGGATTGTCCGCAAACCCCTCGTTTCGGAACGGTCCGACTGAAACCTAGACGGTTTCTCCACCGGGGACAGACTGCTATGAACCACCAAGCACCGAGCCCGCGTATCCTGCTGAAGCGGCTCAGGGAACTGATGGCCGAGCCGCTGGAGCCGCAGGACCGCCTTGACCGCATCGTCGGCCAGATTGCCGACAACATGGTCGCGGCCGTGTGTTCGGTCTATGTGCTCAGAGCCGACAGCGTGCTTGAGCTTTATGCGACGCAAGGCCTGAAGCGCGATGCGGTTCACCTGGCGAGCCTGCGCATGGGCCAGGGTCTTGTCGGCACGATCGCGGCTTCCGCGCGGCCGCTGAACCTTTCCGACGCCCAGTCCCACCCCGCCTTCCGTTATCTGCCGGAAACGGGCGAGGAGATCTATCACTCCTTCCTCGGCGTGCCGATCCTGCGCGCCGGCCGCACGCTCGGCGTTCTCGTGGTGCAGAACACCGACGAGCATGCCTATAGCGAGGAGGAGGTCGAGGCGCTGCAGACGGCGGCGATGCTGCTTGCCGAACTGATCGCCTCCGGTGATCTGAAGAAGATCACCCGGCCGGGCATGGAGCTCGACCTGACCCGCTCGGTGTCGCTCTCGGGCGATGCCTATGGCGAGGGCATCGCGCTCGGCCATGCCGTGCTGCACGAACCGCGAATCATGATCAACAACCTCGTCAACGAGGACAGCGACGCCGAGATTGCGCGGCTGCGCGCGGCGATCGAGAAGCTGCGTTTTTCGATCGACGAGCTTCTTCAGCGCAATGACGTGCCTTCGGAGGGCGAGCACCGCGAGGTGCTGGAAACCTACCGCATGTTCGCCCATGACCGCGGTTGGGTCCGGCGGCTTGAAGAAGCGATCATGCTGGGGCTGACGGCCGAGGGCGCCGTGGAAAAGGTGCAGAGCGACACCAAGGCCCGGATGATCCGCCTCACCGACCCCTTCATGCGCGACCGCATGCATGATCTCGATGACCTTGCCAACCGGCTGCTGCGTCAGCTGACCGGCCATGCGGTCGATACGGACGGGGAGAATTTTCCCGAGGACGCCGTGGTCGTCGCCCGCGTCATGGGCCCGGCCGAGCTTCTCGATTACCCGCGCGAGAAACTGCGCGGCCTGGTGCTCGAGGAGGGAGCGGCGACCAGCCACGTCATCATCGTCGCGCGCGCCATGGGTATTCCGGTCATCGGCCAGGCGACCGGCGTTGCCGCCCAGGTGGAGAACGGCGATGCGATCATTGTCGACGGAGATGATGGCGAGGTGCATGTGCGCCCGCTCGATGCGGTCGTCACCGCCTATGAGGAAAAGCTGAGGCTCAGGGCGCGCCGCCAGGAGCAGTTCCGGGCGCTCCGGTCCGTCGATCCGGTCTCCGCCGACGGCGTGCGCTTCAAGCTGATGATGAATGCCGGGCTTCTGGTCGACCTGCCGCAGCTTGACGATTCGGGTGCGGAAGGAATCGGCCTGTTCCGCACTGAACTGCAGTTCATGATCGCCTCGCGCATGCCGAAGGCGGCCGAGCAGGAGAGCTTCTATCGCCAGGTGCTCGACCATGCGGGCAATCGTCCCGTCACTTTCCGCACCCTCGACATCGGCTCCGACAAGATGGTCTCCTATTTCCGCGCGCAGGAAGAGGAAAACCCGGCCATGGGCTGGCGCGCGATCCGTCTGGCGCTCGACCGGCCCTATCTCCTGCGCATGCAGTTGCGCGCGCTGATGAAGGCCTCGGCCGGTGAGACGCTCAGGGTCATGGTGCCGATGGTTTCCGAGGTCGGCGAGATCCGCGAGGCCCGTGCGCTGATGGCCAAGGAGGTGCAGCACATGGCCCGCTTCGGCCATCAGGTGCCGCGAAAGATCGAACTTGGCGCGATGCTGGAAGTGCCGGCGCTGATCTACGAGATGGACGAGTTGATGGCCGAGGTCGATTTCGTCTCGGTCGGCTCCAACGATCTTTACCAGTTCTTCATGGCGATCGATCGCGGAAATGCCCGCGTTTCCGACCGTTATGACACGATCAGCAAGCCCTTTCTCAGGATGTTGCGCGATGTCGTTCGGGCGGGCGAGCGCAACAATGTCCCGGTGACGCTGTGCGGCGAATATGCCAGCAAGCCCATTTCGGCGCTGGCCCTTTTTGCCATCGGCTATCGCTCGGTATCGATGTCCGCGACAGCGATCGGTCCGGTGAAGGCGATGCTGCTCGGGCTTGATATCTCGGCCGTCAGCGATGTCGTGAACGCGGCGCTCGACGATCCGGCGAACCTGACGCCGGTGCGCGCCCTTCTGGAGCGCTTTGCCGGCGAGCACAATATTCCGCTTTAGCGGCGTTTTCAAAAACGCAGGCGGCAAAAAAGACCAACAACAAGCGGAGAGAATGACCCGTGGCGATGCTACCACAGGAAAAGATGCGGGAACTGGAACGGCGTTTTGCCGAGGTCGAGGCGCGCATGTCGTCCGGCCCCGACGCCGAGACCTATGTGAGGCTCGCCTCCGAATATGCCGAGCTCGAGCCGGTGGTGGCCAAGATCCGCGCCTATCAGTCCGCCGAACGCGAGCTTGCCGACCTCGAAAGCCTGCTTTCCGACCGCGCGACCGACCGGGAGATGCGCGAACTCGCCGAAATGGAAGTGCCTGAGCTTGAGGAACGCATCGAGGCGCTGACCGGGGAAATCCAGCTTCTGCTGCTGCCGCGCGATGCGGCCGACGAGAAAAGTGCGGTGCTGGAGATCCGCGCCGGAACCGGCGGTTCCGAGGCGGCGCTCTTTGCCGGCGACCTCTTCCGCATGTATGAGCGCTACGCCTCCGACAAGGGCTGGAAGGTCGAGGTGCTTTCCGCAAGCGAGGGCGATGCCGGCGGCTACAAGGAAATCATCGCTTCGGTTTCGGGGCGCGGCGTTTTCTCGCGGCTGAAATTCGAATCCGGCGTGCACCGCGTGCAGCGCGTGCCGGAAACCGAAGCTGGCGGTCGCATTCATACTTCAGCGGCAACGGTCGCCGTTCTTCCCGAGGCGGAGGACATCGACATCGAGGTTCGCCAGGAAGATATCCGCATCGACACGATGCGCTCTTCGGGCGCCGGCGGCCAGCACGTCAACACCACCGATTCGGCCGTGCGCATTACCCATATCCCGACCGGCATCGTCGTCACCTCATCGGAAAAATCCCAGCATCAGAACCGGGCGAAGGCCATGCAGGTGCTGCGCGCCAAGCTGTTCGACATGGAGCGCCAGCGCGCCGATAGCGAGCGGTCTGCCGACCGCAAGGCCCAGGTCGGCTCCGGCGACCGGTCGGAACGTATCCGCACCTATAATTTTCCCCAAGGGCGCGTCACCGACCACCGTATCAACCTGACGCTCTACAAGCTCGATGCCGTGATCGCCGGCGATCTCGACGAGATCGTCGATGCGCTCGTCGCCGATTACCAGGCCGGCCAGCTCGCGCTTCTCGGCGCGAAGGCCAATTGAGGATACGGGCGTGACGACGCTTTCAGCGCTCTATCGCAAGGCCGTTGCCGCCTTCGCGGCGGGAGGTCTTGAAACGCCGGCGGAGGATGCACGTCATCTGGTCAGCGGCGTGCTCGGCCTGTCCCTGACGGAGATGATGACCGAGGGCGCCCGCGTGATCGAGCCGGATGAAGAGATCGCCGTATCGTCCGCCATGGAGAGGCGGCTTGCGCGCGAACCCGTCTACCGCATCCTCGGCGCGCGCGAATTCTTCGGCCTCGATTTCATGCTGTCCGCCGAAACGCTGGAGCCGCGGCCGGACACGGAAATTCTGGTCGAGCATGCGCTTGCCTTTCTCAAGCAGACGGTTCGGCTAAAAGGCGCGGCCCGTTTCGTCGATCTTGGCACCGGAACCGGCGCGATTGCGGTCGCTCTGTTGAAAAATTGCGCCGGAGCGACCGCGCTTGCCACGGATATTGCCGACGGGGCTCTTGAAACCGCGCGCGCCAATGCCTTGATAAACGGTGTCGCGGATCGTTTCGAGACGGCGCGCGGACCATGGCTCGATGTGACGAAGGGGCGATACGACATGATCGTGTCAAATCCGCCCTATATCGTCTCGGACGTGATCGATACACTGGCACCCGAGGTCAGGGAGCATGATCCCGTCCGCGCGCTGGACGGAGGCAAGGACGGTCTTGACGCCTACCGCGCGATCGCGGCGAAAGCCTCGGACCATCTGGCCGAAGACGGCATTGTCGCGCTTGAGATCGGCTTTGACCAGAAGGACGTGGTGACCGCGATCTTTTCCGAAGAAGGGTTCGCACTTGCACAATCGCACAGGGATTTTGGCGGAAATGACCGCGTTGTCATTTTTGCAAGCGCCCGGAAAAGCTGAAAATCAAGCCGGTTCCGGCCTTTTTCAAAACAGGCGAAGAAAGGGCTTGGAATTTTTAGACAAGCACGATAGGTTGCAGCCACGCAAAACGGTGACTGAACGAAACGGGCGATTCGTCGCCAGGCAACAGTCTCAAGGTTTTTCGTCCAATGTTGGTTCATTGTGACATACCGTCTTTTGCGTGATTCAGGTATTTGGATTCCACGAATGGCAGAGGGTCGTTTGCCCTGCCAACGGGGCTATGCCGCCGTGTTTCGCTGATGCGGGAACGGCCAAGGCGTAGCTCGACCATTGACAGAAAATTCAGGTGAATACTCCATGAGGTCAGGACAGCAGAATAAGCGCAGCCGGGGGCGCGGCGGCAATAATAACTTCAACCGTAAGGGCGCCAACCCGCTGACCCGCACTTATGACAGTACCGGTCCTGATGTGAAGGTGCGGGGCACCGCGCAGCATGTCGCGGAAAAATACATGTCGCTTGCGCGCGATGCGCAAGGGGCGGGCGACCGGGTGATGGCGGAGAACTATCTCCAGCACGCCGAGCACTATAACCGCATCATTGCCGCAGCCCAGTCGCAGCTTCAGGAGCGCCATCAGCGCGACGACCGCTCCGACGAGGACAATGACGATGTTGCGGCCAAAAAGGGCAATAACGGCAATAACCAGTCGTCGTCCGACGAGCGCGGCGAGCGCAAGGAACAGCAGCGCAAGCAGGAACCCCAGGTGGATGCCGACGGCCCGCAGCCGGTGATCGACGGAACGCCCGCCGAGGTTGCGGCCGAAGAGGCCGAGGGCCAGCCGGCGGCGAAATCCCGCCGTCGTTCGCCAGCCGCCAGCCGTCCGCGCCGCACCAAGCGCGCCGCTGCCGAGAATTCTGGCGAGGAGGAAAGCGCCGCTTCCGCCGGCGAGAATGGCGCAGAAGCCGAGGCTCCGAAAAAGCCGGCGCGCCGCCGCCGCACACCGAAGGCCGAGGCCGAAGGCGACGAGGGCAAGGACGCGTCGTCCAAGCCTGCCAAGAAGGACAAGGCCCCCGCGCTTGCCGACAGCGCCTCGGAATAGGCTTTCACGTTATTCGAACATCGGGCCCGGTTTTTCAGCCGGGCCTTTTTCGTTGGATCCGGTTGTTCCGATTTTCGGGCGGATGCGCTATGTCAGCGTCAAACGGAACGGAATGGGTGTCATGGGCTTTGTCATCGCAATCGACGGACCGGCGGCGGCCGGCAAGGGAACGCTGGCGAGAAAGCTTGCCGCGCATTACGGCCTGCCGCACCTTGATACCGGGCTGACCTACCGTGCAACCGCGAAGGCGCTTATCGATGCGGGAAAACCGCTGGATGATGAAGCGGTCGCCGCCGAGATGGCGGCCCGCGTCGATCTCGGCAATCTCGACCGCGCGGTGCTTTCGGCCCATGACATCGGCGAGGCTGCCTCGAAGGTGGCCGCCATGCCCGCCGTGCGCGTGGCGCTGGTGGAGGCCCAGCGACGGTTCGCCGCGGCCGGCAAGGGCGCGGTGCTCGACGGCCGCGATATCGGCACTGTGGTCTGCCCGGAGGCGCCGGTGAAGCTCTATGTGACGGCCGATGCCGAGATCCGCGCCAGGCGCCGCTGTGACGAAATCGTCGCCAAGGGGGAGTCGGCCGATTTCGATGCGATCCTCGACGATGTCCGCCGCCGCGACGCGCGGGACATGGGGCGAAAGGACAGTCCCTTGCGCCCCGCGGACGATGCGCACTTGCTTGATACGTCCAAAATGGGTATAGAGGCCGCGTTTCAGGCCGCGCGGGCTCTCGTGGACCAGCGGCTTGACCCGTAATGCATGCGGAGGAGGCTCCGCAAATCAAGGTTTTCACTGCATCCATGCGCCGGAATGCTCTTTGTCTTTCCCGAAAAGGCGAAGAGGGGTGCGGTGACAGCCGAAGATCAACACCAGCCACCGGCGCAACGCGTGTTCGGTTCAAGAGAACGGACACGATCCAGGAGTTTTCATGACTGCACAAACCCCCACGCGCGACGATTTCGCCGCAATGCTCGAGGAATCCTTCGGCGCGAACAATGATCTTGCCGAAGGCTATGTTGCCAAGGGCCTGGTCACGTCCATCGAAAAGGACATGGCCATCATCGACGTCGGCCTGAAGGTCGAAGGTCGCGTACCACTGAAGGAATTCGGCGCGCGCGGCAAGGATGGCGAGCTGAAGGTCGGCGACGAAGTCGAAGTCTATGTCGAGCGCATCGAGAACGCGCTGGGCGAGGCTGTCCTGTCGCGTGAGAAGGCCCGCCGCGAGGAAGCATGGGTCAAGCTCGAGGCCAAGTTCGAGGCCGGCGAGCGCGTCGAAGGCATGATCTTCAACCAGGTCAAGGGCGGCTTCACGGTCGATCTCGACGGTGCGATCGCCTTCCTGCCGCGTTCCCAGGTGGACATTCGTCCGATCCGCGACGTATCCCCGCTGATGCACACGCCGCAGCCGTTCGAAATCCTGAAGATGGACAAGCGCCGCGGCAACATCGTCGTTTCGCGCCGGACCGTTCTTGAGGAAAGCCGTGCGGAACAGCGTTCGGAAATCGTCCAGAACCTCGAAGAAGGCCAGGTTGTCGAGGGTGTCGTCAAGAACATCACCGATTACGGCGCCTTCGTTGATCTCGGCGGTATCGATGGTCTGCTGCACGTCACCGACATGGCATGGCGTCGCGTCAACCATCCGACCGAGCTTCTGTCCATCGGCCAGAACGTCAAGGTTCAGATCATCCGCATCAACCAGGAAACGCACCGCATTTCCCTGGGCATGAAGCAGCTTGAAGCGGACCCGTGGGATGGCATCCAGGCCAAGTATCCGGAAGGCAAGAAGATTTCCGGCACGGTCACGAACATCACCGATTACGGCGCGTTCGTCGAGCTGGAGCCGGGCATCGAAGGCCTGATCCACATCTCGGAAATGTCCTGGACCAAGAAGAACGTCCACCCCGGCAAGATCCTGTCGACCACGCAGGACGTCGATGTCGTCGTGCTCGAAGTCGATCCGGCCAAGCGCCGCATTTCGCTCGGCCTCAAGCAGACGCTCGAAAACCCGTGGGAAGCCTTCTCCTTCTCGCATCCGTCCGGCACGGTTGTCGAAGGCGAGATCAAGAACAAGACCGAATTTGGCCTGTTCATCGGTCTCGAAGGCGATGTCGACGGCATGGTGCACCTCTCCGACCTCGACTGGAACCGTCCGGGCGAGCAGGTCATCGAGGAGTACAACAAGGGTGACGTCGTCAAGGCTGTCGTTCTCGATGTCGATATCGACAAGGAACGCATCTCGCTCGGCATCAAGCAGCTCGGCAAGGATTCGCTGACGGAAGCCGCCGCTTCCGGCGATCTGCGCAAGGGTGCTGTCGTGTCCTGCGAAGTCACTGCCGTCAACGACGGCGGTGTCGAGGTCAAGCTCGTCAACCACGACGACATCTCGGCCTTCATCCGTCGTTCGGACCTCGCCCGCGACCGCGACGAGCAGCGCCCCGAGCGTTTCTCCGTCGGCCAGGTCTTCGACGCCCGCGTCACCAACTTCTCCAAGCGCGACCGCAAGGTCATGCTCTCCATCAAGGCGCTTGAAATCGCCGAGGAGAAGGAAGCCGTGGCACAGTTCGGTTCGTCCGACAGTGGCGCTTCGCTCGGCGACATCCTGGGCGCGGCTCTGAAGAACCGCGACGACCAGTAAGCGTTCCGCTTGCACCGACTGAAGTTCGAGCCGCCGGGTGGCAACGCCCGGCGGTTTTTCTTTTTGGCCGTCAAACTTGACGATGGCGGCCTGCCTTCCGATGTTGGGAAGAGGAAGCGGCAAAGGAAAAGACCATGGAAAAGAAGACGCCCATACTGCCCGGGACGAACAGCAAGCCGCTCGATCCCAGGATGGATGCCCTGCAATACGAGATCATGCAGGAGACCGCGCAGGCGCTGGGGCGGATCGGGCGCAGGCTGGAAGAGGCGCTCGCCGCCCTGAAGCGGCATGACGAGACGCCGGGCTCCAACCAGGATCGAGATGAACTGGTGCAGGAGGCGGCCGATCGCGCCTTCGCGCTCTTCATCCAGCGTGACTATCTCGGGCTCAGGACCGACCATCACCTGACATCGACCTATGATATTCCCCGCGAGGTGATGCTGCGCGTCGGCGTCATGAAAAAGGCGGAAAAGACCTGAGGCGGCGACGGCCCCGAGGCCCTTTCGCAAAGCCGTTCACAAAAAAACGCCCCGGTTGATAAACCGGGGCGCTTTGCATTTCACGGAAAGGCCAGCTGATCAGTTCGCCGAGTGCTGAAGGCGCTCGATCTCGTCCTTGAGCTGAAGCTTCTTGCGTTTGAGTTCGTTGATTTCCTCATCATGGCTTGACGGCGAGGACATCACGCTCTGCAGCTCTTTTTCGAGCGCGGAGTGTTTTTCCTCCAGGGCGGCAAGGTGGGTCTGAACTGTCATTTTCGCACGTCCTTCCTTCGTTTATCGCCGCAGGATGCGGCGCCTCGTCATCAATTTGCAAAAAAATCATGCCATGTTTCGTGACGCTTGTCGAAGGCGGAAATGTGATTTTCCGGCGGCATTTTCAATGTCTGCGCTGTCACGCGGCAATCGCTTGCTTTTCACCGAAATCGAATGATGCTAAGGCCTTTGCGGGCAGGCTTTTGCCGCAACTGACCGTAGCCCGGAGCGTCGGGTGTGAAAGGCGTGGACCGGTTTCAAACCCCGACGCGCAAAGACCCCGGCCCGGTTTCGCCATAATTGGAACCACGACCGAAACGGAAGCCGATGAGCCCGATCATGAACCCAAAAGTCGCCATCGTCATGGGCTCCCAGTCCGACTGGGAAACGATGAAGAATGCCGCCGACACGCTCGACATTCTCGATGTCGACTACGATGCCCGTATCGTCTCCGCGCACCGCACGCCGGACCGGCTTTACGATTTCGCGCGCGGCGCGCGCGCAGAAGGCTTCCAGATCATCATTGCCGGCGCGGGCGGGGCGGCGCATCTGCCGGGCATGCTGGCCGCGCTGACGCCGCTGCCGGTCTTCGGCGTTCCGGTTCAGTCGCGCGCGCTTTCCGGCCAGGACAGCCTGCTTTCGATCGTGCAGATGCCGGCGGGCATTCCTGTCGGAACCCTGGCGATCGGCAAGGCGGGCGCGGTCAACGCGGCGCTTCTGGCCGCCGCCGTGCTGGCGCTGACGGATCCGGAGCTTGCGGGAAGGCTCGATGACTATCGCGCCCGCCAGGCGGCCCATGTCGCAGAATATCCCATCGACAAGGACGAATAGGCCCATGAGAACCATCGGCATCATCGGCGGCGGCCAGCTCGGCCGCATGCTGGCCATGGCCGCAGCCCGGCTTTCGATCCGCACCGTCATTCTGGAGCCGGATCCGCATTGCCCGGCGGCTCAGGTGGCAAACGACCATATCGTCGCGGCTTATGACGATGAGCGCGCGCTTGGCGAGCTTGCGTCCCATTGCGATGTCATCACCTATGAATTCGAAAATGTGCCGGAAAAGAGCGCCGCCCTTCTTGCCGCCGAGCGACCGGTCTACCCGCCGGCCCGCGCGCTGTCGATCTCGCAGGATCGGCTGGCCGAAAAGTCCTTTCTCAATGAGTGCGGCATTCCGACGGCCGGTTTCCACGCGGTTGATACCCGCGCCGATCTCGATGCCGCGTTGCAGCGCTTCGGCGGGCGCGGCGTGTTGAAGACGCGCCGCTTCGGCTATGACGGCAAGGGACAGTGGGTCTTCGCCGGTGCGGGAGACGATGCCGGAGCCGCCTTTGAAGCTCTTGGCGGCGCGCCGGCGATCTTCGAGGAATGGATCGATTTTGCCTGCGAGATTTCGGTCATCGCCGCGCGCGGCATGGATGGCGGCTTCATCGCGTTCGATCCGGCGGAAAACGAGCACAGCGGCGGCATTCTGAGGGTCTCGCGCGTACCGGCGCGGGTTGACGATGACGTGATCGAAAAGGCAAAGATCGTCGCCGAAAAGCTGCTCTCGGCGCTGGAATATGTCGGCGTTGCCGGACTGGAGCTTTTCGTCGCCCGCGACGGACGGCTGCTGGCAAACGAGTTTGCCCCGCGCGTGCACAATTCCGGCCACTGGAGCGAGGCGGCCTGCGTCACCTCGCAGTTCGAGCAGCATATCCGCGCCGTCTGCGGCCTGCCGCTGATCGATCCGGCGCGCCACAGTGACTGCGTGATGTACAACATCGTCGGCGACGATATGGATGATATTCCGCGTTACATGATGACGCCGGGCGCGCTCGTCCACCTCTACGGCAAGGCCGAGACCCGGCCGGGGCGGAAGATGGGCCACGTCACCGTGCTTCAACGCCACGAAAACGGCCGGAACGGTTGACTTTCGCCCGGCCTTTCGCTAGGAACCGGCCACAGCCAAGCGCGCCCCATTCCGGCGCGCTTTTGAATGTTGAAACAGACCGCCTTTACTGATCAGTCGAGAGCGGCACAAACAGCGGATCGAAAACATGAAGATCAAGAATTCGCTCAAGGCGCTCAAGTCCCGTCACCGGGAAAACCGTCTGGTGCGCCGCAAGGGCCGAGTATACATCATCAACAAGCAGAACCCGCGCTTCAAGGCCCGCCAGGGCTGATTGCGTTCACCGGTCCGTGATGGGGCCGGGGCAATATCTGTTTGAATTTTCGCCATGACGGGATACCATCCCGTCATGCGCTTTTTTATGCCTGTATTCCTGATGCTGTTTTCGCTTGCGCCCTTGGCGGCGCCAGCTGCCCCCGCGCAAGCGCGTGATGGCGGCGAGGCGGCAGTCGAAGCGCCGGCGGATCCGCTCGACGCGATGTATCGTCGGCTTGCCCGTACCCGGGATTCCGACGAGGCGGCGGCCTTTGCCAAGGAGATTGACGATTATCTCGACCGTTCGCCAAGCGCCACGGTCTCGCTGTTGATCGAATGGTCGGACGCGGCGGAGGCCGATGGCCGCACGGCGGCGGCTCTTGACTTCCTGTCGGAGGCGATCGCGCTTCGGCCCGACGAGCCCGCGGCCTACCGCAAGCGCGCCGTCATCCACTATACCCATGGAGACCTGAACCGGGCGATGGACGATATCGGCAGCGCGCTGGCGCTGGAACCGCGCGATTTCGGCGGGCTTGGCCTGATGGCGACGATCCTCGACCGCACCGGGCGGCCCGAGGCCGCGCTTGCGGTCTGGCGGCGCTATCTCGACTTCTATCCCGCCGACCGCGATGTCGGCGCCTATGTGGACAATACGGAAAACGATCTGGCCGGCCGACGGCTGTGATCGGCGCCGGCGCTGTGAGCCGATGCGCTAGCCCTCGTCCTTCTTTTCCTCGCCGATCGGCTCGACCGAATGACGCATGATCAGCGGCATCTGGGCAAGGGTGAAGGCGATGGTGATCGGCATCGTCGCCCAGACCTTGAAGTTGACCCAGACATCGGCGGAAAAATTGCGCCAGACAACCTCGTTGATGATTGCCAGGAAGACGAAGAACAGGCCCCATCTGAGCGTCAGCTTGCGCCAGCCCTCGTCATCCAGCCTGAAGGCGGAGTGGAACACGTAGCCGAGCAGCGAGCGGCCGAAAACAAGGCCGCCGAGCAGGACGGCGGCGAAAAGCCCGTTGACGATGGTCGGCTTCATCTTGATGAAGGTCTCGTCCTGCAGCCAGATCGACAGCGCCCCGAACACCAGCACGACGACGCCGGAGACGAGCGGCATGATCGGCACCTTGCCCATGAAGATGCGCGAGGCGACGAGCGAGATCACGGTTGCCGCCATGAACAGGGCGGTTGCCACCAGAAGCGGGGTGCCGAAGGCAGCAAGAGCCGGGACGGTTTTCATCAGCCATTCGCCGCGCAGATTGGCGAAGAAGAAGATCATCAGCGGCCCGAGCTCGAAGACAAGCTTCAGGAACGGCTCTTCCTTCTGTTCGGTCGTCAGTTTTTTAGGGCTGCTGTCGCTCATAACCTGTCGTTTCTCATGGATGGCATCGTCGGCTCATATCATATGGGAGCGGCGTCCCTTCAACCCCAAAAGCGGCCATTTTACGGGCGCGCGCGTTTTATGCCTCTTCTTCTTCCGGGGTGCCGGCAATGGCCTGGGCAAACTCCTCCGCCTCGAAGGGTTCGAGGTCGTCGATCCCCTCGCCGACGCCGATGAAATAGACCGGCAGTTTGTGCTTTGCCGCGATCGCCACCAGAATGCCGCCGCGGGCCGTGCCGTCGAGCTTGGTCATGACGAGACCGGATACGCCGGCGATATTGCGGAAGATCTCCACCTGGCTCATGGCGTTCTGGCCGGTGGTGGCATCGAGCGTCTGCAGCACGGTGTGCGGCGCGTCCGGATCGAGCTTGCCGAGCACGCGGACGATCTTGGCCAGTTCGTCCATCAGTTCGGCCTTGTTCTGAAGCCGTCCCGCCGTATCGATGATGACGACGTCCGAGCCGTTTTCCTGGCCGCGCTTGAGGGCGTCATAGGCAAGGCCGGCGGCATCGGCCCCCAACTTGGTGCCGACGAATTCGGCGCCCGTGCGGTCCGACCAGATCTTCAGTTGTTCGATGGCCGCGGCCCGGAACGTGTCGCCGGCGCCGAGCGTCACCTTGAGGCCGGCGCGCGTCAGCTTGGCGGCAAGCTTGCCGATCGTGGTGGTCTTGCCGGTGCCGTTGACGCCGACGACGAGAATGACATGCGGCTTTTTTGACAGGTCAAGCGCCAGCGGCCTTGCCACCGGCTGCAGCACCTTGGTGATCTCGTCGGCCATGATGCGGGTCACATCCTTGCCGGTGACATCGCGTCCATAGCGTTCGGCCGAAAGCGTATCGGTGATGCGCATCGCGGTCTCGATGCCGAGATCGGCCTGGATCAGCAGGTCTTCCAGTTCCTCCAGCGCCTCCTCGTCCAGCTTGCGCTTGGTGAAGAGTGCGGTGATCTGCCCGGAAAGCTGTTGCGAGGTGCGGAACAGACCGGCCTTCAATCGCTGGAACCAGGAGAGTTTCTTCGTCGGCTGCGGCTTTGGCGCTTCGGGCGTCGGACCGGCGGTGATTTCGAAGCCCTGGTTCTTTTTCGGGGCGGGGACCGGCTCTTCCGCGGCCTCAGGCGGTGCCTCGACCGGCGTCGCGGCGACAGGCTCTTCTGCCTGGGCGGAGGTCTCGGGGGCTTCGCCGGCAGGCTCTTTTTCCGGCTCCTCGGAAGACCGGCCGACGACACCGCCGACAATGCTGTCATCATCCCAGGGATCGCTGCTTACGGCCTCGGTGATGGCGCCTTCGGCCTCTTCCGGTTCCGTCGTCGCGGTCTCGGGCGCTTCGGTTTCCTCCTCAGGCGCGACGACCTGATCTTCCTGCGGCTTCTGTTCCTTTTTGCCGAAGGTGAAGACGTTTTTCATGAAGCCGAGGGCCATGGGAATACTGTCCTGTTCTTGCCGTTGTGCGGTTCCTTATCCCGTGCCCCGAAGCACCTTGTCAACGCACAGTCAACGCAAGCCGGCAGGGCGCAAGGCCTCAAGCGTCCGCGAATGTTGCCTGAAGCCTTCTGCCGTCATGGCCGGTCATGCGGGCGCTGACGAAACGGCCGGGCTTGAACCCCGGCATGACCACGGCTGCGAAGTTTTCCGCATGGCCGGTTTCGCCGCGCTCGGAGAGCACGGTCTGGGTCGTGCCGACCAGCCCGTCGAGATGGCGCGCCCTGAGCGCGTCTCCTGTCTCGCGCAACCGCCTTGCCCGTTCCTTCACCAGCGCACGGTCAAGCTGGGGCATGCGGGCGGCCGGCGTTCCGGGCCGGGGGCTGTAGGGGAAGACATGGAGATGCGCGATCCCGGCGTCCTCGGCCAGCCGCACGGTGTTTTCAAAATGCTCTTCGGTCTCGGTGGGAAAGCCGGCGATGAAATCCGCGCCGAAGGCCATGTCCGGGCGCAGTCGCCTTGCCTCGGCCATGAAGGCGAGCGCGTCGTCGCGCGAATGCCGGCGCTTCATCCGCTTGAGGATCAGGTTGTCGCCGTGCTGCAGCGACAGGTGCAGATGCGGCATGAAGCGCGGCTCGTCGGCGATCAGATCAAAAAGGTGCCGGTCGACCTCGATGCTGTCGATCGAGGAAAGCCTCAGCCGGGCAATCTCCGGTACCTGTTTCAGCAGCGTCTTTGCCAGAAGGCCGAGCGTCGGCTGGCCGGGAAGGTCCGCGCCATAGGAGGTGGCGTCGACGCCGGTCAGCACCATTTCGCGATAGCCTTGCTCTGCAAGCTTGCGCGCCTGCTCGACCACGGCGCCCATCGGCACGGAGCGGGAATTGCCGCGGCCATAGGGAATGATGCAGAAGGTGCAGCGGTGGTCGCAGCCATTCTGCACCTGCAGGAAGGCGCGCACATGCCCGTCAATGCTTTCGACCATCTGCGGCGCGGTTTCCGTCACGCTCATAATGTCGTTGACGACGACCTTTTCTTCCGCCGAAACGCCGAAATCCGGCAGGGCCCGGTAGCTCTCGGCCGTCAGTTTCTCGGCATTGCCGAGCACGGCATCGACCTCGGCCATATTGGCAAAGGTTTCCTTCTCCGTCTGCGCCGCGCAGCCGGTGACGATGATGCGCGCATCCGGGTTTTCCCGCCGAGCCCGGCGGATCGCCTGGCGCGCCTGGCGCACCGCCTCGCCCGTCACCGCGCAGGTGTTCACCAGAACGGCATCGCCAAGGCCCGCCTCTTGCGCCGCCTTGAGCATGACTTCGCTCTCATAGGTGTTCAGCCTGCAGCCGAAGGTCAGGGTTTTCAGGGTCATTGCTGGCGCTGTTGTTCCGGTTTGACGGCTATATGGCGCAAAAGGCCGGCGATTGAAAGGGCAGGGGTCAAAGCAGGATGTGGCTAGGCGTGTCGAGGAGCAAAGCTGAGTTCCTCAGCGCTCCCATTCGCCCGTTGCCGGATCCACCCTGCCGGACCATTCATGTTCCGCCGGGCCCGTCATGACCACGTGGTCGTCATCCTCGCGCCAGTCGATTTCCAGCGCGCCGGCGGGCAGATAGACGGTGACCTTGCGGCCGGTGCGGCCGGTGCGGGCGGCTGAGACGGCGGCGGCGCAGGCGGCCGAGCCGCAGGCGAGCGTCAGGCCGGCGCCGCGCTCGAAGGTCTTCAGCGACAGCGAGGAAGGCGAGGTGACCTGCGCCAGCGAGATGTTGGCGCGTTCGGGAAACAGCGGATGACGCTCGTAGCGGGGCCCGAAGGCAAGAATGTCGTAGCTGTCGACAGCGCGCGGCACGAAGAACACGGCATGGGGATTGCCCATGGAGGCGGCGGAAAAGCGCTGCAGCGCCGGGTCGGCCTCATGCGGTTCGGGAAGCGCGACATGGGTCGTGTCGGCGGCGGGGCCTGCAAGCGGGATCTTCTCCCAGTCGAAGATCGGCGCGCCCATGTCGACGGAGATCAGCCCGTCGGAAAGCCGCTCTGCAAGGAGCGCGCCGGCAATGGTGCGGAAGGCAAAACGATCCTCGTCGGTTTCGCGTGAAAGGTAATCGATCACGCAGCGCGTTCCGTTGCCGCAGGCCTGCGCCATCGAACCGTCGGAATTGAGGATGTCGATCCAGCCGTCCGGCGCGTCCTCGCGCGGATCGTAAAGCGCCATGATCTGGTCGAACTCGGTATCGGGATGGGCATCAAGCCGGATCGCGGCTTGCGGCGTCACCTTGTCGGCGCGGCCGCGCATGTCGATGACGAGGATCTTGTTGCCAAGACCGTTCATGCGCTCCATGCGCACCGTGTTCGTGCTGTCCGCCATCGAAGGGCTCCGTCATTGTTTCTGGCGTTATATGGGGCAAATCCGCGGCCGTCACCAGTCCGTGCGGCTGCGGATCGGGAAAAAACGCGCGCACCGAACGCTATAGGTCCAAGGCGGCCTTTGCGCCGGCCCCGTTGATGTGTAGTGTCGGGAAAATCCTCCCCCGGAAGTGAACGTTTCGGCTACCCCTTGCGTTTCCCGAAATATCCTTGCGCCAGCCATGGACCGGACACATGCCGGCGCCATGCCTCTCGAAAGTTCTGAAGATGCCAGTTCCTGTTTTTGCCGCGAAGGTGGCCGGTTTGCCGGCCGGCCGGCCCGTCGCTCCTGTTGATCGCTGCCGCGAGGGAGCGGCCACATGAAGCTTTCCGGCGCAGTTCTTGCCTTCGGCGCGGTCTCGATCTTTGCGATCCAGGACGCGATCACCCGTCATCTCGGCCCGCTCTATTCGCCGTTCTTCATCGCCATGGTGCGCTTCTGGGCCTTCGGCCTGTTCGTGATCATCCTGGCGGCCCGCGCGCCGGGCGGTTTCAGGGCGGGGGCGGTGACCCGTCATCCCGTCCTGCAGATATGGCGCAGCTTTCTTCTGGTGGCGCAAATCCTGGTCTCGATCGTCTCCTTTGCCCTTGTCGGCCTTGCCCAGAGCCAGGCGATATTCATGGCGGCGCCGCTGGTGGTGGCGCTCCTTTCGGTGCCGCTACTCGGCGAGCGTGTCGGCTGGCGGCGCTGGCTCGCGATCATCGTCGGCCTGTTCGGCGTGCTGATCGTCATCGATCCCTTGGGCGAACAGTTCTCGCTGGTAACGCTCGTGCCGGTCGGCTGCTGCTTCACCTTCGCGCTCTATTCGCTCTATACGCGCCTTGCCGGGCGCTATGACGCGCCGGAGGTGAGCCTGTTTTATACCGGCGTGGTGGGCATGGTGCTGACAAGCCTCATCGGCCCGTTCTTCTGGGAGGATGTGCCGCTTGCCGACTGGGGCTGGCTTGTCGCGCTTTGTTTCACCGGTATTTCAGGGCACTATCTCCTCATCCGGGCGCTTGCGGTGACCGAAGCCGTGACGGTGCAGACCATCACCTATATGCAGCTCGTCTATGGTTCGCTGTTCGGCGTTCTGGTGTTCAAGGAACAACTGACCGTGCATATGATTGCCGGCGGACTCACCGTCGTCGGCGCCGGCGTCTTCACCATCTGGCGCGAACACGCGCTGAAAAAGCGCGAGGGCGCGTCATCGACGGAAGCGTCGCTTGCTGGGCGGTGAGTCTGCAACAGGGAGATGAGGATGGAATTGACGCCACAGTCATCGGCGGAAGATGTTGTCGCAGTCCTTGAAGCCACGGCCGATCCCGCGCGGCTTGCGGAGATGGAGCGCGTCGGCATCAGGACCGACACGGCCATCGGCCTTTCCAACCCCGAACTGCGGCAGATCGCCAAGGCTGTCGGCGTGAACCATGCGCGGGCGGCGGCGCTCTGGCAAAGCCCGGTGCGCGAGGCGAGGATGCTGGCCTTGCTGACCTTTGATCCGGCTGAACTGACGCAGGAGGACATGCTTGCGCTCGCCGGCGATTTTGCCTCCTGGGAAATGGTCGATCTTGCAGCCGATCTGTTTGTCGAGGCGCGGTTTGACGCGGCCCTTGTCTCCGCCTTCGCCGAGGATGACCGTGAATTCGTGCGCCGGACCGCTTTTGCGATGATCGCGGGCGCGGCCGTCCACCGGAAGAAGGAGCCGGACGAAAGCTTCCTGGCGCTCTTCCCGCTGATCGAAGCGCATGCCGCGGACGGGCGGAACTTCGTGAAGAAGGCGGTCAATTGGGCGCTGCGCAATATCGGCATGCGCAATACCCGCTGCCACAGGGCTGCGTTGGCGCTTGCGGAGAAACTCGCGGCCAGCGACGACCGCGCGAAGGCCTGGGTCGGGCGAGATGCGGTGCGCTATATGACCGATCCGAAACGGATCGCGCGGCTGAAACCGTAAGGGGGTCAATCGACCTCCGGCACGTCAAAAGCCTCGCCGGGCTCCAGCGGACGGAAGCGGTCCTCATCGATGCCGGCATCGGAAAGGGCGGCCTTCAACAGCCTGACCGGATCGTCATGGCCTTCATCGGTGAGCTGGAAGGTGCCGAAATGGTGGCCTGCGGCATAGGCGGCCTTGGAGAGCTCGAACCCCTTGACCGCTTCCACCGGGTCCTGATGCTCGTTCTTCATGAAATAGCGCGGCTCATAGGCGCCGATCGGCAGGTTGGCGAGTCGGAAGCCGCCGTATTTCTCGGCCGCCGCGCGGTAGTTGCGCCCCTCGTGAAAGCTCGTGTCGCCGATGTGATAGATGCGGCCTGCGGGCGTCTCCAGCACGAAGGCGGCCCAGAGCGCCATGCGCCGATCGGTGACGCCGCGCGCCGACCAGTGGTGGCAGGGCTCGGCAAACACATTGACGCCGCCGGGAAGCGGCGCCTGATCTCCCCAGTCGAGCACGGTCACATCCGCATCCGGCACCTTCTGGTGGATCACCGTGTCATTGCCGAGCGGCGCGATAATCCGGGGCGCGTGATCGGCCTGAAGGCGTTTCAGGCAGGCATGACTCAGATGGTCGTAGTGGTTGTGGGTGATCAGCACGACATCGATCTTCGGCAGGTCATCGAGCAGGACGCCCGGCGGGCAGACGCGCTTCGGACCGACGGAGTCAAACGGGCTGACGCGCTTGGTAAATACCGGGTCGGTCAGGATGTTGACGCCGGCAACCTGGATCAAGAGGCTCGCATGGCCGATCATCGTCACGCGCATCCCCTTGCCGGTGACAAGCGCGTCGGGCTTGTGCGGCGCATAGCGGCAGGAGACTTCCTTCGGCCAGGGCGTGCGCTTGTGGGCAAGCTGCCATTTGACGACCTCGGCAAGGCCGGGCGGGTTCATGCCGTCGGGGTTGAAGAACAGTGTGCCGTCGAAATGATCGCTTTTCGGTCCGGTATAATAGCGGTTCTTCTTCTGCAGACGCACGCGCGTGGGGATCATGAAAGGCCCTTTCGGTTGATCCGGCGTTCGCCGGCCACCATTGATTGTCGACATGGATATCATCGGATATATGCGCCGGGCCGTAAAAAGTTCCAGACCCTGAAATCGGCGAAAGGACTCACAAAGGCTTGACTTTGCCGCAATCTTGGGGTTTATCGCCCCAAATCTGCTGACAGTGAAGACGTTCAGCCGCCGACCGGGCCCCGCAAAGGTATAAAGAGAGCCCGGAGGTCAACATCCGACAGCGCGACGCGCCCTCGGATGGAATTTTGCTTTGCGTCTTGCATTTGCCGGCAGAGGTGCCAACGTTTCGCGAAATGCGAAACGAAAAGGGATTGGGCTATGTTTGAAAACCTCCAGGACCGCCTTGGTTCCGTCCTCAAGGGACTAACCGGCCGCGGCTCGCTTTCGGAAGCCGATGTTTCGGCTGCGCTGCGCGAAGTTCGCCGCGCGCTTCTGGAAGCTGACGTCGCGCTGGAGGTTGTGCGCGATTTTACCGCCCGCGTGCGCGAAAAGGCCGTCGGCGCGGAAGTGCTGAAATCGATCAAGCCCGGCCAGATGGTCGTCAAGATCGTCCATGACGAGCTGGTCGAAATGCTCGGCTCGGAGGGCGTCACGCTCGATCTCAACGCCCCCGCGCCGGTCGTCATCATGATGGTCGGCCTGCAGGGCTCGGGCAAGACGACGACCACCGGCAAGATCGCGGCGCGGATGACCAATCGCGACCGCAAGAAGGTGCTGATGGCCTCGCTCGACACGCGCCGTCCGGCCGCCCAGGAGCAGCTGAAGCAGATCGGCGAGCAGACTTCGGTCGACACGCTGCCGGTGATCAAGGGCCAGGATCCGGTCGCCATCGCAAAGCGCGCCGTGCAGGCGGCAAAGCTCGGCGGCCATGACGTCGTCATTCTCGATACCGCCGGCCGCACCCATATCGACGAGCCGCTGATGGTCGAGATGGCGGATATTCGCAAACAGGCCAATCCGCACGAAATCCTTCTGGTGGCCGACAGCCTGACCGGTCAGGACGCCGTCAATCTCGCCCGCAATTTCGATCAACGCGTCGGCATTACCGGCCTCGTCCTGACCCGTATGGATGGCGACGGGCGCGGCGGTGCGGCGCTTTCCATGCGCGCGGTCACCGGCAAGCCGATCAAGCTGATCGGTACCGGCGAAAAGATGGATGCGCTGGAGGAATTCCACCCCAAGCGCATCGCCGACCGCATTCTCGGCATGGGCGATATCGTCTCGCTGGTGGAAAAGGCATCGGAGACGATCGACGCCGAAAAGGCGAAAGCCATGGCCGAGAAGATGGCCAAGGGCAAGTTCGACCTCGACGACATGGCCGAGCAGCTGAAGCAGATGCAGAACATGGGCGGCATGGGCGGCATTATGGGCCTGATGCCCGGCATG
The DNA here is from genome assembly GCF_016598595.1 of Martelella lutilitoris. NCBI lineage: Bacteria > Pseudomonadati > Pseudomonadota > Alphaproteobacteria > Hyphomicrobiales > Aurantimonadaceae > Martelella > Martelella lutilitoris. Next base: position 301,230 of record NZ_CP066786.1, read on the forward strand.
GGCGGCATGAAGGAAAAAATGGCCGCCGCCGGCATGGACGACAGCGTGTTCAAGCGCCAGCTCGCGATCATCTCCTCGATGACGAAGTATGAGCGCGCCCACCCCGATGTCCTGAAGAACTCGCGCAAGAAGCGCATTGCCGCCGGCTCCGGCACCTCTGCTGCCGATATCAACAAGCTTCTGAAGATGCACCGCCAGATGTCCGACATGATGAAAGCCATGGGCGGCAAGGGCAAGGGCAAGATGAAGCAGATGATGAACATGATGGGCGGCGGCGGCATGCCCGGAGGCATGGGCGGCATGCCCGACCTCTCCAAGCTCGATGCCAACCAGTTGGCCGAACTCGAGAAGAAGGCCGGCAGCCTCGGCGGCGCAGGCGGCATGCCATCGGGCGGTCTGCCGGGCCTTGGCGGGCCGAAGCTTCCCGGTCTCGGCGGCGGCTTCGGCGGTTTCGGAAAGGGCAAGAAGAAGTGACTGTCGTCCCTGTTCTGGAAACCGAAAGACTGGTCATGCGCGCCTTTCAGCGCGAAGATTTTGAGCCGATGGCGGCTTTCTTCGCCGATGAGCGGTCGTTCTACTATGGCGGACCGCTTTCGAAGGGCGATGCGTGGCGCAGGCTTGCCGCCTATGCGGGGCACTGGGTCCTGAATGGTTTCGGCGAATGGGCTCTGGAAGAGAAGAATACGGGACGTTTTGTCGGCTTTTGCGGCCCCTGGCATCCCGCCGACATGCCCGAGCCCGAGATTGCCTGGGCGCTGCTGTCTGAGCATTACGGCAAGGGTTATGCTTTCGAGGCGGCGTCGCGGGCGCTCCGTTATGTCTATGACGCGTTGAAATGGCCGACGGTGATGAGCCTGATCGAGCCGGACAACGCGCCGTCCATTCGCCTGGCGGAGCGCCTCGGCGCGACGGCCGAGAAGAGGCTCGAAATCTATGGCAGGGACGCGGTCGTCTACCGTCACCTGCCGCCCGAGATGCTGCTGGAGAAAACGGCATGACCCCGAAGGAGCAACTTCTTCAGTATCGCCAGTCGATCGACAATCTCGATGCCGCGCTGGTTCACATTCTGGCCGAACGGTTCCGCTGCACCAAGGCGGTGGGGCACCTGAAGGCCGAACACGACCTGCCGCCGGCCGATCCGGCGCGAGAGGAACAACAGATTTCGCGGTTGAGGGACCTGGCCAAAAGCGCCGATCTCGACCCCGATTTTGCCGAGACCTTCCTGAACTTCATCATCAAGGAAGTCATCCGGCATCATGAGCAGATCGCCGCCCAGCATGGCGGTCAGGAGAAATAGGCCGGTCCTCCGGTCATTGAGAATGCCCCGTGCGCCGGCCAGAGCGTGGTTGCAGGCAGCGGGAACCACAAACGAATGGACTGCGGTCCGACAGAAATGCCTTTAAGGAGAAAACAAAATGGCAATCAAGATTCGTCTCGCCCGTGGCGGTTCCAAGAAGCGCCCCTACTACCACATCGTTGCCGCCGACGAGCGTTCGCCCCGTGACGGCCGCTTCATCGAGAAGCTCGGCCACTGGAACCCGATGCTGCCGAAGGATGCGGAAGACCGCGTCGTCTTCGATGAAGAGCGCGTGAAGTACTGGCTTGGAACCGGCGCCCAGCCGACCGACCGCGTGCTGCGCTTCCTCGCCGAAGCCGGCATTGCCGAGCGCAAGGCCCGCAACAACCCGAACAAGGCGAAGCCCGGCAAGAAGGCCGAAGAGCGCGTTGCCGAGAAGAAGCAGAAGGCCGAGGAAGCAGCCGCCGCTGCCGCTGAAGCCGCTGCCGAAGCTTCGGAATAAGCGGGATTGCCGTCAGCCGTTTGACGCCCCCTCGGGGGGAAGAGCGGCTCTCAGGCATTGATCTGAGGCCGGACGCCTGCGTCCGGCCTTTTCCTTTGCGTCAAAAGGGCATAGATAGCCATAAACGGCAGGAAAGAATGACGATGGCAAAGCTCAATGACCCGATCCTGATGGCGACCATTGGCGCGGCCCAGGGACTGCGCGGCGATGTCAGGGTGCGCTGCTTTACCGCAAACCCCCTGACCGTCGGCGACTATGGCAATCTCCATGCCGAGGACGGCCGCGTGTTCGAGATCCTCGAGACGCGCCCGGGCAAGAACAACATGATCGTCATCCGCTTTCGCGGCGTGAACGACCGCACGGCAGCGGAAGCGCTGCGCGGCCTCAATCTCTATATCGAGCGCGACAACCTGCCCGATGACGAACTTGAGGACGAGGAATATTTCTACGCCGACCTCGAAGGCCTCGATGTCTTCGACGACGCCGGCAACAGCTATGGCGCGATCAGTGCGATCTTCGATTTCGGCGCTGGCGATCTTCTGGAGCTGAAGGGGCCGGGCCGTCGCCCGGTGCTGATCCCGTTCAACGAGAGCGCCGTGCTGGAGATCGACTTCGAGGACCGCCGCGTGCTGATCGATCCGGTGGCCGCCGGTCTCGTCGACGACGGCGATGACGATGCGCCGGACTTTCCCAATCCGGACGACCGGTAACGCCGCGATGTCCTTCAAGGCCACCGTTCTGACGCTCTATCCGGAGATGTTCCCCGGTCATCTCGGCACATCGCTTGCGGGCCGGGCGGCCGAGCGCGGGCAATGGTCGCTGGAAGCCGTGAACATCCGCGATTTTGCCGAGGATCGTCACCGCAGCGTCGACGATACACCGTCGGGCGGCGGCGCGGGCATGGTGCTGCGGCCGGACATCCTGGCGCGCGCGATCGACGCCGTCTCCGCCAATGATGGCCGTCCGCGCCTCCTGATGAGCCCGCGCGGAAAGCCGCTGACCCAGGCGCGGGTGCGCGAACTGGCCGAAGGGCCGGGCGCGGTCATCGTCTGCGGCCGCTTCGAAGGCGTCGACCAGCGTGTGATCGACAAGCGCGGCCTCGAGGAGGTCTCCATCGGCGACTATGTCCTTTCCGGCGGCGAGCCGGCGGCGCTCGTTCTGCTTGATGCCGTGGTCCGGGTGCTGCCGGGCGTGATGGGTAATGCGCTTTCCGGCACGCATGAGAGTTTCGAGAACGGCCTGCTGGAGCACCCGCATTATACCCGTCCTGCGGAATGGGAAGGGGAGGGGATCCCGGAGGTTCTTACTTCCGGTAATCACGCGGCCATCGACAAATGGCGCCATGATGAGGCGTTGCGGCTGACGGCTGAGCGGCGGCCCGATCTTCTCGATGGGAGTGGCAAGGATGCCGACTGAAGACCTGCAGCTCGAACCGTTCTCTCGCTCGCATTTCGACACCGTGGCCGGCTGGTTTGCGGATGCCCGGGGGGCCGCCCTTTGGGGCGGCACGCAGCTTCCCTTTCCCTTCTGCTATGACCAGCTTTGCGAAGGGTCCGCAGACATGCTGGGCTCAAAGCCTGCGCTTGTGTGCTTTACAGCCAGAACCGCAGACACCGTCGCGGGCCACGGCCAGATCGTCTTCGACCGGCTGAACGGCGTCGCCAGGCTCTGCCGCATCGCCATTGCCCCCGAATTCCGGGGCAAGGGCTTGTCCCGGCCGCTGCTTGCCCTTCTGGTGGAGGAAGCCTTCAGGGAGCCCGGCATCATGCGGGTCGAACTCAATGTCTATGACAACAACGCCGCGGCAATCCGCGCCTATCTCGCCTTTGGCTTCGCAAAGGAAGGCATACGCCGTTCCTCGGCGCGCTATGACAATGAGCGCTGGGACACCGTGATGATGGGGCTGTTGCGGACCGAGTGGGCGTAATCCGATGCGTTTGCGGCCGTAAAACCCCGCAATAAGGGGTGACAAAGGCCAAAAAAACGTCTATAGGCCCGCCCTGACCGGTGTTTCCGGTTGCCCAAATGAAGAACCGCGTAACGCTCCTGCCTTGAAGACAAGGCAAATCCGGAGGCATTGACCGAAGGATGATTGTCGAGCGCTCTGGCCGTTAAAGCAAGATATCAAGAGGTTAGACCGATGAACATCATCGAGCAGCTCGAAGCTGAAGAAACCGCGCGTATTGCCGAACAGCGCGAACTTCCCCCGTTTGAAGCCGGCGACACCGTGCGCGTTAACGTCCGCGTTACGGAAGGCACCCGCACCCGCGTGCAGGCCTTCGAAGGCGTCTGCATCGCCCGCTCCGGCGGCGGCATCCACGAGAACTTCACCGTTCGCAAGATTTCCTACGGCGAAGGCGTCGAGCGCGTATTCCCCGTTTACTCCCCCCAGGTCGAGGGCGTCGAAGTGATCCGCCGCGGTAAGGTTCGCCGCGCGAAGCTCTACTACCTGCGCGACCGTCGCGGCAAGTCGGCCCGTATCGCCGAAAACACCTCCGTTCGTTCGCGCCGCCTCAACGACGAGGCCCGCGAGGCAGCAGCCGCCGCCCGCGCCGCCGCCAAGGCGGAGAAGGAAGCTGCAGCGGCAGCCAAGAGCGAATAAGCCATTTTCGCTTTTGAAATCGTTTCGGGAAGCCGCCTTCGGGCGGCTTCTTTGCGTTTTGCGATCCATCCGCCGGGTTTGACAAGAAAAAGCCGGAATCGCTTCCTATCTCCGTGCTCCCTTGAATTGTGAAGCTGCAATCATCTTTTTCCGGTTGTGGTTATACGGAGTAGAAATGTCTCTTACACGCGCCATTGTGGCAGGCGCCGGCAACCCGATGATCCTGGGTTCCATTGCCACACCCGTGCTCGCCTCGACCGCCAAGGGTCGAGACCGCTTCGTCTTTGACGATGAAGACGTGGCGGAGTGGCACGAAAGCCGCGGGATGTCGGCCGACCCCCTTCTCGTCTTTCTGAAAGCGCGTGCGAGTCACGTCCGGGGCCAGTTTTGAACCATTCTCGTAAATGATTGCCGGAGCCCGAGAAAGCTGGTAAAGACCGGCCCATGAGGATCATTGACAGAAAGAGCGCGGCCGTTTCCTTCAGGCCCTTCGTGCTGCAGGACAGAAAGCGCCTGCCGAGCCGCTTCTTTGCGATGATTTCCGGCGCGCTCAACGCCCGACTTAGCTGACGCTTGTTGAAAAGCAATGCCGGCAGCGGGCAACCGCGCCCTTTCCTGTTCATCGAAAAATGGGTTTAAGAAATCATGAGCAAGGCTCGCACAATCTATGACAAGATCTGGGACGATCATCTGGTGGACAGCCAGGATGACGGCACCTGTCTCATCTATATCGACCGTCATCTGGTCCATGAAGTGACCAGCCCGCAGGCCTTTGAGGGGTTGAGGCTCGCCGGCCGCACGGTTCATGCGCCGCTGAAGACGCTGGCCGTCGTCGACCACAACGTTCCGACCACGCCGGACCGCGTCAACGGCATCAAGAACGAGGAAAGCCGCATCCAGGTGGCGGCCCTTGCCCAGAATGCCGCTGATTTCGGCGTTGAATATTACTCCGAGAAGGACAAGCGCCAGGGAATCGTCCACATCGTCGGGCCGGAACAGGGTTTCACCCTGCCGGGCATGACGATCGTATGCGGCGACAGCCACACCTCGACGCACGGCGCATTTGGCGCGCTGGCGCATGGCATCGGCACGTCAGAGGTGGAGCATGTGCTCGCCACCCAGACGCTGATCCAGTCGAAGGCCAAGAACATGCTGGTGCGCGTCGACGGCAAGGCGCCGGAAGGCGTCACCGCCAAGGACATCATCCTGGCGATCATCGGCGAGATCGGCACGGCCGGCGGCACCGGCCACGTCATCGAATTTGCCGGCGAGGCTATCCGCGATCTTTCCATGGAAGGCCGCATGACCGTCTGCAACATGACCATCGAGGGCGGCGCCCGCGCCGGCCTGATCGCGCCGGACGAAAAGACCTTCGCCTATATCAAGGAACGCCCGCGCGCGCCGAAGGGCGAGGCCTGGGACCGGGCCGTCGAATACTGGAAATCGCTGACGACGGACGAGGGTGCGGAATATGACCGCGTCGTCACGCTCGATGCCGCCAACCTGCCGCCGATCGTCTCCTGGGGTTCCTCGCCGGAAGACGTGATCGCGGTGACCGGCGAAGTGCCGAACCCGGACGATATCGCCGACGAGACCAAGCGCGCCTCCAAATGGCGGGCGCTGAAATATATGGGCCTGGCGCCCGGGACGAAGATCACCGATATCGAACTCGACCGCGTCTTCATCGGTTCCTGCACCAATGGCCGCATCGAGGATCTCCGCGCCGCTGCTGCCGTCGCCAAGGGCCGCAAGGTTTCTGATCGCGTCAACGCCATGGTCGTGCCGGGCTCGGGCCTGGTGAAAGAACAGGCGGAAGCCGAGGGCCTCGACAAGATCTTCCTCGAGGCCGGTTTCGAATGGCGCGAGCCGGGCTGCTCCATGTGCCTTGCCATGAATGACGACCGGCTGAAGCCGGAAGAACGCTGCGCCTCGACATCGAACCGCAATTTCGAAGGCCGCCAGGGCTACAAGGGCCGCACCCATCTGGTCTCGCCCGCAATGGCCGCCGCCGCCGCCATCGAAGGTCGCTTCGTCGATATTCGCGACTGGAAGTAACCCGCGCGACAGCATCGTATCGGAAGGCGGCCACTGGCCGCCTTCTTTGTCTGCGCGGGCGAAAACGGGGCTCTGGTCTTGCGCTCGCCGCCTCATTGTCGCAATGTGAGGCCGGTGCCGGTCGTTACGGCACCCGTGTCGGTCGGGATGGTTCCGCCCTCCTGCTGTTTCCAGTAGCAAGCGATCGCAATCCATGAGTTATTCTGCATTTGATCATCCCGTGCTTTCGGGCCTGGTGGGCGACGACGAGGTTGCCGCCTTCTTTTCACTCGACGCGGAAATCAAGGCCATGCTGGCCTTCGAGGCGGCGCTCGCCGAGGCCGAGGCCCGTGCCGGCGTCATTCCGGAAGCGGCAGCGGCGCGCATTGGCGAGGTCTGTGCCTCCTTTTCACCGGATATCGAGGCGCTGAAGATTGCGACCGGCCGCGACGGCATTGTCGTGCCCGATCTTGTGCGCCAGCTCCGCGCGGCCGTGGGACCGGATGCGGCGGACCATGTGCATTTCGGCGCGACCAGCCAGGATGTCATCGATACCTCGCTGATGATGCGGCTGTCGGCAGTGTCGACGCTCCTGATCGACCGGCTCGATCACCTGTTCCAGCGCATGGAAACGCTCGATTCACGCTTTGGCGAACGCACGCTGATGGGGCGCACCCGCATGCAGCCGGCCATGCCGATCTCCGTTTCCGACCGGCTGCGATCCTGGCGCGAGCCGGTGCTGTATTTGAGGCAGTTTCTCCTGAGGCTCGACGGGCAGCTCTTCGCCGTACAATTCGGCGGCGCGGTTGGCACGCTGCACAGGCTGCCGGAGCAGGCTGTGGAGGTGCGGGCCATGCTGGCCGACCTTCTCGGACTGATCGACGCGCCGCAGTGGCAGAACCAGCGCAATGTGATCGCCGAATTCGCCTCCGCCATGTCGCAGATCACCGGAAGCCTCGGCAAATTCGGCCTCGACATTGCGCTGCTTGCCGAGATGGGCGAGGAAATCGAGCTTTCCGGCGGCGGGGAATCCTCCGATATCGAAGGCAAGCGCAATCCGGTGACGGCCGAGGTGCTGGTGTCGCTGTCGCGCTTCAACGCCGCGCAGCTTTCGGCCATGCACATGGCGCTGGTGCATGAGCAGGAGCGCTCGGGCGCGGCGTGGACGCTGGAGTGGCTGACCTTGCCGCAGATGGTGGCGGCTGCCGCTGCCTCGCTGAAGCTGTCGGACTGGCTCTGTACCAAGATCGAGAGCCTCGGCACCTGACCGGCTTTCACATTGCCTTAACCAATTGCACTGATTTTGGCCGCCGGCCTCACCCGGACGGTGGTAAAGACACTCCTGTTTCAATGACTTGTGACGCCATCGCGTCTCCACCGTCCCGGTTGACCCATTGTCAATTGATATGATTTGCCGCACGATGGGGCATGACCAAATGGCGTCCCAATCCGAGGCTGATCAAGCGACCGGCCTATCTCTCCATTGCCGAACAGATCGCCGGCGCCATCCGCGACGGCCTGCTGATCGACGGAATGCGGCTGCCGCCGCAGCGGCAGATGGCGGCTGACCTGAAGATTTCCGTCCAGACCGTCTCCCGCGCCTATGAGGAGCTTTCCCGACGGGGGCTCGTCACCGGCGAGGTCGGGCGCGGCTCCTATATCAAGGCGGCGTCGAATGCGCCCGAGCGGCCGCATCTGACCGAAGGGACATCCGGCGTCGTTGATCTCTCCATCCTGAAACCGGTGTGCGAGAGCCGCAGTCTTGCCCGTTTCCGCAATGCCTTTGCCGAACTCGGCGCCACCATGCCGCCGGACCTTGCCTTTTCAATGATACCGAACGCGCTTTTCCGGCGTTACCGCATGGCGGGCGTCAACTGGCTCGCGGCCTGCGGCCTGAAGGCTCCGCCGCACGGAATTACCGTCACCAACGGTTCGAGCGATGCGATGACGGCGGCCTTCATGAGCGTCGCGCCGCCGGGCTCGGCCATGGCGGCAGAAGATCTGACCCATCCGATGGCGAGACCGCTTGCCGGCTATCTCGGCATCGATCTGCAGCCGGTCGATGTCGATTCCGATGGAATAGTGCCCGCCGCGCTCGAGGCGCTGGCGGCGCGAAAACGCCTGAAGGCGATCTTCCTGCAACCCTCGGCAGCCGGCCCGCGGGGCACGCTGATGAGCGCGCCGCGCCGCCGGGCGATCTCGGCAATCGCGCGCAGGTTCGACCTCGCCGTCATCGAAAACGACGTGCTCGGCCCGCTGGTGGAAAACCGGCCGCCGCCGGTCGCCGCCTTCGCGCCGGAGCGCACGCTCTACATGACCGACCTGTCGAAGAACACGATTCCCGGCCTCAGATGTGGTTTCCTAGTCGCCCCGGACCGGTATGCGGCCGCCGTTTCCAACCGCTATCTCGCGGCCAACTGGATCGCGACCCCGGTGATGGCCGAGATCGCCAGCCGCTGGATCGTCGACGGCACGGCGATGGAACTGGTCAACTGGCAACGTATGGCGCTGAAGCGCCGCCGGGCGATCGCCGAGAAGGAACTGGCGGGCATTGACTGCGCCATGACGCCGGGCGCGCTTCATGTGTGGATCCCGCTGCCCGAAGGCACGAACGAGGCCGCCTTCGTCGATCGCGCGCGCCAGCGCGGCGTCGCCGTTGCCGCCGGAGCCACGTTCCGCGCCGGGCGCGAGCCTTCCGCCCCGGCAATCCGCGTGGCGCTCGCTGCGTCCTCCGAAATCGAACTTTCGTCTTCCCTTGCGCTGATTGCAACGATGTTTCGGGACGAAAGCAGGACGCGCCGTGTCGCAGCGGTGATGGACAATGGCTGACGGGATGCCGCCTGCCGCGCTTGCACGAGCGCCGCTTTTTTGCGTCGGAAGCCGCAGCCAGGCGCGCACTCCGGAGGCGCTTGCCGCCGAAACGGCTGTGGCCCTCAGCTATGGCGGCTCGTCCCACGCCGTATTGATGGCCACCCCTGCCGACCTTGCCGATCTCGCCTATGGTTTCAGTCTGACGGAAGGCATTGTCCGTCATCCGGACGAGATCCTCGGCGTAGAGGCTGTTCACTTCGAGACCGGAATCGACCTGCAGATATCACTCGTGGAAGACCGCTCTGCCGCGCTTGCCGCACGCCGCCGCTCGATGGCAGGGCCGGTCGGCTGTGGGCTGTGCGGGTTGGAAAGCATCGATGCCGCGATGCGGCCTGTGCCAGCGCTCGAAGGCGATGACTTTACGATGACCTTCAGCGACGTCGACCGGGCGGTAACGGCGCTTTCCGGTCGTCAACCGGTTTTTGAGAAGACGCGCGCCGTGCATGGGGCCGGCATCTTCCGGCCGGACGCGGGCATGCCGGCAGTGCGCGAAGACGTCGGCCGCCACAACGCGCTCGACAAGCTTATCGGGGCGCTCATGCGCAAGGGGGAGACGGCCGGCAGCGGCGCTCTCGTCGTCACCAGCCGGCTGTCCGTGGAAATGGTGCAGAAGGCGGCCTTCGCCCGCGCGCCGGTGCTGATCGCCGTTTCTCAGCCGACCGCGCTTGCGGTCGAGACGGCTGAAAGGGCCGGCATAACGCTTGTCGCCAGCGCCCGCGGCGACGGGTTCTCGGTGTTTTCGCACGGCAACCGGATCAGGCATTGAGGGCCGGGCGCGCGGCCAGGCCCTCGAGATCTCCGCAACCGCTTTTCACGCGGCAAGCCGCTTTGCCTTGCGGCTTCGCCCTTCGGCGTCCGCGGCTTTGATGGCGGCAACGACGTCTTCGGGCCTAACGGTGCCGGGCACGTTGCCCATGGTGTCGGCCGGGTCGCAGGCCAGTTTTGCCACCTTGAGAAGATCGGCGTCACTGGCTTCGCCGATGCCGATATCCGCAAGCGTCATCGGCAGGCCGATCGCCTCCGAGAAGCCGTAGACGGCCTCGACGATCTCGCGCGGGCGTTTCGTCAGCATCACGAGCGCCTGCGTGCCGATCGCGACCTTCTCGCCGTGCCAGTAGGCATGCGTGCCTGGAAGCGCCGTGAGGCCGTTATGGATCGCGTGCGCGCCGGAAAGGCCGCCGCTTTCAAAGCCGAGCCCGGAGAGCAGCGTATTGGCTTCCACCACCCGCTCGAATTCGGGCGTCACGATCTTCTGCGAGGCCGCCGCCTTTGCCGCCGCGCCATCGGCCAGCAGCGTGTCGAAACACATGCGGGCAAGACCGTAGGCGGTCATCGAGCCGACGCGGCCGGTCATGTTGGGGCTTTGCGTATGGCGGCAGTCCTCGGCCTCGAACCAGGTGGACAGCGCGTCGCCCATGCCGGCGACGAACAGCCGCACCGGCGCGCCGACGATCAACTTGGTGTCGACCAGAACGACATCGGGGTTTTTCGGGAGAACCAGATAGCGCTTGAAGGCGCCTTCCGCGGTGTAGATCACCGAAAGCGCCGAGCAGGGCGCATCGGTGGACGCGAGCGTCGGCACGATGACGACGGGAAGTCCCGCCGCGTGGGCCACCGCCTTGGCCGTATCAAGCGCCTTGCCGCCGCCGATGCCGGCGATGACATTGGCATTTTCGGCGGCGACGCGCTGGCCGATACGGGCGATTTCCTCGTCCGAGCATTCGCCGTTGAATGCCTCCACGGCGACCGTTGCCTGTCCGCCGTCGCTGACGGCATCGCGCACCAGCGCCATCACGCCCTTGTCGATGATGGCGAGCGCTTTGGTGCCCAGACGGGCGATTTCCGCGTCAAGCTGGCCGATGGCATCGGCGCCCTGGACATAACGTCCGGGAAAAATGGTTGTCGAGATCATTGTGAGCCTCCAATCTTTGCCGCGGTTGATCCGCGCACATGATGATCGGACGCGCCGACAGGCGCTGCCGGTCACAGCCTCAGGAAAGACCCGCAATGCGGCCGTTTCAAGTGAAATTTTCGAAGATTTTTCGTTTTGTTACGACTGCTTTTCGGCAAAGGCGAAGCAACTTCAAGCCCATTTGACAGCTGTCAGGATGCCGATGCTGAAACTTCGGCGAAAACCCCACGCACCTCCTGCCGGTGTGCGCAATTGTCAGGTTTCCTGCCGGGTCTGGCGAAGGATTTGCGAATTGCCCGGAACTCACCGAGATCGGCTGGGACGACTGAGGCCGGGCCTCAGAAATTGACGCCGGACAGGGCGGATATCTCCTGGGCGGCGCGCATCAGCATCGGCAGATGCGTGGCTTTCAGCTTTTCCTCCGGCAGGTTGCGGGCATTGCCGCCGACGCTCAGCGTGTAGATGTCTCCGGTCATCGGGGCATGCAGCACCACGCCGATGGCATTGTGGTCGGGCACCCATTCGCCGAAGGATTCCGAATAGCCGGTCTGGGCCATGCGCTCGAGCGCGGCCTCAAGCGCCGGCTTTTTCTGCGCCTCCCAGGCCTTGCCGTGAACGCCCTTCAGCAGCGTGAAGGCCGCTTCACGATCCTCCCCGGAAAGCGCGAAGAGATAGGCCCGGCCCGGCGCGCTTTCGGCAAGCGGAATGCGGGAGCCGACATTGAGGTTGAGCGCCACCGCAGTCGGCCGGCGCACCAGTTCGACGAACATCATCTCCGCCCCGTCGCGCACGGAAAGCGCGACGACGCAATCGCCATTGGCCGCAAGCTGATCCATGTGCGAGCGCACCAGCTCGCCGAAGCCGAACCGGCCGATCGCGGCATAGCCGAGCGTCAACACCTCGTTGGAGACGGCATATTTGCCGTATTCGGGCATGTAGCGCAGATAGCCGAGCTTGGTCAGCGTGCCGAGCAGGCGCGACACGGTGGTCTTGTGCAGGCCGGTGCGCTCGGCAAGCGCCTGGGTGCCGAGAACCTTGTCCTCGGCCCGGAAGGCGCGCAGGATGGACAGTCCCCGCGCCAGCGAGCTGACGAAGGGACGTTCCTCGTTGATGGCGGCGGCCCCGATATCCTGCCGGGGGCGGCCGCGCCGCTTGACCGGCTGGCCGCTATTGTCGTTTTCCTCGCTCATTGTGCCTGTTTAGCCCATCACATGCCTGTCTGTCATTGGGTTTCAGGGCTGCATGCGCTGGCTTTTCTATTTCAGCGAAACATTGTCCGGCAGGTCGTCATAGTCGGAGCAGTCGCGATGGCTGGCCGCCGGATCGACCTTGACGTCGAGCACCACCGGGCCGCCGCGCGCATGCGCTTCCCGCAGTGCATCGCCGATCTGGTCGGCGTCCGTCACCGTCATGCCGGAGCCGCCGAGACCCTCGGCCACCTTGGCAAAGTCATGATCGCCGAAGTTTACCCCGATGGCCTTGTTGCCGAGATTGTCGCGGACCATGCCGAGGCCGGCATTGTTGGCGACGACATAGACGACGTCGAGGTTCTGTTCGGCAGCCGTCGCGATCGCGTCCATGGTCATGACGAAACCGCCGTCGCCAATGACGCCGGTCACGCGCTTTTCCGGGCAGGTGACCTTGGCCCCGGTTGCCGCCGGCGTCGACCAGCCCATGCCGCCGATCCCGCCGGGGGCGACGAGCTGGTGCGGGGAACGCAGCGGCAGCGATGACGTTGCCCAGATACGGTTGGTGCCGGCATCGAGCGTGAGGAGGTCGTCTGGCGTCAGGAAGCCGTCGAGGCCGCGCATGATATCGGCGTAATGCACCGTGCCGGGTCGGGTCTTGTAATGCGGCAACGCGCCATAGCGGTTTTCGGTCTTCAGCGCGGAGATGAAATCCTTGCGCCGCTCGGCCGTCGCCTGGTCGACGCCGGGGCGGTCGAGAAGGAAGGAGACGACGTCGGCGACATCGGCGGTCACTGCCATGTCCACCGGCAGGACCCAGCCCGCCTGCAGCGGATCGATATCGACCTGGATGATTTTCTGCTCGCCCGGCCTCATCATCTTTTCGTCGCGGAAGCGGGTGTATTCGGGCCCGAGGCTGCAACCGAGCACGAGGATCAGGTCGGCGGCCTGGACCATGCGGTTGGCGGATTTTGCCGCCCAGTTGCCCATCATGCCGACGGCGACGGGCGTGGTCTCGTCGATCGTGCCCTTGCCGTGATAGCTGGAGGCAACCGCAATGCCCTCGCGATTGGCAAGGCGCGACAGCGTCTCGCCCGAGCGGCTCATATAGATGCCGTTGCCGGCGATGATCACAGGTCGCTCGGCAGTTTTCAGCGCTTCCGCGATGGCGGCAAGCGCATCGCCGTCCGGCTTCATCGGGGTCGAACGCAGATAACCTTCGGTCGGATAGAGTTTCGCGCGCGGATGGTCGGGCACGTCTTCCTTGATGATATTGGTGCGCATGACCACGGCGGCAGGCCCCTGGCGCGGGGTGGAAGCGTGCTTGACGGCAAGCTGGGTGCCGTAGATCGCCTCCTGCGGGGTCGTCGCATAGGTGGCGTATTTGGTCATCGTCTTCATCACGGCAAAGGCGTCGCCCGCGCCATAGTCTCCGGTCATGGTCTGGTAGACGCCGTGCTGGGCAAAGCCGTCATAGCAGGACGTATCGGTGAGCACGACCATGGGCGAGGACGAGAAATAGGCCTCCAGAATGCCGAAGGCGCCGGTCGAAGAGGCAAACGGTCCCTGTGCCATCAGCAGGCCGGGGCGGCCGGTGAGCTTGCCGGCGACCTGGGCCATGACCGAGGCCGATTGCTCCGAGCGCGCCAGCACCAGTTCGAATTCGTCCTTGCGGTCGAAAAAGGCCGGCAGCGACCAGGTGATGCCGAGGCCCGGCAGGGTGAAGCCGCGCGTGATGCCGGCCTCGATGAACGTTTTGATGACGCCTTCATTGGTTTTCATGGATGTCCTCCCAATCGTCCCCGCAAACTAGATCATCCATTTAATTCTGCCAAGCGCAATTATGTAGTGATATATGAATTTATTGGCGACACGAACGCACCCTTTGTTTTGACGGTCGGATGGCGTAGAAGGCGGGTCGGAAAAGGCAGGACCTTGCAGAGCGACGGGCGGTGCGGCTGAGATGGCGAAGAGCGGTGCAAAAGCGGTGGTGAGTGCGGCTGGCCTTGTGCGCCACGGCCTGGCCCATCCGGATGACAGTGCGGCGCTCGAGGCTGTGGCGGAAAACTTCCGCATCCGCATTCCCGCCCATGTGCTGGAGGCGCTTGACGGTGCTGCCGCAGACGATCCGTTGCGCGCCCAGTATGTGCCGGATGCGCGCGAACGCGATCATCATGAGGATGAAAGCGAGGATCCGATCGGCGATCAGGTGTTCGAGCGCGAAAAGGGCATTACCCATCGCTATCCGGATCGCCTGCTGCTGAAGCCGACCCATAGCTGTCAGGTCTATTGCCGCTTCTGCTTTCGCCGCGAAAGCGTCGGCAAGCCGGAGGCCGCGCTTGATGGCGCGGAGCTGGAGACCGCGCTTGATTATATCCGTACGCATGAGGAAATCTTCGAGGTCATTCTTTCAGGCGGCGATCCCCTGGTGCTCTCCGACCGGCGGCTCGGATCACTGATGCAAGCACTGGGTGATATCGCCCATGTGGGCGTGATCCGTTTTCACACCCGCGCCCCGCTGGTCTCCCCCGAACGCGTGAGCGAAGGGCTGATCGCGGCGCTGAAACGGTCGGGAAAGACGGTCAACATCGTCATCCACGTCAACCATGCGCGCGAGCTGACGGATGCCGTGAAGGCGGGGCTGGCCCGGCTCGCCGACAACGGCATTCCGCTGTTCTCGCAAACCGTGCTGCTCAAGGACGTCAACGATGATGCCGAGACGCTTGCCGCACTGTTTCGAGCGCTTCTGACGAACCGAGTCAAGCCCTATTACCTCCACCATCTCGACCATGCGAAGGGCGTCAGCCATTTCGCCGTGCCGATCACGCGCGGACAGGCCATCATGCGCGCCTTGCGTGGGCGTGTCTCAGGCCTTTGCCTGCCGACCTATGTTCTCGATATCCCGGGCGGCCACGGCAAGGTGCCGGTCGGGCCGGTCTATCTGGAAGAGCTGGATGCGGGCGATTATCAGGTCGAGGATTACCAGGGCGTGCGCCACCGCTATTCCGACTGGCGCTGAAAAGCCCGGCGCGCCAGTTCCGCCGCGCCTTCTGCGACATCGGCTTCGGGAAACAGTGCGCGGCCGTCGAGATTTGTCGCAATCGTCTCTCCGGTCACCGGCGAGAGACGCAGAACGCCGCCGACAAAGGCGACGGGTAGGTTTCCGGCGCGGGCAATCAGGATATTGCCAAGCCGTGCGATCTCGCGGCCTGCCTCTCGCAGAAGGTCTTGCGCATACGGGTCGCCGGCATCAGCGGCCTTGGCGACGGCCAGCGAAAGCGCGCCGATCCGTCCCCTGTCGCCGCCATAGACAAGGCGCTTGACGTCCGCCCAGGCAGCGCTACCGATCATCTCGAAGACCTGTGCGGCAAGTACCGCCATATCGCCATAGGCGCCGACTTCGTCCAGCCTTCGGTAGAGCGCGCGGATGGCAGCCAGTGCAATCCAGCCGCCCGAGCCCGCATCATCGATCATCAGCCCGCGCCCGCCGATGCGAAGCCGCGATCCGTCAGCCCTGAAATGGCTGCCGATCACACCGGTGCCGGCCGAAACCAGATGGCCTTCGCCGGGCGCAAAGAGAACGCGGTAGGCGAGTTCGATATCATCGACCAAGGTAAGGCTGTCGGCCACGATGCCGGTTGTTCGCGTGAAGAGCCCGGCGATGTCGTCAAAGGCCTCCGGTCCGTAGCCGGAAAGCCCGATCATTGCGGCATTGAGAGGATGCGGCAGGCTTACGCCGATGCGGGTGAAACTTGCCTCGAGGCGGGCCCGGTCGCCCGGCGCGGCAAGGAGCGCGCTCGCGCCCGCAGCGGTGCCGCGCCTGACGGGGCTTCCCTCAGCATCGACCACGACGAAGCGGGCGCCCGTGCCGCCGATATCGCATCCGAGGAAGAAACCGCCCATCGTCGCAAGCCTTTACGGGATCGAAGCCAGCCATTCCGGCGTTGCGAATTTCTCGTCCGCCAGCGCCCCGGCAGCCCTGTATTCGTCCGGCGTCACCTTGCCGTCGCGCCCGCCGTTCAGTTCCATGAAGGTCGCCTTCATCCGGTCGATCACCGCCCGGCGGTCGAGCCCGGTCTGGCTGCGGACGGGATCGACCCGCTTGGCCGCGCTCTTGGTGCCCTTGTCGGAGAGCTTTTCCCGGCCGATCCGGAGCACCTGCATCATCTTGTCGGCATCCATGTCATAGGCCATGGTCACGTGGTGCAGCACGGTGCCGCCGCCATAGCGCTTCTGCGCTGCGCCGCCGATCTTGCCCTTCGAGCTCGCAATGTCGTTGAGCGGCTTGTAGAAGGCATCGACGCCCAGATCATTGAGCGCCTTCAGCACCCAGTTGTCGAGAAAGGCATAGCTGTCGGCAAAGCTCATGCCGTCGACCAGTTCGCCCGGCGCGTAGAGCGAATAGGTAATCGCCGTGCCCGGCTCGACGAACATCGCGCCGCCGCCGGTCACCCGGCGCACGGTCTGAACGCCGAGCCTTTCGGTTGCTTCCAGGTCCACCTCGTTCCTCAGGGACTGGAACGCGCCGATGATGATGGCGGGGCGCTCCCATTCCCAGAAGCGCAGCGTCGGCGCGCGACGGCCTTCGGCAACGGCGCGCGCCAGGACATCGTCTATGGCGAGATGCATGGCCGGGGTCTCCGCGCCGGTATCGATGATCTCCCATTCGAAATCGCGCCAGGTCTTGGCAACGCCCAGCGCCCGGCGCACGGCGATCGCCACCGATTCCAGGCTGAAGC
This sequence comes from Martelella lutilitoris, assembly GCF_016598595.1. Classification (NCBI taxonomy): domain Bacteria; kingdom Pseudomonadati; phylum Pseudomonadota; class Alphaproteobacteria; order Hyphomicrobiales; family Aurantimonadaceae; genus Martelella; species Martelella lutilitoris. The sequence goes on from NZ_CP066786.1 coordinate 318,374, forward strand.
CGATCAGGGCGGCATCGGGCCTGAGCTTTGCCTTCAGCGCCGCCACCATGGCCTCGGCCGAACTCGTCGCCTGCAGGCCCTCAAGGGCGGCGCAGAGGTCGGAAAGCGCCTCCGGCGGCTCGAGGAAGAAGTCGCCGGCGATCTGGACGCTGGAAAGCCTGTCGTCGCGCAATTCGACGTCGGCGACCACCAGCTTGCCGCCGGGAACCTTGTATTCGCCATGCATGATGTGAAACTCCTGCCTTGCATTCAAAAGCCGGAAAACCGGTCGCCCTTCCATAGACCCGCCCGTCCGCTTCGCGCAAGCCGGCCCCTTTATGATCCCTGTCATGGAATGGTCGTGAAAATCGGTCTATCTGGTGACGGTGAGAGAAAGGGAGGAGAAGGTCATGGTTGCCTTCGAGCATTTTGCCGACATGGACGATGTCTGGGGCCTGACCGAGCGCGTGGAAAGCCTGCGCGACCTGGTGGCAAACGAGGCACGCCCGATCCTGCAGGGTTTCGGTCCGGAGGCCGCGTCGCTGCCGGGCATCGTCAATCTGGCGCATTACCTGGCATTGCGCCACCACGACGTGCGCCCGCTGCAGCGCGCGCTGATGCGCCACGGGCTTTCCTCGCTCGGCCGGCTGGAAAGCCGGGTCCTGCCGACGCTCGATGCCGTGCTTGTCGCCCTTGCGGCGCGGTCCGGACGGCAGAGCCCCGTGCCGCTGCCATCGTCGGAGGCGTTCTTCGCCGGCGAAGCGCGACTGGAACAGGCCACCGACCTGATGTTCGGTCCGCCGCCGGCGCACCGGCGCAGCCGCATCATGGTGACGCTGGCGAGCGAGGCGGCGGAAGACCCGGCCTTCGTCGCCGATCTCGTGCGCCGCGGCATGGATATCGTCCGCATCAACTGCGCCCATGACGGACCGGAGGCCTGGCGGGCCATGGCGAAGCATGCGCGGGCGGCGGGCGATGCGGCCGGGCGGCGCATCACCGTTCTGATGGATATCGCCGGCCCCAAGATCCGCACCCAACAGGTCCTGCTCGCGGAACGCAAGCTGAAGGCCAATGTCGGCGACCGCATCCGCCTGGTGGCCTCGGGCGAACCATCGCTTTTCGATGATGTCCGCTTCGCCGTCAGCGTATCGCTGCCGGAAATGGTGACGCGGCTGAAGGTCGGCGACCGCGTGCTCTATGATGACGGCAAGCTGCAGACCGTGGTGACGGAGGTTGGCGACGGCATGGCGGTGATCAGGGTCGAACGCGCCAAGGCCAACGGCGCGCGGCTGAAGCCGGAAAAGGGGCTGAACCTGCCCGATACAGCGCTTGGCCTTTCGCCGCTGACGGCCAAGGACGAGGGCGATATTTCGACCGTGGTCGAATGCGCCGATATGGTCGGCTATTCCTTCGTCTCGCGCCCGGAAGACCTCGACCTGCTCGATCGGGAACTCGGCGCCGGCGGCAACGGCAACCCTGGTCTCGGCGTCGTTGCCAAGATCGAGCGGCCGGAAGCGGTGAAGAACCTGCCGGCGCTGATCGCGCGCGCCGCCGGAAAAAGGGAGTTCGCCGTCATGATCGCGCGCGGCGATCTTGCCGCCGAGATCGGTTTCGAGCGGCTGGCAGAAATGCAGGAGGAGATTCTGTGGATCTGCGAGGCGGCAGGCATTCCGGTGATCTGGGCGACGCAGGTGCTCGAAAATCTGGTCAGGACCGGCGTGCCATCGCGCGGCGAGATGACCGATGCGGCCATGGGCGCGCGCGCCGAATGCGTGATGCTGAACAAGGGGCCGGCAGTGGGCGAGGGGGTCTCCACGCTCGACACCCTGCTTGCCCGTATGGACGAGCACATGTTCAAGAAGACGCCGGAACTGAGGGCGCTGAAAAGCTGGTAGGGCAAAACGTTCCGCCCGCCCTCTCGACAGCCGAAAACCGCCGGCGCGAGACGCTGGCGGCTCGTTTTCGCAAGTGACAGGGTCAACGGGTCGGGTCGGATTTTCGCCCGGGCCCGACGCGGCTCAAAAACCGGTGCCGCGACCGACTTCCGAGCGGATCGTCGCCAGGAGAATCTGCATGTCGAGCATGAAGCTGTAGTTCGACACGTAATAAAGGTCGCACATGATGCGGGCGCGCGCCTCGCCGCGCCGGGTCGTCGGGCCGCGCCATCCGCGGATCTGGGCAAGGCCGCTCAGTCCAGGGCGCATGACGTGGCGCTGGTGGTATTCCGGCACGAGTTCCTCGAACAGCATGCCGCTCGCCAGCATGCCGACGGCGTGGCAGCGCGGGCCAATCAACGACATGTCGCCGCGCAGGACGTTGAAGAGCTGGGGCAGCTCGTCGATATTCGACCTTCGCAGGAAAGCGCCGATCTTGGTGATGCGCGGATCGTTTTCGACCGTCTGCTTCACGCCTGTCTTGTCGCCGAGATCGTTGCGCATGGAGCGGAACTTGAAGATGTTGATCTTCTTTCCGTAACGGCCCCAGCGCACCTGGCTGAAAAAGACCGGGCCGGGGCTGTCAAGTTTGATGAGGATCGCCACGACCAGAAAAAGCGGTGCAAGCGCAACCAGCGCACCAAAGGAAATGGCGATATCGAACAGGCGCTTCAGCGCCAGTTGCAGTTTTCGTTTTCTGGAATTGTCAGAAAAAACAAGCTCGTGGCCAAATGCCCGACGGGGCAATGAGGTCAGTTCCTGAATATGGGCCGTGGGGGAGGCCTGAAAATCCGCCGCGCTCACTGAAGCACCCTCTGTGTTTGCAATCGCTTATATTGTTAAGATGAATTGAATGTATCCTGTTCTAACTCGTCTCCGCAAAAAAGTCATTAGCTGATGCCGCTTTTTTGGTCTGTTTTCGCCGCAAACGAGACAGGCGGAACTTGACGTTAACTGGAGCGCACAGTCTTTCTCCCGGGGCCTCGCAGTAATTTATTTGTATAGTGCTGGATTTATTGTTCTTTTTGGATTTTGTCAAGCTTTTCGAAAAGCGGCGGCCGCCTCCGTTCAGGCCCAGCCATGCGGCTGGCGAAAGGCAGACTTGCATGCCAGCATAGCTCAGCCATCGGAATCTCGCCTGACTTCTGCCGGTCCGGCTTGATGTTTGCAGACAAAAGAGAAAATAACATGCTGAGAAACTGGAGCGGGCGAAGGGATTCGAACCCTCGACCCCAACCTTGGCAAGGTTGTGCTCTACCCCTGAGCTACACCCGCTCATAACACCGGTCGGGGGTAAGGCTGTGACCGGCGGTGTCACCATGTCGGCGACGAGGGCGTATATGGCCTAACCCGATTTCAAATGCAACAGGCAAATGACGGATTTCTGGTTTTTTTTGCATTTGGAAAATAACGCATTCATTTCAGTGGCTTAGTAGTAGGGGTTCCGCCACCGGCGGGGAAGGGCCTGAGCCGGCCTGCCGGATATGCAGCGAGCGGAGACGCGTTTCGCTGGCGCGCCTCCGCTCGCGCATCGTGGCCGAGAAGAGATTCCAGCGGCCGCCAGAGGCTGCCGGAAGCGCAGCGCCAGACCGTCCCTTTCTGTCTGGACAAGTGGCTTTTTCGGCGATAACAAGGTTGCTGACACGAAACTGCAAGCGAAAAATGCGGTTTTTCTGCAATTTCGACATTTGCTGTCGAGCCCAATCAGCCAAGGTGCGGCAAGACTACGTTTTCAGGAACAATCGGGAGGACAAGAACATGACCGAGATCATGCTGGTGGCCAGCGGCGACCTGCGCGAGAGCGCCAATACCAAATGCTGGCCAACGCAAAAGGCGATGGAGGACAAGCTTGCCGCCGTCGTCGCCGAGATGGGGCACACGCTGAAGCGCGCCCATCCGGTGAAGCCCGAGGGTCACGGCTTCATCGCCACCCAGCGCGAGGGCATGGATGTTTTCAGGACGATCGACCCGAATGCTCCGGTCATCGTGGCGGAGGCCGTCTGGCAGTATTCGCATCACGTCCTGCCGGGGCTTTCCTCGCACAAGGGGCCGATCCTGACGGTCGCCAACTGGTCGGGACAGTGGCCGGGCCTCGTCGGCCTCCTGAACCTCAACGGTTCGCTGACCAAGGCCGGCATCGCCTATTCCTCGCTCTGGAGCGAGACTTTCGAGGACGATTTCTTCCGCAACGGCCTCAAAAGCTGGCTCGAGAGCGGCGCGATTGCCCACGACGAAAGCCATGTTCGCGCGTTCGATGCGGCGAAGGTGCCCGCCGAGCTTGCAGGCCTTGCCGATGACATCGCCGCCGATATGGCCGGCAACAAGGTGATCATGGGCGTCTTCGACGAGGGCTGCATGGGCATGTACAATGCCATCATCCCCGACGAGATGCTGATGCCGCTCGGCGTGTTCAAGGAGCGGCTGTCGCAGTCAGCGCTCTATCACGCGACCAAACAGGTTCCCGAAGAGGAAGCGCGCGCGGCCTATCAATGGATGCTCGACAAGGGCATGACCTTCCATTTCGGCGCGGACCCGAAGGAGGAACTGACCGAGGATCAGGTCATCGACCAGTGCCGCATGTATATCGCCGCGGTCCGGCTTGCCGATTTCTTCGGCTGCGAGGCGATCGGCATCCAGTACCAGCAGGGGCTGAAGGACCTGCTGCCGGCCTCCGATCTGGTCGAGGGCATGCTCAACAATGACGAGCGCCCGCCGGTTGCGCGCGCTGACGGATCGATCATCCGCGATGGCCGTGCGATCGTGCATTTCAACGAGGTCGATGAATGCGCCGGGCTTGATGCGGTGCTGACCAACCGCCTGCACCGCGCGCTCGGTCAGCCGGTGGAAACGACGCTGCACGATCTGCGCTGGGGCGACGCCGACAAGTCCGGCTCGCGTGACGATTTCGTCTGGGTATTCGAGATCTCCGGCGCCGCGCCGCCTGCTCATCACGAGGGCGGCTGGGCCGGTTCCGAAAGCTATCGTCAGCCGTCCATGTTCTTCCCCTTCGGCGGCGGCACGTTGAAGGGCTATGCCAAACCCGGCGAGATCGTCTGGAGCCGCATTTTCGTCAAGGACGGCGCGCTTCACATGGATATCGGGCGAGGCCAGGCGGTCAAGCTGCCGCCGGAAGAGTGCGAGCGCCGCAGCCGCGCCACGGATTATCCCTGGCCGATCATGAATGCGGTGCTGACCGGCGTTTCGCGCGACCAGATGATGGCCCGCCACAAGGCCAACCACATCCAGGTGGCTTACGCGCTTTCCGCCGAGGAGGCCGACACGGCGATGATGGCCAAGGCGGCTCTGGCGGCGAAGATGGGCATGACGGTCAGCCTTTGCGGCGTTTGATCTGCCTCGCCTGACATTATTGCGATGGCACCGCGTTTGCGGGGCCATTGTTGCATTCGGCGGCGAATGGTGGTGAAAAGGCGCGACACGTTTTCACGCCCATTCGAAGTGCCAGCCGCCATGACCGAGACCAAGACTGCCGATGATCTCTTCGCCTTCCTCGATGAACTCGGGATCACTTACGAGAACCGCGAGCACCGCGCGGTCTTCACCGTTGCCGAAGGCGATGATCTGCGCGCGGAAATTCCGGGCGGCCACACCAAGAACCTGTTTGTCAAGGACAAGAAAAGCCGATATTTCCTGCTCACCGTCGAGGAATATGCGACGGTTGACCTGAAACAGGTGCATAATCTGATCGGCGCATCGGGCAGGGTCTCCTTCGGCAAGCCGGACGCGTTGATGGACTATCTCGGCGTCGAGCCGGGGTCGGTCACCGCGCTTGGCGCGATCAACGATACGGCGCGTCAGGTCACCTTCATCCTCGATGCCGACCTGATGGAAAACGAGACCATCAATTGCCATCCCTTGCGCAATACGGCGACGACCTCGATCGGGCGCGATGATCTGCTGCGCTTCATCCGGGCGACCGGGCACGAGCCGCTTGTCTTGAAAGTGACGGCGTGACACACGATCTACAAACGAAGACAGGAATTGGCCCTTCGGGCCAGACGGGGAGATAGTGATGAGCGGTTTTGACAATCCATATGGCGGTTCCTTCGGCGGCCAGATGAACGTATCGGCCAATGGCGCCTCCAATGGCGCAACGCCGCCCGGCGGGCTGATCAAGGACACGACCACGGCCGATTTCGGCAAGGATGTCATCGAGGAATCGCGCACCCAGCCTGTGCTGGTGGATTTCTGGGCGCCCTGGTGCGGCCCCTGCAAGCAACTTGGTCCGGTCATCGAAAAGGCCGTGACGGCTGCCGGCGGCAAGGTCAAGCTCGTCAAGATGAACATCGACGATCATCCGGCAATCGCCGGCCAGCTCGGCATCCAGTCCATTCCCGCCGTCATTGCCTTTTCCAACGGCCAGCCGGTCGATGGTTTCATGGGCGCGGTGCCGGAAAGCCAGGTGAACGAATTCATCAACAAGCTCTCCGACAAAAGCCCGTCCGAACAGGACCGCAAGGCCGAAATCGCCTCGGCGCTTGATCAGGCCGAACAGCTTCTGGCGGAAGAAAAGCTGCAGGAGGCAGGCCAGCTTTTTGCCGCCGTCATGCAGGCCGATCCGGAAAATCCGAAGGCGCTTGCCGGCATCGGCCGCTGCATGGTGGCCGCCGGTCAGATCGATCGCGCCAAGCAGGTGCTCGACCAGGTGCCGGAAGAACTGAAGGACGACGACGCCATCAAGGCGCTTTCCGCCCGCATCGCGCAGATCGAGGAAGCCCGCAAGTTCGGCGATCCGGCAGAGCTTGAGCATGCGCTTGCGCTCAATGCCGATGATCACGCCGCCCGCATGAAGCTTGCCAAGGTACGCAATGCCGAAGGCAAGCGTGACGAGGCGGCCGAACACCTTCTGACGATCATGCGCAAGGATCGCGAATTCGAGGACGACGGCGCGCGCAAGCAGCTGATCGCCTTCTTCGAAGCCTGGGGTCCGAAGGATCCGGCGACGATCACCGCGCGCCGCAGGCTGTCGACGATCCTGTTTTCTTAGAGCATGTCCGCGTTGACGTGAATCGCGAACACGCTCTAAGCTTTTGTTTTTCCGCGCGTCCGGACGGAGAACCGGTTTCCACTTTTCCTGGACGCGCTTTAGAGGGACACGTTCCATGCAGGTTGGCAATGCCCGATATCTGACGCGGAAAGACTTGCCGGAAGTGGTTCCGGTGTTTCCGCTGACGGGCGGATTGTTGCTGCCGCAGGGGCAATTGCCGCTCAACATCTTCGAGCCGCGCTATCTGGCGATGGTCGACCAAGCGATCTCGGGCAACCGGCTGATCGCCATGGTCCAGCCCGCCCACCACGACGAGACGCTGAGCGTCAATGACGCCACGCCGCTTTCCAATATCGGCTGCGTCGGCCGGGTCACCTCGTTTGCCGAGACCGGCGACGGGCGCTATCTCGTGGCCCTGACCGGAATCTGCCGGGTCCGGCTGATCGAGGAGGTGCGCACGGCAAAACCCTTCCGCAGTTTCGAGATCGCCCCCTTCATGGGCGATCTCAATCTGGAGGCGCAGGAGGAAAGCGTCGACCGCGCCGCCCTTCTGGGAGCCTTCAGGGATTATCTCGAGGCGGAGGGGCTGGAGACGGAGTGGGCGCATATCGAACAGGCGGGCAATCTGACGCTGGTGAACTCGCTCTCCATGATGGCGCCCTTTGGCCCGGCGGAGAAGCAGGCGCTTCTGGAAGCGCCGGACCTGAAGACCCGGGCCGAGCTGTTCGTGGCGATCATCGAATTCGCGCTTGCCGGCGATCCCGGCGACAAGCTGCAATAGGCGACCGGCCATGGCCAAGAAGGATGCCGGGATCGATCCGAAAATGCTGGAGCTTCTCGTCTGCCCGGTGACCAAGGGCAGGCTCGATTATGATGCCGAGCGCCAGGAGCTCGTCTCGCGGAAGGCGCGGCTTGCCTATCCCATTCGTGACGGCGTGCCGATCATGCTCGCATCCGAGGCCAGACCGATCGAGGTTTAAGCATTCGGAAAGCCTGGTTTTAACAGAACCGCTTCGCCACTTGCTGAGAGCCGGGCGCTCGACTAGTTTCGATCGCAGCAGGGGTGGTGAAGACGATGGCGCGTGTCAGTATCGAGAGCCCGGCCGGAGACGAGTTCTATCCGGCCAGGGTGGAAAGGGCCTATTTCAGGCTGGGCGATCCGATTGTCAGCGGCGACCCGCTTTACGATCTGGAGACGGCAAACGGCCGGCCTTTTCATGTGCGCGCCGGCGAGAGCGGCAAGGCCGTTTCCGCTCCGCTTGCCGTCGGCGCGACGCTTCTCCAACGCGAGAGCCTGCTCGAGATCGAGGTAATGGAGCCGGAAGAAGCGCGGTCTGCTCCGCAAATCGTCGCTCCCGCGCCGCAGCGTTCCTCTTCAAGGCGCGTCGATCTTCACACGCCCGTCGACAGCGAGCTCTATCCGGCCAGCGTCATCAAGGTGCATGCCGAACCGGGCGGGCGGGTCGATCGCCACAGCGTGCTTTACACGATCGAAGCAGCGAGCGGACAGGTGGTCGAGCTTCAGGCTCCGCTTGCCGGTCGCATCCTGTCGTCCAATGATGCCCGCAACCTGACGCGTCAGCGCGCCATCGCGGTGATCGAGCCCGATGAGGACGATCCGTTGGCTGCCGCTCTCGGAACCGCCGGCGGCGTCTATCTGCTTGCCGGCGGCGTGCAGGCAGGCGGCGACGAGGAGGCCGAATACAGCGAGGCGCGGGCGGCGGCCGTCCCGTTGTCCGAAAGACGGTCGCACCGCTGGTGGAGGATCGGTTTTCTCGCGGGACTGTGCGTGATCGCCATAATTGCGGTCGCAGGCTGGTATGTGCTGAGCTTTGTGCCTTACGAGCTGGATGAGGCCTATGGCGACAGCTATTACGGCCAGCGTGTCAACGGCGGTCCGCTTGGCGGAAAACGCCGGCTTTTCATTTCGGATGAACAGCAGAGGGAATTTGAGTCATGGCTCGATTCCTGATTTCCGGCAGGTCCGCGACCGGCGACATGGGGCCACGGGCAAAGGCCGCCCACGGCATGCTGGCGCTGGTTTTTCTGGTTCTGCTGACCCTGCCGGCAGCGGCCTTGGCGCAGGACCAGGTGCGCCTTGTCGAGGCCGGGGGCGACCAATATGAGGCGCGCTTCCGCAGTCCGCTCGTCGGCGAAGACCTGGCGCCCGCCTCGACCGTGACGATCGACTGGGAGGTCGAACTGAAGATGGGCCTTCTTTACGGCGAGCCCGTGCTTTCCACCCGTTTTCGCTATGACGTGACCGACTACCGCCTTCAATTGCCCACCCTTGGTCCCGGCGCGGTCCAGCTCTGGTCGCCGCAGGGCGCGGGCGGCGGCGCGGCATTGCCGGAAGGCGCGCCGCTTGTCCAGCCCTATGCCGTGAGGCTGGTGTTCCGCTTCTATGCCCCGAGCCAGAATGCCTATGTCGGACTGGTGCAGGACGTCGAGGCACCCGGCCTTTCCGGCGAATGGGCCTTCAACATGCCCTCAAGCCCCGACTGGGGGCGGACCTTTGTCTGGGAAAGCGGCATTGCCAAGGGCGACTGGGTGAAGGCGGAAACGGCGAAGGCGATCTGGACCGGGGACTTGCGGGCCGAAGGCGCGCGGCTTGACGCTGTCAGCTGGTCAACGGCGGATTTGATGGCCTATCTTGCCGAGCACAATCTGCGCAACCGCGCGATCGCTACGGCCGAGGCGGTCAACCGCCTGCTCTCGGGGGCCGCCCGCAGCTTCGGCTACGAGGTTGCGGCGCTGCGCGAGGATCCGAAAGCTTATTATCAGCCGGCCTTCAGGCCCCGGATATCGCTCCGGCTTCTGCGCAAGTATGAACGGCTGTTGAGCCTGCCGCACAGCCTGCAGGACGGCGACCGGACGGCCTATGACGAGGCGCGGGAGGAAGCGCGCGCGATCATGGCAATGATGGAGGACGATGCGGCGTCCTACGCGGAGCCCGGTCCGCCCCGCAATGAGCTTCCGGGCGGTGCCGAGATGGTTTTTGACGATGGCGCGTTGCAGCCGGTCTTCGTCGAATTGCCGCTTGCCTTCACGCTGACCGACAATGGACGTGAGGACGTCGACCGCGTGGAACTGACGATCAGCGACAGTACCGGGGTCGTGTCGTCCGAGGTTGTCGATCTTCTCAACGGCGGCACACGTTTCGAACCGTCGGTTGCGCCCGGTCCCGTGCGGATTGCCGTGAAGGCGCTGAGCGAGGGCGCGCTCGGGCAGAACACCTGCACGATCCAGGTCCATTCGCGGATCGTGAAGGGGCCGGGGGAGCAGGAATACAGCCTCAGGGCCGGCGAAACGGCGTCGCTTCTGGTCTTCGCCGAAGCGCCGCAGGGAGAGTGATGTGAGCCGTTTTCCATTGAAGCCGTTCCGCCGTCTTGCCTCGGGGTTTTCTGCGCTCCTTCTCAGCCTTGTTGCGCTGCCCGTATCCGCGCAAACGCCCGTGGAACCCGTCAAGGCGCTTGATGCGCCGGACCGGGCCATGGCGGCCATCGTGACGGGCGTCAACGACATTGTCTGCAGCGCGACCGTGATCGGTCCGCGTCACGTGCTGACGGCAGCAGCCTGCGTGATCGACCCCGATACGGGCCAGGTTTTGGCCGACCGGCAGGTGATGCCGCGCGTCGATCTCGATGACGGCTATATTCCAACCGCGCGGCGCTTCATCCGGCGCGTGTTCGTGCCGGTGGACGGGGCGCCCTTCGGTCCGTCTGACCGTTTCGAAGGCAAGCTCGCCATTGTCGAGACCGCCGAACTTGTCGAGCATCCGCCCTTCAGCGCCGAGACCGACGAGGCGGCTTTCGACCGGCGGGAGACGGGAGGCGACGACGGCATTCTGACGATCCGGTTCTACGACCGTGCGACAGGCGGCCAGATGACGACATCGGCCTGCGTGGCGCTTTCCATCGCGCCAGGCGACATCATGGCGATGAACTGCGATCTGCCGGAAGGGGCTTCCGGCGCGGCAATTCGCGTGACCTCCGGGATTACCGGGCTCTATCTTTATCCGGGTGCGGGACGTTATATCGGCAATGCCGAAATCGAGGCGATCGGCCGGGTCGTCACCGGGGCCGGTTCACCCTTCTTCCGCGCCATCGAAGCGACGCCTGATCTTTCCATCACATTCGTCCTGAGCAATCGCTGCGACGCGCCGATCGACTACAGCCTGCGCTACCGTCCGGTCGGCGGCGGCGGCGATTTCACCACCGTTTCCGGTCGGATCGAGTCCGGCCAGCGCCGCTTCGTCGACCTGATGACGGATAATGGCGTGGTCTATATGCGCGGGACTGCCAAAGATGGCGCGCTCGTCTGGGATGGCGGCCGGGTGTTCGAGGACGGCCGCTATTTCGACATCCGCATCAACAGCTGGGGCGACTATTTCCATTCGCTGAGCTGTGACGAGTAGCGCTGCGAGGCTCCGGCTGGGTCAACCGGCGTAGCCGTCCCGGCAAAGCCGCTCGAGCTCTTGCCTGTCGAGGCTGGCAAAACCGAGGGCGGGCAGAAGGTCGTTGTCGGCGGCAAGATCATGGCCATAGGCGGCCGAGAAGATCGCCGTGCCGGCCTCGTGCAATGTCGCGGGAACGCCGACCAGACGGCCAAGCGCACTGGTGGCGACGAGGCCGAAGGGCACGTCTTCCAGAATGTAACGGCTCTCGATCGTCGACGGCCCGAAGCCGCCGCGGCCCTGCGCATGCATCTCCTGGTTCATCTCCGAGACCGAGGCGAGCGGCACGTGGAAAGACAGAGAAAAGTGCTCGCGCACCGTCTTCACCTGCAGGCCGAACTTCTCCGCGATCGCCAGGCGCTCGGCATCGAGCGCCTCGATGAAGCGGCCGACGGCCGGGGTGATGTTCTCGCCCTGCCCCCAGGTCTCGCCCTTTTCCATCCGCGTCAGGTTCATCAGCGCAATGCCCAGATGGTTCTGCGGGTTTAGGTTGGACAGCGCGATGGCCATCAGCCCGTCGCGCCTGACGAAACGGTCGCCGAACAATTCGGTGCAGAGCGCGTGGCCCTCGTCCATGGCGTTGAAGGGAACGGTTGCCATGTCCACCTTCTGGCGCACGGTGTTGACCACGACGGCGCTGTCGCCGTTTTTCCGCGCGGTCAGAAGGGTCGTGCCCCAGGCTATGATCGGCAGGGTCTTGCCAGCCTCTTTCAGCGCGCGCGCGAGATAGAGCGCGGCAAAGGAACTGTGGGAGGAAATGATCACCGGCGTGCCGGGCTTCAGATGGTCCGTCATGGCATCGATGGCTGACCGGTGGCCGTTCACCGGCATGGCGATCATCACCAGGTCGGCGTTGCCGACGGCATCCGCGCATGAGGCGGCCACGCCGACGGGACCCTCGAATTCCACCGCGCCCGTGGCCATCAGCGCCGTGCCTCGGGCAAGCTCCACGGCGTTTGAGCCAGACGGCGACCAGAGCACGGGCGCATGGCCGGCATCGGCGATGAAGGCGGCAAGGCCGTAGGCATTGTTGCCTGCGCCGAGAATTGCGATTTTCATGGGTCTTCTAGCCTTTGTCTCTTCACATGTAATTGGTCGGCAGCGCCGTGGTGAACTTCAGCTCCTCCATCGCGATCGAGGAGTTGATGTCGGAGAATTCCAGCCGCGAAATCAGGTTCTTGTAGACCTGGTCATAGGTCTCGATGTCGGGAACGACAATTCTCAGCAGGTAATCCGTATCGCCGGTCAGCCGATAGGCCTCGGTCACTTCGGGAATGTCCCTGATTTGCTTGCGGAACTCGTCGAGCCATTCGATGGCGTGGCGCGGCGCCTTGACGGCGATGAAGATGGTCATCGGAATATTGGCCATCTTGCGGTCGATCAACGCCACCCGGGCGCGAATGAAGCCGAGGTCTTCCATGCGCTTGATCCGCCGCCAGCAGGGTGTGTGCGAAAGGCCGACCTCCTCGGCGATCTCGCTCACCGTCCGGTCTGCCTGGCGCTGCAGGATATCGACGATCTTGCGGTCGATCTGGTCAAACATTTCCTGACGCTCCCCTGATGTCCCGCAGAGGGGACGAAATTCTCAGAACTCACTGAAAATCGAGACGGATTTTTCGTCTGCTCTTCCGTTTCGACAAAATATGACGCCGAAATAGACTTGCGGATATGGCTTAATTCGCAGGTTGACCCTTGTCAAAATGCAGAAAATTCCGCATGCTTTGCCCAAGTTTTGGTAAATTGTATCTTTTGAGTAAAATTTGTGCACTAGTATGGGATTCATGTCAAGTTCGTCTGGTGGATAAAATATCCGCATTCGGCGTGTTCTCGTAGGATAGAGTCTCTTTAAATCCCATGTTCGTGCAAAAATAAGAAAACTCTCTTCTGTCAGGTCCGCTACGCTGATTATGTTCGTACCTGAAACAGAATTGAGAATGAGACAATGAAAAGGATAGGTCTGATCGGCGGCATGAGCTGGGAGAGCACCGCAGTGTATTACAAGCACATCAACGAGGAGGTCCGGCGCCTGATGGGCGACGGCCTGGCTTCGGCGGATCTTTGCCTGCGCTCCGTCAATTTCTCCGAGATTGTCGCGCATCAGAAGGCCGGGCGCTGGGACCTTGCGGCCGAGACGCTGATCGCGGCCGCGCGCGAACTGGAGCAGTGCGGCTGCGCCATGGTGCTGATCTGCACCAATACGATGCATATCCTCGCCGATGAGGTGCAGGCGGCGATCACGGTTCCGCTGATTCACATCGCGGAAGTGACCGGCGCTGCGGTGAAGAAGAAGGGCCTGGACCGGCCTCTGCTTCTGGCCACACGCTACACGATGGAGAAGCCGTTCTATGTCGGCTACCTCAGGGACCGTTTCGGCCTTGATCCGGTCATTCCGGAAGAGGACGACAGGACAACTGTCCATGACGTGATCTTCGAGGAGATATGCTGCGGGGTGATCAGCCGCGCATCGCGCGAACGCTATGTCGAGATCGCCGAGCGGGCGAAACTGAGGGGCGCCGACTGCATCATTTTCGGTTGCACCGAGGTCGGGCTTCTGGTCCGTCCGGAGGATTTCGACCTGCCCTGCTTCGATTCAACGCTGCTTCATGCCGAGGCGGCGGTCAGGTTCTCCCTGGAAGACGAGCTTTCAGCGGAGGGGAAAGAAAGCCGTCCTCTTCCAGTCCATTAGGTCGGCGAGGAAAAGCCCGCGCTCCGGCCGAGAGGGACCGGACGCGGGACAGACAAACCAGGAGATCGAGAATGACACTTCGCAATCCGACACGGCGCACGACCCTGAAGATGATGGGGACAAGCGCGGGGCTCATCGCCGCGCCGTCCATCATCCGTCCGGCCTATGCCCAGGACAATGTCCTCAACATCACGACCTATGACAAGTTCCTCCCCGAGGGCTTCGTCGAGCAGTTCGAGAAGGATACCGGCATCGAGGTGCGCATCCGCCTGACAGACGACCAGGGCAAGCAGTACAATCTGCTCGCGGCCGAAGGCGCCGATCCGACCACCGATATCGTCACGGTCGCCGGTCACCGTCTCAGCCAGTTCATGGCTTCCGATCTCCTCCAGCCGATCGATCCCGCCAGGATCTCCACCTGGGACAATCTTGCGGGTCCCTACAAGGGCGCGCCGCAGCTCGTCCGCAAGGGCGAGGTCTATGGCGTGCCGCTGCTTGCCGGTTTTGAAGGCATGGTCCGCAACACCGACTACACCAAGCCCTCCGATAGCTGGGGCCTGATGTTCGATCCGGAATACAAGGGCTTCACCACCTACATCATCTCCGACTTCGTTTCGATCACCATGAAATATCTGGGCTATGACGGCGATTTCGTCGCCTATGTCGACAAGCCTGAGGAGGCCCAGGCCGCGGTCAACGCGGCGCGCGATTTCCTCATCGAGCACAAGGACATGGTCCGCAAATTCTATGACGGCGGCGCCGAAGTGCAGCAGATGCTGGTCAATGAAGACGTCTATGTCGCACAGACCTGGTCGGGCCCCGCCGCCAAGCTGATCATGGACGGCTTCCCGATCGAACTGTCGATCCCGAAGGAAGGCACCTACGGCTTCCTCTATTCCTTCAACCTGGTCAACCATGCACCGAACGTGGATGCTGCCTACAAGTTCTTCTCCGCGCTCCTCGCCAATCCGGAAGTCGGCGCGGCGATGACGCGCCAGTCCGGCTTTGCCAGCGCCTTTTCCGGCGTCGACAAGCTGCTTACCGACCGCGAGCGCGCGGCGATCGCGCTTCCGGAAGAGCAGATCGCCCGCATCCAGTTCTTCGCGGAAGAAAACCGCGACATGAAGAACGAGATGATCGACAGGGCCGTTGCCGAAATCAAGGCGGCCTGATCAATGCCCCGGCCGGGCGGCAGCGTTTCGCCCGGTCGACTGCGCTACGCCGCAGCCTTTGTAATCTATGGATTTTCTGACTATGACCAATGATGTTTTGACCGGTGGCGGTCAGGGCGCGAGGACGTCACGGGCGCGCTATTCAAGCTGGATCGGCAAGGTCGCCCGCTCGCCGTTCTACCGCGGAACGATCGGTCTTCTTGCCGAAAACCGCGTCGCCCGGCTTGTCGTCCTGCTGGCCGTGCCGCTCGCCTGGATCGCCTTCTTCAATATCGGTCCGATCCTGCAGATGGGCAATATTTCGCTCCTTGCCAACTATCCGCTGATGGACGGCGACGAGCCGGTCTATACCCTCGCGCAATACGCGCTGTTCTTCCAGGAGAGCCTCTATTTCGTGCCCTTCCTGCGCAGCCTCGTCTTCTCCCTGGTGGTGACGGCGGCAACGCTCGTCGTGGTCTATCCGGTCGCCTATTATATCGGCAAGGTCATCCGCCCCGCCTCGCGCAACAAGGCGCTCTTGCTGCTGCTGACGCCGTTCTGGGCGGGTGAGATCATCCGCGTCTTTTCCGTAATCATGCTTCTGGCCAACCGCGGCGCCGTCAACGCGCTCCTGCGCGAGCTCGGCATGATCGACCGACCGATACCGATGCTCTATACCTATTTCTCGCTGAGCTTCGGCGTCGTCTACCTGATCGCCCTCTACATGCTGCTGCCGCTCTATTCCTCGATCGAGAAGATCCCGAACAGCCTGCTCGATGCCGCAGCCGATCTTGGCGCCGGTCCGTTGCAGCGCTTCCGCCGCGTGATCCTGCCGCTCTCGCGTGACGGTATCGTTTCGGGCTGCAGCCTGGTCTTCCTCACCTCGATCGGCGTCTTCGCCGCGCCGCTTCTGCTCGGCGGGCCGAATACGGTGATCTTCCCGGAAATCATCGCCCAGCTGTTCCACGGCTCCAACGACAAATGGCCGGCGGGCGCTGCCTTCTCAATCATCATGCTGTTGATCTCGCTCACCACGGTCGGCCTGTTCATGCGGGTTGTCGGCGGGCGCAACGTGAAACTGATGTGAGGGACCGACGATGCGTTTTTACATGAAAAACCCCCAGAACGTTTTCCTCACCGGCTTCTACTGGGCTTTCGTCGCCTATCTCTTCGTGCCGCTGATGCTGATGACGGCGATGAGCTTCAAGGATTCGAACTTCATCTCGTTCCCGATCGATAGCTTCACGATGAAATGGTATGTCCAGGTGGTGCAGGATGAGCAGTTCCTGAGCGCCGTCGGCTATTCGCTGATGATCGCCTTCATCGTCACGATCGTTGCGACGGCGGTCGGGGTGTGGATTGCGCTTCTCGCTTCCAACGAGGCAATCTGGGGCAAGGCCATCATCTTCGCGCTCGCCTGTCTGCCTGCCGTCGTGCCGGGCATGATCCAGGCCATCTCGATGCGCATCTTCATCCGCGCCATCGATGTGCCGACCGGCACCTTTGCCATCATCCTCGGCCATACGGTGCATGCCGTACCCTTCGTGGTGATCATGGCGATGACCAGGCTGCGCTCGATGCCGTCCAGCCTCGTCGACGCCGCGCGTGATCTCGGCGCCGACAATTTCATCGCCTTCTTTCGCGTCACGCTGCCCTATCTCGGCCCGGCGCTGGTCGGCGGCATGATCTTCTGCGCGCTGACGAGTATCGACGATTTCGTCCGCACATTCTTCCTCGGCGGCTACCAGACCACCCTTCCCATGCTGATCTTCGCCAAGATTTCGGGGGGCATGTCGCCGGAGATCAACGCCATGGCAACACTCGTCCTCATCGCCACCGGCGCCATCGGGCTTTATGCCGAACGCCGCGTCCGCCGTTCAAGGAACTGAAATGCAACCGCTCGTCCACTTCAAGAACGTCAACAAATATTATGGCAAATCGCTCGCCGTGAACAATCTCGACCTTCAGATCGAGCGCGGCAGGTTCGTCACCCTTCTCGGGCCGTCGGGTTGCGGAAAATCGACCTCGCTGCGCATGCTGGGCGGCTTCGAGGACCCGTCCTCGGGTTCCATCTTGCTCGACGGCAAGGATGTGACGCACCTGCCGCCGCACCGGCGCAACGTCAATATCGTGTTCCAGGACTATGCGCTGTTTCCGCACCTGACGGTCGGCCGCAACATCGCCTTCGGGCTCGAGCTGAAGGGCATGCCGTCGGAGAAGATCCACGCCCGGGTGATGGAGCTTCTGGCGCTGGTCGAACTGCAGGATTATGCCGACCGCATGCCCGATCAGCTTTCCGGCGGCCAGCGCCAGCGCGTGGCGCTGATGCGCGCGCTCGCACCTGATCCGGACGTGCTGCTGCTCGACGAACCGCTCTCCGCGCTCGACGCGAAGCTCCGCCACCAGATGCAGATCGAGCTGAAGAGCATTCAGGAAAAGACCGGCAAGACCTTCCTCTTCGTCACCCATGACCAGGAAGAGGCGCTGACCATGTCGGATGTCATCGTCGTGATGAACAATGGCAGGGTGGAGCAGATGGGCGATCCCCACACGCTCTACGCCCGCCCGGTCAACCGTTTCGTCGCTACCTTCATCGGCGAATCGAATTTTCTTGATGCGGAGTTGCGGTCGGTCGACGGCAATATCGCCACGCTCGACTGGTGCGGCCACATCATCCACGCCACGCTCACCGGACCCGCCCCCACGGTCGGCAGCCATGTCACCGTGGCGTTGAGGCCGGAAGCAATCTATGCGGTCAGCCGCGAGCCGGACCGCAGGATTGCGCTTCCCGGCAGGATCACCAACCGGCTGTTCAAGGGCAATTTCACCGCGCTCACCGTGGGTCTCAACGAGGGCCAGTCGCTTGTGGCCCAGCTTGACCCCGTGGCGCTTGCCCATCTGGAGGGCGACGATGTCTGGATCGGCTGGCGCGAGGAAGACGCCGTGGTGCTGGCCGATTGAAGGCCCTGGAATTCGTGAAGGACTGAAGACATGACCAATGAAAAAGCGCTGGAAGCGCTGAACGAACGGGTTCGCCAGGATCTCGATTATCTGAACTTTCCCTCCGCCAACTGGGTCAAACCGGTCGGCCCGGTCGACGGCACGCCGGTGAGCGATATCGTTATCGTCGGCGCCGGCATGTGCGGGCTTGCCGCCTGGCTGCAGCTGAAGCGACAGGGCATGCACAATACCCGCATCATCGACATGGCGCCCGAAGGCAAGGAAGGTCCCTGGCTCACCTATGCACGCATGGAAACGCTGCGCTCGCCGAAAAACCTGCTCGGCCCAGCGCTCGGCATTCCCTCGCTCACCTTCCAGGCCTGGTATCGCGCGCAATTCGGCACAAAGGCCTGGGACGAACTCTACCGCATTCCCCGGCCGATGTGGCAGGAATACCTCGTCTGGTACCGCAAGGTGACCGGCGCGCCGGTTGAAAACGGCATGAAGGTCGAGCGCGTGATCCCGCGCGACGACGGGCTTTTGGCCCTGAAAATGGCCGACGGCGACACCATCATCACCCGCAAGCTGATCTGGGCGACCGGTCGCGACGGGCTCGGCAAGGGCACGGTTCCGGGCTTCGTCTCCGGCCTGCCGCGTGAAAGCTGGGCGCATTCCGCCGACGAGATCGATTTCGACACGTGGAAAGGCAAGCGCGTCGTCGTCATCGGCGTCGGCGCGTCCGCCGTCGACAACGCCGCAGAAGCGCTGGAACATGGCGCGGGGGAAGTCAGGCTTCTGGCGCGGCGCAAGAAAATGCCGACAATCAACAAGCTGATGGGCATCGGTTCCTATGGCGTGACGGCCGGCCTGCCGGATCTATCTCCCGAATGGCGCTGGCGCATCATGGACTATGGCGACAAGCAGCAGACGCCGGCCCCACACGGATCCACCCTCAGGGTGAGCCGCCACGAGAACGCCTACTTTCATTTCAACTGCGGCATTGCCAAAGTTGAGCGCGATGGGGCGGACGTGGTGATCACCACAGTGACCGGCCGCGAATTCCGCTGCGATTTCCTGATCCTGGGGACGGGCTTCACCGTCGACCCGATGGCGCGGCCGGAATTTGAGCCCTTCAACGCCGAGATCGCCTGCTGGGAAGACCGCTACACGCCGCCGCCGGAAGAACAGAACCCCGGTCTCGGCCGCTTCCCCTGGCTGAACTCCGATTTCTCCTTTTCGGAAAAGAGCGAAGGCACCGCACCCTTCCTCGCGGACATTCACAGCTTCAACTACAGTTCGGCCATGAGCCTCGGCAAGGTCTCCGGCGATATTCCGGCGATCAGCGAGGGCGCGCTGTGGCTTGCGCGCGGGGTTGCCTCCAGCCTGTTCCGCAAGGATCTGGATCAGCACTGGGAAGATCTGCTCAGCTACGAGAGCCCGGAGCTTGACGGCAGCGAATGGACCGATGCCGACGCCGTGGCCGCCGAGCAGGCCTGAAGGACAAGACCATGACCAAAAAGACCGTCTATTATTATCACGCGCTCTCGTCTCCCTGGGCCTATCTCGGCTGGCCGCAGTTCAAGGCGCTGATCGAAAAGCATGACCTCGATGTCGTCGTCCGTCCGACCCGGATCGTGCCGGACAATGGCGGCGTGCCGCTGCGCTCGCGCCCGCAGCCGCGCCAGGATTACCACGCCGTGGAGCTTGATCGCTGGCGCAAGCGTCTCAACATGCCGCTGGTGCTTAAGCCCGCCCATTATCCGACCAATAACGAGTTTTCCGCCCGCATGGTGATTGCCGCCGATCGCGAGGGGCTGCCGGCGCTTGAGCTTTCTCACTCGCTCCTGCATGCGTTGTGGAGTGAGGAACTGGATGTCACCCAGCCCGAAGTACGCATCGACGTTGCCAACCGCATCGGCCTTGACGGCACGGCGCTGCAGGCGATGGAAGAGGAGCCCGAAATCGTTCAGGCCTGGCATGACAGCCATGCCGAAGCGACCGCGCGCGGCGTGTTCGGCACGCCGACGTGGATCTACAAGGACGTGCTCTACTGGGGGCAGGACCGGCTTGATTTCCTCGATGAGGCGCTGTCGGAAGACTGAAGGGAGACTGCAATGGTCGATGTGATCGACAAGGTGCTCGGCGATGATGCCGACATGATCGCGCTCAGAAACCGGCGCGAACTGTTGAAACAGAAGACACAGGCGAGCTACGAGGCTGCGCTGGTGCCGAAGGAGCCCGGCAATTTCAGCTTTGCGTTGCGCGCAGCCCTTGCCGCGCGCATGTGCGCGCTGTGGAGGGCCGCCGAGCTTGAGGCGCATTACCGCGATCTGCTGGAGAGCTATGGTGAGACCGCCTTCGACGCGATCCTCGACACGAGCTTCCGGCCCGGAAAGGCCGATGCGAAGCTCGATGCCATCCTCGAGCGGGTCGACAAGGTGACGCTGACGCCGAAGGAGGCGACCCGCGCCGATGTGGAAAAACTCTATGCCGCCGGCCTTGATGACCGGGGCATCGTGACGCTGGCAAGCCTGACGGCCTTCGTCAATTACCAGATCCTGGTCGTTGCCGGGCTGAAAATGCTGAGGGACCACTGACATGTCCGAACCCGTTCACGAATTCACCCTGAAACCGCTCGACTGGCATCCCTACGTGAAACCCGTCGACCTCGAAACCGCGACCGACGAACAGCGCGACGCGCTGCAGATCACGCCGTCCAACACCAAGGTCTCCGACTATGTTCTGGTGCTGGCGCAGGAGCCGGAAACGCTGAAGGAGCGTTCGCCGCTCTTCAACGACATCATGTATTCCAAGGAGGGCCTCTCGCGCGCCGGCCGGGAGATGGGGGCGCTTGCCGCGTCCTTCGTCAACAAGTGTATCTATTGCGCCGCCGTGCACGCAAACCGCCATATCCAGCTGGAAAAACGACCGGAGGTCATCGAGGCGATCTACGAGAAGGGGCTCGAGGCGGATCTGCCGGACTATGACCAGGCGTTGTTCAATTTCGGCGTCGATCTGACAGCGCACCCGGACAATGTCGGGGTCTACCAGTTCTATCATTTGCGCGAGGCGGGCCTTGACGACCTGGAGATCCTCGACCTAATCCATGCCATCGCCATTTTCGGCTGGGCCAACCGGCTGATGCACACGCTGGGCGAGCCGCACATCAAGGACTAGGTCATTTTGGAAACCACCGCCGGCCGCGTTCCGCGCCCCTTTTCGGTGACGCATCGGCAGGTGCTCACCATCGCTTTGCCGATGATGATCGCGCATTTTTCCACCCCGCTGGTGAGCCTTGCGGCGACCGGCGTGGTCGGGCAATTGCGCGACGAGGTGCTGATCGGCGGCGTGGCGCTGGCGGCGGTGATCTTCGACGTGCTGTTCACCACGTTCAACTTCCTGCGCGGCGCAACGACCGGCTTCACGGCTCAGGCCGTCGGCGCGGAAGACCGCTGGGCCGAACAGCGCATGCTGCTCGGCGGCATCCTGATCGCGGTCGGCTCGGGCCTTTTGATCATGCTTTTGCATGTGCCGATCGGCCGGCTCGGCCTTTACGTACTCGGCGCCGATGGCGCGGTGGGGGAGGCGGCCTGGACCTATTATGCCTGGCGGGTGTGGTCGGCGCCCTTTGCGCTGTTCAATTTCGTCGTCTTCGGCTGGGTCATCGGTCGCGGCGAGGCGGTGACGGCGCTGTTGCTGCAGGTGGCGCTCAACGCGCTCAACCTGTTCTTCGCCTTTTTCTGGGTGCTGTGGCTGAATTACGGTCTTGCCGGCGCGGGGGCGGCAAGCCTGGTTGCCGAGGGCGTTACGGCGATTGCCGGCGTCATCCTGATCCTGCGGCGCACGGACCGGCACAAATGGGAAGTGCCGGATATTTCCACCGTCAAGCGGCTTTTCTCGGTCAATCGCGACATGATGATCCGTTCCTTTGCGCTTCTGATCGGGCTTTCCTTTTTCACCCGGCAATCGGGCGTTCTGGGCATTGACGTGCTCGCCGCCAACACGGTGCTGCTGCGCTATTATTTCTTCGGCGTCGCCTTTCTCGATGGTTTTGCCACCGCGGCCGAACAGCTTGCGGGCCGCGCCGTCGGCGCCTTCTACCGCCCGGCCTTCGACCGCGTGATCCGGCTCACCACGCTCTGGGGCGTGGCAATGGCCGTTTTCGTGTCCGCGGCCTTCTTCATCTCCGGGCCTTACGTGGTGGCGCTGATTGCGCCGATCGCCGAGACACAGACGCTGGCGCATGTCTATCTGCCCTACGCCGCGATCATGCCGCTGGTCGGGGTCATCGCCTTCCAGATGGACGGGGTCTTCATCGGCGCCACATGGTCACGCGAGATGCGCACGCTGATGCTGTTTTCGCTTGCCTGCTATTTCGCCGCCTGGGCCGTGCTGCAGCCGCTCTTCGGCAATCACGGCCTGTGGATCGCCATGCTCCTGTTTCAGGGCGTGCGCTCGGTCGCCTTCCGCTTCATGCTGCCGAAACTGGCGGACAGGACCTTTTCCGGCAATTACCCGCACTGAATTTCGATCCTACTCTTCCGGCTTGTCGTCGTGGCTGTTGAAATAGGCGCGGTCGGGCGAAATGAAGAAGACATAGGCCATATAGGCCGCAGCCGCCCCGAACAGGATCGACCAGAAGGGCGAGCCGATAAAGATCTCGGCGACCGCCCATCCGCCGCATAGCGCGACGGCAAGGATGCGGACCCAGAGCGGTTTCAGCGATGGGTGTTTGAGATTGAAGCTCTCGCGCCAGTCGATCTTGCCTGCCATGGGCCGCCTCCAGGGTTTTCTCGTCCGGATAGGCATAGCGGGGAACGGCGACCGATGGCAAGTCGGGCTTCAAAGAAGCATGGCCGTCATTTCCGTCTGGCCGTAGCCGAACGCATAGGTTGCCGTGCCGGAAAAGGCGAGGCGGGCATGGTCACCGGCCGAAAAATAGCTGATCGCGGAGGCGGAATGCGTCAGCGGATTGCCGCCGGTGGCAATGCCGCTGAGGGTCACGCAGTTATCCGAACCGTTCTTTTCAAGCGCGACCCAGTAGCTTCCCGCCGCCGTGGCGGTGACGGTGAGGCTCACCGCGTAATAGCCGCTTGCGGGAAAGACCAGCCGGTTTCCGCCGCCGGTCACCGCAGCGCCCAGCGTGAAACCGCCTTCACCGACATGAAGCGTGCCGAAGCCGCGGTTTGCAGGACCGGCGATCACCGCCGAACCGGCCGGCGCCGCAGCGCGGGCCAGAGGGCGCGACGGCATGCTGACGGCGCCTTCCGGGGTGATCTTCACCGCTTCGTGCCAGCTTGCGCCGTCGGGGCTCGTCTTGATCGCGAAACTGTCGGAACCGGAAAGGCCCATCTCCGCGCGGCCGGACCAGCCGGTCTGGTAGAGCAGGGATGCCGTATCGCCGGCCGTGGCCTTGTTGATCTTCAGCTGATGCCCGCTGCCGGCATTGTTGAAAAGCGTTGCGGGCGCGGAAACCGAAAGCCGGTTGGTGGCGTCAGCCGCAGCGTTAATCCCGAGCGTTAAGAGTTCGAGGTTCGGACCGGGCGGCGGAGAAATCCAGGCGCTGCCGTCAAAGACGCGAACCGCGTTTTCCGACACGAACCAGGCCGACCATCCGGCGACCGGCGCAATGAACTGCCAGTAACCATCCTGAAACAGCGCGAGCGCGCCCGCATGGCCCGCCCATTCGCCAGTCGGGCTTGCCGCAACCAGATGGCAGGCGCCGTCGCCGGGGCTTGAAGGTGGGGTGCTGTCCTCGCCGGAAATGGCGAGATGAACGATTGCGTCGAGCCGCTGCAGCGCCTCGTTGTGGGTGACGTGTTTTTGCGCCTGGGCGGGCAGAATGAAGGGGAGGCCGAGCCTGGTCGTCTGATCCGACATGAGAAACTTCCTTTGCTTGGTCGCTGGACCTGATGCGTCAAGCCTAGCCCTGCCGGAAGCGACGGGGAAAAGGGTGGGCCGCGATGGAGCCGCGCCCGCATGCCCGGAGAAAGGTGCGTCAGGAGTGTTTTCTCAATGATCGCGCGCCCGCGCCGGCATCAGCAGGGCTGCGAGGCCTAAAAGGACAGACAGGGCCGGCGCGCAGATGCAGGGCTCCCTCGCCCGCCGGATTGCCGCGCCCGGCTGCCTGCCGACAGGGGCTTTCGCTTCGCCGGCCTGGCCCGTCCGGCGCTTCATCATGGATCTCTCCGCACTGCAGCGAACCCCTCCCTCGCCGGACGCGAATTTCAATCGATAGTCGATGATCCCTCTTCGGGGCAGGCCGCTTGGAGCGCCGTACGTCCGTTCGGAGGCACAAAGGGCGCTCCAACCCGTTGGATCCACGCATCGTTCTTTCCGAAAATCGATTCCGGCTTTTCGGTCCGATGCGCTAAGCCGCCGTGATGATCCGCTCGGTCGCCGAGACCCGGTAGGCGATGGCCTCGCCGATATGGACCCTGCCGACCGTCGCCTTGCCGTCGAGATCGGCGATCGTGCGGGCGACCTTCAGAATGCGGTGATAGCCGCGCGCCGAAAACCGCATCTTTTCCGCCGCTTCCCGCAAGAGCGCGAGGCCTGCCGCGTCGGGTTCGGCGAGCGTCTCGATCATGTTGGCCGATGCGCGGGCGTTGACGGCCGCCGCGCTCTCGCCAAGGCGCGCAAAGCGTTCGCGCTGGGCCTCGCGGGCGCGGGCGACGCGGCGGGCGATGGCGGCGCTCGTCTCGCCGGTGGCGCTTGCGCCGATGAGGTCGATGGCGGAAACGGCCGGCACGTCGATGCGGATGTCGATCCGGTCCATCAGCGGCCCGGAAATGCGCGCCTGGTACTCGCTTGCGCAGCGTGGCCCGCGCGCGCAGCTGTGGCCCGGTTCCCCAGCCATGCCGCAGCGGCATGGGTTCATGGCGGCGACAAGCTGGAAAGCGGCGGGATAGGAGACGCGATGATTGGCGCGGGCGATCACGCACTCACCGTTTTCCAGCGGCTGGCGCAGCGCATCGAGCACCTGCGGCGAAAATTCCGGCAGTTCATCCAGAAACAGCACGCCGTGATGGGCAAGCGAGGCCTCGCCGGGCCTTGCCTTGATACCGCCGCCGACGAGCGAGGCCATGCTGGCGGAATGATGCGGCGCGCGAAAGGGTCGCCGGTCGGAAAGCCGCCCGCCGGCGAGCTTGCCGGCAATCGAATGCACCATCGACATGTCCAGCAGTTCCTGCGGCATCAGCGGCGGCAGGATGGAGGGCAGGCGCGCGGCCAGCATCGATTTTCCGGCGCCGGGCGGGCCGACCATCAAAAGGTTATGGCCGCCCGCGGCCGCCACCTCGAGCGCGCGCTTGGCGCTTTCCTGCCCCTTTATCTCCGAAAGGTCCGGCAGGTCGTGCGCTGCGGCGCGCACGGCGGGGACGGGGCGGGAGAGCACCTGCGTTCCCTTGAAATGATTGGCGATCGCAATCAGGCTTTTCGGCGCCAGCACGTCGATCTCTGACCCGGCCCAGGCCGCTTCCGGCCCGCATTCGGCCGGGCAGATCAGCCCCTTGTCCATGGCATTGGCGGTCATCGCCGCCGGCAGCGCCCCGGCCACGGCGGCGATCGTGCCGTCGAGATTGAGCTCGCCGATGACCACGTAGCCCGTCAGCGCGTCGGCCGGAACCGCGCCAAGCGCGGCCATCAGTCCGAGCGCGATGGCGAGGTCGAAATGCGAGCCCTCCTTCGGCAGGTCGGCGGGCGCAAGATTGACTGTCACGCGTTTGGCCGGCAAGGCGAGGCCCGTCGCGTGGAGCGCGGCCTGCACCCGCTCGCGGCTTTCGGCAACGGCCTTGTCGGGCAGGCCGACGATCTGCATGCCGATCTTGCCGGGCGCGACCATCACCTGAACATCGACCGGCACACCCTCGATCCCCTGAAATGCAACCGTTTGAACCCTGGATACCATGTAAAGCCCCGCGCCGGCCCCACCCGGCGTCCCCTCAAGAACAGCGTCTCATCAAACCCAGTGGTTGCAAGGATTCCACAATGCGCGCCGATACGCAAGAACAAAAGATGAACCTCCTTCATTCAGTATCACACCGGCGCCTGTGGGATGGACATCCAAGACGCCGTCACCGTAAACAGGGCACGAAGCGTGCCGGAACAATATGGCGGAGAGTGATATGGGTCTTTCGACCGAAGAGCAGATCCTGATCGAGCAGCGCGTGACCAATGGCGCGAAATCGCCGGCGGCCGCCTATCTTCTGTGGTTTTTCGTCGGCTGGGCCGGCGCGCACCGGTTTTATCTTGGCCGGCACGGATCGGCGATCGCCATGCTGCTTCTCAATGTCGTCGGCTGGCTCACCGCCGTCTTCGTTGTCGGTTTTCTGTTTCTCGCCATTTTCGGCATCTGGTGGCTGGTCGACCTGTTCCTCATCTCGGGCATGATCGACGCCCAGAAGAGCGAGCTGCGCAATTCGCTCACGCAGCAGGCGCTCGTCTCACAAAACAAATAGGGCTCAGCCGCGCTTCTTCTCGATCGCGTCCCACATGAGTGCGGCGATGTCCGCGCCGCCGAACTTCTTCACCTCGCGAATGCCGGTGGGAGAGGTGACGTTGATTTCCGTCATATAGTCGCCGATCACATCGATGCCGACGAGAATGAAGCCGCGCTCCTTCAGTGACGGGCCGATGCGCGCGCAGATCTCTTCCTCGCGCGCCGTCAGTTCGGAGGGTTCGGCGCGTCCGCCGACATGCATGTTGGAGCGGCTGTCGGTCTCTGCCGGCACACGGTTGATCGCGCCGGCAAATTCGCCGTCGACGAGGATGATCCGCTTGTCGCCCTTGCGCACGGCCGGCAGATAGGCCTGGGCAATATAGGGCTCGCGGAACATCTGCTCGAACATTTCCAGAAGCGAGGTGAAGTTGCGGTCGTCGCGGGTGGAATGGAACACGCCCGCGCCGCCATTGCCGTAGAGCGGCTTCAGGATGATGTCGCCCATTTCCTCGCGGAAGCGCGCGATCTCGCCGACATCCTTGGTGATCAGCGTCGGCGGCATCAGATCGGCAAATTCGGTGACGAAGATCTTCTCCGGCGAGTTGCGCACCCAGGCCGGATCATTGACCACCAGCGTTTTCGGGTGGATGCGCTCCAGCATGTGGGTCGAGGTGATATAGGCCATGTCGAAGGGCGGGTCCTGGCGCAGCAGCACCACATCCATGGTCGAAAGGTCGGTGCGCTCGGCGGGGCCGAGCGTGTAATGGTCGCCTTCCACATCGCGCAGCGTCATCGGTTCCACGGCGGCAATCACCTTGCCGTCCCGCAACGTCAGCCGGTCGGGGGTGTAGTGATAGAGCTCATAGCCACGGTTTTGCGCCTCCAGCGACATGGCGAAGGTGGAATCGCCCGCAATCTTCACGGTGGAGATATGGTCCATCTGGACGGCGACTTTTTTGATTGCGGCCATGAAACTGGAGCCCCCGGTCTGGTTTGAAGCGCCTCGATATGTAGTCACCGCATGAGCCGTTGGCAATCGCCTTGCGTCAGTCGGAGATGCCCGAGACCGTGCAGATCAGCAGATCGTGATCCGAAAGGGGCGTGCCCTCGTCATCCAGCGCGTCGACCACGCGGCTTTCGGCGATCACAAGCCCGCGCGAGAGAAACCAGTCGAGCTTCATCGGTTGCGGATCCGTTCCGGAGATCAGGCTGGGGCGCGTGGTGATCCTGTCTTTCGGGCCGCCATGGCGCTGATAGCCCCTGTCGCGCGCCAGATCGAAAAGCGTTTCGGCATCGGCATCGCCGCCGGTGCGGTTGCCGGTGTTGAGATCGCCGCCGATCAGCACGGGCAGGTCGGAAAAATGCCAGTCGATCAGGTTGAAGATGTCGGCCATCTGGCGTTCGCGCAGTTCAATGTCGCCATGGCTTTCCAGGTGGGTCGAGAGCGCGACGATCGGGCCCCCGGTGGTCTCGATCTTCGCGCCGATCGCCATGCGCGCGCCGATGCGCGGCTGGTCGTTGTCGTCGGAAAACCAGATCGGCGGCCCGGAAAGCGGCAGCATGAAAGGGGTCTGCAGCGCCGTGGCGGCAAGAAGAGCATTGCCGTGAAAGCCTTTCGCATTGAAGTCATCGGTGCAATAGGGCCGCTCGGCCTCATTGCCGAGGCCGAGCTCGAGAAACTCGACGCCGTAGGCATAGGCCATTTTGCGCGCGTTGGCGATCTCGGCGGTCGGGTGGCGCTGGGCCGTGCGCGCCATGCCGTTGTCCATTTCCGAAAGCATCACCAGACTGGCTTGTTCGCCGGCAAGCTTTTCGGCGCTCCTTTCGGGGAACAGCCCGCGCTGCAGGTTCCAGGCGGCGGCCTGGAAGGGAAAGCCCAGCAGGTCTATCGCCGACGGGGCCCCGCCGGTCTCGAGCGTCTGCAGACAGGAGAGTTCCTGCCGGTAGCGGTCGTGAACATGCGCTGATTTTTCCAGCCCCAGAATGCGCTCGCGTTCGGCGCGACCGGGTCCTTCCAGGGCATGGACGCAATCGGTGAAAAGTTCCGGCATGGGCGTTGCTTCAGGCTGTAACCGTTGCGCTCCGGGAATGGATCCGCTTGCCGGTTTCCCGATCATAGAAATGCAGCTTTGCCGGATCAATCGAAAAGCGCATCTCGTCTGCAAGCGGAATGGCGGGTGAAAGCGCGGCGGTCAGGCTCTGCTCGCCGATCAGGCAATGGGCAAGACGCGTTGCGCCCAGTTCCTCCACATAATCGAGCTTGGCGGTGATCGTGTGCGCGGCCGGATCCTCGGCAACCTGCAGATCTTCTGCGCGGATGCCGACGGTGAGCGCGCCGGAGACCGGCAGGTCGCGCGTCATGGTCAGCACATTGTAGCCGATCGCCAGACGGTCGCCGTTCCGTTCGCCGGAAACGAGGTTCATCGCCGGCGAGCCGATGAAATTGGCGACGAAGGTCGAGGCCGGCTTGTGGTAGACGTCGAGCGGCGTGCCGATCTGCTCGATGCGGCCCGCATTCAGCACGACCAGCCGGTCGGCGAGCGTCATCGCCTCGAGCTGGTCGTGGGTGACATAGATGGAGGTGGTGCCGAGGCGCTTCTGCAGATGCTTGATCTCGCCGCGCATGGAGACGCGCAGCTTTGCGTCCAGGTTCGAAAGCGGTTCGTCGAAGAGAAAGGCGGCGGGCTTGCGCACGATCGCCCGGCCCATGGCGACGCGCTGGCGCTGGCCGCCGGAAAGGGCGCGGGGCTTTCGCTCCAGATAGGGTTCCAGCTCCAGCATGCGGGCGGCTTCCTTCACCCGCGCCGCGATCTCGGCCTTCGGCGTGCCCCGGTTTTTCAGGCCATAGGCCAGGTTGTTGTAGACCGTCATATGCGGATAGAGCGCGTAGTTCTGGAACACCATGGCGATATCGCGCTCGGCCGGATCCTTCCTGTTGACGATCTTTCCGCCGATCTTCACCTCGCCCTCGGTGATCGCTTCGAGGCCAGCCACCATGCGCAGAAGCGTGGACTTGCCGCAGCCGGACGGGCCTACAAGGACGATGAACTCGCCGTCCTCGATGTGGATATCGACATTGTCGACCGCGCGGGCATCGCCGGAATAGATCTTGGAGACCTTTGAAATTTCGATAGCAGCCATTTTATTCTTCCTATTTGTCGCTTTCCGTCAGGCCCTTGATGAACCAGCTCTGGAAGATCACCACGATCAGGACCGGCGGCAGCATGGCGAGAACCGCCAGCGCGAAGGCCTGGTTGTATTCGGGGATCTGGCTTCCGACCCAGACGAGGAGGATCTGCTTGATGCCGCGCACCAGAGTGTAGAATGTTTCCTCGTTGGTCATGATCATCGGCCACAGATACTGGTTCCAGCCATAAACGAACATGATGATGAAGATCGCCGCCATCATCGTCTTCGACAGCGGCACGAGAATGTCGATGAAGAACTTGAACGGCCCGGCGCCATCGATGCGGGCGGCCTCCAGCAGTTCGTCGGGAACCGACTTGAAGAACTGGCGGAAGAAGAAGGTGCCGGTGGCCGATGCCAGAAGCGGCACGATCAGGCCGGTATAGGTGTTGACGAGGCCGAGCTTGGTCATGACGTCGTAGGAGGGCAGGATGCGCACCTCAAGCGGCAGAAGCAGGGTGGTGAAGATCATCCAGAAGAACAGCGTCGAAAACCGCGAGCGGAAATAGACCAGTCCATAGGCCGCCATCATCGAAAGCACGATCTTGCCGACGGCAAAGCCGATGCCGAGGATGAAGGAGTTCATCACCATGCGGGCGCCGGTCACGTCGCCGGTAAACCCGCCGCGCGTGGTCAGCACCTCCTTGTAGGTGTCAACGAAATCATCGCCCCAGGTGACCTGGAGGCCTTTCATGTGAACGTCGACCGCTTCATGGGTCGAGGTCATGAAGGCGACGAAGATCGGGCCGACCATGATGAAGACGCCGAAGAGCAGGATGAGATGGTCCCAGAAATTTGTTCTATGCATCGGTCCGGCTCCTCAATTGTAGTGCACGCGCCGCTCGATGAAGCGGAACTGGAAGAAGG
Source organism: Martelella lutilitoris (assembly GCF_016598595.1). Lineage (NCBI taxonomy): Bacteria > Pseudomonadati > Pseudomonadota > Alphaproteobacteria > Hyphomicrobiales > Aurantimonadaceae > Martelella > Martelella lutilitoris. Next base: position 349,018 of record NZ_CP066786.1, read on the forward strand.
TGAGCACCAGCACGATCAGCATCAGGATCACCGATTGCGCCGCCGAGCCGCCGATGTCATTGCCGCGGAAGCCGTCCATATAGACCTTGTAGACCAGGGTGATCGGGTTGTTGGCGGCCTTGTCCTTGACGATCACGTCGATGATGCCGAACGTGTCGAACAGCGAATAGGTCATGTTGATGATCAGGAGGAAGAAGGCGGTCGGCGCCAGGAGCGGCAGGGTGACGGTCCAGAACCGGCCAAGGCGCGAACGGTTGTCGATTGCCGCCGCCTCGCGCACGGAAACGGGAATGGACTGCAGGCCGGACAGGAAGAAGATGAAATTATAGGGGATCTGTTTCCACACGGCGACGGTGATCATCGCAAAGGCGGTGTCGAAATAATTGATGCCGACCTTCATGTCCCAGCCGAACCACGCGGCCATCTTCACGAAGGGGCCGATATGCTGGTCGAAGAACATCATGCCGATCAGGCCTGCGACCGGAGGCGCGATCGCATAGACTGAGATCAGCAGCGTCTTGTAGCTGCTCGAACCACGAATGACATCATCGGCCTTGGAGGCAAGCAGCAGGCCGAGCGCGAGCGAGAAGAAGGTCACCAGAACCGTGAAGATCACGGTGAACTGGGCGACGCGCAGATAATAGCTCGATGTCAGCGCATCGACGTAATTGTCGAAGCCGACAAAACTCGCGCTGAAGCCGAAGGGATCTTCCAGATAGAAGGACGACTGGATCGCCTGCACCGACGGCCAGTAGAAGAAGATCACGATGATGGCCATCTGCGGCAGCACGAAGAGATAGGGCAGCAGGGGCGAATTGAACTGGACGCGCTTCATTTTCTGTTTCCTGTTGCGGTCGGGGCGACAGCTCCGCCCATGCCGCATAGCCCCCAGGTCTTCTCGCCCCGGAGGGGAGAGATGTCGCGACAGCGACAGTGAGGGGGGAATCTATTCCCTCGGGTGCCCTTGCGATCAGATACGCTGCTTCACCCTCACTGCCCCTTTCGGGGCATCTCTCCCGCAAGCGGGAGAGAGTATCGGGAGCAAGTTCCGTCACTCGGGCAAACGCGACCGCCATTTGCGGCGGGACTACATTTTCCAAACACGCCAAAATCCGGGAGCGTTAGCCCCCGGATCGGTTGTTTCGGTGCGAGGGCCTTTAGTTGGAAGCCGTCTTGGCGAAGCGGGCGAGAAGGGCGTTGCCCTCTTCCTGGATCGTCGCCATGGCGTCTTCAACGGAGGTCTCGCCGGCGAAGATCTTGTTGTATTCGCGTTCCATGACTTCGCGGATCTGCGGGTAGAAGCCCATGCGGTAGCCCTTGGACCATTCGCCGCCCGGCAGCGAAAGCTGCTGGATGCCGACTTCGGCAACCGGCTGCTCTTCGTACCAGCCGTCTTCCTTGGCCAGCTCGTAAGCGGCAGTCGTGACCGGAACATAGCCGGTGGACTTGTGCCAGAAGTACTGGATTTCCGGCGAGGTCAGGAACTGGAAGAAATCGGCCGTGCACTGGTTCTGCGCGTCATCCTTGCCGGAAAGCGCGAAGAGGGCGGCGCCGCCGATGAAGGAGTTGGTACCCGCACCTTCGATCGAGTCCCAGTAGGGCAGGAAGGTTGCCGAGAAAGGCATCTGGGCGGATTTCTGCAGGCCGCCGAAGGAGCCGGAGGAGCCGACCCAGAGCGCGACCTTGTCTTCCTCGAAGGGTTTCTGGTTGTCGGACCAGCCGGCGCCATAATAGCCGAAATAGCCGTTGTCGTACCAGTCCTTGAGCTTTTCGTACATCATGACGTGCTCGGGCGTGGTGACGAGAATCTCGGTGCCGTCGACGCTGTCATAGCCATTATTGTTGGTGGCGAACTGGAGATTGTTGCGCGAGAAGAAGTTCTCGGTCATTTCCCAGGTGAGCTGCGACTGGACGAGCGGGACATAGCCGGCGTCCTTCAGGGCAGGGGCGATCTCTTCGAACTCTTCCCAGGTCTTCGGCGCTTCGACGCCGGCCTTTTCGAAGGCTTCGGTGTTGATGTACATGATCGGCGCCGAGGAATTGAACGGCATGCCGACGAACTTGCCATCGCTGTCCGCGTAGAAATAACGCACGCCTTCGATGAAGTCTTCGCGGTTGAAGTCGTAGCCGGCGTTATTGATCAGGTCTTCGGCCGGAATGGCGGCGCCCTTGGCGTTCATGATCGTGGCGGCGCCGGCGTCGAACACCTGCAGAATGTTCGGCTGTTCGCCCGAGCGGAAGGCAGCGATGCCGGAAGCGAGCGCTTCTTCATAGGTGCCCTTGGAAACCGGCGTCAGGTTGCAGGCATCCTGGCTTTCGTTGAAGCGCTTGGAAATCTCGTTGATGACGGCCTGGTTGTTGCCGCCCATGCCGTGCCACCAGGTGATGTCGGTGGCGGCGAAGGCGGTCGAGGTCGAAAGGCCGACTGTCAGCGCGGCCAGAACAAATTTCTTCATGATGAAAGTCCCCGTTCAGAATCTGAGTAATCATCGCGGTGGATGATGGAAGCGGGGTATCGCGCCTACGTGACGTCCGAACGACGATTTTGTTTCAAATTTATAAAACCGAGCGCGCGGATGTTTTCATTTGCGCACTCCCGGTGTTCGTATCGTCAAAAGGCATCCGGGAAGTGCCGGGGCAGGCGGCGGGGCAGAAAGGCGAGGATGTCGTAGCGTTGCGACAGGCGATGGGCGTCTAGCTGGCGCGACAGCCAGACATCGGAGGCCGCGCGGATGCGTCTTTGGGCCATGGCGGTCACGGCGTCGACCGCCACACTTTCGCTCGTCCGCGCCTTGACCTCGACAAAGACGGCGAGGTCGCCTTTGCGGGCAATGATATCGATTTCGCCGGCGTGGCATTTGAAGCGCATGGCGAGGATGCGGTAGCCTTTGAGGCGAAGATAAAGCGCGGCAAGGCTTTCGGCGCGCCGCCCGCGTCGTTCCGCCTCCCGCCGCCTTTTCGCCTCACGCCCCATCGCCGTGCTTCAGGTTGAGAAGCCGCTGGTAGAGGTCCTTGCGCGCAAGGCCGGTCTCCCTTGCGGCCTGCGCCGCCGCTTTCGCCGCAGGCATATCGGCGACAAGCGCCTGCAGCAGCGCGTCGACATCCGCCTCGCCCGGGGCTTCCGGCTTGGGCGGCGGGCCGATGACGAGCACGATCTCGCCCTTGACTTCCGCTTGGCGATAGGCCTCCGCAAATTCGCCAAGCGTGCCGCGCCGGAATTCCTCATAGGTCTTGGTCAGTTCCCGGCAGACGGCGGCCTGCCGGCTTTCGCCGAGCACGGCGCTTGCCGCCTCGAGCGTCGCGCCGATGCGATGGGGCGATTCGAAGAAGATCAGCGTTGCCGGAATTTCGGCAAGCTCCGCCAGCCGATCACGGCGGCCCTTGTCCTTGTGCGGCAGGAAACCGGCAAAGAAGAAGGCATCATTGGGAAGCCCCGCGCCGACAAGGGCTGCCAGCGGCGCGGAAGCGCCGGGGATCGGGACAACCTTGATGTCCTCGGCGATCGCCAGGCCTGCGAGCCTGTAGCCGGGGTCGGAGACGAGCGGCGTTCCGGCATCTGAGACGAGGGCGACGCTCTTCCCAGCGCGAAGGGCTGACATCAGCTGCTCCCCGGCCTTTTCCGCATTGTGCTCGTGATAGGCGAAGGGGCGCCTGGCAATGGCGAAACGGTCGAGCAGCTTGCGGGTGACGCGCGTATCCTCGCAGGCGAGGACGTCCGCGCCGGCAAGGGTCTCGAGCGCACGCACGGTGATATCGCCGAGATTGCCGATCGGGGTGGCGACAAGGTAGAGGCCGGGCGAAAGCGGCCGGGCCTCGATTGAATGTCCCGCGATTTCAAATCTGTTGCCGTCGCTCATCTCACGTCCCCGGTTTCCCTCTTTGATCATGGCCGTCATCCCGCGACAAGGGGCGAGGGTGCCTCCCAGACCCCGTAGGCAACCGGAATATGGGTGGAGGCTTGCTGCCGGCTCTTGCAATCGGCACGAATTTGCTGTCATTTTGTCTCCCCGCCCGCGGCCTTTTGGGACGCGAGGCCCCGTTCGACTGCCGTCCGGCATTTGACCCGTGCGAAAGAGTGAAAGCGAAAGTCATGCGTATCACGCTCGAAAGATCCGACCTTCTGAAGTCCCTGAACCATGTTCACCGCGTGGTCGAGCGCCGCAACACCATTCCGATTCTCTCCAACGTTCTGTTGAAGGCCGAGGGCAATGATCTCGAGATGAAGGCGACCGACCTTGACCTCGAGATCACCGAGAAGACGCCGGCCATGGTCGAGCAGGCGGGCGCGACAACCGTTCCGGCCCATCTGCTCTACGAGATCGTGCGCAAGCTTTCCGACGGCGCCGAGGTTTCGCTGGCAACGGCCTCAGACGGCCAGACCATTTCGGTCGCCTCCGGCAAGTCCAAGTTCTCGCTGCAGTGCCTGCCGCAGGAGGATTTCCCGGACCTGACCGCGGGCACGTTCAGCCATGCCTTCAAGCTGAAGGCCGCCGATCTGAAGATGCTGATCGACCGCACCCAGTTCGCGATCTCGACCGAGGAAACGCGCTACTATCTGAACGGCATCTATTTCCACGCCATGACCGAAGGCTCCGAGCTGAAGTTGCGGGCGGTCGCCACCGACGGTCACCGCCTGGCGCGGGCCGAGATCGATGCGCCTTCGGGATGCGAGAACATGCCGGGCGTCATCATTCCGCGCAAGACCGTCGGCGAATTGCAGAAGCTCGTCGATGACCCCGAAATCATCGTGAACGTCGAGGTCTCCGACGCCAAGATCCGCTTCACCATCGGCTCGGTGGTGATCACCTCCAAGCTGATCGACGGCACCTTTCCGGATTACCAGCGCGTGATCCCGGCCAATAACGACCGCGAAATGCGGATCGAATGCGATGCCTTCGCCAAGGCGGTCGATCGCGTCTCGACCGTTTCGTCGGAGCGCGGCCGCGCCGTCAAACTGTCGCTTGCCGAAGGCCAGCTGACGCTCACCGTCAACAACCCCGATTCGGGCAGCGCCACCGATGAACTCGCCGTCGGCTATGACAGCGAGGCGATGGATATCGGTTTCAACGCCAAATATCTGCTCGACATCACCTCGCAGCTCACCGGCGACGAGGCGATCTTCCTGTTCGCGGACGCCGGCTCGCCGACGCTCGTGCGCGACACCGACAGCGAGAACGCGCTTTATGTGCTGATGCCGATGCGGGTCTGATCCGGCCTTTTTCCTTCCCATTTTTTGGGTTTTGTGCGACATGGAGCGCGAACAGGGCTCTTGGCGGGAAGGAGTTGTGGCATGAGTGCACGCGAACGCTTGATCGTGGGGCTGGATGTCCCGAGTGTGGACGAGGCGGCGCAGATGGTTGCGCGGCTCGGCGACAGCGTCTCGTTCTACAAGATCGGCTACCAGCTTGCCTTTGCCGGCGGGCTTTCCTTTGCCCGCGAACTGGCCGCCGACGGCAAGCAGGTCTTCCTCGACATGAAGCTGCTCGACATCGACAATACGGTTGCCAAGGGCGTCGAGAACATCGCCAAGATGGGCATGTCGATGCTGACGCTGCATGCCTATCCCAAGGCGATGCGCGCGGCGGTGGAGGCTGCCGAGGGCTCCGGGCTCTGCCTTCTCGGCGTCACTGTGTTGACTTCGATGGATGACGCCGACCTTGCCGAGGCCGGCTATCCGGGCGATGCGCAGGCGCTGGTGAAACGCCGCGCCGCGCAGGCGGCGGAAGCGGGCATGGGCGGCATTGTGTGCTCGGCGGCCGAAGCGGTTCTGGTGCGCGACATCATCGGGCCGGAACGCGCGATCGTCACGCCCGGCATTCGCCCGGCGGGGACGTCCGCGGACGATCAGAAACGGGTGATGACGCCGGCACACGCCATTGCCGCCGGCGCGTCCCACCTCGTCGTCGCCCGGCCGATCCTCCGCGCGGAAGACCCGAAGGCGGCGGCAGAGGCCATTGTCGCCGATATCGAAAGCGCTATGTCACAGGAAACAGGGTCCGCATAAAGGGCGATGTGTCACTTTCGACACGCCAGGGGCGAAATTTCATGAGGCGGGCGGCGGCGGCGTGAACTGCGTCAGCTTGACCCTTCACCTTCAGCCCTGTTTGGGCTATTGCACTCGGGTAATCAATTCGGCTTTCGGCGATTTCAGGAGCTAGGCATGACGCTATCGAACATTCCTCCGCTGGTCACGGTCTTCGGCGGGTCGGGTTTCGTCGGGCGCTATGTCGTTCGTGCGCTTGCCAAGAGGGGCTATCGCATCCGCGTTGCCGTGCGCCGGCCCGATCTCGCGCTGTTCCTGCAGCCGCTCGGCAATGTCGGTCAGATCACCTTCTTCCAGTCCAATCTGCGCTATCCCGACTCGGTGCGCCGGGCTGTGGAAGGCGCCGATCACGTCGTCAACTGCGTCGGCATCCTGTTTGAGAGCGGCAAGAACGGTTTCGACGCAGTGCAGGCCGACGGCGCGCGTCTGGTGGCCGAATGCGCGCGCGATGCCGGCGCGACGCTGACCCATGTTTCCGCCATTGGCGCCGACGAGAAAAGCGAATCGCACTATGCCCGTTCCAAGGCCAAGGCTGAGGCTTCCGTCCGGGAAATCCTGCCGGAAGCCGTGATCGTCCGTCCCTCGATCATCTTCGGGCCGGAGGATGATTTCTTCAACAAGTTCGGCAAGATGTCGCTGATCTCGCCGGTTCTGCCATTGATTGGCGGCGGCAGGACGAAGTTCCAGCCCGTCTATGTCGGCGATGTCGCCGAGGTGATCGCGCGCGCCGTCGACGGCAAGGTCGAAGGCGGCAAGGTCTATGAGCTCGGCGGCCGCGATGTGCTGACCTTCCGCGAATGTCTCGAAGAAGTGCTGCGCGTGACAGGCCGCAAGCGCGGCCTTGTGTCGCTGCCCTTCGGCCTCGCTTCGTTCTTCGGCGGCATAGCGGGCTCCGTGCCGTTGATCACGCCGCCGCTGACGGCCGATCAGGTAAGGCTTCTGAAATCCGACAATGTCGTCTCCGAAGAGGCTGCAGCCGAGGGCCGCACGCTTGCAGGTCTCGGCATTCGCCCCGCGCAGCTTGACGCGATCCTGCCGACCTATCTCGTGCAATACCGCCAGCACGGTCAGTTCGGTCGAACCGCCTGAACACATCAAGGTTTTCCGCCGTCAGGTTTTTGGCTGAATTATGGCAAATTCCCGGGTTTCGATGGAACCCGTCACATGGCTTACGTCTTTACCAATTATTGAAAGGTCATCGGGAAGATGGCCTTGCCGGTCCCACTGAAACAAGGTGTCTTTGAAAATGGGTAAGTCGATTGCTGTTCTGTTTGCAGGCGCGGCTTTGATCATCATGGCGGCTTCTCTGGCCGCGCCCGGCAGTATCGCGGCGGGCAAGCCGGGCTGCGCGCCTGCCTATGGCATTGACCCCTGCGCCATGGCCTCCATCAAATAAAGACCTACCGGCGGCGGATGCTGCTTCAACGTGACGTGAGCGCTGGTGACAGCGTTTATTCTTGACAACGAACCTCTCCTTTTGCAAATAGGAGACGATCGCTGACGAACGTCAATGGTGAAGGGCATGCTTGTCTGCAGCTGCAATTTTGTGACCGAGAAAGAAATCGTGGACGTGGTGAACGAGCTCCTCGACGAGGATTGCTGGCGCATCATCGTTCCCGGCACGGTCTATAACCGCATGAAAAAGCGCGGCCGATGCTGCGGCTGCTTTCCGAACGTCATCGATATCATCGTCCGTACCTCCGAGCAGTATCACGTCAATCGCGACTCGACCGGCGCCGAGTTTTGTGATTTTTTGAGCCGCCTGAAGAAGTTCCAGGAAGAAAAAAGGAGAACGGACGTTGAAAGGCGACAAAAAAGTAATCGAGCGGCTGAACGAAGCGCTGTTTCTTGAGCTCGGCGCCGTCAACCAGTACTGGCTGCATTACCGTCTGTTGCAGGACTGGGGCCTGACCAAGCTGGCGTCCAAGGAGCGTGCCGAGTCCATCGAAGAGATGCACCACGCCGACAAGCTCACCGATCGCATCATCTTCCTCGAAGGCCATCCGAACCTCCAGACCGTGGCGCCGCTGCGCATCGGACAGACGGTGAAGGAAGTGCTCGAAAGCGATCTCGCCGGCGAGTATGAGGCGCGCAATTCCTACAAGGAATCCCGTGATATCTGTCACGAGGCCGGCGATTACGTCAGCATGAAGCTGTTCGAGGAGCTGATGATCGACGAAGAAGGCCATATCGACTTCCTCGAGACCCAGCTCGAACTCCTGGAATCGCTCGGCGAGAAGAAATACGCCCAGCTGAACGCTGGCGCGACCGACGAAGCCGAGTAAAGGCGCTCTCGCTTTTGTATTTAGAAGGCCCGGGCCGCAGAGGTCCGGGTCTTCTCGCGTTCCGGGTCATCCCTTTGCGAAATGTCGGAACTCGGCGGTGACCTGCGCGTAGACGGCGCGTTTGAAATCCACGATCAGGCCGGCAAGTTCGTCGATATCGGTCCACTGCCAGGCGTCGAACTCCTGCATGTGTCCGTCCGGCGGCGGATTGATGGCGATTTCGTTGTCGGATCCGAGAAAGCGGAAGGCGAACCAGCGCTGGGTCTGGCCGCGATAGCGGCCCTTGAGCCCGATGCCGATCAGGTGCTCGGGCAGGTCGTAATTGATCCAGCCTTTTGTCTCGCCGAGAAGCTCGACCGTCTTCATGCCGGTCTCCTCGTAGAGCTCGCGTCTGGCTGCCTCAAGCGGGTTCTCGCCGGGATCGATGCCGCCCTGCGGCATCTGCCAGAGCTGCGGCGAGCCATCGGATTCGGAATTGCCCTCCGAAAGTCGCCGGCCAAGCCAGACCTTGCCTTCGGGGTTCAGAATCATGACGCCGACATTCGGGCGGTAGGGGAGGTCGTGGGCTTTGGGGCGAGGCATTTCATCGGGCATGGTGCGCTCCTTGGGAGGGGAGAGGAAAGAATTTGGAGCTTTCCTACCACGCCGGAAAGGCTTGCCAAAGACTTATGCGGAGCGATCCATCAGCGCCGTCATAGCCTTGCGGAAACGCGCCGAAATCGCCGCGCGTTTCAGGTGACGTCCGCCTTCGACCTGCCTCTTTCCATTTACCCAGACGCAATCCGGTCTGATCTGGTTTGCAAAGATGAACCCGTCGAGGGCCTGATCCTCCTTCAGCCATGGCGCGGCGCTGTCATCAAGCGAGAAGAAGCTTGCGGGTCTGCCTTCCGCAATACCGGCTTCAATCCCCATGGCCTGCGCCCCGCCGGTAAGCGCACCGTCAAACAGCTTGCGGCCGGTCGTGCCGCCGGGTTCGGCAATCACGTTACGGGCCCGCTCGCCGAGACGCTGGGCATATTCGAGCTGGCGCAGCTCGTCGGAAAGGCCGATCAGAACGTTGGAATCCGAGCCGATGCCGAAAGCGCCGCCGGAGCTCAGGAACCGGCTTGCGGGGAAAATACCGTCGCCGAGATTGGCCTCGGTCACGGGGCAGAGGCCCGCGACCGCGCCGGATTTCGCCAACCCGTCGGTTTCCGCTTCGGTCATGTGGGTGGCGTGGATCAGGCACCAGCGAGCATCGACGCCGGTATTGTCGAGCAGCCATTCAACCGGGCGCTTGCCGCTCCAGGCAAGGCAGTCGTCGACTTCCTTCGTCTGCTCGGAGATATGCATGTGAACCGGACCGTCCGTCAGGCCTGCGGCAAATTCCAACTCCTCGGGTGTCACGGCGCGCAGCGAATGCGGGGCAACGCCGAGAACGGCGATTTCCAGCCCGGCAACCACTTTTGCCGAGGCTTCCATCAGGCGGGAAAAGCTGTCGCGATCATGGATGAAGCGGCGCTGGCCATTGTTCGGTTCCGCGCCGCCGAAATTGGAATGGGCGTAAAAGACCGGCAGCAGCGTCAGGCCGATGCCGGTTTCGGACGCGGCAGCGCCAATGCGTTCGGCCATCTCGCCGATGTTTCCGTAATGGCTGCCGTCCTTGTCATTGTGCAAATAGTGGAATTCTCCGACGCGACAAAAGCCCGCTTCCAGCATCTCCATGTAAAGCTGCGCCGCGATCGCCTCGACCTCGTCCGGTTCGATGGCGAAGGTGAAGCGGTACATCACCTCGCGCCAGCTCCAGAAATTGTCGCTGGCCGGGCCGCGGCGCTCGGCAAGGCCGGCCATGGCGCGCTGGAAGGCATGAGAATGGAGATTGGCCACAGCGGGCACGATGATCCCGTGGCGCTCGTCGCCAGGCTCAGGCGCCTGATCGAAGGCGAGGCCGGAAATGCGGCCCGCTGCGAGCGAAAAGCGTGCATTCGAGCGCCAGCCTTCCGGTGTCAGCACGTTTTCTGCGAAGATCGTCATTGGCATCTGGTCGGTTCCGCCTCGAAATTTGTTCTTGCCGATCGTTTCGATATGTATATACATAATAATCAACCAAGACAATAAGGGGAAAGAGATGCGTTCTGCGCCGAACACGCTTTTTACCAACGCCCGCCTTTGCGCCATGACCGGCAATGACATTGCGCCGGTTTCCGGCGTTCTGGCCGTTCGCGACGGGCGGATTGCTTATGTCGGCGCGGAAGAGGCGCTGCCAGCGGACTGCGCCGGTTTCCAGACGGTCGATTGCGGCGGCAGGCTGGTCACGCCCGCGCTGATCGATTGCCATACCCACATCGTTTATGGCGGCAGTCGCGCGAAGGAATTCGAGATGCGGCTTGAGGGCGCTCCTTACGAGGAGATCGCCCGCGCCGGCGGCGGAATCGTCTCGACCGTATCCGCCACCAATGCGCTTTCGGAAGATGATCTGGTCGAAACGGCTCTGCTGCGCCTCGACACGCTGATTGCCGAAGGCGTCGCGACCATCGAGATCAAGTCCGGTTACGGGCTCAATGTCGAGGCCGAACTGAAGATACTGCGCGCTGCCCGACGCTTGGCGACACTGCGCCCGGTGCGCATCAAGACCACCTATCTGGCTGCCCATGCCACGCCACCGCAATACAAGGGCCGCAACGGCGATTACATAACGGAGGTGGTGCTGCCCGGACTTGAAGCGGCCCATGCGGAAGGCCTTGTCGATGCCGTTGACGCATTCTGCGAGGGCATTGCCTTTTCGCCCGACGAACTGAAGCCGGTGTTTGAAAAGGCAACAGCACTTGGCCTGCCGGTGAAGCTGCACGCCGAACAGCTTTCCAATCTGCACGGCGCGGAAATGGCGGCGTCTTATGGTGCGCTCTCCGCCGACCATCTCGAATATCTCGACGAGGCTGGCGCAAAGGCAATGGCTGAGGCCGGGTCGGTCGCGGTGCTGCTACCCGGAGCATTCTACACGTTGAAGGAACAGCAGCTTCCGCCGGTCGCAGCCCTGCGCGAGGCCGGCACGCTGATCGCGCTCGCGACCGATTGCAATCCCGGCACATCGCCGCTCACCTCGTTGCTTCTGACCATGAATATGGGCGCGACGTTGTTCGGTATGACCGTTGCCGAATGCCTTGCCGGCGTGACTCGCAATGCCGCCCGCGCGCTCGGTCTTGCGGAGGAAACCGGTACGCTGGAAGCCGGCAAGGCGGCCGATATCGCGATCTGGGATGTCGATGCGCCGGCCGAGCTTGTCTACCGCATCGGTTTCAATCCGCTTTCCCGGCTTTATGTCGACGGCCACGAGGTGACGCGATGACGCTTGTTCTCACCCCCGGCAGCGTGACGCTGGCCGCGCTGGAAAAAATCTATCGCGGCGATGACGCCGTGCGGCTGGACCCCGGCTGCGACGTTGCCATCGAAAAGGCCGCCGCCCGCATTGCCGCGATCGCGGCTGGCAATGAACCGGTCTACGGCATCAACACCGGCTTCGGAAAACTGGCTTCGATCAGGATCGATGCCGCCGATACCGCCACCCTGCAGCGCAATCTCATCCTGTCGCATTGCTGCGGCGTCGGCGCGCCGCTAGATGGCAGCGTCGTGCGGCTGATCATGGCGCTGAAGCTGATCTCGCTCGGCCGCGGCGCCTCCGGCGTGCGGCCGGAATTGGTGCGCCTGATCGAGGATATGCTGGCAAAGGACGTCACCCCCGTCATTCCGGAAAAAGGCTCGGTCGGGGCCTCCGGCGATCTTGCCCCGCTCGCGCATATGGCCGCGGTGATGATGGGCGAGGGCGAGGCTTTTTTCGCCGGCGAACGGCTTTCCGGCGCTGAGGCATTGGCGAGGGCGGGGCTCACGCCGGTCACTTTGGCAGCCAAGGAAGGGCTTGCGCTGATCAACGGCACGCAGGTCTCCACGGCACTGGCGCTTGCCGGGCTGTTTAGCGCTTTCCGCTGCGCCCAGACGGCGCTCGTCACCGGCGCGCTGTCCACCGACGCGGCCATGGGCTCGCCGGCGCCCTTCCATCCGGATATCCACGCGCTGCGCGGCCATCAGGGCCAGATCGATGCGGCGGCCAGCCTGCGGGCGTTGCTCGAAGGCTCGGAAATCCGCGTCTCCCATATCGAGGGCGACGAGCGGGTGCAGGATCCTTATTGCATCCGTTGCCAACCGCAGGTCGATGGCGCCTGCCTCGATCTTCTGCGCCAGGCCGGCCGCACGCTGGAAATCGAGGCCAATGCGGCCACCGACAACCCGCTGGTGCTTTCCGACGACAGCGTCGTTTCCGGCGGCAATTTCCATGCCGAGCCGGTGGCGTTTGCCGCCGACCAGATCGCCATCGCCGTCTGCGAGATCGGCGCGATTGCCCAACGCCGGATCGCTTTGCTGGTCGACCCGGCGCTCTCCTTCGGTCTGCCCGCCTTCCTGTCGAGAAAGCCGGGGCTGAATTCAGGGTTGATGATTGCCGAGGTCACCTCTGCCGCGCTGATGAGCGAGAACAAGCAGATGGCGCACCCGGCCTCCGTCGATTCGACGCCGACCTCGGCCAATCAGGAAGACCATGTGTCGATGGCCTGCCACGGTGCGCGGCGGCTTTTGGCGATGACCGACAATCTCGCCCATATCATCGGCATTGAGGCGCTGTGCGGCGCGCAAGGCGTCGAGCTTCGCGCGCCGCTCGCCACAAGCCCGGTTCTGCGCCGGGTCATTTCCGCATTTCGCGCGCTGGTGACGACGCTCGAAGACGACCGCTACATGGCCGGCGATCTCGAAAAGGCTGCGGTGGCGGTGTGCGATGGCGTGCTGATCGATGCGGTTGGGGCAGGGGTGTTGCCGGAGTTGAAGGTTTGATGGCGCTTGTGGAAAGGAAAGGGGCAGTATCGCCCACGCCGGGGTTCCTCCCCTCACTCGGCGCATCCGCGCCACCCTCTCCCCTTCGGGGCGAGGGGGAGAGAAGCAGCCATCGCTGGAACGAGCGGATAGGCAGGGCGTCGCCGGCGTCCCCTTCTCCCCTTGGGGAGAAGGCGGCCGAAGGCCGGATGAGGGTAAACGGCGTTTGCCGAAACTCCAGACAGAGGAATATTTCCCCATGACCGACCCCGTCATCGTCAAACAGGGCGCGTCCCCCGTCATTCTCGGTTTTCCCCACACCGGGACCCATGTCCCGCCAGAAATCGAGGCGCGCCTGAACGACAACGGCCGTCTGCTCGCCGATACCGACTGGCATGTCGACCGGCTCTATGACGGCTTGCTTGCCGATGCGACCACGGTGAAGGCGACCTTCCATCGCTATGTCATCGATGCCAACCGCGATCCCTCGGGGGCGAGCCTTTATCCCGGCCAGAACACCACCGGCCTTGTGTCGAGGACGGATTTCGACGGCAAGCCGATCTGGAGGCAAGGTGAAGAACCGACAGAGGCCGATATCGCGGAGCGGATCGAGGCTTTCCATGCCCCTTATCACGCGGCGCTGGCGGCAGAGATCGAACGGGTGCGGCGGGAACACGGCATCGCCATTCTCTATGACTGCCACTCGATCCGCTCGCACATTCCCTTCCTGTTCGAGGGCAAGCTGCCGGATTTCAACATCGGCACCAATCTCGGCGTCACCTGCGCGCCCGAATTCGAGGCGGCGGCCCAAAGTGTGGTCGCTCATGCGCCTGGATACGACCATGCCGTCAACGGCCGCTTCAAGGGGGGCTGGACGACACGGCACTACGGCCAGCCTGCGACCGGCGTCCACGCGATACAGATGGAGCTGGCGCAATCAACGCACCTGACAACCGAAGCGCCGCCCTTTGCCTATGACGAGGCGAAGGCCGAAAAGCTGCGAAGCCATTTGCAGGATATTCTCGAGCGGATCGAACGCCTGTCGTTCTCCGCACGCATGTAAGAGAGGGAACGACAATGACCGACAACCCGCGACACAATACTCGCGAAATCCACGCCCCGACCGGCACGGAGCTCACCGCCAAGAGCTGGCTCACGGAGGCGCCGCTCCGCATGCTGATGAACAATCTCGACCCGGATGTCGCCGAAAAGCCGCATGAGCTGGTGGTCTATGGCGGCATCGGCCGGGCGGCGCGCACCTGGGGTGATTTCGACCGGATCGTCGAGACGTTGAAGACGCTGGAAGAGGACGAAACGTTGCTGGTGCAGTCGGGCAAGCCGGTCGGTGTGTTCCGCACCCACGCGGATGCGCCGCGTGTGCTGATCGCCAATTCCAACCTCGTGCCGCACTGGGCCAACTGGGACCATTTCCACGAACTCGATAAGAAGGGCCTGATGATGTACGGCCAGATGACGGCCGGTTCGTGGATCTATATCGGAGCGCAGGGCATCGTGCAGGGCACCTACGAGACCTTCGTGGAGGCGGGCCGCCAGCACTATAACGGCGACCTCAAGGGCAAGTGGATACTCACCGGCGGGCTTGGCGGCATGGGCGGCGCGCAGCCGCTCGCCGCCGTCATGGCCGGCGCCTCCTGCCTCGCCGTCGAATGCGATCCGACCCGCATCGATTTCCGCATCCGCACCGGCTATGTCGATGAAAAGGCCGAGACGCTGGACGAAGCGCTTGCCATGATCGACGCCTGGACCAAGGCGGGCGAGGCTAAATCCGTCGGCCTGCTCGGCAATACGGCGGAAGTTCTTCCCGAACTCGTCAAGTGCGGCGTCCTTCCCGATATCGTCACCGACCAGACTTCGGCGCACGACCCGGTCAATGGCTATCTGCCGGCCGGCTGGAGCCTCGGCGAATGGCGCGACAAGGCGGAGCGTGATCCCAAGGCTGTCGAAAAGGCCGCGCGCGCCTCGATGCGCACCCACGTGGAAGCCATGCTCGCCTTCTGGGACTTAGGGATTCCGACGGTCGATTACGGCAACAATATCCGCCAGATGGCCAAGGAAGAAGGCTGCGAGCGCGCCTTCGATTTTCCGGGCTTCGTGCCGGCCTATATTCGCCCGCTGTTCTGCAAGGGCGTTGGACCGTTCCGCTGGGCCGCCCTTTCCGGCGATCCGGAGGACATCTACAAGACCGACCAGAAGGTCAAGGAACTGCTGCCGGACAACACCCACCTGCACAACTGGCTCGACATGGCGAAGGAACGCATCCATTTCCAGGGCCTGCCGGCGCGCATCTGCTGGGTCGGCCTCGGCGACCGTCACAGGCTTGGCCTCGCCTTCAACGAGATGGTGAAGAATGGCGAGCTGAAGGCCCCGATCGTTATCGGCCGCGATCATCTCGATTCCGGCTCTGTCGCCTCGCCGAACCGCGAGACCGAAGCGATGCAGGACGGTTCGGATGCCGTTTCCGACTGGCCGCTGCTGAACGCGCTGCTTAACACCGCCTCGGGCGCTACATGGGTGTCGCTGCATCATGGCGGCGGCGTCGGCATGGGCTTTTCCCAGCATGCCGGCATGGTGATTTGCTGTGACGGTTCCGATGATGCGGCAAGGCGCATCGGCCGCGTGCTCTGGAACGACCCGGCCACCGGCGTCATGCGCCATGCCGATGCCGGCTACGACATCGCTATCGAATGCGCGAAGGAAAACGGACTGCGTCTGCCGGGTATTCTCCGGAACTGACTGGTATTGGTTTGAGGGACAATAACAAGCGCCGGGGTTCCGCCCCTCACCCGGCGCATCCGCGCCACCCTCTCCCCTGCGGGGCGAGGGGGAGCGCGCAGCTATCGCCCGCGCAAGCCGCAAGGCACCGCTTAGCCGGCGTCCCCTTCTCCCCTCGGGGAGAAGGTGGCCGAAGGCCGGATGAGGGTCTTTCAACGCGGAGAACAACGTTTGCGGTGTCTGTTATGTCTAGACAACAAAATCAAATCCCGTCTACACTGGCATCCTCGCAACAAGGGCCAGGACGCCCGTACAAAAGGGGATCATCAGATGAAATGGCTTGCAGTAACCGCCATGGCCGCCGTGGCGCTTTCCACTGCCGCATATGCGCAGGAAACCAAGGTCGCCGTAGGCCTTTCCGGCTGGACCGGTTTCGCGCCGCTGACGCTGGCCAAGGAAGCGGGCATCTTTGAAAAGAACGGGCTTGATGTCGATCTCGTCAAGATCCCGCAGGCAAGCCGCCATCTGGCGCTGGCGTCCGGTGATATCCAGTGCGCGGCAACGACGGTCGAGACCTGGATCGTCTGGGCCGCTGCCGGCGTGCCGACCACGCAGATCTTCCAGCTCGACAAGTCCCACGGCGCTGACGGCATGGTCGTGCGCTCCGATATCGGGACGATCGCCGACCTGAAGGGCAAGACCGTCGCGGCTTCCGCGCCGGGCACCTCGCCCTATTTCTACCTCGCCTGGATACTCAAGGAAAACGGCATGACGATGGATGATGTCAAGGTCGTCAATCTGGAGCCGGGCCCGGCCGCCCAGGCCTTCATCGCCGGCCAGAACGATGCCGCGATGACCTATGAGCCTTACCTGTCGTCGGTGCGCGAAGCGCCTGACGCCGGCAAGATCATCGCCACCACGCTCGACTACCCGGCTGTCATGGACACGTTCGGCTGCACCCCGGCCTTCCTGGAAGAAAACCCGGACGCCGCCAAGGCGCTTGCGACGTCTTATTACGAGGCGCTCGACATGATCGCCGAGAGCCCGGAAGAGGCCTATGGCATCATGGGCGCGGATGTTAACCAGTCGGCAGAACAGTTCGCCGGTTCCGCGCAGTATCTCGAATGGCAAGACCGCGATGCGGCCATTGCCTTCTTCGGCGGCGAGTTCAACGACTTCTCCGCCGATGCGGCCCAGTTGCTGCTCGATGCCGGCGTTATCCGCGAGATTCCGGACCTTTCGACGCTCGCCGATCCGTCGTTTATCCAGGAATAAGGCAAGCCGCATAGCCCCCGATCAATCTCCCCCTCAAGAGGGGAGATTGTGGGGACTGCGGGACAGGCCCTTTCAGAGCAACAAAATTCGCAATCTGCCGCCATCCAAATACGGAGACCCGATGAAACCGCTTGAGCCTATCAGTCCGAAGCTCAGATTGTCGCTTGGCATCCTGTTCTTCGTGATTTTTTTTGCTGGCTGGTCGTTTGCGACTTTTGGCGGGTTCGTGTCGAAGACGTTTCTGGCCGATCCGATCACTATGATGAAGGACGGCTGGTGGCTGCTCTCGAAGCGTGGCTTTCTCGGTGATATCGGCATCACAGTCTGGCGTGTGGTTGGCGGCTTCGTACTGGCCTCCGTCATCGCCGTGCCGCTCGGCATCGCGATGGGGGCGTACAAACCCATCGAGGCGCTTCTGGAGCCTTTCGTGTCCTTCGCCCGCTATCTGCCGGCCTCCGCCTTCGTGCCGCTCCTGATCCTCTGGGCCGGCATCGGCGAAATGCAGAAGCTGCTCGTCATCTTCATCGGCGCGGTATTCCAGATCATCCTCATGGTCGCCGTCTATGTCGCCAATACCAGGCGTGATCTGGTCGAGGCCGCCTATACGCTCGGCGCCTCGCATCACGGCATCGTCCGGCGCGTGCTGCTGCCGGCCTCCGCGCCTGATATCGCCGAGACGCTGCGTCTCGTGCTCGGCTGGGCCTGGACCTATGTCATCGTCGCCGAACTGATCGGCGCATCGTCCGGCATCGGCTACATGATCATCAATTCGCAGGCGCTGATGGCGACCGGCCAGATCATCTTCGGCATCATCGTCATCGGCGTGATCGGCCTGATCTCGGACTTCGCCTTCAAGATGGTCAATCGCGTCCTGTTCGCCTGGAGGTTCGCGTGAGCGCGCCGGAACTTGAAATCAGGGGCGTCTCGCGCGTCTTTCCCGGCCGCAAGGGCGGCGCGCCCATCGAAGCGCTCGCGCCGACCGACCTGACGCTGGAAAAGAACGACTTCGTCACCATTCTGGGTCCGTCCGGCTGCGGCAAGTCCACGCTTCTGCGCATCGTCGCCGGGCTCGACAGGCCGACCACCGGCGCGGTTCTGCTCGAGGGCAAGGCGGTCAAGGGACCGGGTGCCGATCGCGGCATGGTGTTCCAGTCCTATACCCTCTTCCCCTGGCTGACCATCCGTGAGAATGTCGGCTTCGGCCTGCGCGAAAAGGGGGTGCGCGACAAGGAGCTCAGCGAGATCGTCGATCTTTACCTCGATCGCGTCGGGCTGACGGGCTTTGCCGAACACTGGCCCAAACAGCTTTCCGGCGGCATGCAGCAGCGCACGGCGATCGCCCGCGCCCTTGCCAACGATCCGAAAATCCTGCTCCTCGACGAGCCCTTCGGCGCGCTCGACAACCAGACGCGCGGACTGATGCAGGAATTGCTGCTCGGTATCTGGGAGCGGGAGAAGAAGACGGTGATCTTCGTCACCCACGATATCGAGGAATCCGTGTTCATGGCGTCCCGCGTCGTCACCATGTCGGCGCGGCCTGGGCGCATCTCGTCGATCACGCCTGTCGATTTCCCGCATCCGCGCGACTATCACCTGAAGGCCGATCCCGAATTCGCCCGGCTTCGCATGAAGCTGACGGAGGAAATCCGCGCCGAGGTGGTTGCCGCCGTCAGCCGGGGGTAAGAAGGACGCCATGCCTGACGAGACACCCGCGCGCGCTCCTGGCAAGGAGCCGACCAAGCCTTTGGCGCTTCACGCCCGCATCCAGCGCGATGTGGAAAACCGGATCGTGTCGGGAGAATGGCCGCCGGGCACGCGCATCCCCTTCGAGCACGAGCTGACCGCCGAATATGGCTGTTCGCGCATGACCGTGAACAAGGCGCTGTCGGAACTCGTCAAGAAGGGCCTCATCGAGCGCCGCCGCAAGTCCGGCTCCTATGTGCGCCAGCCGGAAGTGCTTTCCGCCGTTCTCGAAATCCATCAGCTGGAGCGGGAGGTGCGGGCGCTCGGGCTGGCTTACGATTTTCGGCTGATCGAACGCGAAGAACGGATGGCGGATGAAGGCGACCGGAAACGGCTCCGCCTTGCTCGGTCGGGCAGGGTGTTGAGCCTGAAGGGCCTGCACACCGCCGGCCGCCGACCATTCTGCCTTGAAGACCGGCTGGTCAGCCTTGAAGAGGTGCCGCAGGCGCGGGAGACGGATTTCGCGCGTAACCCGCCGGGCGCCTGGCTCCTGGAACAGGTGCCGTGGAGCGCCGCCGAACATCGCATTCGCGCCACCGGCGCGGACCGTGATGCGGCCGATATCCTCGACCTTGCCGAGGGCGCGCCCTGCCTCGTCATCGAAAGGCGCACCTGGAACGCCTCGGGCTCGATCACGCAGGTCGATCTGACCTATCCCGGCGACATGCACACGCTTGTCGCCCAGTTCGCGCCATCGGCAAGGCCGGGCTGACGGGGACCGGGCGCAAGGCTGTGCCCAACACAGCGCCTTCGCCCTATTCCTTGTCCATCGTCGGCAGCACCGTCGCCACGATCGAGGCGTCGAGCTTTTCATACGCGGCAAGATCGATCGTCTCGTAGAGCTCGGCGCGGGTCTGCATGTCGTCCAGCATCCCCTTGGTCGAACCGGTTTCCTTCAGGGTCGAAAACAACCGCTCCTGCGCCTTGTTGGCGACCCGCAGCGAGGAAACCGGGAAGATCACCATACGGTAGCCCATCGCCTCGAATTCGGAGGCCGTCAAATAGGGCGTGCGGCCGAACTCGGTCATGTTGGCGAGAAGCGGCACGCCTTCCATGCGGGCTGCAAATTCGCGGAACATGTCGACAGTGGTCAGCGCCTCGGGGAAGATCGCGTCGGCGCCGGCTTCCATGAACAGTTTCGCCCGCGCCACCGCGCCGTCGATCCCCTCGCTCGCCGCCGCATCCGTGCGGGCGACGATGTAGAGATTGCGGCGGGCTTTCGCGGCGGCGGCGATCTTGGCGGCCATGTCGTGCGGGTCGGCAAGCTTCTTGTCGTTCAGATGCCCGCATTTTTTCGGCAGCAACTGGTCCTCGATATGGACGCCCGCCGCCCCCGCATCCTCGAAGGTGCGAACCATGTGCATGACGTTCAGCGCCTCCCCATAGCCGGTGTCGCCGTCGACAAGCAGCGGCAACCCGCTGGCGCGGGTGATCTGGCGGATGAAGAAGGCAACCTCGTCGACCGTGATCATCCCGAGATCGGGAATACCCATCGAGGCCGTCATCGCCGCGCCTGAGAGATAGAGCGCGTCAAAGCCGGCCTTCCTCGCCTGAAGCGCTGCCATGCCGTTGTGCACGCCGGGCATGGTGACGATGCCGCCCGCTTCCACCTGGCGGCGGAGGCGCAGGCCTGCGGGCTCTTGCGGAAGATCGGCGGAAATCAGATAGGGCATGGCTGTAATCCTGTCAGGTTCGCTCGGACATCGGCACGAATGGCCGGTTGTCCGGGCCGGTGTAATTGGCGGCGGGGCGGATGATCTTGCCGTCCTCGCGCTGCTCGATAGTGTGGGCCGCCCAGCCGGCCATGCGGGCAATCACGAAGAGCGGCGTGAACATCGCCGTCGGCACGCCCATCATGTGGTAGGAAACGGCAGAGAACCAGTCGAGATTGGGGAACATGCCGCGCGCATCCGCCATGGTCGTCTCGATCCGTTCGGCAATGTCGAACATCTTCATCGAACCGGCTTCCTCGGAGAGGCTGCGGGCGACTTCCTTGATCACCTTGTTGCGCGGATCGGAGACCGTATAAACCGGGTGCCCGAAACCGATGATCACCTGTTTCTGCGCCACGCGTTCGCGGATATCGGCATCGGCCTCCTCCGGCGTGTCGTAACGCTTCTGGATCTCGAAGGCGAATTCGTTTGCGCCGCCATGCTTCGGCCCGCGCAAGGCCCCGATCGCGCCGCAGACGGCGGAGTAGAAGTCCGTGCCGGTGCCGGTGATCGAGCGGGCGGTGAAGGTCGAGGCGTTGAACTCGTGCTCGGCATAGAGAATGAGCGAGGTGTGCATCGCTCGCACATGGCTTTCGCTCGGCGCCTTGCCGTGGAGGAGATGCAGAAAGTGCCCGCCGATCGAGGCGTCATCGGTCTCAACATCGATCCGCCGGCCATTATGGGAGAAGTGATACCAGTAGATGAGCATCGAGCCGAGCGAGGCCATCAGCCGGTCGGCGATGTCGCGCGCCCCCGCCTTGTTGTGGTCCGCAGCCTCCGGCAGCACGCAGCCGAGCACGGAAGCGCCGGTGCGCATCACGTCCATCGGGTGGGTGGCCGCCGGCAAAAGCTCCAGAGCGCCGCGCACGGCGGACGGCAGGCCGCGAAGGGCGGAGAGCTTCGCCTTGTAGGCGGCAAGCGTGGCGGCGCTCGGCAGTGCGCCATAGATCAGAAGATAGGCGATCTCCTCGAACTCGCAGGTGTCGGCGATATCGAGAATGTCATAGCCGCGGTAGTGCAGGTCGTTGCCGCTCTGGCCGACGGAACAAAGCGCCGTATTGCCGGCGACGACGCCGGAAAGGGCCACGGATTTCTTCGGTTTCCTTACTTCAGTCATGATCTCTCCTCCCGATCATGCGCCGCGCGGCGTCGGCCCTCCTCAAAGGCCGGCGCTGCGGCTCTGTTCTCATTTCCAGTCGAAAATGCCCGTCCTTGCCGGCGCGCCGAGCTTGTCGGGCGAGACGACGAAATTCAGCCCGGAAAGCTCCTCCGGTGCAAGCGAGGTCAGTCGCTCGACGGTGGCGAGGAAACGGTCCTGTTCGCCGGCCGACACCACGCTATGGGCCAGCATGCGGAATTTCTTCACATAGTCCGGCCGCGAGAAGGGCCGGCTTCCGAGCGGGTTGGCATCGGCAATGGCCAACTGGTCCTCGATGATCCGTCCGTCTTCCATGGTGACGATCACATGGCCGCCGAAGGCTTTCTCCGCAGGGTCATGGCTGTGATATCGTCGCGTCCATTCCGGGTTCTCGGCCGTGGTGATCTTGTGCCACAGCGCTACGGTTTCCGGGCGTTTGGCCCGTTCCGGCGCATAGGAGCGCTCGTGGTGCCAGCCGCCGTCCTCAAGCGCCACGGCGAAGATGTACATGATCGAGTGGTCAAGCGTCTCGCGGCTGGCGTTCGGATCCATCTTCTGCGGGTCGTTGGCGCCGGTGCCGATCACATAGTGGGTGTGGTGGCTGGTTTCGATCAGGATCGACTTGACCTTTGACAGATCGCCGATTGCGGGGCCCATGCGGCGGGCAAGGTCGATCAGCGCCTGGCTCTGGTATTCGGCCGAATGTTCCTTGGTATAGGTGTCCATGATGGCGCGTTTTGCTTCGCCCTTTTCCGGCAGCGGCACGGTATATTCGGCGGCGGGGCCGGAGAGAAGATAGGCGATGAAGCCGTCCTCGCCCTCCCAGGCAGGCGAGGGCGCGCCTTCGCCGCGCATCACTCGGTCGACGGCCTCGACCGCCATCTTGCCGGCAAAGGCGGGTGCATAGGCCTTCCAGCTCGAGATCTCGCCCTTGCGCGACTGGCGCGTCGTGGTCGTGACATGCAGCGCCTGCTGCACGGCCTGGTAGACGGTCTCGGTATCGAGCCCGAGCGCTGTGCCGATGCCGGCAGCCGCCGACGGGCCGAGATGGGCGATATGGTCGATCTTGTGCTCGTGCAGGCAGATGCCGCGGACGAGATCGACCTGGATTTCATAGCCGGTGGCAATGCCTCTCGCCAGGGCCTCGCCGGAAAGCCCGCAATGCTGGGCGACGGCCAGGATCGGCGGAATATTGTCGCCGGGATGGGAATAGTCGGCCGCAAGGAAGGTGTCGTGATAGTCAAGCTCGCGCACGGCGACGCCATTGGCCCAGGCAGCCCATTCCGGCGAAAAGCGCTTGTCGGCAGCCAGGCCGAAGATCGTCGCGCCGGGGGTAAACGGATGGGCGGTTGCCTGCGCGCGGGCGCTCACGGCTGGCCTGCGGGCAATGGAGGCGGCGGCCACGGCGGCATTGTCGATGATCCGGTTGCCGATCATCTCCACCACGTCATCGTCGAGCGCCACGGGGTCCGTCGCGACCGAGGCGATCTTCCAGGCAAGCTGGTCTTCGCGTTTGAGATTTTCCGATGATTTGTGGGTGCGCACCTTGTGATCGAGCATGACGTCTCCTCCCGCTTCAATGCCAACGCCGTTTTCCTCTGTTTGGCGCCGATTGTCCATCGGCGACAATGCAGCCATTAGTCTTAGGCAATTTGGCGGCTGCACGCAAAACGGCCCGCGCATGGCGGGCCGTCGAATGTCAGGGAGTGCGGATGGATCAGTCCGCCGCAACGGTGCGCTGCTCGATCTCCTCGAGCGTGATGCCCTTGGTTTCCGGCGCCACCGCGATGGCGTAGAAAATGCCGATCACGCAGAAGCCGGTGAAGATCCCGAAGGTGCCGACGATGCCGATCCCTGCCAGAAGCTCGGGAAAGAGCAGGGCGACGACGAAGTTGAAGAACCAGTTGGCGATCGATGCCAGAGCCATCCCGCGCGGTCGCAGCCGAAGCGGGAAGAGTTCCGCCATGTAGAGCCAGGGCAACGGACCGAGGCTGACGGCGAAAAAGGCGATGAAGGCAAAGATGCCGATCATGGCCAGATAGGGGGTCGCGGCGACATCCATCATGGTCGCGACGGTTACCAGCGCCATCGAGGCGGCGGTGCCGATGAAACCCAGGATCAGCAGCTTGCGCCGGCCGATGGATTCAACCAGATACATGGCGACGATCGTCAGCGCCACATTGACGACGCCGATGCCGACGGTGGCCAGAAGCTGGGTCATGGTGCCGGAGAAGCCGGCGCTCTTGAAGATTTCCGGCGCGTAATAGATGATCGCGTTGATGCCGGAGAGCTGCTGCAGCACGAACACGATCATGGCAAAGCTCGTGACCGGCAGGATGCCCTTTTTCAGGAAGGTGCTCCAGGCGGGGGCGGCCTCCTCGTCCTTTGCGCTTTCCTTGATCTCGGCGATGATTTCATCGATTTCGGCGTCGGAACACTCCGGCTGCAGCTTGGCGATGATGTCGCGCGCCTTGTCGGCGTTCGAATTCAGCGTCAGCCAACGCGGCGTTTCCGGCGACAGAAGGATACCGACAAGGGCGATGATCGACGGGAACACGCCAACGCCGATCATCCAGCGCCAGTCGCCGGTGCCGCCGAAGGCCGCGTCCGACATGTAGGAAATCATGATGCCGATCGTAATCATCAGCTGGAAGGCCGAGACGATGGTGCCCCGAATGCGTGCCGGCGCCACTTCCGCCAGGAACATAGGGGCGGTCATGGCCGATGCGCCGATGCCGACGCCGATCAGAAGGCGGGCGAGCGTCAGCACATACTGGTTGAAGGCGAAGGCGGAAATCAGCGAGCCGACGAGGAAGATCACGGCGCCGAGGATCAGCATCGGCTTTCGGCCGTAGCGGTCGGTGGTGATCATGGCAAGCAATGTGCCCGCCACCGCGCCGAGCGGCACGGCCGAGGTGATCACGCCTTCCATGAAGGGCGTGATCGTGAAGTCCTGTTTGATGAACGGCAACGCGCCGGAGATCACGCCCTGGTCAAAGCCGAAGAGCATGCCGAAAAGCGCCGCCACGATGACGATGGCGATAAGCATTGGGTTTCCTCCGCATTTCGGGCGCAGCCGGGGTGCCGGTACGCCGGTCAGTGTCTTTCTGTCCCTGACCCTTAGCCTTTTTTTGTGAACGCTAGCTGAAAATTCCGTCTGTAGCCATGCCTTCATGACAACTTGAAGATGAAAACCACCCTGCTTGTCAACTCTATTCCCTTTCCGCGGCCGGAAGCTGCGTCAGCGCCCCTTGACCGGACCGTCCTGCGCAGGCATAGATAAGCCCATCCGAGGGGTGCGATCTTCTTTGCGAAGATGCTGAGATGGCTTGAAGCCGAACCCTTGAACCTGATCCGGGTCATGCCGGCGTAGGAACGGAGTTTGGTGTTGAGCGATACGCCCATAAAATCAGCCTGTTTTGTTACGTCCGCTGCCCGGCCGCGCCCGGGAGAGGGGACTTGAGACAAAGCCTTTTCGCCGTTTTGAAATCCCTGATGGTGATTGCTGCGCTCCTCCTGCTCTGGCAGGCGGTCGTCACGCTGTTTGCGCTCCCCCGCTATATCCTGCCCGCGCCCTCTGCCGTCGCCGCAAGGCTGTGGACCGGCCATGCCTACCTCCTCTCGAACGCCCTCATCACGCTGCGCGAGATCATCGCCGGCTTTGCCGCCGGCGCGGCTTTTGGCGCCGGCGCCGCCTTCCTGCTTGCCGGATTTCCGCGCTTCGGGCGTCTCGTCTGGCCGGCGCTCGTCGTGCTGCAGTCGTTCCCGGTCTTCGTCATCGCGCCCATGCTGGTGCTCTGGTTCGGCTTCGGCATCACGTCCAAGGTGGTGATGACGATGATCATCGTCTTCTTTCCGGTCGCCTCCAATTTCGCCGACGGGCTGTCGCGCACCGACAGCGCCATCGTCAAGGCCGCGCATCTCGATGGCGCCGGACACTGGCAGCTTCTCGTTCTCATCCGGCTGCCGCTTGCCATGCCGCAACTGTTTTCGGGCCTGCGCATCGCCGCACCGCTTGCCCCTCTTGGCGCCGTCGTCGGCGAATGGGTGGGCGCTGCCGGCGGTCTCGGCTTCGTCATGGTGCAGGCCAATGCCCGCATGCAGGCCGATACGGTGTTTGCCGCCATGTTCATTCTGGCGCTGGAGGCCGTCCTGTTTCGCAAGGCGGTGGATCTCGCCGCGCCCTTTTTCACCCGCTGGTCGCCGCATCAATGAGCGGCCAACCTGTTTTTCACGGAGGAATGAATGCTCAAGAAACTTACCCTTATCGCCGCTCTGACGCTTCTGCCCGGCCTTGCCGCCGCCAATGACAAGCTTAGCGTCATCCTCGAATGGTATGTGAACCCGGATCATGCGCCGATGGTGATTGCCGAGGCGAACGGCTATTTCGCCGACGAGGGGCTCGACGTGGACCTCGTGCCGCCGGCCGATCCGTCCATGGTGCCGCGCATGGTCGCTTCCGGTCGGGCCGATATCGGCGTTCACTACCAGCCGAACCTCTATCTCGACCATGCCGCCGGCATTGACATCAAACGCTTCGGCACGCTGGTCTCCACACCGCTCAACACGCTGACGGTGATGGCAAACGGACCGGTGCAGTCACTTGGCGATCTCAAGGGCCGCAAGATCGGCTTTTCGGTCGCCGGCATCGAGGAGGCGGTCGTCTCCGCCATGCTTGCGAGCGCCGGCCTCACGCGGGACGACATCACGCTGGTGAATGTCAATTTCGCCCTCACCCAGTCGTTGCTGTCGGGCCAGGTCGATGCCACAATCGGCGCGTTCCGCAATTTCGAATTGACCCAGATGGCGATCGAGGGCGAGGAGGGCAAGGCCTTCTTCCCGGAGGAAAACGGCGTTCCGGTCTATGACGAACTGATCTATGTGACCCGCAGCGAACTCATTGACGATGACCGGCTGCCGCGTTTTCTCGATGCGGTGGAGCGGGCAACGATCTTCATCACCAACCACCCGGAAGAGGCCTGGGCCCTGTTCGCCGAGGCCTATCCCGATCTCGACGACGAACTGAACCGCACGGCCTTTGCCGACACCATCGCACGCTTTGCCAAGAGCCCGGCCGCGTTCGATGCCGGCCGCTACCAGCGGTTCGGCGCATTCATGGCGGAAAACGGACTGATCGAGGAGGCGCCCGAGGTTTCGGACATCTCGGTTTCGCTTTACGGGGGATAGGCCTTTCCGGCCTCAAATCGCCACAAAACCGGGTTAGAAGGACCGAAATACCGGAAGGCGGCCGCTGGCCGTCTTTCGCGTTTCGGTCTTTTTTTAAGTTGAAAGACGGACGGCGGCGCGCCGTCCCGAGGAAGACCGATCTCGAACATGCGCTTTTCAGCCTCAGGGAGATCGGAACATGAAACTAGCCGGCCTGGTGCTGGTGGTGATCGGCCTTGCCACCCTGACCTTCCGTTTCGGCCTTTATCACTATGGCGATGTCGCTGGCGATATCGAGGGCAGCCTCCTGACCCCGCTCGCCCATCTCGTCCTCCTGGTCGGCGCCCTGCTTCTGGCGCTGCATCTGGTGCTGCGTTTTGTCCGGCATGTGATCAGCCATGATTGAGCGGCGCCGGAAGAGGGCGGCGGCCCTCAGCGCATCGGCCCGAAAATTGGAATCGGTTTTCGGAAAGCACGATGCGCAGATTCAATAGGTTAGAGCGTCCTTTGTGCGTCCGAAAGGACGCACGGCGCTCTAGCCGGCAATCTTCGAGAAATCGGCGACAGCCCCGGTCGCTTCACGGATCATCGCCAGCAACGCCAAGCGGTTTGCGCGCACGGCCTCGTCCTCGGCATTGACCAGCACATCCTCGAAGAAGGCGTCGACCGGCGCGCGCAGCGCCGAAAGCGCCTCCATGGCGGCGAAGTAGTCTTCCCGCTTCGAGGCTTCCCGCGCCTTCTTCGCGGCAGCAAGGATGGCGTCGTGGAGCGCCTTTTCGGCATCGGTCTCAAACAGCGCCGGATCGACCTTTTCGGCAACCCGCGTCTTCTTCTTCTCTTCCGCCGCCAGCAGCTGTCCGGCGCGCTTTTCGCCCGAAAGAAGGTTCTTGCCGTCCTCGGAATCGAGGAACTTCGTCAGCGCCTCCACCCGGCGGGCAACGACTTCCAGATCATCCGAATCCGCCGACAGCACCGCGTCGATCAGATCGTGGCGCGCGCCCATGTCGCGCAGATAGACCTTGAAGCGGTCGTGGAAGAAGGAGAGCAGGTCGCGATCATCGAAGACCGACAGCAGCGGCAGGCGCACGCCGCGCTCCAGTATGATGCGGATCACGCCAAGGGCGGCGCGGCGCAGCGCATAGGGGTCGCCCGAGCCGGTCGGCTTTTCGTCGATCGACCAGAAGCCCGTCAGCGTGTCGAGCTTGTCGGCAAGCGCCACCGTCAGCGAGACCTTGTTGCGCGGCACGACGTCGGAGGGGCCTAGCGGCTTGTAGTGCTCCTTGATCGCCGCCGCCACGTCTTCGCTCTCGCCCTGCAGAAGCGCATATTTGCGGCCCATGGCGCCCTGAAGCTCGGGGAATTCGCCGACGGCCTCGGTGCGAAGATCCGCCTTTGCCAGAATAACGGCGCGGTCGACATCGGCCGCATCGGCGCCAACGATCGGGGCCAGATCTCCTGCCAGTTTGCGGATGCGGTCGACGCGGGCGCCCTGGCTGCCGAGCTTGGCATGGAAGGTCACGTTCAGCGCATCGAGCTTGGCCATGCGCTGGTCGAGCGGCTTCTTCAGGTCGAGGCCGAACTGCGCCGCCGATTTCTTAAGCGTCGCAAGGTCCGGCAGATCGCGCTGGTCCATGTGCCAGAAATGCAGGGCATCGGAGAGGCGCGCGCGCACGACCTTGCCGTTGCCGTAGCAGATTTCCTTGCCGCCGTCGCTTGCCGCGATATTGGCGATCAGGATGAATTTGTTGGTGAGGCTTTCCTCGCCATGCTTGCGGACGACGAAGCATTTCTGGTTGGTTTTGATCGTCAGCCGGATGATCTCGTCGGGAATTTCGAGGAAGGCTTCCTCGAATTCGCCGAGCAGAACCTGCGGATATTCGACAAGCCCGGCGACCTCGTCCAGCAGCCCCTCGTCCTCGACCACGTCGAGCCCGTTGGCGAATGCCAGATTGGCGGCGTCATCGCGGATGATGTCCTTGCGCCGGTCGGCGTCGAGAATGACGCAGGCCTTTTCCAGGCCCGCCGCATAATCGGCGAATCGCCTGACCTCGAAGGGTTCGGGCGCGTGGAAACGGTGACCATAGGTGACATTCGAGGCGACAATGCCGTCGATCTCGAAATCGATGATCTTGGTTTCCTCGATTTCCGTGCCGAATGTGCAGACGATCGACTGCAGCGGCCGAACCCAGCGCAGTGCGCCCGGCTCGGATGACGCGGCGCCCCAGCGCATCGACTTTGGCCATGGGAAGTTGCGGATGATGCCGGGCATCACGTCGCGGATGATCTCTTCGGCATCGCGGCCGGGCTTTTCGATAACGGCGACATAAAAATCGCCCTTCTTCGGGTCCGTCTGGATCTTCGCCTCAGAGATATCGTCAAGGCCCGCGCCGCGCAGAAAGCCCGCGACCGCCTTTTCCGGCGCGCCGACGCGCGGTCCCTTGCGCTCCTCGCGCACATCGGCCGAACGCGCAGTCAGCCCGTGAATGTCGAGCGCGAGCCGCCGCGGGGTGAAATATTCGCGTGCGCCCTCATAGGTCAGACCCGCATCCACCAGCGCATCGGTGACGCGCTTTTTCAGTTCGCTTGCCGCCTGGCGCTGCATGCGGGCGGGGATTTCCTCGGAACGGAGTTCAAGCAAAAGGTCGGGCATGGGACAGCTTCTATCGTGGTCTGAATGTCGGTGACGGCGTGTTAGCAAGCCCGGCGGCAAAAGTCATCCGGGAATAGAGTTTTTGGAGGCGATGAGGACCCGGAAGCCTCTTCGCGCCACGCAATTGCCGGAATTCGGACCCCATGGTGCGGCATGAACAAGAATATCGCCTTTCCATTGTCAGCGCTTGCCCTTCTGACGCTCACCGCTGTCCCGGCTCTCCCTGTTGCGGCGCAGACCTCGCTGCCGCAAGGTCGCTACAAAACCGCCTGCCTGCCGATCGGCAAGAATGACCGCCACGGCTTCATCGCCGAGGTTGTTATCGAAGGGTCGGTCCTCTCCGCCACCGCGCAGTCCTATGCGCATGACGACTGCGATGTCCCGACCGTAGAGGTCGACTATCGCGGGGCGATCGAGGAGGCGCGCCGGCAGGAGAATCATATCGACTTCGTCCAGCGAACCGGTCCCTTTGTCTATACGCTGCTATTGCCCGAAGTGACGACCTACTACAACGCCAATGTGGATTCCGCCGGCTGCGCGCTGGACGGCTGGGAAACCGGCGTGCCGCGCGATGTCTCCGGGAAAACCTGTGCGCCCTACACCTTTCCGGAGGTCGGCTCCAGGCTGAAGGACCGGCTCTGGATCAAGGGCGACCGGATTTCCTTCGGCCATCTCCCGCTCAGCTGGCAGAATGAAGCCGATGGCGGCTTTCCGGAGACATCGTCTTCGATAGACTTTGTCCGCGTGAGCGACTGAGCGGCCTACCAGCCGCCCCCGCCACCGCCGCCGCCGCCGCCGCCGGAAAACCCGCCGCCGCCGGAAAATCCGGAGGACGAAGTGTTCTGTGTCGGCATGGAGGACGACATGGTGGAGGCCATCGAGGAGGAGAAACTGCCGATCTGGTCGGACAGGTTCTGATGGCGGAAATCGCCATAATACCAGTAGGGCGAATAATAGCTTGCCGTGCCCGCCGCGATTGCCGCCGTCAGCCATGTGTCGAAGGTCTTCGACCACGGTTTTTCAACGCCGAGCGCCACGGCATAGGGCAGCAGCGTCTCGAAGTGCTGCGGCGACATTTCCGGCGCGCCCGCAAGGTTCATGCGGCCCGCCTCGGCAAGGGTCAGATATTGCTTGAGCCCCGCGATCTCGTCCATCTTTCTGCGGCCTGAGGTGGTGGGCGCGCTCATGATGAAGAAGAAGACGAGGTTGATGAGCACGATCCCGCCAAAGGCAACGATCACAGCCCAATCGGCCGCGTCGATATGATCGCTGAGCAGCGTGACCGCCATGCCGCCGACGGCCTGCAGCAGGAAGAACCCCATGAACGCGGCGGCAACCAGTGTTCCGATTGCGGAAGACATCGAGCGCCCGCGCCGACGGAACGCCTTGCCGAGCATCGAGGCAAACAGGGCGATGAACACGGAAATGAAGACCGAGAAGAACAGAACAGGGATGACGGCGTTCGAGATAAAGCCGAATACCAGCAACGCAAGGCCCGCGAGCAGCGAAAGCGCGACCCCGCCGACCGAATAGCCGATATTGCGGACAAAATACTCGCCCCTGTGCTCCCGCGTAATGGCGGAGGTGAAGGCGCTTGCCATGGAGGCGACCGATTTGCCGTGGGCCTTGTCGACGATGAAGACGCCGCCGGCGTCGTCCACCGCTTTCAAAAGCGCCTTCTGGCCGGGCGGCAGTGCGGTATCGAAAGGCTTGTCCGTGCGCTTCAGCGTCATGCCCTTTTTCGGCTCGTCGATGATCAGGAAGCCCTTGACCGCGAGGTCGATCGCCGTTGCCGCAATCGCGTCAAACCGGCTGGAGCCGAAGCCCTGGTTCTCGACATAAGAGACGAGCGCCGGTGAAAGGCCCTCCGGCGGGTCCCAGCGTGGCACCACGATGCCGGCCGGCGGATCGCGGCCAACCTTGCGCCACGACAGGAGGTAATAGAGGAAGACCAGCAGCAGACCGCCGAAGCCGATGAAGTAATTGCGGTAGTCGCTGAAAAACCAGGTCGCGCTTTCAGCGCCCGAGGGGGCATCGATGGCCCCCTTGGGCACGGCGACGACGACGGAGAGACCTTCCTTCGGTCCGAGCGCCTGCGTGGTCTCGAAAGTCACGACATTGCCATCGGTCGAGACAGTGGCGTTCTTGTCGCGAGAGCCGTAAGCGCCGGTGTAGAACGACGCGTCCGTCGGCGTCACGCCGTCGGGCAGCGTGATAACGGCCCTCGCCTTCTCGATCGGAAAGGCCCAGAAATTGCCGGTGGCGTTCCAGTAGATTTCGTCGTGGTCGTCAAAGTAACGGACCTGACGGTCGGTCTCGTAGGTGAGCCGATAGGTGTGATTGCCGGGCGGCAGCACCGTATCGGCGGAGCCTATATAGATGCGGATGCCGTTGGTGATGCTTTCGGTATGATGGCCCACCGGCTTGCCGTCGAGGGTGACGGACTTAAGGTCAAAGGTCACATCGCCCGTGCGGCCATCATCCGTCCTGAACCGCAACGGAAAGTCGCGAAAGATCCCACGCCTGATCTGGTCGCCCTCGGCATGGACGGCAATGGTCTCGGTGACGTCGTAGAGGCCGGATTTCTCGACGGTGACGTCGGACGTGAAGCTGTTGATGACCTCGGCCGCGTGAACGGGGGTTACGGCAAGAAGGAGCGTTGCGAGAAGCACGGCGATGCCGCGCGCGCGCCGATCTCCCCCCTTGAGGGGGAGATGTCGCGAAAGCGATAGAGGGGGGTGAACCCTCTCAATCGGACTCAGAGTGCGCGGCTTTCGCTGCGCCCCTCTCTGCCCCTGTCGGGGCATCTCCCCCTCAAGGGGGGAGATTGAAGGGAGTGCCGCTGCAAGGGCTGACCGGACCCGCAAGACCCACCGCATGGCAAGCGTCCGCAAATCTGACATCGTCGGCTTTGCTGTCGCCATGGTGCTTCTCCTCAGTCTTCGTATTCGACGCCAAGCGAAGCAAGCGCGTCCCAGTATCCCGGATAGGTCTTGCCGACGCAAAGGGGATCGAGAATGGTGATGCCGGAAATCTTCAGGCCCGCAAGCGCAAAGCACATGGCGATGCGATGATCGGCGAAGGTGTCGATCTCTGCGGGCAGATGCTGCCCGGCAAGGGCGGGGTCGGCATGGACGATGAGGTCATCGCCATCTTCCTCCGCCAGTCCCTCGCGGATTGCGTTGAGACCGAGCGACAGCGCCCGGGTGCGGTCGCACTCCTTGACGCGCAGATTCTCGATGCCGGTAAAGCGCACCGGGGTCTCGTTGAAGGCGGCGAGCACCGCGAGCGTCGGCACGGCGTCCTGCATCTGGCTGCCGTCGATCTCCGCCGGCATATGCGGGAAGGACGCGATCACGCCATAGGCCTTGGCATCGGGCTGGGTGAATTTTTCAGCCGGCGTACCAATGTCGATGGCGCCGCCGGTGAGCTTTTCCGCCGCCCAGAGATAGGTGGCGGCAGAAGCATCCGGCTCGATGTGGAAATCGGCCGCGCGGTAGCCGGTCGGCAGAACCGTCCACGTCGCCTCGTCCACCTGTTCGACCTTGGCGCCGAAGGCGGCCATGGCATCGAGCGTGAGGCCGATATAGCCGCGCGCGCCGATTTCCTTTCCGGTCAGCGCGATCGTCACCGGCTCGCTCGTGCCCTGCGGCGCAAGCGGGGCCGCCATCAGAAGTGCGGAGACATACTGGCTGGACAGTCCGGCGTCGATTTCGACCCGACCCGTTCCGAAATGGCCCTCGCCTGAAACCGTCACCGGCGGGCAGCCGGTCGGCGCCTCCGCCTTGATGCCGAGGCTTTGCAGGGCAATGACCAGAGGTCCGATCGGGCGCTTGCGCATATGCTCGTCGCCATCGACGATCACCGTGCCCTCAACGCAGGCGGCGGCTGCCGTCAGAAACCGCGTCGCCGTGCCCGCATTGCCGAGGAAGAGCGGGCCGGACGGCGCTTCCAGCCGTCCCGTTCCGGTCACGACGAAGCTCGTCTCGTCGGGCTCGTCCACGGAAACGCCCATGGCGCGCAGCGCATTGGCCATGTAGCGCGTGTCATCGCTCTTCAGCGCGCCCGTCAGCCGGCTGGTGCCGCGGGCAAGGCCTGCGAGCAGCAGCGCGCGGTTGGTGATCGACTTGGAGCCGGGCGGACTGACCTTGCCGGAAAGGGCATGGCCGGGCGGAATGACGGTGAGCCTGTCCTTGTTCATGCGTAAGACTTTCATACAGAGCGCGTCCAGGAAAAGTGGATGCCGGTTTTCCGTCCGGACGCGCGTAAAACAAACCAGAGCGCGTCCAGGAAAAGTGGATGCCGGTTTTCCGTCCGGACGCGCGAAAAAAATCAGAACGAGACGTTGGGAACCGCCCGGTCGGCGGGTTCTTCGATCTCGAAATAGTCGCGCTTCTCAAAGCCGAACTGTCCGGCAATGATGTTGCTCGGGAAGCTCTCGACCTTGACGTTCAGCTCGCGGGCCGCGCCGTTGTAATACCGCCGCGCCATCTGGATCTCGCTTTCGGTCTTTTCGAGCGAGGCCTGCAGATCGGCGAAGTTCTGGTTGGCCTTCAGATCCGGATAGGCTTCCGAAAGCGCGAAGAGACGGCCGAGCGCCTGCGTCAGCTCGCCCTCGGCCTGGGCGCGGCCGGTAACATCATTGGCGGCGACCGACTGCGCCTTGTTGCGCTTTTCGACAACCTCTTCCAGCGTGCCGCGCTCGTGGCTCGCATAGCCCTTGACGGTCTCGACCAGGTTCGGGATGAGATCGGCGCGGCGTTTGAGCTGCACGTCGATGCCGGACCAGGCCTCTTCGGCCGTCTGGCGCGCGCGCACCAGCGCGTTGTAGAGCGAAATCACGAAGCCCGCGATCGCGCCGATGATCACGATCAGGATGATAAGGGTTGTCAGCATGCGCGCCTCCCAAGCTCAGCGACGGGGCGCGGTCAAGAACACCCCTCGATCAGATCAGGCCGCTTCCGGCTGGAACCCGCCCGCTTCCGTCAGAAGATAGGCTTCTCCGCAGGCTTTGGCCAGAGTGCGAACCCTCAGGATATAGCTCTGGCGCTCGGTGACCGAGATCACGCCGCGCGCATCGAGAAGATTGAAGAGATGCGAGGCCTTGATGCACTGGTCATAGGCCGGGAAGACGCATTTGTGCAGGCTTGCCGCTTCGCCGGGGGCGCCGGCTGCGAGCAGCGCCCGGCATTCGGCCTCGGCATCGAGAAAATGCCGGTGCAGCATCTCGGTATTGGCGTATTCGAAATTGTGGCGCGAATATTCCTGCTCGGTCTGCAGGAAGACATCGCCATAGGTGACCTTCTCGTCGCCCTCGCGGCCGTTGAAGTTGAGGTCGTAGACATTGTCGACGCCCTGCACATACATGGCAAGCCGCTCCAGCCCATAGGTCAGTTCGCCGGCAACCGGCGCGCATTCGATGCCGCAGACCTGCTGGAAATACGTGAACTGCGAGACCTCCATGCCGTCGCACCAGCATTCCCAGCCAAGGCCCCAGGAGCCCGTCGTCGGGTTTTCCCAGTCGTCCTCGACGAAGCGGATATCGTGCAGCAGCGGATCAAGCCCGATCGCCTTCAGCGAGCCGAGATAGAGCTCCTGCAGGTCCGGCGGCGAGGGCTTCAGAAGCACCTGATACTGGTAATAATGCTGCAGACGGTTGGGGTTTTCGCCGTAGCGACCGTCGGCGGGCCGGCGCGAGGGCTGCACATAAGCCACGTTCCAGCGCTTCGGTCCGAGCGCCCTGAGCGTCGTCGAGGGATGCAGCGTACCGGCGCCGACTTCCATGTCATAGGGCTGGAGAATGGCGCAGCCCTTGTCGGCCCAATAGGCCTGCAGCGTCAGGATCAGGCCCTGGAAGGAACGCTTCGGGTGCATATGCGGCTTTATTTCGGGCATCTCGGACATGGCATTCGGTCTCTCTGGAAGAATGACCGGTGAAGTGCCACTAAAGCGGCGAAGGGTCAAGTGGCGGCAGGTCGGGCGGCCGGGCCCGCCGGGCCCGGCTTCTTGATCAACAGCCGTTATTCCGCAACTGGCGAAAGCGGGCGGAACTCGTCCTTGGTCGGCGTCATCAGGCTCACCACCCAGATGGCGATGAAGGCGACGATGAAGCCCGGAATGATCTCGTAGACGCCGGGACCGCCGAGGAAGCTCGAGCCCCAGCCGAGCGAAATCCAGATGATGACGGTCAGCGCGCCGGCGATAAGGCCGGCAACCGCGCCTGCGCCCGACATGCCGCGCCATGTCAGTGACAGGATGATCAGAGGGCCGAAGGCCGCGCCGAAGCCGGCCCAGGCATTGGAGACGAGGCCGAGAACCTTCGAATCCGGATCCCAGCCGATGACGGCTGCGACGATGGCAACGACCAGCACGAAGAAGCGGCCGATATTGACCATTTCCCGCTCGCTTGCATGGCGGCGCAGGAACAGGCGATAGAAATCCTCCGTCAGCGAGGACGAGGCCACCAGAAGCTGGCTCGAGATCGTGCTCATGATCGCCGCCAGAAGGGCCGCCAGCAGGAAGCCGGTCACCAGCGGAACGAAAAGCTGGTTGGCCAGGACGATGAAGATGGTCTCCGGGTCGGCGATGTCGATATTGTTGCCGACCACATAGGAGCGGCCGAAAATGCCGAGCCCGACGGCGCCGGCAAGCGAGATGATCATCCAGGCCATGCCGATATTGCGCGCCTTCGGCACGTCTTCCACCGAACGCACGGCCATGAATCGGACGATGATGTGCGGCTGGCCGAAATAGCCGAGCCCCCATGCGACCGCCGAAAGGAAGCCGACAACCGTCAGTCCGTGGAACATCGACAGGAAGTTCGGATCGACGCTCAGCATCCGCGCCTCCGATACGCCGATGCCGCCGGCCTTGTAGACGACGACGAGCGGCATGATGACGAGCGCCAGCATCATGATGCAGCCTTGGACGAAATCGGTCAGGCTGACGGCGAGAAAACCGCCGATCAGCGTGTAGACCAGAACGATGCCCATCGTCAGGATGATGCCGGTCTGGTAGGCGCTGAGACTGCCGATGTGGATGAGGTCGGGAAAGGCGGTGTCGAAAAGCTTGCCGCCGGCGACAAGGCCCGAACCGGTATAGACCGCGAAGAAAACGACGATGACGATCGCCGACACGCTTCGAAGCGCCATCGCCTTGCTCGGAAAGCGTTTCGACAGGAATTCCGGAATGGTCAGGCTGTTGTCGTAGCGCTCCGTTTGTTCACGCAGGCGCGGCGCGACGATGATCCAGTTGAAGAAGGCGCCGATGACAAGGCCGACGCCGATCCAGCTCTGCGTCAGGCCGGACACGAAGAGCGCGCCGGGAAGGCCCATCAGCAGCCAGCCGCTCATGTCGGATGCACCGGCCGAAAGCGCGGCGACAGCCGGCGAAAGCTGTCGTCCGCCGAGCATGTATTCCTCGGAGTTGGATGTGGACTTGCGCCAGGCATAAATGCCGATGGCAATCATCAGGACGAAATAGAGTGTCAGGCTGACTGTGACGCCGAAGCTCATGGCAGGTTCCCTTGCTGAAGGTCTGAACCGGTCCGGTTCCTCGAGGGGAATCGCGGGAGCCCCATGCCGCCGCGCCTTCCGTTTTCCGGGGAGTTGCCTGTCCGGAAAGCCCGCAAGCCAGGGAAATGGCAAGGAGGCACGAGCCCGGCAGAATCGGCGCATCGCGCAACTCCGCGTGAACGGTTCGCAGCTTGTCGGCGATTGGATTTTGCCGTTCACGAGCAAAGTGTAACACTTTGATGAAAGTGGCGGCAAGTCGGTTGAAAAATGTCAATTATGCGGCGGAGGGCGGCTCCGGCCTTCCGATGCCCGCTAGGCGTTGCGGACTGAAAGCGCCCGCTTCAGGGCGTGTCGGTCTTCTTCACATGATATTCGCCGGTCGCCGGGTCCTTCACCAGCGTCCCGGTGGCGCCGTTCTTCTGCTCGGCGCGCTTCTGTTCGCCGCGCGCGGTCACGGCTTCCGCGTCGTTGATGAACTTGCGGTAGAGCATATATCCGCCGCCCGCAATCGCGGCGAGAACCATAAGCCGTCCCATATCGCTCTCCTCACAAACCGTAGCGCGCCCATAATGCGCGTTCTTCCGCCGTTTCGGCAAGCCCCGAAGCAAGGCTCGCGCCGATTTCGGCAGCGGAAAGGCCGAGGCCGGCGACTCCCGGCTTGGCGCGGCCGAGAAGGTTGGTCGGCGTCGAGACGAGCTTCATCTCCGCCTTGTCGCCGTAACGCGCCTTCAGCGTCGCGCGCATCTCGCCGATGCCGTCGACGAGGCCGAGCTCCACGCCCCTGATGCCGCTCCAGAACAGGCCGGAAAAGAGGTCCGGGTCGTCGGCGAGTTTGTCTCCGCGCCGTTCCTTCACCATCTGGATGAAGACCTGGTGGATTTCGCCTTGCAGGTCCTTGAGGAAGGCGATGTCTTTTTCCTTCTCCGGCTGGAAGGGGTCGAGCATCACCTTGTTCTCGCCGGCGGTGTAGACGCGTCGCTCCACGCCGATCTTCTCGATCAGGCCGGTAAAGCCGAAGCCGCCGGAGACGACGCCGATGGAGCCGACGATCGAGGTCGGGTCGACAAAGATCTCGTCGCCGGCCAGCGCGATCATGTAGCCGCCGGAAGCTGCGACATCTTCGACGAAGATCAGCACCTTCTTGTTCTTCTCCTCCGCTAGCGCGCGGATGCGGCTGAAGATCAGGCGCGACTGCACGGGAGAGCCGCCGGGCGAATTGAGCGAGATGGCAACGCAGGGGCTTGCCTTCAACGAAAACGCCTTGTCGAGCGCGGCAGAGACGGAGGCGAGGTTGAGACTGCGCCGTCCGGGGGAGCCGCCGGCCATGATCGCGCCCGAAAGCCGCACCACCGGAATGATCGTCTTGTCCTTGCGGAACCGCTTGGGGATCAACCCGGAAACCAGCTTCTTCATCCTGTCCTCGCCTCGCAAAAATCGTTTCAACGCATGTATGCGCAGCCACGGCAAAGACAAGGGCGCGGCTCAAAGATTCGCGCGCCGCGTCACGCTGTTGCGCGGATAGGATGCGCGGCCGTTGTTGAGGTCATCGACGAGCGGCAGGAAGGCGTGGCTGTCGCTTGCGTGCATGACGAGGGCAGGGCGCAGGCAAAGCCTGGCGCGCGATCCCTTGACGGCGGAGACGAGAATGCGGAACGCTTCCTCGTCCTTCCGCGCATGAACCGGCGTGATCTCGATCCCGCCGAAGCGCTTGCCGCATGCCGCGATGATCTCGGCGATCGACTGCGGTCTTGCAATCAGCGAGAGCACGCCGCCGGGTTTCAAAATAGCGCCGGCAGTGCGGATCCAGTCCTCGAAAAGCCCGTCCGTCATGGCGTGGGCGACGCCCTTCAGCGCATCGGGCGTGCGGCGGTCGGCCGTCCAGTTGAAGGGCGGGTTCATGATCACATGGTCGAACGCGTCATCGGTGAGGCCGGCGGCGTTGCGGGCCGCGCCTCTCAGCGTCACATCGGCTTCATGCACGAACACGCGACCGGAGAACGCGGCATTTTCCGCAAGGGCCAGCGTCTGCCGGGCGAAATCCGCCATTTCGGCGGAAATCTCGTAGAGGCGCACTTCGGCTTGCGGCAGGCGCGCGGCAACGGCAAGGCCGGCAGCGCCCGCGCCGGCGCCGAGGTCGGCGACCCTCAGTCGGCCGTCGCCTTCCACCATCGCGGCCAGAAGCATGGCGTCCATGCCGGCCCGGTGGCCCCGGCCCTTCGGCTGGACGAGGTGAAAGCGGCCGCGATGGAAGGCATCGATCGTCTTTTCCGGCGCCGTGCTCATTCAGGCTTCAGCTCCTTGCCAAGCCCCGCCTCGGTCAGGATCGCGCGGGCTTCGGCCAGTTGATCCTCTTCCACCATCAAACGGCGCGGCAGGAGGCCGAGCGAGCCTTCCATGACGCTCATCGACCGGTCGGCCACGAAAAAGTGAATGCCGGCGTCCTTCAGCAGGCTCTCGGCAAGGCCCAGAACCACCGCGTCATTGGTCCGCATCAGATTGGTCAGGCCCATGTCAAACTCCCGAATTTCATTGAAAAGGAACAATTTGCCCCTTGTCGCTCCCGCCGCCGCTCCCTATTGTCGGCTGACAGAATTCAACAGGAGCGTGCTGCTTTGGGCGCCGTTACACCGCTGGCAAAAGAGAACAAACCATCAGGCTCGGTCAAGCCCATCGTGGACCTGACCGCCGCAGATATGGAGCGCGTCAACAGGCTTATCCTGTCAAAGGCCGGCTCCGATGTCGAGATGATACCGGAAGTTGCCAATCACCTGATTTCCTCGGGCGGCAAGCGCCTGCGTCCGATGCTGACGCTGGCGACGGCCGCAATGTTCGGCTATCGCGGCGACCATCACGTCTATCTCGCCACCAGCGTCGAGTTCATGCATACCGCGACCCTTCTGCATGACGATGTCGTTGACGAGAGCGACATGCGGCGCGGCAAGTCGTCGGCGCGGATGATCTGGGGCAACCAGGCGAGCGTGCTCGTCGGCGATTTCCTGCTCGGCCAGGCCTTCCGCATGATGGTGGAGACCGGTTCGATGGAGGCGCTTAAGGTGCTCTCCAATGCCGCCGCCGTGATTGCCGAGGGCGAGGTGCTGCAGCTCTCCGTCGCCAAGAAGATGGAGACGACCGAGGACGACTACATCGCCGTCATCCGCGGCAAGACGGCCGAGCTTTTCGCCGCCGCCGCCGAAGTTGGCCCGATCATCGCCGGAGCGTCTGACGCCGAACGCATGGCGTTGCGCGACTATGGCATGGCGCTCGGCCTTGCCTTCCAGCTTGTCGATGACGTGCTTGATTATGGCGGCTCCAGCGCCGATCTCGGCAAGAATGTCGGCGATGATTTCCGCGAGGGCAAGGTGACCATGCCGGTGATCCTCGCGCATCAGCGCGGCGATGCCGAGGAGAAGGCCTTCTGGCGCGCCGCCATCGAGGATGGCGAAAACGACGATGCCGCGCTTGAGAAGGCGCGCCGGCTGATTGCCCGGCACAACGCGCTTTCCGATTCGATTTCCCGCGCGCTTGCCTATGGCGAGACCGCGCGCGCGGCGCTGGCGCCGCTGCCCATGTCGGCCGGCCGGCATGCGCTTGAAGAAGTGATCGATTACTGCATCGCCCGCATCAGTTGACGCCGGTGGCGGGCGCGCCCGCCTTTCGCACCGTATCGCCGATGAAAGGTTCCGGATGACAAAAACGATCCCGATGAAACGGCTTCTGACGACGGCAGCCTTTGCCGCCATGCTGGCGTTGCCCCTTTCGGCTTCTGCAGAGACCGACGGCGCCAGCGAGGCGGCCCTGGATGCCGCCATGGAGGCAGTGAGCGCGGAAAGCTTCGCCGGCGCGCTGCTCGCCGGTCAGACCGCCGCCTTCGACAACGATCTCGACCGGGCGGTTGCCTATTTCCGCCGCGCGCTGCAGTACCGGCCGGACGATGCCGGAACCAACAATCAGCTGTTCATCGCGCTGATCTTCAACGGAGACCTGAAAGGCGCCGAGGCCCAGGCGGCAAAGACCACGGACGAGCCGCAGCTCGTGCCCCTGCGCGAGCTTTCGCTGGCGCTCGCCGCCCTTTCCGAGGAGCGCTACGACGACGCCATAACCATGCTGGATGATTTCGGCGGCAGCGCGCTCGATGAGCTCGTCTCGGAGCTGCTGAAGGCCTGGGCGCTGACGGGCAAGGGCGAGCCCGATGCCGCGCTGGCCGGGCTGGAGGCGCTTTCCGGTCCGCCCTGGTACGATCTCTTCGTCAACTACAATGCCGGCGCGATTGCTGCCCTTTCCGGCGATACCGCGAAGGCCCGGACCCATCTCAACGCCGCGCTTGCCGACCGCGAGGGCGGGGTGACCGCGCCGGATACCATGTTGGCGACAGTCATCGGCCTGGCCGCGATCGAGCAGCAGGCCGGCAATACGCGCAAGGCGCTGGACACGGTTTCCGTCGCGGAGACCTACGGCCTCAATGCCGCCGTGCTGGAACCGATCCGCGAGCGGATCGAGGCAGGCGCGCCGGTCATGGGCCTGCCGGAAACGGCAAGGGCCGGAGCGGCCGGCGTGCTGTTCGAGATTGCCGCCGCGCTCAACCAGGGCACCGCCGACGATATCGTCTCGCTCTATCTCGCACTTGCCGAGGCGCTCAATCCTGGCTCGCCGGACGTGCTCTACCTGAGCGGCGTCGTGGAAGCGGCGAATGACCGGCCGGAACGCGCGCTCTCCTATTTTTCCCGCATTCCGGAAGATGCGACGCAGTATCGCCTTGCCGAGCTGCAGCAGGGGATCGCCCTTGCCGAACTCGACCGCAAGGACGAGGCGATCGACATGCTCTATGCCATGGTCGAGGACGCGCCCGATGATCGGCGCGGCTATCTGGCGCTCGCGGGCGTCCTGTCCAGCGAGAGCCGGTTTGTCGAAATGGCCGAGGTTCTGGACCGCGCGGCAGACCGCATCGGCCCGGTGGCGGCGCCGGAAGACTGGAGCATTTTCTACCGTCGCGGCATTGCCTATGAGCGGCTGAAGGAATGGGAGAAGGCCGAGCCCAATTTCCTGCGCGCGCTTGAACTCTATCCCGACCAGCCGCAGGTGTTGAATTACCTCGGCTATTCCTGGATCGACCAGGGCATGAACCTTGAGGAGGGTCTCGACCTGATCAACCAGGCCGTCGACCAGCGTCCCGATGACGGTTACATCGTCGATTCGCTCGGCTGGGCCTATTACCGGCTCGGCCGCTACGAGGATGCGCTGCGCGAGCTCGAGCGGGCCGTCGCGCTCGATACCGGCGATCCGACCATTAACGATCATCTGGGCGATGCCTACTGGCAGGTCGGCCGCAAGCTCGAGGCGATCTATCAGTGGAACAAGGCGCTGGCCGCCGAGCCGGACGAGGACCTCATTCCCGAGATCAAGGCGAAGATCGCCCACGGCCTTCCCGCCGAGACGCAGGACGATGACAGCCCGCTGGCACAGTCGCCCGGGGGCGACGGGGACAGTGCGCAGTGAAGGACGCGCCTGACGGCGGCGCGATTTTTGAATTCGCCGCCGCGAAGATCAATCTGGCGCTGCATGTCACCGGGCGGCGCGGCGATGGCTATCATCTGCTCGATTCGCTGGTGACCTTCGCGGATATCGGCGATCGGCTGACCTTTCTGCCGTCCGATACCGACCGTTTCACCCTCTCCGGCCGCTTTGGCGATGACCTGCCGCATCACGATGATATCCGGACCGGCAATCTGGTGCTGAAGGCGCGCAATCGACTGCGCGAGGAGGCCGTCGGCGCGGGCGCTGCCGCCGGGCCGGTC
This sequence comes from Martelella lutilitoris, assembly GCF_016598595.1. NCBI lineage: Bacteria > Pseudomonadati > Pseudomonadota > Alphaproteobacteria > Hyphomicrobiales > Aurantimonadaceae > Martelella > Martelella lutilitoris. The sequence goes on from NZ_CP066786.1 coordinate 391,905, forward strand.
CATATCCACCTGGAAAAGAACCTGCCGCCTGCCGCAGGCATCGGCGGCGGCTCGGCCGATGCCGCCGCGGTGCTGCGCGGGCTTGGCCGGCTTTGGCAGCCTGGTCTTGACGCGGAGGCGCTGGCCCGCGTCGCCCTTTCGCTCGGCGCCGACGTGCCCATGTGTCTCGCCTCGCGCCCGCTGGTTGCGCGCGGGATCGGCGATATCATCGTGCCGGCGACCGGATTTCCCAGACTTGATCTGGTGCTCGCGAACCCGCTCTTGCCGCTCGCGACGCCCGCCGTCTTTGCGGCGCTGGAGAACCGCCACAATCCGCCGCTATCCATCGAGGCGCAGGCCCCGGCGGATGCGTCGGAGTGGACCGCCCTCGTGCGGGAAAGCCGCAACGATCTGCAACTGCCGGCAAGCCGGATCGCACCCGCCGTTCATGGCGTGCTCGATGCGTTGTCGTCGGCGGGCGCCTCGCTTGTCCGCATGTCGGGTTCGGGCGCGACCTGTTTCGGCCTGTTTGCCGATGTCGATAGCGCGAAGGCGGCTGCCGACCGGCTTGCCCATGCCCGTCCGGACTGGTTCGTGGCGGCAACGACAACCCTTGCCGAAGGAGACGACGATCATGACTGAACGCCCCTTCATTCCCGTCCGCTTCGCCGTGTTGACCGTCTCGGACACGCGTACGCTCGACGATGACCGCTCGGGCGACACGCTTGCCGAGCGCATCGCCGGGGCCGGCCACACGCTCGCCGACCGCCGCATCGTCGGGGATGACCGCGCGGCGATCACGGCCATCGTCAAGGACTGGTGCTGGAACCAGGCGGTGGATGTGGTGCTGACGACGGGCGGCACGGGCTTTACCGGACGGGATGTGACGCCCGACGCGCTCGAGCCGATGTTCGAGAAGCGCATGGACGGCTTCTCCGCCCTCTTCCACCGGATATCCTTCGAGAAGATCGGCACGTCCACGGTGCAGTCGCGGGCAACCGCAGGGCTTTGCAACCAGACCTTCGTTTTCGTTCTGCCCGGCTCGCCGGGCGCCTGCCGCGATGCCTGGGACGGCATCCTCGAAAAGCAGTTCGACTACCGCCACACGCCCTGCAATTTCGTGGAAATCATGCCGCGTCTCGATGAACACCTGAAGCGCGGCTGAACGCGCGTATTCAGACCCTGACGGAGGCCCAGGCGGGAATGATCTCGCAGGAGAGTTTGCGCGTCATCTGCCGGCGGGCGAGCGCAAAGGGCGACGCGCCGCAGGCTTCAGCCTTTTCCACCGCGAGCGGCTTTGGCAGGAGAACGCCCACTTCAAGCGGGCAGCGCGGCTTGAACAGGACATGCCGGAGCGACCGGCGATGCCTGCGCGAGCGGGAAAAGCGCGCCGGCCGCGTCTCCAGCGCCATATGTTCGAAAATCGCCTCGACCCAGCCTGACAGGGGACGCGCGCCGGGTTCCAGGACGAGAATCCAGTCGCCGCGGGCCTGGCGTATCACCTCCGGCAGGTCCCAGGCGCGCAGATAGCGGCAGCCGGCCGCCTCGGCAACGCGCTCGGTTCCGTCGTCGCTGCCGCGATCAAGCACGATGACATCGCTGACAAGCCCTTCGACCGCGCCGACAACCAGCGTCGAAAGCGTATGGGCGAGTTCCGCCTCGTGATTGTTGGTTTCGATAACGACGCTCAGCATGACGGTACTTATTGCAAAAGTAAGGGCCTGTTGCAAAGGGGAACGATATATGTTCTTGTTTTGTTCTTGCGATTGCATTAAGTTTGCGATGATGTGTTGCCGTCGGTCCCTTTTGCGGGGGCCGCAAACCGCCGATGAGGTTCGATCATGGATGATGCCTTCATTACCGATTTTGCAGCAAACCCCGTGCCGGAGCCCCATTTCGAACCGGTGATGCGCGAGACGCGGCGCGGGAGGGGCGCGACCGCCAATCCCGACGGTCGTTTCGAGAAGGTCTCGCGCGAGCGCTTCGACGATGGCTGGGATCTCGATGAGGACCTGCCGGCGCTTGCAACGGACGTGCAGGTGGAAAAGGCGAAAACGATCATCACCCGCAACACCTCGCCGGACGTGCCTTTCGAGCGGTCGATCAACCCCTATCGCGGCTGCGAGCATGGCTGCATCTATTGCTTCGCAAGGCCGACCCACGGCTTCATGGGGCTTTCCGCCGGGCTTGATTTCGAGACGAAACTGTTTGCCAAGCCGGATGCGGCCCGCCAGCTTGCCCGTGAACTGGCAAAGCCCGGCTACAGGGCGAAGACGATCGCGATCGGCACCAATACCGATCCCTATCAGCCGGTGGAGAAGACCTGGCGGATCATGCGCCAGGTGGTGGAGGTTCTGGCGGAGGCCAACCATCCCGTATCGATCACCACCAAATCGGCGCTCGTGCTGCGCGATCTCGACCTTCTTTCGGCGATGGCGGAGAAGCATCTCGTCAAGGTCATGGTCTCGGTGACGACGCTCGACCGCAAGCTTGCCCGGGCGATGGAGCCAAGGGCAGCCACGCCGCCGCGCCGGCTGGAGACCATTCGCGCGCTCGCCGAGCATGGCGTTCCCGTCGGCATTTCCGTGGCGCCTGTCATTCCGGCGCTGACGGATCATGAGATCGAGCGCATTCTCGACAGCGGCCAGGCAGCCGGCGCGCGCGAGGCGAGCTATATCCTGCTGCGCCTGCCGCTCGAAGTGGCGCCCTTGTTCAAGGACTGGCTGCTGGAGCATCACCCCGAGCGTTACCGCCATGTGATGAGCCTGATCCGCTCGATGCGCGGCGGCAAGGACTATGATGCCGAGTTCGGCAAGCGGATGAAGGGCAGCGGCCCCTATGCCTGGCAGATCGCCCGTCGCTTCGAGCTTGCGGCAAAGCGTCTCGGACTTCAGCGGCGCGGCTTCGCGCTGAGGGAGGACCTGTTCCGGCCGCCCGACGGCGCGGGCACGCAGCTCAACCTATTCTGACGACGGCGCCGGGCCCGGGCGATGCCGCCCTGGCGCTGGCTGCCGGACTTTCCGGCCGGCCTTCCCTGGGCCGATGCCGAAGAAGTCTCCTTCGCCGCCGCACACGGGTCATCTCAAAAGGATCGCCCGGGAGGAGACTTGCGGGAGATCGGCGGGTCGTGTCAAATGACGGCATGTCATTCAGCGATCCAGCCGATTCTCCTGCCCTTTTCGATCTGCCGCCGGCCGGACCCGATTTCGTGCTCGAACAGCGCGCGCGGCTAAGGGGGCTCTGGCCGGTCGCAGGGTGCGATGAGGCCGGACGCGGTCCCCTGGCGGGCCCGGTGGTGGCCGCCGCCGTGATTCTCGATCCCGACCGCATTCCCGAGGGCCTCGACGATTCGAAGAAGCTGACGGCGAAGCGGCGCGAGGATCTGTTCGAAATCATCATGGCCGATGCCGTCGTCTCCGTCGCCTCGAGCAGTCCCGCCCTCATCGACCGCATCAACATTCTCGCCGCGAGCCTTGATGCGATGCGCCGCGCCGTCTGCGGCCTCGCCCGCGCGCCGATGCTCGTTCTCGCCGACGGGCGCGATCGTCCGCCGGGCATTGCCTGCGGCGCGGAGGCCGTCATCAAGGGCGACGGACGATCGCTGTCGATCGCCGCCGCCTCGATCGTCGCCAAGGTAACGCGGGACAGGATGATGGAGACCGCCGGCCTGCTCTATCCGGCTTATGGCTTTGACGCCCATGCGGGATACGGAACCGCCCGCCATCTTTCGGCGATTGCCGAAGCCGGGCCATGTCCGCTCCACCGCCGGAGCTTCAGGCCAATCCGCGAATACGGTCGCGTTGTCGAAGACGTCACGCCTGACGCGGTCGAGCCCTGAGCGAAGCCGTGCGTGCGCACAAGGTCGCGCTTGCCGGGGCTCGGCAGCTTTTGCAGGCATGCGATCAAAAGGTGGGGGAAGAAATCTCGGGAAATTGGTGGTCGGAGTGGCAAGATTCGAACTTGCGACCCCCTCGTCCCGAACGAGGTGCGCTACCAGGCTGCGCTACACTCCGTGACCAGCGGCTGCTCTATAAAACAGCATGCGGTGTTCGGCAAGCGCTTGTTGAAACTTTTTTGAAGGGTTTCGCCGCACGTCTTCGACCGCCGCTGGCAAGGCGCTGGCAAGGAGGGGATGTTGTGATAAGAACGGACCCGGCATTTCGGCAAACAACCAAACTTTATTGAAAATGGAACGGTTCGGCGCGTTGCGCGTTGGTAATGGGTCATAGTATCGTGCGCCGACTGTTTTGTATTAATGCACCCGTCCTCCCCAGTCGCCTGTCGAAAGCGACGCAGCGAAGGGAGTGCCGGTTTTTTAAACTGTGTCGGCCGCTTCATTCTGGCCGTTGATTGCGCCAAAAAAGGGATTGATTGTATCAATGAGTGTGAAATTCGGAACCAGCGGGCTGCGCGGCCTCTCGGTGGATCTACTGGGCGAACCATCCTCTCTTTATTCAGCGGCGTTCTGCCGTCACCTCCTGGAAACGGGACAGGCGGAGAAGGGCGCAACCGTTCTGGTCGGGCGGGACTATCGCGAATCGAGCCCGGCGATCGCGGAGCGCTGCATGGGCGCGATCGCGGCTGCGGGTTTCAAGCCGGTCGATTGCGGCGCGCTGCCCACGCCGGCGCTCGCTTTCTTCGGTCAGAAGAAGAATGCCGCCTCGATCATGATCACCGGGTCGCACATCCCCGCCGATCGCAACGGCATCAAGTTCTACCGCGCCGACGGCGAGATCACCAAGGAGGATGAACAGGCGATTTCAGCCTGGGCGGAGAAGCTGAAGGGAGCGGCGGAGGCCGGCGACGCCGAAGGCGAGGACATGGCGAGCGAGGCGCTGGCGCTGTTTGCCGCGCGCTGCACCTCGATCCTGCCGGAGGATGCGCTTTCCGGCATGAAGATCGGCGTCTACCAGCATTCCACCGTTGCGCGCGACCTGTTCATCGCCGTTCTGGAAGAATATGGTGCCGATGTCGTCCCGCTGGGTTTCTCCGAGAGCTTCATTCCGGTCGATACCGAGGCGGTTTCGCAGGAGACCGTCGATCTTCTGAAAGGCTGGGCGAAGGAGCACGGCCTTGATGCATTGGTTTCCGCCGATGGCGATGCCGACCGCCCGCTGGTGGCGGACGAGACCGGGACGCCGCTGCGCGGTGACCTGGTCGGCCTGATGACGGCGAATTTCCTCGATGCAAAGGTGGTCGTCACGCCCGTCACTTCCAATTCCGGCATTGAAAAGAACGGCGATTTCGAGGTCGTGCGCACCCGCGTCGGATCGCCCTTTGTCATCGCCGGCATGATGGAGGCGCTGTCTGCCGGCAAGGAGGGCGTGATGGGGTTCGAGGCCAATGGCGGGCTCTTGACCGCTTCGCCCTTCCGCCCTGCCGATGACACGATCGCCGCGCTGCCGACGCGCGACTGCTTCCTGCCGATCCTGTCGGCGCTTTATCTCGCGGCCAAGGACAAGCGGGCGATGTCGGAACTGGCGAGCGCCTACAGCCTGCCTGTCGCAGACGCCGACCGCATCAAGGATTTCGCCCAGGAGCGCAGCGCCGCGCTGATGGCCCATCTGCGGGCAAGCGCGGAAAACCTGGCCGCCTTTCTCGCCCCGATCGGCAGCGTCGCGGACAAGAGCGACATTGATGGCCTGAGGGTGACGCTCGAGGATGGCCGCATCATCCATTTCCGCCCCTCCGGCAACGCGCCGGAGATGCGCTGCTATGTCGAGGCCGAGACCGCCGAGGCGGCGCGCAATCTTCTGAAACAGGGGCTCTCCCTGATCGAAGGGTTCCAATCTGCCTGATCCGTTCGCATTTTCGCAAGTCATTTGAAGAATTCATTGGAGTAACAAGACTATGACCAGCAAGATCGTTCCCGTCATCATGGCCGGCGGCAAGGGCACGCGGCTCTGGCCGCTGTCGCGTGCAACCGCGCCGAAACAGTTTATCCGTTTTCTCGGCCCCAAGACGCTTTACCAGAAGACGCTCGAGCGCGTATCCGACAGCGACCGCTACGAGGCGCCGATCATCCTGACGAACGAGGATTTCCGCTTTCTCGCCGCCGAGCAGGCGCGCGAGATCGACATGGATCTGACGGGCATCATCCTGGAGCCGATCGCGCGCAACACCGCGCCCGCCGTTGCCGCCGCCGCCGCCCTGGTGCGCGCCAATTTCGGCGAGGACGCGATCATGCAGGTCTTTGCCTCCGACCATGAGATCGAGGCCGGGCCCGACTATTTCGCCTGCATCGATACGGCCTTTGCCGCCGCCAAATCCGGCAAGCTCGTGACCTTCGGCATCGAGCCGACGGAGCCTGCCACCGGTTACGGCTATATCGAAGCCGGCGATGAACTGCCGTCGGGCGCGCGCTCCGTCGCCCGTTTCGTGGAGAAGCCTGAACTGGCGAAGGCCGAGGAGATGCTTGCTGCCGGGAACTTCACCTGGAATTCGGGCATCTTCATGTTTCCGATCGCCGTTCTGGTGCGCGAGCTCGAAACCTATGCGCCCGAGGTCATGCAGTACGCCGAACAGGCCGTGCTGAAGGATGAAAGCGACCTCGAGCTCGACTTCATCCGTCTCGACAAGAACGCCTTTGAAAAATGCCCGGATATCTCCATCGACTATGCGGTGATGGAAAAGACCGATGCGGCGGCCGTCGTCGCCTCCTCCTTCTCCTGGTCGGATCTCGGCTCTTGGGACGCGGTCTGGAAGGACGGCGAGCAGGACGCCGACGGCAATGTTATCGCCGCCGATGCGACGCTCATCGACACGAAGAACTCGCTGGTGATCTCGCGCGACCTGCATGTCGCCATGCAGGGGCTCGATGGCATGGCCGTGATCGCCTCGGAAGACGCCGTCTATGTCGGCAGGCTTTCCGACAGCCAGAATGTCGGCAATATCGTCAAGATGCTGAAGGCGCAGAAAGAGACCAAGGCGCTCGCCGAGGAGCACCCCACCTCCTATCGTCCGTGGGGCGGCTATACCTCCATCATCAAGGGCGAGCGTTTCCAGGCCAAGCGCATCTTTGTCAAGCCCGGCAAGAAACTGTCGCTGCAGAAGCACCATCACCGCGCCGAGCACTGGATCGTGGTCAAGGGCACGGCCGAGGTGACCGTCGACGAGGATGTGAAGATGCTGACGGAGAACCAGTCGGTCTATATCCCGCTCGGCGCCGTGCACCGGCTCGCCAACCCGGGCAAGATCACGCTGGAACTCATTGAGGTGCAGACCGGATCCTATCTCGGCGAGGACGACATCATCCGCATCGTCGATGATTTCGGTCGCGGCTGATCCCTGCGACAGGAAAGACAGCGAGGCCCGGCTGACCCATGTCATGCCGGGCTTTATTGTGCAGAAATGACGATTCATCGTCAGAAATTTCGCATGGATTTTCCATCGCGCAACTATAGGCGACGGAAGAGGCTTCTGGCGCAATGATGCGGCGGCTGCTCTTGACCGGCCCGCCTCTCCCGCTATATCGTTGCCGGACTGCGCCTCAGACCGGGCGCGGAACCCCTCATTCAGTCTCGAAGGGCACGGCAACATGATCGAAACACCTTATCTTCTGTTTCTCGGAGATGCTCCGGATGCGCTGGCCGCCAAGGTTGCCCAGGGCATCAAGGACTGGCGGCCGGAATATGCCATCGGCCAGTTTCGTCTCGAGGGGTGCAAGGCCGACATGAAGCTGCCGGACCTCACCATTGAAGAAGCGGTGGAGAAGGGCGTGAAGACGCTGGTCATCGGCGTTGCCAATCGCGGCGGGGTGATCTCGCCGGCCTGGAAGTCCGTGCTGATCGAGGCGCTCGAGGCCGGCCTCGACCTTGCCTCCGGCCTGCACAACCTGCTGCGCAACGAGCCCGACCTTGCCGCAAAGGCCAAGGAACTTGGCCGCACCCTGCATGATGTCCGCATTCCCGCCGTGCAATATCCGATCGCAAACGGCAAGAAGCGCGCCGGCAAGCGCATGCTCGCCGTCGGCACCGATTGCTCCGTCGGCAAGATGTACACCGCGCTCTGCGTTGAAAAGGCGATGCGGGAAAAGGGCCTGAAGGCCACCTTCCGCGCCACCGGCCAGACGGGCATCCTGATCACCGGCGAGGGCGTGCCGCTCGATGCGGTGATCGCCGATTTCATGGCCGGCTCGGTCGAATATCTGACGCCCGATAACGAGCCCGACCACTGGGATCTGATCGAGGGGCAGGGCAGCCTGTTCCACGCGTCCTATTCCGGCGTCACCATGGCGCTCGTCCATGGCGGCCAGCCGGACGCGCTGGTGCTCTGCCACGAGCCCAACCGTCCGCATATGCGCGGCCTGCCCGACTACCAGCTGCCGAGCCTCGAGATGCTACAGGACCTCGCCCTGCAGGTCGCCCGCATCGTCAATCCGGATTGCAAGGTCGTCGGCATCTCCGTCAACACCTCCGCCATGTCGGATGAGGAAGCGCTCGCCTATTGCCGCGAAACGGAAGCGCGCATGGGCCTGCCGACGGTCGATCCCTTCCGCCACGGCGCGAAGCGGCTCGCAGAGGCGCTTGCCGCGCTATGACCGGCATCACCGTCACCGCGCGGGAGGATGTGTTCCCCGTCGCCGGCAGCTTCACCATCTCGCGCGGCTCGCGCACGGAGATTCGCGTCGTTACCGTCACTCTTTCGGACGGCGAACATAGCGGGCGCGGCGAATCCGTGCCCTATGCCCGTTATGGCGAAACGGTCGATGGCGTGATCGCCGATATTCTGGCGCTTGAGGGCGAGATTGCCGGCGGGCTCGACCGGATTGCGCTGCAGCAGCGGATGAAGCCGGGCGCGGCGCGCAACGCGCTCGATTGCGCCTTCTGGGATCTGGAGGCCAAGCGCGCCGGCAAGCCGGTCTGGCAGCTTGCAGGGCTTTCAAAGCCCGAGCCGCTCGTCACCGCCTACACGATCTCGCTCGGAACGCCGGAGACGATGCAGGCGCAGGCGGCCGCGAATGCCCATCGCCCTCTGCTCAAGGTCAAGCTCGGTACGGATGACGATCGCGGCCGCATCGAGGCCGTGCGCGCCGGCGCGCCTGACGCAACGATCATTGTCGATGCCAATGAAGGCTGGACGGTGGAGGCCTATCAGAAGCTTGCGCCCGAACTGGTGCGGCTCGGCGTGGCGCTGGTGGAACAGCCGCTGCCGGCCGGCGATGACGCGGCCCTTGCCGAGATCGACCGTCCGCTGCCGGTCTGCGCCGATGAAAGCTGCCATGCGCGCCCCTCGCTCGAGAGCCTCAAGGGCAAGTATGACGCCATCAACATCAAGATCGACAAGACCGGCGGTCTGACGGAAGCGCTCCTGTTGAAGAAGGAAGCAATGGCGGCCGGCTTTCAGATCATGACCGGCTGCATGCTCGGCACCTCGCTCGCCATGGCGCCGGCCATGCTGGTGGCCGACGGCGCCCCCTTCGTCGATCTCGACGGCCCGCTTCTGCTCGCCAGCGACCGCGACGCGCCGATCCGTTTCGAAGGCTCCGTCATGCACCCGGCCGATCCGGCGCTGTGGGGGTAAGCACCTGCCTCAACCGCGCGTCCAGGAGGGAAACGGATCGATGAGGCCTTCGAAAGCGCGCTCGTTGAAGACCGGACCCGTGTCGATCAGGCAATCGTCAAGCGCCTCCCGGATCGCCGCCTTGTCCATGCCGGCGCCGATGAAGACGATTTCCTGGCGGCGGTCGCCATAGACCTCGTCCCAGCAATCATCAATCATCTGCCGAAGCTCCGGAGCGTTCGGCCAGCGGCTCTTCGGCACGGCCGCCCACCAGCGCCCCAGCGGACCGTTGCGCACGATCGCTCCGGCAAGTGAGAATTCTCCGGCGAAGTCCGGCCGCGTCGCCAGCCAGAAATGACCCTTGGCGCGGATCAGGCCGGGAAAATTCATCCGCGTGAAGGCATCGAATTTCAAAGGGTCGAACGGCGCGCGCGCCCGGTAGACGAAGCTCGAAATGCCGTATTCCTCGGTTTCCGGCACATGGTCGGCAAAGCCGTAGAGTTCCTTGGCCCAGAGCGGATGCTGGCTGGCCTTGTCCTCGCTGAAAAGGCCGGTGTCGAGCAGTTCGTCGAGATCAACGCGGCTGAAATCCGTCTCGATGATCTTCGCGTCGGCGTTCAGCGCCCGCACGATCTTGACCACATTTTCACGTTCCTCGGGCGTGACATCAGAGACCTTGTTGACGACGACGACATCGGCGAATTCGATCTGTTCGACATGGAGATCGACCAGCGTGCGTTCGTCGGCCGTGCCAGCCACTTCGCCGCGATCCTTCAGGAATTCGTGGCCGCCATATTCGCGAAGCAGGTTCACCGCGTCGACCACGGTCACCATCGTGTCGAGCCGGGCGAGATCCGACAGGCTCTCGCCGCGCTCGTCGCGCCATGAAAAGGTCGCGGCCACCGGCAGCGGCTCGGCGATGCCCGTTCCTTCGATCAGGAGGTAGTCGAAGCGCTTCTCCTCCGAGAGCCGCCGCACCTCGGTCAGAAGGTCGTCGCGCAGCGTGCAGCAGATGCAGCCATTGGTCATCTCCACCATGGTTTCCTCCGTGCGCGACAGATCGGCACCGCCTTCGCGCACGAGGTCGGCGTCGATGTTCACCTCGCTCATGTCGTTGACGATCACCGCGACCCGCCGTCCCTCGCGATTGTTGAGAATATGGTTGAGCAGGGTCGTCTTGCCCGCGCCGAGAAAGCCTGAAAGCACGGTAACGGGAAGACGGGTGTCGTTGGTCTGGAGCATGGCGTTATGTCCTGGCGGTGAGAGAAGATCCCAATCGAACAGTCTTCGTTTGGCCTCTAAACGTTATAACGTAACGTTAGTAATCAAAAACCGGGCGGGCGTCAACTCGTGGCGGCAGGACAATCAGAGACAGACCTTACAGGTGCGGTTCGGGGCTCGTTGCGCATCCTTCGGTCGAATCCGAGGCGTTACCGCATAGCCCCCAAAATCATCTCGCCCCGGAGGGGGAGATGTCGCGACAGCGACAGTGAGGGGGGAGTCTATCCACTCGGACGCTCTCACGTTTGGAAATGCCGCATCACCCTCACTGCCCCTGTCGGGGCATCTCTCCCGCAGGCGGGAGAGAGTATTGGGAGCAAGCCGCGAGGCCATATACGGTCGCCCTGCGGTCGAGAGTGGGGATGCTGCAGAATAAGGGCGAGGATTTTTCAGCGAGACATGGCAGGCGATTCCCGCTAAACGCGGACAGGCGGCCGAGGCGTTCGGTCGCGCCTGCCCTAACGCATCCGCTGAAAACTCATCGAGATATGGGCGCGGCGCATGTGACCGACGGCGTCGAGATTGCCGCTCTCGAGCGCGGCGAGAATATCGGCGGTCTCGCGGCAGTAGATCTCGGCCTCTTTTTCCAGATCGATGTCGGATGCTGTGATGGCCTGCAGCCAGATGCGGGCGGTGCGGAAATAAAGCCGCTCGCTTGCTTCCCGCAGCGGGAGATTCTCCGTCAGTTGAAGCAGTTGCAGCAACATGTCGCGGTCGAGCACGGCAAAGTCACGGGGTGACGGATTGCGCCGCAGCGCCTCGGCGCGGGCATGCATCACCCTGAAGGCGTTGATCAGGTCCGGCGTCAGCTCCGCCGGGTCAAGGCTCGTCGCCAGCACGATCAGTTCCATGCGCAGGCGGTAGACCTGGGCCAGCTCATCGAGGTCGACATCGGTGACGATGGTGCCGACGCCATGGACCGACTGCAACAGGCCTTCATCCTCCAGCCGCGCCAGCACGCGGCGCAGCGGCGTGCGCGACATGCCGAATTCTTCCGCCAAAGCCGTCTCGGACAGCTTTTCGCCGGGCGGATAGTCGAGCATGCAGATGCGCTCTCGGATGATATCGTGGATCTGCTCCAGCCGGTCGCGGCCGGTCGGCGCCTCGATGATGTCCTCCTCGCTCATGTCCAGCGCTCCGCCAGCCGGTCGAGCATGGCAAGGCATTGGAAAAGCTGCTCGGCGCTGATGAACTCATCCGGCTTGTGCGCCTGGTCGATCGAGCCCGGTCCGCAGACCACGACATCCATGCCGATCTCCTGAAAGAAGCCGGCTTCCGTGCCGAAGGGCACGACGTCGGCCCGGTTCTCGCCGGTGAGCGCAAAGGCAAGGTCGCGGGCGCTGTTGGCGTTTTTAGGAAAGAGCGCGGCCGCCTCGCCGATTACCTCCGTCTCTATTCCCGCTTCGGGCGTGTGCCGGCGCATTTCGGGCAGAAGCCTGGTGCGGCAGTATTCGGCGATTTCCTGCTTCACATAGCCAAGGTCCTCTGCCACCACCGGTCGCGTTTCCCATTTCAACACCGCGCGCGGGGCAATCACGTTGTGCGACATGCCACCCTCCAGCCCGCCGACATTGAGCGTGGCATAGGGCGGTTCGTAGCGCGAGCCGACGGGCGTCCGCGCGATCAGCCCGTCACGCAGTTCCAGAAGGCGCGCGATGTAGCGGGCGGCATATTCCACGGCGTTGACCCCGGCATCCGGCGCGGAGGAGTGGCCGGAGCGGCCGGTAAAGGTCACGGTATATTCGCAGCACCCCTTGTGGCCCTCGATCACTCGCATCAGCGTCGGCTCGCCGACGATGGCAAGGCCCGGCTGGATGTCGCGGTCTTTCAGGTGCTCGACCAGGTTCTTCGCGCCGATGCAGCCGACCTCCTCGTCATGTGTGAAGGCGAAGTGGATCGGCCTCTTCTCGGCGGCGGTCGCCAGTTCTTCACGGCGGGCAAGGCAACAGGCTATGAAGCCCTTCATGTCCGCCGTGCCGCGTCCGTAAAGCCGGCCGTCGCGCTCGGCGAGTTCAAAGGGGTCGCTCGCCCACATATGTTCGTCGACCGGCACCACATCCGTATGGCCGGAAAGCATCAGCCCGCCGGATTTCTCGGGGCCGAGCGAGGCGAAGAGATTGGCCTTGGTGCCCGTCTCGTCGGTGAAGATCTCCACCCGCGCTCCGACATCTGCCAGCCTGTCGGCGATATAGGCGATCACCGGCAGGTTGCTTTCCGACGAGACCGAGGGGAAGGCGATGAGATCGGCCAGAATGTCGCGGCAGGCGGCAAGTTCGGACATGGGGTCTTCAGCCTTTCACGAACAGCTTGCGTTCGATATTGCAGAGCGCCTCGGCCGGGCCGTCCTCCTTGATCAGGATGGTCTCGGTGATCTCCAGCCCCCAGTCATCCATCCACAGGCCCGGCATGAAATGCAGCGTCATGCCGGGCTTCAGAAGCGTGTCATCGCTGGTGCGGATGGAGACCGTGTGCTCGCCCCAGTCGGGCGGATAGGCAAGGCCGGTGGCATAGCCGCAGCGGTTCGGCCGCTCGATGCCGACCTTCCAGAGTTCCCGTTCCATGGCGGCGGCGATATCGCCGGCGCGGTTTCCGGCCTTGGCCGCCTCGATGCCCGCATTGAGCCCGGCAACGGCGGCATCGGCGGCGGCCTTCATGTGGTCCGGCGGCGCGCCGAAGAAGATCGTGCGCGACAGCGGAGCATGGTAACGGCGATAGCAGCCCGCCTGCTCGATGAAGGTCGCCTCGCCCATGCGGAATTCATCGCTGTTCCAGGTGAGGTGGGGGGCGGAGGCATCGGCGCCGGAGGGCAGAAGCGGCATGATGGCGGGATAGTCGCCCCAGGCGTCATCAACGCCGTCGATTGCCGCCTTCATCAGTTCGCCGACGAAGCGGTTTTTCTTCATGCCCGGCTCGGCGATCTCCATGGCGTGCGACATCACCTTGTCGGAGATCCTCGCCGCCTTGCGCATGAAGGCGATTTCTTCGTCCGACTTGACCACGCGCTGCCAGTCGACAAGGCCGGAAGCGTCAATGATCGTCGCGTCGGGAAGTCCTGCGACGAGCGCCTTGTGACCGGCCGCTGAATAGTAATAGGCGGTCATCTCCACGCCGATGCGGTTTTTGCCATGATCGAGTTCCCGGATCTTGTCGGCAAGGTCGTCCATCGGGTGGCAGTCGGCGGCCTGCACATAGCGGTCGGCATAATAGATGATATGGTCTTCATCGATATAGGAGGTGCGGCGCGCGCCGTTGGCATCCATCAGCCTGCCCCACCAGAACGGCATGCCGGTGGGGGTCACCAGAACGGCCTGGTCGACGTAAAAGGACCAGCCGTCATAGCCGGTCAGCCAGTTCATGCCGGCAGGGGCGGTGACGACCAGCACATCGAGGCCCGCGGCTTCCATGGCCTTGCGGGTCAGCGCCAGGCGGCGGTCATATTCGGATCTGGAAAAAGGCAGCGCTGGCATGGTTCCCTCATATTATTTGTGCACAACAGACGCAGGTGATCGGAAATAAGCGTAAAAAGAAACAAAAATCGACAAATTTAGACCGGATTCCGGGTTGACTTTCATGTCTTGTCGCCGTGTTGTATACAACACGTTTTCCGTGTCCGGTGCAACAGGTTTCAAACGTCAAAAACACCCGGACGATGCAGTTCTTCAAACACCCGCACCGCGAGGATAATGATGCTCACCAACGACCAGCTCGACCGTTTCGACCGCGAGAACTTCTTCCACCCTTCGACCCATCTCGCCCAGCATGCGCGCGGCGAAAGCCCCAGCCGTATCGTCAAGACGGGCAAGGGCGTGTTCATCGAGGACCGCGACGGCAAGAAGCTGCTGGACGCCTTTGGCGGGCTTTACTGCGTCAATGTCGGCTATGGACAGGAGAGCATTATCGAGGCGATCGCCGAGCAGGCGAAGGAGCTTGCCTACTATCACGCCTATGCCGGCCACGGCACGGAAGCGGCGATCAACCTGGCCAAGATGGTGATCGACCGCGCGCCGGAGCACATGTCCAAGGTCTATTTCGGCCTGTCAGGCTCGGATGCCAACGAGACCAACATCAAGCTCGTCTGGTACTACAACAACATCCTCGGCCGTCCGGAAAAGAAGAAGATCATCTCCCGCTGGCGCGGCTATCACGGCTCCGGGCTGATGACCGGCTCGCTGACCGGCCTTCCCGGCTTCCAGAGAAAATTCGACCTGCCGCTGGAACGCGTGTTCCACACCGAAGCGCCCTATTATTACCGCCGCAAGGATCTCGCCATGAGCGAGTCCGATTTCGTGGCCTATTGCGTGGCCGAACTCGAACATCGGATCGAGCGCGAGGGCGCCGATACGATCGCGGCCTTCATCGGCGAGCCGGTGCTGGGCACGGGCGGCCTCGTGCCCCCGCCCGAAGGCTATTGGGAGGCGATTTCCGCCGTTCTGGAAAAGCACGACATCCTGCTGATCGCCGATGAGGTCGTCACCGGCTTCGGCCGTCTCGGCTCGATGTTCGGCTCGGCGCATTTCGGCCTGAAACCCGATCTCATCACCATCGCCAAGGGGCTGACGTCCGCCTATGCGCCGCTGTCCGGATCCATCGTCTCGGAGAAGATGTGGAAGGTTCTGGAACAGGGGACCGACGAGAACGGCCCGATCGGCCATGGCTGGACCTATTCCGCCCACCCGCTCGGGGCTGCCGCCGGCGTTGCCAATCTGAAGCTGATCGACGAATTGGGCCTGGTGAAGAACGCCGGTGAGACCGGCGCCTATTTCCGCGCCGCGATGCAGGATGCGCTCGGCGACCATGCCCATGTCGGCGATGTGCGCGGCGAAGGCATGCTGCTGGCCGTCGAATTCGTCAGGGATCGCGAGAGCCGCACTTTCTTCGACCCGGAGGAAAAGATCGGCTACAAGCTCGCCGCCGCGCTCCTGTCGGAAGGCGTCATCGCCCGCGCCATGCCGGAAGGCGATATTCTGGGCTATGCCCCGCCGCTGTGCCTGACCCATGAAGAGGCCGACCGGATCGTCGCCGCGACGAAGAAGGCGGTGACGGCGGTTCTCGGCTGAGGGCAGTGCGTCGGAGGCGCCGCAGAAGGTGGTATTCCTCTAGCGCATCGGCCCGAAAATCGGAATCGATTTTCGGAAAGCACGATGCGTAGATTCAATAGGTTAGAGCGTCCTTTGTGCGTCCGAATGGACGCACGGCGCTCTAGCGGCAGGAAGCATCGGTCGTTCAGACTGTTGGCAGATGGCCGGCGCCGGGTTTGCAGCGTCTGTTCATGCTCAATCACGCTCGTCGATGCGTTTTACAAGCGCGTCGACGAGCGTGTCGTCGAGGTAATGCGGGCCGTCGAAGAGGTAGAGGTCGTAGCCCTGCATGAGGGTGATCTGGGGCATGAGCTCCTCGGCCGTCGCCGGCCGGAAGCCGCCGTTGGGCAGAGGACGGAAGGCTTCGGTGATGATCCGCAGGCGATCCTTGCCGAGACTGGCGGCGAGCGCGTCGGCATAGTCGCGCGCCGTCTGCGGGGAACGCGCAGTGACGCCGGCGCCGTCCTGGAAGAAGACGCCGACATCTGCCGGCAGCCAGGTCGAAAGCCAGTCGGCAAGGGCCGCGCCGCCCATGTCGCTGTTGTCGTAGACGCTGATCCAGAGCGGGCGCGGCAGAAGGGCAAGCGCCTTCGGCATCACCTCCGCCGCCTTCTTCCATGTCGGATCGACCTCGACCGGAAAGTAATAGCCTTCGATCTCAATCGGCGGTTTCCTGCCTGCAATGGCGGCCGAGGTCTTTGCCAATTGCAGCACATTCTCCCGCGCTTTCTTCTCGTCGAAATCGCCGGCAAGGCCGAGCGTGACATGCCGGGCCCAGGGCTCCCTGGCGATGCGCCGCCAGTCGGGCATCTGCGTGGGCGCCTTCCCGCCGGTGCCGCGGGCAAAACCGATATCGTCGACAAGGATCCACTGGATGAGCAGATGGTCCGCGCCGAGACGCTGCCATTCGCCTTCGGGCTTTGCGGTCGCATCATCGACCTGCCAGACGATGCCGGTGACCGGCCCGTCGACAAGCGCCTCGCGGTGGCCGGGCGACAGGATGAGAAAGCGCCCCAGAAGAAAGGCGCCGCCCAGCAAGAGCACGGCCGGCAGGACCCTGAGCAGGCGGCGGGTCATATCATGAGATTGAGGGAAGCGAACCATCCGCGCGCCCTGTCATCGCCGCCGAGCCTTGCCCGGTACTGGCCGTTGATATCGATATGCGACATCGGCGCTTCGTACTTCGTCTGCCGGAACCAATAGCGCAGATTGATCCCCGGTCCCGCGCCCAGCGCGAATTCCGTCGCATAGGTGTCGTTGTAGTCCGCCGCGATGCCGATATAGGGTGTGACGATGAGGGTCCCGTCGTCGTTGAGCGCGAAGCTGCGGCCAAGGCTCGCATTTGCGAGCGCGAAATCCTCGTCGCTGTCGAAATAGCGTCCGGCCTCGCCATAATACCAGCCCGTCCACCAGGCATCCGAGCCGGGCATCAGGTCGGTGTTGAACCCGTCCGAGATGGCCGCCCGCACCAGCGTGTCGTCGCGGCTGTAGCGCCCGATCTTGAAGTAGCGCGCGGCCTCCAGCGCCAGGTTGAGATTGGTAAACGGCTTGACGCGCACGCCCGCCGCCCCCTGCATGGTCGATAGCCCGACAGCGCCGCCGAGCGAATCGTAAAGCGTGGTGAACTGGCGGACAAAGAGATCGACCGTGCGTCCGTCCCGGTAACCGATGACCGGCGGCCGCCAGAAGACCTCCGAGCCGAGCTGCATGCTGCGCCCGGCAGAAGCCGGCGGCGTGATGTAGCCGTCGGAAATGCCGGTGCTGCCGTAGAAAAGACCGATATTGGCGCCCCAGCGCCGGGAGATATCCGAAACCTCGCGCCGGAGGCCGAAAAGCCCTTCCGGCGACAGGGAGAGCCTGCCGGCATCCACCTCATCGATGGCCCGTTTCAGCCAGGAGACCGCATCCTCATTGTGGTAATCCCGCCTTGCCGCATAGGCCGCATCAATCAGCTGGTTGCCGTCAAGGTCGCCCGCCTGATAGGCCTCGCTGAAGGCGTCATAGGCGAGCGCGCGGTCGCCGAGGCGGGCAGCGAGATAAGCCGTTTCCGTCGGGCCGATCGACGCGAGGACGCCGTCCTCGGCGGCAGCGCGCAGGCCCGCGCGGGCGCGTCGGTTTTCGCCTTCGGCCAACAACAGGTCGAGCCCGGCAATGGCGACATCCGCCTGCTGCCTCTCGCCCTTTGCCAGCATCTCCGCCTGCTCAAGCGCGGTCGCGGCGGCGGTGAAGGTCTCCATCGCGGTCAGCGCCTTTGCCCGCGCCAGCCAGACGGCGGCATCCGGGCTGTCGCCGAGGGGCATGAGCGCCTCGTAGGCGGTTTCGGGCGCATCCGTCGCCATGGCCGCCGCGGCGAGGCTAAGCCGGAGACCGGTCTCGTCCGCGGTTTCGCCCGGCAAGGCAAGCGCCTGTTGAAAATCGGCGAGCGCGCCGGTCTGGTCGCCAAGCGCCTGCCGGATGACGCCGCGCTGGCTGAGAAGGGTGCGGTCGGGACCGAAGCGGGCGATCGCCGCATCGACGACGCGCAGCGCGTCCTCCCGATCACCGTTGCGATTGAGCACATCGACCAGCAGCACCTGGTAGGAGCGGTTGTCGGGCGCGTGGCGGGCCGCCTGCCATGCGGGCTCAAGTGCTGCTTGCGGATCGTCGCGCCTGAGTGCCGCATAGGCCATTTCGGCGGCTCTTGCTGCCGGCGAGGCGGCGGCCGTTCTCGCCTTCATCTCCGCCAGGGCCTTTCCGGCATTGTCGAGAAGCGCGCGATAGTCATCATTGTCGGGCGCAAGCCGGACGGCCTCTCCGGCATTGATGACGGCCTTGCGGAATTCGCCGGCTTCATAGGCGCGGTAGGCGGCATCCGCAGCCTTGTATGCGGGGTCCTCGGTGGAGGGGAGGGTTGTTTCTGGGGGCTCTTCCGCCGCTGCCGCAACAGGGCTTTCCGCCGCCTGCGCCGTCTGTCCGTCCCGCTCCTGCCTGATGCCGGCAGCGCGCTCGGAAAGGCGGCGGATGGCCTCGGCGTCGAGGCCCGGTTCGGCGGCCGGTTCCGGCGGCGTGGGTTCGACCTCCGCCGCTTCTTTGGCGGCAGCTGCCTGTCTTGCCCTGTCCTCGGCAAGGGCGGTTCTCGCATTGTCGAGCAGTGTTCGGTAATCATCGATTTGGGGCGCCAGCCTGACGGCTTCCTCGGCGGCGGCAACGGCCTGGGCATACTGGCCGCGTTCAAAAGCGCGGTAAGCCGTGTCGGCGGCCTTGTAGGCGGGGTCGTCGGTGGAAAGGGGCGCGTCCTGGGCATCTTCCGCCGCGATCTCACCTTCTTCTTCGTCCCCTTCCTCTTGCGTGCGGCCTTCGCGGATGGCGGCGGCCCGTTCGGCGAGGAGGCGAATGGCATCGTCGTCAAGCTCGGGATCAATTGTCGCCTCGGAGGCTGCCGCCGCGTCGGCAGCCTGATAGGCCTCGATGGCAGGACCCGGCGTCGCAGCAACGGGTTCCTCTTCGATCGCCTCGGCCTCGGCGGCGAGCTGACGACGGGTCTCGGCATCGACATCCGGGTCGGCGGCGGCGAAAAGCGCGGTCTCCCGCGCTTCGCCGTCACGGCCTGCGGCGAGGAGCGCCTCCACCAGCGCCAGCCTCAGCTCGCCGGCATCCGGCCTCTGCCGGACCGCTTCCCGGAGGTCCGCGATCGCCCGTTCGGCATTGCCATCCGCAAGCGCCTGCCTGGCGTTTTGGTAAAGCAGAAGCGGCGGGCCGGCAAGCGGCAGATATTCGATCCTGACGGTGGCAGCGCCTGCTGTCGTCTCCTGCGCCGCGACGGACGCGACGGACTGCACGACCATGACTGCGGCAATCAGTAGGGGCAAGGGACGGAAAGCCTTCATGACCGGGCCTCCTCTTCGCTCTCGGCCGCGTCCGGCCTGGCGTCCTGTCTTTCCCGGGCCCGGGCTATGCGGGCGCGCTGCTCCTCGAGCGCGTTTTCGATCGCCTCCCTGAAGACGACGTCCCGGTCGACGAGATAGGAGCCGATCAGCCCATCACGCTCGGGCTGGTAGTCGACAAGCGCCTTCTGCAGCGCCTCGTTGGAGACCGCGCCGTTTTCCACCAGGATTTCGCCAAGCAGGGGAATATTGGCCTCGATACGTTCTTCTCTTGAGGGTTCCCTGTCGCGGCCTTTCGATGCGAGCAGGCGCAGGCCCCCGGCAAGCACCCGGTCGCGCACCACGAAGCAGCGCGGCTCATAGCCGAGTCGTCTGGCGATCGCAGCCAGTGCGTCCTCGGCAAGCGGGAAGGATGTGGCGAGCGCCAGCCTGTCGCTCTCCTCGTCGACCACCGGCAGAACCCGGTAGGCAAACAGGAAGTCGGGCCGGAACCGGTCGCGCGCGGCAATCAGCTCCTCTTCCGTCACGGTGATCAGGTCGAGGCCGGACTGGAAGGCGACGGCCTCGGCCAGCACGTCTTCCTCCAGCCAGCCTTCGTCCAGCAGAATGCGGCCCAACGGCACGCGCCTGGCTTTTTGCGCCACAAGCGATGTTTCCAGCTGGGCGGCGTTGATGGCGTGCCAGGAGACCAGCAGGTCCCCCAGTTTCGTCTTGCGGTCCACCAGCCCGTCGCCGGTCGGAAAGTCGTGCATGGTCTTGTCCCAGACCAGGCGTTTTCCGGTGAAAAGGTGATTGAGATATTGGTTCCACGCCCGCGCCATCGCCATGAAGTTCACGAAATTGCCGACGATGATGCGCGGGATGGACAGGAGGCCGTGTTCCCAGCCGAATGTGCGCGCGGTGAAATAGAAGCGCTGCGAGATGCGCAGGAAAAGGGCCACGGCGTTCAGGATCAGGACGACGCCGACCCAGCCTTCGACGGCAAGAAGCGGCGGATAGCCGCCCGGGAGAAGCCCGAGGGTGAAGCCAAGCTGGAACAGGATATATTGAAGCGCGAGAACATAGGCGAAAACGGTCACGAAGGTGGTGACCATGCCCTTGCGGTCGCGCAGCATGAAATAGCGGTCGATCAGCGAACCCTGCCAGCCGAAATAGGCCCAGCCCTGAAAGCAGATGCCGAGCGACCAGCGCGCCTTCTGGCGGTATGAGGTGCGGAAGGTGTTGGGAAAATATTCCTGAACGCACAGCGCCATCCGCACGGTCATGTCCTTTTCGGGACCGAAGCCGAACCAGGTCTTGCGCTTGACCTGATAGTCGACCGGAAAGCGGGCGAGGATCGAGCGCATGCCGTGTTCGGCAAGCCGCATGCCGATATCGTAGTCCTCGGTCAGCGTCTGGGTGTTGAAGGTCTGGTTGCTGTCTTCGGCGGCAAGCGTCAGCAGGGCCTTGCGCGAAAAGCAGGTGCCGACGCCGGCCGATGGCACCATGCCGGAAAGCGCCTCGCGCACGACGATATCCTTGCCGTGCCATTCGGCGAATTCATCCATGTAGACGCCGGCGACGAGATCGGCCCAGTGGCGCTCCAGCGAGTTGACCGGGATCTGGATGAGGTCGATGCGCGGCAGGAGATAGTTGAAGAAGCGAAGCTCGAGCGGGTGCAGCACATCCTCGCTGTCATGCAGGATGACGCCGGCAAACGAGATGTTGTGCCGCTCCTCATGGGCAAAAATCGCCTGCACCACCCAGTTCAGGCAGTCGGCCTTGCAGGTCGGCCCGTCATGCGGCACCTCCACGCGCACGAGCTGGCGATAGCGCCGCCGCATGCGCTCGACCTCGTTGATGGTCGCCGCGTCATTGCGATAGGTGCCGACGAAGACCGTGTAATGGCGGTAGTCGAGCGTGCCGACCATGCCCTCGATCATCGCCGCGATCACGTCGCTTTCAAGCCAGGCCGGCACCATGATGGCGATATGCTGTTCCGGCCGGCCCATAAGCTGGTCCGGCGTCAGCGGCTTGTAGCGGCGCTCGACGGTGAGGCGCCGCTTGATCGCGCGCAGGTAGAAGACGGCGTCGATGAACAGGTCGTCGACGCAGGAGACGAGGATGATGACGGCGACGGCCGCCGTCAGATATTCCAGCACCCGGTAGTAGTCGGCGATCAGGTAGGGCCAGTAGAGCTCCATGCTTCCTCCCCGGCCCGCTCAGCTCTTGTCGTCTCGCCTGCGCCGCTTGGCGATGCGGGCGAGCAGCATGAGCAGGACGAAGCCGCCGAGGATCAGCGCCGTCATCAGGACCGGCACCTGGCGGAACCAGAAATCGGTATCGGTAAGCAAGCGCCAGGAGAAGCTGAACGGCTTCTTGGTCAGGCGATCGGGCTCGGTATTGCTCGGCAGCGGCCGGCCGCTGGTCCGGACCTCGGCCAGAACGCCGTCGGCCCCGATAACGGCGACATCGCCATGTCTGAGCCGCAGCGGCTTTTCGATCAGCGGCCCGACGCCGTCCGCCGAATAGGTAAGGCCCGGCTCGCCTCCGCCGGTTTCCGCCTGCAACAGGGCGATGTTGGACAGGCCGGTAGCGTCGAACAGCGTCGTGCCCTTCGCGGTCGTGATCTGGACGGTATTGCCGTCGACGCTCGCGCGCTTGCGCACGCCCTCCACCGCCACGTCGAAGAAGAGGAAAGGCTTGTCCGGCTCCGGATAGGTGGCCCGGTCGGCTACGCTGAAGTCGGCGCGCTCGGGCGCGATGCCGCTGGCATCGGCCAGCGCGATGACATTCGGCAGGGTCGTCAGCGCGTCTTCGAGCCAGCTCTTGTTGACGACGACGAGGCTGTCGCCGGCAAGCCTGGCGGAGACGCTCGAGAAGTCGACCGCTTCCGGGGCGGGCGCGAGTTCGACATAGCTGTCTGGCGAGATCGAAACGGGGTAGCCCTGCGGCAGTTCCTGGCAATCGCCGGGCGCCGGCTGGCGCTGGACCCGCACAACGATCGTATTGCTCGGCAGCAGTGTATAGGCGGGAACGGGAACCGAAATCGCCTCCGGCGTGCCATCGGCCTCCAGCTGCTTGGCGCCCAGAAGCATGTCGTTGAGGAAGACCGATGCCACCGGTCGAGTCGCGGTGGCGCCGGGTGCGGCGGAAACGAAGACGTGGATCTCCGACGGCACCATGCCAGGCGGAATGTCGCCGCCGAGATCGGCTGTCGTCGACCATTCGCCGAGGCCGACGACGCTGAAATTGCTGTCGGAATCCCCCGGCGGAAGCAGCGCCATCGCGTCTCCGTCGGCCATCGGCAACCGCGCCGCGCGTATAACCATGTCGCCGCTGGTCGCCGTGCGTCGCCACCAGGTGCTGAACAGGCCGGCGGCTTCCCTGGCTCCGTCCGGCTGAACCGCCATCACCGGCTCGCCGCCGACGAGACGCACGCTGTAGGAACCCGCCTCGACGGGAAGCGACAATGTCTCGCGCGCCGCGACAAGCGCCTTGAATGCTTCTTCCGCATCCGGGTCGGCAGATGCGAGTTCTGCGCCGATCGCCTTCAGCGCGGTGTCGATTTCCTCGGAAAGGCCTGCCCCGGCAATGGCGATATCGGCCTGCATGTCGGTCGCGCCAAGAACGAGAAGCGCGCCGATCTGCGCCGGGTCGTCGATCTCGACCACACCGCCGTTCGAGAACGCGGCAAAGCCAGGGACGCTGGCGAGCGCCGCCGGCACGGTGATGGCGGAAGCGTCGACCGTATCGCCGCGCGCGGGAAGCGCCTTCAGTTGCAGGGCCTTGCCCGCTCTTTCCAGCGCCACGCCAAGCCGCCAGGCCGCGTCGTAACTCTCGCTGTCAAGTGCGTTGCCGGCGACCAGCAGCGTCACGGTCTGCTTGAATGCGGAAAACGCGCTGGAGACGGTCTTGAGGTCGGCGGCGTTGTAGCTGTATTCGAGATAGGTATCGGGGTGAATGAGGAGCCGGTTGCTGTCCGGCCCGGTGCCGTAGCAGTAGAACTGCCCGACCAGGGGTTGCCAGGCGATGCCAAGGCGCACGAAGCCGTCCTCGCGCGCCGATCCGTCAACGCCGATGTCGAATTGGGTCTTTCCCCTTTCGCCCTCCGGCGAACGGGCGGCAACGGCATAGCCGTCGAGCGAGAGGATATAGGTCGTCTTGCCGCCGTCGCCCCGCAGATAGGTGCCGTCGAAGAAGAGGTTCGGTTCGATCAGCGGCACGCCGGCCGGAACCGGGATGAAGATTTCGCGGTTGACCCGGTTCGCCGAGAACGAGAGCGGTTCGGTGATGCCGAGGTCGCTCAGTGTGACTGTCCGGGTGACGATGTCGCTTTCGCCGAGCGCGCGGAGCGCATCGGCCACCTCGCCGGCCTCGGTCGTTCCCTGGCTTGACAACAGGAAGAGGCTCCCGACAGCGACGGACAATGTGGCTTTGCGGCCAGCACTGTTTCTGCGAGTTGTCATATCGTCAGCTCCCTTCGGCGCTTTCGGCATTTCGCTTCGTCATTGCGCCGCCTTCGTGTCGAAAGGAGAAACCGGCCGTCCCGCCAGCGCATCGGCGATGCGTCTGGCGGCCTTGCCGTCTCCGTACGGGTTGATGACGCGGGAAAAGCCTTGATAATGCGCCGCGTCGTCCAGAAGCCTTTCGGTTTCCGTGACGATCCGCTCCGCCTCCGTCCCCACCAGGATGACGGCGCCGGCGGCCACGGCCTCCGGCCGCTCGGTGACGTCGCGCATCACCAGAACCGGCTTGCCGAGCGAGGGCGCCTCCTCCTGCACGCCGCCGGAATCCGTGAGGATGATATCGGACCGCGTCATCAGATAAACGAAGTCGAGATAGGCCAGCGGGTCGATGAGATGGACATTGTCAAGCGTGCCGAGCAGTTCGCGCACCGGCCCCGAGACATTCGGGTTGAGGTGGACCGGATAGACGATGTCGACGTCGTCGCGCTCGGCAAGCCGTGCCAGCGCCTTGCAGATATTGACGAAACCGCCGCCGAAGCTTTCGCGCCGGTGCCCCGTGACCAGAACCAGCCGACGACCGGGATTGAGGAAGGTGAATCGCGCCTCGAGCCTGTGTCGAAGGCTTGCGTCCTCACCGATGCGCCCGGCCGTCTCCTTCAGCGCGTCGATAACCGTGTTGCCGGTGACGATGATGCGGCCGCCGAGATGCTCGCGTTCGAGGTTTTCGGCGCTCGAAGCCGTTGGCGCGAAGGAGAGCGAGGACACAACGTCGATCACCCGGCGATTCATTTCCTCCGGCCAGGGCCTTGAAAGGTCATAGGTCCTGAGCCCCGCCTCCACATGTCCGATCTTTATGCCGCGGTGGAAAGCTGCAAGGCTCGCCGCCATCGCCGATGTGGTATCGCCGTGAACCAGCACGCAATCGGGCCGCACCTCTTCCAGAACCGCGTCAAGCCCGGCGATGACACGGCAGGAAAGGCTGTTCAGCGTCTGGTTCGGGGCCATGACGGCAAGGTCGTAATCGGGCGTAATGTCGAACAGATCGAGCACCTGGTCCAGCATCGCGCGGTGCTGGCCGGTGACGCAGGTCACGCCGGTGACAGCGCTGTCGCGCGCGATCGCGTTGACGACCGGGGCCATCTTGATCGCTTCCGGTCTGGTGCCGAATACGCAGAGAACTTTCACAACACGAATTCCTTAGATGCCCGGCCCGCCGCGATCTCCGTGTCCTGCATCCGGTTCGGATGGGGACCCCGGCCGGCGATGCCCCCGGGACTGCCGGCCGAACCGGCGCAGCGGCGCAATACTGATATTCTTCGATATGATTTTTAGGAGGTCATGGTTAATTATCGGTTACGCAGCCGCCGGCGCTGAATGCAACCGCCCTGTTCGCGCTGTTGCGGGCGCGAAACGGGTTCGCGGTCCGGCATCCCGCGCCTTTCGGCGGAAACGGCCTGCGAGACCCCTGTCGGCGTTGAGTTCGCCTCGTTTTTCGGTTACGGTTTTCGCTGCATGGCGGTGAGCGCAGGCTCGGGCGGGGGAGATGCGGGGATAGAATGACAGTGCCTTATCGCTGGTTCAGCCAGCGGCGGAAAGTGAAAGACCGGAGTTGGCCGTGCAATCACTGGCGCGGTTTCCTCGTCGGGACGTTGGGCATGGTTCTCGTCGCCTTCGCGATCCTCGACTATCCGGTCGGCGTCATGAGCAAGCAGCTTGACCCGCTCCTGCACCAGTACGGCAGTCTGCTCACCGATTTCGGCAAGTCGGACTGGATCCTGATCGTCAGTTTCCTCGCCATCGTCGTCGGTCTCGGCGCTGCCGGCACAGGCGACCGGCGCACGCGGGCCAAGGGCGTCTTCCTCGCCCAGGCCTCCAGCTTCGTCTTCGCGGCCATCGCCTTTTCCGGCATCGCCGTCGCTCTCATCAAGAACATGATCGGCCGCGCGCGCCCCAACATGCTCTATCACGAGATCGGCCCGTTCGCCTTCAGTCCGATGCAGTTCGATGCTGATTTCGCCAGCTTCCCCTCGGGCCATTCGACCACGATCGCCGCGATCTTCACCTGTGCCGCCTTTTTCATGCCGCGCCACCGCGTGATGTTCTTCAGCCTCGCCGTCATATTCGCCATGTGCCGCACGATTGTCGGCGCGCACTATCCGAGCGACGTCATCGCCGGGCTTGCCTTCGGCGCGTGGTGCACCTATCTCGTCGCGATCTTTTTCTCGCGTTATCGCCTGGTGTTCAGGATCGATGACGGCGGCTGGCCGGTTCCGCGCAACAGCATCAGGGCGCTGAAACCGGCGTTCATGCAACACCGCCATCCACCCGCTTCCGGGCAAACAGACCTTGACTTGCGGGCGCAAAAGGGCCATTAGCCTTCGCGGTTAAAGGACACGCATGCATGCTGCAGTCGATACGTCAAAGATCGGGCGATGTCACCCTGGCGCTGAGCGCCGGCGGCGTTCATGCATCCGCAATTCTCACCAAAACGGCCAAGAAAACGACGACGAAAACCGTCTGACGTCTCTGGCCCTGCCGCTCTCTCCCCGGCCCGGCCGGGGACGGGAAGGCGCCGTCAAGGCCGCTCTTCCGCTCCCGCCCACCAGGAGGAGAGAAACGAAAGAGAGCTAAATCATCATGGGTTTCAAGATTGCAGTCGCCGGCGCCACCGGCAATGTCGGGCGCGAAATGCTGTCCATCCTCGCAGAGCGCGGTTTCCCGGCCGATGAGGTCGTCGCGCTCGCTTCCAGCCGTTCCGTCGGCAAGGAAGTCTCCTTCGGCGACAAGACGCTGAAGGTAAAGAACCTGGAAAATTACGATTTCTCCGACACCGATATCTGCCTGATGTCGGCGGGCGGGTCGATCTCGCAGAAGTGGTCGCCGAAGATCGGCGCCCAGGGCTGCGTCGTGATCGACAATTCGTCCGCCTGGCGTTACGACGCCGACGTGCCGCTGATCGTGCCGGAGGTCAATCCCGATGCCATCGAGGGCTATACCAAGCGCAACATCATCGCCAATCCGAACTGCTCGACCGCCCAGCTCGTTGTCGCGCTGAAGCCGCTGCATGACGCGGCGACCATCAAGCGCGTGGTGGTCTCCACCTACCAGTCGGTTTCCGGCGCCGGCAAGGACGGCATGGACGAGCTGTTCAACCAGACCCGCGCCGTCTTCGTAGCCGATCCGATCGAGAACAGGAAGTTCACCAAGCGCATCGCCTTCAACGTCATTCCCCATATCGACGTCTTCATGGAGGACGGCTACACCAAGGAGGAATGGAAGGTTCTGGCCGAAACCAAGAAGATGCTGGACCCGAAGATCAAGGTTACCTGCACCGCCGTGCGCGTGCCGGTCTTCATCGGTCATGGCGAAGCGGTGAACCTGGAATTCGAAAAGGAAATCACGGCCGAGGAAGCCCGCGAGATCCTGCGCGAAGCCCCCGGCTGCCTTGTCGTCGACAAGCATGAGGATGGCGGATACGTCACCCCGGTCGAATGCGCCGGCGAGGACGTCACCTATATTTCCCGTATCCGCGAGGATGCGACTGTCGAAAACGGCCTGGCCATGTGGGTGGTCTCCGACAATCTGCGCAAGGGCGCGGCGCTGAATGCCGTCCAGATCGCAGAGCTTCTGGTCGAGCGCAACCTGGTCAAGCCGCGCGCGACCGCCTGATCGATCCAGAAATTCCGAAAATAGCGAAACGGCGTCGGGAAACCGGCGCCGTTTTTTGTCGCCCTATCGTCGCAGCCGTTCGCGCAGCGCCTCGATATCCTCCAGCACGGCGCGGCGCACGGGCATGGGTCTGTCCGCGTTGCGGCGGCGGGCGGCATAACGCCTGGCCGATGGCAGGCGGGCGCCCGCGCCGGTTATCGAATCGAAAAGCCCTTCCGCCTGTGCGCTACTCTCGGCAACCGCGCCGCCGAGGAAGGAAGCCGGGTCGAAGGCCAGGATCAGCTCGCCATGCATGGGAACCACGCCCGCGCCTTCATCATGGGCAAGGGACTGCGCGCTTGTCATGTCGCCGATCAGCGGGCCGGCGAGAAGCTCGATCATGGCCGAAAGCGCAGAGCCCTTGTGTCCCCCAAATGTCAGCATGGCGCCGTTTATGGCTTCGAGCGGATCGGTGGTCGGCCTGCCGTCCGCATCGACGGCCACGCCTTCGGGCAGCGGCGTTCCGGACCGGCGGTGCAGTTCAAGATCGCCGCGGGCAATGGCCGAGGTGGCAAAATCGAAGACGAAGGGATGCTTGCCGGGCCGCGGCCAGCCGAAGGCGATGGGGTTGGTGCCGAAGGCCGGGCGCGCGCCGCCGGCAGGCGCCACCCAGGCATGGCTGACCGTCATGGCAAGCGCCACCAGCCCCTTGTCCGTGATCGCTTCAATCTCCGGCCAGAGGGCGGAGAAATGATAGCAGTTGTTGATCGCCAATGCCGCAAGACCCGCCGTCTTCGCCTTTTCGACAAGACGCGGCAGACCCGCCTCGAAGGCCGTCAGCGAGACGCCGCGACGCGCATCGACGCGCACGATCGCCGGCGCCCGGTCGTCAACCACCGGCGTCGCCTTCGGGTCGACCTTGCCCTTCTCGGCGAGGTCCGCGCAGGAAAGCAGGCGGTAGAGCCCGTGGGAATGGCACTCGTCGCCCTGCGCGCGCACCGTTGACGCGGTGATGGCGCGCGCATGGTCGGGGTCATAGCCCGCAAGGCGCATCACCTCCTCGCCCAGTCTTGTTGCCGCCTCGCGCGTGATCGTGGTTTCGTCGCCGGACATCATGCTCCTTTCGCCGGTTTGGGTTGCGGATGCCGGCGTGCCTGACGGCCTGATCGAACGGATCTCGCCCAGCGGGTGGATTCTCGGCAGACTGCCGAGCACGACAAGCTTAGGCAGACGGCGGGCGCGCCGCAAGGCGAAACACCTGCGGGCCGCCCGGAAGGGAAAGGCCGCGCGGGGCCGAATCCGGCGTCCGCAGAGAAAATGTTTGACCATCAGGTAAAAGTTTTATAAACTTATGATTGCAACCTCGGCGAAGGCGGGTGACCTGGTATTCATCCGGCTCCGGAAAGCCGGGAGCGCGGCAGAAGCCGTTATGGACATGCTGCCCGCGCCTGCGAGGCGACTGGAAGTGCGAGGAAATGCCCGGTTTCCCTGCGACCTCGCCTTCCGAAGGCAGGCTTGAGATGAGCAATCCTCGTATCGTTGCCGATCGTGGTTCGGCCTACAAAGTCCTTTGTGATCTTTCCCTCGTTTTTCCCGCAAGTTGTGGCAACGCCGTGTTTTCCTGCACGCGTTCAACCAGAAGACCGAATGCCGATTTTCCCTAGCGCACCGTGATGCGCGCGGGCGGCCGCCGCGGGGCTTTGAGACCCTCGTCGGCGACGGCCAAGCGAAACCCCTGGCACCGGCCCGGACGGTCACCTGCAGCGCAGCCCGTCGTCGCGCCTGCCGACCATTCCGCATAACTGCGAAACGGTGGATTGAAAATCCGGCAGCGCCTTGAAAGGCGCTTTCGGGGGCGGGCTGCTGCGATCGCCCGTCCGGCACGCGGAAAAGACCGCGCCCCTCTGGAGACCGCAGGGGGACAGGGCCTCGTTCCCTGGAGAACAACCGCCCGCATCTCCCTGGAAGCTGGAAAAGGGGCTGGATGCAAAAGCGGAACAAGATAGCCGAACCCCTGGCGGGCTCGGGAGGAGACGAAAATGAGAAACCAGTTCTGGATTGATGTTCTTGGCGAAGATCAGACCAAGACGACTCAGGGCAGGGACAAGACCCAATATCTAGAGTTGATCGGCGATGCCGAGGGGAATGCTTCCGCCGCGCAAGATGATGAGGTCCGGCAGCATCACGCCCGCGACCTGTTTACCCCCGATCCGGCGGCGCTTCCGTCGAATGCGGATGGCTATGATGAAAAGTCCTGGCATGTCGTCCCCGTCGATGGTTCAGTGCTGACGGCGCAACCCGATACGTTTACCTTCGAGGACAGGTCCCGCATCGCGTTTCAGACCGGCACAGGCGATCTGGCGCTTCCTGCATCCGTCGAAGCCATGACGCCCACTGTCTACAACAGCGCTCAGGCGGCTGGTGGCGCTGATGACACGTCCGCAGTGACGAGAGCAGCGTATTCATACGAGTGGTACCCTGTGCCGGATGCAGTCATCCATTGGAATAGGTCAACCCAGACTTTCGTGGATTTAAATAACATTGCATTCTTCAAGTCGAGCTTAATTGAACACAGACTTGAGATATATTACAGTTCTAATAATCTTGGATCCTATGACAGTCGAATCTGGAAGTATAGTTGTGACTATGACAAGGAACATACATATGCCCTGAGATTGGACCTTAGCTCGGATTACGACTGGCTCCGCGTCAGGGGTACGACAGATGGCGGTGTTTGCGCCTATATGGGCGGAGGAGATGACTGGGTTCGCAGCGAGGAGGCAAAGGGACTCCCATTTGCCTATTTCGACCTCGGCGACGGAAACGATGCTGCGGTCATCACGGGTGTCGATTCCAAGCCTTCAAATGGCGGCAATTACTATTTCTCGAATGTCGTCGTACGTGGCGGAAACGGAAACGACCGGATCTCCTATGAAGACGGCGGCAACGTCAGAATTTTTGCTGATGGGGGAGACGATTTCCTGACATTCTCATTCGGCAACGGACAACGGTCCGGTATCGTGGAAGCCTGGGGAGGGGACGGAGCCGACACTTTCGTCTCGATGCAGAGGACCGGCAAGGATGTGATCGTGGAATCATCTGCCCCTGCATCGAACTGGATGATGATAACCGGCGCCTACGCGCTGCAAGACCTGCTCGGCTCCTGCGCTGGAATGGGCATTATAACCATGGGAATGCGTCAATTGATCCGCGTGGGCGAATTTATTATCAACGGCGTACGCCATGGAGGTGACTATTACTCCCAACTCAACGTCGATTCCTTTCTCAGAATTAACGATTTTGATCCAAGGGAGGACAGTTTCATTCAATGGGCTCAAAATCAAAATTCCAACAGAAAGAGCATTAATATTTATGTTAGCAATTCTCCTTATCAGTACGTTCGTATTAACGATGGAAAATCGACTATTGCGGAAATTTATATTGATAATACTGTTTTAAATGATCTGATAAAGATTGCAAATGATCATCATGAACACTTATCTTCAGGTGATTTTGACCTAAAGACAGCTAAGATGGCGCTTCTAAATTCAATTGTGGCTTCAGCTGTATATTATGAGAAGAACAATAATGTATTCAGGATGTGGTCTGATGACGTGAATTCTGAAGATGGAAAAACATTCAATGGAAATTCAGACGTCATGGATCTTTTGCGTCGTTCGGATGCCTATGACAGCTGGAACGACCTGTACAGCTCGATGTCAAATGGCGATTTCTTTGCCGCCTTCGGCAACAGCGGCGTCATCCAGGGTGGGGCAGGCTACGAGAGACATTCCATAGCCCTGGGAACCGAGCATAGTGACATCATCTACGCCGGCAGAAGAGCCGCTTTGGATCCCACTGCGGAACATCCCGTCGATCCCTGGTCGAGCGATGTTTTCGGGCTGGGAGGACATGACAGAATCGTCGGCTCACGCGGCCACGACAAGATCTATGCCGGATCAGGCAATGATGTCATTGATGGTGGTGAAGGGAATGACACCATTTATGGCGATGAGGGCGATGATGTCATCCACGGCGGTGACGGCAACGACATCATTAACTGCGGTTACGGACGAGACGAAGTTGTTTACGGCGATGCCGGCGATGATACCATTTACGCGCATGGCGGCGGCAGCGACACGATCAGCGGTGGTGATGGCAACGACACGATATACCTCAGTGAGGGTTTCTACCTGGACAAGAACACTATTGTCCACGGCGATGCCGGCGACGACGAAATCCACGGCAGCAGTCAGTACGATCGCTTATCGGGCGATGGCGGTAACGATACGCTCTACGGAAACGGCGGCAATGACCGCCTTTACGGCGGCGAGGGAAACGACAAGCTCTACGGCGGCTCGGGCGCAGACACGTTCGTCTTCGACAAGGGTTTCGGCCACGACAAGATCCTCGACTTTGCCCTGTCGGAGGACAAGATCGACCTGAGCCAGATTGCCGAGCTCGACAGCTGGAGCGAGCTGCAAAGTCATCTCGGTTACGACACCGACGTCAAAGGCCTCGGCTATTGCGCGGTGATCACGGACGGCTCTGGCAACGAGATCGATATCGCGCTTGCCGCCGGCCAGCATCTTGCCGAAAGCGATTTCATCTTCGCCTGACGGCGGGGATTAGAGCATCGGGCGAAAAAGTGGAATCCGGTTTTTCGATAACCCGATGCGCCCAAAAAAGAGAAACTAGATCATCGCGCGATGCCAACTAATCGCCCGATGATCTAGGGAAATGGCGGCGCGGATCGGCCTTCGATCCGCGCCGCTTTGCATGGAAGGTGACCTGTGCCGTGTTCGCCCTTCGGGTCCATCTCACGGGTCCGGCTTGAAAGTGTTGCGGCTTTGGCCGCAAACGGGAGTTTCGGGTCGTGACGGTCGCGCCCGGCATCCGTTCGAACCGGGCACCCGGGCCGCCTCATCAGCACTTCTGGCATCTTCGTCCCAACGGTCAAAGCCGGACACCGCCGGGCGGCGCCGAAGGGGTGCGGCCCTCGGTTTTCGCGGAAATTCGCTCAATCGTCGCGGAAAGCCATGTCGAAATAGTCGGTCATCGGCTTCAGCAGGTAGGAGACCGGGCTGCGCGCGCCGGTCTGGATAAAGGCGGTGACCGGCATTCCCGGCTTGATGCCAAGCTTTTCCGCCTCGTCTTCGGAGGCCGGGGCAAGCGTGGCCTCGACGCGGAAATAGGGCGCTCCGGTCCTCTCCTCCGTCAGCACGTCTGCGGAAACGGTCAGCACGGTGCCGAAGAGTTCGGGCGTCGAGCGGCTGTCGAAGTTCGGAAACTTGACGATCGCCTCCTGTCCGACCGAAACCCGATCAATCTCGGCGGGCGGGACCCGAAGCGCCAGCGTGAGCGGCTCGTCGTCCGCGGCGATCGCCGCCACCTCCGCGCCGGGCTGAATGACGCCGCCAATGGTGAAAACCTTCAGGTCATAGACCGTCCCGTCCATGGGCGCGCGCAGCGAAAGCCTGCCATATTCCTTTTCGATGACATTCAGTTTCTCTTCCATTTGCGCGAGCTGCGGCTGGGTTTCGGCATATTCCTGCTGCGCGGCAAGGCGCGCGTCGGCCTTCACTCTCAGCAATTGCACGGCATAGCCGGCGAGCTTGCCGTTGACGTCGGCGATTTCGGCCTTGAGGTCGGCGATCTCGGCCTCCACCATTGCCGCCTCGTGCTTCATGCTGGAAAGGCTGTTCGCCTGGGCCAGACCACGGTCGAGGAGCCCCTGATAGCGGTCGATCTCCTGATCATCGATGGCAAGCGCCTTCTCGAACGCGGCGATCTGTTCGCGGTTGGCTGCGATGACGGCATTGGCCTGCGTCTGTTGTTCGGCAAGCTGCTGTTCCATCAGGGCATTGGATTCCGCCTGAACGTCGAACACCTTGCGTTCATCCTCCAGAACGGATTGGTAGTCGGGATTTGCCTGTGCCTCGGCGACGAGACCGGGAGAGAAGGCGAGTTCGCCCGCGCTCTGCACCTGCGCGCGCGCCCGCTCAAGCCTGGCCCTGGCCTCGAAGATCTGGCGGGAGAGGATCTTCCGCTGGCCGTTGAGCTCGCTGTCATCGAGGCGGACAAGCTGCTGGCCGGCCTTGACCGCCTCGCCGTCGTGCACGTCGATCTCGGCGACAATGCCGCCATATTGATGCTGGATGACCTGGCGGCGCGCCTGCACCTCGACCTGACCGGCGGCGATGACCGCGCCGTTGATCCGCGTGGCGGCGCCCCAGGCGGCAATGCCGCCGAGACCGAGCGCGAGCGCGACGAAACCCGTGACGAGGAATTTTTTCGGTGACAATCTGTCGGACATCTCAATGCCCCCCTCCGGCAACGACGTTCGGCATGCGCGCGCCGGCGATGCGGCTCAACACCTCGTCACGCGGGCCGCAGGCGCGCACGTGTCCCTTCTCGAGCACAAGCACCGAGTCACATTCCGCCAGCGCAGACGGGCGGTGGGACATGAGGATGACGGCACGGCCATCGGCCTTGGCTTCGGCGATGGCGCCGTTCAGCGCCCGCAACCCGTCATCGTCGAGGCTGGCATTCGGCTCGTCGAGCACGAGAACCAGCGGATTGCCGTAGAGCGCGCGCGCAAGGCCGAGCCTCTGGCGCTGCCCTCCGGAAAGCAGGCTCTCGCCCTCCGTCAGGAGGGTGTCGTAGCCCATGGGCAGATCGAGGATCATCTGGTGGGCCCCCGCCTTCTGCGCAGCGCGCACGACCGTGTCGGGATCGGGGTTCTCGTCGAAACGGGCAATGTTCTGCGCCACGGTTCCCGGAAACAGCGTCACGGTCTGCGGCAGATAGCCCAGATAGCGGCCGAGCGTGTCCGGCGGATATTCATTGATATCGGCGCCGCCCAGCCGGATGATGCCTGCCGCTGCCGGCCAGACGCCGGTGAGCGCCCGCGCCAGAGAGGACTTGCCCGCGGCGCAGGGCCCGATCACGGCCAGCGCCTTGCCGGGCGTAAGCGAGAAGGTGATCGCCTGCAGAACCGGTTTGCGCTCGCCGGGCGGCACGACGCTTGCCGCCTCGACGTCGATCCGCGCCTCGGGTCGCGGCAGCGGCATATGCTGTGTTTCATCCTCGATGGCTTCAAACAGGACCGAGAGGTTCTTCCAGGCCTCCCATGCGCGCTGGATCAGGCCCCACTGGCCGATTACCTGCTCGATCGGCGCGAGCGCCCGGCCGAGCAGGATGGAACAGGCAATCATTGCGCCGGCCTGAAAATGGCCCGCGAGAACGAGGACTGCGCCGAGACCCAGGGCCGCGGACTGCAGCAGCTGGCGAACCGCCTTGGAGGCCGACGTCAGCCGGCCGGAAATGTCCGAGGTCGCAAGATTGGCTTCGAGCGAGGCCGCGCGAAGGCGCTTCCAGCGCGCCAGAAAGGGATCGACCATGCCGAGGCCGAGAATGGTTTCAAGCTGCTTGCGCGTACGTTCCGTTTCCGCATCCGCTTCAAGCCTGATCGCATGTGCGTCTGCGTTTTTCCGCCTGGTCAGCCACTGGTTGGCGACCGCCAGCGCGGTGACGACGAGCGCTCCGGCAAGGCCCAGAAGCCCGAGCCAGACGCTGAAGGCGAACATGATGGTCAAAAAGAACGGAACCCAGGGCAGATCGAAGATCGCTCCCGGCAGGGGCGAGGCGAGAAATCCCTGTATCGTCCCAAGGCTGTTGAGCGCCACGGCGGGCTTTTGCCGTTCCGACGGCAGCCGCGACTGCTTGAGGACGATCCGGAACGCTCGTTCGTCCAGCCGATCCTGAAATCGGGCGCCGACGCGGGCGAGGACCCGGCTGCGGGCATTATCGAGAATGCCCATCATGAGATAGAGCAGGACAACGAGCGCGAAGAGCGCCAGCAGCGTTGCCCCGGAATGGCTGGGAATGACGCGGTCATAGACCTGCAGCATGAAAAGCGTGCCGGTCAGGGCAAGAATGTTCACCACGGCGCTGAAGACGGCAACGCCGCCAAGCGCCTTGCAGGAGATACCGATAGCGGCCAGAAGTTCTCTGTTTTTATTGCCTTTTTTGTTCAACATCGACACATCCTCTCGTTATGGGAGAGCCGACTGCGCCAGCGATGCCGTCTTGAGAACAGTCCCGCGCTCCGTCTTGATGGCGTTCCCGTCCTTCGTTCCGCCGACGATGAAGGAAGGGTTTAGCGGCCGGGCGGGATTTTTACCATGACGATAGGCAAGGCGCATGAAAACAACCCATGCGTGCCTTTTCTGCCGTGGTCATGGCAATTCTGAGGCGGCCTTGCCGCGGCGGTTTCAAGAGCCTGTCGATCTCGGCGGGGACGGCGCGGGCAACGGGCTTGGCTGGAGCGCCGGGCATCCATCCGCACCCGCACGGGAGGCGCCCACATATTGCGTTTCGGTATCGTGCGTGCCGATAAGCTTTTCCTGCTTTCGGGCCGATGCGCCGGTGAGAAGGGCGATGTTCAAAGAGCGCGCCCGTCCTGCGTCTCGCAAGTGGCAAAGGCACCCGGCACGCCGGCCCTGCGCGGTCTATCTCGAATATCGTGTCCTGAAGCGGAGGACCGTGCAAACCGTCGACAACCCGTTCGACACGAGGTTGTCACCCATGTCTTGGGGACAATCCGTTACCTATGTCTTCGGGCTGTATAAAAAGGGTTCTGGTAGCGGGAGAGGGACTTGAACCCCCGACACGCGGATTATGATTCCGCTGCTCTAACCACCTGAGCTACCCCGCCAAACCGGACCTTCATATCTGCTCTGCCGCTTGGGCCAGCGTGAAGGACGATGTTCCCGGGCAGCGCTTGACCGCGCGGGACGGGGCGTTCTTAGGGCCTTCGCCAATGCGTGTCAAGCAGGTTTGGCGCAATTTTCGGGGCGTGCAAAAGGGGGTGGACGGAGCCCGGATTCAAGGGCCGGCCGGTCGATGCGGCCGCCTGAAGCCTGCCGCCGCTGTCGCTGCACGGCAAGGCCTGCGGCGCCCGGACCCTTCGCCTCCTTCAGCGCGTCGGCGGGGCCCGGTATTCTTTTCTCGAAATGCGCTTAAAAAAGGCCTATATGGGCCGGACGAAGGAGCAGAAATGGCGCGTATGAACAAAAGCGAAGACTGGCAGGGGCGGCATGCTCCGAGCCTTGAGGCAATCGAAGCCCTGGCAATCGAGGCCTATGCCAAATTGCCCGAGCCTTTCCGCGCGCTGACCGGTGATCTCGTCGTCGAGATCGCGGATTTTCCAAGCGATGACGTGTTCGAGGACATGGCGCTGGAAACGCCTTTTGATCTGCTGGGACTTTTCGAAGGGCGCGGCATTTCCGAGCGGTTCACCATGGAAACCGGCGAGATGGTCAACCGCATCACGCTTTACCGCCGCCCGATCCTCGATTACTGGGCGGAGAACGAGGAAACCCTCGGTGACATCGTCACCCATGTCCTGATTCACGAGATCGGGCATCATTTCGGCCTGTCGGATGACGATATGGAGCGGATCGAGGAAAGCGCCGACGCGGACGACGTCCGGCGTTGAGCGGCGCCGTCGTTCTTCTCTGAGATGCATCGCGCCCGACCCGATCTGGCGCCCTGATCCACCCTTGAAGACGCTTGCAAGCAAAAAACGGCTCGATGAATGACGGCTGGACAGGCTTTGCCGGAGTGCTCAGTCGGGCCGGGCGAAATCGCCGGATTTGTTGTCCATCACCCACAATTCGCCGGAGGAAATGTCGAACCATGCACCGCAGAGCTTCAGCTTGCCCTGTTTCTCCGCCGCGGCGACATTTGGGAAGGAACGCAGATTGGAGAGGGAGTTGCGGATCGAGATGCGTTCCAGCGCCGTTTGCCGCTCGCCGGCTGTCATGGCCGAGTTGGCATTGATCTGTTCGGCCGCAGGTTTGAGCAGCGTCGTCCACTTGCCGATGAAATCGCCGGGCGTCAGAGGCTCGGCTTCCGGAGAAAGGGCGGCGTGGATGCCGCCGCAGCGACCGTGGCCGAGCACGACGATATTTTTCACCTTCAGCCCTTCGACAGCGAATTCCAGCGCCGCCGAGGTGCCGTGATACTGGCCGTCCGGCTCATAGGGCGGCACCATATTGGCGACGTTGCGGACCACGAAAAGCTCGCCCGGGCGGGCGTTGAAGATCATTTCCGGCGCGGCGCGGCTATCGCAGCAGGCGATCACCAGCGTCTGCGGCTTCTGTCCTTCCTCGGCCAGTGTCCTGTAGCGCGCGCGCTCTTCGACATAGCGTCCTGACATGAAGCTCCTGTAGCCGTCGAGAAGGGGTTTGGGAAACGCGTCCATCTGTCTTGATCCTCATGCTTTTGCGCATCGCCGCGCATCATTTTCTTCTACGGTGCCTGGCCGGATGCATCAATTGACGAAGGCCAACTTTTGCAAAAGGGGCCGTAAAACCGGACGTGTTGCGTTCAAGCTGCAGCTCGTCGGCGCCCTCGCGAACGGCGCGCGCCAGGACCTCGTAGACCGACGCCGTTGATTTCTCCAGTGCCTGTGCGGGAGAAAGTGCGGCAAGCCGTGCCGCAAGATAGAGCGCGGAGAACAGGTCGCCCAGTCCGTTGGGCGGGTTTTCCAGCCGTCCGTGCTCGGCCAGCACCGCCTGGCGGTCGTCCACGTAAAGCGCCGCCACGCCGTCCCGGATAAAGGCATGGGCGGAGGTCACGACCACCTCGCGGGGGCCAAGCGCAAGCGCGGCATCCACCGCCGCGCTGTTGTCGTCGATCGACCGGCCAGTCAGCCAGGAGAGTTCGAACCGGTTCGGCGTGGCGATATCGGCGAGCGGCAGAAGACGGTCGCGGATGGCGGCGGCGGTTTCCTCCGGCACGTAGAGCCCCCTCTCGTCGCCGCTCACAGGATCGCAGAGATAGGTGACCCCGGGATTGTCCGCCTTGAGCCGTTCAACCAGCGCGGCGATCGCCTCGGCCTGTCGCGGGCCGGCGATATAGCCGCTGATGATGGCGGAAATCTCGCCGCGCCAGCGGCTTGAGCCGAGCTCCGCGAGCGCCCGGGCAAAGCCGGCATCATCGAATGTCAGCCGGGTGGACGCCCCGTGGCCGGGATGATAGGGCAGGACGATGGCGGGGACGGACCAGGTTGCAAGCCCAAGCGTTTCGAGAGCGAAGACGATCGCCCGGTTGCCGACGGCGCCGCGCATGACATGGCTGGATATGGCGATGACGGCGCCGGTTTTTGCTGTCATTTCAAATCCTCTGTCGGGTTTGCAACCATTGCGATCAAAAAAGCGGAAATGTTTTGCCATTTGCCTCATTTACGCTCTAAATCGCCTATTGGAGGGCGCTGTCAAGCCAGTGTCATGACGGCGACGTTAAAGGTCGAAGAGGGCCGGGACAACAAGGCGGCTTCAAATGCCGTTCCCGGCGACTGACAAACAAGAACACGCTGGAGGAAACATGGAAAACAAATCCGATCAGATGCGCAAGGGCATGATGGCCGCCGCCGAAAAGGCAGCGCTTGCGGCCGATCAGCCCTTCATCAATCCTTTTTCCATGTTCAAGCGGGCAAGCCCCGAGGACCTTGCGCGTTATGATGCGGCAATGCTGGCACAGGCGGCCGTGCACGCCGCGCGCGAGGTCGGCGCCTTCGATGGCGCAGAGGCCCGCGTCACCGTCGGTCCGGTCTCCGGCATCGCGCCTTCGGGCATCGCAACCGATGTGATCACCGTGACAGTCCGGAACATGCCCTTCATCTACGATTCGGTGATGGCCGAGATCGGCGAGTTCACCAACGATATCCTGCTTGCCGTCCATCCGATCCTGATTGCCGGATCCGGTCGTTCCGTCACCGCGTTCTCGCCGGAAATCCAGCACGCGCCCGAAGATCGCATCAGCCATGTGCAGGTGCATGTGGCCGCGCTTTCGCCGGAGACGCGCGCACGGCTGAAGGAGAGGCTCGACTATGTGATGGCGCATGTGCGGCTTGCCGTCAACGACTGGCCGGCGATGCTCGAGAAGCTGAAGACGGCCATGGATGAGATGGACGCGCGCGCGCCGGAGGGCCTGAAAGCGGGCGCCGAGGAGGCAAAACACTTCCTGGAATGGCTGCGCGACGGCAACTTCACCTTTCTCGGCATGCGCGAATTGGCCTATATCGACGAGGGCGGCTCCGGACGGGTCGAGCATGTGGCCGGCTCCAGCATCGGCATTCTCTCCGATCCCGAGATGCGGGTCCTGCGGCGCGGGACGAACCCGGTTGTCTCCACGCCGGAGATCCTCGCCTTTCTGGAAGGCCCGGAGCTTCTTCTGGTCACCAAGGCGAATACGACCTCGATCGTCCACAGGCGCACCTATATGGACTATATCGGCGTCAAGCGCTTCGGCGAGGATGGAAGGGTCGTGGGCGAACTGCGCATTGTCGGCCTCTTCACCTTCACCGCCTATACCCAGTCTGCCGCGCGCATTCCGCTGCTGCGCGCCAAGCTTGCCGAGGTCTCGCGTCATTTCGGCTTCGAGCCCAAGAGCCATGCCGGGCGCATGCTGCAGAATATCCTTGAATCCTATCCGCGCGACGAACTGTTCCAGGTGCCGGTGCCGCAGCTGACCGAGTTTGCCGAACAGATCATGGATGTGGCCGAGCGGCCGCGTATTCGCGTGTTGAGCCGGATCGACGGTTTTGACCGTTTCGTCTCCGTGCTCGTCTATATTCCGCGCAATCTTTATGACGCGCGCCTGAGGGAGAAGGTCGGGGAATATCTCGCCGAGGTCTATCAGGGCCATGTCTCCGCCTATTATCCCTCGTTTCCGGAAGGCCGCTCGGCCCGCGTCCAGTTCATCATCGGCCGCCACAGCGAGGAGAAGACGCCCGAGGTGCCGCAGGTCGAATTGGAAGCGGCCGTCCGCAGGCTCGCAGCCGACTGGTCGGAGCATTTCCGTTCGCTCGCCGGCCCCGGAGCGCCCGATTTCGATGCAAACGAGGCCTACCACGAGGCATTTTCCCCGGAGGAGGCCGTTGCCGACCTGCCGTTGATTGAAACCGCGGCCGAAAGCGGCATTCGCATCGCCTTCTACCGCCCCGTCAATGATGACGGCGAGGAGGAGCTGCGGCTCAAGATTTTCCACGCCGGCGGTCATCTGGCCCTGTCGCGGCGCGTGCCGCTTCTGGAAAACCTCGGCTTCACCGTGATTTCCGAACGCACCTTCGACCTGACGCTGGAGCAAGGCGGCGCCGGGCCCGTCGAGGTCATTCTCCATGACATGGAGCTTCTGGTCGACGGCTCGCCGGCCTTTGACCTTGAGGCCGACGGCGACCGCCTCGAGGAGGCCTTTGCCGCCGCCTTTACCGGCAGCGTCGACAATGACAGTTTCAACCGGCTGGTCCTGCTTGCCGGTCTCGATGCCCGCCAGGTCAACGTTCTGCGCGCCTATGCGCATTATCTGCGCCAGGCGGGCGTCAATTTCACTGCCGACTATGTGGCCCAGTCGCTCTGCCTCTATCCGGTGATCGCGCGCGCGTTGTTCCTGATGTTCCGCACCGCTTTCGATCCCGCGCTTTCCGACGCGGACCGCGCCGAGGGGCTGAAGAGCGCGCGCGGCACCATCACCGAGGGGCTGGAAGGCGTGCCGAACCTCGACGACGACCGGATCCTCCGGCTCTTCGTCAAGCTCGTCGACGCGACACTGCGCACCAATTATTTCCAGACCGACGAGAGCGGCGCGCCGCGGCCGAACCTCGCCTTCAAGTTCGCCTCGCGCTCGCTGGCCATCTTGCCCGAGCCGCGGCCCTTCCGCGAGATATTCCTTTACGGCCCGGAGGTCGAAGGCGTTCACCTGCGGTTCGGCAAGGTGGCGCGCGGGGGGCTGCGCTGGTCGGATCGCGGACAGGACTACCGCACGGAAGTGCTCGGCCTCGTCAAGGCGCAGCAGGTCAAGAACGCCGTCATCGTGCCCGTCGGCGCCAAGGGCGGCTTCTATCCGAAGGCCCTGCCTTCCGGCGGCAGCCGCGAGGAGGTCTTCAACGCCGGGCGCGAGGCCTACAAGAGCTATATCCGCACGCTTCTGTCGATCACCGACAATATCGAGGACGGCAAGGTCATCCCGCCCGCCGATACGGTGCGCTGCGACGGCGACGATCCCTATTTTGTCGTTGCCGCCGACAAGGGCACGGCGACCTTTTCCGATACCGCGAACGCCCTGGCGCAGGAGGCCGATTTCTGGCTGGACGATGCCTTTGCTTCCGGCGGTTCGGCGGGCTATGACCACAAGAAGATGGGCATTACCGCGCGCGGCGCCTGGGAGGCGGTGAAGCGGCATTTCCGCGAGATGAACATCGATATCCAGACGACGCCGTTCACCGTCGTCGGCGTCGGCGACATGTCGGGTGACGTCTTCGGCAACGGCATGCTCCTGTCGGAACAGATCCGGCTGGTGGCGGCCTTCGACCACCGCGACATCTTTATCGATCCCGACCCCGATACGGCAAAGAGCTTTGCCGAGCGCAAGCGGCTGTTCGACCTGCCGCGCTCCAGCTGGCAGGACTACGACCGGAGCCTGATGTCGCAAGGCGGGATGATCATCTCTCGGCGTGAAAAGGCGGTGAAGCTGAGCCCTGAGGCCGCCGCGGCGATCGGTCTTGCCCAAGGGGAATATA
The DNA here is from genome assembly GCF_016598595.1 of Martelella lutilitoris. Taxonomy (NCBI): domain Bacteria; kingdom Pseudomonadati; phylum Pseudomonadota; class Alphaproteobacteria; order Hyphomicrobiales; family Aurantimonadaceae; genus Martelella; species Martelella lutilitoris. The sequence goes on from NZ_CP066786.1 coordinate 434,290, forward strand.
CGCCCTTCGACATCATGTCCGCGATCCTGAAGGCCAAGGCCGACCTGCTCTGGTTCGGCGGCATCGGCACCTATGTCAAGGCGCGCGGCGAGACCAATGCCGAGGTCGGCGACCGCGCCAATGACCCGATCCGCATCAATGCCGAAGACCTGTGCGTTCAGGTGATCGGCGAGGGCGCCAATCTGGGCGTCACCCAGAAGGGTCGCATCGCCTTCGGGCTGAAAGGCGGTCGCTGCAATTCCGACGCGATCGACAATTCCGCCGGCGTCAACTGCTCGGACGTCGAGGTCAATATCAAGATCGCGCTGGCCTCCGCCATGCGTTCCGGCCGGCTTTCGCGTGCTGATCGCGATGTCCTGCTCTCCGAGATGACCGAGGCGGTCGCCGGCATCGTTCTGGAAAACAACTACTTGCAGACGCTCGCCATCTCGCTCAGCAATGAGGCGGGTCTTGCCAGCATGCTGTCCCTGTCGCGGATGATGGAGGTTCTGGAAAAGGACGGACATCTCGACCGCACGGTTGAAACGCTCCCGGATGACGAGGCGCTGCGTTCGCGCCGCCAGTCCGACCGCGGATTGACACGCGCGGAAATCGGCGTGCTGCTCTCCTACGGCAAGATCGTTCTGTTCGACCAGTTGCTGGAAAGCGACCTGCCGGACGATCCCTATATGGAGCCGCTGCTCTACGGCTATTTTCCCGAGCGCATGCGCGAGACCTTTGCCGAGGATATCGGCGGCCATCGCCTCAGGCGCGAGATCATCGCCACGCGGCTCGCCAATGATGTGATCAATCGCGGCGGGCCGGAATTCGTCATCAATGCCTGCGACATGACGGCGGCGACGCCGGCAGAGGTGGTCAAGGCGGCGATCATCGCCCGCGACGGCTTCGGCATGGAGAACCTCTGGCACGCCGTGCACGCGCTTGACGGGTCGATCGACGGCCGGACGCAGAATGCAATCTACACGCAGCTTCGCTACCTCTTCAGCATTCTGACCCACCTGCTGATCCGCAACGGGCTTGCCGAGGGCGAAATCGCAAACGCAGTCGCGCGGCTCAAAGGCGCCTTCGGCACGTTCGAGGCGGGGATTGCCGATCTCCTGCCCGATGCGAGAGCCGAGTGGCTTGCCGGGCAGGAGGAGGGGTGGCGCAAGGCCGGGGTGCCGGACGATCTCGCCGCAAGCCTCGCCCGTCACCTCGCCATGATGTTCGTGCCGGAGGCCCTGCAGATTGCAAGACGCAGCGGCCACAGCCTGGAACGGGCGGCGGACGCCTATTTCAGCGTCACCAAGCTCTTCCATGTGTCGCCGCTCCTGAGCGTCGCCGCGCGGATGAAGCCGAGCGATTTCTACGATTCGCTTGCGCTCGCCCGCTCCATGGACCAGATTTCGGCCAGCCGGCGCGATCTCGCCGCCAACGCGCTTCTCGGCCATGGGGAGGCGGAGAACGCCGTCGTCGCCTGGCGCGAGGCGCATGCCGCGCGCGTTCAGCAGATTGCCGAGCAGCTGGAACGGCTTGCCCGCTCGGGCGACCCGTCGATTGCCAAGACCACGGTCGCCGCCGGCCTCCTGAACGACTTGGCCCGCGATCTGGGCTGATGCCGGTCGGGGTTTGACAAAGCGGCCAGAAGCGGCAATCTCGATCCTGTTTAAACGGGATGGATCGCATTGTCGCTTCTTGAGGAAAATGTCACGGCATCGGCCGGACGCGCTTCGACGCCGCGCTCCGGCGTTGTCGGCTGGATGCTGTTCGACTGGGCGGCGCAGCCTTTCTTCACGGTCATCATCACCTTCATCTTCGGTCCCTATTTCGTCTCCGAGCTCGGAAGCAATCCCGTTGCCGGGCAGACGGCATGGGCGCATGCGGCGACGATTGCCGGGCTCTTTGTCGCCGTCGGCGCGCCATTTGCCGGCGCGCTTTCGGATTCGGCCGGGCGCAACAAGCGTTTCATCGGAACGATGGCCGTCGTCCAGGCGGCAAGCCTCGCCCTCTTATGGTTTGCCGTGCCCGGAACCGGCTATGTCTGGCCGGCGGCGCTGATCATCGCGGCGACGGTGATGGCCGAGCTCTCGGTGGTCTTCAACGATGCCATGCTGCCACATCTGGTCCGGCCCGCGCGGATGAACCGGGTTTCCAACGAGGCCTGGGGGCTTGGCTATCTCGGCGGCATGATCTTCCTGATTACCGTGGTGCTGTTTCTTTCCGCCGATCCCGAGAGCGGGTTGACCATGCTCGGCCTGCCGCCGCTCTTCGGGCTTGATCCAGAGACCGGTTCTGCGGCAAGGCTGACAGGTCCGCTTGCAGCCGGCTGGTATTTCCTTTTCCTCGTGCCGTTCTTCATCTTCACGCCCGACCGCCCGCCACTGAAGCCTGCCGGACGTGCCATTGTCGACGGGGTGAAAGACCTCAAGGCGTCGCTTGTCGCGCTCAAGGGCCGACCGGTGCTGATCCGCTTTCTCGTTGCCCGCATGCTCTACATGGACGGCGTCAACGGCATTCTCATCCTCGGCGGCGCGTTCGCGGCGGGCATGTTCGGGTGGAAGACCATGGAGATCGGCATTTTCGGCATCATCCTCAATATCGCGGCGATCTTCGGCTGTTTTCTGGCCCCGCGTCTCGGGCGCGGCGTCTCGGCGGGCGGCGTGGTGCTCGTGGCGCTCCTGATGCTGGTGGCGGCGACGCTCGGCATCGTCTCGACCACGGAGGAGGCGACGCTCTTCGGATTGTTGCAATTCGGGTCGGCGACAGGGAGCGGGCTTTTCGCTGCCGGCGCGGAGAAGGCGTTTCTCGCCTACGGGCTGGTGATCGGCCTTGCCTTCGGGCCGGTGCAGGCGGGCTCGCGGGCCTTTCTGGCAACGCGTGTTTCTCCGGAAGAGGCGGGACGTTTCTTCGGCCTGTTTTCGCTGACCGGTCGGATGACGAGTTTCATGGCAACCGGCGCCTTTGCGTTGCTGACCGGCTGGACCGGCTCGCCCAATATCGGCATGGCGAGCCTGCTCGTCTTTCTCATCGCCGGCCTCGTCCTGTTCGTGCCGGCGATGGGAAGCGCCGAGCGGCGGCAATAATCGCCGCCGCATAATCACGCGTTTCTTCAGCATCGGCCCGAAAATCGGAATTGATTTTCGGAAAGCACGATGTGTAGATTCAATAAGTTAGAGCGTCCTTTGTGCATCCGAATGGATGCACGGCGCTCTAGTGGCGGAAGGTGCGGGTGCCGGTGAACACCATGGCCACGCCGTTCGCATTGGCCGCATCGATCACCTCCTGGTCGCGGATCGAGCCGCCGGGCTGGATCACGGCCGTCGCGCCGGCGGCAACAGCGGACAGAAGACCGTCGGCAAAGGGGAAGAAGGCTTCCGAGGCAACGGCGGAGCCGCGCGTCATCGGTTCCGGCCAGCCGGCAGCCTTCGCCGCGTCCTCGGCCTTCAGCGCGGCGATGCGGGCCGAGTCGATGCGGCTCATCTGGCCGGCGCCGATGCCCGCCGTCTGGCCGTCCCTGACGTAGACGATGGCGTTCGACTTCACATGCTTGGCAATGGCGAAGGCCATCTTCAGGTCTTCCAGTTCCCGCTCGTTCGGCGCGCGTTCCGTGACCACCTTCAGTTCGATCTCGTCGATCATCGCGGTGTCGCGGCCCTGCACCAGGAAGCCGCCGGCTACCGTCTTGAAATTGAGGCCCCTTGCGCGCGGATCGGGCAGGCCGCCGGTGGTGAGCAGGCGCAGGTTTTTCTTCGCAGCGATGATCGCCCTGGCTTCCTCGTCAGCCTCAGGCGCGATGATGACCTCGGTGAAGAGCTTGACGATTTCGCTCGCCGTCTGGCCGTCGAGGGTCTGGTTCAGCGCGACGATGCCGCCGAAGGCCGACTGGTTGTCGCAGGCGAGCGCGCGGCGATAGGCTTCCAGCAGCGTGTCCGCGCGGGCGACGCCGCAGGGATTGGCATGCTTGATGATGGCGCAGGCCGGCGAAATCTCCGGCGAGAATTCCGCGACCAGCTCGAAGGCGGCGTCGGTATCGTTGATATTGTTGTAGGAAAGCTGCTTGCCCTGGTGCTGGACCGCATTGGCAACGCCCGGCCGCTTGTCGCCGGTGACATAGAAGGCGGCGGCCTGGTGCGGGTTCTCGCCATAGCGCATTTCCTGACGCAGCGTGCCGCCGAGCGTCAGGTGACGCGGATTCTCGATGGCGAGCGCCTCGGCAAACCAGCCGGAGATCGCTGCGTCATAGGCGGCCGTACGGGCATAGGCGCGGGCGGCAAGCTGCTGACGCAGCGCATAGGGCAGGGTGCCGTTGCCGGCCTCCAGCGCCTCGGTGATCGCGCCATAATCTTCCGGATCGGTGGCGACGGCGACATAGGCATGGTTCTTGGCCGCTGCGCGGATCATAGCCGGGCCGCCGATATCGATGTTCTCGACCGTGGTCGGATAGTCGCCGCCGGCCGCGCGGACGTCCTCGAAGGGGTAGAGGTTGATGACGGCAAGGTCGATGCCGTCAATGCCGTGCTCGCGCATGGCCGCCTGATGGTCCTCATCGTCGCGAATGGCCAGAAGCCCGCCGTGAACCTTCGGATGCAACGTCTTCACCCGTCCGTCCATGATCTCCGGAAACCCGGTGATCGCCGAGACGTCGGTGACCTGAAGTCCCGCCTCGGCCAGCGCCTTGTGGGTGCCGCCGGTGGAAAGCAGGCGCACGCCGCGCGCGGCAAGGGCGCTGGCGAATTCGACGATGCCGCTCTTGTCGGAGACGGAAAGGAGCGCGGTTCTGATTTCAACGAGATCGGGAGCGGGAATTTTCTTCGAGGCGACGGCCATGACAAGGTCCTTCAGAAGGCGCCTCCAGCGGGCGGGAAACCGCGGCTGCAAGCGCAGGGCAACAACTGATCTGCAAGGTTGGTTGCGGATGGCCCGCTCTAGCACGCCTTCGGAAAATGTGAAACCGTCAGCCGAGCCGGCTGAGGCGCCAGCGGATATCGGGTCGTTCGCCGATCGTCCAGGCAATCACGATCTGGCGCGCGGCGGTTTTTCCCGCACTTGCGGCGAAAAACACGCCTTCCTCCAGAACCGGTGCGCAGCCGGGCGCCGAAAACAACCAGCTTTCATTGTCGGGCGCGGTCATGAAGACCGTGTCGTCGTCTTCCTGCATCGTCCAGATCGCGGGATGAAGATGGAAGCGGGCGATGGCGACGGTTGCGTCGTTATCCGCCGGCACGCTGCCGTCCTTCAGACGAAAGCCATCCGTGCCGGTGATCTCGGCGCCGTCCGGCGAAAGTGTGAGCGTGCGTTCCAGCAGCAGGCCGAAGCGCGCGAGATAGCCGTCGTGGCGCATGGCCAGGCGGTCATGGCCGTTTTCGTCCGTATCGCGCTCGTGCGTAACCTTCGTGATGCCGCCGGTGACAACGGGGCCGAGGAAGGAGGAGCGCGAGAAGCGCATCGCCGAGTGATCGTTGACGGTGACGGCGGAATGGGCGGCGGTCGTGCGCGCCATGCGGATCGTCGCCGCGTCGGCCTCAAGCGGCACGCCGGTATTGACGATGAACCGGTTCTGCCCGGCCGACATCTCGAACGATAGCGCGCCCGCATGGGCGGTTTTTGACAGATGGACGGAAAACGGTCTGCCGGTGTCGGCGATCAGCGTCGTCCGGCCTGCCTGCAGCCGGTCGAAGCCCGAATGCGGCAGGGCCCTGAACACGGATCCGCCGGTCTCGTCATAGCGCAGCAGCGCGGAAAGCGCCGTGCCCGGCACCAGGCCCGTGCCGTTGAACAGGGCAAGATCGCCGTCGCGGTGGCGGAAGAAATTGACTGCCGCATAGGCGCGGTCAATGCTGGCGACGAGGCGCTTCGGCAGGGTCTGGTCGAGGTTGATATAGGTCTGGCGCAGCGGCAGAAGGCGGAGCAGCAGGCTCACCAGCGCGTCCGGACTGCGGGAGATGTGACCGCCATCGGGCAGGATCTGCTTTTCCAACTCGTCATCGAGCCGGCGCGCTGCCTCACGCTTGCGGTGGTCGGAAAGATCGAGGCTGATGGCTGCCATGGCAAGGGCGATCGCGGTCTGCAGGCGCACCGCGTCGCGCGGCAGCGCCGCGTAGCGGCGTCTGAGAATGCGCTCGTGCCGGGCGATCTGGTCGACGAAGCGGCGATAGAAACCGGTGTCCGCGCCCTTGAGGATCACGGTCGAGTGGCAGAGCCAGGCGTTCAGCCGCCGCACCGCGATCTCGGTCTGCCAGCCTGTGCCCCTTGCCGCGCGGTGGCGGCGCATAAAGCTCAGGACGGCGGCGCGCGCGAAGATGTTGGCGTCCTCGCCGCGCTGCGTGCGCAGATGGCGGAGCCAGGAGAAGCCGGCAAGTTCCCGTTCGAAGGCAAGGCTCGGCATCTCGAACGAAAATAGCGGGCGACCGTTGGTCTCGAGCACCGCGCCGGCGAGCGCGAAACGGCCTTCCAGCAGATCTTCGCCCTCAAGCGGGTCGGCGATCCTGAGATCGGTCGGGGCGACGAGAAGCCTTGAAGCGCGGCGGCCGGACAGGAAGCCCGGCAATGGCGGCGTCGCCGAGCGCAGCAGGCGACAGGCGCGCGCAAACGATTCCCGACAGTAGAGGAAGGCCGAACGCCAGATTTCCGGAACCGGAAGGCTCAAAGGTGCACCCTGCCCGTTGTTTTGACCCGCGTTGATGCATTTCCGACCAAACTACCGGTCTAGCCGGATAGGCTGAATGCTTTGTTAACGCGTGAAGACATTGTTTTTATTAGCAGCCGGAATGCACGATTACGGCGTCTAGTTCAAGAACCTGGCATGAAATAGGTGTCAGCGCTTCCGGATTGCCGCAGCGTAGAAGCCGTCGAGGCCGGTGATGCCGCCGATGCTGTCGGCGGGCGTGGTGCGGATGGCGCCCTCGCGGTCAAGCAGATGGGCAAGCGGGCCGATGGTCGCCGGCGCGAAATCCGTCCGCTCGATATCGTGCCGCTCGGCGAAGAGCCGTGCGACATTCTCCTCGCCCTCCAGAGGGTCGAGCGAGCAGTTGGAGAAGATCACGATGCCGCCCGGACGCACCATGGACAGGGCGCGCTCCAGCATCGCATATTGCACCTCCGCCAGCTTCCCGATGTCGGAGAAATCCTTGGTCCACAAGACGTCCGGGTGTCGCCGCACCGTGCCCGTGGAGGAACAGGGCGCATCGACGAGAGCGGCGTCGAAAAGCGTCTCGGGCGTATATTCCATCATGTCGGCGCAGACGGTTTCGGCCGTAAGCTGCAGCCGCGCGAGGTTCTGCTCAAGCCGTTTCAACCGGCTCTTCGAGCGCTCCAGCGCGGTGACCTCCGCGCCCTGGAGAACGAGTTGCGCCGTCTTGCCGCCGGGGGCGGCGCAAAGGTCGATCACGCGCTTGCCCGAAAGATCGCCGAAAAGCCGGGCCGGAATGGCGGCGGCGGCGTCCTGCACCCACCACTCCCCGGTATCGAAACCCTCCATGGCGGTCACCGCGCCGGACGGCTTGTCGAGGCGGATCGTCCCGGTTGACAGCACCGTGCCGCCAAGCTTCTCGGCCCAGCCCTTCGGGTCCGACTTCACCGAGATGTCGATGCTCGGCGGCGAAAGCTGCGCGCGTCCGATGGCGAATGCCTTCTCCGCGCCGTAGATCTCGACGAGCCGTTCTCGGAACCAGTCGGGGACCGGCGAGACGGCTTCGAGTTCAGCGAGCGTCTTGTCCTTGCGGCGCGAAAGTCGTCTCAAAACCGCATTGACGAGGCCGGCGAAGCGCCTGTTGCGCGGGTCGGCATTGGCCTGTTCCACGGCGATATCGACGGCGGAATGGTCGGGGATATCGAGATAGAGGATCTGTGCCGCCGCAATCGTCAGAACGTGCGCCAGCGCGCGTGCGCCCGAAGGCAGCGGCCGTTCGAGCAGGCGAGTGATCGCGGCATCGAGCATCGGCTTGTGGCGCAGCGACGTCAGCACGAGCGCCCGGCAGAGCGACTGGTCTGCAACAGAAAGGCCGCGATAGGCGCCGTTGCCGTGCTCGTTGTCGAGCATGCCGTCCAGCGGCGTTTTCCGGTCGACAACGGCGGCGAGGATTTTCGTGGCTGCCGCGCGCGGGGCATAACCCGGCTTCTTTTCCGGAGCGGGGGAGGCGGCGTCTTTCGGACGGGCCGTGTTCCGGCCCGGCCGTTTCACTTCATCATTCAATTCCAGGGACCTTTGATGGGCGGGTCGCCGCCGGTGTTGCGGCCGGTTTCGGGAACCGAGCGCGATCTGCGGGTCGCCTTAGCAGGCTCCGGGGCCGCCGTCGAGGTCCGGCCCATGCGGGCGGCCTGTTCGCGAAGCGCCGCTATGCGGTTTTCCGTGTTCGGGTGGGTGGAGAACAGGTTGTCCATGTTCTGCCCGGAGAGCGGATTGATGATGAACATGTGCGCCGTTGCCGGATTGCGCTCGGCCCGCTCGTTATGGATCACCTCGTTGCCGTGGGCGATCTTCTTCAGCGCCGAGGCGAGCCACAGCGGGTTGCCGCACACCTCGCCGCCACGCTTGTCGGCGGAATATTCCCGCGTGCGGCTGACGGCCATCTGCACCAGCGCCGCGGCCAGGGGCGCCACGATCATGGCGACCAGCACGCCGACGAACCCGAAGGGGTTGTTGTTGTCGCGCGAGCCGCCGAAGAAGAAGGCGAAATTGCCGAGCATGGAGATCGCGCCGGCGAGCGTCGCCGTGATCGTCATGGTCAGCGTATCGCGATGCTGCACATGGGCGAGCTCATGGGCCATGACGCCGGCCAGTTCCTCGCGCGAGAGCATCTTGAGGATGCCGGTCGAGGCGGCGACGGCGGCGTTTTGCGGGTTGCGGCCCGTGGCAAAGGCATTGGGCTGCGGGTTGTCGTAGAGATAGACCTTTGGCATGGGCAGGCCGGCGCGCTCAGAGAGCTCGCGCACGAGATTGTAATATTCCGGCGCGGTCGAAGCGTCGACTTCCCGCGCGCCATACATGCGCAGCACCATCTTGTCCGAATTCCAGTAGGAAAACATGTTCATGCCGGCCGCGATCATCAGCGCGATCATCATGCCGCCGCGGCCGCCGATCATGAAGCCGATCGCCATGAACAGCGCCGTCATGAAGGCTATCAGCATGGCAGTGCGAACGAGGTTCATTTCTCTGTCTCCGGGAGCGAAGGGACCTTAAACTTTCCGCAAAGTCCGCTTATATGCAGGACTGGACAATAGATGGGGCAGGTTTGATTGCATATCAATATTGCGCCGCATCCGTTTGCAGGCATGGCAGGAAGAATGTGACATGAGCCACGACGACAAGACCGGAAAGACCCAAGCCAAAGCAGAAACCCGCGGCGAGGCAGCGCCCTCTGCGGCGGAACTGGCGGCGCTTACGGCGGGTTCTGAGTTGCCGGCCGTCGATCCAGAGGAAAAGCGCCGCGCCAATCTGCCGGAGGCGGCGAAGCGGGCGCTGGCCGAGGCGGAGGAGCGTCGCCGCGCCGCCTCTTCAGAAGCGCGTCCGGCAAAGGAACATGGCGGGCGCGGCGGCCTCGATCCGGCCCGCTACGGCGACTGGGAAATCAAGGGTCGCGCGATCGACTTCTGATGTAGGTGGTAATTCCTATTGCCATCCTCTGTATAAAGGAATAAATTCCTTTTTATGAATCATTCTGTACGCTCACTCCTGACGGCGGTCCTTGTCGCCTGCCTGATCGCGCCTGCCGCTGGCCGCGCGGGGGACATTTATGCCGGGCCGGTGCGGGCCGAGATCGTGCGCGTCATCGACGGGGACACGATCGTGGTCGAGGCGCGACCCTGGCCCGGGCAGATCGTGGAAACCTCGGTGAGGATCCGCGGCGTGGACACGCCGGAGCTCAGGTCGTCCTGCGCGGCCGAACGTCAGGCGGCATCAATCGCCAAGGATTATGTCATTTCGCTTCTTCGTGCAGGCGAGACCGTCCAGCTTCGACAGATAGCGGGCGACAAGTATTTCGGCCGCGTGGTCGCCGACGTGGCCCTGCCGGATGACCGCGACCTTTCCAGCCTGCTTCTCGAAGGCGGTTTTGCCGTTTCCTACGATGGCGGACGCAAGCCGGACTTCCTCTGCCCCTCGTCCTGAGACCGAAGCTGGCGTAAAACCGGGTTTTCAGATGCCTCCCGGAGTTCTCATGACCCAATCCTTTGCCCCTGTCGTTACCGAGCAGACCCACGCCGTTTCGGTGTCAGGCTTTACTGTCACGCTGCCGCTTGTTGCGATCAAGCCGGACCTTGCCATATCGCTGATGATGGTGATCGACCTTGGCGTCCGATTTGGCGAACATTGCGGCAAGAAGCTTGCGGCGCAACTATCGCCGATGGAACCCGATATCGTCGTCGGCGCGGCAACGCTCGGCATTCCGGTCGCCATCGAGGTGACCCGCGCGCTCGGGCTCGATCGCTATGTCATCCTGCAGAAATCGCCCAAGGTGCATCTGGGGTCCGCGCTCGAGCAGAAGATCACCTCGATCACGTCAAAGGGTGAGCAGCGCCTGCTTCTCGATGACCGCGCCGTACCGTTGCTCAAGGGCAAGCGGGTTGTGGTTGTCGATGATGTGGTCGCCTCCGGCTCGAGCCTGAAGGGTTCGGTCGAACTGGTGCGCAAGGCCGGCGGAGACGTCGTCGGGCTCGGCGTGATCCTGACGGAGGCGCGGGAGTGGGAGGGTGTGTTGGGACCCGACGCGGCCCTGGTGCGCGGCCTTGCCCATATTCCGCAATTCAAACCGGGCGACAACGGCCGCTGGGTCGCGCGGCCGGAGACCCTTTAGGCCGATAAAAAAAGCCGCGCCGTTTCCGGCGCGGTCAGCGGTCTTCCTCAAGGGCGGATGAGGCTATCCGCCATACATGAGGTTCGGGAGGAACAGGACGATCCCCGGCACGAACAGCAGCAGGCAGATGAGCGCGAAGACGGCGGCGATGAAGGGGAGCGATTCCCTCACATATTCCTCCACCTTGGTGTCGAGCAGGCTGCAGACCGTGAACATCGCCACGCCGACCGGCGGCGTCATCGAGCCGAAGGTGACGATGGTCATCATCAGGATGCCGAAATGGACCGGATCGACGCCTGCCTTGACGACCACGGGCACGAGGATCGGCGTCAGCAGCAGCACCAGGATCGTGCTTTCGAAGAACAGGCCGGCAATGAACAGGCCGATCAGAATGACGGCGACGATCAGCACCGGATTGGCGAGGCTTTCCAGCATGAAGCCGGCAACCGACTGCGGCACCTGCAGGAAGATGATGGCAAAGCCGACCATGCCCGACATCAGGATGATCAGCATGATCAGGCCGATGTCCGAGATGGCGTGACCGAAGGCGCGCTTGATCGCCTCGAAGGTCATCACCCGGTGGGCGAAGACGCCGATCAGGATCGCGTAAACCACGGCAAAGGCGCCGACTTCCGACGGCGTGAACAGCCCGCCGCGGATCGAGCCGATCAGGAGCACGGGAAAGAGCAGCGCCCATTTGGCGCCCCATGCCGCGGCGCCCAGTTCGCGCGCGGTCGGCTTGCGCATTTCCTTCATGACATAACCGCGCTTGCGGGCAACAAGCCAGGCGGCGACCATCAGGAAGGTCATCATCAGGATGCCGGGAACGATGCCGGCCATGAACAGGCGGCCGATCGAGACCTGGCCGACATAACCGTAGAGGATGAGGCCGATCGACGGCGGAATGGTCGAGGTGATCAGCGAGGAGATCGCGATGACGGCGGAGGAGTAGCCCTTGGAATAGCCGTTCGAGATCATCTGCGGGCCGAGCACGCGCGCTTCCATGGCCGCATCGGCGACCGCGGAGCCGGACACGCCGCCCATCAGGGTGGAAAGGATGATCGAGACCTGGGCGAGGCCGCCCGCCATCCAGCCGACGGCGACCTTGGAGAAGGTGAACAGCCGGTCGGTGATGCCGCTCTCGTTCATCAGGTGGCCGGCAAGCACGAAGAAGGGCACCGCCAGAAGCGGAAAGCTCTGGGAAACGGTGGCGATCTTCTGCACGCCGATCGACACCGGCATGATGTCGGAGGTCAGGAAGAAGGTGAAGCCCGAAATGCCGATGGCGAAGGCAATGGGCGCGCCAAGCAGCATCAGCGCAAAGAAGACAATACCGATAAGGGCCATGGTGGTTACTCCGCCGCGCCGGTTTCGATGACCGCTTCTTCCTCGGCGGCGGTCCGGGTGAAGACGAGCATTCGCTCGCCCTTCGCGCTTCGCCATGCCTGGACCAGATTGCCGATGATCGAGATCGTCAGCATGACGCAGCCGGCGGGAACGGCGATCGTGACCCAGGCATAGGAAAGACCCGAATCGCCGAACTGGCGTTCCTTGTTGAGCATGGTCAGATCATAGCCCTCGACCGCCAGAAGCAGCAGAAAGGAGACAAAAAGGACTGAAAGGGCAGTTTCAAGCGCGAGCCGGTAGCGATAGGGGAAGGGGCGGACGAGATAGTCCACGCCGAGATGCCCGCGTTCGCGCATGGCGCGGGTTGCGCCGATGAAGCACAGCCAGATGAACAGAAGCTGCGCCAGGTCGACCGACCAGATCAGCGGATGGCCGAAGAAGCGCATGGTCGCGGCGATGAACACCAGAAATGTGATCACAGCGAGCAGGATCGCGCCGGCGACGAATTCGATTTTTGCGAGGAAACCGGGCATGGTGGCCCCTCCAGTCAGGGTTGGGAGCATTGAGGCTTTGATCCGCCCTGAATGCTCGCGCGCGGTTGTTTTGCTTGTTTTGCGAGCGCTGCCGTCTTTGCGGCGTGCGCCGGCATTTTCCGGGCGGACGGATCGCGGCATGCCGCGATCCGTCATCGGCGAGTTGGCCTTGAGGCCTTCTACTGCGCGGCGATGGCCTGAAGCTGGTCGCGCAGATCGCCATAACCGAGGTCGTCATAGACGACGGCGGTGGCTTCCTTGAACGGCGCGACGTCGATTTCCTCGACAGCGACGCCATTGTCGATCAGCTGCTGCTGCAGGCTCGCCAGTGCGTCCTGCGTGCCGTAGGAGGCGATGTCGCCGGCCTTCAGCGCTTCCTCATGCAGGACCGTCTGCAGGTTTTCCGGCAGCGAATCGACCCAGGCGGCGGACGTAATCAGACCGGTGATCAGGTTGATATGGCCGGTGAGCGTGATGTTGGTGATCACCTCGTCGAGCTTGGCGCCGACAACGGCGGGAAGCTGGGCTTCTGCGCCGTCGATGACGTTGGAGGAGATCGCCGAATAGACCTCGCCCCAGGGCATCGGGGTCGGCGTCGCGCCCATGGCCTCGATCGTTCCGGTCCAGACCGGCGCGCCGGGGGTGCGCATGCGCACGCCGGAAAGGTCATCCGGCCCGTTGATCGGCTTCTTGGTCAGAAGGTGACGCTCACCCTGCCACCAGTTGAAGCTCAGGACATCGAGGCCGGCATCGTTATGGAGCTTTTCGGCCCAGCCGTCGAACATGTCCGAGGTGACGACCTTGCGGATGCCCTCATAGCCATTGGCGAGATACGGCGCGCCAAGGACGCCGAACTCGTTGACGAAGACGGCGAGGCGACCGCCATCGACGACGACGGCGACTGGCGCGCCGGCGCGGGCCTGTTCGAGCACGTCCTCATCGGGGCCGAGCTGCGAGTTCGGGAACAGGCGGACTTCAAGCGCGCCGTCGGAGGCTTCGGCGACATTGTCGCGGAAAGCTTCAAGGCCCTTGTAGAGCGGATCGTTGGTGGCGAGCGCCGTATTGACGTTCAGTGTGTAATCGGCGGCAAGGGCCGATCCGGCGAGAAGGCTTGCGGCGAGACCCGCAAGCGCGATGCTGCCCAGTTTGGAAAAATGCGTCATGTCGTCCTCCCAATCAGACGTTCAAGGGTTTGGGGCCTAACGCCCCGGTGGGTCGAAAAACTCAGGCTTTTCTTCGAAGATTTCCGGAAGATCGCTGAGGATCTCCCTGAGGTGGCCGCGAACGGCGCGTTCGGCGGCCTTAGGATCGCCGGCGCCGATGGCGTCGACAATGGCTGTGTGCTGGGCGGTCAGCTTGACCATGGGGAAGCGCAGAAGGCTCAGGTAGCGAACCCGGTCCATCTGCACTTTCAGCCCCTCGATAAGCGCCCAGGCCCTTGCCTTGCCGGCGGCATCGGCAAGGGTCTTGTGAAACAGCTCGTCGAGCGTGATGAAGCGGTCGGCATCCGTGGTCGCCGCCTCTCTCTGCTCCTGAAGCTGCAATCTCAGTTCCTCGACGAGCCCGGCATCGGGCTTTTCGGCGAGGAGTTTGACGATGTCTGCCTCGATCGCCTCGCGCACGAAGCGGGCGTCCATTACCGCCGCCTGCGAAATGCGGCGCACGAAGGTGCCGCGCTGCGGACGGATTTCCAGCAGGCCTTCCTCGGAGAGCTTGATGAACGCCTCGCGCACCGGCTGGCGGCTGACAGCAAAGCGGGCCGCCAGTTCCGATTCCGAAAGGCGCGAGCCCGGAGGCAACTCATTGTGGATGATCAGCTCACGCAAAATGCCGTGCAGTTGCGACCCGACTGGTGCGCCCGGTGCAATCTTTGTGGCGATTGTTTCTGGCAGCATGGCTTGCCCTCCCGATGTTTTTATCGTGCACCATACTTCCATACTAGTCAACACTTTGTTTTGGTGCTAGTGATCTCTTTCAGACGGACGGGCCTTTTCGTTTAGGTTCGTTCCAGGTAACGAATTCGCTCAGGGAGAGAACAATGAGGCAGACGTGGCGCTGGTTCGGGCCTTTGGACCGCGTGTCGATCGATGACATGCTGCAAGCGGGTGTCGAGGGCGTCGTGACCGCGCTCCATCATGTGGCCACCGGCGCGGTCTGGACGCCGGAAGAGATTGCCGGACGTCAGCGTGAGCTGTCCGTCATGGCCGACGGAAGCCCCTCCGGCCTCAAATGGGAGGTGGTCGAAAGTCTGCCGGTTTCTGAAGAGATCAAGAAACAGAAAGGCGAGTGGCGCGCGCATATCGACAACTACAAGGTCAGCCTCCGGAACCTCGCCGCCGCCGGGATCGAGACGATCTGCTACAATTTCATGCCGGTGCTGGACTGGACCCGCACCGATCTCGCCTTTCGCCTGCCGACGGGGGCGACATGCATGCGGTTCGACTATGCCGATTTCGCCGCCTTCGACATTCACATCCTCAAGCGCGAAGGGGCGGCGGAAGACTTTCCCGAGGATATCCGCGAGGAGGCCGCGCGCCGATTTGCCAGTATGGATGAAGAGCGCCGGCAGGCGCTTGCGAAGAACATCGTCTTCGGTCTGCCGGGGGCTGCCGAGAGTTTTACGCTGGAAGATGTCCGCCATCATCTCGCAGAATATGCCGCGATGTCGCCGGACGGGCTGCGTAGCAACTTCATCGCCTTCCTTGAAGAGGTCGCGCCCGTTGCCGAGAAACTCGGTCTCAGGCTTTGCTGCCATCCGGATGATCCGCCCTTCGGCCTGCTCGGCCTGCCGCGCGTGATGTCGACGGAAGCCGACTACAAGGCGATGATGGAGGCGGTCGATATCCCGGCAAACGGGATCACGCTGTGTTCCGGTTCGCTTGGCGCGCGGCCTGACAACGACCTGCCAGGCATGATGGAGCGGTTGGGGGACAGGGTGCATTTCCTGCATCTGCGCAATGTTCACCGCGAGACCGGCGACATCAAGGGATCGTTCTACGAATCGGAACATCTGGGCGGCGACACCGACATGGTGGCGCTCGTTGCCGCAGCACTTGCGGAGGAGAAGCGGCGCCGCGAGGCGGGGCGGACCGACTGGAACATTCCGTTCCGTCCCGATCACGGCCTCGACATTCTCGACGACCTGAACCGAAAGGCCCAGCCGGGCTATCCGGCGATCGGCCGCCTGAAAGGGCTTGCCGAGCTGCGCGGCATCGCCGCCGCCCTCAGCCGCTGACGTCATCCTCCGGCAGCGCGAAAGTCAGCGCGAGCAGGTTTTCGCGCAGCCGGGGCAGGTCATCGACCACCACCGCATCGAGCCGGTCATGGGTCTCGCGCCAGACCGGCACGGCGCGCTCGAGCAGATCCAGTCCCGCCTCCGTCAGCTTCAGCCGCCTGACGCGCTTGTCCTCGGGGTCCTGGAAACTCTTCAGCAGGCCGCGCCGCTCCAGCGGCTTGACGCTCGCCGTCAATGTGGTGCGGTCCATGGCGAGCACCATCGCCACTTCGGCGATCCGCGGCGGCTCGGGCCGGTTCAGCGCCATCAGCAGCGAATATTGACCGTTCGTCAGGCCGAGCGGGCGCAGCACCTCGTCGAAATGCCGGCCAACCGCCCGTGCCGCCCGCTGCAGGTAGAGGCACAGGCAGCGGTCACGAACCTCGAGCGTTACGGACAGGGGTAGACTTTCGCGCATCGATGTGCCTTATGTTGATATCAACGTAAAATCCGTTTGCGACTGAGTCAAGACACGGGAGGAATGCGCATGACCTATGTGGACGGTTTCCTGGCCCCGGTGCCGGTGAACAACAGAGAGGCCTATTACGCCTTGTGCCAGAAGGCGGCGGCGAAGTTCAAGGCGCATGGCGCGCTTTCCTACGTCGAGTGCTGGGAAGAGGATGTGCCGGACGGCAAGGTGACTTCGTTCAACATGGCCTTGAAGAAGGAAGAGGGCGAGGCCGTGGTGTTCAGCTGGGTCGTCTGGCCGTCGAAGGATATCCGCAACGCAGCCTGGGGCGCGCTGATGAACGATCCGGAGATGACCGAAATGCCGTTTGACGGGTCGCGGATGATCTATGGCGGGTTCGACCTCTTCTTCTCCGAAAACGGGCCCGTCGCAATGACGGGCGAGACCGGGTGACGGACTGTCGGCGAAATTGGCGCTTGTCATTTCCGGATCGCTTGCCTAAATTCATCGCGTCGATCGGAAGTCCGGTCGGCGACGTTCTCAGGGCGGGGTGAAATTCCCCACCGGCGGTAATTGCCTTTGTGCATCAGCCCGCGAGCGCCTTGATCGAAGGGATTTCCCGGAAGATCAAGGGTCAGCAGATCCGGTGTGACTCCGGAGCCGACGGTTAGAGTCCGGATGGAAGAGAACAGCGCATGGCGACGTGTGTCCTGTATCCCGCACTGCGGGCGCAGTCCGCGTTTCGTTCTTCGCTTTTTGCCCTGCATGGCGTCTTGTTTGATTGATGAGGCGAAGGCATGGGCATTCACCCCGCCACAGACAGTTTGAATGCGGCCGTTCTTGCGGCGGCGATGACGCGCGCACTGGATGGGGCGCAACGCTTTGCCGGGGCGACGGCGCCCAACCCGCCGGTCGGCTGCGTGCTGCTCGATGCAGGCGGCATGGTGATTGCGGAGGGCTTTCACAGAAAGGCCGGCATGCCGCATGCGGAAGCGGAAGCGATCGCTGCCGCGCGCGCGGCGGGCGTTGCCGACCGCATCCACACCGTCGTCGTCACGCTCGAACCGTGCAATCATCACGGCCGCACGCCGCCCTGCGCCGATGCCATTCTGGCAACGTCTGCCCGGCGCGTCGTCATCGGTTGGCCGGACCCGAACCCCGCGGTCGTCGGCGGCGGGGCCGCGCGCCTTGCCGGCGCCGGGCTTTCCGTCACCTTCGCGGCCGATTTGCCGGATGGCCGCTCCCGAAAACTCGCGCTTCGCGCCAGCCGGCTGGTCGCGCCCTTTACCAAACGCGCGTTCACGGGTCTGCCCTGGGTGACCGTAAAACAGGCGCTCGACGAGACGGGCGGCATGGCGCCGCCTGCCGGCGCGAAGACCTTTACCTCGGCCGCCTCGCTCACGCTTGCCCACCGCCTGCGCCGCCGCGCCGACGCGATCCTCACCGGTTCCGGCACCGTCCTTGCCGACAACCCACAACTCACCGTCCGGCGCGTGCGCGATTTTCCCGGCAAGGAGCGCGTCCTCGCCATTCTCGACCGGCGTGGCCGTGTGCCGGAGGCCTATATGGCCGAGGCCGGCGCGCGTGGCTTTTCCATCATCCGGCCCGGGACGCTGGAAGAGGCGCTCGTTGAACTTGGACGTCGCGGCGTGCTGGAAGTGCTGGTGGAAGCCGGCCCTTCGCTGGCTGCGTCCATGCTCGACGGCGGTCTCTGGGACGAACATGTTGTCATCCAGAAGGGCCATCCCGACCGCGTGCGCATCGTCCATCGCAATCCCGAATTTGACGAAACGGACGAGGCGGATTTTCTGCCCGGAGAAGAAGAATGACAAGAATGGAACGCAATCTGACCGCCTCTTCCGTCGAGAAGGCGATCGAAACCCTGAAATCCGGCGGCATGGTGCTGCTGGTTGACGACGAGGGCCGCGAGAACGAGGGCGACGTCGTCGTTGCCGCCGACTTCGCCACGCCGGCGGCCGTCAACTTCATGGCCAAACACGCCCGCGGGCTGATCTGTCTGACGCTGACCGGCAAGCAGGTCGACCGGCTCGGCCTGAAGCCGATGGTGGCCGACAACCGTGCCCGGCATTCCACGGCCTTTACCGTCTCGATCGAGGCGGCCGAGGGAATCACCACCGGCATTTCGGCGGCCGAGCGCGCCTTGACCATTGCCGCCGCCGCCAATCCGCAAGCGACGTCCGCCGACATCGTTTCGCCCGGCCACATGTTTCCGCTGCGCGCGGCGGACGGCGGGGTGCTTGCCCGCGACGGGCACACGGAAGGTGCCGTCGATCTCGCCCGCCTTGCCGGCCTCAATCCGGCGGCCGTGATCTGCGAAGTGATGCGCGATGACGGCGAAATGGCCCGCCGGCCCGATCTCGAGGTCTTCGCTAAAACCCACGACATGCCGCTTCTGACGATCCGGGAGCTCGCCGAATACCGGCTGCGCACCGAAATCCTGGTCGAGGAGGTTGCCCGGGCGTCGCTGCCGACCGCGGTTGCCGGTTTTGAGGCGCATGCCTTCAGGAGCCTGATCGACGGGACGGAGCATCTGGCGCTGGTCAAGGGGCCGCTCGGAGACCGGCCGCTGGTGCGCGTCCACTCCGAATGCCTGACCGGCGATGTCTTCGGGTCGCTGCGCTGTGACTGCGGAGAACAGCTTCAGCAGGCGATGACGCTGATCGGCGCGGAGGGCGGCGTGATTGTCTATCTGAAGGGCCAGGAAGGGCGCGGTATCGGCCTTGCCAACAAGATCCGCGCTTATGAACTGCAGCAGCAAGGCCTCGACACTCATGCCGCCAACGTCGCGCTCGGCCTGCCGGCGGATGCCCGCGACTATCATGCCGCGGCCCATATCCTGAAAAGCCTGGGCATCGCGCGTCTCAGGCTTCTCAGCAACAATCCGGAAAAACCCGAGGCGCTCGAAAAGGCAGGCCTGCATGTCGAGAAGCGCGTGCCGCTGATTACCGCCTCGAACCCCTTCAACGAAACCTATCTTTCGGCAAAGCGCGAGAAATTCGGCCATCTCCTGCCGTGAACGCCGCGCCGACTCTCCCGTAAGCCTCCATTTGAGCCACAAAGGAAATTATTCCGTGTCCCACCGTATCGCCATCGTCATCTCCCGTTTCAACGAGAAGGTCACCAGCGGCCTTCTGAACGGCGCAAAGGCCGAGCTTGCCGAGCGCGGCGTCACGCTCGCCGAGACCGATATATTTGACGTGCCGGGCGCTTTCGAGGCGCCGCTGGTCGCCAGGAAGCTTGCCAAAAGCGGAAACTATGACGGCATCGTGTGCATCGGCGCGGTCATCAAGGGCGAGACGGCCCATTTCGAATACATCTCGGAGGCCGCCGCCCACGGGCTGATGCAGGTTCAGCTTGAGACCGGCATGCCGGTCTCCTTCGGCATCCTGACCACTTATACCGCGATCCAGGCCTTCGAGCGCTCCGCCGATGACGAACACAACAAGGGCCGCGAGGCGGCGGCCGCCTGCGTTGAGGCGCTGGAGGCGCTGGCAAAGGCCTGACGGTCACGACGTGCTTCGCCTGGCGGCGGCCCGGCCGTTAAACAGACGCGCCGGAATCCGTTCCGTCTGAGGCGGCCGTGCCGCGTCCCGTCGCGTTGCGATGAATGCCGAGCAGCAGGTCCATGTCCTTGAGCGGCATCGGCCTTGCGTAGAGGAACCCCTGGAGTTCGTCGCATCCCATCGCGGTCAGCGCATCGTCCTGCGCGCGCGTCTCCACGCCTTCTGCCGTGGTCCGCAGGTTCCGGGCGTGGGCAAGATCGATGAT
Organism: Martelella lutilitoris; assembly: GCF_016598595.1. NCBI lineage: Bacteria > Pseudomonadati > Pseudomonadota > Alphaproteobacteria > Hyphomicrobiales > Aurantimonadaceae > Martelella > Martelella lutilitoris. Next base: position 454,411 of record NZ_CP066786.1, read on the forward strand.
CGCGCGAATGATGGCCTTGTCATCGGCCTTGCTCTTGGCGTTTTCCTTCAAGCCCTCGACGAAGCACCTGTCGATCTTGATCCTGTCGACATTCAGCGACTTCAGGCGACCAAGCGATGAGAAGCCCGTGCCGAAATCATCGATGGCGATGCGCACGCCGCGCTCGCGCAGCGCAACCAGGTTTTCGGCCACGGCCCCTGTTACCTCGGTCGCCACGGACTCGGTGATCTCGAGTTCGAGCCTCGCCGGCGCGAGCCCGCTTGAGAGCAGGACCTGCTCGACCTTTCCGGCATAGGCAGGATCGGAGAGTTCGACGCCCGATACATTGACGGCGATCGAAAGGCCAGGCCACTTCGCCGCGGCCGCGCATGCCTTCGTCAGCGCGAACCGGCCGATATCCTCGATCAGCCCGGCTTCCTCGGCAATCGGAATGAACAGTTCCGGCGATACCCATCCGATCTCCGGATGGTGCCAGCGCAGCAGCGCCTCGCAGCCGACGATCCGGCGCGTGAGCGCGGACTGGACCGGCTGGTAATAGACCGAGAGCTGATTCTGGCCGAGGAGCGCGGTTCTCAGATCCATCTCGGTTCTTCGCCGCAGGCCCAGCGTCTTGTCCATCGCGTCGGAGAAAAAGGAACAGCGCCCCCGGCCGGCGATCTTCGAATAGTAGAGTGCCACGTCCGCCTTGCGCTGCAGGTTGACGCGGTCAGCCCCGTCGCGCGGGAAAATTGCGGCGCCGATGCTGACGCCGAGGAAAACCGTATTTCCCGCAATATGGAACGGTTCGCGCGCGGCTTCCACCATGCGCCGGCAGAGCGCGCCGATCTCCTCGTCGCCGCCCTTTCCGTTCAGCATGACGGTGAATTCGTCTCCGCCGACGCGGGCGACAAGGTCGTCGCGTCGAACGATCGCCTGCAGCCTCAGGGCGAATTCCCTGATCAGCGCGTCGCCCGCCGGATGGCCGAGCGTATCATTGACCTGCTTGAACCTGTCGAGATCGAGGTAGAGAAGCGCCAGTGGTGCGACCGGCCTCTCGGCCAGGCGACGGTCGACGTTCTCGTTGAAGGACAGCCGGTTGGGGAGGTCGGTCAACGGGTCATGCAGCGCCAGGTGACGGATGCGTTCCTCGCTTTCCTCAAGTCTGCGCGACCGGCTGTCATGGATCGTCAGGAAGATCGTAATCGCGGCGAGCGCGATAACGATGAGGACGATCAGCACCGGTATCACGCGCGCCATGACCGCGGATCCGGGCCGGTAGGGCTGCCAGACGAAATAGCCGATCGTTCTGCCTTCGCTGGTTGTGAGTGGCTGGTTGGAGCCGTCCGGCGTCCATGAAAAGTGGAGGGCCTCGAACATGTAATCGTTCTGGAGCTCCTCGATCAGGCTGCCGTCGAGAAACCGGATGGCGACATGAAGATATTCCTGGCCCGGCTCCTGTTGCACGAATTCGGAATGGGGAACGATCGGCTTGATGCTGACCACGGCGGGATGCTCTCTGATCACGGCCAGATCGGAGACGCCCGGTGTCAGGTCCAGTTCGTTGATCTGGCCGTCGTCGCCGGCGATCAGCTTGGCCCGAAGTTCTTCGGCAAGGGGCTCGACCTCGCTTTGAATGGCGTCATAGGCGTACTGGCTCGCCATGGCGCCATCGGTGAAGGCGTAAAGCGCCCGGTCGGAAGAGTCGAGGATATAGACGCCGTCAAAGCCGAAATAGTCGTGCATCCAGGTGCCGAGATTTTCGTCGATCCAGGTGAAATTGCCGGCACGGACCTCGATGACCGCATCGTCCCAGACCGTCGCGCTTTCCTGGTCATGGGCCACTTCGGACTGCAACTGGGAGATCACGAGCCGGACGAGCCGCGCCTGCCGTTCATGGGACGCCTTATCCGCCTCCTTCCCGGCCCAGTTCAGCAGGGCGAGAACGCCGAGGCCGATCAGCAGCGTGAGCCCCAGGGCGGGCGCTGCGCGCGTCAGGAGAAACCGAGAGCGGCTTTTTACCTGTCTTTTGTTATTCATTGTCGAAGCCGATCATCGTATTCGGGACGAAAACTATGCGCAAAGGCGCATCGCCGCACAAGGCGAACCTGAACCGTTGTCCGAACCGAAGCATCTTTACGTCTTGGGAAGTGTTTCAGATGACACAGGGGCAGCTTTGAGCCGCGCCGGTTCCTGTGTCATTTCGGGAGGTGGTCGCCCTTGGTTCGCCAGGCAGCATGGCTCAATGAAAGTCCCGGCTCGGGAACAGCTTCTTGGCCTGTTCGCGCGGGTGGTGGGCGCGGGGCTGGAGTTTCGGGCGTCTGGGCGTGTCGTCGGCCTTCGGGTCGGTGATGCCGATGGCGTCGTCCATCGGGTGGCCGAGTTCCGAGAGGCGCCAGGAACAGTCCTCAATGGTCTCCGCGATCACATGGACGACCACGCCTTCGCGCTGCAGCTTTCCGGTGACTTTGAGCAGGCGGCCGCCCATCACCGTGCGGCGGAAGCGTTCATAGACCTTTTTCCATACGATGACGTTGGAGACGCCGGTTTCGTCTTCCAGCGTCAGGAAGATGACGCCGGAGGCCGTACCGGGGCGCTGGCGGGTGATGACGAGGCCCGCGACGCTGACGCGTTTTTCCGCAGTTGTCGCCAGCGCCGAATGTAGCGTCAGGCCGGGCATTTTCGGGCGGAGCAGCTCCATTGGATGGGCGCGCAGGCTCATGCGGGTGGCGACATAGTCCTCCACCACCTGTTCGCCGAGATTCATCGTCGGCAGGATCACATCCGGTTCGCTTATGTGCTCGCCGTCGATCGGGTCGGAAAAGAGCGGCAGCGGTTTCGGCGCACGGATCGCCTTCACCCGCCAGAGCGCATCGCGGCGCGACAGGCCGGCATCGGCGAAGGCGTCGGCCTCGGCAAGACGCTCCAGCACCGCCGGCATCAGCCCGGCCCTAAGCCACACATCTTCCGGGGTCTGGTAGCCATTGCCGCGCGCGTTCTCCAGCCAGACGGCATCCTCCTTCTTCAGCCCCTTGATCTGGCGGAAGCCGAGGCGCAGGGCATAGGCGCCGTCGGCGCGGCGCTCCAGCGTACAGTCCCAGGCGCTGTGATTGACCGAGATCGGCCGCACCTCCACCTGATGCTCGCGGGCATCGCGGACGATCTGGGCCGGAGCGTAGAAACCCATGGGCTGGGAGTTCAGCAGCGCGCAGGCGAAGGCCGCCGGATAATGGCATTTCAGCCAGGCCGAGACATAGGTGAGCATGGCAAAGGCCGCCGCATGGCTTTCGGGAAAGCCGTAATCGGCAAAGCCCTTGATCTGGGCAAAGCAACGTTCGGCGAAATCGCGCTCATAGCCGTTGTCGAGCATGCCATTGACGAACTGCGCCTCGAATTCGCCGATCGTGCCCATCTGGCGGAAGCTTGCGAGCGAGCGGCGCAGCCGGTCGGCATCTTCGGCCGAAAATCCGGCGGCGACCACGGCGATCAGCATCGCCTGTTCCTGAAACAGCGGCACGCCCTTGGTCTTTTCGAGAACGCCGCGCAGTTCCTCCTTCGGGTAGGTGACTTTTTCCAGTCCCAGCCGCCGCCGGATATAGGGCTGCACCATGCCGCCCTGGATCGGGCCGGGGCGCACGATCGCCACTTCGATGACGAGGTCGTAGAAGGTTGCCGGCTTCATGCGGGGCAGAAAGTTCATCTGCGCCCGGCTTTCCACCTGGAACACGCCGATGGCGTCGGCCTTTTGCAGCATGTCATAGGTCGCTTCATCCTCCTGCGGCACGGCGGCGATAGTCAGCGGACGGTTGTAATGGCGGGCGGTGAGCTCGAAGCATTTTTTCAGGCAGGTCAGCATGCCGAGGCTCAACACATCGACCTTGAGGATGTTGAGCGCGTCGATATCGTCCTTGTCCCATTCGATCACGGTGCGGTCTTCCATCGCCGCGTTTTCGATCGGACAGAGCTCGTCCAGCCGGTCCTCGGTAATGACGAAGCCGCCGACATGCTGCGACAGGTGTCGGGGAAAGCCGATGATCTCGCCGATCAGACGCACGGTCTGGGCAAGCCTCAGATCGGAGGGGTCGAGGCCGACCTCCTTCAGCCGTTCGGGTTCGGCGCCCTTGCTGGAAATGCCCCAGATCTGGCCGGAAAGGGCGGCGGTGACATCGTTCGAAAGCCCCATCACCTTGCCGACCTCGCGGATCGCCGCGCGCGAGCGGAAATGGATGACGGTGGCGCAGAGCCCGGCATGCTCGCGACGATAGGTCTTGTAGATGTGCTGGATTACCTCCTCCCGCCGCTCGTGCTCGAAATCGACGTCGATATCGGGCGGCTCGCCACGATGGCGGGAGACGAAGCGCTCGAACACCATGCCGATCATATCCGGCCTGACATCGGTGATGCCGAGCGCATAACAGAGGATGGAATTGGCCGCCGAGCCGCGGCCCTGACACAGGATACCCTTGCTGCGGGCATAAGCGATGATGTCGTGGACGGTGAGGAAATAGGCGGCGTAGCCGAGCTCGCCGACCAGCGCCAGTTCCTTTTCCGCAAGCTCCCGGTTGCGTGCCGGAATGCCTTCGGGATTACGTCGTTTCAGCCCCTCCCAAGTGAGGCGGGCAAGGCGGGCCTGCGGCGCCTCGCCATGGGCGACTTCGGCCGGGTAGTTGAAGGAAAGCTCGGTGAGATCGAAGGTGAGGCGCGCGGCGATCTCCAGCGTGCGGCGGATGGCGGCGGGATGGTCGCGGAAGATATGCGCCATCTCTGTGGCTGGCTTCAGCCGCCGCTCGGCATTCGGCAGCGCAAGGTGGCCGATCGCGTCGATGGTGATGCGGTGGCGCATGCAGGTCAGCACGTCGGCAAGCTGGCGGCGGCTGGCGTGATGCATCAGCGCATCGCCGACGGCGACCATCGGCGCGCCGGCCTTGTGCGAAAGGGCGGTGAGGGTTTTGAACCAGGCGGCATCTGAACCGTCATAGCGCGGGGCCGCACCCGTGAACACATGGCCGGGAAAGCGGCGGTGCGCCTGGGTGATATGGTCTGTCGCTTCCGCCTTCTGCTTCAGCCCCTGCGGCAGCGCGATCAGAATGGAGCCATCGGCCCATTCCAGCATGTCGCGCAGGTAAAGCAGGCATTCGCCCTTCTGCGCGCGGCGCTTGCCGAGGCTCAGGAGCCGCACGAGTTTCTGATAGGCCGGCTTGTCCTTCGGCAGCGCCACGAAATCGACGGGGCTGTCGGCCAGCACCAGCCGGCAGCCGACGATCAGGCGGGGCAGGCGGCGGATTGGCGGCAGGGCAATGGATTTGGCGTCGCCGGCCGGCTGGCGCGAGGAGGGGTCGATATGGGTCGAAAGCCGGATCGACTGCTCCTCGGCCTGCTTTTCGATCTTGCGCCTGATTTCCTTCAGCGCCCGGAAGGCGCGCACCACGCCGGCGAGCGAATTGCGGTCGGTGATGGCGATGGCCGCAAGGTCGAGTTCGGCGGCGCGGATCACCATCTCCTCCGGATGCGAGGCACCGGTGAGGAAGGTGAAATTGGTGGTGACGCATAACTCGGCATAATCCATGGCCGGACCTCAGGCGAAGAGGCCATGGACGAACCAGCCGGGGGCCTGCGGGGTGTGGAACATCCACAGCCTCAGCCCCTGCCGGGTTTCCACCCGCCAGTAGTCGCGAAGGCCCGAACGCCAGGCCTCGTCCGGCCGCCACCATTCCGGCGCAATTCGCTCCGGGCCGCTGCTTGCAGCCGTCTCGAACCGCATGCGCCGCCAGGAAAAGCGCGAGGGCGGGCGGCGGGCGGCGTCGCTCGTCACCGGCTCGGGCGGGAACATGCGCAAGGGGCGGGGATGATCCATACGCCACTCGGCATCCACCCGGCCATAGGCGGCGGGGTTTTCGGTAAAGCCGCGTTCGGGAATATGGCTTGCGACCGGCTGGAAACGGACGATGTTGTCGAGCCCGATGCGGGCGCCGAGCCGTGTGACGAGATCGTCCAGCGCCTCGCCCTCCACCAGCCCGCCTTCGCCGATCTGCTCGGCGGGCAGGCCTTCCACGCCGCGCGCCTCGAGCCGGATCCGCTCGATGCCGAAACCGGCGTCGATCTCGCCGACAGGGCGCTCGAACAGGCGGAGAATGCGCGTCGCATCGCGCATCGGCCGGGCGAGGCGGAGCGTGACGGTCTGGCGGGTCTGATCAACGCGCTCCACCGAAAGCGTGATGGCGCGCGCGCCGGCCTCCCGGTTCTTCAGCCGCAGACAAAGCGTGTCCAACAGGCGGGAAAGGGCGGCCATCACGTCATCGACAAGGCCGATCGGCTCTGGAAAACTCATCCGCACGCCATAATGCGGCGGTTCGGAAAGCGGCGAGATGGCCTCGCCGCGCGTGCCGAGCGCCTGTTCGAGCCGCGCGATCAGCGCCATGTCGAAGCGGCGGGCGAGCGTGGCGCGGGGCAGGGCCGTCATGTCGGCAATGGTGTTGAGGCCGAGGCGCTTCAGCGCCGTCGCGGTCTTTTCATCGATGCGCAGAGCAGAGACCGAAAGCGGGCCGAGTGCTGCGCTGGTCTTGCCTTCCGGCGCAATGCCGGGGGCGAAATGGGCAAGCGCCCAGGCCGCGCCCCGGGTATCGGCGATGCCGATCTTCGAGGAAAGCCGGGCGCGGGAAAGCCGGGCCTTCATGTCCTCAAGCATCGCCGCCTCGCCGCCGAAAAGATGGGATGCGCCGGTGATGTCGAGCACCAGCCCGTCCTCGCCGTCGAGCCCGGCATGGGGCGTGTAGCGCGTCGCCCAGCGGGCCAGCATCACGAGGAAGCGCCGGTCCGCGTCGATATCGGCGGGGCGGGTGACGAGATCCGGCACATAGGCGCGGGCATCGGCAAGCCCCATGCCGCGCTCCAGTCCCTGGCTCTCGGCCTCCCTGTTGAGGTCGTGAAGCCGGTCATGATTGCCCTCGCTCAGCGTGACGGCGAAAGGGCCGTCAACCGGGCGGGCCCTTAAAACCCGCTCGCTCGGCAGTCTCTGAAACCATATGGATACGACGCGCCGTTTCATCCCAACGCACTGCCCAACTGTTATTTGTTCCTGTTTTGTTCTTTATAATCGACCATTCCTGCAGAGTCGAGTCGGAAGCGGAAAACAGCGGTCTGCAGAGCCAGCGCGTGGTCGCCGCCTGATTGCCCGTGCCTTCGGGATGCAGCGAAAGCCCGATGCTGCGGCCGCTTTCGGCGGCAAGCTGCAGCCGGCGGCCGGGGGTGAGTTCGACCGGCTTGTCCACCTCCATGATGACGAGGCCGACCGCGCCGGAGCGCAGGCCTTCTTCGCCGGCGGCCAGCGTCTCCGTCTGGTCTGCGGTGCGCGCGAGAATGATGTCGCGCGGATCGAAAAAAGCCGAAAACGCCACCGGATTGATCTCCTCGGCAAACCATGCCGGCTTGATCCACAGCACCGTGCCGCCGGTGACGCCGGAAAGCGCCGCGGCAAAGAAAGGCGCGCCGGGACCGGAAGCATCATGCACCCGGCCGCGCTGAAGCGGAAATATGGTCGCGAAATCATCCTGCATGGACGGATGATACAGCGGAACGGATGAGAATGAAAAGGGAACAAATTTGTGAGAACAGCCGGTGCTGAAATATTGTTCGGAGCAGCGGAGCAGCGGAGCGGCGCCTCCCGCCGGCATGGCATGGTCATTTCCGGACCTCATAATCTGATCCCGCTCGCCTCTCTGCGCGCGCACTGCTAAAATCCGCCCATGCTTGATTTCGACACATGCGAGAAGGCGCGGCAGGTGCGTGATCCGGGGTATGACGGCAGGTTCTTTACCGCTGTTCGCACGACGATGATTTATTGCCGGCCGGTCTGCCCGGTGAAACAGCCTTTGGCGAAGAATGTCAGTTATTATCCGACGGCGGCCGCCTGCGAGCGGGCGGGCTACCGGCCGTGCCTGCGCTGCCGGCCGGAGACCGCGCCATTTTCACCGGCCTGGAACGGGACGCGCACCACGGTGGAACGGGCGCTGAAGCTCATTAATGAAGGCGCGCTCGACACCGGTTCCGTCGATGAACTGGCCGAACGACTTGGCGTCGGCGCGCGGCATCTGGCGCGGCTTTTTGCCGTCCATGTCGGGGCCTCGCCATTGCAGACGGCGCAGACGATGCGGATCGGCCGGGCCAAGCGGCTGCTTGACGAGACGGCGCTGCCGATCAGCGCGGTGGCGCTTCAGGCGGGCTTCGGCAGTATCCGGCGGTTCCATGCGGCGTTCTCGAGCCTATACGGACGGCCGCCCTCCGCGATTCGGAGGCCGGTGCAATGACCGGACTGTTCTACACCATTGTCGGAAGTCCGGTCGGCGATCTGCTGGTGGCGGGCGATGGCAACCGGCTGCATTTCATCTCGTTTCCGACCGGCCACAAGGCCTTCGGGCCGCGATCCGACTGGCGGCGCGATGATGCGCCGTTTGCCGAGGCGCGGCGTCAGCTCGATGCCTATTTCGCGGGCGAACTGAAACAATTCGACCTTGCCTATCATCTTTCGGGTGCCAGCTTTCAGAACCGCGTCTGGGAATATCTGGCGACGATCCCTTATGGCGAGACGACCACTTACGGCGCGATCGCCAGGGCGCTCGGCGATCCGAATGCAAGCCGGGCGGTGGGCACCGCCAATGGCAACAATCCGCTGCCGATCCTGCTGCCTTGCCACCGCGTCATCGGCGCCAATGGCGCGCTGACGGGCTTCGGCGGCGGGTTGCCGACCAAGAAATTTCTGCTGAAGCTCGAGAATGCCTGGGAGGAGCCGCCGCAGGCGGATCTGTTTGCAGGGTGAAGCCGAACAGCCTACGCTTTCTCCTTCAGCCAAGCCGTGGGGCTTTTGCCGGTTAAGCGGGAAAACTCACGGTTGAAGTTCGATTTGGTGTTGAAGCCGCTGGCAAGCATGGCCGCTGTCACGGTGTCGCCGGCCTTCAGGCGGTCGCATGCATGCAGGATGCGATAGCGGTTGATGTAGCGTGAAACATTGTCGCCGGTGGCGCGATTGACGGCTGACGAGAGAGTCTTGGCGGGTATTCTGAGCCGGCGCGCAAGCCGCGAGAGCGTCAGCGCCGGGTCGAGATAAAGCGTCTCTGAAGCGAGCAGCGCATCAAGACGCGCCATGATTTCGGTATCCGCCTCTGTGGCTTCGGGCGGTTCGGCACGCGGCGTTTCCTTTTGATCGCCTTCTCCGAAGGCATTCGGCGAAAGGCCGAGAAGGCCCGCAGCCAGAAGTGCCGCCGAGGTGAAGATGCTGACGATCATTGGCTTGAGCGCAGGCGCTCCGGCAAGAATGACAGTGGCGATCAGTGTATCGCTGACGGCCGAGAGCACGAGACTTGCGGCAATCCCCGCCCACAGCCATTGCGGCTGCCGACCGGCTTCCAGCCGGGCAAGCGGCAGGGCGTCTCCGCCAGCCTTCAGCGCCAGCAGAATCCGTGCGCCATAGGCAAGAAATACCAGCGGAATGATCGCATCCACGGTTACCGGCGCGAACAGCACGCTAAACAGGGTGAAGGCGGGAGCTGCCAGATGGATAAAATCCCGCCCCGGGCGTATCGGTTCGATGAAGGAGGAACGGAATGCAAGCCAGGCGCAGACGGGCACGAGGCTGGCTGTTACCGGCTGCACCGGCCGAAGAAAGGCTACGCCATAATATTGCACCAGCGCGACGACGAGCCCCTGAAGCGCGCATGCCGAAAGAAAAACGGCGATGGCGAGCGGCCGCCTTTCGCCTGCAAGCATACGCAAAACCATAAAGCCCAGCACCAGTGCGGTGACCATCGGAACCGGTAGAACCAGCATCATTTCATCCCTCGAATTAGTCCCCGCATAGTGCAAAAACCGGTTTCCGGCGACCTCAAACCGGAAAGAGGACGCTGTTTGCGGCGGAAAACGAAAGAAGAAACCGTCTCAAACACATCGAAAGGTTTCTCCGATGAAGCGTCTTCTTCTCTCTTTTCTGTCTGTCCTGACAACCGCTGTTCCCGGGCTTGCTGCCGAGCCCCTGCTGCCGGGCTATGAGCGCATGGCCGTTGAAAGCGCTGAGCGACCCACTCTGCTGTCGGCAACGCTCTGGTATCCTGCAAAAACAAGGAGCTATCGCGGCATTGTCGGCGGCAATGCCGTCTTCGAGGGCACATCCGGGCTGATGGGCGCGCGGATCGCCGATGGTCAGTTTCCGTTGATCCTGTTTTCCCATGGTTCCGGCGGCAATATGGATAACAGCGCCTGGCTGATGGGGGCACTTGCCGCGCGCGGGGCGATGGTGCTGGCGGTCAACCATCCGGGCAGTACGACGGGCGATTCGTCTCCGCGTGCCTCCGCCTTTCTGGACACACGGGCCGGCGATCTTTCCGCCGCCCTCGATATGCTTCTGACAGATCCTGTTTTAGGTCCGCATGTTGACCAGTCGGCCGTTACCGCAGTGGGGTTTTCGCTGGGCGGGGGAACGGCGCTCAATCTTGCCGGCCTGCGGTTCAGCGGTGATGCGTTTGCTGACTATTGCAGGGCGCAACCGGCGCAGGCTGACTGCGTCTTCATGTCAAAGGGCAATCTTGACCTTGACCATATGCCGAGCGGGTTTTCTGCAGATGCCCGCGATGAACGGATTAGCCGGGCCATCGCCATTGATCCCGGTTTTACCTATGCGGCAACCGGGGATAGTATTGAAGCGACCGATATGCCTGTTCTGGTGATCAATCTCGGTGAGGAAAACCTCATGCGGGCGGCGGATGTTTCCGAAGCCGGCAGCAATCTTATCGCGCGCCTGCCTGAGGCCGAACGGGTCGTCATCGCGCCCGCGCATCACTTCACCTTTCTGGCCGAATGCACGCCAGACGGTGCGGCCCTGCTGGCCGAAGAACAGGACGATCCGGTCTGCGACGATCCCGAGGGCGCCGATCGGGCGGAGGTTCATGACCGGATCATTGAGGCCATTGCGCGTTTTTCCGGGCTATGAACCCTGTCGGGCCGCCTTTCGCGGCCCGGCTCACATCCCCCGCGTCGGGATTTTCTTTTCGAAGTGGCGGAAGGTCGTCACCAGAATGCCGGTGAGGCAGAGATAGAGGAAGGCGAGGAACAGCAGTGGCTCATAGGTGAGGTAGGTCGACTGGCGGATGTCGCCGACGACGGCGTAAAGATCGATCACGGTGATGGTTGCCACAAGCGGCGTCGATTTCAGCTGTACCACGGTTTCGCCGGCAAGGGTCGGCAGCGCCCGGTGCACGGCGCGCGGGAGCCAGATGCGGGTCAGAACCTTCCATCGACCCATGCCGTAGGCGCGGGCGGCCTCCAGTTCGCCATGCGGTACGCCGGCAAAGGCGCCGCGCATCACCTCGCCCTCATAGCCGGCATAGGAAAGCGTGAGCGCAAGCAGACCATAGGGCCAGGCCTCGCGCAGGTAGGGCCACAGGAAGGATTGGCGGATTTCGGGAATGCCGGGAAACAGCGAACCGAGGCCGTAATAAAGCAGCCAGAGCTGCAGCAGCAGCGGCGTGCCGCGAATGATGGTGCAGAAAATGCGCGCCGGCCAGGCAAGGATTTTTGGTCCCGTAACCTGAACGAGGCCGAGCGGGACAGCGAGCAGGAAGCCGAGGATGGTGGAGGAGACCAGGAGCACGATCGTGATCCAGAGCCCGGCCAACAGCATGCCGGCATAGTCGGGCAGCCAGTCCCATTGCATCTTCACGATCATCAGGATGAGAAGGCCGAGCGCCACGGCCATGATGGCGAGCCTGTGCGGTCGCATCAGCGCGGAAAGCTTCGGCAGCGGCGGCGGGGTTTCGATGTCCTCCGGTATCTGCTGATCGGTCATGTCCGCTGCCTCGCCATGCCGCGGCTGGCGCGGCGCTCGAGAAACTGCAGGGCGACGTTTGAGACCAGAGTGACCGCCAGATAGAGCACGCCGGCAGCTGAAAAGAACAGGAAATATTCATGCGTCACGCCGGCGGCCTGGCGGGTGGCAAGCGTCAGTTCGGTAAAGCCGACGACGGCGAGAAGGGCGGTATCCTTGGTGGTGACCAGCCAGAGATTGGCAAGGCCGGGAATGGCGTGCGGCAGCATGGCCGGCAGCGTGATGCGCCGCATCACCATGGCCGGCGGCATGCCATAGGCGCGGGCCGCCTCGATCTGGCCCGGCGGGATGGCTAGGATCGCCCCGCGCAGCACTTCGGTGGAATAGGCGCCCTGGACCAGACCGATGACGAGAATGCCCGCCAGCATGCCGGAAATGTCGACGGAGGAAAAACCGACCGCGCCCATCAGATTGTTGAGAGCTGCCGTACCGGCATAATAAAGCAGGACGATCAGCACCAGTTCAGGAATGGCCCGCACCACCGTGGTGTAGATCTCCATGAGATCCCTGATCACCGGGCCGCCATAGAGCTTGCCGGCCGAGCCGAGAATGCCGATCACCTGGCCGAGCGCGAAACCGCCGGCGGCAACCTGCAGCGAGGTGACGAGGCCGCGAAGCAGCGCGCCGCCCCATCCGGGCGGTGACAAGGCGAGCAATTCCCAGTTCATTCCGTTTCCCTGTCTGGCCCGTTCAATGCGCCATCCTGCTTGCTAATGCCATGGCCTCGCGGTCAATCTCCCCTTGAGGGGAAGATGCCCGGCCGGGCGGAGGAGGGTGAAGTATCAGCCCGAAGCTTTCTGTCCGTTGCGAGGGTTCAGCCCTCTCCATCGCTCTCGCGACACCTCTCCCTCAAGGGAGAGATGGACTTGCGCAGAGGGCCCAAACATCAAAGGAGCGCCGGCGCCTGCGGCGGCGTCCTTTCATGCTTTGATCAATCGCCGTAGATGTCGAAGTCGAAATACTTCTTCGTAATCTCTTCATAGGTGCCGTCCGCGCGGACGGCGGCGATTGCGGCGTTGAACTTTTCGCGCAGTTCGGTGTCGTCCTTCCGCAGGCCGACGCCGATTCCGGGGCCGTAGATTTCAACATCCTGCGCGACTGTGCCCATCATCTCGCAGCACGCCTTGCCGTTGTCGCTTTCGAGGAAGGGCTGAAGCGTTACGAGGTCTGCGATCTCGGCGTCGATGCGGCCGGCATAAAGATCCTGGTTGACCTCATCCTGGGTCTGGTAGGTCTTGATCTCGGCATCGGGGAAATGCTTTTCGGCATAATCCTGGTTCGTGGTCGAGACCTGCACGCCGAGCACCTTGCCCGACAGGCTTTCATTGGTCGGCTCGATGCCCGAACCGGCCTCGGCGACAATGGCGCCGGGAGTGCTGTAATACTTGTCGGAGAAGGCGATCTGCTCCTCGCGCTCGGGCGTGATCGACATCGAGGCCATGATGGCGTCGATCTTGCCGGCGGTCAGCGCCGGAATGATGCCGTCCCAGGCGATCGGCGTGATGACGCAGTCAAGCGCGGCTTCCTTGCAGAGGGCATCCATCAGGTCGATTTCCCAACCGGTCCAGTTGCCGGCGGCGTCCGGCACGGTGAAGGGCGGATAGGGCTCGGCGGCAACGCCGACCTTGACGGTTTCGGCGGAAGCGGCGCCGGCAGAAAGCGCAAGGCAGGCTGCGGCGCCGAGAAGTGCGGAAGTCAGTTTTTTCATGGTTTCGGTTCCCTCTGTTTTAGGTTGGGCCATTGCCGGAACGTATCGGGTAATCGTCCTGCGAACGGCTATTGCACGGAACTGATGAATTTCCTCAGTCGTTCGGATTCCGGATTGTCGAAGACGGTTTGCGGCGCGCCCTGTTCTTCCACCCGGCCGTCATGCAGGAAGACGATTTCGCTGGCGACCTCGCGGGCAAAGCCCATCTCGTGGGTGACCAGCAGCATGGTGCGGCCTTCCTCGGCAAGATCGCGGATGACCGTCAGCACCTCGCCGACCAGTTCCGGGTCGAGTGCGGAGGTCGGCTCGTCAAACAGCATGGCCTCCGGCTGGATGGCAAGCGCGCGGGCTATCGCCGCCCGCTGCTGCTGGCCGCCGGACAGGAAGGCCGGATAGGCGTCGCGTTTTTCGTAGAGCCCGACGCGGCGCAGAAGCCTTTCCGCCTCGGCGACAGCCGCATCGCGTTTGACGCCGAGCACATGCACCGGCACTTCGATGACATTCTGCATCAGCGTCATGTGCTGCCAGAGATTGAAGCTCTGGAACACCATGGCAAGACGCGTGCGGATGCGCTGGATCTGCTTGCGGTCGGCCGGCATCAGCCCGCCATGGCCATCAGCCTTCATGGCGATTTCCTCGCCATGCACGCAGATGCGGCCGCGCGTCGGCCATTCCAGCATATTGATGCAGCGCAACAGGGTGGATTTTCCCGATCCGGAACCGCCGATAATGGCGATGACCTCGCCCTGACGGGCCTTGAGCGACACGCCTTTGAGCACTTCGAAATCTCCGAAGGATTTATGGAGATCGTCGACGGTGACCGCTTCTGCGGGGTCGCCATCCTGCGGATTGTTTTCAGCCTTCATTAAAACGCTTTGCCGTTCCCGGTGGGCCGGCGGTCAGACACGTCTTGCGGTGCGATCACGCCGGCGATCAAAAATCGTTCCTTGGCTTTATTACTACACTTGCGAGCTTATTATGCAAGTGTATAACTAGCGGAGATTTCGCAGAAGCGTGGAGAAGAATGGAATGAGTTTCGGAGCGCAAACCATGGCGCAGCCCATCAGGCGGGTGATCATGCGCCGGCCCGGCGAAAGCCTTTTGCGGGCGGATCCCGCCGTCTGGCATTACGGCAAGGCCTTCAACGCCGAGCGCGCGATCGGCCAATACGCGGCATTTGCCGATCTTGTGGCGGCCTCGGGCGCCGAAATCCTCTGGTATGAGGACAAGGGCGATGGGCTTGCCGATGCCATGTTCACCCACGATCCCTCGCTGGTTGCCGATAGCGGCGCGATCCTGCTCAACATGGGCAAGCCCCTGCGCAAGGGCGAGGTCGACGGCCATGAAGCGATCTATCGCGCGGCCGGCATTCCGATCCTCGGGCGACTGACCGGGTCCGGCACGGTGGAAGGTGGGGATTGCGTCTGGGTTGACGAACGCACGCTCTGCATCGGCCGCGGCGTGCGGTCCAATGCCGAAGGCATCGACCAGGTGCGCAGGCTTCTGGCACCACATGGCATTTCTGTTCTGAGCTTCGATCTGCCGCTGTGGCAGGGCGAAGAGGCCTGCCTGCATCTGATGAGCGTGATCTCGCCCTTGGCCGACAAGCTGGCGCTGGTCTATGCGCCGCTTCTGCCCGCGCCGTTCTATCAGTTGCTGAAGGAGAAGGGCTATACGCTGGTGGAGGCGCCGGAAGACGAGTTCATGGCGTCCAACGGCCTCAATCTCAATGTTCTGCCGACAAAGCCGCTCGATGTGATCGCCGTCGCCGGTTTCGACAAGACGAAGGCAGCGATGGAAAAGGCCGGCTGCACCGTCGCGACATTCGAGGCCGATGCGCTCTGCATCGCCTGCGAGGGCGGACCGACCTGCCTGACGCGGCCGATCCTTCGAGGCTGAGATGAGCCGCAAGCCCTTCCGCCGCGCCTCTGACGCCGAACGGCGTGCCGACCTGATCGAGGCGATGCTCGATTGCATCGCCGAGGGCGGCATCCAGAACGCAACGGTCAGGGAAGTGGCGGAGCGGGCGGGCGTCTCCGGCGGGCTGATCCGCCATTATTTCGAGACCAAGGAACAGCTGCTTCACGCAGCCTATCGCCAGACCATGGCGGCGATGACCGAGATATCCGCCGCGGCGGGCATGGCGGACGACAAGAGCGCGCGGGATAAGCTGGCGGGCTTTGTCGCCGCCTGCCTGATGCCGCCGATGATCGACGCAAGGCGGCTTTCACTCTGGGCGGCCTTCATCGCCATGGCGCGGATCGATCCCGCCATGGGCGCGATCCACCGGGAAAGCTATCTGGAATACCGGGCGCTGATCGAGCGCCTTCTGGCCGGCGCCTTTCGCGAGGCCGGACGCGACGTTGCCGCAGCTGATATCCGCCAGCTGGCGATCGAGATCAACGCCGTCCTCGACGGGCTCTGGCTCGAGGGCTCGCTTGCCGACGACATTTTCGAAGACAGGGAATTGCTGAAAGCGGGACTTCATTCGGTGGGGGCGATCACCGGCCTTCGGCTTGAAGATTTTGAAGGATGACAGACATGCATTACGCCAGGATATCCAACCGTCTCGGCGGCCTCGGTTCCGACAAGTGGGCCGTCCATCTGAAAGCGCGCGCCATGCAGGCGGCCGGAACCCCCATCCTGGAACTGACGATCGGCGAACCCGATGTCGCGCCTGACCCCGTACTGGCGGAAGTTGTGGCATCGGCCCTTGAACAAGGCCGGATCGGCTATTCCAACGGGCGCGGCGAACCGGAACTGCTCAAGGCGCTGTCCGCACGCTATGCCGCACGCACAGGCCGTGCCATCGGGCCGGAAAATGTCGTCTGCTTTCCCGGCACGCAGACCGCGCTTTTCGCGGTGATGCTGACGCTTGTGGAAGACGGCGATGCCGTGCTTGTCGGCGATCCGCTCTATGCGACCTATGAGGGCGTGATCCGCTCCACGGGCGCGGAGATGGTGCCGGTGCCGCTCAAACCCGCAGACGGGTTCCACATGCGCCCCGATATTCTGGAACAGGCGATCACGGAAAATTCCCGCGTTCTCCTGCTCAATACGCCCCACAACCCGACGGGCGCGGTGCTGACGGCCGAAGAGCTTGCCGAAATCGGCGACGTCTGCCGCCGGCACGACCTCTGGATCATTGCCGACGAGGTGTATGAGGAACTGATCTTCGAGGGCGATTTTGCCTCGCCGCTGGACAATGCCGACCTGGCCGGTCGCACCATCGCCGTCTCCTCGATCTCCAAGTCCCATGCAGCGCCGGGCTTCCGCAGCGGTTGGGCGATCGGTCCGGCGGAATTCTGCGCGCGGCTCCTGCCGGTTGCCGAAACCATGCTGTTTGGCAACCAGCCCTTTATCGCCGATGCGACGGCCGCAGCCATCGAAAGGCCGAGCGGCGTTTCCGCCGCCCTGCGCGCCTCGCTGGGAAGGCGGGCTGCCCTTCTGGTGGAGGCGCTTTCGGCCGCGCCGGGCATCATCTGCGCCATGCCCGAGGCAGGCATGTTCGCCTTTGTCGATGTCTCGGCCACGGGGCTTTCAGGCGAGGCCTTCGCGCTTGGTCTTCTGGATGCCGAGCATCTGGCGGTCATGCCCGGCTCGTCTTTCGGGGTTGAGGCGGACGGTTTTATCCGTATCAGCCTGACGGTGCCGGATGAGGATATCGCGGAGGCGGCGCGTCGCATCTGCCGCTTTGCCGCGGGCCTTACGGTCGGGAAGAAGGCGGCGCAGGCATGAGCGAGACCATCACGGTCGGCGAGGCGCTTGTGCGCCTCCTGGAAGCGCATGGCGTCGAGGTCGTCTTCGGCATTCCCGGCGTGCATACGGCCGAACTCTATCGCGGTCTTGCCACCTCGAAGATCCGTCACGTCACGCCGCGCCATGAACAGGGCGCGGGCTTCATGGCCGATGGCTATGCCCGCGTCACCGGCAAGCCGGGCGTTGCCTTCGTCATCACCGGGCCGGGGCTCACCAACACGATCACGGCCATGGCGCAGGCGCGGGCCGACAGTGTGCCGATGCTGGTGATTTCCGGCGTCAACGCCCGCAGGACGCTCGGCAAGGGGGAGGGATGCCTGCACGAACTGCCGGACCAGCAGGCCTTGATGAAGAGCTTTGCCAAGGCCTCCGTCACGCTGATGAACGGCGCGGACCTTGCCCGTGAGCTCGCCCGTTGCCTCGCGCTGACGACGTCCGGCCGGCCGGGGCCTGTGCATCTGGAGATCCCGACAGATGTGATGGTCGAGACGATTGCGCCGCCTGCGCCGGTTGTCTCGCACGATGCGGCCGCGGTCGCCGACGAGACCGCGCTGGAAAAGGCGGCCGCTCTGATCAATGGCGCGAAGGCTCCCGTCATTCTGGCCGGCGGCGGCGCATGCCGGGCGGATGCGGCGCTGACGGCCTTTGCCGCACGCATCGATGCGCCCGTCGTGCTGACGGCCAATGCGCGCGGGCTGATGGCGGGACACGCGCTGCAGGTGCCGGCCAGCGCCAGCCTTGAGCCGGTGCGCGCGCTGATTGCCGCAAGCGATCTCGTGATCGCGGTGGGAACGGAAATCGGCCGGACCGACTACGACGTTTATGTCGACGGCGGTTTCCCGGCGCTGAAGAAACTCATCCGCATCGACGTTGATCACGAGCGTATCGCTGCAGGTGCGCAAACCGCCGGGGCGATCGTCGGCGACAGCGCGGCAATGCTTGAGGCACTTCTGAGGCGCATCGACGCGCGACGGGTGAAGGGCGCAGAGCGTGCCGCCGAGACGCGGAAAGCGGCCTGGAACGCGCTCTCGGACAAGATCAGGGGCGAAGTGACGCTTCTGCACCGCCTGCGCGACGCCGTTCCCGGCGCGCGCTTCATCGGCGATTCCACGCAGCTTGTTTATGCGGCCAATCTTTACTTCGACGCCGCCGCGCCCAAACGCTGGTTCAATTCCGCCACCGGCTACGGCGCTCTCGGCTATGTGCCGCCCGGCGCGATCGGCGCGGCGATCGCAGAGCCGGACCGGCCGGTCATCGCGGTTGTCGGCGATGGAGGCCTGCAGTTTTCGCTTTCCGAGCTAGGTACGGCCGCCGACGAGAAGGCGGATATCGTCTTCCTCGTCTGGAACAATCACGGTTACCGCGAGATCGAGACCTATATGGAAGAGGCCGGCGTCATGCCGGAGGGCGTGAGGCCGACGCCGCCCGACATGGAGAAGATCGCCGCTGCCTACGGGCTCGGCTTCTCAACGACCGCGGACGAGGATGCGCTTGTTGGGGCGATCGCGGTTGCGGTTGATCGCGGCGGACCCCATCTGGTTGAGTTTCGCGCCGACTGAAGCCATCAGGCACAAAAAGCCCGGGATCCGGCGGTAAGCCGCATTCCGGGCGAAGAAAAAGAGGCCCGTTTCGGGGCCTCTTCTCGGGCAACTTGGATTAGAAGTCGCGCTGCAGGCGGAACCAGCCGGCCCAGTAGTCGTCGTTCGAGTAGGTATCGGGCAGGTCGGTATAGCCGACATTGAGCTTGGCGCTCAGGCCGTCAACGATGGTGTAGTCGAACAGAACGCCTGCGGACCAGAAGTCTTCGTTGTCGGCGCCCGGAACCTTTGCGGAGGTCCACTGGTAGGCCGGCGTGATCGAGAACTTGTTGGTGACGTCGAGCTGGTAGCCGGCGGCCAGTGCCCATTCGGCATAGACGCCCGGCAGAGCCGTCGGGGTTGCCAGCGAGTAGTCGTAGAACTCATCGTCGAAGGTGTTGGCGTATGCGTTCCAGCCGCTGGAATAGTTCGCGCCGAGGTCCAGCTGGCCCGGGCCGATTGCGAACGAGGTCATAAGACGCAGCGAAGCTTCTTCGTTGTAGGTGTCGTAGCCGACATCGAACTTGGCGCCAACGCCGCCGGCCTGGAAGCCGATGCGACCGGAAACGCCGAGCTTCGGCATGTCGTCATTGGAAAGGCCAACCATGTCGGCTTCGAGCGCGTCGAGCGAGAGGCCTGCCACGAAGCCTTCGCCGGCGAAGACGTAACGCATCGAGTTGAAACGCGTGTTGCCGGCGAGGTCGTCGATTTCGCCGATGAGGCCTTCATCCCAGTAGCTCAGGAAACGACCGGCCTGGAAGCCGCCGAGGCCGAGATAGGCTTCGTCGATGTAGGTCTTGGTCGACCCGTCGTTGGAATAGGCTTCGCTGCGGAGCGCGATCATGCCGTTGACCGTGCCGAGTTCGGAATCGGTCTTGGACGAGATCTCAAGCTGGCCGCGCGTGAAGACGTTCCAGGCATCCGGAACATTGCCGCCGTTGGAGGCGTCAACCTGGAAACGGATGTAACCGCCGACGTTCAGGCAGGTCTCGGTGCCGGGAATGTAGAAGTAGCCGGCCCCGAAAGCGTCACAAACTTCGACATAGTTGTTCTGGACCGGTTCGATGACGACGACCGGATCGGCGGCTTGCGCGCCGGTTGTGGCTGCAAGCGCGGCAGCGGAGCCAAGAAAGAGGCTTTTGAGGTTCATGAAGATAACTCCTCGTTGAATTGAACGGGGCAGTGCCCTGGGCTGGAAGCAGTTGGTTGCGTTGCATCCATCCGCATCAAACCCGCAGAGGCCGTCGGGAACAATAAACCTTCGGTGGAATGCTAAATCAATCGAATGATTAAGATGCTTCTGTTGCCGTTCTGCAACGATAATCCTATGAGAAATAAAGAGAAAATCGGCCTTCCGTTGGTTGTCTTCGCGGCGCTTCGCCGTCTTTTTCGTCTGACTGCAGGGCATATATTATAATAAAATCAATCGTTTGATTAATATAGTGGAAGGCGGGCTACCCGGCTTCGCAACCGGAAAAACGGCGTGCGGAATTTTACAGTTCGGTCGCTGCGGTTTATCCCGGACGTCGGTTGCCGGCATCAAAAAACAAAGGCGCGGCCGAAAATCCGGCCACGCCATTCTCTATTTTAGGTTGCATATTCGTGAGCGGAGGGAAAACCGTCAGGTTTCCGGGTCGCCCCTGCGCATCATTTCCGGGATCGGCATGGAGAGAATATTGTAGCCGTTGTCGACGAAATGAATTTCGCCGGTGACGCCGGAGGCGAGGTCGGACAGCAGGTAGAGCGCCGAGCCGCCGACATCCTCGATCGTGGTTGAGCGCCGAAGCGGCGCATTGCGCTGCTGCCAGGCATAGACGAGGCGCGCATCGCCAACGCCAGAGCCGGCAAGCGTGCGCACGGGACCGGCGGAGATGGCGTTGACGCGAATGCCGCGCGGGCCGTAGTCGCCCGCGAGATAACGCATCGAGGCCTCAAGTCCGGCCTTGGCCACGCCCATGACATTGTAGTTCGGCACCACGGCCGTGGAGCCGCCATAGGTGAGCGTCAGCATCGAACCGCCGTCAGGCATCAGCTCTGCCGCGCGCTTGGCCACTTCGGTAAAGGAGAAGCACGAAATCACCATGGTGCGGACGAAATTTTCCCGAGTGGTGTTCGCATAGAGCCCCTTCAGCTCGCTCTTGTCGGAAAAACCGACGGCGTGCACGACGAAGTCGAGCTTGCCCCAGCGCTCCCTGATCGCGTCGAAAACAGCGTCTACGCTTCCGATATCCTCGACATCACAGGGAACGACGAAATCCGAGCCGACTTCGGCCGCCAGCGGATGAACCCGCCGTCCGAGCGCTTCGCCCTGATAGGTGAAAGCCAGTTCCGCGCCTTCGGCATGAACCGCCTTGGCGATGCCCCAGGCAATCGAGTGATTGTTGGCAACGCCCATGATCAGGCCGCGTTTGCCCTGCATAAGTCCGGTCATCTGCACATTATCCATTGTAACGCCGGAAGACCAGCGTGGCGTTCGTGCCGCCGAAGCCGAACGAGTTTGAAAGAACGGTGTCGATCTTGGCGTTGTCAATGCGCTCACGCACGATCGGCACGCCCTCGAATTCGGGATCGAGGAGGTCGATATGGGCGCTCTCGCCGATAAAGCCCTCCTGCATCATGAGCAGCGAATAGATCGATTCCTGAACGCCGGCCGCGCCCAGGGAATGGCCGGTGAGCGACTTGGTCGACTGGATGTGCGGAATCTTGTCGCCGAAGACGTCCTTGATCGCGCCGATCTCGCGGCTGTCGCCGACCGGCGTCGAGGTTCCGTGGGTGTTGATGTAGTCGATCTCTCCGTCGATATCAGCAAGCGCCTGTCGCATGCAGCGCACGGCCCCTTCGCCGGAGGGCGCGACCATGTCGTAGCCGTCGGAGGTCGCGCCGTAACCGATGATCTCGCCGTAAATCTTGGCGCCGCGGGCCTTGGCGTGTTCCAGTTCTTCCAGAATGACGACACCGGCGCCGCCGGCAATGACGAAGCCGTCGCGGGCGGCGTCATAGGCGCGCGAGGCGCGCGGCGCGTCCTCGTTGAAGTCGCTTGTCATCGCGCCCATGGCGTCGAAAAGGTTGGACATGGTCCAGTCGAGGTCCTCGTGGCCGCCGGCGAACATCACGTCCTGCTTGCCCCACTGGATAAGCTCCGCCGCATTGCCGATGCAGTGCGCCGAGGTCGAGCAGGCCGACGAGATCGAATAGTTGACGCCATGGATCTTGAACCATGTGGCGAGCGTGGCGGAAGCAGTCGAGGACATGGCCTTCGGCACGGCGAACGGGCCGATCCGCTTCGGCGAGCCGTTCTTCTCTGTCGTCAGCGCGGCCTCGACGATCGTGCGGGTCGAGGGGCCGCCGGAACCCATGACGATGCCGGTGCGCTCATTGGTGATGTCGCCCTCTTCGAGGCCGGAATCGGCAATGGCCTGCTTCATGGCCACATGGTTCCAGGCGCCGCCCTGGGACAGAAAGCGCATGGCGCGACGGTCGACCTGGTCCGTGGGGTCGAGCGTCGGCCGCCCCCAGACCTGGCACTTGAAGCCGTGCTCGGCGAAATCCGGCGAGAAAGAGATGCCTGATTTTGCCTCGCGCAGCGAAGCGGTGACTTCGGCGGCATCGTTCCCGATCGAGGATACGATTCCCAATCCCGTAACGACAACACGTCTCATGTTCGATCCTTCTCTTTCTCCTCCGGGCCCGGCGGTCCTGATGGCGCGGGCCGCGCCCTACTGTTCCTTGAACAGGCCGACCCTCAGATCGGAGGCCTTGTAGATTTCCTCGCCATCGGCCTTCACCCAGCCATCGGCGATGCCGAGAACCAGACGGCCGCGCATGACGCGCTTGAAGTCGACGCCGTATTCCACCAGCTTGTTCTTCGGCGTGACCATGCCGGAAAACTTCACCTCGCCGGTGGAGATGGCGCGGCCCTTTCCGGGCTCGCCGAGCCAGCCGAGATAAAATCCGGTGAGCTGCCAGAGCGCATCAAGGCCCAGGCAACCCGGCATGACGGGGTCGCCCTTGAAGTGGCAATCGAAAAACCAGAGGTCGGGCGTGATGTCAAATTCGGCGCGGGCATGACCCTTGCCATTGGCGCCGCCATCCTCCGAGATCTCGGTGATGCGGTTGAACATCAGCATGGGGGGCATCGGAAGCTGCGCATTGCCGGGGCCGAAAAGCTCGCCCTCGGCGCACTTGATGATGTCCTCGTAATCGAAATGCGATTGTCTTGTGCTCATTAAAACTCTGCTTCCCTTCGTTCAGCGAGGGGTTTCCGGTATCCGGCCCAAGATAAGGGCGTATGTCGCTCGCAGCAATGCGCCCTTGTGCCAGTTGGGCCGGAAAACCCGAAAATCAACTGTCATTCCGTTCACCGAGGCCATACAGGAAGCCGACTTCCGCGGCCAGAGCGAAACGCATCGGTGTGGGCTATTTGCAGTTTAATTTCAATCCTCGCAAGCCCTCGTCCTATTGAAAGCGATTCTCAATGTCGTTATACGGTGCTATATTTGCATTTTGTTAGATGACGCCCTGAAAGTGGATATGACAGCGGGACATCGCATTTCGGAAGAAAAGCTTCGCGCAAGCGGCCTGAGGCCGACGCGCCAGCGCGTTGCGCTGGCCGATCTGCTGTTTGCCAAGGGTGACCGCCATGTGACCGTCGAGGAACTGCACGGCGAGGCGCAGGACGCCGGCGTGCCGGTGTCTCTGGCAACCGTCTACAATACGCTGCACCAGTTCACCAATGCCGGCATGATCCGCGTTCTCGCCGTCGAGGGCGCGAAAACCTATTTCGACACCAATACCTCGGACCATCACCATTTCTTCGTCGAAGGCGAGAACGAGGTGATCGACATGCCCGCCGACGGCATTGCATTGAACGGCCTGCCGACGCCGCCTGAGGGCATGGAAATTTCCCATATCGACGTGGTCGTTCGCCTTCGCCCGAAGAAATCCTGATCTTCAGTCCACCTGTCGGGGCGAGAGCCTTGCCGTGTGGCCGCGCAGGCGCGCCGCCGCAAGTCCGGCCCATTCGCGCAATGCGGTGGTGAGCATTGCGGCATTGGTCATCGGCCGGTCGAGGCTTGCGGAAAGACGCGGCCGACCATCGGTTCGATAGTCCGCCGGCCAGGGCTGGACCTCGACGCTCGCCGCCTCAAAAAGCGCAAAGGCGCGCGGCATGTGATAGGCCGATGTCACCAGCAGGCACGGGCCGTCCATGGCGCGATCCTTCAACAGCGCGGCCGTATGGGCGGCATTTTCCGCCGTGTTGCGGGCATCCGGTTCATAGAGCAGGCGCTCGGGTGAAATGCCGTGATCGGCGAAGAAGCGGGCGGCCGGCTCGGCCTCGCCGTTTCTGGCGCCCGTCAGGGCATTGTCGCCGCCGGTCACCAAAATGGTCATGTCCGGGTAGAGCCGGGCAAGCCTCAGCGCCTCGATATAGCGGTCGGCCGCGCGGGTGAACACGTAAATGCCCCGCCGTGCGGAGGCCCCGGTGTTGATGCCGCCCCCGAGCACGATGGCGCAGGCCGGCGGTTCGGCAAGCGCCGGCCGCCGAAAGCGGGTCTCGAGATCGGCCAGAAGCACGGCGCCCAGATTGGTAAAGCTCGTTACCCCGAGCGTCAGCGCGGCAAGCATGGCAAAGACGGCTGCCGCGCCGGTTCTTGAAAAGGCGAGACACGCCAAGACGGCGAGCATGGACAGGAAGGCGAAGGCCAGCGGCTGCACGATGAACCAGAACAGCTTGGAGAGAACGAACATCAAGCCTTCCTTCGGTGCCGGCGGATCTCAGCCCTTGCGAAAGACGTATTCGGTCGCCTGGCGCAGCGTTTCGCCGGGGCGGAGGATGGCATTGGGGAATCCGTCCTGGTTGATGGCGTCCGGCCAGACCTGCGTTTCCAGGCAGAAGCCGGCGAACGGCCCATAGGGAAAGCCGTTGAGGCCCTCCGGCGTCTCGTCGAGCTTGAAGGCGGTGTAGAGCTGAACGCCTGGCTCCGTCGTCAGCACATCCATGGTCACCTTCGAGGAAGGGGCATAGACGCTGATCACGGGCCGCTTTTCGGTTCGGCCGGGCGATAGGCAGAAATTGTGGTCGAACAGAACCTGCCGGCCGTTCTCGTCCTCGCGCTTCAAGGGATGCGGCTTGCGGAAGTCGAAGGGCGTGCCGACAACCGGCCTGATCTCGCCGGTCGGGATCTGACGTTCATCCGTTGGCAGATAATGGTCGGCGGCGATCATCAGCGTGTGTTCCAGCGTATCCGTGCCGTTGCCGAGATTGAAATAGGAGTGGTTGCACATATTGGCGACCGTCGGCTTGTCGGTCGTCGCCTCGTAGACGACCGAGAACACGCCGCGCGGCTTCAGCCGGAAATGTGCGCGGATTTCGCAATTTCCCGGAAAGCCGCCGCGCCCGTCCTTGTCGACGATCTTCAGCGTCACCCGGTCTTCGGCAATCTCCTCGAATTCCCACAGGCTGACGCCGATGCCGTCGCGGCCGCCGTGAAGATTGGTGATGCCGTTTTCGTTGCAGTCGACCTGGTATTCCGTGCCATCGATCGTGAAGCGGCCATTGGCGATGCGGTTGGAGGAGCGTCCCGGCGTGGCGCCGAAATAGGGGGAGTGGTCCGGATAGGGTTCGAAACTATCGAAGCCGAGGACCAGCGCATGGTCGTGGCCCTCCAAGCGCAGATCCTGCACGACCGCGCCCCAGTTGATGATCTTTGCGGTCAGTCCGCCGCCTGTGATCGTGACCCGGCTGACGGTCTTGCCGTCCTTTGTCTGGCCGAAGGCTTCCGGTTGTGGCGCACCCATTGTTCTTATCCTCCGCATCTGGAATGTTGCATTGCGGGGCGGATATTGCGCCGGAATGGCGGGCGCTTCAAGCGCCCGTCCGTTCCTCGCCGATTTCTTCCAGGTGATAAGGCGTCGTCTGGTAGACCTCGTTGATCCAGTTGCCGAACAGAAGATGGGCATGCGAACGCCAGCGGTTGAGCGGCGTGCGGCCGGGATCATCGGCCGGGAAATAGTTGAACGGCAGATCGACGGGCACATTGGCGTCGATATCGCGCCGGTATTCGTCGCCGAGCGAGCCGGAATCATATTCGATATGGTTGAACATGTAGAGCCGGTTGGCGAAGCTCTCCTGCGCCAGGCAGGGGCCGACCTCGTCGGAATCCATCAGCAGCTCCATGCCCGGCACCTGTTCCAAATCCTCGCGGCGCACCTCCGTCCAGCGCGACACCGGGATCTGGAAATCGTCCGAAAAGCCGTTGAGATAGACGGACGCCGGTTTCAGGTTGCGGTGACGGTAGACGCCGAACGCCTTCTTGTTCAAAAGATGCTTCTCCACGCCGTGGAAATGATAGGCCGCCGCCATCGCGCCCCAGCAGATGTTCATCGTCGAGTGGCAATGGGTCGTGGTCCAGTCGAGGATCTCCTTCAGCTCATCCCAATAGGTGACTTCCTCGAAATCGAGCGTCTCCACCGGCGCGCCGGTGATGATGAAACCGTCGAACTTGCGCTCCGCCACCTCGTCCCAGGTCTGGTAGAAAGAGAGGAGATGGTCGATCGGCGTGTTCTTTGCCTTGTGGCCGCCGACGCGCACCAGCGAAAGCTCGATCTGCAGCGGCGAGGCGCCCAAAAGCCGTGCGAACTGCAACTCGGTCTTGATCTTGTTCGGCATGAGGTTGAGCAGACCGAAATGGAGCGGGCGGATATCCTGCCGCTCGGCAACCGTTTCCGTCTTGACCCGCACGCCTTCGGAAAGAAGCGTTTCGTAGGCGGGCAGCGTATCAGGAATCTTGATAGGCATGTCTCATTCCAATCCCGAACAAAAACCGGCCGTCGTCAACACGCAGCCGGTCCGAATGGGCAGGAATTTTCCGCTCGCTTCGGCCCTTTAGCGAGTTGTTTTACGTGGCTGCAAGCCGGCCGGCCAAATCACCACGAGGAAAAGCTAGATAACGCCGCAATTGCCGGACGTCAATCGCGGTGCGAAAGGCAACGTACCGCCGAGCCGCGGCTTCAGGCGAAAAATATTCTTAACGCCGGCCACGAAAGCGGCAGCTCCATGCCAAGTCCAACCCTTGCAACGGCTTCTTTCCAATCAAGAAAAAACAGTCGAAAGCGGATCGGTCCGCCGCCGTCGGAAGAGTGTTTCTCTGTGTGAAGCCAGTTTTCGGGAGCGCCCTCCGGCATGGGAACGGTGAATATGTGGCGCCGGTGACATAGCCGGGCGCCGTTTTTTCTGAAGTGATAGTCGATACTGCCAAGCGCAGACCAGCCTTCGTGCAGGAACAGTCCGGTCTCCTCATGAAATTCCCGTTTTGCTGCCTCAAGCGGGACTTCCCCATGTTCAAGCGTTCCGCCGGGCACCTGAAGCGGAACCTCCGGGAAGTCCGGCTCATCGAAGACGAGTATCCTGCAGTCCCGTCGTGCATAGATGAGCACTTTTTCCGCATCCGGTGTCATTGCGCTTGCCTGTTTCAGGACGTTGACTGTTGCAGCGCTGCCGTGGTCACCCCCATGGCGATCAGCGCGCTGCCGCCGAGGCGCGGCAGCAGCACGGTTGCGGCGGCAGAGGAAAGCCTTGTCCGCAGTCGGTCGGCCATCAGGGCGTAGGCCAGGGCATTGATGGCCGCCAACGCGACGAAGGTGAGCGTGAGGACCGCAAATTGCGGCAGGAGTGGTTCGGCCGGTACGATGAACTGGGGCACGAAGGCGATGAAGAAGGCAATCGATTTCGGGTTCAGGGCGGTGACCGCCATGGCATGAAAGAAAATCCGCTGTGCCGCGAGAGGAGGCGTGGCAGAGGAGGCCGGGGTCTCGCCCTTTCCGGCACTTCTGAAAAGCCGGATACCGAGATAGACAAGATAGGCCGCCCCGACCCATTTGAGGATGATGAACAGCTTGGCCGAGGCGAGGACAAGCGCGCCGAGACCGGCGAGCGAGGCGCTCATGGCGATGAGATCGCCGAGCGCGACGCCGGCGACGGTGGCCAGCGCCACGCGCCGACCCTGGCTGAGCGCATAGCTCAGCACGAGAAGAACGGAAGGGCCGGGAATGAGAAGCAGTGCCGTCGACGCCGCCGCGAAGGCGAGCCAGAGATGGAAATCCATGTTTATGTCCTTGGATGCCTCGCGTTTTCATCAGCAAAGACAGGTTCTGCAGCCTTCGGCAAGGGGGCCGTAGATCAAAAATGCGAAAACCGCTTGACCTTCCAGTGACTGGAAACCCTATCTCCTCCGTCAGCATCAAAGCCAATGCAACAAGGAGCATGACGATGGGCGAGAAAGTGACGCTGAAGATCGAAGGCATGGGCTGCAGCAAATGCAGCGACAAGGTGACGAAGGCGCTTGGCGGCATTGACGGGATTTCCGATGTCGCCGTCAGCCTGGACGACAACGCCGCCTCGTTTGAGCTTGCCGCGCCTGCCACCCGCGATCAGGCGGTCGAGGCTGTCGAGGACGCCGGCTACGACGTCGTGGCCTGAGATTGCGAAGGGCAATCAACTTCCGGAAGGCGTTACCCATGGAACAGACGATCTCTACCAGCCGCAGGGCCCAAACCCTCTCCGTGCCGGTGACAGGCATGACCTGCGCATCCTGCGTGCGCAGCGTCGAGCGCGTTGTCGGCAAGGTCGAGGGCGTTGAGGCCGTCGCCGTCAATCTGGCGACCGAAACCGCCGAGGTGACGCTTTCCGACAGGAAAGCGACGGGCGCCGTGGTGGCGGCGATCGAGAAAGGCGGCTATGGCGTGCCGCTGTCGACCGTCGAACTTGGCATTCTCGGCATGCATTGCGCCTCCTGTGTGGCAAGCGTCGAGCGGTCGCTGTCCCGCGTGCCCGGCGTTGTTTCGGCTCATGTCAATCTGGCGAATGAACGGGCAACGCTTTCCGTTCTGCCTTCCCTCGACCTTGCCGTTCTGGAAGGCGCGGTTGAAAAGGCCGGTTTTAAGGCGCGCCGCATTGAGGATCAGCGCGCCGAAAGCGAAAGCCATGAGGATCGCAGGGCGAAAGAACAGGCGGCGCTCAAACGTGATCTGATCACCGCCTTCGCCTTCACCCTGCCGCTTTTCGTGCTGGAAATGGGGTCGCACGTCATCCCCGCCCTCGGCCGCCAGGTGATGGCGACGGTCGGAATGTTTCCGCTGCATGTGTTCTATTTCGCGCTGGCGACGATCGTGCAGTTTGGTCCCGGCCGGCGGTTCTACAGCCACGGCATTGCCTCTTTCCGCAGGCTGTCGCCGGACATGAACGCGCTGGTGATGCTGGGCTCGAGCGCCGCCTGGGCCTATTCCACGGTCGCGACCTTCCTGCCGCAGGTCTTCCCGGCGGGCGCCGCCCAGGTCTATTTCGAAAGCTCTGCCGTCATCATCACGCTGATCCTTCTCGGCCGCTATCTCGAAGCCAGGGCCAAGGGGCGGACGTCTGCCGCCATTACCCATCTGATGGGCCTGCAGCCGAAGACCGCGCGCGTCGAGCGCGATGGCGCGACCGTCGATATTCCGATCGACGAGGTCAAACGCGGCGATCTGGTGATCGTGCGGCCGGGCGAGAAGATCGCCGTCGACGGCACGGTCGTTTCCGGCTCTTCGCATGTGGACGAGGCGATGATTTCGGGCGAGCCGCTTCCGGTTAAAAAAGGCGAGGGCGACGACGTCACCGGCGGCACGATCAACAAGACCGGGTCCTTCACCTTCAGGGCAACGGCGATCGGTTCGGACACGGTGCTCGTGCGGATCGTGAAGATGGTCGAGACCGCGCAAGGGGCGAAGCTTCCGGTGCAGGCCATGGTCGACAAGGTGACGGCATGGTTCGTGCCGGCGGTGCTGGCGGCGGCCGCGATCACCTTCCTGATCTGGCTCTTCGTCGGCCCGGCGCCAGCCTTTTCCTTCGCGTTGGTGAACGCCGTCGCGGTGCTGATCATCGCCTGCCCCTGCGCCATGGGGCTTGCCACGCCAACCTCGATCATGGTCGGCACGGGCAGAGCGGCGGAAACCGGCGTGCTGTTCAGGAACGGCGAGGCGCTGCAGACGCTGCGCGATACCACCATCATTGCCTTCGATAAAACCGGCACGCTGACCGAGGGACGGCCGCAGGTGACCGACATCATTGCCGCAGACGGGTTCGACGAAGAGAGGCTGATCGCCCTTGCCGCCGCGGTGGAGGCCGGCTCGGAGCACCCGCTTGCCGAGGCGGTGGCGGGATATGCAGCGGAGAAGACGATCACCGTGAGCAAGGCGGACGCCTTCGAGGCCGTCCCCGGTTTCGGCGTGACGGCGAATGTCGATGGCAAGGCGGTCGCCGTTGGTGCTCGACGGTTCATGGAGTCGCTTGGCGCGGATGTCGCGATGCCGGATGAAGCCGCCGAAGCGCTTTCCGCAAAGGCGCGCTCGCTTCTGTTTGTTGCCGTCGATGGCCGGCTTGCCGGCATCATCGGCGTCGCCGACCCGGTCAAGCCGTCAGCAAGGGCGGCGATCGCTGCGCTTCATGCGGCGGGACTCAAGACCGCGATGATTTCCGGCGACAACCGCAAGACGGCCGAAGCCATAGCCGCAGATGTCGGGATCGATACGGTGGTCGCCGATGTCCTGCCGGACGGCAAGGTTGAGGCGCTTGAGGCGCTCAGACAACAGTACGGCGCAATCGCCTTTGCCGGCGACGGCATCAATGATGCGCCGGCGCTGGCCGCCGCCGATACCGGCATCGCCATCGGCACGGGCACCGACATCGCCATCGAGACGGCGGATGTGGTGCTGATGTCGGGCGCGCTGTCGGGCGTCGTCAATGCTATCGCCCTGTCGCGGGCGGTCATGCGCAATATCGCGCAGAACCTGTTCTGGGCCTTTGCCTATAATGCCGTGCTCATCCCGGTTGCCGCCGGCATCCTCTATCCGGTCAACGGCATGCTTTTGTCTCCCATGCTGGCGGCGGCCGCCATGGGGCTTTCCAGCGTTTTCGTTCTGTCGAACGCGCTCCGGCTGAAGCGGTTCCGGGCGATTGGCTGAGCAGAGGTCCGGGCCTCCCCTCCGGTCAATGCAAATAACGCGGGCGGCGGCTTTCCATTCGCCGCCTGCCGCCCTATTATGGGTTCCAGCCGCCCGCAGTTGGTACGAAGTGAATTCCGAGATTCCCCGGGCCTTTGATCACGATCAATACAAACCGATTTAAAGAGGCTTAAATCTGCCTCCGGTGAGATTGGACGGTCTTCTTCCGGGATAGTTTTTGGAGCCCCGCCGGCGTCATACCGGTGACGAATTGCGGCGCGAGACTGGCCAAGAAGACTGCTGGGTCGCCCCCAAGACCGGCCCGTGCCGTCCGCCAACCACTGAAACCGCCGGGCGTTCCGGCAAATAGCGCAGGAGTAGTCCCATGCCGGCCATCAGCACGACCGAACTTGACCAGCTCGTTGCCCGGACGAAGGCAGCGCAGCAGAAGTTTGCGACCTATACCCAGGAACAGGTCGACTTCATTTTCCGTTCCGCCGCCCTTGCCGCGGCCGATGCCCGCATTCCGCTTGCCCGTATGGCGCATGAGGAAACCGGAATGGGCGTCATGGAAGACAAGGTGGTCAAGAACCACTTTGCCTCGGAATACATCTACAACAAATACAAGGACGACAAGACCTGCGGCATCCTTTCGGAAGAGCCGGAATACGGCATCTTCACGGTTGCCGAGCCTGTCGGCCTGATTTGCGCCATCGTGCCCACCACCAACCCGACCTCGACCGCAATCTTCAAGGCGCTGATCAGCCTGAAGACCAGGAACGGGGTGATCTTCTCGCCGCACCCGCGCGCCAGGCGCTCGACCTGCGAGGCCGCCCGGGTCGTTCTCGAAGCCGCCGTCAAGGCCGGCGCGCCGAAGGACATCATCAGCTGGATCGATGAACCCTCGGTGGAGCTCTCGAATGCGCTGATGCACCACCCGGACATCAACCTCATTCTCGCCACCGGCGGGCCCGGCATGGTGAAGGCCGCCTATTCGTCGGGTAAGCCCGCGATCGGCGTCGGCGCCGGCAATACGCCTGCCGTGATCGACGAATATGCCGACATCAAGCGCGCCGTCGCCTCGATCCTGATGTCGAAGACCTTCGACAACGGCGTTATCTGCGCATCGGAACAGTCGGTGATCGCCGTCGACAAGGTCTATGACAAGGTCCGCGAGCGTTTCATCAGCCATGGCGGCTATGTGTTGTCGGGCAATGAGGCCGGCGCCGTTCGCGACATCATCATGAACAAGAAGGGCACGCTGAATGCCGAGATCGTCGGCCAGTCGGCCGAGAAGATTGCGGCCATGGCCGGCATCACCGTGCCGCCGCGCACCAAGGTTCTGATCGCGGAAGTCGAAAGCACGGGCGAGGACGAGGTCTTTGCCCACGAAAAGCTGTCGCCGACGCTGGCCATGTACAAGGCCAAGAACTTCGACCATGCCAGCCGGATCGCATCGGAACTGGTGGCGCTCGGCGGCATCGGCCACACCTCGGTGCTTTACACCGACCAGGACCTGCAGCCCGAACGCGTCACCACCTTCGGCGAACGCATGAAGACGGCCCGCGTTCTTATCAACACCCCGGCCTCGCAGGGCGGCATCGGCGACCTTTACAACTTCCGCCTGGCGCCGTCGCTGACGCTTGGCTGCGGTTCGTGGGGCGGCAACTCGATCTCGGAAAACGTTGGCCCGCAGCACCTGATCAACAAGAAGACCGTGGCCAAGAGGGCAGAAAACATGCTGTGGCACAAGCTTCCCCCGTCGATCTATTTCCGTCGCGGTTCGCTTCCCTTCGCTCTGGAAGAACTGAAGGGCCACAAACGTTGCCTGATCGTCACCGACCGTTTCCTCTTCGAAAACGGCTATGTCAACGATACGGTCCGCGTTCTGAAGGGCCTCGGCATGGAAGTCGAAACCTTCTTCGATGTCCAGGCCGACCCGACGCTCGCCGTTGTCCGCAAGGGCTGGGAACTGGCCCGCTCGTTCGAGCCGGACATCATCCTTGCACAGGGTGGCGGTTCGCCGATGGATGCGGCCAAGATCATGTGGGTGATGTATGAGCATCCGGAGGTCGAGTTCGCCGATCTGGCGCTGCGCTTCATGGATATCCGCAAGCGCATCTACCACTTCCCCAAGCTCGGCATCAAAGCCAAGTTTGTCGCCGTGCCCACGACCTCGGGCACCGGTTCGGAAGTCACCCCGTTCGCCGTCGTCACCGACGAGAAGACCGGCGTGAAGTATCCGATCGCCGACTACGAACTGACGCCGACCATGGCAATCGTCGATCCCGACCTCGTCATGAACATGCCGAAGTCGCTGACGGCCCATGGCGGCATCGATGCGGTGACCCATGCTCTGGAAGCCTATGTCTCGATCATGGCGAACGAGTATTCGGACGGTCAGGCGCTTCAGGCTCTGAAGCTTCTGAAGGAATATCTGCCCTCGGCCTACAGACAAGGCGCTGCCGATCCGAAGGCTCGCGAGCAGGTTCATAACGCCGCAACGATCGCCGGCATGGCCTTTGCCAACGCCTTCCTCGGTGTCTGCCACTCGATGGCGCACAAGATCGGCGCGCAGTTCCACCTGCCGCACGGCCTGTCGAACGCCCTGCTTCTGGCCAATGTGGTTCGCTACAACGCGGTCGACAATCCGACCAAGCAGGCAACCTTCAGCCAGTATGACCGGCCGAAGGCGCTGTGCCGCTATGCAGAAGTCGCCCGCCATCTCGAGCTTGGCGGCAAGAGCGACGAAGAGTCGGTCGAAAACCTGGTCAAGTGGATCGAGAGCCTCAACAAGGCCTGCGATATCCCCGAATCGATCCAGGCTGCGGGCGTCGGCGAAGCCGACTTCCTCGACCATCTCGACGCGGTTGCCGAAAAGGCCTTCGATGACCAGTGCACCGGTGCCAACCCGCGCTACCCGCTGATCTCGGAAATCCGCCAGGTCCTGCTCGACAGCTATTACGGCCGCGCCTACGAAGAAGGCGTCGTCAACGAGCCGGCGGCAGCCGAAGACAAGGGTTCGGTCGTGCCGCTCAGCGCCCGCAAGTAATTTGCGTCACTGAAACGTATGAGAAACGCCGCCTCCGGGCGGCGTTTTCAGTTTGGCTTCAAACCGGGTTACTTTGCGGCCTCAGATACGACGTCGGGTTGCCGTAGACGGATGCGATGCGGGTGATCGCGTGGTCGAGGTTTTCACGGGTGACCCGCATCGTCGCGCCATTGGCGTGGACGAGGGTCTTGGCGTCTTCCATGATGCCGACATGGCCTTTCCAGAAGACGAGGTCGCCGCGTTTCAGCGCCCGGCGCGTCACCGGCTCGCCTTCCATCAGCTCCTGCATGTCGGAATCGCGCGGCACGGCGATGCCCGCCATCATCATCGCCATCTGTATCAACGCCGAGCAGTCGAGGCCGAAACCGGACCTGCCGCCCCAGAGATAAGGCGTCTCGAGGAAGCGCAGCGCCGTCTTCACCGGATCGCGCTCGAAGGCGCGGCCGAGCGGAAAGCAATGATCGGCAAAGACCGCCGTGCCGTCCGAGCAGAGATAATAGCGGCTGCCGCGCGTTTCCGCCTCGTCGACGAAGGTCAGCCGGCAACCCATGGAGAGCGCGCAGACCGGCCCGGCCTTGAGTTCGGCTTCGGGATAAAGGAAAGTCCGGGGCACCGAGATGACATGGGACGCCTCGCGCTCGCCCTCGGCCACCATCGCCTCCGGCAGGTAGCCGACATAGCCGTCGAAGCGCGACTGCACCCAGGCCCAGCCGGATCTGCGTTCGAAGATGTCGACGGTTTCGCCGAAGAGAAGCTGGCTGTCGATGAAGGCGGCTTCCGAGGGCTTTGGCCGCAAGGGCGCGACGGGCGCGATGATCTGGGCCGGCGTCGGCACGGCGAAGCGATCCGCATGGACGATGCCGGAAAGCCGGGCATCGGCGAGATCGGGCCGGAAGGCATGGAGCCTTCGATCGAGTTCCATCACCATCAGCTCGTCCGGATCGTTTCGAAGAGGGCGCGGATCGCCTGCGCCTCGCCGCCGGCAGGGCCGAAATCGCGATCGGCCGGGGCGTGGCCATAGATGTCGAAATGCGCCCACGTTCGCGCCCGCCCGACAAACCGCTTCAGGAAGAGCGCCGCGGTGATCGAGCCGGCCATGCCGCCGCCCGGCGCGTTGGTGAGGTCGGCGATCGCGGTTTTCAGCCTGGCGTCATAGCCGGCGAAGAGCGGCATGCGCCAGAGCGGATCGGAGAGCGTCTCGCCGCTCTTGTGAAGCTTGTCGGCAAAGGCGTCGTTGTCGGTGAAGAACGGCGCGATGTCCGGGCCGAGCGCCACGCGGGCGGCCCCTGTCAGCGTCGCCATGTCGATCAGAAGGTCGGGAAGCTCCTCGTCCGCATAGGTCAGCGCGTCGGCAAGGATGAGGCGTCCCTCGGCATCGGTGTTGTCGATCTGCACGGTAAGCCCCTTGCGCGAGCGGTAGATGTCGCCCGGGCGGAAGGCATTGCCGGCGATCGCGTTCTCGACGCTCGGGACGATCACGCGCAGGTCGACGTCGAGGCCGGCATCCATGATCATCAGCGCCAGCGCCATGACATTGGCGCCGCCGCCCATGTCCTTTTTCATCAGACCCATGCCGGCGGCCGACTTGATGTCGAGACCGCCGGTGTCGAAACAGACGCCCTTGCCGACAAGGGCGACGCTCCTTGCGCCCTTGCGGCCCCAGCGCAGCTCCATCAGACGTGGTGCTTTCTCCCCGGCGCGGCCGACCGCATGGATCAGCGGAAAGCCGGCCTTCAGCAGCTCGTCGCCGTGGATCGCGCTGAAATCAGCGCCATAATGGCGGGCCAGGCTCTCGAAGGCCTTCTCCAGATGGTCCGGCTGCATGTCGTTTGCAGGCGTGTTGATCAGGTCTCGGGCGAGAAAGATCGCCGCAACCGTCCGTTCGATCGCGGCCCTGTCGCAGTCCTCCGGCAGGGCGAGGCGAACCTTGCCGGCCGAAGAAGGCTTGAGGTAACGCTCGAACCGGTAATCGCCTGCGGCAAAGCCGATCAGCGCCTGGCCCTGATCACCCTCAAAGCCCGCAAGATGCCAGTCGCCGGCCGGCAGAAGCCTGGAAAGACGACCGGTGGCGAAGGGAGAGGCATCCTTGCCGAGGCCGAAAAGCGCGCCGGCAACACCGCCATTTTCGCCGTGAACGAGCAGGAACTCGCCCTCGCGGGCGGAGAAGCCGGCCGCGCGGCCAAACCGGCGGATATTGTCCGGGAGGATGTCCGGTCTTTCGAGGTCGGCCGGCGTCACCGCAAAGAGCGGTTTTGTCTCTGGACCGGCTGGGCAAAACGGCGAAGGGCGTTCGAAGAACTGGAAACTGGGCATCTGTGTTCGCTTGTCAGTGTTGTCCCGCCTACTTTCGCGGGAAAAAACTTTCTGTAAAGTGTCTGAAAGCCTCGGAACTGATTCCTTACGCTGATCGGGGCGCGGAGAACAGACGGAGTTTGCCTTAAAATGACCAATCCGACCGGGCTTTCGAGAAAGGCGGCGCTGGCGCTCGTCATTGCGGCCATCACGGTTTCAGCTTGCGCCAGCGTGCGCAGGCCGATGACCACGGCGCAATACATGTCCGCCGAGGAAATTGCCGGCCTCTCGCCGTCGCAGCGCCAGATGGCGAGCTATCGGCTTGAAACGGCATATCTTTCCAGGCCCGGAAGCGTCAAGTCGGGCATCGCCTGGTCCGAGTATCTGAAGGCGGAGGGGCGCTACGGCGAGGCCAATCAGGTGATGCGCGAAGTCGCCGCGCGCAATCCCGATTCCGGCGATGCGCTGCTTCACTATGCCGAAACGCAGGCAGCGCTTGGCTACTACCCCGATGCGCTGCGCACGATCCGCAATGCGGAAGCCGCGTCGCCGCGCGACTGGCGAACCTTCTCGCAGGAGGGGCTGATTCTCGACCAGATGGGCAAGCCGGTGGAGGCGCGCATGCGCTACCGTCAGGCGCTCACATTGTCGCCGAAGAACCCGGAAGTGCTGTCCAACATGGCGGTTTCCTACGTGCTGACCCATGATCTGGCGACGGCGGAAAATTATCTGCGCGAGGCAATCGCCCAGCGCGATGCCAGCCCTGAGGTCCGGGTCAATCTGGCGCTGGTGCTGGCGCTTCAGGGCAAGCAGCAGGAAGCCGAGCGGGTGGCAACGGCGGGTGTTTCGGCCGAAGAGGCCCAGGCCAACCTTGCGGCGCTCCAGGCCGCGACCGCTCCCGGCGGCGCCTGGGAACGGTATGCCGTCGGCGCGGGCGGACAACAGTCCGTCATGTGATCGCGGCGGGGAGCGCGCCTGAAGGGCTCGCAGTCAGATGGAAATATCTGACGGCCGCGGAAATGTGTCAAAACAAACAGATAGATCGTTTCGACCTTTCCATGGAAGGCGGAAACGATCTAGTCTCAGGACACAGCGCGTATGATGAGGCCTGCAAGCGCGTAGACGCCGGCAAGGCTGGCCGCAAAGAAGACGAGGCTGCCGACAATGGTCAGCCACAAGGCCCAGTTTGTGCTCTTTCCGCGCGCGTGTTTTGAAAGATAGATGATTCGGGCGTCGTCCGCGTCCCAACTGGCCATCGCGCGCAGTCGACCGGTGAATATGAACTCCGGCTCCTCGATCGCATCGGCCGTCGCTGTCGTGGCGACGGAATTCCGGCGGCTGGAGATGTGTCGTCTCACTGCCTTGCTCCCTTGTATGTCCTGTTTCCGCCCGTCGGACGAAAACCTCCCAACCAACAAGTATAGAGCAGTTCGTTCAAAAAACGATCATAAATTGCAATCCAAGGTGCAGAAATGCGCGGTGATCCACCGGGAAACGCAGATTTTCCGAGATTGCGCTACCAAAAGTTGTTTCTATTGCTCCTCGCCGCCGGGCTTCGATTCGTCCTCGGTGACGGGAATCGCATAGGACCCGGTCAACCAGCGGGAGAGGTCAAGCTGGCGGCAACGGTCGCAGCAGAAGGGATAGTTCTCCCGCGTCGAGGGACGCCCGCATTCGGGGCATCTGCGGGGTTTTCTTAACGGTTCGACGCGGGCGTCGCTGTCATTGCCCATCTTTGCTCCATTCTTGGCAAATGTCATAGCCGCGGCCGGAAAGTAGCGTCTGTGTTTCGTAGAGCGGCAGGCCGACCACGGCGGAGTAGGAGCCGACAAGGCGCGCGATGAAGGCGGCTGCGCGGCCCTGGACGGCATAGGCCCCCGCCTTGCCGTGCCATTCGCCGGACGCGAGATAAGCCTCGATCTCTTTCTTGGAGAGATGTTTGAAGGTAACGCGCGTCTCGACAACGCGCAGGCTTTCCTCAGCATCCCCGGCAATCCTGACGCAAAGGCCGGTGAAAACCCGATGATTGCGACCGGAAAGGAGCGAAAGGCAGGACATCGCCTCGTCTTGGCTTGAAGCCTTGGGCAGGATACGCCTGCCGACGGCAACCACCGTATCGGCGGCCAGAATGGCCGCGCCGCGCCAGGCCGCATCGTCGTCGAGCATCCCGGCCACCACGCCGGCCTTGCCGCAGGCAAGCCGCCCGGCCAGGAGCCGCGGCGTTTCTTTTGCAAGCGGGGTCTCGTCGATATCGGCGGGCAGGATGCGGTCCGGCGTCACGCCGATCTGGGCCAGAAGGTCCACCCGGCGCGGAGAAGCCGATGCCAGGACAAGTTTTGTCTTTGCCACGGTCAAACCCGTTCCCGAACGCTTGAGAGGAGGCAAGCGCTTCTACTTGAAGCGATAGGTGATCCGGCCCTTGGTCAGGTCGTAGGGGGTCATTTCCACCAGCACCTTGTCGCCGGCGAGAACGCGGATACGGTTCTTGCGCATGCGGCCGGCGGTGTGGGCGATGATCTCGTGGTCGTTTTCAAGCTTCACCCGGAATGTCGCATTCGGCAGAAGCTCGACGACGACGCCCGGAAATTCCAGTACTTCTTCTTTAGCCATTTAGTTCGTTTCTTTTCTTCTCTGCGTCCGGGATCGGCCCGAACGCTTCAATCCCCGCCCGGCCGATTGCCGGCATGACAGACGGGGACACTGTTGCTTCAATGATCTGCAGCGTATCGGCTGCGCTTGAAAACAAGCGCGCGGCGCTGCTGAATTGCGGCGAAACCTACACAATAGTTCAACGTTTGTGAACCATGTTTGCTCCCGCCGTCGTTTTTTGTTCACGTGACGTTCGAAACCCTGACGCAGAACGGCTCAGCCGCGCCAGTAGAGCACGCAGAACAGCGTGAACAGGCGCCGCGCCGTATCGAAATCGAGTTCGATCTTACCTTTGAGGCGGTCCTGAAGGGTCTGCGAGCCTTCATTGTGGATCCCGCGCCGGCCCATGTCGATCGCCTCGATCTTGCTTGGGCTCGCCGTCTTGATCGCCTCGTAATAGCTCTCGCAGATCATGAAATAATCCTTCACGATCCGCCGGAACGGGGTCAGCGACAGGATGTGGGTCGCAACCTTGTCGCCGTTTTCGAGCGTGATGTCGAAGATCAGCCGTTTTTCGATGATCGAGAGCGTCAGCTTGTAAGGGCCGCCCGGATGACCGACAGGGTGGAAGTGGTTATCCTCGAGCAGGTCGAAGATGGCGACGGCGCGTTCATGCTCGACATCGGGCGAAGCGCGGCCGATGCTCTCATCGAGAACAACGTCACTCAGCCTGTATTCGCCCGTCGTCATGTCTATTCCTTGCGATTGAGGCGGATGGCAACCGATCGTGCATGCGCGCCCAGACCTTCGCATTCTGCAAGCTCGATGGCCGATGGCGCAAGTCTATTCAGCTGTTCGGGCCCCAGACGAAGGATGGAGGTGCGTTTCATGAAATCGAGAACGCCGAGACCCGAAGAAAAGCGCGCCGAACGGGCGGTCGGCAGAACGTGGTTGGAGCCGCCCACGTAATCGCCGATTGCCTCGGGCGTATAGTGCCCGGCGAAGATCGCGCCGGCATTGCGCACTTTCGGGATCAGCGCTTCGGGATCATCGACCGCAAGCTCCAGATGTTCAGGCGCCACGCGGTTGGCGAGCGAAAGCGCGGCGTCGAGATCGGAAACAGTGATGATCGCACCATAGTCGCGCCAGCTCGCACCGGCGATCTCGCCGCGCGGCAGGGTCTTCAGCTGCCGCTCGACCGCCTGCTCGACGGCTTCGCCGAGCGCCTTGTCGGTGGTGATCAGGATCGACTGGGCGGCGGCGTCATGCTCGGCCTGGGCCAGAAGGTCGGCGGCGATCCAGTCCGGATTGTTCTCGCCGTCGGCAATTACCAGCACTTCCGAAGGACCGGCGATCATGTCGATGCCGACCGTGCCGAAGACGGCGCGCTTGGCAGCCGCGACATAGGCATTGCCGGGGCCGACGATCTTGGAGACCGGGGCGATCGTTTCCGTGCCGTAGGCGAGGGCGGCCACCGCCTGCGCGCCGCCGATCCGGTAGATCTCGGTGATGCCGGCGATCTTCGCCGCCGCCAGCACCGCCGGGTTGATCTTGCCCTTCATCGCCGGCACGACCATGACGACGCGCTCGACGCCGGCGACCTTGGCCGGAACCGCATTCATCAGCACCGAACTTGGATAGCTCGCAGTCCCGCCCGGCACGTAGAGCCC
Source organism: Martelella lutilitoris (assembly GCF_016598595.1). Lineage (NCBI taxonomy): Bacteria > Pseudomonadati > Pseudomonadota > Alphaproteobacteria > Hyphomicrobiales > Aurantimonadaceae > Martelella > Martelella lutilitoris. Next base: position 494,876 of record NZ_CP066786.1, read on the forward strand.
GACCGCCTCGACGGCCGTCCAGCGATGGCCGAGGGTGACGCCGATCTCGTCCTCATAGGTATCATCCGGCGGCAGCTGGCGGGCGTGATGCTTGCGGATGCGTTCCTCGGCAAGCCGCAACGCGTCGATGACCTTCGGGTCGACGGCGGCGATTGCGGCCTCAATCTCCTCCGTGCCAACCTTCATCGGCGTGGCGGGATCGGAAAAATCGACATCGTCGAAACGCGCCGAATAGGTGGCAAGGGCAGTATCGCCGTTTGCGCGGATATCGGCGATGATCGCATCGACGGTATCGCCGACATCCTTGGAGACTTCGCGCTTCATCGACAAGAGCGCCGTAAAGGCGGTTTCAAAGTCGTCGGCGGCTGTATCAAGCCAGATGGCCATGGTTGCCTCACTCAATCAGGTAGGAATTCATTCCGGTCACAGAAACAGACATTGCCTCAGCGCGGATGATGCGGCTTGCCGCGCGCTTCCCAGCTTGGCGAGAGATCGGCCAGCAGCACCTCGATACATTCCACATCCGCGACGATCTCGCCGCCGCCCGAAAGGGTGATGATCAGGGAGCCTTCCGGCCCGTCTCCGGTTTTCTCGAATGTCACCGAAAGCAGGTTGGAGACTTCGTCGTCGGCCTTTCGGTCAAGCCCGATGCTGCGTACGGCGGTAACCCGCTTGAACACGAGCGCTGCGCGCCGCCGTTCGGGCTTCGTGAAGAAGCCGCGCTTCTTCTCCCAGACGAAACGGTTGCACAGAAGCTGAAACTGGCCCGCAACCCTGGAGAAGGTCACGTCCTTCGACAGAAACACGGCATCCTGGACATGCGCCGAGATGATGGCGAGGTCTTCTTCATCCAGCGCCATGAGTTTCAGCTGATCGGTGGACATGACAAATTTCCCGGCGGGTTCGAGGTTTTTTACCGAGATAAGGCGATAGAAGCCGTTGCGCAACCATTGGCGCGCCGGGAATGCCCGTGTCGACAGGAAAATGATGCCGCGAACGGCCTCAGTCGCTGATCCGCTCGACGACCGCGCCGCAGCGCGTGAGCTTTTCTTCCAGCCGCTCGAAGCCGCGATCAAGGTGATAGACGCGCGACACGGTCGTCTCGCCCCTGGCCGCAAGGCCGGCGATGACGAGCGAGACCGAGGCGCGCAGGTCGGTCGCCATCACAGGCGCGCCGTGCAGTTCCTTCACGCCCCTGATGGTCGCCGTCTGGCCGGAGAGCGAGATGTCGGCGCCAAGACGGGCAAGCTCCTGCACATGCATGAAGCGGTTCTCGAAGATCGTCTCGACGATGCGCGACGTGCCCTTGGCCCGCGTCATCAGGCCCATGAACTGCGCCTGCAAATCGGTCGGAAAGCCCGGATAGGGTTCGGTGGTGATATCGACCGGGCGTATATCGTCGCCATGGCCGATGACGTGGATGCCGGTTTCCGTCGGAGTGATCTCGGCGCCGGCGGCCCGGATCGCCTCGATGGCGGAGCTCAAAAGCGCGGCATCGGTGTTCTCAAGCGTCACCTCGCCGCCGGCCATGGCGACGGCCATGGCATAGGTGCCTGTCTCGATCCGGTCCGGAAGCACGGTGTGGCGGGCGCCGGAAAGCGAGGTGACGCCGTCAATGGTGATCGTCGGCGTTCCCGCGCCCTCGATCTTGGCGCCCATGGCCTTCAGGCAATTGGCAAGGTCGACGACTTCCGGCTCGCGCGCGGCGTTTTCCAGCACGGTCGTGCCGTTGGCGAGCGTTGCCGCCATCATCAGCGTGTGGGTGGCGCCGACGGAGACCTTGGGGAACACATAATGGCGGCCGACGAGACCGCCCTTCGGCGCCTTGGCCTCGACATAGCCCTGCTCGATCTCGATTTCCGCGCCGAGCGCCTTCAGCCCGTCTATGAAGAGATCGACGGGGCGGGTACCGATGGCGCAGCCGCCCGGCAGCGAGACCCGGGCGATGCCCTCGCGCGCCAGAAGCGGGCCGATGACCCAGAAGGAGGCGCGCATCTTGCGCACCAGGTCATAGGAGGCCGTTGTGTCGGTAATCGTCGGGCAGTTGAAATGGATGGTGCGGGCATAGCCGTCCTGCTGGCGCTCGCGCCGGCCGTTGACGGAGATGTCGACGCCGTGATTGCCGAGAATGCGCATCAGGAGCTCGACATCGGCCAGGTGCGGCACGTTCTCGAGCGTCAGCGTGTCGCTGGTCAGAAGCGAGGCGATGATCAGGGGAAGCGCCGCATTCTTCGCGCCGGAAATGGGAATGACGCCCTTCAGGGGATTGCCGCCGACGACTCTGATTTGATCCATTCCACATTTTCCGGGAAAACCCGGCCTCTTCTTGAAAGTTCAGGCGCGTCTAAACGAAACGTCGGCCATGATCAATCGCAATGGTTGACAAGTCGTTGAACCGCTCCGGTCAAAGCAGCGAAAAATGGCATGTCTATGTTCCGGGACGCTAAAATACCGGCAGTCCAGCGGTCGCTGTTGTCAGCCCTCGTCCTTCTGACGGGAGGCGGGGAGGCCATCAGTCTCGTCGGCGGCGCCCTTGCGCCGTGCGCGCGACTGCTGTTTGCGCCGCATCAGGTTCTCGCGCAGTTTCTCGGCCGCGCGCTCCCGGCGCTGCGCCGCGGCGTCCGGTTTTTTCTTCTGTGGATCGGCATTGTCCATCTCGCCACCTTCTCGCAAAGCCTGGTTTCCGCCGAAATGCGGATAAGAGAAAAGAAATGTGTTTCCCGTCTTGCACTTGAAGCGGAGCTATGGCAATAGGCCGCTTGCCTGCACCAAACAGTGCCGGGCACGCTTCGCAAGGCCGAAGTCGGGCTGCTATAGCTCAGGGGTAGAGCACTCCCTTGGTAAGGGAGAGGCCGAGAGTTCAAATCTCTCTAGCAGCACCATTTTCCCCGTATCGCTCCTCGAAGAACTGCTGGCGGCGTCGATCCGTCGCGTTCAGCGGTCCACCGCGGTCTTCACCGAACGACGCGATACCTCTTGCGTTTGAGTATGCGTCGGACAGACAAAGGCCGTTCCGGCGAAAACACCGGAACGGTCCGTTCTTACAGGCCTCTTAATGTCCGAAAATATCTATCGGAGATCGGCAACCATTTTCCGTGCGCCGTTTTTGCCAAGGCCTTCGAGGCTTTCGGCGAGGCTTTCCTTGAAGCCGACGCTTTCCCTGAGCGCGGCTGGAAAAATGCCGGAGCCTGAGAGGATGCGCTCGACCTTTTCACGCGATGACCCGCCATTGGCGAGCGTCTTCAGCCTGTCCGCCAGCGGGTCGCGCACATCGATCGGAGCACCCTTGTCATCGGTGCCGGCGACATAACGGATCCAGCCGGCGACCAGCAGGGTGAGGCGGGGGCACGGGGTTCCGTTCTTCAGGTGATGCGCGATTGATTCGAGCGCGCGCTGCGGCAGTTTCTGGCTGCCGTCCATGGCGATCTGCCAGGTGCGATGGCGAATTGCGGGGTTTTCGAAGCGGGTGATCAGCGCATCGGCATATTCATCGAGGTCGATGCCATCGGGGGCCTCAAGCGTCGGGATCTGTTCCTTGCCCATCAGGTCGCGGGCGGCCTTGCGGTAGGTCGGATCCTGCATGGTTTCGGCGATGGTTTCATAGCCGCCGAGATAGCCGAGATAGGCGAGGAAGGAGTGCGAACCGTTGAGCATGCGGAGCTTCATGTTTTCATAGGGCACGACATCATCGGTGAAGGTGGCGCCGGCGCGGTCCCAGTCCGGGCGGCCGGAAACAAAATCATCCTCGATCACCCATTGGCGGAAGGGCTCGCAGACGATGCCTGCGGGATCCTCGGTGCCGATCCGCTGGGCAAGAAGCCGATAGCTTTCCTCGGTCATCGCCGGAACGATGCGGTCGACCATGGTGGAGGGGAAGCGGCCATGCTCCTCGATCCAGTCGGCAAGCGCGCTGTCGCGGGCCCGGGCGAAATCGATCACCGCGCGGCGGGCAAGCTTGCCGTTTGAAGGCAGGTTGTCGCAGGAGAGAACGGTGAAGGGCTTCTGCCCGGCCTGTTTGCGGGCGGCGAGGGCCGCCACCAGCGTGCCGACGACTGTTTGCGGCTGATCGGGGTTTTCGAGATCGGCCTTGATCGCCGGATTGTCGAAATCAAGCCCGCCATCGGCGCCGAGCGTATAGCCCTTTTCCGTGACGGTGATGGAGACGAGCGCGATCTTTTCATCGGCAATGGCGGCGATGATGCCCTCGGGGCTGCATTCTTCCATGTGCCGGTGATCGACAACCGCGCCTGAAATGCGCGCCTTTTGCCCGTCGGCGGCATTTTCGACGACGCTGTAGAGATAGTCGCGCTCGGCGAGCGCCTGCAACGGTGCGGACGGGCCTCTGAGCTCGATCTCTCGGTAGCCCCAGGTGCCGCCGGCGCGCAGAACGTCATCGGTATAGACGGCCTGGTGGGCGCGGTGAAAGGCGCCGAAGCCGATATGGCACATGCGGGCTTCGACCTTCGAGCGATCGTAATCCGGGCGCAGAACATCGGCTGCGGCCTGATCAAGGAGCGGGTTGGAAGACATGGCTGTTCCTTCCGTAAAACGGCGCATCTGGGCTGGCGCCGACGGCAATGGGGTGTGTGAAAAAAAAGCGGGAGAGCCTGAGCTCTCCCGAAGCGCCGGTCAGCGGCCGACAGTCTTGCCGTTGGCATCGGCCATGCCATTTGCGGCAATCTTGCGTCCTTCGCCTTCGGGCAGGAGTATGCGGACAGTCTCGTAGGGCGGCTTGTAGTCGCCTTCATGCTGCCAGTTGAGGGTAAGACCGGCGTCATCGCCGGAAAGGGCGTAATGCGTCAGGCTGTGGCCTGCGGCCTCGCGCCAGGTCACCGTGTCGCCGTCATCTTCATATTCCACCGATGTCGCTTCGAAGCGGCCGGGAACAGTAAAGACGGCGAGCGTGCGGGCCGTGTCGGCCCCGGCATTGGTGCGGTTTGCGCCGTCCGAGAGCGGGATCACCGCACCGGCGCGGACAAAAAGCGGCATGCTGGCAAGGTTAACCGGCAGCCTCACCTCCGTTCCGGGCGCATGATATTCGCCCGACCAGAAGTCCCACCATCCGGTTTCATTCTTCGGCAGATAGACCGTTCGCTCGGCAGCGCCCTCGTCGACGACATTGGCGACCAGGAGATCGCGGCCAAGCATGAAGTCATCGGTTTCCTCGAATGTCCGGGGATCGTGCGGGTGGTCGAGGAAGGTCGGCCGCAGCATCGGCTCGTGCATGGTCGTCGCTAGCCAGGTCAGCGTGTAGAGATAGGGCGTCAGCCGGTAGCGGAAGGCAAGCGCCGCGCGGATGAGCGGCAGGACCTCCGGATACATCCAGGCCTCATTGGCCGTGCCGTCATCATTCCACGAATGGATGGTGAAGCGCGGGTGGAAAATGCCGTTCTGGACCCAGCGGACGAAGAGTTCCGGCTCCGGCTTCGGGCCGGAAAAGCCGCCGACGTCGTGGCCGACATTGTAGATGCCGGAGAGCGACATGGAGAGACCCATGCGGATATTGTAGCGCACCGTTTCCCAGCGCGTGTAATTGTCGCCCGACCAGGTCTGCGCGTAGCGCTGGATGCCCGGGCATCCAGCGCGCGAGATCAGATATTGGCGGTGATCGGGATCGAATGCTTCCTGTGCTTCTTTCGAGGCGCGGCTCATCAGAAGCGAATGCAGCGGACGGATCAGCGCGACCGGGATTTCCTTGCCGAAGCCGTTGCAGCGGGCCTCGTCATCCCAGATTTCATACTCGTTATTGTCGTTCCAGGTGCAGGCAATGCCCTTTTTCAGGAGCTGCTCGGTGACACCCTTCTGCCACCAGGCCACGGAGGCCGGATTGGTGAAATCGAGATGGGCGCCGCTGTCGTCCCAGTAGACGGCATCCGCATAGGAGTTCGTCTCGCTGTCGGTGATGAACAGGCCGGCGTCGAGCGCCTCGTTGAAGCGCGGGTGGTCCTGCAAAAGCGCCGGCTTGATATTGGCAATCAGCGTCAGTTCCGCATCCGCGAACTTTTTCGTCATGCCCTCGACATCCGGGAACTTTTCATAATTCCAGTTGAAGACGTAGCGCTTCGGGCCGATCGAGGTATAGCCGGAGGACATCTGGAAACTGTCGCAGGGGATATCGTGCTCGGCGAGCCTGGTGAGGAAACCTTCCAGCTCTTCCTGCGCATTGGGCCGATCAGTATAGGCCATGGTCGAGCCGGAATAGCCGAGCGCCCAGCGCGGCATGAAGGCCGTGCCGCCGGTCAGCCGTGTGTGGCCCTTCACCAGGTCCAGCATTTCCGGCGCCCAGGCGAAATAGTAGTCGAGATCGCCATCGAGCGCGCGGTAGGCGCGGAAGGGCTTGTGGTAGTTGTCGAACTCGTTGCCGAGATCGAACCAGCAGGAGGCAAGATTGTCGTAGAAGACCGAAAAGGCGCCTGCATCCGGCGTCACGGTGAAGGTGACGGGCAGGTGCTTGTAGAGCGGATCGGTGGTCCTGGCGTTATAGCCCATGGCGTCGAGATTGCGCATCTCGTAGCGGCGGCCGGAGCGTTCGAGATCGCCCGCCTTCTCGCCGAGGCCGTAGACCTTCTCGCCGGGTTTTCTGAGCAGGAAGTGGCTGTTGCGGTGGTCGCGGATGCCGAGCATGTAGGCGCCGGTGGGGCGCTCTTCGGCCACCAGCTTCCATGTGCCGTCAGCCTGTCTCGCGTCCCAGCGCATGGTCAGCGGGTTTTCGACGGTGAGCCTGAGGGTGGCGGTCTCGAGGGTGAGCGCTTCGCCTTCGGTACAGGAAAATTCAGGCAGGGAGAAGCCGGAAAGATCGTCGCGGGCGCGACCTTCGAAGGGCACATCCTCTGCCGGCGCGATCGACCAGGTTCGGTCAAGCCGCCAGTCGCCGGACTTCTTCAGAGAGATGCGGAAGAGCGCTTCTTCGAGAACGGTGATTTGCAGGGTGTGGGAGCCGTCGACGGTGAGCGTGACGCCATTGGCGTCACGCGCGTCGAGCGCCCAGGATTTGAGGGTACGCATATTCGTATTCCCGTTTCGTTAGCCGCCGTAGCCCAGAAGCAGGCGCGGCAGGCCGAGGCTGATTGCAGGGACGTAGGTGACGAGCATCAGGACCGCGATCAGGGTCAGGAAGAAGGGGATCAGAGGCTTGATCACCTTCGGGATCGTGGTGTCGCCGACCGAGCAGCCGATGAAGAGGGCTGATCCGACAGGTGGCGTGCAGATGCCGACGCAGAGGTTGAGGGTCATCATCACGCCGAACTGGACGGGGTCCATGCCGAGCTGCTGAACCACCGGCATCAGGATCGGGGTGAAGATCAGAAGCGCCGGCGTCATGTCCATGAAGGTGCCGACAACCAGAAGGACGACGTTCAGTATCAAGAGGATCATGATCGGGTTGTCGGAGAGGTCGAGCATGAAATCCGAGATCATGTTCGGGATGTTACCGAAGGCCATGGCGCGCGACATGGCGATCGAGCAGCCGATCATCAGCAGCACCACGGCTGTGGTGATCGCCGATTCGAGGATGATCGAGGGAAGCTGCTTGAGCGAGGTCTCGCGATACCAGACGAAGGCCAGAAGCAGGGTGTAGACGACGGCAATCGCCGAGGCTTCGGTCGCGGTGAAGATGCCGCCGATGATGCCGCCCATGACGACGACGATCAGGCCAAGCGGCAGGAGCGCGTCGAGGCCCTTCCTGACGAATTCGCCGGCGGTCGGACGCGGCTGGGTCGGATAGCCGCGCTTCTTGGCGATGATGCCGGCGACGATCATGATGCCGACGCCCATCAGGATTCCGGGCACATAACCGGCCACGAAGAGGGCCGCGACCGAGGTGCCGCCGGAAATCAGCGAGAAGACGATGAAGGTCGAGCTCGGCGGGATGAGAAGGCCGGTGGTGCAGGAGGAGATGTTGACGGCAGCCGAATAGGCCGGGTCATAGCCTTCCTTCTTCTGCAGCGGCGCCATGACGCCGCCGACCGCCGCAGCGGAGGCCACGGCGGAACCCGAAAGCGCGCCGAACATCATGTTGGCGAGCACGTTCACATGGGCGAGCGAGCCGGGCAGGGCAAAGCCGAGCACTTTTGCGAAATCGATGAGCCGGCGGGCGATGCCGCCGCGGTTCATGATGTTGCCGGCCAGGATAAAGAAGGGGATAGCTAGAAGGGTGAAGCTGTCGAGGCCCGAGGACATCTGCTGGGCGACGATGAAGAAGGACTGGTCGATGCCGACGAAGAGCGCGAAGGTGACGGCAGCCGAAACGCCGATGGCGAAGGCGATCGGAACGCCGAGCACCATCAGCAGGATGAAACTGCCGAACAGGACCAGCGGGGCGTAGGACATAAGCATGAAAGGAACTCCCCTTAGTTCAGAGGTCCGCCGGCTTCGGCGGGCGCGGCTTCAACGGGCGTCTTGCCGTGGAAAAGGCGGATCGCCATCTGCAGGCAGTAGAAGAGAATGACGGCGCCGGAGACCGGAATGGCGACGTAGATGTAGCCCATCGGCATTTGCAGCGCGGGCGAGACCTGGCCGTTTGCAAGCGTGCGGCCAACGAGCGCGCCGCCGCCATTGATCATGACCGCGATGGCAAAGAAGGCGATGACGGCGACAACCAGAAGCTGGGCAAGCTGCTTGCGCCAGCCCGAAAGCGCCGGCGCCAGGATCTCGATGGCGAGGTGGCGGCCCTTGCCGAAGGTGTAGGCGCCGCCGATCAGCGCCATCCAAATGAACAGGAAACGGGCGATTTCGTCGGTATAGATGGACGGCGCGCGCAGGATGTAGCGGCTCATCACCTGCCACACCACGCAGACGACCATGCCGGAGAAGCCGGCGACGATAATGACGCGCAGGACGGCGTCGATCATATTGGCAAGGCCGTCGACGAGACGGCTGATCGTGTCGGGTTTTCCTTGTTCGGACATCCGACCCTCCCTTGAGTGAGTTCTTTGCGCAGCCCTGTGGTCGATACCTTTGGCTGATGGTCGGAGCATGAACCAAAACAAAAAATTGGTCAACCAATTTATCTATTTTGGTTGACACATAAAATAATTTGGTCAACCATAAACGCATCCGCTGCAACAAGGCACTCTGCGGCGGTCCGATAACCTCTCCTCAAACGAACGGGTGCCGGGAGGAAGATATGAAGATCTTTTCCAAAGTCGCTTTGATGACGGGCGTCGCCGCTGTCGCCTTTGCCGCAACCGCCGAGGCGCGCACGCTTCGCCTCAACCACAACAACCCGCCGGACCATCCACTGCACATCTCCATGGAATTCATGGGCGATCGCCTCTCCGAGCTGACCGACGGCGCCTGGGACATCCAGGTCTTCCCGAACGGCCAGCTGGGCAATCAGCGCGAATCGATGGAGCTCGTCCAGAGCTGCGTGCTCGACATGGCCAAGAGCAATGCCAGCGAACTCGAAGCCTTCGAACCGACCTATTCGGCGCTGAACCTGCCCTATCTCTTCCTCAGCGAAGACCATCAGTTTGATGTGCTGACCGGCGAGATCGGCCAGGAAATCCTGGATGCGTCCCATGACAAGGGCTTTCAGGGCATCGCCTTCCTGATCGAAGGCGCGCGCTCATTCTACGGCAACAAGCCGATCAACACCCCGGCCGACCTCCAGGGCATGAAGATCCGCGTTCAGCCGAGCCCCTCGGCGATCCGCATGGTCGAGCTTCTCGGCGGCAGCCCGACGCCGCTCGCCTATGGCGAACTTTACAGCGCCCTGCAGCAGGGCGTGGTCGACGGCGCGGAAAACAACCCGACCGCGCTCACCACCGTGCGTCACGGCGAAGTGGCGGACTATTTCTCGCTCGACGAACACACCATGATCCCCTCGGTCGTGGTGATCTCGAACTGCGCCTGGGATTCCATGTCCGATGACGACAAGGCCGCCTTCCGCGAGGCCGCCGGCGAGGCCATGCAGTTCCACCGCGAGCAGTGGGACGCGATCGTTTCCAAGACGATGGGCGAGATTGAGGAAATGGGCGTGACGGTCAACACCGTCGACAAGGCGCCCTTCATCGAGGCCGTTCAGCCGATGTATGACGAAGTCAAGGGCAGCTCTCCGGCTGTCGCCGACCTGGTCGACCGTATCCAGGCTGAAGGCGCCAACTACAGCGACAACTAAGTCGTTTGACAAATTGGTCGGCCGCCCCGGGTGGCCGGCCGGTTCAGGCAATTTGACAGGTACCGGTGGAGGTTCACCATGCTCGAGCGATCAGAACTGGCGGAAAATGCGCTGCAGGCGCTGCATGACGAGGACTATGACCGTCCCTTCAATCCGCAGAACCTCAACCACACCACGATGATCTTCATGGGCGACCGCGAGCAGGTCTCGCTCAATGGCGACTGGAATTTCTGTGTCGACCTCCTGGACACAGGCCTGCGCCAGAAATGGTTTGCCATGGAGCCGGCCGCGCCGGAGGACCGCGACGAGCCCTGGGACTACGACCCCTATATGGGCGAGACCGTGCCCGTGCCCTCCTGCTGGCAGATGCTGAAGGAGAAATGGTATTTTTTCGAAGGCAGCGCCTGGTACACGCGCGCCGTTGATTTTTCGCCGAAGCCCGGCAAGCGCACCTTTCTGCGCGTCGGAGCGGCGCAGTATGACTGCAAGGTGTTTCTGAACGGCGCATTCATTGGCAATCACTATGGCGGCTCGACGCCCTTCTTCGCCGAACTGACCGATCAGTTGAAGGATGGCCGCAACTGGCTGATGCTCTGCGTCAACAATGTGCGTACCACGGATCGCGTGCCGATGCGCAATACCGACTGGTTCAATTACGGCGGCGTCTACCGGGAGGTCTCGCTGGTCGAGACGCCGGAAAGCCTGATCCGCGACTTCTTCATCTATCTCGATCCGGAAAGCCGCAACAACGCGCTGCGGGTTCACGTCGAGGCGGAAGGCGCCGACACGGCAACGGTCTCCATACCCGAGCTGGGCATTAAGGAAAATATTCCTCTGACGGACGGCAAGGGCGAGAGCGTCATCGAGGCCGGGCCGATCCTCTGGTCGCCGGATAAGCCAAAGCTTTACGACGTGACCGTTATGGCGGGCCAAGATCGGGTGAATGATCGCGTCGGCTTTCGTACGATTGTCCGCAAGGGCCGCGAACTCCTGCTGAACGGCAAGCCGCTCTGGCTGCGCGGCATCTCGGTGCATGAGGACGATGCGAAACTTGGAAAGGTCGTCACCGAAGACGACCTGCGCCGGCGCTATGCCGATGCGAAAGAAATGGGCTGCAATTTCGTGCGGCTTGCGCATTATCCCCATCACGAGCGCGCGGTGGAGCTGGCCGATGAGGCCGGCCTTCTGGTCTGGGCGGAGATCCCGGTCTACTGGGCGATCGATTTCGCCAATCCGGCAACCGAGCGGGATGCGCGGAACCAGCTCATGGAACTCATCCGCCGCGACCGCAACCGCGCCAGTGTCGTGATCTGGTCCGTGGGCAACGAAAACGCCGATACCGATGCGCGGCTGGCCTTTATGAAAGGCCTTGCCGAAACGGCGCGCGCGGAGGACCCGACCCGGCTGATCGCGGCCGCCTGCCTCGTCAATCATGCGAAGCTGAAGATCGAGGACCGGCTTGCCGCTCATCTCGATATCATCGGTATCAATGAATATTACGGCTGGTATGACGAGGATTTCTCCGAACTGCCGAAAATCCTGGCCAATTCCCGGCCCGACCGGCCCGTCGTCATCTCCGAGACCGGCGCCGATGCGGATATCACCGAGAAAGGGCCGAAAGCGGGACTCTTTTCAGAGGACTACCAGGCGGAAGTCTACGAAAGACAGATCAGCACGCTGCGAGACCTTGATTTCGTGAAGGGCATGTCGCCCTGGATTCTCTATGATTTCAGGACGGAACGCCGGCAGGGCATCTTCCAGCGCGGCTTCAACAGAAAGGGTCTGGTTGCTGCAGACAAGGTCACCAGGAAAAAATCCTTCGCTGTGCTGCAGGAGTTCTATCGGGCGGTCGCCGCAGAGGAGGTTGAAGAATGGGAGAAACAGTAAAACGTCGCTATCAGGAGGTGGCCGCTGAAATTCGCGACCTGATCGCGCATTCTGATTACAAGCCGGGCGATCGCCTGAAGACGGAACGTCAGATGGCCGAGGAGCTGGGCGTCAGCCGCTCTCTGGTGCGCGAGGCCGTGATCACGCTGGAGCTCGAAGGCCTGGTCGACGTGCGCAAAGGGTCCGGCATCTATCTGGCGACGCCGCCGCAGGGTATCGAGCAGAATGAACCGCGGCTGGAGGACCTGCCGGATGATTTCGGCCCGTTCGAACTGTTGCAGGCCCGTCAGCTTCTGGAATCGACCATTGCCGCCTTTGCCGCGGAAATGGTCTCCATGGCCGATATCCGCAGGATGCGCGAGGCGCTCGACATGGAGCGCGAGGCGATCGAGAAGGGGACCGATGACGGCTATGAGGCGGACGAGCTCTTCCACCGGCTGATCGCCGTTGCCACGCAGAATGCGGTGCTCGTCGATCTTCTCGATGAACTTTGGGGCAAGCGCAAGAAGAGCCGCATGTGGGCGCAGCTTCATACCCGCGTGTTCGACACGGATTATCGCCGCCGCTGGCTTCAGGACCATCAGGAGATTCTGCAGGCGCTGCAGAAAAAGGATGCGGCGCGCGCACGCCAGGCGATGTGGACCCATCTTCAGAATGTGCGGGAGACCCTGATGGAGCTCTCGGATGTCGATGACCCGGCTTTCGACGGCTACGTGTTCGGCTCGCACGAACTGGGACGGATCGTGGGTTAGTTGCCTCCGGTGCCGAAAGGCGTCCCAATCAACAGTTCTGGCCGTCAGGAACGCGCGCCTCCGGCTTCCCCGCACGCGGCGTTCCCGGACTGCTTTTGAAAATGACAGGAGAATACGATGAAGGAAAGCTGGCGCTGGTTCGGACCCAATGATCCGATTTCCCTGGCCGAGGTGCGCCAGACGGGCGCGACCGATATTGTCACCGCGCTGCACGAGCTGCCGAACGGCGTCGAGTGGGAGCGCGACAAGATCGCCGAGCGGCGCGACATGATTGCCGCAGCCGGTCTCACCTGGTCCGTGGTCGAGAGCATTCCCGTTCACGAGAAGATCAAGACGGCCGAACCCGGATGGGAGAAGCTGGCCGAGACCTGGGGCCGTTCCGCGCAAAACCTTGCGCGCGAGGGCGTGAAGACGATCTGCTACAATTTCATGCCCGTGCTGGACTGGACGCGCACGGACCTGACCTATCCGCTGGATGACGGCGCGCTGGCGCTGCGGTTCGACTATCTGCTCTATGTGGCCTTCGACCTTTTCATTCTGCGTCGCAAGGGTGCGGAAGCCGATTATCCCGCAGACGTGATTGAAAAGGCCGAGGCCCGTTTCAAGGCGCTTTCCGAAGATGCCATCGCCAAGCTCACGGGCACCGTGCTGGCCGGCCTTCCGGGCGCGGAGGAAAGCTATTCGCTGGACGATTTCCGCGCCCAGCTTGCCCGCTACGATGCGATCGATGCCGAAGCGCTCGCCGAACAGCTCTCCCGCTTTCTCGAAATCGTGGTGCCGATGGCGGAAGACGCGGGCGCCGTGATGGCGATCCATCCCGACGATCCTCCGCGTCCGCTCTTCGGCCTGCCCCGCGTCGTTTCCACCGTTGAGGACATGGACCGGATCGCCGCACGCGTGCCGAGCCTTGCCAATGGCTTTACCTTCTGCACCGGCTCCTACGGCGTGCGGGCGGACAACGACCTGCCGGCGATGCTGAAAAGGCACGGCGAGCGAGTGCATTTCCTGCACCTGCGGGCCACCAAGCGCGAGGAAGACGGTTTGAGCTTCCACGAGGCACCGCATCTTGAAGGCGATGTCGATATGGTCGCCGTGGTCAGGGCGGCACTCGACGTCGAGAAGGCCAGGGGCGTCCAGCTTCCCTTCCGGCCGGACCACGGGCACGCCATCCTCGACGATCAGTCGCGCAAGACCAATCCGGGCTATCCGCTGATCGGCCGCCTGCGCGGCCTTTCGGAAGTGCGCGGCATTGCCCGGGCGCTGGCGTCGCCGCGGTAGGCGTTGCAGACACTGCAGCGAAGGCGGGGCCGTTCGGTGGTCCCGCCCGGACCCGCCTTCGGGGACCTGCTCTCGCGGGCAGACGGCACGGCGGCATGTGCTGCGCAAGCCTTGCGTTTTTTGCATAGGGGCATTGCTCAAAAAGGTCTGCCTCAATCGGACTGAAACGATTATATCAGGGTCAACACAGGATGATGAGCGTCCCTCAGAAACGACGCCCGACCGAAGAGATAGACACATGAACGTGACCCGCAGCTTCAACAACTGGATGAAATACCGCCGCACCGTGAGTGAACTGGATCGCATGTCGACCCGCGAACTGTCCGACCTCGGCATCAATCGCGAAGATATCCGCCGCATCGCACGCCGGGCCGCATTCTAGGCGCAGCATAAGAATTACAGGAATTCGAAGGGCATTCTCCTCCTCCTCCCAAAATGCCCTTCGATAGGTCGGTGATACTCCTCCTCCTCCCAGTCACCGGCCACATCAAATGGCGCTCACCGGATCCTCCTCCCCCGGTGAGCGCTATTTTTTTGCGCTGTCGCCAGTCGATGAACGCCGCCGGCTGCAGTGCCGGTTTTCTGGTCAAATTTGAGGCGGACGTTTCAAGCTTTGCATTGAATGCATAGGACTGTTGACGCAAACCCTCTGCCTCACAGCGGTGCAAGCCTCTATATCTCGCACTGTCAGGAACAGAGATGCGTCGCGCGGATGCGGCGCCGAGACCTTCAAGCGAAGGGAGATATGATATGAGCATGGCACATAGCTTCAACAACTGGATGAAGTATCGTCAGACGGTCAGCGAACTGAACCGCATGAACAACCGCGAACTGGCCGATCTCGGCATCAACCGCGAGGACATCCGCCGGGTTGCCCGCAAGGCTGCAAAGTAAGAAGCCGCGCGCGGGTCCGCCGCTTCGCAGGAGCGAGGCAGCCGGCAGACCCCGAAAGAAGTCGGTGACGCGAGGGTATGAAGGCCCCGCCTCAACGCGAAAAATCCGCATCGCCCTCTGTCCTTCCTCCCGGACGGAGGGCTTTTTTTGTCCGGGCTCCGTCGCGACAAACGCCGGCGGCGATGCAATACGCGGCGGGAACCGTACCGAAAAATAAAAATTTAGCGTCTTGCTCCGGTCATGATTGTCGCGTAACAAAAGTCCCATCGAATTGGTTTGCTAAGTTACGTCTGCGCGAAAGTGCTGGAAACGGTCTTCCTATCAAAATCGAACGACACTGCATGATGGATATCATGTGATCTTGGAACGCACGATTTGAAAGGAAATCGTTATGAGCGTCGGCACTGTAAAATTCTTCAACTCCACCAAGGGCTACGGCTTTATCGAACCGGAAGACGGCGGCAAGGACGTTTTCGTTCACATTTCTGCCGTTGAGCGCTCCGGCATGACCACCCTGGCCGAAGGCCAGAAGGTCAACTTCGAAGTCGTCGCCGATCGCCGCACCGGCAAGAGCGCCGCTGAAAACCTCAGCGCCGCCTGATTTCGCTTCGCGCGACCGGTCACCAGCGACCGCGAAAGAAAAGTACCCTCCGGAGCGTGCGTTCCGGAGGGTTTTTCGTGTCGGCGATATATGGCGATCTGCGCGTCAGCGCACCAGGAAGACGGGAATCTTGCAGGCGCGCAAGACCGCCGTTGTGGTCGAACCGATGACGAGCGCGCGGATTCGCGAATGCCCGTAGGCGCCCATGACCAGAAGGTCGGCGCCAATCTCGGCCGTCACATCCTCGATGACCTTTTCCGCATGGCCCGGGCGCATGACGAGCTTCGCCGTCACGCCCGCATCCTGCAACCGCTTCAGCGCGGTCCCGGCCTTCCCGGCCATGGGATCGCCTTCCTTGCAGACGGTCAGAAGCGTCGCGTCCGTTTCCTTGAGGATGCGGCTGCCGATCACGCGCTCCACCGCCTTGTCGGCGCTCGGGCCGCCGTCATAGGCGACCAGAACCTTGTGGATCGGTTTGAAGGCGCGGGCGGCGACGAAAACCGGCTGCTTTGCGGACCGGACGGCGCGCTCCAGGTTGGAGCCGAGATGACCGGATGCAAAATCCGCCCCTTCGCCGCGCTTGCCGATGACGATCACGCGGGAATCCGCACCGACATCTTCGACCGCCTCGACGAAATCGCCGTTGCGCAGCCGGGTCTTGACCTCGGTTACGCCCTCGGCAGCGAGCCGCTCGAGCGCGCCTTCGAGCAGCAGGCGTCCGCGTTTCTGCGCCACCTTGGCGTTCTGGGCATCGAGTTCCGCGAGTTCCTCAAGCAGCGCGGTGCGGGCGCCAAGGCCGATGGAGCCGGAAAGGTCGGCCGGCGCATGATGGCCTTGCTTGCGCTCCAGCACATGAACGAGCTCCACGGAAAGGCCGAGCTGGCCGGCAATCCAGGCAGCGTGATCGCATACGCTTTCGGCATAGTTCGAACTATCGATAAAGGCTGTCAACTTATCCATGATTGATCTCCCTAATGCCCCTCTTTCATGAAGTCTTCGAGCGCGTCGGGCTTGTCGTGTACGGCAAGCCGGTCGACAATGGTCGCGCTCGCCTCATTGAGGCCGACGATCTCGACCTCGGCGCCCTCGCGCCTGAATTTCATCACTACCATATCGAGCGCTCCGACGCTTGATATATCCCAAATGTGGGCGCGCGAGACATCGATGACGACCTTCTCCAGCGCTTCGCGGAAATCGAAGGCGGCGTTGAAATCCTCCACCGAGGCGAAAAAGAGCTGGCCTTCGACATGATAGGTCCGCGCTGTTCCGTCCTCGGAAAGCTCGGAGCGCACGCCGAAGAGCTGGGCGATCTTCCAGGCGAAGAAAATACCGGAGAGAAGCACGCCGACCAGCACCCCGATCGCGAGATTGTGCGTGGCGACGACGACGGCGACGACCGAGATCATGACGACGGACGAAGAGCGCGGGTGGTCCTTCAGGTTCTTGATCGATGACCAGGAGAAGGTGCCGATCGAAACCATGATCATCACGGCGACGAGCGCCGGCATCGGGATCTGGCGCACCCACTGGTCCAGCACGACGACGAGGATGAGAAGAACGACGCCGGCAATGAAGGTCGAAAACCGTCCGCGCCCGCCGGATTTCACGTTGATCATCGACTGGCCGATCATGGCGCAGCCGGCCATGCCGCCGATGAAGCCGGTGCAGAAATTGGCGATGCCCTGGCCGGCGCATTCCTGGTTGCGGTTGGAGCGTGTATCCGTCAGATCGTCGATCAGCTGCGCCGTCATCAGGCTTTCCAGGAGGCCAACGACGGCCACCGCCAGCGAATAGGGCAGGATGATCATCAGCGTTTCAAGCGTCAGCGGCACCATCGGCAGATGGAAGACCGGAAAAGCATCCGGCAGTTCGCCCATGTCGCCGACATTGCGCACGTCGAACTGGAAGATCATGGTCAACACGGTGATGACGACGATGGCGACGAGCGGGGAGGGGACGGCATTGGTGACGCGCGGCAGGAGGTAGATGATCGCCAGCGCGCCTGCGACCAGCACATAGGTCATGAAGGTCACGTCCGTCAGTTCCGGCAATTGCGCCATGAAGATCAGGATCGCCAGCGCGTTGACAAAACCGGTCATCACCGAGCGCGAGACGAAACGCATGAGGGCGCCGAGTTTCAAGAGGCCGAAAACAACCTGAATGACGCCGGCCAGCACGGTGGCCGCCAGCAGATATTCCAGCCCGTGGCCGGCGACCAGCGGGGTCATCAGCACGGCCGTTGCCGCCGTCGCGGCGGAAATCATCCCGGGCCGGCCGCCGACAAAGGCGATGATGACGGCGATCGAGAAAGACGCGAACAGGCCGACCTTGGGGTCGACGCCGGCGATGATGGAAAAGGCAATGGCTTCGGGAATGAGCGCCATGGCGACGACAAGGCCGGAAAGCGTGTCGGCGCGCACATTGCCGAACCACTCCTGCCGGTACTGGGAGAGTGAGAAATGTCTGGGGTTCATCAATGGTCCCTGAAAATCTGTTTGCGGCCGGCAGACAGAGGCGGCCGGGAGGATCGTAAAACAGTTTCAATGGTTGTCCGGCGGATCGGCGGCCGGAAGAGCCACCCGGGTTTTCACCGGGTCCGGGGTTCATTGACGACAGTCAATACGGATTTGGGTGCTGGAGGGCAAGGTTTGCGCTGCAAAATATGGCTGGACGGCGGTGATTGATGCCGGTGATGCGCTGTTTGAGCCGCGCGTCTCGCGCCGCGAGCACCCGTTATTGCCGCTGCAGGGGCTGAGCCGGACGCGTCGGTCTCCGGCAACCCGCCGCTTTCACATAGGCCCTGCGCATCAGAAGCAAACCGGCGCGCAGCACCGTCGTCTCGCTGCCGGGAACATTGCCGCGGCCTGGCCGTTGAATCGCCAAAGAGCTGGGGAGACTGGCATGGCATCACGGGCAATATGGAAAGGGCAGATGCGACTTTCGCTGGTGTCGATCGCGGTGGAGCTTCACTCCGCCACGCGACGCTCGGCCAATGTGTCCTTCCGCCAGATTCACGAGCCGACCGGAAAGCGCATCCGCTACGAGAAGGTGGCCGAAGGTGTGGGGCCTGTCGATCCGGACGATATCGTCAAGGGATATGAGCAGGACGGTGAATATGTGCTGATTGACCCCGAAGAGATCGATGCAATCAGGCTCGAGACGAAAAAGACCTTCGAACTCGTCCAGTTCGTCCGCACCTGCGAGATTCCGCCGATCTATTTCGACAAGCCTTACTACATCGTTCCGGCCGACGAACTGGCGGAAGATGCCTATCGCGTGATCCGCGATGCGCTGCGGCGCTCGGAAAAGACGGCGCTTGGGCAACTGACCATGCGCGGCAAGGAATATCTGGCAGCCGTCCGTCCCTGCGGCGACGGACTTCTGCTCGAGACGCTGCATTATGCCGACGAAATCCGCAATGCCGATCCGCTGTTCAGCGCGATCGAGGACGAGGCGAGCGACGACGAGCTTCTCGATGTGGCAACCTCGCTGATCGATAAGAAGACCGCCGCTTTCAGCCCGGAGGATTTCCGGGATCATTACCGCGAGGCGCTGGAGGATCTGCTCGCGAAGAAGCAGAAGAACCGCCGCACGCCGCGCGCAAAGGCAGATCACGACGACGGCGGCGGCAGCGGCGAAAACGTGGTGGACCTGATGGGCGCCTTGAAGAAGAGCCTTGAGGGAACGAAAACCGGCGGCGGAAAATCCTCATCCGGAGCGAAGGGCAAAGCCAAGCCGAAAACCGGCACGCGCAAAAAAGGCATCATGACATGGTCGAGGTCGACAGACTTGCAGAATACGTGACGCGCCGCGATTTTTCGCGAACCGGGGAGCCTGGGCGCGGAACCCGCAGGAAAAGCCGCAAGGACAAGCTTTCCTTCGTGGTGCAGAAACACGATGCCTCCCGACTTCACTATGACTTTCGGCTGGAATGGGACGGCACGCTCCTGAGCTGGGCGGTGACGCGCGGACCGAGCGACGATCCGCGGGAAAAGCGGCTGGCGGTGCGCACCGAGGACCATCCGCTCGACTATGCCGGCTTCGAAGGCACGATCCCGAAGGACCAGTATGGCGGCGGCACGGTCATGGTCTGGGATCGCGGCACATGGGAACCGGTTGGGGACCCCGAACAGGGGCTTTCCGAGGGCAAACTGAAATTCCGCCTCAAGGGCGAACGCATGAACGGCGGCTGGGCGCTGGTGCGCATGCGCGGCAGGAAGAGCGAAAGGCGCGAGAACTGGCTGCTGATCAAGGAGCGCGACGGCATGGCCGGCGACGAGGCCGATCATCTGACGGGCACCTTTGAGACCAGCGTCAAGACCGGGCGCTTGCTCGACGCGATCGAACAGGATGGGAAGCCGAAAAGGACCGGGTCGAAGTCAGGATCTTCCGGCGGGAAAATGCCGAAATTCAGGAAGCCCCAACTGGCCACGCTCTACGACGCGGTGCCGGAAGGCGAAAGCTGGATCCACGAAACCAAATTTGACGGCTATCGCTGCATAGCCGCCGTGGGCAAGGGCGGGCCGCGCTTCTTCACCCGCTCGGGCCAGGACTGGACCGACAAATACCAGGCGCTTGCCGATGCCTTTGACGCGCTGGAAGGCGAGAGCCTGTTGCTGGACGGCGAGATCATGGCGGCCGATGTTCCCAAAAACGGCTCGGCCTTTTCCGCGTTGCAGGCGGCGCTTCATGATGGTGCGCCGCTCCTCTATTATGTGTTCGACATCCTTGAGCGCAATGGCAGGACGCTTACCGACCGGCCGCTTCTTGAGCGCAAGGCGGCGCTGGAGGAGGCGCTTGCGCCGCTTGACCTCGAAGAGGGCAAGGTGCGGGTTTCGGCCTGGGTCGAGGGCAATGGCGGCGACATTCTCGAGAAGATCTGCAAGGCCGGCGGCGAGGGCATCGTCTCCAAGAAGGCCGATGCGCCCTATCGCCACAGCCGCACGAAAAGCTGGCGCAAGGTCAAGTGCGGCAAGCGGCAGGAGTTCGTCATCGGCGGCTATTCGCCCTCTTCGAAAAGAGGCCGCGCCTTCGCCTCGCTGTTGCTCGGACAATATGCGGATGACGGACGTCTGTGCTATCGTGGCCGCGCCGGGACAGGGTTTTCGGCGAATGAACTCGACCGGTTGGGCGGCAAGCTGAAGAGCCTTTCCCGCAAGACCGCTCCTTTCGAAGATGTGCCGGGGGCGATCGCGCGGGATGCTGCCTGGGTTACGCCGAAACTTGTGGCGGAAATCGAGTTCGCGGAGCTGACCGCCGAAGGGCATGTGCGCCACGGCGCTTATCTCGGCCTGCGCGGCGACAAGGAGGCGGAAGAGGTGACACCGGAAAACGAGACGCGCAGCGACGTCAAGGTCGAAGGCATCACGATAACCCATCCGGACCGCGAACTCTTTGCGAAGGCCGGGGTGAGCAAGCTCGATATCGCCCGGCATTATGGTCTCGTCGGCGAACGCATGGTCGAAATCTGCGGCGAACGCCCGATTTCGCTGCTGCGCTGCCCCGCCGGCATCGAGGGGGAGTGCTTTTTCCAGAAACACGCTGGCAAGGGCTTTCCCGATGAGCTGACCCGGATCGACATTGCGGAAAAGGACGGAGAGACGGGAGAATATCTCTATGCTTCGGGCGCGGAAGGCTATGTCGCCGCCGCCCAGATGGGCACGATTGAGTTTCACGGCTGGGCGGCGCGCGCCGACCGGCTGGAACGACCTGACCGGATGGTGTTCGATCTCGATCCCGACGAGAAGCTTGGCTTTGCCGAAACGAAGCAGGCGGCTTTCGACCTGAAGGCCCTGCTGAAAGATATCGGGCTTGAGGCCTATGCGATGGCGACCGGCGGCAAGGGCATCCACGTTGTCGTGCCGCTTCGGCGCACCGTTGGCTGGGAGACGCTCAAATCCTTCGCCAAGACGCTCGCCCACCTGATGGCGGAGCGGGAGCCGGATCGCTTCACTGCCACCATGACGAAGGACAAGCGCAAGGGGAAGATCTTCATCGACTGGCTGCGCAACGAACGCGGGGCGACCGCGATCCTGCCCTATTCCGTCCGCGCCCGGCCCGGCGCCCCTGTGGCCACCCCCGTCACCTGGGACGAACTGAAGGAGCTGAAGTCGGCCGCCGCTTTCGGCTTGAAGGACATGGCCGAACGGCTGGGGCAGGAAGAGCCGGCGCTGGCCGTCAAGCCGCAGACGCTCGCCAAGGCGGTGATCGACAAGCTCGAGAGGCGGCTTGGCTGAACGGCTTTTCGTCAGTCAAGACTGGCCTGCAGAACGCGCCGCGCCGCAGTCCACACCTCAATTGCGACTTGAGTATCGACGCTTTTTTCACTAAACAAGCCCCACTTTTCCGCTTTATGACGGTTTTATGAATGCTTTCCCGTTTCTGGAATAATTACCTCGCCCCCCTTCTGGGTCGGCCCGCGCGCGTGCAGATCGCAGCCCTTTGCCACCGCGAAGGAGTAGACGGCCCGCAGGTTCTGCTCATCACCTCGCGCACGACGAGGCGCTGGATCATCCCCAAGGGCTGGCCGGTCACAGGCACCGACGGCGCCGGCACGGCGCTGCAGGAAGCCTGGGAAGAGGCCGGGGTGAAACCCGCAGACAGGGACCACCGCTGGCTCGGGCGCTATCGCTACAAGAAGATTGTCGGCGGCGAATTGCCGGTGACGACCGACGTCCATGTTTATGCGGTGCGGGTCGAGACGCTTCTCGACAGCTTTCCGGAGATGGACGAGCGCAAGCGCGCCTGGATGACGCCTGAAGACGCGGCCCGCGCCGTGCAGGAACCGGAGCTCAAGACGATCCTGAAGGATTTCCCGAAGCGCATCGGCGCGGCGCGGCGCGGCTAACCGGCGTGGGACCGTCCGGAAGGACCTTTGGACTGCAAGGACATGCACAGTGACTGATGATGCCACGCCGCACTGGAAGACGCTCGACAAGGACCTCAATCGTCTGACGCGTCTGGAAGAGGCCACCATGTATACCGCCCGCCCGCTGGTGGGCGTCGGCGTCAGCCTCGTTTTCGTGACGCTGACCGTGGTGGCAGCGGCGATCTTTACCGGCGGCGAGCCGCAGAGCCTGGCGGTGGTCGTGGCAGCGGCCTTCGGCGCCTATATGGCGCTCAATATCGGCGCCAATGACGTCGCCAACAATATGGGGCCGGCCGTCGGCGCCAAGGCGCTGTCGCTGCTCGGCGCCATCGCCATTGCCGCTGTTTGTGAAAGCGCCGGCGCGCTGCTGGCCGGCGGCGACGTGGTCTCCACCATCTCCAAGGGCATTATCGATCCCTCGGCCCTTGCCAGCACGGCTGTGTTCGTGCGGGCGATGATGGCGGCCCTTCTGGCGGCCTCGGTCTGGGTCAATCTTGCGACATGGATCGGCGCGCCGGTCTCAACCACCCATTCCATGGTCGGCGGCGTCATGGGCGCCGGCATCATGGCGGCGGGACTGGCAACGGTGAACTGGCCGACCATGGGGGCGATCGCGGCAAGCTGGGTGATCTCGCCGCTGCTTGGCGGCGTTATTGCGGCGGCCATGCTCGCCTTCATCAAGTGGCGGGTGATCTATGTCGAGGACAAGATTGCCGCCGCGCGGGTCTGGGTGCCTGTGCTGATCGGGGTGATGAGCGCCGCCTTTGCCGCCTATCTGGCAATGAAGGGCCTGAAGAAGGTCATTTCCATCGATCTCGGCACGGCGCTTCTGATCGGCCTTGTCGCCGGGATCGCCATGTGGCTCCTGTCGGTGCCGTTCATCCGGCGGCAGGCGGCGGGGCTGGAAAACCGCAACCGCTCGCTGAAGTCGCTGTTCCGCCTGCCGCTGGTGGTCTCGGCAGCGCTTCTGTCCTTCGCCCATGGCGCCAACGACGTGGCCAATGCCGTCGGCCCGCTGGCGGCGATCGCCTATGTGCAGAAGTCTTCTGCAGTCGCCGGCGAGGTCGCCATCCCGCTCTGGGTGATGATGATCGGCGCGCTCGGCATCTCCTTCGGCCTCGTGCTGTTCGGACCGAAGCTGATCGGCATGGTCGGCAGCCAGATCACCAAGCTCAACCCGATGCGCGCCTATTGCGTCGCGCTGTCGGCTGCCGTGACTGTGATCGCCGCCTCATGGCTCGGCCTGCCGGTGAGCTCCACCCATATCGCCGTCGGCGGCGTCTTCGGCGTCGGCTTCTTCCGCGAATGGTACATGGAACGCCGCGCCCGGCGCGTCGAGATGGAGCGGCCGGTGGCCCGCCGCATTCCCGGCCAGGAGCGCGCGCGCCGCAAGCTCGTGCGGCGCTCGCATTTCATGACGATCATCGCCGCCTGGGTGATTACGGTACCGGCGGCTGCGCTTCTGTCCGCCGGCTGTTTCCTGCTGCTGCGGGCGATCGGGTTTTAATCGGCGTCACCTTGCGAGCGACGCCCTCACCAGCGCCTTGGCATCGTCGCTTGCCCATTCGGCCGGGCCGTTCATGGAGCCGAGCAGACAGCCGTTCTCGTCGATCAGGAGGGTGGAGGGCAGGCCGAAGGCGAGGCCGTCCTTTTTCAGCGTGTTGAACACGCCCATGGTTCCGTCGCGGTAGAAGGCCAGTGACGAGATGCCGATCTCGTCAAGAAATTTCTTCGGCTTTTCATCCGAGCCCGTGTCGATGTTGACGGCGACGACCTCGAAACCGTCGCTGCCCATTTCGGCTTCGAGCTCATCGAGCGCCGGCATTTCCTCGCGGCAGGGCACGCACCATGTGGCCCAGAGGTTCATCAGCACAGTCTTGCCCTTGAAGGCGGAGAGCGATGTCTCTCCGGCGTCGGAATTGAAGGCGAGGTTCTGCATCGGGCGTGGTTCTTCGGCGGGAATGAAGGCCGCGACCTCGCCTTTTGACAGCGGTTTGAGCTTGGCTGCGGTCTCAACCGCCATTTCACACTGGCCTGCCGTCGCCAGTTCACCCGCGCCATTGCCAGTGAACGTATTTTTCACGTATACCGCCACAGCGCCGGCGATGAGCCCGGCAACAAGCGCGATAAGAACAAGTCTGGCGGAGATGGGGCTCTTGCGGCTCTTCTTCGTCATGTCACTCTCCAGATAGGCACGTCATGGCTTCCGACAACAGCACCTCGAACACAATGTGGGGCGGGCGTTTCGCCTCCGGCCCCGACGCGATCATGGAGGAGATAAATGCCTCCATCGATTTCGACAAGGCTCTCTATAACGAGGATATCGACGGCTCGATTGCGCATGCCACCATGCTTGCCGAAAAGGGCATCATTTCGGAAGAGGACAAGGCCTCAATTCTGGAGGGGCTTTCAACAATTCGTCGTGAGATCGAGGAGGGACGTTTCACCTTCTCGCGCCAGCTCGAAGATATTCACATGAATATCGAATCGCGCCTGCGCGAACTGATCGGCGCCGCCGCCGGACGACTGCACACGGCGCGCTCGCGCAATGATCAGGTGGCGCTCGATTTTCGTCTGTGGGTGAAGAAGGAACTGATCAAGACGGAAGCGGCGCTGACGCGCCTGATCGGCGTGTTCCTGATGCGTGCCGAGGAACATGCCGAAACGGTGATGCCGGGCTTTACCCATTTGCAGACCGCCCAGCCCGTCACTTTCGGTCATCATTGCATGGCCTATGTCGAAATGTTTGGCCGCGACCGCAAGCGCGTGCGCCACGCGATCGAACATCTGGACGAAAGCCCGCTCGGCGCTGCGGCGCTGGCCGGCACGGGCTTTGCCATCGATCGCCACATGACGGCCGAAGCGCTCGGCTTTTCCGGCGGTCCGACGCGCAACTCGATCGACACGGTATCGGATCGCGATTTTGCGCTGGAGTTTCTGTCGGTCGCTGCCATTTGCTCGACGCATCTTTCGCGCCTCGCCGAAGAGATCGTCATCTGGTCGACGCCGCAGTTCAATTTCGTCCGGCTGTCGGATAGTTTCTCCACCGGCTCCTCGATCATGCCGCAGAAGAAGAACCCGGATGCCGCCGAACTGGTGCGCGCCAAGACCGGTCGCGTCAACGGCGCGCTGGTCGCACTTCTGACGGTGATGAAGGGCCTGCCGCTCGCCTATTCCAAGGATATGCAGGAAGACAAGGAACAGGTCTTCGACGCCGCGAAAAGCCTCGATCTGGCGATTGCCGCCATGACCGGCATGATCGGCGACCTGACCATCAATGTGGCCGCGATGAAGGCTGCCGCAGGCTCCGGTTTCTCCACCGCGACCGACCTCGCCGACTGGCTGGTGCGCGAGGCGGGGCTGCCCTTCCGCGATGCCCATCACGCGACCGGTCATGCGGTGGCGCTCGCCGAGAAAAAGGGCTGTGACCTTGCCGGACTGTCTCTTGAAGAGCTTCAGGAGATTAACCCGGCGATTACGGCCGGCATATTCGATGTGCTGACGGTCGAGGCCTCGGTGGCCAGCCGCAAGAGCTTCGGCGGCACGGCGCCGGACGAGGTGAGAAAACAGATCGCCTGGTGGCGCGAGCGCGTTTGAATTCGCGCGTTTGAGGGTGCACAAGCCTCGCCTGATCGGCTATCAGGAGAGGCATCGGGTTTGTTCAGGCTTGCGGTGGAAAGTGCCATGAGAAAAGACAGGATCGCCGTTGCGGCATTATTGGCGAGCGCACTGGTGTTGACCGCTTGCGGGCGGCGTGGCCCGCTGGAAGTGCCGCCGGCAACGCCGAAACAGGCCGAGCGCGAGGCGAAAAATGCCAATACGCCTGCCATCCGCATCGCGCCGAACGACAAACCGGTCATCCTTGATGGCTCCGGCGACAATGTCATCAATGCCGGGCCGGATGCGGCCGTCGATGGCGAACCCTTCTTCCTCGATTCCCTTCTCAACTAGGCGGGTCCTTTCTCGTGAACCATTTCGAATATCGCGACGGCGTGCTCTTTGCCGAGGGCGTTTCCATTCCGGCAATCGCCGAGGCCGTCGGCACGCCTTTCTATTGCTATTCCACGGCCACGTTCACGCGCCACTACAAGGTCTTCGCCGAGGCCTTTGCCGGTTCGGACGCGCTTGTCTGCTATGCCGTGAAGGCCAATTCCAACCAGGCGATCCTGAAGCTTCTGGCCGGTCTCGGGGCGGGTATGGACGTGGTCTCCGAGGGCGAATTGCGCCGCGCGCTGGCCGCTGGCGTCGCTCCGGAAAAGATCGTGTTTTCCGGCGTCGGCAAGACGGTGCGGGAAATCGATTTCGCGCTGGAGACCGGCATCTACTGCTTCAATGTCGAATCCGAGCCGGAACTTGAGGTTTTGAGCGCGCGCGCCGCTGCCAAGGGGCTGGAGGCCCCGGTTTCCTTCCGCATCAATCCGGATGTGGATGCCAGGACCCATGCCAAGATTTCGACGGGCAGGAAGGAAAACAAGTTCGGCATCGCCTTTTCGCGCGCCGAGGCCGTCTATGCCCGCGCGGCGGAACTGCCCGGCATCCGCGTCACCGGGATCGACATGCATATCGGCAGCCAGATTACCGAACTCTCGCCCTTCCGCGATGCCTTCCGGCTGATGAAGACGCTGGTTTCGGCTCTGCGGGCAAAGGGCCATGCGATCGATCATGTCGACGTCGGCGGCGGGCTCGGCATTCCCTATCAGTTCGACAACAACCCGCCGCCGGAGCCGACGGCTTACGCGGCCGTCATCCGCGAGGAACTGGCCGGCCTTGATTGCCGGATCGTCGCCGAACCGGGGCGGATGATCGCCGGGAATGCCGGGATTTTCGTCACCGAAGTGATCTATGTGAAGGACGCGGAGGCGAAAAGCTTCGTCATCGTTGACGGCGCGATGAACGACCTGATCCGCCCGACGCTTTACGACGCCTATCATGCCATCCGTCCCGTGGTGCTGAATCCGAAGGCCAAGCGGCTGACGGCCGATGTCGTCGGCCCGGTCTGCGAGACGGGGGACTATCTGGCGCTTGCGCGCGAGATGGGACGGCCCGAACCGGGCGATCTTCTGGCGGTCTCGACGGCCGGCGCCTATGGCGCGGTGCAGGCCGGCACCTACAATACCCGCCTTCTGGTGCCGGAGGTGCTGGTTGACGGCGACCGCTACCATGTCGTCCGCCCGCGTGGCAGCTACGAAGAGCTGATCGGGCTTGATTCCGTGCCGGACTGGATGTGACCCTGCTCGCAAAGTCTTGAAGACGGATTTCTCCAAATTCGTCTTCGTCTCCTCGCTATCGTCATAAACCGTGCTATGGTTTTCGTATCGCTCACGCCGCCGCCGAAAGGCGCGACAAACGGGACCCATGACCGCGCGACAGCAAGACACCGGCACGCAAGACCCGGACCAGGGCAGACAAGGCAGGGCGCTGATGCGGCGCATTGCCCGCGGTCGCGCCTTTGCCCGCTTCAACCTTGTCGTTGAACGCCTGGCCCCGGGCCTCGTCTGGCCCGCCTGTGCTCTTGCGCTCTACCTTTCCTTTTCCTGGCTCGGCCTGTTTCACGCGGTGCCGTTTGCCCTGAGGGTCGTTCTCCTTCTGCTGCTTGTCGGCGGCTTTTTTGCGGGGTTCTGGCCGCTGCG
This sequence comes from Martelella lutilitoris, assembly GCF_016598595.1. Taxonomy (NCBI): domain Bacteria; kingdom Pseudomonadati; phylum Pseudomonadota; class Alphaproteobacteria; order Hyphomicrobiales; family Aurantimonadaceae; genus Martelella; species Martelella lutilitoris. The sequence goes on from NZ_CP066786.1 coordinate 522,903, forward strand.
GCGGTTCAAAATGCCAACCCGGGCAGACGCCGAGCGGCGGCTGGAACGGGAGAACGGGCTTGCCCATCAGGCCGTTTCCGTTGCGGGCGACAGGCCGGCGCGGGAGACGCCGGAGGCGCTTGCCCTGTGGCATGCCCACCAGCGCCGCATGGCCGAAAAGCTTGGCAGTCTCGACTCCGGCCATGCCCGGGCGGACTTTTCTGCCGTTGATCCGTACGGCCTGCGCGCCGTACCCGCGCTGTTGCTGTTCGTCGCCTTCTTCTATGCCGGGGCGACGGGCTCTGGCCGGCTTGCCGATGCCTTCCTGCCGCCGGCGGAAGAAAGCGAGACGGCGCTGGCGCTCCGGTTCGATGCCTGGATCTCCCCGCCGCCCTATACCCGTCAGGCGCCGGTCTATCTCCAGGCCGACGGCGTCGATCAGGTCGAGAACATTCCCGAAGGCTCGGTGCTGACCGTGCGCCTTTCCGGCGAGGGGGCCGATGCTCCGATCTCCTTCCAGCCGGATAACGCAGACGCACCGCAGGCGCCGAAAGAGGCCGAAGAGGGCGCGATGATGCGCGGCGCAAGTTTTACGCTGTCATCAAGCGGTCTGCTGGAAGCGGCCGGGCGGCAATGGGTGATCGGCGTCGTGCCGGATGAAATGCCGGTCATCGCCTTCAAGGGCAGACCGAAGGCGGCGGCAAACGGCGCGTTGGAGCTGGAATATACCGTCTCCGATGATTACGGTGTGACGGCAGCGCGCGCCGAGATCACCCCGTCCGGCGATGTCGACGCGGATGCGACGCCGCTTTATCCCCCGCCGGAATTTCCGCTCAACATGCCGTCTCGCTCAAGCGAGGATCATTCGGCATTCACCAGCCGCAACCTCACCGAGCATCCGCTGTCGGGCAAGCCGGTCACGATCACGCTGATCGCGGAAGACGCAGCCGGCCATGTCGCGCGCAGCGCGCCGCTTGAAATGGTGCTGCCGGCGCGCAACTTCTACAATCTGCTGGCAGGTTCCGTCGCCGAACAGCGGCAGATCTTCGCACTTGATACCCGTGCCATGCCGGAAGCGCTGCAATACAGCGCAGCGATCACGCTGCGTCCGGAGGAGACGATACCCGATCTCACGCAGTTCCTGCTGATCAAATCGGCCCAGACGCGCATGCTGCTTGCCCATGACGAGGAGAGCTATCTCGATACGGCGGACTATCTCTGGGCGATCGCGACCGGGATCGAAGACGGCGCATTGTCGGATGCCGAGCGACGTCTCAGAGAGGCGCAGGATGCCTTGAGCGAGGCGCTGCGCGACGGCGCTTCCGATGCGGAGATCGCCCGGTTGATGGAAGAATTGCGCCAGGCGATGCAGGAATATCTGTCGGAAATGGCAGAGCGCATGCAGCCGTCCGAGATGCAGCAGGGCGCGCAGCAGGCGCTGCGCCAGCGCGATCTCGACAACCTCCTGAACCAGCTCGAAAACCTTGCCCGCTCCGGCGATCGCGCTGCCGCTCAACAACTGTTGTCCGAACTGCAGCGGATGATGAACAATATCCAGCCGCCGTCTTCCATGGCTCAGCAGGGCGGGCAGCCGAATTCGGAAATGCGCGAACAGATCGACAAGCTCGGGGAACTGATCCAGGAACAGCAGCGGTTGATGAACGAGACCTTCGAACTCGATCAGCAACTGCGCGATCGCGAGCAGTGGGGCGACCCGCCGCCGCGTCAGGACGGCGAACAGCAGGGTGAGAATGGTGGCGAGCGTCCCCCGCAGGAGATGACGGCGGAGGAACTGCGCGAGGCGCTGCGCCAGCTTCGCGAGCGCCAGCAGGCGCTTTCAGAACAGCTCGGAGAGATGCAGCAGAAGCTTTCCGAGCTCGGCATGCCGCCTGCCGAGGGTTTCGACCGCGCCGGAGAGGCGATGGACGGCGCCGCCGAGTCACTCGGCGAGGGCGAGGGGGAAGGCGCGCTGGACGGGCAGGGCAATGCGCTGGAGGCCCTGCGTCAGGGCGCCCAGCAGATGATGAATTCGATGATGGCGCAGGGCCAGGGACAAGGCCAGCAGGGCCCGAACGGCCAGACCGGTTGGGGCAGCCAGACCGGTCGCGATCCGCTTGGCCGCAATCAGGGTTCGGACGGACTTGATTTTGGCGATGATGTTCAGGTGCCGGACGAATTTACGGTGGAGCGCGCCCGCGAAATCCTCGACGCCATCCGCGAACGGTTGAACGAGGATGCTCCGCTTCCCTCAGAGCCGCCTTATCTGGAGCGCTTGCTAGAGCCTGAGACGGGGAATTGACCCCGCCGGATCGTCATGCCGACGCAGAGATGCGCTGCCCCTGGACGTTCAACCCGGCATGATCGAGGCAGATACTTACGCGGCCAGCGCGCGGGCGACGGCCTTTCGGATATCCGGCAGGGCGAAGGGCTTCGGCACCACGTCGACGATCTTTTCCATCAGGTCGTCGGCGCGTTCGCGCTGTTCGGCAAAGCCGGTCATCAGCAGGATCTTCATGCCCGGATGGGTGCTGGCCGCCTGGTGGGCAAGGGCGATGCCGTCCATGATCGGCATGCGCACATCGGAGAGAAGCAGGTCGTAATTGCTCTCCGCCAGGCGTTCCAGCCCCTCCGCGCCGTCCGAGGCCTCGACCGTTTCGTGCCCGTCGAGCCTGAGCGCACGCGCGACGAATGCCCTGAGCGATGCTTCGTCTTCCGTGATCAAAATCCTAGCCATGGCGCTGTCCAGTTCTTTCTGTCTTTTCAAAACCCTTGCGGCATGCCCGTTGTTCCGGGCCTTGTTGCCGTAGAGATCACCAGAACTTTCCTAGCGAGAAGTAAACATCGAAAAATGGCAATTTATGTAGTTAACAAGCTCTGTTACCGCGATTTAACCTTGGTTAAGCATCACCGGTGATAACACCCACAAAGGGAAGCTCGCGGAAGGCATAGGCGACGTCCATGCCGTAGCCGACGACGAAGCGGTCCGGGCAGTGGAAGCCTGCATAGTCGGCCTCCAGAACCTCTTCGCGCTTGTTCTGCTTGTCGAGCAGCACGGCGATCGAGACATTGGATGCGCCGCGCTCCAGCATCAGGTTGCGCGCAAATCTCAACGTGCGGCCGGATTCGAGAATGTCATCGACGAGCAGCACGTCTCGGCCCTCCACGACACTGTCGATGTCCTTGACCAGGCGCACGCCGCGGCTGACGGTGCCTGTGCCGTAGCTCGAAAGCGTCATGAACTCGACCTCCGGTGCCAGTCCCACCTTGTGCAACGCGCGGATCAGGTCTGCGGCGAAGACAAAGGAGCCCTTCAGAATGGCGATGACGAGCAGGTCCCTGGCGGGGCCGCTCGCGATTTCATTGGCGAGTTCCTCATTGCGCCTGGCGATGTCCTCGGTCGAGAACAGCACTTCGATATTCTTGCCGCGCACGACGTGCATAGGGGCGCTCCTCATTTTCTGCGGTGCGCCGGGGCGCCGCGTTCATTGCCTATCGGGAACTTCCGGTTTTAATGGCTTTGCAACCGGGCGGCAATCAAAACGCCGGAAAGGGCGCGGGACGGGCCGCATTTCTTCGTGGATAATGCCGGCGACGCGTGCCGGCTTTGCCCTCTGTTCACCACCTGTTATGCATAATCGGCGATGATGGCGCCGAAATAGAACGAAGGCTGTCCGCTGACCATGACACTGATCCAGTTTGAAAATGTGGGGTTGCGATACGGGATGGGTCCGGAAGTCCTGCGGGACATGACGTTCGACATACCGAAACACTCCTTCCAGTTTCTGACCGGCCCGTCGGGCGCGGGCAAGACGACGCTTCTTCGGCTGATGCTGATGGCGTTGCAGCCGACGCGCGGTCTCATCCGTCTGTTCGAGCGTGATGTTGCCGTCATCCCTCACAGGGAAATGCCGATGTTGCGACGCCGCGTCGGAATCGTGTTCCAGGATTTTCGCCTGCTGGACCATATGACGACCTATGAGAATGTTGCCCTGCCGCTGCGCGTGCGCGGCAAGGAGGAGGTTTCCTACCGCAATGACGTGATCGAATTGTTGAAATGGGTCGGACTCGGCGAGAGGCTCAATGTGCGCCCGCCTGTGCTTTCGGGCGGGGAGAAACAGCGCGTGGCGATCGCGCGCGCCCTGATCGACCAGCCGGAAGTGCTGCTTGCCGACGAGCCGACCGGCAATGTCGACCCGCCGATGGCGCGGCGCATCCTGAGCCTGCTTGTCGAACTGAACCGGATGGGAACGGCTGTGGTGATCGCCACCCACGATATTGCGCTGATGGACCGCTATGACGCCAGGCGGATGATCCTGTCGGAGGGAAGGCTCGATATCTATGACTAGGCCGCCCCGTTCGATCCGCGATCCCCGCCTGGAGGAGGAGCGTCTTCAGCGTGAGCGCGAGGAAGAGCGCCGCCGTGCGGAAGCGCGCGCCCGCGAGGAGCGTCTGCTCGAAGAGCGGATTCTCGAGGAGCGCCGTCGCGAGGAGATCCGCGTGCATGAGGCCGAGGCCGCGCGCAAGCGGCAGATGCAGCAGGAAGCCGCAGCGCGCGAGGCTGAACTCAGGCGCGGCAAGCAGGAAAAGGCGGAACGACAAAGGGTGGCGCAGGCCGAACGTCAGAGGGTTGCGGCAGGACTCGGCGAAGGCGAACGCCAGGCGCGAGCGCAACGGGCGCTTGCCGGAGACGACCGCCCGCCGCTGCCGCAGGCCAGAAACCGCGCGACCCCGAAGCCCGAGCGACCTGCGTCGCGTGCCGATGCCGGGTCGCCTCCGGGGTCGGCTCTCAAGGCGGAACAGGGCGGCTCGACAGATGGTCGCAGTGTGCGAAGGCCCCCTGCCGCCAGCCGGAACCGCGGCAAGCCGACGCCGATCGTTCCGCCCGCCAATGTCCAGTCGCGGGCGTTGATGGCGGTGATCGCGATCATGGCCTTTCTTGCCTGCCTGACGCTCGGCGGCGTCTCCATGGTGCGCGCCACGGCGGCAAGCTGGCAGGGCGGCATCTCCCGCGAGGTTACCATCCAGATCAAACCTGCCGAAGGGCGCGACATGAACCAGGCGCTCCTGACCGCGCGGGACGTGGCGCTGCAATTCGTCGGCACGATCGATGGTCAGGTGGTTGATGAGGCGGCAACCGAGCGGCTGCTCGAACCTTGGCTCGGGACCGGGCTGGATTTCGATGAACTGCCGGTGCCGCGCCTGGTGATCGTGACCATCGATGAAAACAATCCGCCTGATTTCGCCGCCATGGCGACGGCGCTCGAGCTCGCCGTTCCTGGTGCCTATCTGGATGATCACCGCGCCTGGGTGAACCGGCTTTCGGCCATGGCCGATGCGACGACGACGATCGGCGTCTCGATCATGGCCCTGGTGTTCTCGGCCATGGTGCTGACCGTGGTGTTTGCCACGCGCGGCGCGCTTTCCGGCAGTCGAGACATTGTCGAAGTACTGCATTTCGTCGGCGCGGAGGGCAGTTTTGTCGCCCGCCAGTTCCAGAACCATTTTCTCAACGTGGCGCTCAAAGGCGCGTCTTTGGGCGGCGGGCTTGCCTGCCTGTTCTTCGTGATCGCGCGTTTCTGGCAGGCGCGGTTTCTTGCAACGCCCGGCGCCGATCAGACGACGGCGTTGTTCGGCAAGATTTCGATTGGCTGGGGCGCCTATGGGGGGATCCTTCTGACGATCGTTATCATCGCGGTCCTCACCACGCTGACAGCCAGGCTGACGGTGATGCGTACGATCAGGGAGATCGATCGCATCCGCTCGGATCCGGCACGCACGGACACGCTTTAGTCCGTTTGGATATTCAACTTATTCGTCGTCGTGCTCCGGCCCGAATTTCAGCTATATCGTCTGTACTGTATGAAGGGCGGCGGAATGATTCGGCCGGCCGCTGATTCGGAGTGCGCGAAGTTTGCGGCCGTCAGCGATCCGGAATGGAAGGACGATGGGAAACGAACTCGGCAAGCCGCCGGAAAAGAGCGGCAACGGGGATGGTGCGCGAGGACGGAGCGTCACGCGTCGCGGCTTTGTGCTGCGCGCCGTTCTGGTCGCAGCCCTTGCCGTGCTGATGGCTTTTGGCGGTGGCTTCGCCTGGTTTACCGTCAGAGTTCTCACCGAAAGGCCGCCGCCGATCTACGAGACCGATGCGATCGTGGTGCTCACCGGCGGCGCGCGCCGTATCGATGAGGCGCTTCTTCTGCTGGCCGAGGGCGCAGGGGAGCGACTTCTGATTTCCGGGGTCAATCCCTCGACAACCTCGGAAAGCATTCGCAAGACCACGGGCGGCGACAGCCAGTTGTTCGAATGCTGCGTCGATGTCGGCTACGAGGCGCTCGACACCTATGGCAATGCGGTGGAGACCCGCAAATGGATCGAGGAGCACGGATACCGGCGCGTCCTGGTCGTCACCAGCGCCTATCACCTGCCGCGCGGTCTGTTCGAACTGCGCCATATCGATCCCGACACGGTGTTCGTCGGCTATCCGGTGCCACTGGGCGAGGGGAGCGGCCCATGGTATGAGAATCTGCGTTATGTGAAGGTGCTGGGCTCGGAATATCTCAAATTCCTGGGCGCGCATGTGCGCGCGGTGACCGGACTTCGGGTGCTTCGCCCGGCAGAGCAGGAAACATGAAAACCATGGGCGTCCTCCGCTCCCTTGCTTTCAATACGGCCTTTTACGTCGGCACGGCGCTGAGGATGATCGTGCAGTCTCCCTATTATTTCTCGACCTCGCGCGAAAACGCCTATCGCGTCGTCGTCCAGGGCTGGGGGCGTTTCGTCAACCGGCAGATGCGCTTCTGGGTCGGCACGACCTTCGAGATCGAGGGGCTGGAGAATATTCCCGACGGACCCTGCATCATCACGCCGAAACACCAGTCCGCCTGGGACACCATCATGCTGCTCCCGTGGATCCCGGATTCCGTCTTCATGCTGAAGCGCGAACTGATCCAGATGCCGCTCTTCGGCTGGTATCTGAAGAAACAGCGGCAGATCGCGGTCGATCGCGCGGCAAGCGGCCGGGCGATGGCGGATGCGATCAAGCGGACGAAGGCCGAGGTTGAAACCGGCCGGCAGTTGATCATCTTTCCCGAAGGCACGCGACGTCCGCCTGGCGCGGAGCCGGACTACAAGCGCGGCATCCAGATGATCTATAGCGGCCTTGCCGTGCCGGTCGTGCCGGTGGTCATGCATCCGGGTCTGTTCTGGCCGCGCGGCAATTTTCGCCGCCAGAAGGGACATTTCAAGGTGCGGGTCCTGCCGGCGATCCCGCCGGGCAAGCCGCCGAAAGCCTTCTTTGCCGAACTCGTCGAGACCATGGAGCGGGAAAGCAACCGGCTGCTTCTGGAGACCGTCGCCGAAAACCCTCATCTGGATCTTCCCGAGGTGACGCGAAAGCGCGTCGCGGAACTGAAGGCAGCAGAAGGGCTTTGAGGTCGCTCAGCCGTGCCTGGGGCGCGGTTGCTCGTTGAGCAGGAGCCTGGCGACCGATTCCAGCGCCGCATCGCCGATGCGCATCTGTTTCAGGTGGTCTACGGTGTTCAGCACATAGTCGCGGTTCGGACCCGACTGGCCGTGGCCGCGCCGCACGATATCGGCCGCCCTGTCGATATCCACCTTGCCCGCATATTGCTTGTGGGAATGGTCGACCACATAGGTGACGGCGGGAACGGTGTTGCCATTGTCGAGCCGGACCGGCAGGACGAGTTCGCGATAGACCCTCGTCACCAGTTCGCGCGCGCGCAGATAGGCCATCACCGCCTCCTCGTCATCATTCCTCGCGGCGAAGGCGACGCCCTCGCAAAAGCCGCCGCGGTCCAGACCCAGAACGAGGCCGGGCATTTCGGTCGTTCCGCGATGAACGTAGGAATAAACGCAGAGGCTTCTGTGATAGCCGGAAAGACGGGCGTTGACGCGCTTGTGGTTCGGGAAACCCGGGTTCCACATCAACGAGCCGTAGCCAAAGACCCAGAATTCGTCCATATGCTATGCCAGACTCCGATTGAAACGTAGGACAGAATGGGAAGCCACCATGGCAGGTTCAACCCGCACGCGCAAATATCTGAAATGGTCGCTGGTCGTGCTGGTCATCCTCCTTTTGGCCTATGCACTTGGCTGGTTCTTCATCGCGCGCACGGTCAAGGCCCGCATTTTCGATCTCCTGGAGGGCCAGAGCGGCAATGAGACCGTCGTCAGCTGCGAGGATATCGGCTATCAGGGCTTTCCCGCAAGCTTCGGCTTTTTCTGTGACAGCCTGCATGTTCGGGACCGGAAGACCGACGCCGTCTTCGATACGCCGCGCCTGCTTGCCGAAGCGCCCGTCTATGCACCGTGGTCGGTGATGGCGACGGTGACGGGGCCGGCAACGCTCGACAATGATGCCGGCATGATCCTGCGTTCGGAATGGGAACATCTCGGCGGCAAGCTGATCTACGGCCGCGCCGGTCCGCGTCTGATCTCCTATGATATCGAAGGGCTGACGGCGCGTTTTGCCGCTCCGGAAGGTCGCCAGGGCACGTTGACGGCCGAATATGCGCAAGGCCTTGTGCGCGATGATGACGGCGATCTCGATCTTGCCTTCACGGTCACCAACGGCGTCCTTCGGCCGCAGAACAACGCGGAAGCTCTGCCGGCCGTCTCCGTCAACCTTCTCGCGACCATCGACGACGGCGGGGCGCTTCTGGCCAACAAACAGATCCGCTCCCACGGGCTGCGCGGCAAGAGCGGCATTCTCAACCAGGCAACGCTTGCCATCGGCGATCGCGCCTCGCATATCGCGATTTCCGGCCGTTTCTCGTTCAACAAGGAGGGCTACCTGGACGGGCGCTTCAGCGTCGAGCTGACCGGGATCGACGGCATTTCGCAGGTTCTCCAGCTTGCCTTTCCGCAGGTCGCGCGACCGGTCGAGACGGTGACCGGGCTGATCAAGTCGTTTACCGGCGGACAGCGCACCATGGCGCTCGACGTCCGGGTGAACCAGGGCAGGGCAATGCTGGGCTTCATCCCGCTCGGCCAGATCCCGCCGGTCTGACGGGATCGCGGATGGGCCTCAACCCTTCTTGTCGAGCGTATGCCGGCCGAAGTCCGGCACGTCCACATCCTGACCTGCCTCGATGATCGAGCGGCGGACATCGCGCGTGCGGGCGAAGAGTTCGAACAGCTTGTCGCCCTCGCCCCAGCGGATCGCGCGCTGCAGATAGGCGAGGTCTTCGGAAAACCGCGCCAGCATTTCCAGTATGGCGTCCCTGTTGTGCAGGCAGACGTCGCGCCACATGGTCGGATCGGAGGCGGCAAGGCGTGTGAAGTCGCGGAAGCCCGAGGCGGAATACTGGATGACTTCCGACTGCGTTACCGTTTCCATGTCGTCGGCGGTGCCGACGATGTTGTAGGCAATGATGTGCGGCAGGTGCGAGACAATGGCGAGAACCTTGTCGTGGTGCTCCGGCGCCATCCGGTCGACCTTCGAGCCGAGCGCCTGCCAGAATGCCGTAAGCTTCTGGAGCGCATCCTCGTCAACGGCTTCCGGCGGGGTGAGAATGCACCAGCGTTCCGCAAAAAGGCCCTCAAATCCGGCATCCGGACCGGAATGTTCCGTGCCCGCAATCGGGTGACCGGGAATAAAATGCACGCCTTCGGGCACGAAGGGCGTCATCTGGGCGATGACCGAGGCCTTGGTGGAGCCGACATCGGTCAGGATCGCGCCCTTTTTCAGATTGGGCGCGATTTTTTCCGCCACCGCGCCGGACGCGCCGACGGGAACGGAGACGATCACCAGATCGGCGCCCCGGACGGCATCTTCGGCCGCAGCCGTATAACGGTCGCCCAGCCCGAGTTCCTCGGCGCGCCTGAGCGTTTCGGGAGAACGGGTGGAGACGATGATCTCGCGGGCAAGCCCCCTGGCGCGGATGTCGCGGGCAAGAGAGGAGCCGATCAGCCCGATGCCGATCAGGGCGATGCGTTCAAACATAAAACCGCTCATGCCGCATCCGTTTTGGCTTTGCCGGCCATGAATTCCTTCAGCGCCGCGATCACGCCGCGATTGGCTTCGTCCGTGCCGACGCTCATGCGCAGCGCGTTCGGAAAGCCGTAGCCGGCAACCATGCGCAGCACATAGCCCCGCAATGACAGAAAGCGGTCGGCATCCGGCGCGCGCAGGCCGTCTTCATCCGGGAAGTGGATCAGGATGAAGTTGGTGACGGATGGCGTGACATCAAGGCCGAGCGCGGTCAGCTCCCGCGTCAGCGTTTCGATCCATTCCGCGTTGAATTCGACGGCTTTCTGGGTGAAGCCGTCATCCTTGATCGCAGCCGTTGCCGCGGCAATGGCCGGAGCATTGAGGTTGAAAGGGCCGCGCACGCGGTCCATCGCGCCGACAATCTCCAGCGGGCCGTAAAGCCAGCCGACGCGCAATGCAGCCAGCCCGTAAACCTTCGAGAAGGTCCGGGTCATCACCACATTGGCGTTCTCGGCGACCAGTTCGAGGCCTGCCTCGTAATCATTGCGGCGGACATATTCGGCATAGGCCGCGTCCAGCACGAGAATGACATTCTTCGGCAGCCCCGCATGCAGGCGGCGGATCTCGGAGAAGGGCACATAGGTGCCGGTCGGATTGCCCGGATTGGCGATGAAGACGATGCGGGTCTTGTCGGTGACGGCGGCAAGGATCGCGTCGACATCGACGGTCGCGTTCTTTTCCTTCACGGTAACCGGCGTCGCGCCATTAGCCATGATCTGGATCTTGTAGACGAGGAAGCCGTGCTCGGTGATGATCGCCTCGTCGCCTTCCCCGAGATAGACGTGGGCAAGCAGACCGAGCAGTTCGTCCGAACCGTTGCCGCAGATGATGTTCTTCGTGTTGAGGCCGTATTTCGCCGCGATTGCCTCCCGCAGGGCGGTTGCCTGACCGTCGGGATAGAGCGCCAGATTCTCGCCCGCATTGCGCATCGCCTCGATCGCCTTCGGGCTGGGGCCGAGCGGCGTCTCGTTCGACGACAGCTTGTACACCTTCGCAACACCCTCGACATGGTCCTTGCCGGGGACATAGGCGGCAATATCCATGACACCGGGGCGGGGTGTCGGCTTCATCGACTGATCAGGCATAGGAAACCTCGAAAACAACGTGTGGCCGCAAGAGCCGTTTGAACGGGAGAAGCAATAATGAGGATTGGGCGCTTTGTCGAGGGCGGCCGCCCCGCAGCGGCAAGACCATCAGAAGCGGCTGCGCGTGGTCGGTACGCCCTGGGGCGCAAGGGCGGGCACCAGAACCTTGCGCGCGGAACGGGCGGCCACCGGCAGGCCCTGATAAAGCCGCTTCTGCGCCTCGACGATATTGACGCCGGAAAAGGCCGGCCAGAATGTGTGGCCGGACCGTTCGAAACCGGCGCGGAATTTCAGCACCGTCCGGCTTCTCGACGGGGGGAAGAACAGCGCCTCGGCAAAGGCGCCGGGGGTGAAATTGGTCTCCCGCAGCAGTTCGGTGATCTGGCTCTTGGAATAGGGGCGGCCGTTGCCGAAGGGCGTATGCTCGAGCCGTGCCCAGACGCCGCGCCGGTTGGGCGCGACGATGACGAGACGTCCGCCGGGCGCGAGAATGCGCCAGAGCTCGCTCAGGGTCTCGCGCGGGCTTTCGGTGAATTCCAGCGCGTGCACCATCAGCACCCGGTCGATGGAGGCATCGGGCAGCGGCAGTTCCTCGTCCATGACCAGCGCGGTTGCCGACGCCGCATGGGCCGGCCAGTTGATCGCGCCCTGGGAGGCAGGCATGAAGGCCATGACCCGTTCCGCATCCGTGCCGAGCCTGTCGAGATAGGGCAGGCAGTAGCCGAGCCCCACCAGGCGTTCGTCCGGGAGTTTCGGCCAGACAGGCACGAGCGCCATGGCGATGGAATGGGCGGCGAGGCGTCCAAGCCTGGTGTGGTAGAAGGCGCGAAGGTCAACGATATCGGCGTTCATGAGCGAAGTTCAGACGGCCCCGGTTGGACTTGAGATCGCACAGTACTACATTGAAGACGACTGGGTAAGCAATCGCGAGGCTTGAGATGACTTCACTTCAAATCGCCGTCTTCATGTGTCGTTCGGACAATTACGGGGTTCTGATCCATGATCCGGAAACCAAGAAGACGCTCAGCATCGATGCGCCTGATGGCGAGGCGGTGATCGCGGAAGCCGAAAAGCGCGGCTGGGTGATTACCGACGTCTTTGCCACCCATCATCACAAGGACCATGTCGAGGGCAACCTGCCGCTGAAAGAGCGTTACGACTGCCGGATCGTCGGGCCGGTCGAGGAGGCGGTGGTGATCCCCGGCCTTGACCTTGCCGTCGGCGAGGGCGACGAACTGGATTTTGCCGGCCACAAGGTCGACGTCATCGAGACGCCCGGCCATACGGCGGGGCATGTTTGCTACCATTTCGTCGATGACGGCCTGCTCTTTGCCGCCGACACGCTGTTTGCCATGGGCTGCGGCCGTCTGTTCGAACGGCCCGCCTCCGACATGTGGCCGTCGCTGAAAAAGCTTCTGGCGCTGCCGGACGAGACGGAAGTCTATTTCGGCCACGAATACACGCTCGCCAATGCCAAATTCGCACTCTCGGTCGACCCGGACAATCAGGTGCTGAAGGAACGCGCCGAGGCGGTGGCCGCGCTGCGCGACGCCGGCGATTTCACCATTCCGACGACGATCGGACTTGAAAAGAAAACCAATCCCTTCCTGCGGGTGGCCGATCCCGCGATCCGTGCGAAGCTCGGCATGGCGGAGGCGAGGGACGACGAGGTTCTCGGCGAAATCCGCCGGCTGAAGGACAATTTCTGATGGCGGGCGCGATCACGGCCGAAGCGATCATTGATGCGCTCGACATGAAGCCTCATCCCGAAGGCGGCTGGTTTGCGGAAACGTTTCGCGATGCCGCCGGCGAAGCGGGGCGCGGCGCTTCAACGCTGATCTATTTTCTGCTGAAAGCGGGCGAGCGCTCGCACTGGCACCGGCTGCTGACGACCGTCGAGGTCTGGCACTATTATGCCGGCGCTCCGCTGAAGCTGATGGTCTCGCCCGACGGCAGGGCAACCGAGACGATGACGCTCGGGCCGGATATCATGGCCGGCGAACGTCCGCAGGGCGTCATCCCCGCCGGCCACTGGCAGGCGGCGGAAAGCACGGGTGACTTCACGCTGGTGGGCTGCACCGTTGCCCCCGGCTTTATCTTCGATGATTTCGAACTCGCTGCTCCGGATTGGGCGCCTGTCGGCTGAAAACGCCTCAGGCCTTCTTCCGGACGATCATATCGCGCGCTGCGAGAACCGCGCCGCCGGTGATCAGCAGGCAGGCGACGATCACGCGCCATCCCGGCTCGCCGAAGCGGGCGACGAGGAGCACGATGGTCGACAACAGCGGCGCGGCATAGCTCGCCGCCCCCAGCACCTGAATATTGCCCTTCTTCACCCCGTAGTCCCAGGCATAAAAGGCGATACCGACCGGAAACAGGCCGAGGCCCGCGACCGCCAGCCATTGACTTGCCGTCTGCGGCCAGACCGTCGTCTCAAGCGCAAGGTGGCAGAAAAGCGAGAGCACCGAGGTCGCGAGGCAGAAGCCGGTCACCACATCGGTCGAGACCTTGGAAAAGGAGCGTGAGACCAGCGAATAACCCGACCATGTAAAGGCGCAGAGGAAGGCGGCGATATAGCCGAGCGCATATTCGCTGCTGATCGTCAGCCCGCCGCCGCGCGTGATCAGCAACGCCGTTCCGGCAAAGCCTGCTATCGCGCCTGCGATGTGATGGCCCTTCAGCTTTTCGCCCGGCAGAAGCGCCGAGCCGACAACGATCAGCAGCGGCCAGAGATAGGCGATCAGACCCGCATCGACGGCGGGCGCGTTGCGCAGCGCGGTGAAATAGAGGAAGTGGTAGCCGAAGAGGCCGGCAATGCCGGCGATCCACACCTTTGCAGGCTGGCGCAGCGCTCTGCGGCGTTCCGGCCGGGCGATCAGCACCGCAATGCCGGGCAGGCTCGCGATGAGAAAGGCGATGGCCGAAAGCTGGAACGGCGGCACATCGCCGGAGGCGGCCGTGAACAGGGCCAGAAACGACCACATGATGACGGCAGAAAAGCCGATCAGGGTTGCGCGCATTTGAAATGAAATCCTGGTGTCAGACGCCGAATTTCGAGGCGTAGATCGTCAGCTTGCCGATCTTCAGCGGGATCTGGGCCGTGACCGGGGCATAGACGTTCAGCTCCTCGTTGAAAGCGAACCAGACGACGAGCTCGCGGGTATTGGCGAGATATTCGATGTCGTCATCCATGCGCTCATAGCCCGCGATCGGGCGGAAGCGGATCGCACAGCCGACGGCCCGGCCGGAAAAGCCCTTGGTGGAGAACGGTTTCGTGCCCGCGGGCGCCAGTTCCAGGTTCAGCCGCGTCTCGCCGTCGAAGATGGCGATCTTGTCCTGACAGGGATTTGGTGACGGCGGCAGAAGCAGCGCCGAGATCGGGTCGATGACCCCGCGCAGATGTCTCGCCGTGACGTCAACCCAATCGTCGCCGCGCGGGCCCGGATCAGGTTCGATCGTCGAAGAGACGACGCGCTTGCGGGCGAATTCCGCGCCGTAGTCGCGTGCGTAATCGCCGTCGCGGTAGCTCAACTCGAATTCACGCGTTTCCGGGCGGCCGTCCTTCCAGTCGCCCTTGGCATCGACCTTGACCGCGATTGAGGTGAAGAGATTGCCTATACCCGCCGCCTTGATATCGGCGTTGATCCGGTAATCTCCGTCATTGACCGTGGTGTTGAACACTGCATCGGCGATCTTGATGCCGGAGAAGGCGATGGTATAGACGGTCTGCTGCTTGATGTCCTCGGCCCTGGCCGTGGCCGACGCAAAAAGAAAAACCATAGCGATTACAGTCTGATAAATGACGGTTTTTCTCATGTCGCTCTCTCGCACCTGTGATATGGTCGTTCCTGCTCACCTGTTTATGTCTCAGGCGGGCTGAAAAAAACAGCGGTAAATTTCAGCGTCCCCGTGAAAAACCGGCATCTCGCCTTGACCTTTGCGTGCCGCGCGATTATAGAACCGCAACTTTCCAATTAGCCGCCAATTGGATCGCGGGACTAGGCCGTCCCGTTGTAAGCCGTTGGCTGAAGACGAGTATAGGTGAAATCATGTCCCGCATGTGTGAATTGACTGGCAAGGGCGTGCTGTCCGGCAACAATGTCAGCCATGCCAACAACAAGACCCGCCGCAAGTTCCTGCCGAACCTGTGCCGCGTGACCCTGATGTCGGAAGCCACCGGCCAGAGCTATCGTCTGCGCGTTTCCGCCGCGGCGCTGCGCTCGGTTGAGCATCGTGGCGGCCTCGACGCATTCCTGATCAAGTCCGGCGAGGGCGAACTTTCGCCGCGCGCCCGCCTGATCCGCAAGGAAATCATCAAGAAGACGGCTGAACAGGCCGCCGCCTGATCGTCAGGCAGCTTTGAAACTGGAGAGCCTTGCTGCCCGGCAGTAAGGCTTTCTTTATTTGTCCTCCAACTGGTGGCATCACCCAGGATAAAAAAATGCGACAGTCGCAATCCGTCATTATCTACAGCCTGCTCATGGCAGGCGTCGTTCTCGCCTCCAACATTCTGGTCCAGTATCCCGTTCAGGGCATGGTTTACGGCATTTCGCTTGCCGACCTTCTGACCTGGGGCGCGTTCACCTATCCGCTTGCCTTTCTCGTCAACGACCTGACCAACCGTCAGTTCGGCCCGGCCGCCGCGCGCAAGGTGGTGGTTGCCGGCTTCGTCGTCGGCGTCGCCTTTTCCTTTTATGCCTCGGTGCCGCGCATCGCGATCGCCTCCGGCACGGCGTTTCTGGTGGGCCAGTTCCTCGACATCACGCTGTTCAATCGCCTGCGCCGTCAGAGCTGGTGGAAGGCGCCGCTTGTCGGCTCGCTGTTCGGCTCGATCCTTGATACGGTGCTGTTCTTCTCGATCAGCTTCGCCGCCATCTTCGCCTTTATCGGCGCCAATGATGAATTCGCCCTCGGCATCGCCCCGCTCTTCGGCGTCTTCTCGTTCATGGAGGTGCCGCGCTGGGTTTCCTGGGCGCTCGGCGACCTTTCGGTCAAGCTGGTCTTCAGCCTCGTCATGCTGCTGCCCTATGGCGCGCTGATGACCTGGCTGAGGCCGATGCGGCCGGTGAATGCCTGATCGGAGCTGATGTCCCTGACAGGGTCTTCAACGGCAGCGCATCAAAAACAATCTCCCCCTCAAGGGGGGAGATCGAGAGACATACATTTCGTCCCTGCGAAGACGAGAAAACCTCACGCCTTCAGCACCGCCTCGACCGCCGCGCGCGGGCCTTTTTCCACGATATAGCGGTAGGCGCCGGTAATGGCCGAGCGGAAGGCCGGTTCGCGGCGCAGGTCTTCCTCGAAGATCGATTCGTTTGAGAGAATGCGGTCGACAAGCTGGTCGCCGTCATAGGCCCTTGCTTCTGCCAGAAGCTCTTCGGAAAGCGGGTCCGTCAGCTTGCCGCCATTCTCCGCCGTCACCTTTACGAACCGGATCCAGCCGGCAACCGCGAGCGCCAGAAGCGGCCATGGGTGGTTGTTCCGGATGTTGATCTCGATGCCGTGCAGAAGGCGCTGCGGCAATTTCTGGCTGGTGTCCCAGGCAATCTGCGAGGTCCGGTGCTTCAGCTTCGGATTGGCGAAGCGGTGGATCAGCGCGTCGGCATATTCCTCGAAACTCACGCCCTCAATCTCCGGCAGCGTCGGGCGCTGCTCGTCCATCATGATCTGTCGCGCGGCCCTTCGGAACACGTCGTCCTCCATGCAGGCCGAAACGGTTTCGAGACCGGAAAGGCTGCCGAGCATGGCAAGGAAGGTATGCGCGCCATTGAGCATCCTGAGCTTCATCATCTCGAACGGGCGCACGTCATCGGTCATCATCGCGCCGCCTTCGGCAAAGGGCGGGCGGGCGGTAGCGAAATCATCCTCGATCACCCATTGGCGGAAGGGTTCGCAGACAATGCCGTTGTCGTCCTCCTTGCCGTCATTGAGCGAGCGAAGGACGCCGCGACCGTAATCGTCGAGCGCGGGAACCACGCGGTCGACCATGGTGGAGGGGAAGGAGACGTTGGCGTCGATCCAGTCGGCCAGCTTTCCGTCGCGCTGGTGAGCGTAGGAGAGCACGGCGGCGCGGGCAAGCTTGCCATTGTCCGGCTGGTTGTCGCAGGACAGCACGGTCAGCCCGTTACGGCCTGCTTTCCGGCGGCGGTTCAGGCCCTCGACGATGACGCCGATGGCCGTGCCTGGCTCTTCCGGGTTGGCGAGATCGGCGATGATGCCCTTGTTCTCGAGATCCAGATGGCCGTTCCGGACGCAATAGCCTTTCTCGGTGATGGTCAGGCTGATCACGGCCATGGGTTCGGACGCGATAAGGTCGAGAAGCGTATCGATGCCGTCGCGCTTGGGATGACAGGTGCCGGTGACCACGCCGATCTTGCGCGCGGTCACCGTTTCCGCATCCATTTCGGCGATCAGGTAGTCATGGCCGGCTTCGTCCAGCGCGGTCAGTTCCTCCATGCCCGAATTCAGGCGCACCGCAACGACGCCGAAATCGCCGCCGGCCTTGTTCATGCCTTCCTGCAGGTAGACCATCGGATGGGCGCGGGCGAAACCGCCGAAGCCAATATGCAGGATGCGCGGGCGAAGCTCATCCTTGGCAAATTCCGGATTGGCGCGGATGATGGTCTCTTGCATGGGGTCTTCCTTCTGGTCGCCGTCATGGGGAGGATATCGGCGCGGCGGGTGACAGCCGTCAAGTCTTGTTTGCATAATTCGGCGGCAGGCGCAAAGATCGCCGCCGTCCCGAAACCGCTCGGCGCGGAACTTTCACCATCACCGCCCGTTTAAGGTCGGCTCACCCAAACCGCGAGGACAGCATGGCCGGACGCGTACTGCTTCAGTTTTTTCACTGGTACTATCCATCAGGCGGGACGCTCTGGGACGAGGTGGCGCAAAAGGCGGAGGAACTGGCCGGCATGGGCGTCACCGATGTCTGGCTGCCGCCTGCCTATAAGGGGGCTGCGGGCGGCTATTCCGTCGGCTACGATACTTATGACCTCTTCGATCTCGGCGAGTTCGACCAGAAGGGCACGGTTGCCACCAAATACGGTGATCGCGGTGCTCTTGAAAACGCCTGCCACACGCTTGCCGGTCACGGCATTGGCGTCATCCACGATGTTGTCTTCAACCACAAGCTGGGGGCGGACGAGAAGGAACGGGTGAAGGTGCGCCGCGCCGACCCTGAGGATCGTACAGAGATCGAGGACGAGGCCTTTGAGGCGCTGGCCTATACCCGCTTCACCTTTCCGGGCCGCAACGGGGCCTATTCCGAATTTGTCTGGACGCACAAATGCTTCACCGGCGTCGACTATATCGAGGATCCGGACGAGACCGGCGTCTTCCGCCTGGTCAACGAATATGGCGAGGGGGAGTGGCATGACGAGGTGGATCAGGAGCTCGGCAATTACGACTATCTGATCGGCGCCGATGTGGAGTTCCGCAACAATGCCGTTTTCGAGGAACTGAAATACTGGGGACGGTGGTTTTCAGAGCAGGTGCCGGTTGCCGGCTTTCGTCTGGACGCCGCCAAGCACATTCCGGCCTGGTTCTTCCGCGACTGGATCGCCCATATGCGCGAGACCGTGAAGGAGGACATGTTTGTCGTTGCCGAATACTGGCATCCGGAAATCGACGCGCTGAAAGCTTATCTTGATCTGGTCGACCGGCAGTTGATGCTGTTCGATGTCGGGCTGCATTACCGCTTCCACGAGGCCTCGGTGGCGGGCGGCGACTTCGACATGCGCACGATTTTCGACGGCACGCTGGCGGCAGAGGTGCCGGACCATGCCGTGACGCTGGTTGAAAACCACGATACGCAGCCTCTGCAATCACTGGAGGCCGCTGTCGAACCCTGGTTCAAGCCGCTTGCCTACGCGCTGATCCTGATGCGCGAACAGGGCGTGCCGAGCGTCTTCTATGCCGATCTTTACGGTGCTCAGTATCGCGACAAGGGGTCGGACGGCGAGGAATACGATATTGACATGCCGAGGATCGAATGCCTGCCGAAGCTGATCGAGGCACGCAAACGCTTCGCCAATGGCGCAGAGACCATTCTCTTCGATGATCCGAACTGTCTGGCGGTCGTCCGTGAGGGGACTGGCGAGGCGCCCGGATCCGTGACGGTGCTGACCAATGGCGATGAGACGACAAAGGACGTGGACCTTGGCGAAGCGCACGCCAATGCGACTTTCCGCGATTTCCTCGGTCACCGGGAAGACGCGGTTGAAACGGACGAGGAAGGTCGGGCGGCCTTTCCCGTCAATGCCGGCAGCGTCAGCGTCTGGGTGCGCGAGGACAGTCTTTGAGCATCACCTGCGCGGCAGTGTGCGGAAAGCCTTCTTCGCGGGCGAGCCGTCCCACTCGGGATGCTGCATTTCCGCGTCTTTCCAGGCGCGCCTGCTGCGCAGATAGGCGCCAGACGAGGCGATCTTCGGAATATGCGCCAGTTCCCAGTGGATGCCGTTGATCGGATCGTCGAAAAAGACGCCGTAATAGCCGGGCGCATAGACCGGATATTCGGCCGGCGTCTCGGTGACGGGGACAGAATTCCGGACGAGGAACTCCTTGTGGAAACGGTCGACCTCGCGCCGGCTTTTCGCCCAGAGCGCGATGTGGTGGATGCCCGTGGCGCGTGCTTCGTGGTCGAGCTTGCCGCCGGTCTTTGCCGGCTGGATGCCGATATAGCTGTGGGGGAAAGGGAAGCGCGCCATGTAATAGGTCGAGCGATAGCCGATATCCATGGTCCAGAAACTCTTGTAACCGAGCCAGCCGAACATTCTGTCGTAGAAGGCGACCGACTTTTCGTATTGGATCACCGAGAATTCCACATGATTGACACCGCGCCAGCGCATCGGCCATCTCCTTTTCCAGTGCGGCGGTGGAAGGCCCGCCGGAAATTGGTTACTGTGATTTTTAGACCACTGGTCTAAAATCGTCAACGAAAGCATGGAAATGGCATCGCGCAAAAACGAGAAGCCGATGGCGGAAGGAACTTCGGCATTGGAGCGGCTGGAGACGCTGGCGCCTGAACGTCGAGAAAGGCTGCTCGCTGCGGCGACAGCGGCCTTTGCCCAACACGGCCTGGCCGGCGCTTCGCTCAACGCCATCCTGAAGGAGTCGGGCATGAGCAAGGGGCAAGCCTATTATTATGTCCGCGACAAGGCTGACCTTTATTGCGCGGTGATTGAACGCGCGCTTGACCGTCTTGCCGGACAGATCGACTTCTCGCGCGTTGCCGAGGCGGTGGATCGGGCTGGTTTCTGGAATGCGCTCAGGGCTGCGTTCGAGCAATTGGGCGCGCTTTTGATCGCCGAACCCGCAACGGCCTCGCTTGGACGAACGATGTATGAGGGACCGGAGACCGAAAAGGCCCTGGAAGCGCCGCTCGGCCGCCTCAGGGCGGGAGCCGCCATGTTGGCGGAACACGGCCAGAGGCTGGGCGCGATCCGGACCGACCTGCCGCTGAGCCTCATCGTGGACATGTTGTTTGCAGCTGCTCGGGCTCTTGACCGCTGGTTTGCGGAAAACTGGTCCGAGCTCGCACCGCAAGACGCGCAGCGCATCAACCTTGAGGGGCTCGCCATGCTTCGGGCCATGGTCGCGCCGCAGGACGGCTTCAATTCGCCAGCCTGAATTCCAGCATCAGCGTATTCTGCAGCGGGGAATTGTTGTCATCGGAAACGATGATCAGATGGTGCGCGCCGTCATCCGCGCGGATGATATCCATACCCTCCATGTTGTCGATCCGGTGCGTGCCGCCATAGGCCTGCATGATCACCGGACCGTCCACGGTGGCGCCCGGCCGGATCGCTTCTCCGGCAAAGCGCCGAATACGCATGGCCACGCCGGCAAGCAGGGAGAAACGCCGCTCCAGCACCAGAAGATCGCCATCCGGCAGAAAGGCCGCGTCGGTGACGTCATAGCCCTCTCGTTTCACGACCTTGAAAATGCCCTTTTGCGGCCCGCGAATGACGGCGGCGAAGAGATTGCCGTGCGTGTCGATGCTTTTCTCCGCAATCACCACCATGCGGCCGGCATCGTCAGCCGCGAGCGCCTCGAAACTGCCGTTGCGCCGGAGCTCATAGGGCGGGATCAGGAAATCCGGCCCCGGTGCGGCATTCGCCTGCGCATGGCCGGCAAGCGGATAGCTGTCGATGCGGTGGCGCCCCTCGAAGCCCACATAGATGCGGTTGCCCGCAATGGCGAGGCTTTCGGCATCCATGCCGCTCTTGCCGGCATGCGCACCCTTCGCGTTCTTCATCGGCGTGACAGTGACATCTTCAAGCCCGGAAAGCCGGCCCGATGCATCGCGCGTCACCCGTCCGTCGATCCATTCGCCGGTATCGGCCACGGCGATGAAGCGCTTGCCGTCGGGCAGGAAGCGGATTGCGGAAAGCGACTGGAAATCGGGATCAGGCGAGGTCAGCGTCAGTCCGCCGATGAATTCCAGACGGCCGAAACGATCCGTTTCCTTTTCGGGAGCGAATGTCTCGATTGGCACGGCGTCGACGGAGACCGCAACGGCCGGCGTAGCGACCAGCGCGAGCGCCAGACAAGCGAAGGCTGCCCTCATCTGGCGCGTCTTCTGCCCTGGGAAATGCCGGCGGCCTGTTCCTCGAACAGCCCGGCAAGCTGGTCGGTCATGGCGCCGGCCAGTTCGTCGGCATCGACAATGGTCACGGCGCGGCGATAATAGCGCGTCACGTCATGGCCGATGCCGATCGCCAGAAGCTCAACCGGCGAACGGGTCTCGATGTGCTCGATCACCGCGCGCAGGTGCTTTTCGAGAAAATTGCCGGGATTGACCGAAAGCGTGGAATCATCCACCGGCGCGCCGTCGGAAATCATCATCAGAATGCGGCGTTGTTCCGGCCGGCCCATCAGTCGGTCGTGGGCCCAGATCAGCGCCTCGCCGTCGATGTTTTCCTTCAGAAGGCCCTCGCGCATCATCAGGCCGAGATTGGCGCGCGAGCGCCGCCAGGGGGTGTCGGCGGATTTGTAGATGATGTGGCGCAGGTCGTTGAGGCGACCGGGCGTCGCCGGCTTGCCCTCCTCCAGCCATTTCTCGCGGCTCTGTCCGCCCTTCCAGGCTTTTGTCGTAAAGCCGAGGATCTCGACCTTGACGCCGCAGCGTTCCAGCGTGCGCGCCAGAATGTCGCCGCAGGTGGCGGCAACCGTGATCGGGCGGCCGCGCATCGAGCCGGAATTGTCGATCAGCAGCGAAACCACCGTGTCGCGGAACTGCGTGTCGCGCTCCATCTTGAAGGAGAGCGGCTGCATCGGGTCAATAACCATGCGCGGCAGGCGGGCGGTATCGAGATAGCCTTCCTCGAGATCGAAATCCCAGGAGCGGTTCTGCTTGGCCATCAGCCGGCGCTGCATGCGGTTGGCGAGCCTTCCGACGGCGCCCTGAAGATGAGCAAGCTGCTTGTCGAGATAGCCGCGCAGGCGCTGCAGCTCTTCCTGGTCGCAAAGTTCCTCGGCCCGGATCTCCTCATCGAATTCATCGGTGAAGACCTTGTAGTCGACCTTCTCGTTCAGATCGTCGAATGGCGTGTTCGGGCGCTTCGTCTCGCCGGCGACCTCGCTGTCGGGGTCGGCATCCTCGTCGAGCTCGGTATCGGCCACTTCCGCGCCGTCGAGTTCGCCCTGGTCCATCTCCTCGTCGCTGTCGTCGCTTTCATCGGCAGGCGCCGAATCATTGCCGGCATCCTCGTCGAACTGCTCGTCATTCTGGCGTTCGGAACGGGGCTGCTCCTCGTCAGAGATGTTTTCCTCCTCGTTCTCGCTTTCCATGTCCTCGTCCGAATAGTCGTCGGCGAGTTCCATGGAGGAGAGGATCGAGCGGATCGTGCGGGCGAAGGCATGCTGGTCGTCGATTGTCTCGGCAAGCCTGTCGAGATCGACGGAGGCTTTCTGTTCGATGAAATCGCGCCAGAAGTCCAACACCTGTCCGGCCGATTCCGGCGGCTTTTCGCCCGAAAGCTTCTCGCGCACCAACATCGCCACGGCCTCGGAGACCGGGGCGTCCTCCTTGCGGTCGATCGCGGCGAAATTGGCCTTGTCGTATTTCTCAGCATGCATGGCGGCAAGGTTGCGCGCCATGCCCGGCATGCGCTTGGCCCCGATGGAATCGACGCGGGCCTGTTCGACCGCGTCGAAGATCGCCTGGGCATCGCTGCCGCTCGGCGCCATCTGCGCATGCGTCACCGGATTGTGGCAGGCCATCCTGAGCGCCATGGAATCGCCAAGGCCGCGCACCACGGCAAGCTCGCTCGCCGTCGGGCGCTTGGAGAATTCCGGCAGGCGGATCTGACTGCCGCTCATGCCCGGCCGGTCGCGGGAGAAGACGACCTCCGCCTCCTTGTCGCCGGAGACGGCGCGCACGCAGCCGGAAACGGCGCGGTGCAGCGGTTCGAGATCCACAGGCGCGTGCGGGTTGGTCTTTCGATTGTCGCCGGGGCCGGCCATGGGTTTTTCCTCAGGCGCTGACGACGACGTTGGCGGCGCTTTCCTTCAGCTCCTCGCCGAAGGCGCGCTGATACTGCTCGGCGACCAGCGTGCGCTCGAGTTCGTCGCACTTGTTGAGGAAGGTGACGCGGAAGGCAAAGCCGACATCGCCGAAGATTTCCGCGTTCTCCGCCCAGTTGATCACGGTGCGCGGGCTCATGACGGTGGAAAGATCGCCATTGACGAAGGCCGAACGGGTAAGATCGGCAACGCGCACCATGTTGGAGATCGTTTCGCGGCCTTCTTCGGTTTTGGCAAAGCTCTTCACCTTGGCGAGGATGATCGCGACTTCCTGCTCATGCGGCAGATAGTTGAGCGTGGTCACCAGCGACCAGCGGTCCATCTGCGCCTGGTTGATCTGCTGCGTGCCGTGATAGAGCCCGGTCGTGTCGCCAAGGCCGACCGTGTTGGCGGTGGCAAACAGGCGGAAGGCCGGGTGGGGGCTGATGACGCGGCTCTGGTCGAGCAATGTCAGGCGGCCGGAGCTTTCCAGCACGCGCTGGATCACGAACATCACGTCCGGGCGGCCGGCGTCATATTCGTCGAAGACGAGCGCGACATTGTGCTGATAGGCCCAGGGCAGGATGCCGTCCTTGAACTCGGTGACCTGCAGACCGTCGCGCACGACGATCGCGTCCTTGCCGACAAGGTCGATACGGCTGACATGGCTGTCGAGATTGACGCGCACGCACGGCCATTTGAGGCGCGCGGCGACCTGTTCGATATGGGTGGACTTGCCGGTGCCGTGATAGCCGGAGACCATGACGCGGCGGTTATGGGCAAAGCCTGCGAGAATGGCGAGCGTGGTATCGCGATCGAAAAGATAGTCGGGGTCGATGTCCGGCACGTAGGGGTCGTCGGTCGAATAGGCGGGAACCTGAAGGTCGACATCGATACCAAATGTTTCGCGAACCGAAACCGTCGTATCCGGTGCGTTGGAATAGTCCAGTTCAATCTTGCTCATCATGTCTCCAGCGCGGCCTTTTTCAAAAAGCGCCGCTCAAACGTCTGTGCTGCTCTTTCGGTCAAAAACGGTCTAGCAGAAGCCGGACTGCTTTAACAATTGGTATGCCTGCACCACGGCACGAAAAGTTTCCTCCGAGCCCCGGTCGCCGCCATTTGCGTCGGGGTGGTGCTTCTTGACCAGAGCCTTGTACTGTTTCTTGATGTCGTCGGGCGTCGCCTCCGCGGTGAGGCCCAGCGTGTCGAAGGCTTTCGATTCCAGCGTTTTCAGCTTGCGCTGATGGCGCGGCCGTCTGGGCGCGCCGTCCTTGCCGTCATCGACAAAGCCGAAGGGATCGCGCATGCGCGAAAATGACGCGGTGTTGCCTGCCTTTTTCGAGCCGTTGAGCGGCGTCTTGCGCGCCGCGCCGTTGACGCCGACGGTCCATGTGGGACGATGGCCGGTCAGCGCTTCCTTCTGGTAGCGGGCGATCTCGCCGTCTGACAGGCCGTCGAAATAATTGTAGCCCTTGTTGTAGGCCTTCACATGCTCGAAGCAGAACATGAAGAACTGCCCCTCGGCATTGCGGCCGACGGGTGCGCGGTGTTTTGCGGGCTTGTTGCAGCCGTCCCATTGGCAGACGGCGGCAGCGGCTTCGGACTCGGCCTTGGCAGATGCCGGGCGCTTGCGTTTGGTGCGCAGACGATCGAAATATTTGGAGTCAAGATTCATGGCGCTCGATTATGACCTTGTGATCCCGCCACAACAAGAATTGACAACGGGATTTCTTACTGGCTTCCTGAACCGTTAACGCGCTGACGCGCGAAGCAGGGACAAATCAGGAGCAGACAGTGTCGTCAACCGCCGAAATCGAAACCAGGCTGAGAAGCCTCTTCAATCCCGAGCGGCTGGTGCTGATGGATGAAAGCGCCCAGCATGCCGGGCACTATGATGAGCCGGACGCCCCCGAAGTCACCCATTTAAGAATTCGGATCGTCTCCGACAAGTTTCAGGGGATGAATCGTCTCGCACGTCATCGTGCCGTCAATGAGGCGCTTGCCGGCGAAATCGAGAACGGATTGCATGCACTCGCCATCGAGGCGGCCGCGCCGGGCGAGAAGACGCGGTGGTAAGGGTTGGGCCAGCCGGCGCCGTGTTCTTATGGACAAAGCCTACTCCACTTTCTTCCGTCATGCTCGGGACAAGCCCGAGGATGACGCGGAGAGGGGCTAGAGGTTCGCCAAGACGCTGACGGTGTTCAGCCATCCCCCAAACTCACTCCGCCGGCGGTGTTGCCGCGGCCGCCCCGCCGAGCGGGCGGATCCTGAGCTTTGTGATCCGGTTCTTCTCGCGCTTCATCACGATGAAGCGCTTGCCGTAGAAGGTGAACGACTGGCGTTCTTCCGGGATCGTCTGGCTCTCGTGGATGACGAGACCGGCAATGGTGGTCGCCTCCTCGTCCGGCAGCGTCCAGTCGAGTGCGCGGTTGAGGTCGCGGATCGGAACCGTGCCGTCCACGACGATTGAGCCGTCGGCCTCCTGCTGCACGCCGGAAATCTCCAGATCGTGCTCGTCGGAAATGTCGCCGACGATTTCCTCCAGAATGTCTTCCAGCGTGACGATGCCCTGCACCTCGCCATATTCGTCGACGACGACGGCGATATGCACCTTGCGGCGCAGAAAGGCGTTGAGCTGGTCCTTCAGATTGGTGCTGTCGGGCACGAACCACGGCTTCTGCGCCACCTTGACGATGTCGATCGTCGAGGGCGCCGCATGCGGTTCGGCGAGCGCCCGCGACAGATCCTTGGAGTGAACCACGCCGATAATGTTGTCGATCGACCCGCGCCAGACGGGAAGACGCGTATAGGGGCTTTCCAGCACGGTCTTGACCGCCGCTTCCGGCGGGTCGTCGGCGTTGACCGCGCGCATGGCCGTGCGGTGGATCATCACGTCGGAGACCTCGAGTTCGCCGAGGTCGAGCACGCCGCCGAGCCGGTCGCGGTCGGCCTTGATCACGGAGCCCTCGCGGTGCAGCAGGTCGACGGCGCCGCGGATCTCGTCATGGGCGGTCAGCATTTCGGTGCCCTTGGTCAGCGTTACGCCAAAGACGCCGAGGATCGCACGCACGATCATGTTGACGAGACTGGACAGCGGGCCGATGACGAAGAACAGAACGCGCACCAGCGGCGCAACGGCGAGCGCGAACCGGTCCGTCGCGGAGATCGCCCAGCTCTTCGGCAGAACTTCGGCGAAGACGACCAGAAGCGCGGTCATGATCAGCGTTGCATAGGCCACGCCGTTGGCGCCGAAAATGCCGAGGAAAAGCGTCGTCGTCAGCGACGAGGCGAGGATATTGACGAGATTGTTGCCGATCAGGAGCGCGCCGATCAGCCGGTCGCGGCGGTTGATCATCACATTGACGAAGCCCGCCCGGCGGTCGCCCTGCTGCTCCAGCGTGTGCATCCGAGCCCTGGAAACGGCCGTCAGAGCCGTTTCCGAGCCGGAGAAAAATGCCGAAACGACGATCAGCCCAACGATCGTGGCCATCAGTCCCCAGTAGTCGGCAAAGAAATGCGATAGATCGCTCAACGTCATTGCGCTTGTTTTTCCGTCAGGAATGCCAGCACCTCGGACGGCGGCACATCGTCGGCGATAAAGGCCTCGCCGATGCCGCGCGTCAGAATGAAGGTCAGTTTCCCGCCCTTTACCTTTTTGTCCTGCCCGATTGCATCCATCAATATATCGGGCGGCGGTAGCTCGCCGTCAATATCACCGAGAGCGGCGGGAAGTCCGGCATCCTTCAGATGCGCGGTCACCCGTTTGGCGTCGTCCGGGCTTGCCAGGTTCATGCGCGCGGAGAATTCGTGCGCCAGCACCATGCCGATGGCAACGCCCTCGCCATGGACAAGCCGGGCGCTGTCATAGCCGGTTGCCCGCTCCAGCGCGTGGCCGAATGTATGACCGAGGTTCAACAGCGCGCGCACGCCGTTCTCATGTTCATCGGCGGCAACGACGGCGGCTTTTGCCGCGCAGGACCGCGCGATCGCCTCCGCCCGCTCCGCGCCGCCTGCGAAGACGGCCTTCCGGTTCTTTTCCAGCCAGTGGAAGAAATCGGGTTGGTCGATCAACCCGTATTTGACCACCTCGGCATAACCGGCTGCAAATTCGCGCGGCGAGAGCGTGTCCAGCGTATCGGTATCGGCGAGCACCAGATGCGGCTGGTGGAAGGCGCCGACGAGGTTCTTTCCCTGGCGGGTGTTGATGCCGGTCTTGCCGCCGACCGAGGAATCCACCTGCGCGAGAAGCGACGTCGGCACCTGGACGAAATGCACGCCCCGGCGCACGATCGCCGCTGCAAAGCCCGCCAGATCGCCGATCACGCCGCCGCCGAGCGCGATCACGGCGTCCGAGCGCTCGATCCGGGCATCGAGGATGAAATCGACGGCGGTGTGGAGGTTTTCGAAGCTTTTGGTCTTCTCTCCTGCGGCAAGCGTCAGCGAGAAGGTTTCGATGCCGTCGGTCTGCAGGCTCTCGGTGAGCATGTCGAGATAGCGGGGCGCGACATGGGCGTCGGTAATGATCGCCGCCTTGCGGCAGTCAAGCCGGGCGAGCGTCTCGCCGCCGGCGCTTTGCAGCAGGCCGGGCCCGATCAATATGTCGTAGGAGCGATCGCCAAGATCAACGCGAACGATCCGCTTGTCGGTTGTCTCTTTACTCTTCACGCGTATTTCCTCCGTCAAGGGCCGCAAGGGCCTTCAGCACGTCGCGCATCACCGTTTCCTTGCGGACATTACGCGAAAGAACGGTCATGTCCGCCTCGGCATAGACCGGATAGCGCTTGTCCATCAGGTCTTTAAGTGTCTGCTTCGGGTTTTCGGTCTTCAGAAGCGGCCTTGTCTGGCGGCGTCGCACCCTGTCCCATAGCGTCTCGAGGTCCGCCTTCAGCCACATGGAAAGGCCGGAACGGGAAATCAGTTCGCGGTTGTCGGGATTGATGAAGGCGCCGCCGCCGGTTGATACGATCGCCGGCCCCTCGGCGAGAATGCGTTCGATCACCCTGGTTTCCAGCGCGCGGAATTCCGGCTCGCCATATTGGGCGAAGAGGTCGGAAATCGTCATGCGCGCGGCCGCCTCGATTTCGTGGTCGGTGTCGACATAGGGCAGGCCGAGCGCATTGGCGACAAGTTTGCCGATCGCGCTCTTGCCCGCGCCCATCAGGCCGACGAGGATCAGGTTGCGGCCGGCAAGCCCGGCAAGCGCCCTGTCCCTCAGTCCCGTTTTGCCCGTATCTTGCTTTGCGTTCATATTGCGCCCATTCTTTTCAGTCACGTATCGGCAAATGCCGGAAGGGCGTCAAGCCGAGCGTCGAATATTTAGGGTTTCAACACGGATTACATCATTGGACCTTTCGGGCGCCCACATCGAAGCCTTCATCGAAATGCTGAGCGCCGAACGCGGCGCGGCCACCAACACGCTTGCCGCCTATCAGCGCGACCTCGACGATTTTCGCGATTTCCTGATCGATCGCGGCGTTGCCGCCGATGCTGCCTCGAGCGCAGACATCACCGCTTATCTCTCGGCCCTCGGCAAACGCGGCTTTGCTGCCAGTTCCCAGTCGCGCAGGCTTTCGGCGCTCCGCCAGTTCTACCAGTTCCTCTATGGCGAAGGCCTGCGCGACGACGACCCGACCGGCGTGATCGATGCACCGAAGAAGGCGCAGGCCCTGCCGAAGACGCTTTCGGTTGCCGATGTCGACAGGCTTCTGGAGCAGGCTCAGCGCGAGGCCAGCGAGCCGGGGCCTGGCCAGTTCGAGCGCATGCGCATGGCCGCCCTTCTGGAAACGCTTTATGCCAGCGGCATGCGGGTCTCCGAACTGGTGACGCTGCCGGCCGGCGCGCTGAAGCCCGGCCAGCGGTTCCTGACCATTCGCGGCAAGGGCAACAAGGAGCGCGCAGTGCCGCTCTCTATGCGCGCCCACGCAGCGCTGATGGCCTTCGATGCCGAGCGCAAGGCGCGCGCGGAGGAGACGGGCGATGACAATCCCCATCTTTTCGCCTCACGGAGTGCGAGCGGTCATCTGCCGCGTCAGGTCTTTGCCCGCGACCTCAAGGGGCTTGCCGCAAGGGCCGGGCTGAGGACCACGACAATCTCCCCGCATGTGCTGCGCCACGCATTTGCCAGTCATCTTCTGCAAAACGGCGCCGACCTGCGCGCGGTGCAGGAAATGCTCGGCCATTCCGACATTTCGACCACGCAGATCTACACTCATGTACTGGAAGAACGGTTGCGCGAACTGGTGGAAATGCATCACCCCCTTGCAAAACACGCTAAAAAACGGGAATAAGCGGCACTAAATTGAAAGAGGAAGCCTCAAGGGCGGCGGCCCGGGCGCGTCAGTTAACCCACGGAAAGTTCGACAATGTACAGCTATCTCGATTTCGAAAGGCCGATTTCCGATCTGGAAGCCAAGATTATCGAGTTGAAGAAGCTCGCTTCCGAAGGCGAGAGCATCGACACCTCCGAGGAGATCGCGCGTCTCGAAACCCGCGTCAGCGAGGCGATGAACGACATCTACGCAAAGCTTTCGCCCTGGCAGAAGGCGCAGGTTGCCCGCCATCCGCAGCGCCCGCATTTTGTCGACTATGCCAAGCGCCTGTTCACCGACTTCACGACGCTCGCCGGCGACCGCAATTTCGGAGAGGACGCCGCCATCCAGGCCGGTCTCGCGCGTTTTCGCGGACGCCCCGTCGCCGTCATCGGCGAGGAGAAGGGCCATGACACCAAAAGCCGGCTGAAGCACAATTTCGGCATGCCGCGTCCGGAAGGCTATCGCAAGGCGATCCGGGTGATGGAGCTTGCCGACCGGTTCAACCTGCCGGTCATTTCCGTGGTCGACACCCAGGGGGCTTATCCCGGCATCGGCGCCGAGGAGCGCGGCCAGGCCGAGGCGATCGCCCGTTCGACCCAGATGTGCCTGCGGATCGGCGTGCCGATGATCACGCTGGTGATCGGCGAGGGCATGTCCGGCGGCGCGATCGCCATTGCCGCCGCAAACCGCGTCTACATGCTGGAGCACGCAATCTATTCGGTAATCTCGCCCGAGGGGGCCGCCTCGATCCTGTGGCGCGATTCCGCCCGCGCCAAGGAAGCGGCGACGAACATGAAGATCACCG
This sequence comes from Martelella lutilitoris, assembly GCF_016598595.1. NCBI lineage: Bacteria > Pseudomonadati > Pseudomonadota > Alphaproteobacteria > Hyphomicrobiales > Aurantimonadaceae > Martelella > Martelella lutilitoris. The sequence continues at coordinate 553,602 of NZ_CP066786.1, forward strand.
CACACGACCTCAAGGACTTCGGCGTGGTCGACGAGATCGTTGCCGAGCCGGTGGGCGGCGCGCACCGCAACGCGGAAACGGTAATCGACGCCTCGGGCGACCAGATCGCCGAAGGGCTCGCAGAATTCGACGGCATGTCGGCGGATGAGGTCCGCAACGAGCGGCGGCAGAAGTTCCTCGCGATCGGACGCAATCTCTAGACCCTTGCGGCAATGCCGGAAAGGTGAGGAGACGCCCGGTTGCGCGGGGCCTCTGAAACGGTTAACGCTTTCTTGAAGTTTGGCTGTGCATTATGATCATTGATCGCGCAACGGCCGAGACGTTGCGTTTTGAGGCAAAATCCGGCAGGTTCTATCCATGCGTTTGAACGTCCTGGCCCCCATGGTTTTCGCCACACTGGCGCTGACGGGCTGCAACAGCTTTTTTGACAGTACCGACTTCTCCACAGTGCAGGAGAAGATGAACTATGCTTTGCCGTCTGCCATGGTCGCAAAGATGCGGGCCCAGGACATGGACAAGCTCGCGCCGATCACCATCCGTATCTTCAAGGAAGAGGGCATTCTCGAAATCTGGAAGCAGAAGCGCGACGGCACCTATGGCGAGCTCGAAACCTACGAGATCTGCGCCTGGTCCGGCAAGCTCGGCCCGAAGAAGAAGGAAGGCGACCGCCAGGCGCCCGAGGGTTTCTATCCTCTGTCCAAGGGGCTTCTCAACCCCTATTCCCAGTATTTCCTCGCCATCAATACCGGATATCCGAACCGCTACGACCGCGCCAACAACCTGACCGGCTCCGATCTGATGATCCACGGCGCCTGCTCCTCGCGCGGCTGCTATTCGATGACCGACGAGCAAATCCTCGAGATCTTCGCCTTTGCCCGCGACGCCTTTTCCGGCGGCCAGCAGGCGATCATGCTGCAGGCCTATCCCTTCCGCATGACCGCGGAAAACATGGTGCGCCACCGCTTCAACGAGAACTATCCCTTCTGGCAGATGCTGAAGGAGGGCTATGACTATTTCGAAGTGACCAGGCAGGTCCCCGACGTCGATGTCTGCGGCGGCAAATACGTCTTCAACAAGGATCCCGCCAATGGCGGCTCGCTTGCCTCCGACCAGTCCTGCCCGGCGCTTGCCTCCAATATCCCCTCGCATTACATGATGGCGCTGGCCGACTACCGCACCGATTACCAGGATGCCTTCGAAAAGGCGCTGGCGAAGAATGATGACAAGGTCTGGCTTGATCCGAGCGAGGCGGAGCGCAAGGCCCTCGTTGCCGACAAGCGCGAGGATCCGACCGATCCGCTCTACCAGCCGACTGGCTCCTCGCTCGAGGCCGGTCGCTACGTCACGATCGAGCAGTACCGTCTGACGAAATACGGCCCGCTGGAAACGCCTGAAGTCGATACCGCGACCCAGACCGCCGCCATCCCTGACGCGCCGGCCGAGATGCCGGCCGTCTCCGAGGTGCCGATCCCGCAGAGAAGCCCGATGGCGGCCTATGCGGAGGAACCGCAGAAGAAGGACAAGCCCTTCTGGAAGTTCTGGTGAGCGCGGCCGGACGGACAGCGGATGTCTATGATCTTCGCGGGCTGAAATGCCCGCTGCCTGCGTTGAAGGCCGGGAAGCGTCTGGCCCGACTTGCGCCGGGCGCGGTGCTGGCGATCGAGACCAGCGACCCGCTGGCCGTGATCGATATCCCGCATTTGTGCAACGAGAACGGCCACCGGTTGATCGCTTCGGAAACGACGCAAACCGGCCACCGCTTTGTGATCGAACGTGGAAAGCACGATGCGTAGATTCGATAGGTTCGAGCGTCCTTTGTGCGTCCGAATGGGCGCACGGCGCTCTAATATTTGAAGCCGAAGGCCGAAAGCGGGTTGTCTTCGAGCGCCGTCCGGTCTGGCCGGTCGATGCCCGGCCGGTCGAGATAGGTCTCGAACAGCTCCTGCACCGCGGTTTCCGCGAGATCGCTGGTGATCACGACAAGACGCGTTGCCGGCTCCTCCTCCCATGCCTCAAGCCGGGTTGCGGGATAGACCGTGTCGCGCACGCCGTGAACCACGAGCGGCCGGTCGTCGTCGGCAATCGCCACCACGCCCTTCAGCCGCAGTAGGCTTTCGCCGTATTCGGCGGCGAGCCGGTGCTGGAAAGCCGCGATGACCGCCGGCGATGCCAGCCTGCCCGCCGAAAGCGCAAAGGCCCGGATATGCGCGCCATGCCGGTTGACGTCGTGGTGATGGTGGTGATGGGCACCGCCATCCCTTTCCGCAGATAGCCACTCGCCGACGGAAGCGCTCTTGCGGGCAGCGTCGAAAAGCCCGCTGACCAGCAGCGCGGGCGTGGACGCGGCCGCGTCGGAAGCATCCATGATCTCGGCCATCGGGTTCAGCTTCTTCAAGCTCTTCACGAGATCACCACGCGCTTCGGGTCTTGAAAGATCAGTCTTTGTGATGACCAGCCGGTCGGCGACGGCTGCCTGGCGCGCGGCCTCTTCATGGCGTGAAAGGGTCTCGGGGCCCGTCAAAGCGTCGACGAGGGTGACGACGCCGTCTATGCGGAAGGCGGCGGCAATCGCCGGATGGGCCATGATGGCAAGCAGCACGGGCACAGGATCGGCGAGGCCCGTGGTTTCGATGATCACCCGGCTGACCGGCTTCACCTTCTCCGTCTGGATCCTGTCGAGGAGATCGGCGAGCGTGTCGATCAGTTCGCCGCGCACCGTGCAGCAAAGACACCCGTTGGACAGCTCGATGATCGAATCGCCGGAACTCTGGACCAGAAGATGATCGATGCCGACCTCGCCAAACTCATTGATGATGACGGCGGCATCCTGGAGCGCCGGGTCCTTCAGCAGGCGGTTGAGCAGCGTGGACTTGCCGGCGCCGAGAAAGCCGGTGACGACCGAGACGGGAATGGGGGACGGGGGATTATACATGGATGCGGCTAGCGGACGGGGCGGGCATAGGGGAGGGGAACGGAACTCAGGTTTTCGAGCGACGACGCCGCCATTTCCGTATCATTGGGCAGGCGATAGGCATCGACGGTCGGATACTCTTTCACAAGCGGCTTCAGATAGGGCGAGGAGAACATCAGATTGCCGTCGTCGTCGCGCAGGATCACCCGGTTTTCGGCTGCTTCCGCGCTGCATATCTGGCTGGTGACGTCGGCGACAGGCCGGTCGGGCGCGGCCGGCGGCAGGTAGCTGTCAAGCCGCGGCCCGTCGCGGTCGCCCGTGGTTAGTCCGGTCTGCAGCAGTTCCGCGGCCTTTTCCGCGCGGGCGGGCACGCTTGGCGCGCCGAAGGCGACGGCGACCACCTCGCGGCCATTGCGCTTTGCGAACGAGACCTGATTGTAGCCGGAAGCGCAGACGAAGCCCGTCTTCATGCCGATTGCGCCGTCGAAATTGCCGATGAGGAGATTGGTGTTGCGGTATTTGCCGCTGTCGCTGGCAATGCCGGGAATGGTGAAATAATAGAGATACTCGGGAAAGGTCTTCTCGATGGCGATGGCAAGGACCGCCATGTCGCGCGCGGTCGTGTACTGGCCGGGTTGAGGGTTGCTCATCGAGTTCATGCCGTTGGCGTTGACGAAATGCGTGTCCGTCATGCCGAGCGCCTTTGCCGTTTCGTTCATCCGCCTGACGAAGGCCTCGCGCCCGCCGATTGCGTGTTCGGCGACCGCACGCGCGGCATCATTGGCCGAATGCACCAGCATCATCTTCAGCGCGGTGTCGACGGTGACCCGCGTGCCGGGCGCGAAATACATCTTCGAGGCGGGCTCGTTTGCCGCCGCCGCCGAGAAGGTGATCGCGGCCTGCGGATCGAGGCGGCCGGCCTTCATGTCCTCGAATACAAGATAGGCGGTCATCAGCTTGGCGAGCGAAGCCGGATACCAGCGCTTGAACGGTTCCTCAGCCGCGAGCACGCGCTCAGTATTGGCATCGACCACGATATAGGGGCTGGCGCGCGCAGGACCTGCCGCCGCCGCGAGCGCGAGCGTTATCGCAACCAGCCATAGGGCGATCAGGGCCTGAAACGGACCTAGGAACCGGCCTTGGAGCCGCCGTTGTGCGGGGCTTGTCATCTGCAACACGAAACTGTCTCCACTTGCCTGATGCGCTCTATCGATATACGCCTTGAAGGATGAAATCCTTGTGCGCGCGCTTTCGCGGTCCCACATGTATTACCGTCTTTTACAATGAATTTTAGAAAATTGCAGGGGTATGCTTAATGCCGGTGTTGAACAGTGCCGCCCAGATCCGTGACGAGGCCACGACATGGCGGCGGTTTCTCCATCAGCATCCCGAACTCCTCTATGATGTCGAAAATACGGCTGCCTTCGTCGCTGCGCAGTTGCGGTCCTTCGGCGTGGACGAGGTTGTCGAGGGGATCGGCGGGACGGGCGTCGTGGGCGTGATCCGCGGCAGCCGCGAAGGCGACCGGACGATCGGCCTCAGGGCCGATATGGACGCGCTGCCGATCGTCGAGAAGAGCGGCAGGGATTGGACGTCGAAGGTAAACGGCAGGATGCATGCCTGCGGCCATGACGGCCACATGGCCATGCTTCTGGGCGCTGCGAAACTGCTCACGGAAACCCGTAATTTCGCCGGCCGCATCGCGCTGATCTTCCAGCCGGCGGAAGAGGGCGGCGGCGGCGGCAAGGCGATGATCGACGACGGGCTGATGGAACGTTTCGCTATCGCGGAAGTCTACGGCATGCACAACTATCCCGGCATGCCGGTTGGCCGGTTTGCCTCCCGCGTCGGGCCCATCATGGCGGCGACGGACGAGTTCAGGATCCTCATCAGGGGCGATGGCGGCCATGCGGCCCAGCCGCAGAAATCGGTCGACCCGATCATCATCGGCAGCCAGATCGTCAATGCGATGCAGACGATCGTTTCGCGCAACGCCGATCCGGTGAGCCCGCTCGTCGTCTCGATTACGGAATTTCACGCAGGCTTCGCCCATAACGTCATTTCCGGCGAGGCCGAACTGGGCGGAACGGTCCGCTCTTTCACGCCGGAAAACCGTGATCTCGCCGAGCGCCGGATCAGGGAGATTGCCGAGATGACGGCGCTTTCCCACGGGGGACTGGCGGAGGTGACCTACACGCGCAACTACCCGCCGACGGTCAATCACCCGGAGGAAACGTTTCACGCCCTTGCCGCGGCAAAATCCGTCACCGGCGAGGACAAGGTGGCCGACGATTTCGCGCCGTGGACGGCGGCGGAGGATTTCTCCTACATGCTCGAAGCGCGGCCCGGCGCCTTCATCCTGATCGGCAACGGCGACACGGCCGAACTGCACAATGCCGAATATGATTTCAACGACGAAGCGCTTCCCTACGGCATGTCCTACTGGGTCCGACTTGCCGAGGCGCGCCTCGCCGGCTGAGAAACATCGCCGCATTGATGCAAATCGGGGCTTTTCACGAGGCCTCGGCTTTTGTATTGAGAGGCAAGTGGTCCCGTAGCTCAGCAGGATAGAGCATCAGATTCCTAATCTGAGGGTCACGCGTTCGAATCGCGTCGGGATCACCATTTTTCAGCACTTGCTTCAATGGTTTGTACGAGTGGCTTTATGCCTCTCTGGGGGCTGTTACGCAGGGGGGCATCGTGGTTTGCGGCGTCTCGCCGGGGGTCTGCGTTTCCGGCGCCGAAAAGTCGGTCGGCTGGAGAGAGTCGACGCCGGCATTGCCTTGAGCGCCGTCTTTGCCATGGCTGCGGCCTCGAGCGGACCATCGACCGGATGGGACAAGCCTGCGTCCTGTGCCCGAGATCTGGCGCGCGATCGGAACAAGGGTATCGTCAGGTCTTCGGGTCGTCGATCAACGGCGTGGGTTTGGCGAGTGTCTTCAGGGACGCGATGTCGGTAAGCCGGATCGACGTTCCGTCGACCTCGACGCCGTAGGGCTTCAGCGTGTTGAAGGCGCGCGACAGGTTTTCCGGCGTCATGCCGAGCAGCGAGGCGAGCGTGCGCTTGTCGTAGGGCAGCTCGAATGTGCCGGTGCCACCGCCGAACTCATGGTCCTGGCGCAGCAGCGTGTTCGCCAGCCGCTCGACGGAACTGCGCAGCTTGAGGCCCTTGTGCTCCTTGATGACGTAGCGATAGCTGCCGGCCATCTCCAGCACCATCGCCCTTGCGAAGGCGTCGTCAAGCTCGAAGATCGAACGGACGTTTTCCGAGGGGATCAGCAGGATTTTCGAGCGCGCCCGCGTGCGTGCCGACATCAGATAGACAGCATCCTTCAGCACGGCGGCCAGAATGAAGGCGCTGACCGGATGCACCATCGCCATGGTCGCCTCGCGGCGGTTGGCATTGGCATAAAGCTCGACGCAGCCCTCGATGACGACATAGAGGAAATCGGCTGGGTCGCCCTCATGCACGAGGTCCAGCTGTGGCGGGAAGGTCTGCAGATAGGCCGCCTGCATCAGCGCCTCGAAATTCTCCTCGCCCATGCTGTTGAACAGGCCGAGTGCCCGCACCTGTGGCAAATCGGATGACCGCATCACTGTGCCTTGATTTTTTTCGTGTCTTCAATTGATAAATTTAGCAGCAACGAACGGCATCCGCAACAGGCCGATTTGACGATGATTTCAGCGCGGGAAGGCAAGTTCACGTCCACTTCTTGTTTGTCCCGCGCCACCCGTCAAGCTTGACTTAGGTCAACTTCGCGGGGCTGCAAAGCCCTCTAGCTCTCAGGCAGAATTTGTGAATGAGCGGGCTTCCGCTTAAGCCTTAGGGGGCAAGTCATGTCTGCAATTGACGGTGTTTCGCGAAACGACCAGCGTCGGGCGCTCTGTCTCAGCACGGTGGCCTTCACGGTCTGTTTCGCGGTCTGGACGATCTTCGCCATCATCGGAGTCGAGATCAAAGGCGAACTCGGCCTTTCCGAAACCCAGTTCGGCATTCTGGTGGCGACGCCGGTGCTGACCGGCTCGCTGTCGCGGCTGATGCTCGGCATCTGGACTGAGCAATATGGCGGGCGGCTGGTGTTTCCGTTGCAGATGCTGCTGGCCGCCGCGGCGACCTTTCTCCTGACCAGCGCCACGACCTATCCGCTGTTTCTGCTCGCAGCCCTCGGCGTCGGCCTTGCCGGCGGCTCCTTTGCCGTCGGCGTCACCTATGTGTCGCACTGGTATCCGCCGGAAAAGCAGGGCACGGCGCTTGGCATTTTCGGCGCCGGCAATGTCGGCGCGGCGGTGACCAAATTCGGCGCGCCCTTCGTCATGGTGGCTTTCGGCTGGCAGGCGGTCGCCAATGTCTGGGCCTTCGCGCTTGCCGCCATTGCCGTCATCTTCTTCGTGTTTTCCAAGCATGATCCGGTGTTCGAGGCCCGCCGTCGTTCCGGCGCGAAGGCCACTACGGTCGCGGCCCAGCTCGCGCCGCTGAAGAACCTGCAGGTCTGGCGCTTCTCGCTTTACTATTTCTTCGTCTTCGGCGCCTTCGTCGCGCTGGCGCTGTGGTTGCCGCATTACCTCGTCGATGTCTATGGCGTCGATATCCGCACCGCGGGCATGGCGGCGGCCGCCTTCTCGCTCTCGGCCAGCCTGTTCCGCGCCTATGGCGGCCATCTTTCGGACCGGTTCGGCGCGCGCTCGGTGATGTACTGGACCTTCGGTTTTGCGCTGCTGCTGCTGTTCATGCTGTCCTACCCGCCGACCAGCTACACGATCCACGCCAAGGGCGGCGACATCGTCTTTACGACCGCCATGAGCTTCGGCGCCTTCGTGCTGATGATCTTCTGCCTCGGCTTCTTCATGAGCCTCGGCAAGGCGGCGGTCTACAAGCATATCCCGGTCTATTATCCCGACAATGTCGGCTCGGTCGGCGGTCTTGTCGGTATGATCGGCGGGCTCGGCGGCTTCGTCCTGCCGATCGTGTTCGGCACGCTCTTGGACCTGACCGGGGTCTACACCACCTGTTTCGCCTTCCTGTTCCTGCTGGTGCTGGTCGCCCTGACCTGGATGCATCTTTCCATCCGCCAGATGGAACGCCGCAACCGGACGACGACCGACACCCTGCCTGAACTGCCGGAATTCGAGGGCATGACGCCGAAGACGTCGGCAGCGACGCTCACCGAATGGAACCCGGAGGACAAGTCCTTCTGGGAACAGACCGGGCGGAAGATCGCCAAGCGCAATCTCTGGATTTCCATCCCCGCGCTGCTTCTGGCCTTTTCGGTGTGGATGGTCTGGTCGGTCGTGGTTGCGCGGCTACCCGCGATCGGCTTCGACTTCACCGACGCCCAGCTGTTCTGGCTGGCGGCGCTGCCGGGGCTTTCGGGCGCGACGCTCAGGATCTTCTATTCCTTCATGGTGCCGATCTTCGGCGGCAGGCTGTGGACCACGCTCTCCACCGCCTCGCTGCTCTTGCCGGCCATGGGCATCGGCTATGCCGTGCAGAACCCGGAAACGCCCTATCTGATCTTCCTCGTTCTGGCGCTTCTGTGCGGTCTCGGCGGCGGCAATTTCGCCTCGTCCATGGCCAATATCAGCTTCTTCTTCCCCAAGGCCGAAAAGGGCAATGCGCTCGCCATGAATGCAGGGCTTGGCAATCTCGGGGTCTCGGTCATGCAGTTCCTGGTGCCGGTCGTCATCACCATGGGCGTCTTCGGCGCCCTCGGCGGCGAACCGCAGGCACTGACCGATGGCGGACGGCTGTGGCTGCAGAATGCCGGCTTCGTCTGGGTGCCGTTCATCATCGCGGCTACCATCGCCGCCTATTTCGGCATGAACGACATCGCCTCGGCCAAGGCCTCCTTTGCCGATCAGGCGGTGATCTTCTCCCGCTTCCACAACTGGATCATGTGCATTCTCTATACCGGCACATTCGGCTCGTTCATCGGCTATTCGGCGGGTTTCCCGCTGCTGATGAAAACCCAGTTCCCGGAGGTCAATGCGCTCTCCTACGCCTTCCTCGGCCCGCTGGTCGGCGCGCTCAGCCGGGCGGGTACCGGCTGGATTTCCGACCGTTTCGGCGGCGGGCGGGTGACCTTCTGGACCTTCGTCGGCATGTTCGTCGCTGTGGTCGGCGTGCTGCAATTCCTGCCGCAGGACGGGGCGGGCGGCAATTTCTGGGCCTTCTTCGCCTGCTTCATGGCGCTGTTCTTCCTCACCGGCGTCGGCAATGCATCGACCTTCCAGATGATCCCGGCGATCATGCGCCAGGAAGTGCCGCGGCTGATGCCGGAGCTGGATGCGGGCGCGCTGCAGAAGCAGACGGACCGCGAGAGCGCGGCCATCATCGCCTTCACCTCGGCAATCGCAGCTTACGGCGCGTTCTTCATCCCGAAATCCTACGGCACCTCGATCTCGATGACCGGCGGACCGGACATGGCGCTGTGGGGCTTCGGCATCTTCTACGTGCTCTGCGCCCTGCTCACCTTCTTCTACTACACCCGCCGCAACGCGCCGGTGCCCTGCTAATCGCCCGAAACAAAGGAACGGATCATGTCTCTTCTCCTCGACCGCCTCAACTTTCTGGCGCGCAAGAATGTCGACACATTCTCCGACGGTCACGGCGTGACCACGAATGAAAACCGCGATTGGGAAGACGCCTATCGCAAGCGCTGGCAGCACGACAAGATCGTGCGCTCCACCCACGGCGTGAACTGCACGGGCTCCTGCTCGTGGAAGATCTACGTCAAGGGCGGGATCGTCACCTGGGAAACCCAGCAGACCGATTATCCGCGCACCCGGCCGGACATGCCCAACCACGAACCGCGCGGCTGTTCGCGCGGCGCCAGCTACAGCTGGTACATGTACTCGGCCAACCGGGTGAAATACCCGCTGATCCGGGCGCGGCTCCTGAAGCTCTGGCGCAAGGAACGCGCCGACAAGAGCCCGGTCGCCGCCTGGAGGGCCATTCAGGACGATCCGGCAAAGCGCGCCGAATACATCAAGGTGCGTGGCCTCGGCGGCTTCGTGCGCGCCACATGGGACGAGGTCAACGAGCTCATCGCGGCGGCCAACGCCTATACCGCGAAGAGGTGGGGGCCCGACCGCGTCATCGGATTTTCGCCGATCCCGGCGATGTCGATGGTCTCTTACGCGGCCGGGTCCCGCTACCTGTCGCTGCTCGGCGGCACCTGCATGTCGTTTTATGACTGGTATTGCGACCTGCCGCCGGCCTCGCCGATGACCTGGGGCGAACAGACCGACGTGCCGGAATCGGCCGACTGGTACAATGCTGGGTTCCTGATGCTCTGGGGCTCCAACGTGCCGCAGACCCGCACGCCGGATGCGCATTTCTACACGGAAGTGCGCTACAAGGGCACGAAGTCGGTGGTCGTCTCGCCGGACTATTCGGAAGCGGCAAAGTTCTCCGATCTCTGGCTACATCCCAAACAGGGAACCGACGCGGCGCTCGCCATGGCGCTCGGCCACGTGATCCTGCGCGAATACCATCTCGACCGGAAGGTCGGCTATTTCGACGACTACTGTCGCCGTTACACCGACATGCCGATGCTGGTGCGGCTGGTGAAGAAAGACGGCCGCTTCGTGCCGGAACGCTTCCTTCGCGCCTCCGATTTCAGGGATGGCCTCGGCGAGGGGAACAATCCCGAATGGAAGACGGTCGGCTTCGACGCGAAGACCGGCGATGTCGTCGCGCCGCGCGGATCGGCCGGCTATCGCTGGGGCGAAAAGGGCAAGTGGAACCTTGAGCAGAAGGATGGCGCGGGCAGCGACATCGATCTGGTCATGAGCCTCGCCGACAAGCATGACGGCGTCGAGGACGTTGCCTTCCCCTATTTCGGCAGCCGGGCCCACGACTATTTCGAAGGCACCGACCACGACAGCGTTCTGGCGCGCAAGGTGCCGGTCCGCCGTGTGGCGCTAGCAGAGGGCGAGGCGGTGGTCGCGACGGTGTTCGACCTGTTCGTCGCCAATTACGGGCTCGACCGCGGCTTCGGCGGCGAGAACGTCTCAAGCTCGTTTGATGATGGAACGCCCTATACGCCGGCCTGGGCGGAAAAGATCACCGGCGTTCCGCGCGAGCAGATCATCGCCACCGCCCGCGCTTTTGCGGGCAACGCGGAAAAGACCAATGGCCGCTCCATGGTCATTCTCGGCGCCGGTCTGAACCACTGGTACCACATGGACATGAACTACCGCGGCATCATCAACATGCTGGTGATGTGCGGCTGTATCGGCCAGTCCGGCGGCGGCTGGAGCCACTATGTCGGCCAGGAGAAGCTGCGGCCCCAGACCGGCTGGCTGCCGCTCGCCTTCGGGCTCGACTGGCAGCGCCCGCCGCGCCACATGAACTCGACCTCGTTCTTCTACGCCCACACCGATCAGTGGCGCTACGAGACGTTGAAGGTCGATGAGCTTTTGTCGCCCACCGCGCCGGAAGGGCCCTGGGATGCAACGCTGATCGACTACAACATCCGCGCCGAACGGATGGGCTGGTTGCCCTCAGCGCCGCAATTGCGCACCAACCCGCTGGAGGTCGCCCGCGCGGCGGAGGCCTCGGGAAAGAAGCCTGCCGATTATGTCGCCGAAGCGTTGAAATCCGGCACGCTTTCCATGTCTTGCGAGGACCCGGATGCGGAGGAGAACTGGCCGCGCAACATGTTCGTCTGGCGCTCCAACCTGCTCGGCTCTTCGGGCAAGGGGCACGAATACTTCCTCAAGCACCTGCTCGGCACATCCCATGGCCTGCTCGGCAAGGATCTCGGCGACGAGGGCCGTCAGGAGGTGAAAGAAGCCGTCTGGCATGACGAGGCGCCGGAGGGAAAGCTCGACCTGCTGGTGACCCTCGACTTCCGCATGTCGACCACCTGCGTCTATTCCGACATCGTGCTGCCGACGGCGACATGGTACGAGAAGAACGATCTCAACACCTCCGACATGCACCCCTTCATCCACCCGCTGACCAGCGCGGCCGATCCGGCCTGGCAGTCGCGCTCGGACTGGGACATCTTCAAGGGCATCGCAAAGACGTTCTCCGAAGTCGCGCCGGAAGTGCTGGGCGTTGAAAAGGACGTTGTGCTGGTGCCGACCCTGCACGACACCCCCGGCGAACTGGCCCAGCCCTTCGACGTCAAGGACTGGAAACAGGGCGAGACCGATCCGGTGCCGGGCAAGACCATGCCGACGATTGCCGTGGTCGAGCGGGATTACCCCAATCTCTACAAGCGCTTCACCTCCGTTGGTCCGCTGCTCGAAAAGCTCGGCAATGGCGGCAAGGGGATTTCGTGGAACACCGAGCATGAAGTCGGCCTGCTCGGCAAGCTGAACGGCACGGTGACGGAAGAGGGCGCCTCGAAAGGCCGTCCGAAGATCGAGACCGATATCGACGCCACCGAGGTGATCCTGTCGCTGGCGCCGGAAACCAATGGCGAGGTTGCGGTCAAGGCCTGGGAAGCGCTTTCGGCGATCACCGGGCGCGACCACACCCATCTTGCCCTTCCGAAGGAAGACGAAAAGATCCGCTTCCGCGACATCGTCGCCCAGCCGCGCAAGATCATTTCCTCGCCGACATGGTCGGGTCTGGAATCGGAGAAGGTCTGCTACAATGCCTGCTACACCAATGTCCACGAGTTGATCCCGTGGCGGACGCTCTCCGGACGTCAGCAGCTCTATCAGGACCATCTGTGGATGCGGGCCTTTGGCGAGGCCTTCTGCGTCTACCGTCCGCCGATCGATACCGGAACCGTGACGCCGGCGATCGAGGCACGCCTCGACGGCCAGCCGCATCTGGTGCTGAACTTCATCACCCCGCACCAGAAATGGGGCATCCACTCCACCTATACCGACAACCTGTTGATGCTGACGCTCAATCGCGGCGGTCCGGTGGTGTGGATTTCCGAGCCCGATGCCGCCCGCGCCGACATAGTCGATAATGACTGGGTCGAGGTCTACAACGCCAATGGCGCGCTGGTCGCCCGCGCGGTCGTCTCGCAGCGCATGAAGGACGGCACGATCTTCATGTACCACGCGCAGGAGAAGATCGTGAACACACCCGGCTCGCCGCTGACGGGCCAGCGCGGCGGTATTCACAACTCCGTCACCCGCGTGATCCCGAAGCCCACCCACATGATCGGCGGTTACGCCCACCAGTCCTATGGTTTCAACTACTACGGAACCGTTGGCGCCAACCGCGATGAATTCGTTGTCGTCCGCAAGCTCGAAAATGTCGACTGGATGGACGAGACCCCAAGCCTTGCAGGAAAGGAGGCCGCAGAATGAAGGTCCGCGCACAGATCGGCATGGTGCTCAATCTCGATAAATGCATCGGGTGCCACACCTGCTCCGTCACCTGCAAGAATGTCTGGACGAACCGCGAGGGCGTTGAATACGCCTGGTTCAACAATGTCGAGACCAAGCCGGGGATCGGCTTTCCCAAGGAATGGGAAAACCAGAAGAAGTGGAATGGCGGCTGGGTCCGCAAGAAGAACGGCCGGATCGAGCCGAAAATGGGCGCGAAATGGCGCATCCTCGCCAAGATCTTCGCCAATCCCGACCTGCCGGAAATCGATGACTATTACGAACCCTTCGATTTCGACTATGGCCATCTTCAGGCTGCCGGCGAAAGCAAGACCATGCCGACGGCACGGCCGCGCTCGAAGCTGACCGGCGAGCGCATGGAAAAGATCGAATGGGGCCCGAACTGGGAGGAAATCCTCGGCGGCGAATTCGAGAAGCGGTCGAAGGACGTGAATTTCGAAGGCGTGGAGAAGGAAATCTACGGCCAGTTCGAAAACACCTTCATGATGTATCTGCCGCGCCTTTGCGAGCACTGTCTGAACCCGACCTGCGTCGCCGCCTGTCCCTCGGGCGCGATCTACAAGCGCGAGGATGACGGCATCGTCCTGATCGACCAGGAAAAATGCCGCGGCTGGCGCATGTGCGTGTCCGGCTGCCCCTACAAGAAGATCTATTACAACTGGAATACCGGAAAATCGGAAAAGTGCATCTTCTGCTATCCGCGCATCGAGGCCGGACAGCCGACGGTCTGCTCGGAAACCTGCGTCGGCCGTATCCGCTATCTCGGCGTCATTCTCTACGATGCCGATCGGATTTCGGAAGCCGCCTCGACGGCAAACGAGCAGGATCTCTATGAAGAACAACTCAAGGTGTTCCTCGATCCGAACGATCCGGCGGTCATCGAACAGGCCCGCAGGGACGGCGTGCCGGAAGACTGGCTGAAGGCGGCGCGGAATTCGCCCGTCTACAAGATGGCGATCGACTGGAAGGTGGCCTTCCCGCTGCATCCGGAATACCGCACCCTGCCGATGGTCTGGTATGTGCCGCCGCTCTCGCCGGTCCAGTCCGCCGTCGAGGCCGGCAAGCTCGGTCTCGATGGCGATATGCCCGATGTGAAGTCGCTGCGCATCCCGGTGCGCTATCTCGCCAACCTTTTGACGGCGGGGAAGGAAGAGCCGGTGGTGAATGCGCTGGAACGCATGCTCTCCATGCGCGCCTATATGCGTTCGAAAACCGTCGATGGCGTCGATGACAACGCGATTGCCGAACGCGTCGGCCTCACCGGCCAGATGATCGAGGACATGTACCACGTGATGGCGATTGCCAATTACGAGGACCGTTTCGTCATCCCGACGACCCATCGCGAGGTCTCCGAGGACGCTTACGACGTCCGCGGCTCCTGCGGCTTTTCCTTCGGCAATGGCTGTTCGGGCGGCAATTCCGAAACGGAACTCTTCGGCGCAGGCCGGCGCAAGGTGGTGCAGACGCCCACCGATATTTTCAAGGAGCAGGTCTGATGAACATCGCGCTGAAAATCACCTCCCTGCTTCTGTCCTACCCGGAGCGGGAACTGCTGGACGACCTGCCGGAACTGAAGGCCGCGCTGGCCTCCTCGGCGGCGCCAGAAGCGGTTGCCGTCGCGCTCGGCAGGCTGATCGACGATCTTGCGGGCCGCGATCTCTACGAGGCCCAGGAACGCTATGTCCACCTGTTCGACCGCACTCGCGCGCTGTCGCTGCATCTCTTCGAGCATGTCCATGGCGAAAGCCGGGATCGCGGCCAGGCCATGGTCGATCTGATGGCGCTTTACGAGGCGGGCGGTTTCGAAATCGATGCGAAGGAATTGCCGGACTATCTGCCGCTGTTTCTGGAGTTTCTCTCCACCCGCCCGAGCGCCGAAGCGGAAGACCTGCTCGGCCAGACGGCGCATATCACCGAGGCGATCGGCGAGCGGCTGAGGAAGCGGGAATCCGTCTATGCCTCGGCCTTCGCCGCGCTCTCCCCGCTGTCATCGGCCGAGGCCGATCAGAAGCTCCTGAAGGAGCTGATGGCGACACCCGAAGACGACCCCGACGACCTGAAGGCGCTCGACCGCATCTGGGAGGAAGAAGCCGTCACGTTCGGCGGCAATGCCGGCGAGGGCGCCTGCGGGCCGGACCGGCTTCGAACTCGTATGCGCGCGGCAGACCGCCAACCCGGCGATGTCGCCGGTTCCGTTTCGAATTAGGAGACAGACCATGTCAGCCTATCTCAACGCCCTCGTTTTCGGCATCTATCCCTATATAGCGCTCACGGTGCTGATCCTGGGAACGGTCATTCGCTATGATCGCGAGCCCTATTCGTGGCGCTCGGGTTCGTCGCAATTGCTGCGGCGCAAGCAACTCATCTGGGGTTCGGTGCTGTTTCATGTCGGCGTTCTGGTTATCTTCGTCGGCCATCTCGTCGGGCTTCTGACTCCGATCTGGGTTTTCGATGCGCTCGGCATCAGCCACGGGGCCAAGCAGTTGCTGGCCGTTGTCGCCGGCGGCATTGCCGGGGTGATGGGCATTGTCGGCGCGACGCTGCTCGTCCATCGCCGGCTGTTCGATGCGCGGGTGCGCGCCGCCTCGACCTTCAGCGACACGATGATCATCATCCTGCTCTGGCTGCAGCTTCTGCTGGGTCTCGGCACGATCCCGGTATCGCTGCACCATCTCGACGGCCATGAAATGGTGAAATTCATGAGCTGGGCGCAGGGCATCTTCACCTTCAACTTCGCCGCCTCGTCGCACGTCGCCGATGCCGCCTGGATCTTCAAGGCGCATATCTTTTTGGGCCTCACCATCCTGCTCGTCTTCCCCTTCACCCGGCTGGTGCACATGCTGAGCGTTCCGGTGCGCTATATCTGGCGGCCGGGCTATCAGGTCGCCCGCCAGAAGGGCGACGGGTCGCGCATCAACGGCACACCGGCGGAGTGACGAGAAATGGTCAACCTTTTCACACCACAACAGCCGAAAACGTCCGGCGCCGGACCGGAACCGGGCAGCGGCTATCAGGCCGTCGACACGAAAATACCGCCCAAGGCGCGGCCGGTGTTTTCCGAAATCTCGGTTAACGGCGTCACGATTGCCGAAAACGCCATCCTTGCCGAAGCCCAGAACCACCCGGCCGACAATCCCGGCGCGGCGCTGAGGGCCGCCGCCGAAGCACTCGTCATCCGTGAACTGCTGCTGCAGAAGGCCGCAGACGAACAGGTGACCGGCACGCCGCAGGCAACCGCCGACGGCAAGACCGAGACCGCCGAGGATGCGGCAATCCGGGCGCTGATCGACATATTGGTCGATGTGCCCTCTGCCAGTGACGCGGAATGCCGCCGGTTCTACGACAACAACCGGGCCCGTTTCCGCTCGGAGCCGATCTTCGAGGCGCGCCATATCCTGCTTGCCGCGGACCCGACCGACGAGGCCGTCCGGCGGCAGGCGCGCGCCGAGGCGGAGCAGATGATTGCCGACCTTTCGACTGGTGCCGTTGGTTTCAGTGAGCTGGCGCGGGCGCGCTCGGCCTGCCCGTCGGCGGAACAGGGCGGCAATCTCGGCCAGCTTTCGCCGGGCAGCACCGTGCCGGAATTCGAGGCAGTGCTGATGCGGTTACCGGAGGGGGAGATGGTCACCTCGCCAGTTGAAACCCGCTATGGCTTCCACATCATCCGCATGGATCGCCGGATCGAGGGCGCGCAATTGCCATTCGAGGCGGTCCAGCCGCGCATCGCCGCCTGGCTGGAGGCGGCGGCCTGGTCGAAGGCGGTCGCGCAGTTCATCGCGGTGCTGGCGGCGGAAGCCGAAATCGAGGGTATCGAGATCACCGGCGCCGATGGGCCGCTGGTGCAGTAAGGCAAGGGGTTTGTGATGGCGGACGGAAAAGGAGCGACGGGTGAATGCAAGCCGCTGGGCTTCATCCCGTTCATGCAGGATGACGCCGCCGACCGCGTTCTCGAAGCGGTCGCCCGGCGGCTCGTTGCCAAGGGGTATCGGGTCGAAGGTTTTATTCAACATGCCGAAAAGGATGAGGGCCAGTGCTGCGGCGCAGTCGATCTGGAAGACATCGCCACGGGCAAACGCTGGCAGATCATGCAGGCGCTCGGGGTCCATGCGCGCGGCTGCAGGCTGGACTTCAACGCGCTTTCCGAGGCCGCCGTTTTCGCCGAAACGCGGATCAGGACACAACCAGACCTCCTTATCCTCAACCGTTTCGGCAAAGGGGAAGAGCAGGGCGGCGGGTTGCGCTCGGTTTTCGAGGCCGCCTTTGTGGCGGGCGTGCCGATCCTGACCTCGGTGAAGCAGCCTTATCTCGAGGGCTGGCATGAATTCTCAGGCGGACTTTCAGAACCTCTGCTGCCCGAAACCGATGCTGTCCTGCAATGGTGTTGTGAAGCCATCGCTCGGGCGAGGCAGGTGCGCGATGCGGCATGAACGCGCGATAAGGCAGGCCGTTCCGCGTCCGCTGGTCGACGGGTTCGGCCGCACAGCGACCTATCTCCGGCTTTCGGTGACGGATCGCTGCGATCTGCGCTGCACCTATTGCATGTCGGAGAACATGACGTTTCTGCCGCGCCGGGAAATTCTTGACCTCGAGGAGCTTCATCGGCTTTCCCGCATCTTCATGGCCCGCGGGGTGCGCAAGATCCGGATCACCGGCGGCGAGCCGCTGGTGCGTAAGAACATCATGGCGCTGTTTTCCATGCTGGGCGCCCATCTTGAAACGGGCGAACTCGATGAGTTGACGCTGACGACCAACGGTACGCTGCTGGATCGCCATGCGGATGCGCTGTTTGCCCATGGCGTGCGCCGGGTGAATGTCTCGCTCGACACGCTCGATCCCGAGCGCTATCAGGCGATCACCCGCTGGGGCCGGATCGAACGGGTCTTCGCCGGCATCGCGGCGGCGCAGGCGGCGGGCCTTCGGGTCAAGATCAATGCGGTTGCCATGCGCGGCGCATTCGAGCAGGAGGTGGACGACCTGATCCGCTTTGCCCATGAACAGGACATGGACCTGACGCTGATCGAGGAAATGCCGCTTGGCGAGGGGCGGCATGACCGCCGGGAGAGTTTTCTGTCGCTCTCGCAGCTCCGCGACACGCTTTCGTCGCGATGGACGCTTCAGCCGCTTGCCTTGAAAAGCGGCGGCCCGGCGCGTTATATGCGGGTCGCGGAAACCGGCGGCGTTCTGGGGTTCATCACGCCGCTTTCGTGCGGTTTCTGCGCCGCGTGCAACCGTCTGCGCGTCAGCGCCACCGGCGACCTTTACACCTGCATGGGCGATGAAGGCCGGGTCGGCCTCAGGGAGACGTTGCGGGCGAGCGAGGACGACGCGCCGGTCGATGCGCTGATCTCGCGCGCGGTGGCGATGAAGCCCGAGGGACATGCATTTTCGATTGCGAATACCCGAGTTGAGGGCATCGGGCGGACGATGTCCGTGCTTGGAGGTTAAAATGCTGATTGTCGCACTGACCATTTCCGATCGCGCCAGCCGCGGCGAATATGAGGACCAGAGCGGGGCCATGATCGAAACCTGGCTGGCGGAGACCGTCACGTCACCCTATGCCCTGAACCGCGTCATCATCCCGGACGGCGTCGCCTCGGTGCGGGATACGCTGACGGAGCTGTGCGATAATGTTCGCGCCGACCTGATCCTGACCACCGGCGGCACGGGACCTGCGCCCCGCGACGAGACGCCGGAGGCGATGCAGGCGGTGATGGAGAAAGAGCTGCCGGGCTTTGGCGAACTGATGCGGCGCATCAGCCTGGAACAGGCGCCGACCGCCATCCTCTCCCGCCAGACCGCCGGCGTGCGCGGAAAGAGCCTGATCGTCAACCTGCCGGGCCGCCCGGCCTCGATAAGGCTTTGCCTCGATGCGGTTTTCCCGGCGATCCCCTATTGTCTCGACCTGATCGGCGCCGGCCGGATCGAGACCGACCCAGCACGGGTCAAGGCCCATCGGCCACCGGGCTGAGGTCGGTCGTGGTTTGCAAGAAGGAGTTTTGGACATGAGAGGACGTCCCGCGCCGGAGCGCACCGTGATCATCGACGGCAAACCGCTTCCCGAGGTTCTGGACGAGGCGATGATCCGCGATGTCGTGCACGGCTTTTACGACCGGATCCGCGGGGACGCGCTGCTCGGGCCGGTTTTCGAGAGCCGCATCGCCGCCGATGACTGGCCCCGCCATCTTGGGCGGATGTGCGATTTCTGGTCGGCGACGCTGTTGCGCACGGCGCGCTATCAGGGCCGCCCGCTGCCGCCGCATCTGGCCATCCCCGAGATTGAGGAGCGGCATTTCCGCCGCTGGCTGCAGCTCTTTGCCGAAACCGTGGACGCGATCTGCCCGAAGGAGGTGGCGTCGCTGTTTCTCGACCGGGCCATGCGCATTGCCCATTCCTTCCGCCTCGCCATCGGCTTTCATCGCGGCGAGGATACGGCGGGACTATGCCCGATCGGTCATGCCGACCTTGCCCGCCCGGAAGATCAGACGACAGACGGGGAGGGACCATGAGTGCTCAGGAAACCGGGACCTTCATCGAACGCAACCCGGACGGCCAGTTCGAAATCGGCGCGGAGCGGCTCGCCCGCCGCTTCGGCCTCGGCGTCGATGATCTGCGCGCGATGACGGCGCGCGGGCAGGTGCGGTCGTCGGTGGAGCGCGGCGACGGCGAGGATGCGGGGCGCTGGCGTCTTTCCTTCCGCATCGGCAACCGCCGCTGGCGGCTGACCGTGCGCGAGGATGGCATGATCGAAGACGACGAATTCAGCATCGTCACCTCCGGCGGGCGTTCGGCCTGAGCGCTATTCCGGGCCGCCGGTTTTCTTGTGCGAGGGCTGGTCGTCGGCTTCGCGGTCGACGGTCTCGCCGCTGTCGTCGCGGCTTTCCGTTCCCAGCCAGGCGGGGTCCAGTTCGTGCAGAAAGCAGGGCGGGGACGACACCTCCACCGCGCCTTCGTCCGGATGATCCGTCTCGGCGCGGCGGCCGCTCCTTTCGGCGATGACGGCCGCGAGGACCCGCGCGTGGTTGATGCATTCGTCGCGGGCGGCATAGAGCAAGGTCACGGTGTGTTTCTCGCTCTTTGCGCAAAGCGCATCAAGCGCGGCGTTTTCCACAAGCTCCGCGCGGTAGCGCCGTTGAAAATCCTCCCACCGGTCTTTCCTGTGCGCAAACCATTTGCGCAGGTCGCCTGAGGGCGCGACCTCCTTGGCCCAGAGATCGACGCAGGCCTTGTCCTTCGCAAGGCCGCGCGGCCAGAGACGGTCGACGAGAACGCGCAGGCCGTCCGCCTGGTCGGGTTCGGCATAGACCCGTTTGATCTTTACCGGCATCGCGCTGTCATCCTCCCTTGTGGCAGCCCGCCTCCACAATTCAGCGGTCGGGCTTGAAAGTCGCCGCGCGTCGGACTATCGTTGAACCTATCAATGTCCAATGGCGGGCATTCCATCGCAAAGCTGCGGATCCGAGAACCGTTTCCTTCAAGGGAGCGCTTCGAACGATGCCGCGGCTTTTTTGTTTTCATTTTAGACAGCGAGGAAAGCCGATGCCACCCCGGCCTATGATCCATTCTGCGCGTCATCTCCGGTACCCGTCAATCGTCTGCCCTTCTCAAGGTGGGAGACGGCGATGGGATTAGAGCGTGTTAAAAGCGTCTGTCCCTATTGCGGCGTCGGCTGCGGCGTAGTGCTTGATGTCGAGGACGGGCGGATTGTCCGACTTTCGGGTGACAAGGACCGTCCGGCCAATCGCGGGCGGCTCTGTACCAAGGGCAAGACCGCGCATGAGACGATCGCGTCGGAGGGACGTCTCGAAACCGCGATGGTCCGGACGGATGCGGATGTTGTGCCCGCAACCACGTCTGTCGAGACCGCTATCGCCGAGACGGCGAAGCGCTTGCGCGCCATCGCCGATGAACACGGGCCTGACGCCATTGCGCTCTATGTCTCCGGCCAGATGTCGATGGAAGCGCAGTATCTCGCCAACAAGCTCGCCAAGGGGTTTTTGCGCACCCGCCATATCGAATCCAATTCCAGGCTGTGCATGGCCAGCGCCGGGTCCGGCTACAAACTCTCTCTCGGGGCCGACGCGCCGCCGGGGTCTTATGACGATATCGAGAAGGCCGATCTGTTTCTGGTGATCGGCTCGAACATGGCCGATTGCCACCCGATCCTGTTTCTCAGGATGATGGACCGGGTGAAAGCGGGCGCGAAGCTGATCGTCGTCGATCCGCGCCGCACGGCCACCGCCGAGAAGGCCGATCTGCATCTCGCGCCGAAACCCGGATCCGACCTCGCGCTGCTGAACGGCATCCTGCATCTGATCGTCGAAGCGGGCGGCATCGATCAGGCCTTTGTCGAGGCCCATACCGAGGGCTGGGACGCTATGCCGGCCTTTCTCGCCGACTATCCGCCGGAGCGCGTCGCGGCGATCACCGGCCTGACGGTTGCGGACATCAGGGCGGCGGCCGAGATGCTGCTCGCCGCCGGCGAATTCATGACGTTCTGGACCATGGGGCTCAATCAGTCCGTCCAGGGCACGTTCAACACCAACGCGATCTGCAATCTGCATCTGGCCACGGGCAAGATCTGTCGCCCCGGCAGCGGGCCGTTTTCGCTGACCGGCCAGCCGAATGCGATGGGCGGGCGCGAGATGGGCTATATGGGGCCCGGCCTGCCGGGGCAGCGTTCGGCGCTGGTAGCGGAAGACCGGCGCTTTTGCGAAGCGCAGTGGGGGCTTCAACCCGGAGCCATCCGGGCGGAAGAAGGCATCGGCACCATCGCCATGTTCGAGGCGATGGCGGCGGGCGCGATCCGGGCCGCCTGGATCATCTGCACCAATCCGGTGGCAAGCGTTGCCAACAGGAGTACCGTGACGGCGGCGCTTCAACGGGCCGAATTCGTCGCGGTGCAGGATGCCTATGCCGAGACCGAAACCACGCCCTATGCCGATATTCTTCTGCCGGCTGCGGTTTCCTTCGAGGCCGATGGCGTCATGGTCAATTCCGAGCGCAACATGGCGCTGACGGTTGCGGCCGTGAAGGCGCCGGGCGCGGCGCTGCCGGACTGGCAGATCATCGCGAAAGTCGCCTGCGCCATGGGCTATGAACATGCCTTCAGCTATGAGAGCGCGGCGGAGGTCTTCGAGGAAATCCGGCTGTTTTCCAATCCCGCGACCGGCTACGATATTTCCGGGGTCACGCATGAACGTTTGCGAGGAAACAGCATCCAGTGGCCGGCACCCGAGGCTTTGCAGACCACGCGCAACCCGATCCGCTATCGCGCGCCTGATGCAGAATTGAAATTCGCCACCGAAAGCGGCCGGGCGAAGTTCTGGCCGCGGCCGCACGTCGGCCCGCGCGAAATGCCGGATGGCGACTATCCGTTCATTCTCAACACCGGCCGACTGCAGCACCAGTGGCACACGATGACCAAGACCGGCAAGGTCGCCCGGCTGAACAAGCTCAATGCCGCGCCCTTCGTCGAGATCAACCCGGCCGATGCGGCAGCGCTCGGGATCGGCGACGGTGACCGAGTTTCGGTGACCTCGCGCCACGGTAGCGCGGTGCTGCCCGCCATCATCACCGACCGGGTCTCGCCGGGCACGCTGTTCGCGCCGTTTCACTGGAACGACGTGTTCGGCGATCAACTGGCGGTCAATGCAGTGACCGGCGATGCCGTCGATCCGATATCGCTCCAGCCGGAGTTCAAGGTGACGGCGGTCGCACTCGCCCGCGTGGCGGCGGCGGAACCCGACGCGCCGGTGGTTGCGCGGGGCAAGGTCGAGGCCGTGCCGGTGTTGGCGGAGGGCAAGGACGCGGACCCGACAAAGCCCGGTGTCTCCGTATTCTTCGCCTCGCAGACGGGGACTGCGGAAATAGTGGCCTCCGATCTCTGTGATGCGCTTGCCGAGGCGGGCTATCGCGCCGCGTTGCGCCCGCTCGACACGGTCTCGCCGCATGACCTTGCGACAAAGGATCCGGTGCTCTTCATCGTCAGCACCTTCGGCGATGGCGATCCCCCGGATCATGCCGCCGATTTCTGGGCGGCGCTCTTGCGGGAGGATGCGTCCCGTCTTGAGGGGTTGCGTTATGCCGTCGTGGCGATGGGCGACAGTTCCTATGACCAGTTCTGCGGCTTCGGCCGGAAACTGGATGCCCGGCTCGAGGCGCTCGGCGCGGCGCGTCTGGCGGCCTGCCGCACGCTGGATGCGGGCGAGGAGGGGGACGCGGTTGCGGCGGCGATGGCCGCGCTTTCCGGGCCTTCGAATGGCGCGACGGCTTCGGCTGAAAGCGCCGTCCTATCCAATGGGCGCAAACCGCCGCAAACCGTTGCGGCCAGGCTCAGCGTCAACCGGCTTTTGAGCGGGTCCGGCAGCGCCAAAGAGGTGCGCCAGTTCGGTCTCCGGGTCGATGGCGCGGCGGATTACGAGGCGGGCGACGCGCTTTCCATCATGCCGCGCAACTGTCCCGAGCTTGTCGATGAAATCCTGACCTCTCTGCAATTGCCGGCGGAAACGCCGATTTCCGGCATCAACGGCCATGACATCGGCATCGGCGAGGCGTTGCGCGATCATTTCGAGATCGGTCAGCCGAATCCGGATTTCCTCAAATGGTGGGCGGATGTCAGCGGCCATGAAACGCTGAAGGCGCTGATAGGCGCCGCGGACCGGAAAGCCCTCAATGACTGGCTGTGGGGTCGCCAGATCGCGGACATTGTCGCCATCGCGCCGAAACCCGTCGACGGGCAGGTGTTCT
Organism: Martelella lutilitoris; assembly: GCF_016598595.1. Lineage (NCBI taxonomy): Bacteria > Pseudomonadati > Pseudomonadota > Alphaproteobacteria > Hyphomicrobiales > Aurantimonadaceae > Martelella > Martelella lutilitoris. Next base: position 577,579 of record NZ_CP066786.1, read on the forward strand.
GCGACCATCTGAAAAAGCTCAAGCCGCGGCTCTATTCGATTGCCTCCAGCCCGAAGGCGAGCCCGGATGAAATCCACCTGACGGTTTCGGTGCTGCGCCATGCCCGACACGGAAAGAGCCGCAAGGGCGTGGCCTCAGCGTTTCTGGCGGATAGAGCGGCGGAGGCGCCGGTGCGCGTTTCTGTGAAGAAACAGGCGCATTTCCGCCCGCCCGCCGATCCGGACACCCCGGCGATCATGGTCGGGCCGGGCACCGGCATCGCGCCGTTCCGCGCCTTTTTGCAGGACCGGGAGGCGGCGGGCGCGGGCGGGCCGAACTGGCTGTTCTTCGGCGAGCAATCCCGCGACAGCGGCTATTATTATCGCGACGAAATCGAAGCCTGGCTGAAGGGTGGGTTGCTGACCCGCTTCGACACCGCCTTTTCGCGCGACCAGGCGCAAAAAATCTATGTCCAGCACCGCATGGCGGAAAACGGGCGCGAAATCTGGAACTGGCTGGAGGGCGGCGCGCACTTCTATGTCTGCGGCGATGCCAGCCGCATGGCGAAGGATGTGGATGCAGCACTTCGGGCGATTGCCGAGACCCATGGCGGGCTTTCGCAAGCGGCCGCCGAGGGCTACGTTAAGACGCTCGTCCGGGAAAAACGCTATATGCGCGATGTCTACTGAACCTTTTGCGGAAGCCGCCTCATGAACACCAGTGATCTGGCGATCCTTGTCATCGATGAAAACGCGATCCGCGCCGCCATTATCAGGGACGGCCTGCTCAAGGCTGGCCACCATAATGTCACCGTGGTGGAGGAACTGGTCGGCGTCGCCCGGACGATCGAGCGTCTGTCGCCGGATGTGATCGTGATCGATATCGAAAACCCCAATCGAGACATGCTCGAAAGCCTGTTCGTGCTGTCGCGTACGGTGAAAAAGCCGATCGCGATGTTCGTCGACCGCTCCGATGCCGAAACCATCCATGCGGCCGTCGAGGCCGGGGTTTCGGCCTATGTCGTCGACGGGCTGAAGCAGGAGCGCGTCAAGCCGATCCTCGACATGGCGATTTCCCGTTTCAACGCGTTTTCGCGCATGGCGCAGGAGCTGGAGGCGGCGAAAAGCCAGCTTGAGAACCGTAAGGTGGTCGATCGCGCCAAGGCGCTTTTGATGAAATCGCGCGGCATGGATGAGGAAAAGGCCTATGCGCTGCTGCGGCGCACGGCGATGGATCAGAACCGCAAGATTGTCGATGTGGCGCAAAGCCTGATCATGACGTTCGAGATGCTGGAGAGATGAAGATGCAGGACCTTTCAATCGGATTTGTACCGCTTCTCGACAGCGCCATCGTTCTGGCGGCGGAGGCGAAGGGCTTTTTCATCGAGGAAGGGCTCAAGGTGCGCCTCACCCGGGAAACCTCGTGGAGCGCGATCCGCGACCGGCTGGCCGTCGGCAGCCTGCAGGCCGCCCATGTGCTGGCGCCAATGCCGATTGCCGCCAATCTCGGCCTGTTTCCGCTGGCGCCGAAACTGGTGGCGCCGATCGCGCTCGGCCTCGGCGGCAATGCGGTGACGGTTTCGGCGGCCCTTGGCGCTGCGATGGAAGTGGAGGGCGATGAAAGCGATCTCGATCCGGCCAAGGCCGGCGCTGCGCTGAAACGGGTGATTGCGGCGAGAAAGGCTGAAGGCCTGCCGCCGCTGCGTTTCGGGGTCGTCTATGTGTTTTCCGGGCACAATCTCGAATTGCGCTACTGGCTTGCCGCCAACGGCATCGATCCCGACCGGGATATCGAGATCGTGGTGCTGCCGCCGCCGTTCATGCCGGATGCGGTGGAAGCCGGGCGGATCGACGGCTATTGCGCCGGCGAACCGTGGAACACGATTGCCGCGCGGCGCGGGGCGGCGCGGATCGTCACCGTGAAGGCGAAGATCTGGCGCTCCAGCCCGGAAAAGGTGCTGGCGCTGCCGGCCGATTTCGTGGATGCCAACGAGGAGACCGTGGCAGCGCTGCTGCGCGGGCTCTACCGGGCCTCGCAATGGGCGGCCGCGCCGGAAAACCACTCGGAACTGGCCGCGATCCTCGCCGAGCCGGGCCATCTCGATGTCGACCGGGCGATGCTCGAGCCGCTGTTCTCCGGAACGCTCTCGATCAGCGAAGAGGCGCAAACCACGGTCGAGGATTTTTTCCTGACCTCCGCCAAGGCCGCGACCTTTCCCTGGCAGAGCCATGCGCTGTGGTTCTACAGCCAGATCGTGCGCTGGGGGCTCTGCGATCACTCGGCCGAAAACGCCGAGATCGCGAAAACGAGCTATCGGCCGGATATCTACCGCAAGGCGCTGCAGCCGCTGCACACGCCGCTGCCAGGGGCGAGCCTGAAGGTGGAAGGCGCGCTCAAGGCGCCGACGCCGGTGGGCGCGAGCGCCGGCGGCCTCATCCTCGGTCCCGATGGCTTTTTTGACGGACAGACCTTCGATCCCGATCAGGTGGGCGCTTATATCGAACAGCAGAAGGCGGCGATCTGAGCAGCCTTTTGACAAAACCCGCTCCACCCTCCACCCGCGTCATGCTCGGGCTTGACCCGAGCATTAAGGCGATGCAAGCGATTGAATTAATGAACGTTTTTCTGCCGTTTGCCGTACGGTCTGGATCCTCGGGTCAAGCGCGAGGATGACCCGGTATGGGTAGGGTGGGGTTTGTTCAGCCGAGGCCTCAGTATGCTCTTCTCAAATGCAAATGCATAAAATATAGGCAATACTATGCTGAAGATATTTTTTATGCAAAAATCCGCCGATGCCGCTTGTCTGATGCGGCATTGTGTGTTTCCATAAGTCTCAAGAATTCGGCGCCCAATGGAGGGTGCCAGGCAACGCCGCCAACGCATTCGCGCCACAACTGGCACGATGACCGTTAGGCGGCTTTTTTCGTTTTTATCCGACATTCCTTATCCATCAGGAGAACGCCATGCGCCATTTCCTTTGCTCCGTCACCATGCTCTGTTCGCTGACCTTCGCGGCGACGGCCACCCATGCCGAAATGCTGTTTCCGGAAAAGGACGAGCTCACCATCGGCTTCATCAAGCTGACGGATATGGCGCCGCTGGCAATCGCCAAGGAGATGCATTTCTTCGAGGATGAGGGCCTCTACGTGACGCTCGAGGCGCAGGCGAACTGGAAAGTCCTGCTCGACCGGGTGATCACCGGGGAGCTCGACGGCGCGCATATGCTGGCCGGTCAGCCGCTGGCTGCGACCATCGGTTATGGTACCAAGGCGCATATCGTCACGCCGTTCTCGATGGATCTGAACGGCAATGCGATCACGGTCTCGAACGCGGTCTGGGATCGGATGAAGGAAAATATTCCTGTTGGTCCCGATGGCAAGCCGCAACACCCGATCAAGGCCGATGCGCTGAAGCCGGTGGTCGAGGCCTACAAGGCCGAGGGCAAGCCGTTCAAGATGGGCATGGTCTTCCCGGTCTCCACCCATAATTACGAGCTGCGCTACTGGCTGGCCGCCGGCGGCATCAATCCGGGCTATTATTCACCGGGCGACATCTCCGGCCAGATCCAGGCCGGTGCGCTTCTGTCCGTCACCCCGCCGCCGCAGATGCCGGCGACGATGGAGGCCGGCACCATCGAGGGGTATTGCGTCGGCGAGCCGTGGAACCAGGCGGCCGTGTTCAAGGGCATCGGCGTGCCGGTCGTCACCGATTACGACATCTGGAAGAACAATCCGGAAAAGGTCTTCGGCCTGACGAAGGAGTTCACCGAGAAATACCCGCAGACCACGCTGGGGCTCACCAAGGCCCTGATCCGTGCCGCGATCTGGCTCGACGAGAATGACAACGCCAATCGCGAGGAAGCGGTCGAAATCCTGTCGCGGCCGGAATATGTCGGCGCCGATGCCGAGGTGATCGCCAATTCGATGACCGGCACGTTCGAATATGAGAAGGGCGACAAGCGCCCGGCCGCAGACTTCAACGTCTTCTTCCGCCACTTTGCCACCTATCCCTATTATTCCGATGCCGTCTGGTACCTGACCCAGATGCGCCGCTGGGGCCAAATCGCCGAGCCGCAGGAAGATGGCTGGTATGACGAGGTCGCCCGCTCGGTCTACCTGCCGGATATCTATCTGGAGGCCGCTCGCCAGCTGATCGACGAGGGCCACGCCACGGAAGCGGACTTCCCCTTCGACACCGACGGCTACAAGCCCGCGACAAGCGAGTTCATCGACGGCGTGACCTATGACGGTCGCCATCCGAACGCCTATCTCGAAAGCTTCCCGATCGGCCTGAAGGGCGATGAGGTGATCGACGGCAACAAGATCGCCGGCCGCTGAGCGCGATTGAAACGAGCACGGACAAGGAAGGCGCCATGACCATTGCAACGGACATTCTGGACCCTGAAATCGCCGCCCGCCGCGAACGGCGCATCGCCCGGATCAACCGGGCGGGCAAGGTGCTCGCCCCCTTCGGCCTCGGCTTCGTGGTACCGCTTTTAAAGCTTGCCGCCGGCGACACGCCCTCGGAACAATGGGCGGATCTGAAGCAGATGCTGCTGGTGCCGCTCATCGGCATTCTCGCCTTTCTCGCCGCCTGGGCGTATCTCGCGCCGAAGGTGCAGACCTCGCTTGGCGCGATCCCAGGACCGGCAGCGGTGTTCCAGCAGGCGGAAGTGCTGATGGACGACCATTTCGCCGAGCGGCAGAAGGCCGAGGCATTCTACGCCCGTCAGGACGAGCGCAATCAGATGCTGATTGCCGAAGGCTATGCCGACCGCGTGAAGGTGCGGCCCTATACCGGCAAGCCGACCTATCTCGACCAGATCTGGACCTCGCTGCTGACGGTCGCGCTCGGCTTTTTCATCGGCACGGTGATCGCCGTCCCCGTCGGCATTGCCTGCGGGTTGTCGAAGACCTTCGAGGGTGCGATCAATCCGCTGATCCAGCTGTTCAAGCCGGTTTCGCCGCTCGCCTGGCTGCCGATCGTGACCATGGTGGTGGCAGCCCTTTACCAGAACCCGAGCGACCTCTTGCCGAAATCCATGGTGATTTCCGCGGTCACAGTGACGCTCTGTTCCATCTGGCCGACGATCATCAACACGGCGCTCGGCGTCGCCTCGATCGATCGCGATCTCGTCAATGTCGGCAAGGTGCTGCAGCTTTCCACCTGGACGACGATCCGCAAGCTGGTGCTGCCGTCCTCGCTGCCGCTTATCTTCACTGGCATGCGGCTTTCGCTCGGTGTTGGCTGGATGGTGCTGATTGCCGCGGAAATGCTGGCGCAGAACCCCGGTCTCGGCAAGTTCGTCTGGGACGAGTTCCAGAACGGGTCCTCGGATTCGCTCGCCCGCATCATGGTCGCGGTGATCACCATCGGCCTGATCGGCTTCTTCCTCGACCGGGTGATGTTCGCGCTGCAGACCGCCTTCACCTATTCGGCGAACCGGTAAGGAGGGCATGATGAACACCATTCTTCAGCTCAGAAACGTCGAAAAGGGCTTTGGCGAAGGCGTCAAACGCAACCCCGTCCTTTCCGATATCTCGCTTGATGTACAGGAAGGCGAATTCATCGCCATCCTCGGCTTTTCCGGCGCCGGCAAGACGACGCTGATGTCGATGCTCGCCGGTCTCGAAAGGCCGGACAGCGGCGAAATCCTGTTTCGCGGCGCACCGGTAGAAGGCCCGTCGCCGAAGCGCGGCATCGTGTTCCAGAACTATGCGCTGATGCCCTGGCTTTCGGTGGAGGCCAATGTGCGGCTTGCCGTCGACGCGGTGCATCAGGGAAAGTCGGCAAAGGAGCGGGCCGCACTCGTTGATTGGTATGTGGCGATGGTGGGCCTGAAACACGCCCGCGACCGCAAGCCGTCGGAACTGTCAGGCGGCATGCGCCAGCGCGTCTCGGTCGCCCGCGCGCTTGCCATGCAGCCGGACCTGCTGCTGCTCGACGAGCCGCTTTCGGCGCTCGATGCGCTGACCCGCGCCAAGCTGCAGGACGAGCTTGCCGATATCTCGCAGAAAGAGAAGAAGACCATCATCCTCGTCACCAATGATGTCGACGAGGCCATTCTGCTGGCCGACCGGATTGTGCCGCTGACCCCCGGTCCCGACGCCACCTTCGGCCCGTCTTTCGATGTGAATATCGCGCGGCCCCGAGAGCGCGCGGCGATGAATTCCGATCCCGATTTTATCCGCCTGCGCGCGTCGATTACCGAATATCTGATGGATGTCGGCCTCAGCGCCAAACCGGAAACGAGCCGTGTCGAAGCGCTTCCCAATGTCGTCCCGATTTCCATCAAGTCGACCTCGAAGCCTCTGCCCGCCGCCTATCGCGAAAAGGCGCAATCGCCCATCGAGAGTGGCTATGTCGAATTTTCCAACGTCACCAAGATCTATCCGACGCCGAAAGGCCCGCTGACCGTTGTCGACGGCTTCGATCTGAAGATGAAGAAGGGCGAGTTCGTTTCCGTGATCGGCCACTCCGGCTGCGGAAAATCGACGGTGCTCTCCATGGCGGCGGGTCTGAACCCGATCAATGCCGGGGGCGTGATCCTCGATGGCCGCGAGATTTCCGGCGCCGGGCCGGATCGCGCCGTGGTGTTTCAGGCCCCTTCGCTGATGCCATGGCTGACGGCGCGCGAGAATGTCGCCCTCGGCGTTGACCGGGTCTATCCGAAGGCAAGCCCCGCCGAACGCCGCGATATCGTCGAATATTATCTCGAGCGCGTCGGCCTTGGCGACGCCATGCATCGGCCGGCAGCCGACATGTCGAACGGCATGCGTCAGCGCGTCGGCATTGCCCGCGCCTTCGCGCTTTCGCCGAAGCTTCTCCTGCTCGATGAACCCTTCGGCATGCTCGATAGCCTGACGCGCTGGGAGCTGCAGGAGGTGCTGATGGAAGTCTGGTCGCGCACCAAGGTGACCGCCATCTGCGTCACCCATGACGTCGACGAGGCCATTCTCCTGGCTGACAGGGTGGTGATGATGTCGAACGGGCCGAATGCCCGCATCGGCAATATCATGGAGGTCGACCTGCCGCGCCCGCGCTCCAGAAAAGCGCTGCTCGACCACCCGGATTATTACGCCTATCGCGAGGAACTGCTGGAGTTTCTCGAAGCCTATGAGGGCGGGGCCTCGCCCGCCGAGGAACAGCTCGCCGCCATCAGGCAGAAGCGCGACCAGCGCATCAGCCGGCAGACCTGCAACAAACGCGTCGCAGCGGAGTAGATATCATGGCCCAGAAACTCGTCATCATCGGAAACGGCATGGCCCCCGGCCGCATGCTCGAAGACCTGTTCGAGCGCGCCCCCGGTCTCTATGACGTCACCATTTTCAACGCCGAGCCGCGGGTAAACTACGACCGCATCATGCTGTCGCCGGTGCTTTCCGGCGAAAAGACCTATGAAGACATCATCATCCATGGCGATGACTGGTATGAAGCACACGGCGTGACGCTGCATCGCGGCGCAAAGGTCGCGAAGATCGATCGGGAGGCGAAGACCGTCACCGCCGAAAATGGCGTCACCGCACCCTATGACCGGCTGGTGATCGCCACCGGTTCTTCGCCCTTCATCATTCCCGTACCCGGCCACGATTTGCCCGGCGTTCTGGCCTATCGCGATCTGGATGACGTTGACCGGATGCTGAAGATCGCCGAAGGGCAGGGCCATGCGGTCGTTATCGGCGGCGGGCTTTTGGGGCTTGAGGCGGCCTACGGGCTGAAGCAACGAGGCATGAGCGTCACCGTGCTGCACCTGATGGACACGATCATGGAGCGGCAGCTCGACCCGGCAGCGGCCTATCTCCTGGAAAAGGCGCTCGACGATCGCGGCATCGAGATCATCACCAAGGCCAATACCAAAAGGATCCTCGGAGAGGGCAGGGTCGAAGGCGTCGAGCTGGAGGACGGCCGCATCATCTCCGCCGATATGGTGGTGATGGCGGTCGGCATCCGTCCGGCGGCGGGCCTTGCAAAGGATGCCGGGCTTGAGGTCAATCGCGGCATCGTCGTCGATGACGGCATGGCGACCTCCGATCCGGCGATCTTCGCGCTCGGTGAATGCGCCGAGCATCGTGGCACCTGCTACGGGCTGGTCGCGCCGCTTTACGAAAGTGCTTCCGTGCTTGCCGACCGGCTTGCCGGCGGCGCGGCGGAATACAAGGGCTCGCATGTCAACACCAAGCTGAAGGTCACCGGCATCAAGCTGTTTTCCGCCGGGGATTTTGCCGAAGGGCCGGACCGTGAGGAAGTGGTGCTGCGCGATGCCACGCGCGGCGTCTACAAGCGCGTGATCCTGCAGGATAACCGCGTGATCGGCGCCGTGCTTTATGGCGACACCGCCGATGGCGCCTGGTATTTCGACATGCTGAAGCGCGGGACGGACGTTTCCGAAATGCGCGAAACGCTGATCTACGGCCAGGCCTATCAGGGCGGTGGCGCGGCCGATCCGGCGGCCGCCGTGGCAGCACTTCCCGATGACGCGGAAATCTGCGGGTGCAACGGCATCTGCAAGGGCAGGATCGTAACCGCGATCAAGGACAAGGGCCTGACCTCGCTCGACGATGTCCGCGCCCACACGAAGGCCTCGGCATCGTGCGGCACCTGCACCGGGCTCGTCGAACAGCTGATGGCGCTGACGCTGGGGGATGCCTATAACCCCGCGGCCGTCCAGCCGGTCTGCGGCTGCACCGATCTCGGCCATGACGATGTGCGCCGCCTGATCCGCGCCAAGGGGCTGAAGACCATTCCCGCCGTGATGCAGGAACTCGAGTGGAAAACCTCCTGCGGCTGCGCCAAATGCCGGCCGGCGCTCAACTACTATCTCGTCTGCGACTGGCCCGGCGAATATGCCGATGATTACCAGTCGCGCTTCATCAACGAGCGCGTCCACGCCAATATCCAGAAGGACGGCACCTATTCGGTGGTGCCGCGCATGTGGGGCGGCGTCACCTCGTCGAAGGAGCTGCGCGCGATTGCCGATGTCGTCGACAAATACGAGATCCCGACCGTCAAATGCACCGGCGGCCAGCGCATCGATATGCTCGGCGTGAAAAAGGAAGACCTGCCGGCGGTCTGGGCCGATCTCGGTAAGGCCGGCTTCGTTTCCGGCCAGGCCTATGCCAAGGGCCTGCGCACGGTGAAGACTTGCGTCGGCAACGACTGGTGCCGCTTCGGCACGCAGGATTCCACCGGCCTCGGCATAAGGCTCGAGAAATTCATGTGGGGCTCGTGGACGCCCGCAAAACTCAAGCTCGCCGTTTCCGGCTGTCCGCGCAACTGCGCCGAGGCAACCTGCAAGGATATCGGCGTGATCTGCGTCGACAGTGGCTTCGAAATCCATTTCGCGGGTGCGGCCGGGCTCGAAATCCGGGGCACCGAGGTGCTCGGCATGGTGAAGACCGAGGACGAGGCGCTGGAGCATATCGTGGCGCTCACCCAGATGTATCGCGAACAGGCGCGCTATCTGGAGCGCATCTACAAATGGGCAAAGCGCATCGGCTATGACGAGGTCCGCGCCCAGATCATGGACAATGCCGAAAAGCGGAAAGCCTATTTCGACCGCTTCGTCGAGAGCCAGAAATATGCCCAGGTCGACCCGTGGTCGGAGCGCGTTTCCGGCAAGGACAAGCATGAATTCAAGCCGATGGCCGTGGTCGGACATCCCGAGCCGGCGGAGTGAGGAGCCCATCATGAGCAACGATTTCATTGCCATCGGCCGTATTGAAGATATCCCGCGGCGCGGCGCGCGCTGCGTGAACACCGCTTTCGGCCGCATCGCGGTGTTCCGCACCGCGGAGGACGAGGTCTTCGCCATCGACGACCGCTGCCCGCACAAGGGCGGGCCGTTATCGGAGGGCATGGTGCATGGCAGGGCCGTGACGTGCCCCTTGCACAACATGGTGATTTCGCTGGAAAGCGGTACGGCGCAAGGCGCGGATGAGGGCGAGGTGCAGACCTATCCTGTTCGTGTCGAAAACGGCCGCCTCTCTATCGCGCTTTCGGCCCTGCCGATGGCGGCGGAATAGGGGAGGCGGACCCATGGCCACCGGACGCGCAAAAACGCCCGCCCGCATGGAGAACCTTTCCGTCCTGCCGCTGTTCTTCCGGCTGAAGGGCAAGGCGGTGCTGGTCGCCGGCGGCAGTGAGGCCGCCGCCTGGAAGGCAGAGCTTATGGCGGCTGCCGGGGCGGACGTCACGGTCTTTCTGGGCCGCGAGGCTGCCGACGAGGCGCTGCTTGCGTTGGAGGCCGATGGCCGTTTGCGCCTTTCGGACACGCACTGGTCGACTGCCGACTGGACGGGGTTTGAGTTGGCGCTGGGCGATTGCGGGAACGACGCGGCGGCGCAGGCCTTCCGGGCAAGAGCGAAGGCGGAAGGCGTGCCGGTCAACGTCATCGACAAACCGGATTATTGCGACTTCCAGTTCGGCTCGATCGTCAACCGCTCGCCGGTCGTCGTCGGCATTTCCACCGACGGCGCCGCGCCCATTTTGGGCCAGGCGATTAGGCGGCGGATCGAAACGTTGCTGCCGAAATCGCTGAAAGGCTGGGCCGGGCTTGCGGCCGGTTTGCGCGACGGGGTGAATGCCAGACTGAAACCGGGCGGCGCGCGCCGGGCCTTCTGGGAGCATTTTGTCGATCTCAGCTTTGCCGGACAGTCCGGCCCTGACGAGGATGCAGCCGACCGGCTTCTGGCGCGTGCGAGGCAGATTGCGGCAGCGCCGCAAACCGGCAGCGTCACGCTCGTCGGCGCCGGGCCGGGCGATGCGGAACTCCTGACGCTGAAGGCCATGCGGGCGCTGCAATCGGCCGACGTCATCCTGTTCGACGACCTGATATCGCCGGACATCCTCGAACTGGCGCGGCGCGAGGCGAAGCGCATGCTGGTCGGCAAACGCGGCGGGCGGACAAGCTGCCGGCAGGAGGATATCAACCGGATGATGCTCGATCTGGCGCGGGCCGGAAAGCGCGTCGTCCGGCTGAAATCTGGCGACCCCTCGGTCTTCGGACGCTCCGGCGAGGAAATTGCCGCCCTTCGCGATGCGGGCATTCCGGTCTCCGTCATCCCCGGCATTACCGCCGCAAGCGCGCTTGCCGCCGGCACGACGACTTCGCTCACCCACCGCGACTGCGCACAATCGGTGCGCTTCGTCACCGGGCACTCGAAAAAGGGCGTGTTGCCGGAGGATATCGACTGGCGCGCCATCGCCGACCCGACGACGACAACGATGTTCTACATGGGCGGCCGCACCGCCGGCGAAATCAGCGCACGGCTGATCGCTGAAGGCCTGCCGCCGGAAACCCCGGTCCTGATCGCCGCCAATATCAGCCGACCGGATGAAAGACGCTGGCACGGAACGCTCGCTGGCCTGGCCGAGGGCATGAAAGAAATCGGCTACGACAACCCCGTTTTGTTCGGCGTCGGCCGGGTTTTTGCCCGAAAGGCGGCCTTGCCGGAGGCGTCAAAGGATGTGCCGGTATCGTGCTCTGCCGGCGGCGCACGGCCCTTGGTGCCCGCCATGTCGTCGTATTTGTCGGACGGCACGTTGGCAATGTGCAGGAGCGCCTGATTTCACCAGCCGAAGAAGGGCACCGGTCGAGATCGTAGAGATAGCCCCGGAATTCCTCGAAGCCGTGGGCAGGAATTCGGCGGTGTAGCCGAGTTCGCGCGGGAACACTGCATGTAGCCGACAGCGTCTGACATGATGAACATGATGTCGGGCTGTCCGGGCGGCGCGCCGGCACTGTCCTGGGCCAGGGCGCTCATTCCGGTCAAGGCCGATGCGCAAAGGGGCTGTTCGCCGTCCGAAGTCAGGGCAGGCGTGGCGGAAGTCGATCGTCTGTGAAAGAGGGCCGCGATTTCGGGCAGCAGCGAGAATGCCGACATCCGCGGTTCATCGGGACACGCGCGGCGGCATTCGCGTCCTCCTTTCGCGGCCTTTCCGCGGGCCCGCCCTTTTCGTCGGACGCAAAAGCGGATAGGGCTCGGGAAAGGCTAGACTATCGGGCGGCTAATCTGAACCGTCCGATGATCCATCTCTTCGTTTAGGCGCATCGGGTTATCGAAAAAACCGGTAACCACTTTTTCGCCCGATGCTCTAGCGCGCCCAGGAAAAGGGGAGACCGGTCTTCCGTCCGGACGCGCGGAAAAACGAAGGGTGAGAGCGTGTTCGCGATTCAAGAAAACGCGGACATGCTCCAAGGCCCGGTAATAACCGACTGGTCAGGATGATGCGCGATGATGCCGAAACAATATATCATTCCCGGAATGATGATCCGGGATATGCTGGTTCCGGTGCCGCTCGACTGGACGAAACCCGATGGCGCCTTCATCCAGATTTTCGTGCGCGAGATTGTCGATCCGGTGAAACGGCGTGACGACCTGCCGACGCTTGCCTTTCTGCAGGGCGGGCCGGGCGGCAAATCGCCAAGGCCCGTGGGCGGCGGTCCGTCCTGGCTTGCCGAGGCGTTGAAGACCCATCGCGTGATCCTGATCGATCAGCGCGGCACCGGCCGCAGCAGCCGCATCGAGGCGGAAACCATGTCGCGCTTCGAGAATGGCGAGGCGGCGGCCGACTATCTGATGCATTTTCGCGCCGACAGCATCGTTGCCGACTGCGAACATGTGCGCAAGAACCTGATGGGCGATCGCAAGTGGGAGACGCTCGGTCAGAGCTTCGGCGGCTTCATCACGCTCACCTATCTCTCGCAGGCCCCCGAAGGGCTCGCCGCCTGCTACGTGACCGGGGGGCTGTCCGGCCTTTCGGCCTCCGCGGACGAGGTCTACCGCCGCACCTATCCGCGCGTGGCCGTCAAGAACCGGCAGTATCACAAGCGCTATCCGCATGATGCGGGTCTGTTCTCGCGCATTGCCGATCATGTTGCGGAAAATGATGTCCGCCTGCCCGATGGCGACCGGCTCACGGTGCGCCGGCTGCAGACGCTGGGGATCGCATTCGGGGGAGGGGCCGGCTTCGAAAGCGTGCACTGGCTGATGGACGAGGCCTTTGCCGATCCGGATGAAACGCGCCTTTCAGACAGCTTCCTCTTTTCCGTCATGGCGGCGACCGGCTTTGATTCCAATCCGCTCTACGCCCTTCTGCAGGAGAGCATTTACGGGCAGGGAAGCGCGCCGACGAACTGGGCGGCCGAGCGCATCCGCGCCGAGTTTCCGCGCTTTCATCCCGATCAGCGGCCGCTGATGATGACCGGCGAGATGGTTTATCCTTGGATGTTCGAGGAGATACGGTCCCTGCGCCCGTTCCGGGACGCGGCCGAGGCACTTGCAGCGCATTCTGGCTATCCGCCGCTTTACGATGCGACGCGGCTTTTTGCCAATGATATTCCCGTTGCCGCCGCCGTCTATCACGACGACATGTATGTGGATGCCGGGCTTTCGCTGGAAACGGCTGGGAGGCTCGGCAATTGCCAAGCCTGGGTCACCAATGAATACGAGCATGACGGGTTGCGCCAGAGCCCGGAAGTCTTCCGCCGCCTGCGCACCCTCGTGCAGGAGCGCGGCGGTCCGCTCTGATCCTTCCCGGCCCCTGTTGAGCCTTCGCGGCTCTCGCCCCTGAAGACAGCCGGGACGCGGTAGCGTGCGCCCGGCATTGTTGTCGCCTGTTATGAATTCTTCATCATTCGTTCAACGAAGTGTCGTTTTGCAAGTTTAATTGCATGTTGCCATCACATTGCAATTTTTGTTGCGAAAAGGATTTTTCGAATGATGAAACTTTCCGCCTATCTTCTGGCCGGCTCCGTCGCGCTTTCCGCGTCTGCCGCCTTTGCCGATACCACTGTCGAATTCTGGCACAGCTTCTCCGACACCAGCGCCAATGGCGCAGCGCTGGCAGAAATCATCGACAATTTCGAAGCCGCCAATCCTGGCATCACCATCGATTCCCAGTTCATCGGCAATTACAACGACATCGTCGCCAAGCTGCAGGCCGCAATCCCCGCGCGCCGCGCGCCCGATGCGGTGATCATGGAAGTCACCCGCTACGGTCTTTTCGCCGATCGCGGCGTGCTCGATGATCTCTCCGAGCGTCTCGCCAATGACCCGCTTGCCGACAATCTGTTCGACTTTGCCCGCGAGGTCGGCGTCTATGAGGGCAAGAACTATATCGTACCCTTCAATTCCTCGACGCCGGTTCTCTATCTCAACAAGGCCGTCTTCGACGCTGCCGGTTTTGAGGAAGAGCCGAAGCTTGAGACCTATGACGATATCCTGGCTGCCGCGCAGCAGATCACTGATACTCTGGGTGACGAAGGTATCATGGGTATGACGGCGCCGGGCCAGTTCGCCCGCTGGGGCCTGATCATGTCGAATGACAGCGACCTGATCGACTCGAAGACCGGCGAAATCCTGATTGATGCGCCGAACACGGTCGAGGCCTATGAATGGATGGCCTCGCTCGTCGACGAATACAAGGTTGCCTCGCCGGATGGCGTGACCGACGAGAAGAAGGACAAGCAGTTCTTTCTCTCGGGCAATGCCGGCATGATGATGAACTCGACCGGCAATTACGGCGATGCCAAGGAAGCGCTCGGCGATGACCTTCTGGTTCGCCCGATGCCCTGCAACAAGACCTGCGCGGTTCCGATCGGCGGCGCCGGTATCGGAATTCTCTCCTCGGCCGAGCCGGAAGTGAAGGACGCCGCCTACAAGTTCATCTCCTTTGCCGCCTCGCCGGAATCGAACGCCATCTGGTTTGCCGGAACCGGCTACATGCCGATCAACCGTCATACGGCGGAACAGCCGCGCGCTGCCGAAGCGCTTGCCAACGCAGAAGGCATCGATGTCGCCATCAAACAGCTCGACTTTGCCCGTGGCCGTCCGCGCCCGGTCGTCGTCACCTGGATGCGCGCCAACGAATATGATGTCTGGCAGTCGATCGCTCTCGGTCAGCGCAGCGCCGAGGAAGCGCTGTCCGACTTTGCCGAGCGCACCCGTCAGGAAGCCCAGCGCCTTTCCAACTGATTGATCTGCCGAAAACAACGGCCCGCGCGGTGTTCACGCTGCGCGGGCATCTTCCAATGACAAGCGCATTTCCGGCGCCTGTGCGAGAGTCCGCCCCATGCCGCGCAAGCTGACGCCCTATCTCTTCGTCCTGCCGCTGATCTCTTTCATCGCGGTCTTTACCTATATTCCGATTGTCACCAGTATCGATCTGAGCTTCCGGCAATGGGATTTCATGACCGCCGACAAGCCGTTTGTCGGGTTTGAGAACTACCGGATCCTGTTCAATTCCCGCGAGTTCTGGAATTCTGTGCGGGTTACGGTGATCTTCGCCTTCGTCTCCGTGCCGATCCGCCTCATGCTGGCGCTTTTGATCGCAAGCGCGCTCACGCGCGAGACCTTTTCGCGACGCATCCTGCGCGGCGCGCTGTTCCTGCCCTCGGTAACGTCAACGGTCTCGATTGCGGTCGTCTTTTCCTGGGTCTTTTCCACCGATTACGGCATGGCGAACGGCCTGCTCTCGTTATTCGGCGTCGAGAAAATCCGCTGGATGCAGCGTCCCGATCTCGCGCTCGGCGTGCTGATTTTCATCAACACCTGGAAACAGCTCGGCTATGACATCGTCATCTATATTGCCGGCCTGCAGGCTATTCCGCAGGAGCTTTACGATGCGGCGGCCGTCGATGGCGGAAAGCGACGGCATGTCTTCCGCCGCGTCACCATCCCGCTTGTCATGCCGACGACCTACTTCCTGCTGGTGATCTCGGTGATCGAGGCGTTTCAGGTGTTTACCCTTGTCTCGGTGATGACCGAGGGCGGTCCGGCTGGCGCGACCGATCTTCTGGTCAACCTGCTTTACCGGATCGGCTTCACCTTCTTCGACATCGGACAGGGCTCGGCGCTTGCCGTGCTGCTCTTCATCCTCCTCATCGCGCTCGCGGTCATCAAGTCGCGCGTTCTCGGCCGGAAGGTGCATTATGAAGCCTGACAATCCCATTCTGGCCGGGCTGGCACTCCTGGCCGGGCTCATCTTTCTGTCGCCGGTTCTCTACTCGATCTGGATGTCGTTCCAGACTTCGACGGCGTACTACACCGGCGCGGTCGATTTCACGCTCGGCAATTACCGGCTCGCCATCGGCCAGTATAATTTCGCCCGCTATCTGCTGAACAGCCTCATCGTCTCGGGCGCGGTCACGCTCATCGGCATCAGCTTTGCCACCATGGCCGCCTATGCCTTTGCCCGCTACAGTTTCTTCGGCTCGAACCTCTTGTTTGCGGCGACGGTGGCGACGCTGATGATCCCGAGCCATATCAGCCTCATCCCGAACTATCTGACGCTGGCGAAGGTCGGTCTGCTCGACAGCTATGCGGGCCTCATCCTGCCGGCGATCTCGAACGGCTTTGCCGCCTTCTTCCTGCGCCAATATATCCGCGGCATTCCGCGCGCGCTGGACGAGGCCGCCTATATGGATGGCGCATCGCCGCTGAAGGTCTTGTGGCGGGTGATCGTGCCGATCGCCAAACCGGCCATTCTCTCCATGGGCCTCTACATCTTCATCACCGAGTGGAACAACTATATCTGGCCGCTCGTCGCCACCAGCCGGGATGACCTTTACACACTGCAGGTCGGCCTTGCCCGGCTCTACCGGATCAATCCGGGCGAGGGGCTGATCAACTGGCCGCTGGTGATGGCGGCATCGGCCATTTCCATGCTGCCGGTCATTGCCGGTTTTGTTCTGGTCGAACGGCATCTGGTGCGCGGCATCACCATGGGCGCTGTCAAATGACGCGACATTTCATAAAAAGGAAAAGACTGTGACACGCATTGCCTCCCATCGCGGCGGAACCCTGGACTATGGCGACAGCACCTTTGCGGGCTTTTCCGCAACGGCGGCGATGGATGTCGACGAGGTGGAATTCGACCTCCACCCGACTGCCGACGGCCGCATCATCGTCAATCACGACGCAACGCTGGACCGCACCACCGACCGCACCGGCGTGATCGCCGAGATGAAGGCAGCGGATGTGCGTGCGGCGATTGTCAATCATGCCGGCGACGGATTTCGTCACCCTCTCTTCATCGAGGAGCTTTGCGACATCTTCAGGCTGAGCAAGGTCGTCTTCCGCTGCGAGATCAAGCCCGGCGCCGATGGCCGGCCTTATGAGAACTTCGTGCCGCAGGTGATTGCCGCGCTCGACAGGGCCGGTCGGCTGGAAACCACGGTGTTTTCGTCCTTCCTGCTGGAAAGTCTCGATGCTCTGAGTGAGGCAACCGAGCGGCCCGCGCTCTGGCTTGTCAGCCCGCCGGTTCTGACCCAGCTTGGCAGTCGCGGCGTGATCGAGATCGCCCGCAGCCGCAGCATTGGCGAAATCTCCGTTAATATCGACATGGCCGATGCCTTGCTGAAACAGCAGGCGGAAGACACAGGCCTCGCCTTCGGCGCCTGGGCGGCCCACACCACCCAGCAGATCACCAGGGCCTTCGATCTCGGCCTCAAGGTGTTCACCACTGATCGGCCCCGCCTGGCCATCGACATACGTGATCAACGGACAAAGGAGGCCGCGCGATGAGCAGCATTTCCTTGAAAAACATCCGCAAGGCCTATGATAACGGCCCGACGGTACTGCATGGCGTTTCGATGGATATCCGTCCCGGCGAGTTCATCGTTATCGTCGGTCCCTCCGGCTGCGGCAAGTCGACGCTTCTGCGCCTGATTGCGGGGCTTGAGGACTGCCGCGAGGGCGACATCGAGATCGACGGCAGGCGCGCCAATGACGTCTCGCCGCAGGACCGCGATATCGCGATGATCTTCCAGAACTATGCGCTCTATCCGCACATGAGCGTGCGCGAGAACATCGCCTTCGGGCTGGAACTGCGCGGCGTGGCTAAGAAGGAGCGCAACCGGCGCGCCGAAGAGGTTGCCGCCACGCTGCAGCTCACTCCCTATCTCGACCGCAAGCCCGCCGCTCTTTCCGGCGGCCAGCGCCAGCGCGTTGCCATGGGGCGGGCGATTGCGCGCGACACCTCGACCTTCCTGATGGACGAGCCCTTGTCCAATCTCGACAATGCGCTGCGCGTCGTCATGCGCCGAGAGATCAAGGAACTGCACAGGGCGCTGAGGGCGACCATCGTCTACGTCACCCACGATCAGACCGAGGCGCTGTCGCTGGCCGACCGGATTGCGGTGATGAAGGGCGGCTGTCTGCAGCAGTTCGACACGCCCGAGGCGATCTATGACCGACCTGCCAACCGCTTCGTCGCCTCCTTCATCGGCGCGCCGGAGATGAACTTTCTCGATGCCGGCGCCATACCCGGCGGCATTGTCGCGGGAGGGCTCACGGTGGGGCTGCGCTCCGACGCTTTGACGATCACGGCAACGCGGCCGGCCGGCGTGGCGCTGCCGGCGCGCGTTACGTTGAGCGAAATGACGGGGTCGGATGTCGTGCTCCATTGCGAAACGCCGGCGGGCCGGGTTACGCTCACGGCGCACCGCGGCGCGCTTCCGGGCGATCTTTCCGACTGCTGGATTGCCTGCGACATGAACGCGGCGCATTTCTTCGATACGGAGACGGGCGCGCGGGTTGAAACACAGCAACAGCTTGTTGTGCAGGACTGAGGAAGACGACAGAGCCGACATGAACATACCCGATGGCATTCCCCAGCACCTGAGCGATCTCGTCGCGCTGAACTCCGAGCGACTGACCCAGGCGGATACGCGACTTCTCGACGTGCTTCTTCAGAATCCGCTGCGCGCAGCCCTTGAGAACGGCAAGGAAATCTCCACCCGCGCCGGCCTTCATCCGTCTTCCGCCGTTCGTCTGGCGCGTCGTCTGGGTTTTGAAGGCTATCCGGAATTCCGCACATTCCTGCAGAACAGTCTCGCGGGCGAGGACGAGGATTTCGACAACGGCGCTGCCCGCGTCGCCGCCCGCCTCCTGCGGGCCGATGAGGGCCACCTGGTCTCCTCCGTCATCGACAGCGAGATCGCAGCGCTGGAAGCGGCGCGCAACAGTGTTGATGACCGGCAGATTCGAAAGTTTGCCGAAACGGTGCGGGATTGTCGCAAGGTCTTCATCATCGGCACGGGTCACGCCGGGGCGCTTGCCCAGCTTCTGGGGCTCAGGCTCAATCGTTCGGGCTATGATGCCGTCGACCTGACGGCGACGCCGAACCAGATGCGCGAGAAGCTGATGACGATGACGGCCGACGACGTGCTCTGGCTTTTCGCCTTCCGCAAGCTTCCGCCTCTGGTGCAGGATATCCGCACCGTCGCCGCGGATCGGGGCGCGAAAACGCTTGCCGTGACCGACGTGCGCGGCGGACGGTTTTCCCCGCCGCCGGATCATCAGATCACCATTTCGCGCGGATCGCTCGGCCAGTCGCAGTCCCTCGTCATTCCGATGACGGTTGCCAACACCGTGATCCTCGATCTTGCAGCCATCGACAATGGCCGCTCGATCCGCGCCATCGAACAGTTCGACCGCTTCCGGGAAGACGGCCCGCCGCTCAGCTGGGGGTGAGAGCGCTACTTCGCCCGCCGCTCGACCAGATAGACATGGTCGCAGGCCATCACGACCTCTTCGCGCTGGTTGCGAACGCGAACCTCCTCGATGACCCGGCCATGGCCCGGTCGCTTCGGATCGTCCTCGCAGCGCGCGATCGTCAGCACGGTGTGGATCGTGTCGCCGATGAAGACCGGTTTGGGGAAGCGCAGGCGCTCATAGCCATAGGTGAAGGAGAGCGGATTGATTTCCGACGCCGACAGGCCGATGCCGATGGCAAAGGTCATCGTGCCGTGGGCGATGCGCTGGCCGAAGGGGTGATCCTTCATGAATTCCGCATCCATGTGATGGGGAAAGAAATCGCCCGTATGGCCCGCATGGACGACGAAATCCGTCTCGGTGATCGTCCGGCCATAGGTGCGGCGCTCCTCGCCGACCTTGATGTCCTCGAAATGGCGTGGCCGTTCCATCAGAAACTCTCCGTAAACAGTGTGTTGATCCGGGCAATGGCGGCACGCGCGTTTGTGCCATCCCGGAGGGCGGCGTTTAGCGCATCGGAGGCCGCAGCCTGGAAGCGCATATAGCCGTTGTGGCGCGGACGCAGGAATGCTGTTTCCAGCGTCTGCCGTGTGTTGCGATAGAAATCGTGGGTTTTGGCGTTGACGGCATCGTCGGTCCAGCCGGCATCGTGACCGGGTTGGCCGCCGGCTTCGGGATAAAGCCCCGACTGAACCGCGGCGCCTGCGACCCAGTAGGCGTAATCGATTGCCGCTTCCCGGTTCCCGGAAAAGGCCGAGACGGCAATGCCGGTGCCGCCCAGCGCGGAACCGCAGGGGCCGTTATCGCCAAGTGACGGGATGTCGGTGAAGGTCAGGCGATGCGAACGGAAGCCGTCCATGGCGTAATTCACATAGCCGTAGATATAAGGTGAAAGAGCGGCCTTCGGCTCGGGTTCTGCCAGCGCCTCGAGCACGGCGATCGGGTCCATGGCAAAATTTTCCGCAGGGACCATGCTCGCCAGTTCTGCGAGTTTTTCATAGACGGCAATGCCGTCGTCAACGGCGATCAGCGGGCCGGCCCCTTCCGTCTGGCAGGGCGTGCCGGTATTGGCGGCGAGCGTATAGAACGTCATCAGATTGTGCGGCGGGCGCAGCGGCAGCATGAGGCGGCCTTCGCAGGCAAGCGCGATCAGGCTGTCCCAGTCCTGCGGCAGCGCCGAAACCAGGTCCGCCCGGTAGGCCATGACCTGGGCAGCGGCATCCAGAGGGAATGCCCATTGACGTCCATGATAGCCATAGCTCGGGTAGGACGCGCCGACGGAGCCTTTTGCAAGCGCATCCCGCTCGTCCTCGCGACCCGGCACATCCAGCGGCGCCAGGCAGTTCTCCGCCGTGATCTGGCCCACATGCGGGTGATCGATGACGATCAGGTCATACTGCCGGGCCAGTTCCTCGACCGGAAAGCTCTCGAAATCCTGCAGGCTGCGCTTGTCCCATTCGATCGCGACGCCGGTCTTCCTTCGCCATTCGGCAGCACTTGCCGCCATCGGGTCATAGCCGCGCGGATGGCTCCAGGTCATGCCTTTCAGTTTGATCGTCACAGGCCGAACTCCGCGCGTATGGCTTCGCTCTGCTCGCCGATTTTCGGCGCGGCGCGGCCGGTCTGCATGCGCCTGCCGTCGATCCTCAGTGGTGAACGCGTGGTGCGGATCGAGACCCCGTCCTCGCGCGTCACCGTCTGCAGCATGTCGAGCACCTTGAAACCGGCATGGTTCATCAGTTCGGGCCAGTCGAGCACCCTGGCGCACCAGACATCGGCGGGTTCGAGAATGGAGAGCCAGTGTTCCGTCGTTTTGGTGGCAAGGTGTTTGGCAATGATGCGCTTGATGTCGTCGCGCGCGGTAAACCAGAGATCCGGTTTGCCGCGATAGGGCGCCAGATCATCGAGCTTCAGCACATCGGTCAACTGGTCGATCGGCATCATCGCAAGCGTCAGCCAGCCGTCGGCGGTCTGATAGACGCCGTAGGGGGCGGAGAGATAGGCGTGGGCCGAGCGGAAGGCGGCGCGTTTCGGCGGTCGTTCGCCGTCATTGAGATGCGTCGTCAGAACCTCGAACTGGAAGTCGATCATCGCCTCCAGCAGGCTCGTTTCCACATGCGCGCCCTTGCCGGTGCGGCCCTGCCTCACCAGCGCCGCGAGAACGCCCTGCGCCAGTGCCGCGCCCGCCAGCATATCGGCAATGGCGAGGCCGAAGGGCACCGGGCCCTGGCCGTCGTCGCCGTTCAGCCACATCACGCCGGAGCGCGCCTGCGCCAGAAGGTCCTGGCCCGGCCGGCTGACCCAGGGCCCGCCGTCGCCATAGCCGGTGATCGAGCCGTAGACGAGGCGCGGAAAATCCTGTTTCAGCGTCTCGTAATCAAGCCCGATCCTCTGAATCACGCCGGGGCGGAAATTCTGCAGCACCACATCCGCCTTGCCGATCAGCTTTTTCAGCGCGGCAAGGTCGTCCGGGTCCTTCATGTCCAGCGCGAGACTTTCCTTGGACCGGTTGATTGCGTGGAAAATCGTGGAATCGCCGCCGATCTCGGTGTCGGAGAGATAAAGCCTGCGGGAAAGGTCGCCGAGGCCGGGCCGCTCGATCTTGATCACGCGTGCGCCGAGGTCCTGCAGGCGCAGCGAACAATAGGGGCCGGAGAGAAACTGGCACATGTCGAGAACCAGCACGCCTTCGAGCGGCAGGTCGGACGTATCTGCGGTCATGGTCTTTCCTTGATCGGGGTGGCGGGTTGGGCGCTGCTCTGATAAGCGGCCTCGACCAGCGCCATGGTGTTCCAGGCGTCCTCGACGCTTGTCAGAAGGGTGTCGTCCTCGCCGGCGATGAAACGCTGGAGATTGTTCATCACGCCGATGAAGGCGTGGGGAAACCAGGTGCCGGAAAGCGGGATTTCTTCCCAGTCGCCGCCCTTTTCGCAGAACCAGAGCTCGTCCGGAACGCCCTTGGGGTAGTCGAGATTGACGCCGAGCGTGGTGATGGCCACGCCCCTGGTGCCCTCGAAGCGGAAATAGCAATCCTGGAATTTCGGGCCGAAGTCATGGGTGTGGTTGACCGACATGACCGCACGCACGGGATCGGGATAGTCGAGGATCGCCGATGTGCGTGACTGCGAGACCGTGGTGTCCGGATGGCCGAGCGTTTTGGCATGGATGCCGCGCGGATTGCCCAGAAAATGGCGCATCAGGTCCAGATAGTGGATCGAGTGCAGCAGGATCTCGACGCGCTCCATGCCCTTCAGGAACGGCCAGAGATGCCAGGGGGTCATGATGTTGGCGTGCAGTTCGACATCGACGAGTTCGCCCAGCGCACCGCTTTTGTAAAGGTCGTGGATCGCCAGCATCATCGGCGAGAAACGAAGCTGGAAATTGACGGCGGCCGTCAGCTTCTTCTCGCGGGCGGCCTTGAGGATCGCCGTCGCCTCGGCAAGGTCGCGGCCCATCGGCTTTTGCAGAAGGGCGGGCGCCCCTTCGGGCAGCTTCTCGATCACGCCTCGATGGGCGACCGGCGGCAGCGCCAGGTCGAAGACGGCGTTTTCCGTCGCGATCGCCTCCTCAAGGCTGGCAAAGGGCGTGATGCCCCATTCGGCGGCAACCTTGGCGGTGCGCTCGGCATCAAGATCAAACAGGCCGGCGACCGGCAGGCCGGCCATGCGATAGGCGGGAAGATGGGCATCGGCTACGATCGAGCCGCCGCCGATGATGACGATTGGGCGCGGCGAACCTGCCGCTGCCCAGCTTTGCGCCGGGCTGCGAGACGTTTTTGACAACCTGCTCCTCCTTCAGGTGAGAGCGTCATTCTTATGTGAAGAGATTATTCAAATTTGGGCGGAATTCAAGGGGGCGCATGCGGCTCCATGTGTTTTCCTTCCGGTCGCGGTCTTTGAGCGCGTTGTCGCGCAACCACGCGTCTACGCTCGACAGGCGTTCCTTTTCGCACTACGAAGCCTTGTTTTTCCGACCAACGCAACATTGCGCCGTGTGGTCTTCGTGGCGCCAGTCCGGCTCATCGCAGCGCCAGCAATCAGGAGGATGATCATGAGCGAATTGCCGCCCTGTCCCAAATGCCAGTCCGTTTACACATATGAAGACGGAGCGCTGTTGATTTGCCCCGAATGCGGGAACGAATGGACGCCGGGGACGGAAGAGAACGGCGAGAAGGAATTCAAGGACGCCAATGGCAATCTGCTGGCCGACGGGGATACGGTCACCGTCATCAAGGACCTGAAGCTCAAGGGCTCAAGCCAGGTTCTCAAGGTCGGCACCAAGGTGAAGAACATCCGTCTTGTCGAAGGCGATCACAATATCGACTGCAAGATAGACGGATTTGGCGCCATGAAGCTGAAATCGGAATTCGTGAAGAAGATCTGAGGCCCGCTCCGGAAAAGGCCTCAGTTTCTTGATGCCTCAGCCGCCATTGCTTCCGATTCGGCAATGGCGACGCATGACCGCGGCTTCGAACAGCCTGGTCCGTTGCAGCCCTCAGGCGAGATGGAAAACGTCTTCCATTTCGATCCACCATTCGCCGTCCTTAGCGGTGTCGAGCGGTTTCTGACAGGGCATGCAGACCGACCACCATTCCTGCGTCTTCGGATCGGCGGCCATCTTCGCCATATCCGCCTCATAGTCGTCGCCGGTATATTCGTAATAGGAGAACAGCAGGTTTTCCGGCTCGCGCAGAAAGATCGTGTAGTTCTGGATGTTGCACGCCTTGATCATGTCCAGCACGTCCGGCCAGGCATTGGCGTGCAGTCGCTTGTACTCTTCAATCTTGTCGGCGTTGAGCTTGATCACCATTCCGATGCGCTGCATGGGTTCCTCCCTGTTTCAGCAATAAGATGAGGTCGCGTCGATGCCTTCTAAAGCCGGTAGACCTTCTCCGCATTGACGCTGAACAGTTTCTTCTGCTCGTCGGGACTGGCGTCGGCGACCAGTTCCTTCGAGGCCGCGACCCAGTCCTCAAGGCTCGCGAATAGCGTGCACACAGGAAAGTCCGAACCCCAGACGACGCGGTCGAAGGTGAAGGTGTCGATGACGTGGCTGACATAGGGACGCAGACCCTCAACGCTCCAGTCCGCGCCGCCATAGGCGATCACGCCTGAGATTTTTGCCGTGACATTGGCGAGCCTTGCGATCTCGCCGATATGATCGCGCCAGGGGGCCAGTCCGTCATTCTCGATGTCCGGCACGCCGCAATGGTCGAGCACGAACTGCACTTCCGGGCATTTCCGCGCCAGGTCTATGGCGAGCGGAAGCTGGCGGGCCAGCACGCAGAGATCGAATGTCATGTCATGGGCGGCAAGCCGACGGATATTCTCGACGAAAATCTCCGACTGCGAGAGTTCGTCGGGCATGATATGCAGCACGCGGCGCAGGCCCTTCACGCCCTTGATCGCGGCGATGCGCTCCAGATAGGTGGGGAAATCGGGGCTTTCCGGCCGGCCGGCGGCAATGGCGCCGGCAATCCTCTCATGAGCGCCGACGATGAAGGCGCTCTCGGCTTCCATGTCGCCCTCCGCGACATCGACCTCCATGTGCAGCGCCTTTTCGATGCCGAGGTCTTCGGCGCGGGCGAAAAAGTCTTCCGCTGTTGTCTGGCGGTCAAGGGCAGGGGCGTCCTTCAGCCAGGGATAGGAGAAGCGGTCCTTGTAGACGAGGTGGAGATGGGTATCGATGATGCGCATGTGGTCCTCCCATGGCCCGCGCGCGGGCGTATTGCCTCGGTTTGCCCGGCCTTTTCGGTGCGGGCGGTCTTGATCTCAATCCTCCGGCCGTCCCTTCGACAGGCTGGCGGCGGCCGCGCGTACCAGTTCAAGCGTATGGGCGCGGTCTTCGCGGCCATCGCGGTCGAGCCGTTCCGTATAGGGCGAGGTGACGACCGCCATCACCGAGCCGAGCGGGCCGATGACGGGGGCCGACAGGTTGGTGACGCCGGCGATCTGTTCCGACGGCATCATGGTGTGTCCGTCCCTGCGGATGGTCTCGAGCATCGCCTCGACCTGCGGCGACATCGTCTCGCCCGCGCCCCTCAGCATCAGCGCCCGGTTCTCAGGCGATGAGAAAGCCAGGAAGACGAGACCGGAGCCGGTCGAGGTGAGCTTGAGCTGGGTGCCGACGCGCACGGCGAGCGACCAGTAGCTCGGCGCATCCACCTGGGCGACGACGACGGCGGCGTTGCGGTCGAAGACCACGAGATGGCACGACTGCCCGGCATCCTGCGCGACCTGCTGAAGCAACGGCATCGCCTGGTTGACAAGCCGCCGCAGCGGCGGACGGGCATGGACCAGTTCGAACATCTTCAGTGTGATCTCGTAGCGGTCCTCCGGCGTGCGGCGGATATATTCGCGGCGCACCAGCCGGTCGAGCATGCGGTAGATCTCGTTTGGCGTGCGTTCGAGCGACTTGGCGATCTCCGCCTGGCTGAGCGCCCCGTCCGTTTCCGCCAGCAGCTCGAAAATATCGAGTCCCTTGTCGAGCGCCGGAGCGCGGTAGCGGTCGGAGTCATCTGTTGCCATGGTCGATCCTCAAGCGGCGGGTGATCCTTTTCACCCTGAAAATGCTGCGAAACTGCCGGTGTTCCTGTCCAATATCAAGAGCGGCGTTGACGGCTTCGCCGAAATGATGCTTATATACAAATAGACTTTTCAAATATGGAGGATCAAGTCTTTTCTGGACTTGAAATTGAGGAGGACAAATATGCGACTGAAGTTATTGAAGGCGTCGCTCATTGCGTGCTGCGCCGTCGGCGGCCTTGCCGCATCGGCGCAGGCCGATGATTTCGACTATGGCAGCTTCCCGGACTATACGCTGAAGGTGAAGCTGATCGGCGGCACCCAGTATGAGAAGCTCTATACCCGTATCCCCGAATGGGAAGAAATGACGGGCGCCAAGGTCGAGATCGTTTCCTCGAAGAACCACTTCGATCTTGACCGCGAGATCAAGCAGGACATTGCCGCCGGCGACATTTCCTGGTGCGTCGGCTCCAACCATACGAGCTTCGCCCCGCAATATGGCGATCTCTATATCGACCTTGCCGAACATATCCCGCAGTCCGAGCTCGACAAATATGTCCAGGGCACGCTGAAGGCTTCCACGGTCGATGGCCGTCTGGTGCAGCTGCCGCGCGTTACCGACGTTTCCAACATCTACTACCGCAAGAGCCTTTATGCCGATCCGGCAAACCAGGCCGCGTGGAAAGAGAAGTATGGCACCGAGCTGGCGCCGCCGAAGACCTTCGACGAGTTCCGCGATCAGGTGATCTTCTTCGCCGACCCGCCGAACCTCTACGGCACGGCCTTTGCCGGCAAGGATGAGGGCATGTCGGGCCGCTTCATGGAAATCCTCCGCGCCAATGGCGGCGATATGTTTGATGAGGACATGAAGCCGGTGTTCAATTCCGAAGCCGGCGTCGAAGCGCTGCAGTGGTTCATCGACATCTACGAGGCCGGTGCGGTTCCTGCCGGTACGGTCAACTACACCTGGGACGATATCGGCCAGGCCATGGCCGCCGGTCAGCTTGCCGTCGACCTCGACTGGCCGGGCTGGGCCGCCTTCTTCGCTGATCCGGAAGCCTCCAAGATCGCCGATGATCTCGGCTATGCGGTCTCGCCCGTCGGTTCGTCGGGCAAGCGCGGCGGCTGGTCCGGCTCGCATTCCTTCTCTGTCACGCAGGATTGCGACAACAAGGACGCCGGCGTGTCCTTCGCCGTGTTCATGACCAATGACGAGAGCGAAATGATGGAAGCCATGGCCGGCAATCTGCCGACCCGCACGGCGACCTATGACGAAGTCGTCAAGTGGTTCAACGAAAACGGCAAAGAAAACCTCGCCGAGATGTTCACGGTGTGGAAGGGCTCGCTTGACGACGCCCGCACGCCGCCGCTCATTCCGGAGTGGATCCAGGTCTCGAACGTGTTGTGGCCGGAACTGCAGGCCGCAATCGTCGGCGAGAAAACGGCGCAGGAAGCCCTCGACGATGCAGCCGAAGAAGCGACCTACATCATGGAAGACGCGGGCTACTACTGATCCCGCTTCCTCCCAAGGCATGACGTCGCCGGCCTTCGGGCCGGCGGCATTTGACCGGCCCCGGTGCCGGATATTCCTCCCATTCTCTTCAATTCTCGAAGGCGCGACATGAAGTTTTTCAGGTCTCCGCAGGCGACGCCCTATCTTCTGCTGCTGCCGGCCATCATCGTCATCCTGGCGGTCGTGCTGGTGCCGCTTCTCGTGTCGTTCTGGACGAGCTTCACCAGCTACAACCTGGTGCGTCCCGATTCCCTCTACAATTTCGTCGGGCTGCGCAATTACGAACGGCTGATGGGCAATGACGATTTCTGGTGGGCCTTCGGGCGCACTGTCGTGTTCATCACCATCGCGCTCAACCTCGAAATGGTCATGGGGCTGGGGCTTGCGCTTCTGGTCAACCGCATCACCTGGGGCCAGCGGACGCTCAGAACCATCATGATGTTTCCGATGATGTTCTCGCCGATCCTCGTCGGCTTTCAGTTCAAATACCTGTTCAACGATTCCGTCGGTCTGGTGAACAACGCGCTGTTCGCGCTGAACCTGATCGAAAAACCGATCCCGTGGCTGGTCAATGGCTGGCTCGCCAACTTCTCGATCATCGTCGCGGAAATGTGGATGTCGACCTCGATCTTCGCCATCCTGTTGATGGCCGGCCTGCTGGCCATGCCGAAGGAGCCGATCGAAGCGGCCAAGGTCGATGGCTGCAACGCCATTCAGGTCTTCCGCCACATCACGCTGCCCTTCCTGATGCCGTTCATCTGGATCGCGATGACCATCCGCTCGCTCGACGTCGCGCGCGCCTATGACATGGTGAAGATCATGACCAATGGCGGGCCGGCGGGCCGCACGGAACTCATCTGGACGCTGATGACGCGCACCGGCTACCAGAACTCGCAGATGGGCATGGCGAACGCCATGGGCTACGTCTCCATCCTGCTGTCGATCGCCTTCACCATCATCTTCTACCGCAATCTCTCCAAGTCGCGGCTGTTCATGGGAGGCGCACAATGAGCAACGCCATGACCATCGAGAGGCCCTGGCAGCGCTGGCTGCTCAGGATCACGCTGTTCATCGCCATGATGATTCTCGTCGTGCCCGGCGCATGGGTGGTTCTGACCGCCTTCCGTCCCAATGTCGAGGTCATGGCGCGTCCGCCGGTCTGGATCCCGCAGCAGTGGACGCTCAACAATTTTCTCGGCATTTTCGGCTTTCTGCCCGATCGCCAGCAGGGATTGCCGGTTCCAAGCTATTTCATCAACTCGCTGGTGATCTCGCTCACCTCCACCTTTGTCGCCATCCTGATCGGCATGATGGGCGGTTATGCCTTTGCCCGCTATCGGTTCAGGGGCAAGGGGGCGCTGTTCCTCTCCTTCATGCTGTCGCGCACCGTGCCCGGCGTGGCGCTGTCGCTGCCGCTCTTCATTCTCTGGAGCAGGATCGGGCTGATCGACACCAAGTTCGGGCTGATCCTCGTCTATATGGCGATCAACATCCCCTTCACCATCTGGCTGACGGACGGCTTCTTCCGCCAGATCCCGGCCGACCTTTCCGAGGCTGCCCAGATTGACGGCTGCACCCGCTGGCAGGCTTTCTGGAAGGTCGAGTTTCCGCTCGCCCGTTCCGGTCTGGCCTCAGCCGGCATCTTCGCCTTTCTGACGGCATGGAACGAGTTCGCGCTCGCAAGCCAGCTCACCCGGACCACCGCCTCGAAGACCATGCCGGTCGGGCTGATGGATTTCACCGCCCAGTTCACCGTCGACTGGACCGGGATGAGCGCCATGGCGGTGCTGATCATCATTCCCGCGCTCATTCTCACCTTCATCGTACAAAAGCATCTGATTGCCGGACTGACGTTCGGCGGTGTGAAAGGATAATCCCGTGGCCGAAGTGCACCTTTCCAAAATCGTCAAGCGTTACGGATCGCTGGAAGTCGTTCACGGCATCGATCTTGAAGTCGCGCATAACGAATTCGTCGTTCTCGTCGGCCCGTCCGGCTGCGGCAAGTCGACAACACTCAGGATGATCGCCGGCCTGGAGGAAATCTCCGGCGGCGAACTGAAGATCGGCGACCGCGTCGTCAATGCCCTGCCGCCCAGATCGCGCAATATCTCCATGGTGTTCCAGTCCTATGCGCTCTATCCGCATATGACCGTGCGCGAAAACCTCGGCTTCGGGCTGAAGATCGCCGGCATGACGCCGGGGGATATCAAGCCGCGCGTCGATGAGGCCGCCGGCATTCTGGGGCTTGAACCCTTCATGGACAGGTTGCCCGCCAACCTGTCCGGCGGCCAGCGCCAGCGCGTCGCCATGGGCCGCGCCATCGTGCGCCACCCGGACGTCTTCCTGTTCGACGAGCCACTCTCCAACCTCGATGCGAAGCTGCGCGGCCAGATGCGCGTCGAGATCAAGAAGCTGCATCAGCGGGTGAAGACCACCGTGATTTATGTGACCCACGACCAGGTGGAGGCGATGACGCTGGCGGACCGGATCGTGATCATGCGCGACGGTTATGTCGAGCAGGTCGGGACCCCGACGGAGGTGTTCGAGAACCCGGCCAACACCTTCGTTGCCGGCTTCATCGGCTCGCCGCCGATGAACCAGCTTGACGGCGTGGTGGCCGATCGCGCCGCACGTCTTGCCGACGGTACGGTGGTGCCGCTGCCGGACGATATCGCCGCGAAGCTTTCCGACGGCCAGAAGGTCGTGGTCGGGTTCCGCCCCGACGCTTTTGCGCCCAAAGGCCACTCGCTGCATCCGGAAGACCGCTCGGTCGAGATCGAGGCGCCTGTCATCATCTCCGAGCCGCTCGGAACCGAAACCATCATCTTCACCCAATTCGGCGGCAAGGAAGTGCAGGCCAAGATGCTCGACCCACGCCCGCTTGAAGATGGCGAAACGCTGACCTTCACGCTGGACCTCGAACGCCTTCACGTCTTTGACGGCGAGACCGGCAAGAGCCTGAGGGCCTGACGATGGCGAAGATCGTCCGCGCCGAGCTGGTGATGGTGGACCTGAAGCCGAAGGTGACGCGGGTCGACGCGATCCAGACCTTCGTTTCCCAGGAAACCCCGATCGTGCGCATCACCGACGCCGACGGGGTGATCGGCACCGGCTATTCCTATACGATCGGCACTGGCGGCCCGTCCGTCATGGCGCTTCTGGAAAAGACCCTGCTGCCGGCGGTTATCGGCCGCGAGGCCTTCGATATCGAGCGGATCTGGCGGGATCTCTCGTTCCTCACCCATGCGACCACGGTCGGCGCCATCACCGCGATCGCGCTTGCCGCCATCGATACCGCGCTCTGGGATCTGAAAGCCGTGAAGCTCGGCCTGCCGCTCCACAAGCTGGCTGGCGGGGCGAAGGACGAGATACCGCTCTACACAACGGAAGGCGGCTGGCTGCATCTGGAAACCGAGGCACTGGTGGCTGACGCGATTGCGGCGAAGGCAAACGGCTTTGCCGGCTGCAAGCTCAAGGTTGGCCGCCCGCTTGCCGAAGATGTCGCGCGGATATCGGCAGTGCGCGAGGCTGTGGGGCCGGCTTTCGAAATATTCACCGATGCCAACCAGGCCTTTGCCGTGGACGAAGCCGTGCGCCGGGCCGCCGCCTATCAGCGGCTCGATATCGGTTGGCTGGAAGAGCCGCTGCCGGCTGATGATATCGAGGGTCACGCCGTGCTCTCGAGGCACACAAGCGTACCGGTCGCCGTCGGCGAGAGCCTTTATTCGGCACTCCATTTCCGTGAATATCTGGAGCGGCGGGCCTGTTCCGTCATTCAGGTCGATGTCGGCCGCATCGGCGGTATCACGCCCTGGCTCAAGGTCGCGCATATGGCCGAGTGCTTCAATGTCGCCGTGGCGCCGCATTTCCTGATGGAACTGCATGTTTCGCTGTGCGCGGCGGTGCCCAATGCGCGCTGGGTGGAGTATATTCCGCAGCTTGACGCGATCACGCTTGAGGGCATGACCATCCGCGACGGACGCGCCATTCCGTCTTCCGCGCCGGGCCTTGGCATCGCATGGGATCTCGATGCGATCGGCCGCATGGCCGTCGAGGGCTCGCAAAAGACAATCAACTGACGTTCAAGGGAGCGATCATGACCGACCTTTCCGGAAAAACCTGTTTCATCACCGCCGCCGCGCAGGGCATCGGGGCGGCATCGGCCAGGGCCTTCGCCAAAGCGGGCGCCACGGTGATTGCGACCGACATCAATGCTGAAAAGCTCAAGGAACTTGAGGGCATCGAGAACATTTCGACACGGGTCTTGAATGTGCTGTCGGACGAGGCGGTCACCATCGCCGCGCAGGAAATCGGCCAGGTCGATATCCTGTTCAACTGCGCCGGCATCGTCCACAACGGCTCTATCCTGGAGGGCAAGGAAAGCGATCTCGACCTTGCCTATGATCTCAACGTCAAGGCCATGGTGCGCACCATCCGGGCCTTCCTGCCCGGCATGGTCGAGCGGGGCGACGGGGCCATCATCAACATGTCCTCGGTCGCTTCCAGCATGAAGGGCGTTCCCAACCGTTTCGCCTACACGACCACCAAGGCCGCCGTTCTCGGGTTGACCAAATCGGTCGCCGCCGACTTTGTCTCCAGAGGCATTCGCTGCAACGCCATCTGCCCGGGCACGGTCGACAGCCCCTCGCTTCAGGAACGCCTGAAGGCGACCGGCGATTATGAAAAGGCGCGGACCGATTTCATCGCCCGCCAGCCCATCGGCCGCATCGGCACGCCGGAGGAGATCGCCGATCTTGCCGTCTACCTTGCCGGTGCGACCTATACGACCGGCCAGGCCTACGCCATCGACGGCGGCTGGACCTGCTGACTGTCGCCCGAACCGACGCAAGACCGAGTGCAAGACATGACCACCATCACAGGACTATCCGTCCACGACCTGCGTTTTCCGACCTCCGCCAAGCTTGACGGTTCGGATGCCATGAACCCCGATCCCGATTACTCCGCCGCCTATGTCGTGCTCAAGACGGATGGCGACCATGAAGGCCACGGCCTGACCTTCACCATCGGCCGGGGCAATGAAGTGGTCTGTGCCGCGATCGCCGCGCTTGAAAACCGCGTGAAGGGGCTGAGGCTCGACTGGGTCGCCGAAAACCCGGGCCGTTTCTGGCGGCATGTCACCGGCGACAGCCAGCTGCGCTGGATCGGGCCTGACAAGGGCGCGATGCACCTGGCAACCGGCGCCGTGGTCAATGCCGTCTGGGACCTCATGGCAAAGACCGCGGGAAAACCGGTCTGGCAGTTCGTCGCCGAGATGACGCCGGAACAGCTCGTCTCGATCATCGATTTCCGTTACCTGACCGACGCGATCACGCCGGACGAGGCGCTCGCAATCTTCCGCAAGGCGGAGGCAGGCAAGGCGGAGCGGATCGCGGAGCTGAAGAAAAACGGCTATCCCTGCTACACGACCTCTGCCGGCTGGCTCGGCTACAGCCATGACAAGCTGCGTCGTCTGGCGCAGGAAGCGGTCGATAGCGGTTTCACCTTCATCAAGATGAAGGTCGGGCAGGACCGTGACGAGGACATCGCCCGGCTGAAGATCGTGCGCGAGGTGATCGGCGAGGACCGCACGCTGATGATCGATGCCAATCAGGTCTGGGAGGTCGATCAGGCGATCGACTGGGTGAAGGCGCTTGCGCCCTTCAGGCCCTATTTCATCGAGGAGCCGACAAGCCCCGATGATGTCGCCGGCCACAGGAAAATCCGCGAGGCCGTGACTCCGGTGAAGGTTGCGACCGGCGAGATGTGCCAGAACCGCATCCTGTTCAAGCAGTTCATCGCCGGCGGCGCCATCGATATCGTCCAGATCGACGCCTGCCGCATCGGCGGGTTGAACGAAGTGATGTCGGTTCTGGTCATGGCGGCGAAATACGGCCTGCCGGTCTGGCCGCATGCCGGCGGCGTCGGCCTTTGCGAATATGTCCAGCACCTGTCGATGATCGATTATCTCGTGGTCTCCGGCACCAAGGATGGCCGCGTCATCGAATATGTCGATCATCTGCACGAGCATTTCATCGATCCCTGCCGGATCGAAGGGGCAGCCTATATGCCGCCGGAGATGCCGGGCTTTTCGATTGAGATGAAGCCGGAAACGCTTCATAACTACGCGCATCCGACGTCTCAGGCGTCGAAAACGGGAGAATTGACATGAAACTGCTTCGCCTTGGCGCCAGGGGCGCCGAACGGCCCGCCATCCTGCACTCCGATGGAACCTACCGCGACATTTCCTCCGTCGTTGTCGACATCGCCGGCGACACGCTGACGGCCGCCGGGCTGGCGCGCATTGCCGCCGCCGATATCGGCAGCCTGCCGGTCCTGCCGCAGTCAAGCCGTATCGGTCCCTGCGTCGGCAAGGTCGGGAAGTTCATCTGCATCGGCCTCAACTATGCCGACCACGCGGCCGAGACCGGCGCCGATATTCCGAAGGAGCCGATCGTATTCATGAAGGCGACCAGCGCCATTATCGGTCCGAACGACGATGTGCGGATTCCGCGCAATTCGAAGAAGACCGACTGGGAAGTCGAGCTCGGCGTCGTCATCGGCAAGGAAGCATCCTATGTGGATGAAGCCGACGCCATGGACCACGTCGCCGGCTATTGCGTCGTCAACGATCTGTCAGAGCGCGAGTTCCAGATCGAGCGCTCCGGCCAATGGGTGAAGGGCAAGAGCGCCGACACCTTCGGGCCGATCGGCCCCTGGCTGGTGACGCGGGATGAGGTGGAAGACCCGCAGAGCCTCGCCATGTGGCTGGAGGTTGACGGTCACCGCTACCAGGATGGCTCGACCAAGACGATGATCTTCGGCGTCTCGCACCTCGTCAGCTATCTGTCGCAGTTCATGAGCCTGCAGCCCGGTGACATCATCACCACCGGCACGCCGCCCGGCGTCGGCATGGGCATCAAGCCTGAGCCGGTCTATCTGAAGGAGGGCCAGACGATGAAGCTTGGCATCGAAGGCCTCGGCGAACAGAGCCAGAAGACCATCGCCTGGAACGGCTGACAATTCTTGTGAGGCGGCGCGGAAGAACCCGCGCCGTCCTGCCGGCTGCCCGGTTCCGGTCGGGCGTATCGGTCTGGTTGCCCCCGAACGCCGCCGTCATGGATAGCGCGATGGCCGGAGCGCGCCCGCTTCCCTCGGGGCCATGTCCGCAGGATCGGAGATTGTCGGCGCGTCCGGGCGACCCGAACATCTTTCCGATCTGACCCGCCATATCGGTCAACTCCCCAGCGCCTTCAGTGCTTCCGCCTCGCGGATCAGGACCGGTGATTGCGGTCCCTCGAACATCTTCTCGGCGCGAGGTATGTCCTGAGCACATATGAGGGCTGTCAAAGAGTCTTGTTGTCAACAACCGTCATAACCTGTAATTGGTATTTTAAATGACAATTGCAGGTTATGATCGTCCATGCGTCTGACAAGCTTCACGGATTACGGACTTCGCGCTCTCATGCGGATGGCAAGCGACCCTGGCCGGGTGTTCTCGACGGCGGAGATCGCCAAAGAGTTCAACGTCTCCCGCAACCATCTCAACAAGATCATGCAGCGGCTTGCCCATCGCGGGATCGTCGATACCCGAAGGGGGACGGGCGGAGGCGCGGTGCTGGCGCGTCCCGCCGCCGACATCGGACTTGGCGAAATCATTCGGCTTCTCGAGGAAGATCAGTCTCTCGTCGAGTGCTTTTCGCCGACCGGCGATTGCAGTGTCACGCCGGTCTGTCGCCTCAAGCATACGCTTGCTGCCGCCGAGGCAGCTTTTCTGGCCGAGTGTGATCGCAAGACACTCGCCGACATTGCCCTGCCGGCCTCGAAGCCGGCAATTGCCTGACTAAAGGAGGCACAGAATGTTCTCATTCAACCAACGAACAAGCCGGATCCTTGCGGGGCTCCTCGGGCTGTGCGCCGCACTGGTTCCGGTCGCGGCCTCGGCCCATGTGAAGTGGTTTGCGCCCTATATCGTCGACGCGGCGCCGGCGCCGCTCACGCGGACGCTGAGCGATCCCTATTTCTGGACCGGGATAGCGCTGGTCCTCGTCTTTTTCATCGCCGCGCGACTGATCGAGCGCAGTGCGGCCGGTGCCGCCACGCTGGATGCGATGGACCGGGTTACCGATCCGCTCTGGCAGCGCCTCGACGCCTTTGTCCGCATCGTGGTTGCCGGCTTCTTCGTGGCGATCTTCGCGGTCGGTGGTATTTATCTGACGCCCGATCTGCAGACGCCTGCCGAGTGGGTCAGCTGGCTGCAGCTTCTGATCGCCGCCGGCATCGTATCGCGCAAGACCATGCCGCTGTCCGCAGCGGGCATCATCTTCCTGTGGGTCCTCGCGCTGCGTGATTACGAGTTTTTCCACCTGCTCGACTATCTGGCGCTCGGCGTCGCGGTTGCGGGCTATCTGGTGCTGGAGAGTTCCAGCCAGCCGGAATGGCGCAAGCATCGTTTCGAACTGTTGCGATGGGGCGTGGCTATCGCGCTCATGTGGTCGAGCCTCGAAAAATTCGCCTATCCGGAATGGTTCTACCCGCTGGTGGTTGAAAAGCCCTTCCTGACATTCGGCATTCCGCGCGACATGTTCATCCCGATGGCCGGCATTGCAGAGTTCACCATGGGCTTCGGACTGCTGGCGACGCCGCTCATCCGCAGGCTTTCGGCGATTGCGCTTTTCGTGATCTTCAATGCCGCCGTCTTCCCCTTCGGTCGGATCGACCTTATCGGCCACGCGCTGATCATGGCGATTATCGTCGCAATCGCGGTCGACCATACCCGGGAGCTGCATTTCTGGGGCTGGATCCGGCGCTCGCTCATCGGCGTCCCGCTCGGCCTTGCCTCGGCGCTGGTGATTTTCGCAACCGCCTATTGGGGCCTTCATGCCGCCTTCTTCGGCCCGGACGCGCAGACCATGGCGGAGTTGCGCACCGAACAGGCCGAGATGGCAACCCACACCTTCTCGCTTGAGCATCCGCACGGACCAATCGCTTCCCCGGATATGAGCGGGGACGATAGCGGGCAGGGGGGTGAAGCCCCGGACGCCGGCACCCTGACGGTGAGCGAAGCCTATGAACAGTCGATGATGGGCATGCATGAAGAGATGATGGAAGGCCTGCGTCATGACGATCCGGACGTGGCCTTCGTGCTCGGCATGATACCGCATCACCAGGGCGCGATCGACATGGCCCGCATCCAGCTCGTCGCCGGATCGGATCGCACCAATATGGCGCTGGCGCAGCATATCATTGCGGAGCAGCAGAAGGAGATCGACGCGATGCGCGCATGGCTTCGCCAGCGCGGCATTGAAAGCGAATGATGCACCGGTCACAGGTTGGCGATCGAGGAGGCGGGGGCGATGCGCTCGCCTCCAGGCGCCTTGTGTGGGGGGAAATGGTGGCCCTGCCGCCGGTATCACCCCCGTCGGCGATGAATCTCATCTTTCGTCGGGAGACGGGACCCAGGACATGACGAATTTTCTGCTCGCGATCCTTGCTTTCCTTCTGGCTCATGTGGTTCCGCCGGCGCCGCCCGTGCGCGCCCGGTTGATCGCCCTCTTCGGGCGCCGTGTCTATCTCACGCTTTATTCTCTCGTGTCGATCCTGCTTCTGGTCTGGATCATCGATGCGGCGCGACATGCGCCGTTGATTTTCCTCTGGTATCCCGCGCCCTGGCAGGCCCTTGTTCCGGTGATCGCGATGCCGTTCGCCTTCTGGTTCATCGCCGCAGGGCTTGCGGCGCAAAACCGGCTTTCCATCACCTTCCGGCGCAGTGGCGAAGCGGGTTCGCAAGGCCCGATCACCGCCATCACCCGCCACCCCGTGCTCGTCGGTTTTCTGATCTGGTCGCTCGCGCACATTCCGCCGAACGGGGATGTTGTGTCGCTGATCCTGTTCGGCGGCATGGGGCTGCTTGCCCTCGCCGGAACGGCAGTGCTCGACCGCCGGACGCGGCGTCGGCTCGGCGATGCCGAATGGGCGGCTATCCGCGCGCAAACCTCCATCGTGCCCTTTCTGGCAGTGCTTGAAGGGCGCGCGCATCTGCATGCGGACCGTAACTTCTGGCTCTGGACCGGCCTGGGGCTGGCCTTCTATGTCTGGTTCCTGTTGCAGGGCCACCGCCTGCTGATCGGCGTCGACCCGCTGGCCTGGCTCTGACCGCTTGCGCCGCGGAAAATGAACGGCATTATCCCGTAACCCGCGAGAAACCGGGACGCTACGCCGGGAGACGGCGATTCAGACCGCAGCGTTGTCGCCCGTGCGGAAATGGACCTGCGGGTGACCGTGATGGGGCGAGATGCTGACAGCGGCAGCGACGCGGAAAACGCTCGCGATCAGCTCTTCCGTCAGAACGGTCTCCGGCGCACCGGAGGCGATCAGCGCGCCGTCCTTCAACACGATGATCCGGTCGCAGAACATCGCCGCGAGATTGAGATCGTGAAGCGCCACGATGCTGGTGAGGTTCAACTGACGCACGGTCTGCAGGATCTCGATCTGGTGATGAATGTCGAGATGGTTGGTTGGTTCGTCGAGGAACAGAACCTGCGGGCTTTGTGCCAGCGCCCGGGCGATGTGGACGCGTTGCCGCTCGCCGCCGGAAAGCGTCTGCCAGGACTGGTGCTGAAGATGGGTCATGCCCACCTGCCGCAAGGCTCCGTCCACCGCCTCCTGATCGCTTGCGCGCCAGCCGGAAAGCGCCGAGCGGTGCGGCGTGCGCCCGAGCCTAACGACATCGCGCACGCTGACATTGGTGTCAGTCGCAGCACTTTGCTGGACGAAGGCGACGTTGCGCGCCACTTCGCGGCGCGGCACGTTGGCGATATCGCGGCCCTGAATTTCCACCTGGCCGCTCAGCGGCTGCTTCAGCCCCGCAAGCAGCCTCAGCAACGACGATTTTCCCGAGCCGTTCGGGCCGATCAGGCCGAGGGTTTCGCCCGCGCGAACAGCAAGGCTGACATCCCTGACGATGGTCTTTCGCTTCACGCCCCAGCAAAGTTTCCTGGCAATAACGGTCATGTCTGCGGCCTCGCGCGATAGAGGATGATCGCGAAGAAGGGGACGCCGACCAGCGCGGTGACGACGCCGATCGGTACGGTCTGCTGCGCGACGATGACGCGCGAGGCAATGTCGGCGATCACCATGAAGACCGCGCCGAGAACGGCGGAGGCCGGCAAGAGCCGCATATGCACCGGGCCGACGACATAGCGCGCGGCATGGGGAACCACCAGACCGACGAATCCGATGGCACCGACCTGGCTGACGATGGTGGCCGTCATCAGTGCGGTCACGGCGAACAGGACCAGCCGGGTGCGTGCGACCGGGATGCCAAGCGCCGCCGCATCCTCATCGCCGAAGGTGAAGGCATCGAGCGCCCGCGCCATCAGAAAGCAGATCGCAAGGCAGAGCAGGAGCACGATCGCCAGAAGGTGGAATTGCGGCCAGCGCACGCCGCCGAAACTGCCGAGCATCCAGAACATCACGCCGCGCGCCTGCTGGGCGCTGGCAGACGTTGTGACGATATAGGCCGTCAGCGCATTGAAGAGCTGCGAGGCCGCGACCCCGGCAAGAATAGTGTGGTTGGGACCGCTGGTTGCGCCATTGGAAAGCAGGGCGACCACCGCAAAGGCGGCAAAGGCGCCCACGAAGGCGCCGAGCGAAAGCGAAACGGCACCGGCGCCGATACCCAGAACGAGGACGGCAACGGCGCCGGTCGAGGCGCCTGCGGAGACGCCGAGCACGAAGGGCTCGGCCAGCGGGTTGCGCAGCAAGGCCTGCAGGATCGTCCCGCAGATCGCGAGCCCCGCGCCGCACAGTGCGGCGACGAGGCTGCGGCTCAGCCTGAGGTTCCAGACCACGCTCGCCTCGATCTTCGGCACATCCGCAGCCGTCAGCCCGAACTCGTTGGCGACCGTCAGCAAAACGGTCCTCACCGGAATATTATACTCGCCGATCGCGGTTGCCGCCGCGATCGCTACGACAAGCACAAGCGCGGAGACGGCCAGAAGCAGGAAAAGCCGCATTCCGGCGCCGATGTCCGTGGCCGTTCTCATTCGCCGCTGTCGAACGCCTTGATCTGCCGGGCGATCTCTTCCGCGCCGTAGAGCGTGCGGATGCTGGGGTTCATCGCAGCGCCGCTCATGACCACGATCCGGCCATTCTGGACGGCCTCCATCTGGCTCACCGTCGGGTCGTTCTCAAGGAACGCGATCTTGTTCTCGGCCTTGTCGAGATCCCAGCGGTTGCGGTCGACCTGGGTGGCGACGATGATGGTCGGATCGGCGGCCATGATGCCTTCCCAGTTGAGCGTCGGCCATTCCGCCTTGGTATCGAGCGCGTTGCGGCCGCCCAGAAGATCGGCAATGAAGCCGGAGGGGCCGTTGCCGCCGCCGAGATAGGCGTCGTCGGCCGCCGAAGCGCTTGAGAACCAGAACAGGAAGGTCAGATCGTCATTCTTCGGAAATTGCTCGCGCAGCGCGGCTTCGCGCGCCTTGAAGTCGGCAATCACCGCGTCTCCGCGTTCCTGAACGTCGAAGATGCGGGCGAGATCGTCGATCTCCTTGTAGAGAAGGTCCATGTTCCACAGCTGATCCCGGCTGCCATAGGCATCGCCCGTATCCAGTGATGTGGAGCAGGCGCTGGGGGCGAGGTAGGTCGGGATGCCGAGGTCCTCGAAATCGCCGCGCTTGGCAACCCGGCTGTCGGGACCCATCAGCGTTGTCAGCATCGCCGCGACGAAATCCGGCTGCTGCTGCAGAACCGCTTCAAGCGTCGGGAATTCGACGGTCAGCGTCTCGACCTTGCCGTTGGCCTCCGCCAGTTCGGGCAGAACATCATTCGGCCAGAAGGCGCTTGCGGCCATCCGGTCTTCAAGGCCAAGCAGCAGCATGATTTCCGCGCTGTTCTGGCCCAGTGCCACGGCGTTCTCCGGCGCTTTCTCGAAGACGACCGTTTCGCCGCAATTCTCGATCTCAAGCGGATAGGATGTGGGGGCGGCGAAGGCCGGAACCCCCGCAAATCCGGTGATCATGAAGCCAAGCAGGCCAAGTCTTTTGGTCGTGTTCATTTCGGGTCCAGTGCGCTTGCAAACATTGGACCGCGTTCTAGGATCGCCGACTTCTCAAATCAAGATAAAAAAACTCATATTTTCTCACACCGTACGTTCCGCTGCCGAAAGCCCCGGCGCGGTCCGCCGCGCCGGGCTGAAGAAGGAACCGGGCTGTTGCGTCCCGACGCGCCGCTTCAATAGGCTAGAGCGGCCTTTGTGCGTCCGAATGAACGCACGGCTACTCTAGAGGCGGGCCCCTGTACTTTCCTCAAAGAAGGAGGCCTTGGCGACATCGACGGTGACGGAAACGGTTTCGCCGACGTCGCAATGATCTTCCTGGCTCAGTCTGTGGGAAAGCGTGACGCCCTCGAAATCCGACCAGGCGAGAATGTCGCTGCCCATGGGCTCGACCAGCGAGACCGTTCCGGTCCAGGCCGCATCACCCTCCCGGGCAAGACGCAGATGTTCCGGGCGCAGGCCGAGCGTCGCCTTCTGGCCGTCCTTGACCGCGCCTGCGAAGGGATATGCGCCGACATCGAGGCGGAAGCTGCCGGACCGGAACACCAGGCCGCCATTCTCCGCTGCAAAGGCGCCGGCAATCTTGTTCATCGCCGGTGAGCCGAGGAAGGTGCCGACAAACTCGTTGGCCGGCTTGTTGTAGACGTTGAGCGGCGTATCGAGCTGCTGGATGATGCCGTCCTTCATCACCGCGATCCGGTCTGCAAGCGTCAGCGCCTCGATCTGGTCGTGGGTCACGTAGATCATCGTGGAGCCCAGCGCCTTGTGCAGTTTCTTGATCTCGAGCCTCAGTTCGGCGCGAAGCTTGGCATCAAGGTTCGAGAGCGGCTCGTCGAAAAGGAAGATATCGGCGTCGCGCACCAGCGCCCGGCCGATGGCGACGCGCTGCCGCTGGCCTCCAGAAAGGGCCGATGGCTTGCGGTCGAGCAGGTGCGTGATCTGCAGAAGTTCGGCGGCCCACGCTACCTTCTTTTCGATGTCGGCTTTCGGCACACCCGCAATCTTCAGCCCGAACGACATGTTCCGTTCGACGCTCATCGTCGGATAGAGCGCATAGGACTGGAACACCATGCCGATGCCGCGGTCCTTGGGATCGACCCAGGTCACGTCCTTTTCATTGAAACGGATCGTTCCGCCGCTGACATCGGTTAGGCCGCCGATCGCGTTCAGCAGCGTGGACTTGCCGCAGCCCGAGGGGCCGAGCAGGACCAGGAATTCGCCGTCCCTGATTTCAAGGTCGAGGCTTTTGACGACATGCACGCTGCCATAGCGGATGTCGAGGTTTTGAATGGCTACAGAACTCATGGGACTTATCCTTTTACGGCGCCGGAGGCGATGCCGCGCACGAACCAGCGGCCGGAAACCAGATAGACGACAAGCGGGACCAGCGAGGTCAGAATAGTTGCCGCCATGTTGACGTTATAGGCGCGCTCGCCCGTGGTCGTGTTGACGATGTTGTTGAGCTGGACCGTCATCGGCAGGTTGTCGCGACCGGCAAAGACCAGGCCGAGCAGGAAGTCGTTCCAGATCGCCGTGACCTGCATGATGACCGCGACGATGGTGATCGGCACAGACATGGGCAGGATGATCGAAAGGAAAATCCTCCAGAAGCCGGCGCCGTCGATGCGGGCGGCTTTGAACAGCTCCATCGGCAGGCCCATGTAGTAATTGCGGAACAGCAGCGTCATCACCGGCATGCCGAAGATGATGTGGGTGAGCACGATGCCCGGGAGCGAGCCATAGATGCCGGCCTGCGCGTAAAACCGCACCAGCGGGTAGATGAACACCTGGTAGGGAATGAACGAGCCCATCAGGAGGCAGGCGAACAGAACATTCGCCCCCTTCACCCGCCAGAAGGACAGGGCATAGCCGTTGACCGCGCCGAGCAGGATGGAGAGGATCACGCTCGGGATCAGGATCTTCACCGAGTTGAAGAAGCCGACCTGAAGGCCGGTGCAGTCGAGCCCGGTGCAGGCGCTCGTCCACGCCTTGATCCAGGCATCGAGCGAAAAATTCTGCGGCAGCGCGAAGATCAGCCCGAGGCGGATCTCGTCCATGCTCTTGAACGAGGTCACGAGCATCACATAGAGCGGCAGCAGGAAGAACAACGCGACGAAGAAGAGAAAGCCATAGACGCCGAAGCGTCCCCAGACGCGTTCTGCCTTCACCGGTCGCTTTGAGACGGATTTCTGCGTCATGACGCCCTCCCGTTCCTGCGGAAATACTGGGAATAGAGAACCGGGACCATGATCAGCAGAACGGTGATCAGGAGTACGGTCGAGGCGGCGGTCGCAAGGCCGATATTGGCGCGCTCGAACAGGTTGTCCATGATGAACTTGGCCGGCACCTCACTCGCCGTGCCCGGTCCGCCATTGGTCATGGCGACGACAACGTCGTACATTTTCACGATCGAGATCGACAGAAGCACCAGCGAGGTGATGATCATCGGCCGGAGCATGGGCAAAATGATCGAAAGATAGACGCGCCACGGCGGAATGCCGTCGATGCGGGTCGCCGACCAGATCTGGGTGTCGATGCCGCGCAGACCCGCCAGAATGAGCGCCATCACCAGCCCGGAGCCATGCCAGACCGTGGCCAGAATGATGGCGTAGAGCACCTTGTCCGGATTGACCGTCCAGTCGAGCACGAAGTTCGGGAAGCCGAGATCGCGCATGGTCGCCTGGATGCCGAGGTCGGGATTGAGGATCCATTGCCAGATCAGGCCCGCGACAACGAAGGACATCGCATAGGGGTAAAGGAAAACAGTCCGGAACAGGCTTTCGGCGCGCACATTCTGGTCGATGAAAATGGCCAGCAGCGTGCCGAGAACGAAACAGATCAGAAGAAAGAAGAAGGCGATGACCGCCAGGTTTTCCAGAGACGTGATCCAGCGTGAGGTTTCGAAAAGCCTCGTATACTGGGCGAAGCCGACAAAGTCGTCCTTGGGCAGAAGCCGCGAACTGGAAAATGACAGCCGGACGGACCAAAGCATCGTGCCCAGATAGGCAAAGACGACGACGATGGCCATCGGCAGCAGGGCGATATAGGCAAACAGGTTGCGCCTGATATGCCGGGTGAAGGCGGCGGCGTGCAACGGAACCTCCCTTGAAAACGGGAAGGAAACCGCAAGGGTCCCCTTCCCGCATGATTGTTCC
Source organism: Martelella lutilitoris (assembly GCF_016598595.1). Lineage (NCBI taxonomy): Bacteria > Pseudomonadati > Pseudomonadota > Alphaproteobacteria > Hyphomicrobiales > Aurantimonadaceae > Martelella > Martelella lutilitoris. Next base: position 621,303 of record NZ_CP066786.1, read on the forward strand.
AGATGGATGGATCAGCCGTTGAGGGCCTGGTCGAAGCGTTCGACGGCCTCGTCGACCGACATGTCGGTGTTCCACAGTTCGGTCACGACATCCTGGACCGAGCCGTAGATGTATTCGGCCATCATCTGCGAAGCGTCGGGCGCCTGGCGGCTGGGATCGGACATGATCTCAAGGCCGAGCTGGGCGCAGGCGTCGAGCTTGGAGGCATCGACGTCGGATCGGATCGGGATGGAGCCCTTCAGGTTGTTGAATTCGACCTGGGTTTCCGGATCCGTCATGACTTCGACGAGCAGGCGCTGTGCCTTGATCTGTTCGGCATCGTCGGTTTTCGGGAAGACGAAGACGTCGCCGCCGAGAACGTAGGGACTGTCGGGACGCAGGCCCGGAATGCAGCCGTAATCCGTGCCGATTTCCTTGCCGGCCTGCTTGAACTCGCCCTTGGCCCAGTCGCCCATTACCTGGAAACCGGCCTCGTCATTGATCAGCATGGCGGTCGTGTCGTTCCAGTTACGCCCCGGCGATGCGGCGTCGACATAGGGTTTCAGCGCGATGAAGGTTTCGATGACCTCGCGGAATTCCGGCGAATGGATGGCGTCCTCGTCCTTGTCGGCGTAGACCGCCTCCCAGAGCTGGCCGCCGCCGACATTGGTCAGCATCGCCGAGAACAGGGAGTTTTCCTGCCAGCGCTGGCCGCCAAGTGCCAGCGGCGTGATGCCGGCTTCCTGAAGCTTGTCGAGCGCAGCGAAGAATTCGTCCATGCTTTCGGGCGGGTTCTCGACGCCGGCCTGTTCCAGCGCGTCGACGGAATACCAGAACCACAGCGGCATATGGATATTCACCGGCGCGGCGTAGTACTTGCCGTCGATCTTCACGGCGTTGACGATCGGCGCAGGCAGGATCTCATCCCAGTTGTTTTCGGTAGCCACGGCGTCGATGTCGTTGAGCAGGCCTTCCTCGACGATCTCGTGATACTGCTGCGAGGTGTTGAAGAGCGCCGCCGTCGATGGGTCGCCGCCGATGATGCGGTTGATGGCGGCGCTGCGCGCGGCCGAGCCGCCGGCAACAGCGCTGTCCTGCCAGTTGCCGCCATTGGCGTTGTAGGCGTCGGCGAAAACGCCGATCGCGGCGGATTCGCCGCCCGATGTCCACCAGTGGATGACTTCGGCATCAAGCGGTTCCTGGGCGCCGGCAGCGCCGGACATTGCCACGGTCAGCGCTACGGCCGATGCGGTCACCGCATTCTTCAGAATAAACATATGTCCTCCCCAAAGGGTCGTCTGAGGGACCAGATGGTCCGGTCAAAAGTGCTTCGATCTCAAAATGGGATCGGTTCCAATTACAACGGCAGGCACTTGATTTTGTCAATGGTTCCTGCAAAAAAAGATGAGAGCTCGACCTTGAAGATATTGTTTTTGACCAAAACCCGTTGAATAATAACATGATATGGCGTTATCGCCGGGCAGAAAGGGTGGAGGGGAGTTCAGGTATGGCGACAGTGAAAGACGTTGCGAGGCTGGCCGGCGTTGGTTCGGGCACGGTCTCCCGGTATATTTCTGGAAACGGTTCCGTTTCAAGTAAGGCGGCAGAGAAAATCGAACGTGCGATCAAGCAGCTCAACTACCGGCCCAACAGCATGGCGCGGTCGCTGTCGTCGCGCCGGTCCGATCTGATCGGGGTCTGGGTGCCCTCCCTCGAGGGCCCCTATTACCACATGATCATCCGCGCGGTGGAGCAGGAGCTCAGGCTTCACAACAAGCACATGATTCTCGCCAATGCGGAGGACGCCCAGTCCGATGCCGACCGTCGCGCGCATTTTGACTATCTGGTCAACCGCGACTGCGACGGCATCCTGATGTCCTGTTCGCTTCAGGGAACGTTCGAGCTGGCGCGGACATCCGAGCATTTTGCCAATCTGGTGCTGCTCAACCATCAGGCCGATGCTCTGGCCGGTCAGTGCTTCTTTATCGATCACGAACTGGGCGGGCGGCTGGCCGCGCGGCATCTTGTCGAGCTTGGCCACGAACGGATCGCGGTGATCACCGGACGGCTTTCCGCGCAGGATGCCCGCCAGCGCCATGACGGATTCCTGGACGAGATGGGCAAGCTCGGCCGCTCCATCCCGAGTGATTATGTGGTCGAGGGCGCTTTCAGCTATGCCGCCGCAGAACGGCTGGTCCGTTCCTTCCTCGACATGAATCTCGACTTCACGGCCGTGTTCTGCGGAAACGACAAGGTGGCCATGCTGCTGATTTCGGAACTGAACAATCGCGGCCGCTCGGTTCCGCGCGAGGTTTCGGTCCTCGGTTACGACGATGTCGATTTCGCCGCCTACACAGCCCCGCCGCTCAGCACTATTCATGCGCCGATCGAGGAGATGGCCCGTTCGGCCTGTCGGCAACTGCTCAATCTCACCTACGACATGGACCTTCCGTTTCAGGAGCGGTTCGAGCCCTCGCTCTCAGTCAGGCGCTCGACGGCCGCACCGGACTGAAGGCGCAATACCAACACCAACGCACGAGTGCAGGATGACTTCCTTCATCGAGAACGGACAACGCTTCCGCCTGACCGATCCGACGCTGGCGCCCAACGCCGCCAGCTATCTCTGGAACCGCAAAATGATGATCCAGATGAGTGCGCGCGGCTACGCCGTGAGCCAATATATGGATCCCGAGCCGCGCAAATACGCGCATGTTCCCACCATCGCCGCGCAGACCTTCATGCAGCCGGAACAGGATTATTTTCCGCATCACCCTGGCCGCTTCTTCTATATCCGCGACAATGAGACGGGGAAGTTGTTTTCAGCACCCTACGAGCCGGTGCGGGCGAAGCTCGACCGCTTCAGCTTCGAGCCCGGCCTTTCGGACATTAGATGGGTGATCGAGAAGGATGGCGTGCGCGTCGAGTTGCGGCTCGATCTTCCGGTCGAGGACGTCGCGGAAATCTGGTCCGTGCGGATCACCAACCTGACGGACGGAAAGAAAACGCTTTCCTTCGTTCCGTTTTTCCCTGTCGGCTATTCTTCATGGATGAACCGGGGCGGACATTTCGACGCTGACCTAAACGCCATCGTCTGCACCAGCGTGACGCCCTATCAAAAGGTCGAACAATACTTCAAGAACAAGCACTTGAAGGATATTACCTTCTTTGCCGCAGACCGAAGGCCCGACCATTTCGAGGTCGCCCAGTTTGCTTTCGAGGGCGAGGGCGGGCTGCACAATCCCTCCGCCCTTCAGGATGGCGGCCATCTCGCCGGCGGGGATGCCAGCTATGAGAATCCGGCCGGTATCATGCAATGGGATCTTGCTCTGGACGCCGGTGCGACCGAGGATTTTCGCTTCGTCTTCGGCCCGGCCTTCGACAAAGCCGAGATATCGGCCCTGACGGCGAACTATCTCTGGGGCGCTCTCGAGCCGGTGCGGCAGGAGTATGACTGCTATATCCGCTCCGGCCTCGGCACTCTCGCGCTTCGCTCGCCCGATGACGACTTCAATCACTTCGTCAATTACTGGCTGCCGCGCCAGGTCTTCTATCACGGAGACACCCACAGATTGACCACGGATCCGCAGACCCGCAACTATCTCCAGGACGGGCTCGGGATGATCTTCATCGCGCCGGAGAGAACGCGTGCGGCGCTCCTCAGGACCGCCAGACAGCAGTTCTTTTCCGGCAAGGTTCCGGACGGTATCCTGCTCAGGCCCGATACGGAGCTGAAATACATCAACCAGATCCCGCACACCGATCACGCCGTCTGGCTGGTTATCGCCGCCAAGGCCTATATCGAGGAAACCGGGGATCGGGCAGTCCTCGCCGAAAGCATCGCCTGGGCCGATAGCGAGGAGGAGGCGACGTTTTATGAGCATGTGACGCGGGCGCTACGCTTTCTCGCCGGCGAGGTCGACGAGCGCAATCTGCCCTATATCGCACAGGGCGACTGGTGCGACCCGATGAACATGGTTGGCTACAAGGGCAGGGGCGTTTCCGGCTGGCTGGCCGAAGCCGCAAGCTATGCGATGACGACCTGGGCCGATATGTGCCGCGCTGAAAACGACAGCGAGGCTGCGGACTGGCTGGAACGGGAAGCCGGGAAGCTCAACGACAGCATCAATCATTATCTCTGGGATGGAAAGTGGTATGCCCGCGGCATCACCGATGACGGCGTTGCGTTCGGCGTTCAGACCGACAGCGAGGGCCGGATTTATCTGAACGCCCAGAGCTGGGCCTTTCTCGCCGGGGCGGCGGACGGAGACAAGCGGGCCAGCATGCTTCGGGCGATCGATGAGCAGCTCGACACGCCCTATGGCGCAGCCATGTTCGCTCCCGCCTACACGGCAATGCGCGACGATGTCGGCCGGGTGACGCAGAAATGGCCCGGCAATGGCGAGAACGGCGCGGTCTATAATCACGCCGCCGCCTTCTATGCGGCATCGCTCTACCATATCGGCGAGAATGACCGCGCCTATGCCGTGCTGTCCAAAATGCTGACGCGCCCGGAGGCAAAGGACATTGCAACCCGCGGACAGCTGCCGCTTTACCTGCCGAATTATTATCGCGGCGCCTATTACCAGTATCCGCGCACGGCCGGCCGCTCAAGCAACCTGTTCAACACCGGGACCGCCTCCTGGTATTACCGCCTGGTCATCGAACGGCTCTGCGGTCTGCGCGGCGACGGCGACGGCGTCGTCATTGCGCCGCAACCGCCGGCCGAGTGGGAGTCCTACCAGTTCAGCCGGACCTTCCGGGGCGCAACGTTTGACGTCGAGGTCAAAAAGGATGCGACCTTGGACAGTCCTGTCATGGTCGTGGACGCCGAGACGCTTGGCGGCAACAGGATCGAACGCATCGATGCCGGAAAACACTATTCAATCCTGGTTCGACTTCCGGGCTGAAACGGCATCGGGCGGAAACGGAGTCGGGAGCCTCGCTGCTCCCCGGCTGATCCTGCGCGCCCTCCAGCGCTGCCTATTCTATCCGGTTTCCGTTCTCCCGGAAGGCGTGGATACTGTCCCGGCGGGCCGAAAGGGCAATCCGGGAACCCGTCGCGATCTCGGCGCCGGCCGGCTGTTCCAGTATGACTGACCCATGGCCCTCGACGTCGGCGTGAACCAGCCGTGCATTGCCCAGATATTCGGTAAGCCTGACACGGGCTGCCAGCGCGCCTTCTCCATCCGGCGCGATCGTCAGGCTGTCCGGGCGAATGCCGCAGTAGCGGGCGGAACGGTCCAGCCGAAAGGCCGCGCGCAAACCCTCGAAGCTGCCGGTCAGTTCGAAGATGTTCATCTTCGGTGCTCCGATGAACTGCGCGGCGAAGAGATTTTGCGGACGCTCGTAAAGATCATGCGGCGTGCCGACCTGTTCGATCCGGCCATCACGCAAAAGCACGATCTTGTCGGCGAGCGTCATCGCCTCGACCTGATCATGGGTCACGTAGATCATCGTGCGTTTCAGTCGCTCGTGCAGTTCCGAGATCTGGGTGCGCATATGGACCCTGAGCTCTGCATCGAGGTTTGACAGCGGCTCGTCGAACAGGAAGGTTTCCGGCTCGCCGACGATGGCGCGGCCGATGGCGACGCGCTGGCGTTGGCCGCCGGAGAGTTCGCGCGGATAGCGCTCGGTGAGCTTTTCGAGCTGCAGCATGGTAACGGCTTCGCTCACCAGTTCCTCGATCCTGTCGGCCGCCACCTTGCGAACCTTCAGGCCGAAGGCGATGTTCTCCTTCACCGTCAGGTGCGGATAAAGCGCGTAGGACTGGAACACCATGGCGACCCCGCGCCTGGCGGGGGCGATGTCGTTCATGCGCGTGCCGCCGATCTCGAGCGTGCCGCCGGTGATGTCCTCAAGGCCGGCGATCATCCTGAGAAGCGTGGACTTGCCGCAGCCCGACGGCCCGACGAAGACGCAGAATTCGCCGTCCTCGACGGCAAGATCGATGCCCTTGATGATCTCGACCGAACCGTAGGATTTGCGGATGTCTTTCAGTTCAAGCTTCGCCATAGGTTTACTCCACGCGCCCGAAGAGCTCGAGCCTCGGGGTTTCACGAATATGCTGCGGCCATGCGAGCGGCACCTCGAAACGGCTCGTCAGGAGATGCTGGAAATCGGCAAGCCGATCGGCCGTCTCGCGCACGCCGCGCGGGCGGATATCGTTCTCGATGCAATAGGCGGCCAGTGCGCCGACGCTTTCGCCGATGTTCCATTCCACCGGATGAAGCCGATAGCAGCCATTGGTAAGATGGGTGGTGCCGATGTTCTTGCAGGCCGGGAGGAGGTTTTCGACCCGTTTCGGAATCAGGCTGCCAAGGGGGATCTGGAACGGCCAGTTGGCGATGTCGACGTAGTTGCGCGGCGCCGTCGAGGGGTGCAGGTCGATGCGGTAGGAGCCGACGCCGACGGAGTCGGCAAACTGTTCGGCGCCGGTGAGACCCTTGCGGGCATCGATGCCGACATGGTTTTCCGTGACCGTGAACAGCGCCTTGATGCGGCGGCTCTCGCGGATGTAGGGGGCGATGGTCAGGCCGTCGAGCGTACCCATCACGGCGCCCGCCGGCTTTAGGCCGCGATAGCCGTAGCCGCCGTCATGGCGCGGGGCCTCGGTCTGCATCCAGTAGAGCATCGACAGCGACAATTGCCGCGCGCCCTCCAGGTGTTTCTCCGCTTCTTCCGCTGAAACGCCCACCAGCGGACCGCCGCAATAGTCGATCTGCGGCCAGTTGACGAGGCAGATGTCGGAGTTATAGCGGTTACCGACATGGTGCCTGCGGTAAAAAATCCGGCGGTAGTGCCAGTTGTCGGGCGCGAATTTCGCATCGCTGTCGCCGACGAAGAGCGGCCGGTTGTCGGGCTCGAGCGTCACCGGGTTGGGGCCGATGAAGGAGAGCTGCCGGTCCGGCCAGAAATCGAGCTTGAAGTCGCGCCAGATATCATAGTCGCGCGGCCGCGCGATCGTGTGGTCCTCCTCCGGATGATAGCTCATCGCGAAGCACCAGCTGACCGCCTGCTGGTCAAACGGATTGGCAGCCCCCGCAAGCGCTGCGGGCTCGCCGGTCTCGGCCTGGCTTTCCGCGCCGATGACGTGCTCGACATTGCCGAGCGCGAGAAGATCGCCGAGTTCTGTGGCATCGATGAAATAGCGGCCGGTCAGGACCATCTCGCCATATTCGAAAGAGCGCACGGTGACCGCCGTGAAGCGGTCGCCGTCGGTCTCTGCCGCGACCGGCTTTGCCGACATCAGCACGGTCAGCCGACCGGTCGCAAACCATGGCGCCAGAAGCGCCTCGATCGCGGCGACGCCCGCGCGCGGCTCGGCGCAGAGCGGCGAGACATTGCCGCTGCCCGGATTGAGGTTTTCATCCGCGCGCGCCTCGTCGGTCAGCGGGTAGTTGCGCCTGTAGTAGTCGCGCATTTCCGCGCGCAGTTGCCGGTAGCTTGCCGTCGAACCGTCGCTTTCGATCCATGGGTTTTCGTCCGGCGGCACAGCCTGGGTGGTGAGCTGGCCGCCAAGCCATTTGAACTCCTCCGTCAGGATGACGCTGCGGCCGAGCTTGAGTGCCGCAAGCGCTGCGGCCACCCCGCCGAGACCGCCGCCGATGATCACGATATCGCTGGTGAGTTCCTTCATTTTGTTATCCTTTCACGCCTGACAGGGCGAAGCTTTCGACGATCTGGCGCTGGGCCAGAATGTAGACAATGAGCATGGGAATGACGGCAAGCGCGGTGGCCGCAAGCTGCAGGTGCCAGAGCGGCAGGCCGTAGGTGTCGGTGAAGTTGGCGAGCGCCAGGGGAAGCGTGAAGAGCTTGATGTCGTTCACGAAGACCAGCGGCTCGAGGAAGAGGTTCCACGAGAACAGGAATGTGATGATGCCGACAGCCGAGAGCGCCGGCTTCGACAGCGGCAACGCCACCTTGAAATAGACCCCGAAGCGGGTGAGCCCGTCCATCCGGCCGGCCTCTTCCAGCTCCTTCGGCAGCGCCAGGAAATACTGGCGCATCAGGAAGGTTGCCATCACGCCCTGCGAGCCGAAGAGCGGCAGCAGGATCAGCGGCATATGGGTGTTCATCAGGCCAAGTTCGCGCATCAGGAAGAAGTTCGGAATGATCGTCACCTCCTCCGGCATCATCAGCGCCGAGATCAGCAGCAGCAGCACGAGCGCGCTTCCGGCAAAGCGCAGCCGCGCCAGCGCGTAGCCCGCCATCGAAGACAGGAAAAGCGTCAGACCGGTCACGAGGACGGCGATATAGAGCGAGTTGAAATACTGCCTTGCGAAAGGTTGGTAGGCGAAAACCTCGGAAAAGTTCGACCAGTGCGCGGTTTGCGGGATGAGCGAGGCCGAGGAGAACACGTCCGCCTGTCCCTTTAGCGCGCCGGAGAGCATCCAGATGAAGGGAAAGACAAAGGGGATGGCGAGGGCGGCGAGGCCGACGACCCAGCATATGCGGGTGATTTTCTGTTCCAGCCGGTAATTCATTTGCGCGCCGCCTTCAAGAGCATCTGCAGGATGGTGAGCGCCAGGATCAGCACGAAGAGCACGACGGCGAGCGCCGAGGCATAGCCGGTGTTGAAGAACTTGAAGCCCTGTTCGTAGATGTAGAAGGCGAGCACCAGCGTGGCGTTCTGCGGTCCGCCGCCGGTCATCAGGTAGATATGGTCGAAAACCTTCAGCGAGCCGACGACGGTGATCACCATAATCACCAGCGTCGTTGGCGCCAGAAGCGGCCAGGTAATGCGGCGGAAGATCTCCCAGCCATTGGCGCCTTCGAGCCGTGCCGCTTCTTCATAGTCGCGCGGGATGGTTTGCAGCGCCGCGATATAGAGGATCATGTTGAGCCCGACAGTCTTCAGGACGCGGGTGACGATGACGGAGGCCATCGCCCAGTTCGGTTCGTGCAGCCAGTTCGGCCCGTCGACGCCGACGACCGAAAGCGCCTGGTTGACCGCGCCCGATTCATGCTGGAGCAGGAAGGTCCAGATGATTGCCCAGGCGACGGCGGAGGTGATGACGGGCGCGAAGAACACGGTGCGGAAGATGACGACGCCGCGCATCGGCTTCGACAGCGCCAGGGCAAGGCCGAGCGCCAGCGCCATATTGAGCGGCACGAGGCCGGCCGCGAACACCAGGGAATTGCCGAGCACGTGCCAGAACGTGTCGTTCGCGGTCAGCGCGTCGACGTAATTGTCCATGCCGACGAAGCGGGATTGCTGGCTGAGCAGGTTCCATTCCGTGGTGGAATAGTAGAACACGGCGATCAGCGGGCCGACGAAGAAGATCAGAAAACCCGTCAGTATCGGGCTTACAAAGAGCCATCCCGCGATTGCCTCGCGCGTTCTGAGCGTCAGGGATGGCCCCGTTCTGGCAGCGGACATGGTCGCTTCCTTTGCGGGCGGTGTTGAATGCAGTTCTCTTCTCCCCGCCGGGAGTGCCGGCGGCGAGAATTGTCTTTCCGGAAGGTATTGCGCCCTCTCAGAGCAGCGGCTGGATATCCTTGCACAGCTTGGTCATGGTCGCCTGAATATCGGCGTCCTCCGACCACAGCGCATCGAAATCCGGCCGCGCCTCAGCTTCGATCTGCGGAAAGCGCTCATGGCTCGGCAGAACCGATCCGGTCTCGATGCCTTCGGCAACGATTTCCATCTGTTCCGGCGTCACGGCCGGGTTGCTCGAAAGAAAGCTTTCACTTTCCAGCACGGATTTGCGCGCCGGCGGGAAGAAGGCGGCCATGATCGCGACATTGTCCTTGTTGGTCATGTAGGCCAGGAATTCTGCCGCAAGTTCCTTGTTCTTGCCCTGGGCAAAGGCAACGACGCCGGCCTGGCCGATGGTGGCGGCTTCGCCGGCGGGGCCGGCGGGCAGCGGCGCGATGCCCCAGTCGAAATCGACATCGGCAAGCTTCGAGACGCGGGAAATCTGCGCGACCGTCAGCGCTGCGTTGCCGGAAAAGAAGTCGCCCTGTTCGCCGGGCGGTACGGCGGAGCCGTCTGCATAGACCATATCGTGGAACAGCTTGACCGCTTCGACCGACTGTTCGCTGTCCAGCCGGCAGGTGCCGTCCGTCCAGGCATCGCCGCCATGAGCGCGGATGATGGGGATCAGGTTGTGCCAGACGCGTGCGCCATAGCCCTGGCCATCGACCGTCTCGTAGCCCCAGACGCCGGCATCGGCATCGCGCAGTGCGGCGGCGTCGCTTTTGAGCTGGTCCCATGTCCACGAGCCGTCTGCGGCGCGTTCGGTGGGTGTCTCAAGGCCAGCAGCGTCGTAAAGCGACTTGTTGTAGTAGACGATGAAGGGCGAGGTCGAAAACGGCACGCCGTAGACGGCGTCATCCTTGACCCAGAGGCCCATGGCCGGTTCGGAAAGGTCGCCATAGTCGTAACCGTCCGTACCGTTCAGAGTATCGCCGACATCGGCCAGCACGCCGGCTTCGACGAAGGCGGGCGCCGAGTTCTCCAGAAGCCAGCCGAGATCGGGCGGGTTGCCGCCGGCAAGCTGCAGCGTCAGCTTCTGCACATAGTCGCCGAAGGGGATAGTGTCGAACTGGACGGTGACGTCCGGATGGGTTTCGGCGAAACCCTCGGCGATGCCGTTCAACATATCGAGATGGGCCTGGCTGCCGGTCCAGACGGTAAAGCGCAGATTTTCCGCGCTTGCCGCCGTACCCATCGCGCCGCACAGCGCCGTTGCGACGATTAACCGCTTAATCATTTGGTGTGTCATGATCTCATTCCTCCCGTTGTCAGATCAGATGGCTTTCAGTGTCTCCCCCGGCACGAAACCGCAGGGCAAGGTGGTGTTGGCTATTTCGGCCTCGGGTTTGCGGATGCGGGCAATCAGCTTTTCCACGGCCTGCTCGCCCATGGCTTCGCGCGGGACCGATATCCGCGTCCAGCGCTCCACATCCGCGGTCATGGTGAGCGGGGCTGCGAGCGCAACAACCGAAAGGGTTTCGGGTATGCTGCCGCCGCAGGCCGCGACCTGGCGTTCCAGAGCGGTTGCATGGGCGAAGGTTTCCGTCAGCACCACGGAATACCCGTCCGCCAGGCACCTTCTTGTCCATGCCGCGTCGAGCGCATCCGCGTCGAACCGCTCGACGGAAAGATCAAGGCCTTGCCGCCGGCTCTGGATAAACCCCTGTTCGCGGTCCTCGTTCTGTTCGCGCACGCGACTATTACCCAGGAACTTCACCTTGCGGTGCCCGAGAGCGGCGCAGCGGAAAACAACATCCTCGACCGCTGCAGCGTAGTCGGCCGCGACCCAATTGAGTTCTGCGCCATTGGCCACGCGCCGACCGACGGTGACGAAGGGAAAACCGGTCTCGTAAAGCCGCTTCAACTCGCTCTTTTCCGGCTCCTCGCCCAGCAGAATCGCGCCGTCGGCAACGCCCATGCGGTTTGTGCCCGCGGGAAAGATGCTGCGCGGCCCCTTGTCGAGCGAGGATGAGGTGAACAGCAGGAGATCCTGCCCAGTTTTCATGGCGCCGCGTTCGATGCCGAGAAGGAAGGGATAGAAGAAGTTCTCGCGGTCGGAGGGGAAGACGGCTTCATAGGTGAAGACGCCGATGATGTTGCGTTTTCCGCCTGCCAGCGACTGCGCCACGATATCCGGCGCATAGCCCAGTGTTTCCATGGCGGCGCGCACGCGCTTTTCGGCCTCCTCGCCGACACGGATGGTCTTGCCGGGCTTCGGCGAGATCACGGCGGAGACGACGGCGGTGGAGACGCCGGCCATCACCGCAACATCGCTTTGGGTTACGCGCTTCGCGCGCTTTTGCCCGGTCGTCACCGATCATCCTCCTAAAATGGCGTTGATTAAGCGTATAATCTAAATGATCGGTTCCGTCAATGGACGAGCGTGCGTCAACCTCTGAAATGGCTTCCTCCTGCTCGCAAGCCGTTCCTGTCGACAGTCGCGGGGCTTTTAGCCCTTCACCGCGCCCGCCGTCATGGAGCCGAAAATCTGCTTGTACATCATCAGGCCGATGACGGCCGGCGGCAGTGCGCCGATGATCATGACGGCGGAAGCCGTGCCCCAGTTTACGCCGCCGCCCGACGCCGCAAAGAAGAATGACGCGCCCACCGTCATCGGTACGGCCTTGCTGGTGGTCAGCATCAGGCCGAACAGGAACTCGTTCCAGGCGGTGATGAAGCCGAAGATGAAGGTTGTCGGCATTGCCGGTCTGACGACCGGCCAGATCACGCGTCGAAGGGTTTCAAGCGTCGACGCGCCGTCCACCTTGGCGGCTTCGTCGAGTTCTACGGGAACATCGGCAATGGCATTGACGAAAATGACGAGCGCCAGGGGAATGTTGACGATGGTGAGGATGAGGCCGAGGCCGATCCTGGTGTCGAGCAGCCCCAGCCATTGATACATCATGTAGAGCGGGATCGCGAAGATGATGAGCGGCACGGCCCTCAGATTGACAACCATCGGGAAGAGCACCCGGCGCCCGGTCTCTGAGCGGGCAATGGCGTAGGCGGCGGGGAAGGCGAGGGCCATTGCCAGCAGCGTTCCGATCAGGGCCGCCATCGTGCTGTTGAAGAGATAGAGCCAGATGTTGAACCGGGTCGTGTCCGTCAGCACCGACAGGTAGTTCGAAAGTGTCGGAGCGTTGATCCAGAGGCCGGCATTGGAGCTGATTTCGCGCGCGCTCTTGAAGGAGGTGATGAGCGTCACGATCACCGGAAAATTCATCGCGATCGCGGCAATGGCAAACACGATCCAGCGTAATGTCCTCGTCATCATGTCTTCTCCTTCCTGCGGCTGCCGAGCGCCGTCAGGGCATAGAGCACGACGAGCGAGGCGATGAAGAGAACGACCGAGGCGGCAACCGCCTTGCCGATGGCACCCTGTTTGAAGAAGGCCTGATAGATATAGATCGAGAGCGACGTCGTGGAGCCGCCTGCACCCGCGCCGGTGAGGGCATAGATATTGTCGAACACGCGGAAGCCGTCGATGAAGCGGATGAAAAACGCGATGATCAGCGTCGGCTTGATCAGCGGGAGCTCAATCTTCGTCAGCAGCGTCCATCCGCCTGCGCCATCGAGCGCGGCGGCCTCCCGCACATCGCTTGGGATGGCGGAATAGGCCGTGTGGAACAGCAGGAAGGCGAAGGGCGTCCACTGAAGCGTCTCGATGACGACCAGCGTCCTGAAGGCGTTGTCGGCGTCGAGAAAGGCCGGGCTGTCGCCGAACCACATCCAGAGATAGTAGGGAACGGGGCCTGCGAACTCGTGCAGGACCAGACGGTACATGAGGCCGACCATGGCGGGAGCCACCATCAGGGGCAGCATCAGCGGCGCCATCAGATAGGGTCTCTTGCCGAGAAGCGGGTTGAGGAAGATCGCCAGGAACAGGCCGATCAGGCATTCGGCGAGCGCGGTGATGATGCCGAAGCGCAGCGAAAACCAGGATGCCTGCCAGAAATAGCGGTCGCTCAACACGTCGAGATAGTTGCCGTATCCGCTCAATTCCGGCGCGCGCAGGGTTTCGAAGGTGACCGTCGATATCGAATAGACCAGGTTGACGATCGCCGGGAAGCCCAGAAAGAGCAGCAGGAATATGACGAGCGGGGACAGGAACAGCCGCCCTTCGCCGCGATTTACAAGTTGCATATGGTTCGCCGCCGTGGTTCGTCCGGTCATGCCGGAATACAGAAGGCTTTTGACCCGGAAGAAGCTCCCGGGCGCCGCCGTATGGGCCGGTCCGGGAGCAATCCGGCGCAGCCGCGATCGCGGCTGGCTCCTTGCCGTTCCGCCTTACGGGTTCAGCAGGTCCCGCATCTCGGCCTCGGTATTGGCCAGCGCCTCGTCGAGGCTTTGCTGGCCCGACCAGTAGCCGGTGAACTCGCGGGCCTGTACCTCGTAGATCGACAGCGCGTTGGCGGATGTCCCGCCATCCATCACATAGCCATACTGGCTGGCGAAGTTGCCGAGGTCCACCAGGTCCGGTCGGTCATCCGCGATCTTCGCGACCACATCAGGCATGAGGGCCGGAGAGCCGCCATTTTCGGCGTAAAGCAGGGCGGCGTCCTCGGTTGCAAGCCATTGCAGGAACCTGAGCGCCCCTTCCTTGTTCTTTGCGTTTTTGTTGAGGCCAAGTCCGAGACCGTGGATATGGTCCGCCCGGCCGTTCGGACCGGCAGGCGGCGCGACCACGCCGGTCACCTCGGCGACGGCAGGCGTCTTTTCCGGATCGGTCAGTTCGCCCGCGGCCGCATTCCACTGAAGGGCCGTCGCGACCTGGCCGGCAGCGAAGGCGGCATTGGTTTCCGCATATTCGTAGGAGAGCGAATCCTTCGGCGTAGCGCCCGCGTCGTAGAGCGTTTTGTAGAGTTCGAGACCCTTGCGATAGCCTTCGGAATCGATCGTGATGTTGCCCTCCGCGTCCCGCCAGTCGGCGCCGTAGGAGCGCGGCAGGGACTGGAAGACCATCATGTTGAACAGGAGGTTCTTCATCTGCAGCACCGTGCCGTAGCGCACGGGACTTGCCCGGTTGATGGATTTGGTGAAATAGAGCGCCGTTGCCGCCCAGTCATCCCAGGTCCATTCGTCCGCCGGCTTCGGCTCCATCGGCTTGCCGAGATACTCCTCCGCGATTTTCGAATATTCGGCCCTGGCATCCGCGTCGCCGAGCAGCGCGTCGAGAAGGTCGGTGCGGTAATACATGAAGTGGAGGGAGAGGTCCGTCGGAACGCCGTATTGCCGGCCCTCATACTGCATGGTTTCCAGAACGGCCTTGCCGAACACCGTTTCGGCGTCGTCGCCAAGGTCGATGGGCTCCATGTACGGCGCGTAGCGACCGATCGAATAGGCGGCGATCAGGTTGATGTCGAAAGCATCGGAGCCGGCCGCAAGGTCGGCCTGGAGCTTGTCGAAGAAGCCGTCGCGGCTGAAGAAGATCAGTTCGACCTTGTCGTCTTCGCGCGCGGTTTCGTTGTAGACGTCCGTTGCCGCCCGCAGCGCGGCTTCCTCCGAGCCGCCCGGCCAGCCGAGCACGGTTACGGTTGCATTGGCAATGCCCGGCATGGCCGTGCCGGCCAGAAGCCCGGCAAGGGCCATAATTGTCGTTTTCTTGATCATGTCGAGTTCCCTTCTCTTTTTGGCATTTGTTCAGTCAGTCACGTATCCGGTTAGGGCTTGCCTTCTCCTGCTGCGGAGCGCGCCAGATCGGCAATTCCGATCAGGCCGGCCTGAGCGCCGCAGCGCGCCGCCCGGATGTCCGGCCTCAGGCGTGCGGGCAGCGCTGCAAGGTTTTGCGAAACCCGCGGCAGGAAGCCGTCAGCCAGGCCGATGCCGCCGCCGATGATGACGACGTCGGGATCGAACATCAGCTTGATATCGGCGCAAAGCGTCGCAACCTTTGCCGCCGAGCCGTCGACGATGCCGGCGGCCCATGCCTCGCCTCTGGTCGCAGCCGCGAACACCGAGGGCGTGTCGGCGTCGTGTCCGAGCCGGGCGGCTTCGCCCGCGATAAACTTGCCGGAAACCCGGTCCTCCAGAGGTCCCGCCCCGCCCGATGCGCCGCGCGTCAGCCCGAAATGTCCGGCAAGCCCGGTCATCAGCCTGCCGTTGCTAACGACGCCGCCGCCGATTCCGGTCGAGATCGTCAGGAAAACGACGGAGTTGACGGCTTCCTTGGCAGCGCGATATTCGCCCCACGCGGCCGCCTGGGCGTCATTGAGGGCAAAGACGGGCGCCTTGAAGAAGCTTGCGGCGCGCTCTGCCAGGGGATAGGCGCCGGGAATATTGAGGGTCGCCGTGTTCAGGGCCTGCCAGCAGCCATCTTCCACAAGGCCCGTCGCCGCGATGCCGACGCAGCCGTAGCGGCCGTTCCAGGCGCGGGTTGCGGCCGCGATTGCCGCCAGCCAGCCGTCGGGATTGCCGCCTGCGGCGGTCGGCACCTGAACCTTCTCGATAATCGCGCCGGCGGAGATCAGAGCCGCCATCGATTTCGTGCCGCCGATATCGATGGCGAGAACCGGGCTGTCGCCGGCGGCCCGGTATGCGCCGGCGAGTGCATCGCGGAACCAAGCCGTGGTGTGTTCCGTGCGGGTGATGGCGGAGCCGACGGTGACCGCATAAGCGCCCGCCCGCGCGGCAGCGGCTGCTTGCTGCGGCGTCCGGATGCGGCCCTCGGCGATGACATAGGGCGTCAGGGCGGCCATTTCGGCGATGAGGGCGATATCCGGGTCGTCGGGCTCAGGACCCTCGACATAGCCGGAAAGGGTGGTGCCGACAAAATCGATGCCGCATTCAAGCGCGTTTCGGGCATCCTCAAGCGACGAACAGTCCGCCATGGTCAGCTTGCCGTGGGCGCGGGCGGCGGCTACAAGCGCGGCCAGTTCGACCGGACGCGGCCTGCGGGTTGCATCAAAGGCAATGATATCCGCGCCGGCGGCGGCAAGTTCGTCCACGTCCGAAAGAAACGGGGTTATACGCACCGGACTGTCTTCCAGGTCGCGCTTGGCGATGCCGATGATCGGCACGCTGACCTTCGGGCGCACCGCGCGAACATAGCGTTCGGATTCGATTCTGAGAGCGGCAGCGCCGGCCGCGACGGCAGCCATGGCGAAGCCTGCGACGAAAACCGGCTCGTCCATCGGGCCGCCGGGAACCGGCTGACAGGATACGATTAGGCTGTTTTTCAGAATGTCTGGACGCACCGGAACCCTCGCTGCTTTTTGCGATATAGCAGCCCAAGAAAGACCAGAATGCAACCAGTTTATAACTGGTATTATCGTCTCAGCTCGAAAACGAAATCATAGACATCGCCGCGGTAGCGCGTCTCGCAATACTCGACCACGTCGCCTTGTGGCAGGAAGCACCTGCGCTCGGTGACCAGAAGCGGGGTGAGAGGCGGGCAGGACAGGCGGTCGCTGTCTTCCTGCGAGGCGGAGCGCGTCCGCATGCGCTGAATGGCACGTTGCGGCAGGTAACCCCTTTTTTCCAGCGCGTCATAGAGCGAATGGCCGACCAACTCGGGTGCGGGAAGAAAGCGTTGGGGCACGCTGGCGATCTCGACGGCGATCGGCTTTCCGTCCGCGGTCCGGATGCGCTGCATGCGCAATATGCTCTCGCTGCTGCCGATCCCGAGGGCCATCATTTCGGTCGGGGACGGGCGGCTCATCTGCTTGGAAAGCCAGATACATCCAGGTTCCATGCCACGCGAACGGATGTCCTCGGAAAAGCTGGTCAGGTTCGACAGCGTCTTCTCGACTTTCGATGCAACTTCGGTTCGCGCGCCATGGCGCCTGGCGAGCAACCCGTCCTCCTCCAGAAGCGCGAAGCTCTTGCGAACCGTCACGCGCGAAAGACCGAGCGATTCGGCCAGAGCGCGCTCGCCCGGCAACCTCTCGCCGGCGTGCAGTTCATTGGAAAGAATGACCGTCTCAATCGCCGTTTTCAGGCGTTTGTACAGAGGAATATCCGTTGCGCTTCCGGCGAGTTCCGCGCGCACGCGCTTTATGATGTCCGACGTCGCCATATGCGATTCCAGTGAATGCGAAAAAAAATCATCTGGACTTATACTGGTATTATCTTTTCAATGCAAATAGGTAAGATATAGCTTGCCTTTGCGAGCCGGGATTGACCGCGGGGATGGCGATATGCACGGTGGTCAGGACGGCTTATCCGAATTTCCCGCTCAGATAGTTCAGGTAGGCGCTGCAATCTCCAGCTTCCGCGCCGATGGCCGAAAGCGCCGCGCGGCGGCCTCTCGAGCGGCCGTGCCGCCAGACGATCTCGCCGAGTTTTTGCCGCAGCGGCGCAAGATCGCCAGCCCTGGCTGCATCGCGGAGCCGAGGCTCGGTTTCATCGAGCCGGGCCATGATCTGGGCGGCGGTGACGTTGCCGATCGTGTAGGTCGGGAAGGAGCCGATATAGCCGCTCGACCAGTGCACGTCCTGGAGGCAGCCGAGCCCGTCATGCGGCACCGCGATGCCGAGGTCCTCGCCCATGGCCTCGTTCCAGGCCGCAGGCACGTCATCGACGGCAAGCGCGCCATCCATCAGCGCCATTTCGATGCGCACCCTCAGCATGATGTGCAGATCGTAGGTCAGTTCGTCCGCTTCCACGCGGACAAGGCCGGGCTCCGTCCGGTTGACGGCCAGGACGAACTCCTCTTCGCTGACATCGGCCAGCTGGTCCGGGAAATGCGCCTTGAGCCGTTCGAAGTGCAATGCCCAGAAATCGGCGGACCGGCCGATATGGTTCTCGAATAGTCGTGACTGGCTCTCATGCATGCCGAAACTGCTGCCCCCGACGGCGTAAAGGCCGATCAGATCAGTGGCATGGGCAGAGCGGGTGAGCGCCGGGTCGACGCCCTGTTCGTAGAGCGCATGGCCGGTCTCGTGCATCGTGCCGAAGATCGACATCGGCAGGTAGTTCGGGTTCCAGCGCGAGGTGATGCGGACATCCTGGCGGGTAAAGGAAATCTCGAAGGGGTGGACGGCGGTATCAAGCCGGCTGCGGGCAAAATCGAGGCCGAGAATTTCGGCAAGCTCCGTACAGAGCGCTTTCTGCTCCTCGACCGGATAGGTCCGATACAGAAAATCCGTGCGCGGTTTCGGACGGTTGAGCGCGGCGGCGAGAATTGGCTTGATGCCCTCGCGCAAGTCATCGAACAACGCCTTCAGCGAGGCGGCGGTTTCGCCGGGTTCGTATATCTGTACCATCGGGTCATAGGGGTGGGAGTCATAACCGATCGCACCGGCCATCTGGCGGGCCAGCGAGACGATCTCGGCGAGGTGCGGACGGAACAGGGTGAAATCGCCCTCCGCGCGGGCCTTCTCCCAGGCCCGACCGGCCAGGATCGAAATTTCGTCCTGGCGGCGCAGCAGGGCGGGCGGCACGCTCAGATGCCATTTGCGGGCGGCAAGCACGTCGCCGGCGGCGCGGCGCTCGCGCTCGTCGCCGGACGTTGCCATCACGGTCTCGGCGGCATCCTCCGTAGACGCCTCCAGCAAAAGCTCGCGCGCCTTGGCCTTCAGTGTGGCGATCTGCTGGCCGCGGGTTGCGGCCCCGCCCGGCGGCATCATCACCCGCGCATCCCATTGCAGCAGGTTGACGGCCGAAAGTATGTCGTTGATTTCGGCGATGCGGCTTGAAAACGCGTTCATGCGGCCTCCGGTTTTGCTGTGGCGCCCGTTCCGCCGTCATTGAGGTGGCAGGCAACCGATGCCGTTCCGCCTTGCGCCGGTTTCAGGCGCGGCAGTTCGGCCTTGCACCTGGGGCCGGCCATCGGGCAGCGCGGATGGAAGGCGCAGCCTTTCGGCGGATCGAGCGGCGAGGGGATCTCGCCCTCGATCGGCTGGAACGAACCGCGCCCGGCCCCAAGTTTCGGGATCGAGGCGAACAGCGCCTTGGTGTAGGGATGGCGCGGCGTGGCGTAAAGTTCTTCCGCCGAAGCTAGTTCGACGATGCGACCCAGATACATGATCGCCACACGGTCGCACACATGGCGCACGACCGAAAGGTCGTGGCTGATGAAAATGGCGGTAAGATCGAGTTCGCGGCGCAGATCCATGAACAGGTTCAGCACCTGCGCCTGGATCGAGACGTCCAGCGAGGCCACCGCTTCGTCCAGCACCAGCAGCTCCGGCTCCATGGCGAGCGCGCGGGCAATGGCGACGCGCTGGCGTTGACCGCCGGAAAACTGGTGCGGCAGGCGGTCGGCATAGGCGCCCTCCAGGCCCACCTGCTCAAGCAGACTGCGCACCCGGGCGCGGACTTCATTGGCCTTGACGATATGGTGGATGCGCGGGCCCTCGGCGATTGTCTCGCCTACCTTCATGCGCGGATTGAGGCTTGCGAACGGATCCTGATGGATCATTTGCACCTTGGTGGTGAGCTTGTCGACATTATTGCCGTGCTTACGGGCAACGGGCGCCCCGTTCAGAAGCACCTGGCCCTCGCTCGGCGTGTAGATGCCCGAGATGATGCGGCCGAGCGTGGACTTGCCGCAGCCCGATTCTCCGACAAGGCCGAGCACTTCGCCCTCGGCGACCTCCAGCGAGATATCGGAAAGCGCATGGACGGTTTCGCCCGACGGCCTGCCGGCGATCCTGTTGATGCCCTGGATGACGAGGCCGGGCTTGCGGGTGAAGCGCTTGTGAACGCCTTCGATCGTCAGAAGCGGCTTGCTCATGGGGCCTCCATCGGGTGATGACAGGAAACCGAATGCGTTCCGTCCTCATGCAAGGGCGGCTCGGTGGCGCAGATGTCGGTTGCGCGCGGACAGCGCGGCCTGAACGGGCAGCCGGACGGCAGGTTGGCGAGTTGCGGCGTCGAACCGGGGATCTGCGGCAGATGCGCGCCCGGCTCGTGCAGGCTGGGCACCGAGCCGATCAGGCCCACAGTATAGGGGTGGCGGGGGGCTGCGATCACTTCCTCGGCCGCGCCGCGCTCGACGATCCTGCCGGCATACATCACGCAGATATCATCGGCGAGGCTGGAGATCACGGCAAGATCATGGGTAATCCAGACAATCGCCGTGCCGGTCTCGTCGGCAAGCCGTCGCACCTCGGCAAGGATCTGGCTCTGGATCGAAACGTCGAGCGCCGTCGTCGGTTCGTCGGCGATGATCACCGCCGGGCGGTGGAGCAGTGCCGTGGCGATCGCCACGCGCTGGCGCATGCCGCCGGAAAGCTGGTGCGGATAGGCCTTCAGCCTTTCGCGGGCGGCCGGGATGCCGACAGTCTCGAGCGCCTGCCGCGCGCGCTCCCAGGCATCGCGTTTCGATATTTTTTCATGCACGCGCACGGCCATGGCCATCTGGTCGCCGATCCGCAAAACCGGGTTCAGCGTCATCATCGGGTCCTGAAACACCATGGCGACCTTGGCGCCGCGCAGCTTGCGCAGCGTCTCGGGCTTCAGCGCCCTTAGATCCTGGCCGTCGACCAGGACTTCGCCGCCGGTGATTTGGCCCGGTTCCTCGACGAGGCCGAGGATGGAAAAGCCAGTGACGCTCTTGCCCGAGCCGCTTTCGCCGACAAGGCCCATGATGCGGCCGCGCTCGACGGCAAAGCTGACATTGTTGACGGCGGTGACATCGCCGCGACGGGTTTCAAACCGGGTGGTGAGGCCCCGGACATCCAGTGCTTTGGTCATCGGCTGCGCCTCGGGTCCAGAACCGTGCGGACCTGATCGCCCACGAGATTGATCGTTACCACCGTCACCATCAGGAACAGGCCCGGGTAGATCGACAACCAGTAGCGATCCGTGTGGATGTATTTGAAGCCGTTGGCGATCAGCGAGCCGAGCGAGGGTTCGGTCAGCGGCAGGCCGACGCCGAGGAAGGACAGCGTCGCCTCAAGCGCGATGGCGCTTGCGACCTGAACCGTTGCGACGACGATCAGCGGCGGCAGCACGTTCGGCAGAAGATGGCGGAAGAGAACGCGGCCGGTCGGAAGCGGAGTCGAGCGCGCCGCCTCGATATAGTCCTTGCCGCGTTCGACGGTGGCCGCGCCATGGGTGGTGCGGGCGAAATAGGCATATTGGGCGATCACCAGCGCCAGAATGATCTGGCCGACGCCCTGTCCGAGAACGGCAACCAGCACCAGCGCCAGCAGGATCGCCGGCATCGACAGTTGCAGGTCGACGATGCGCATCAGAAACGCCTCGACCCGGCCGCCGAAATAGGCCGCCGAAAGCCCGACGCAAATGCCGACGAGAAGCGCCAGAGCGCCGGCGGAAAGACCGATGACGAAACTGGTGCGTAACCCGTAGAAGATCGCCGACAGCATGTCGCGGCCGACATTGTCCGTGCCGAGAATATGGGTATAGCCGCCCGAGCCGACCGTGCCGGGCTTCAGAAAGGCGTCCAGCCAATCGAGCTTCGCCATGTCATACGGGTCCTGCGGCGAAACCAGCGGCGCGGCGAAGGAGACGAACAGCAGGAGGACGATCATGATCAGCGAGACGACGGCGACCGGGGAACGGGCAAAGTCGGAACAGAAATTGCGGAAGCGTGCAGGGCGGGTTTCTACCGGTGCTGCGGCGGGCGCTGTATCAGCCATCACTTGCCTCCCTTCAGCCGCACGCGCGGGTCGAGCTGGGCGTAGATGATGTCGACGACGAGATTGATGAGCACGAACAGGATCACCACGAGAATGAGATAGGTGACCATGACGGGGCGGTCGAGCTGGAGGATGCTGTCGATGATCAGCTTGCCGACGCCCGGCCAATTGAAGACGCTTTCGGTGACGACGGCGAAGGCGAGCGTCGAGCCGAGTTCGAGGCCGAAGACGGTGACGATCGGGATCGAGATGTTGCGCAGCACATGGCGGAACACGATCTGCCGGTCGGGAAGGCCCTGGGCCCGCGCGAACTTCACATAATCCGTCTGCATGGCCTCGACCATGCCGGCCCGGGTCAGGCGGATGAGCAGGCCCATCATGAACAGCGACAGGTTGAAGGCCGGCATGATGACGTGCCGCCAG
Organism: Martelella lutilitoris; assembly: GCF_016598595.1. Lineage (NCBI taxonomy): Bacteria > Pseudomonadati > Pseudomonadota > Alphaproteobacteria > Hyphomicrobiales > Aurantimonadaceae > Martelella > Martelella lutilitoris. The sequence continues at coordinate 643,728 of NZ_CP066786.1, forward strand.
CCGTCGGCGGTGGCAAGCGAGGTCTGCAGGCCGAAGAACGAGCCGACATCGCCGCGCCCGCCCGATGGCAGCCAACCGAGATTGACGGCAAAGGCCATGACCAGCAGCATGCCGATCCAGAAGGTGGGGACGGAGAAGCCGAGAACCGACAGCGCCATGATCGCCTTGGCGGGGATGCTGTTCGGGCGGTAGCCCGCATAGATGCCGGCCGGAATTCCGATCAGCGTCGCGATCATCACGGCGACGAAAACCAGCTCCACGGTTGCCGGAAGTCTGGAGAAGACGAGCTTGATGACGGAAACGTTGTAGACCATCGACGTTCCGAGATCGCCATGGACGACATTGGACAAGAAGGTCAGATATTGCTGCCAGAGCGGCTGGTCGAGGCCGTATTGCTCGATCAGCTTCTGGCGGATCGCCTGGGTCGCGCCGGGATCGATCATCACGTCGATCGGATTGCCGATCGCGTAGACGCCGAGAAAGACGATAACCGACATGGCGAAGATGACGACAACGGCCTGCAGAAACCGCTGGACAAGAAAACCAAGCATCCGAGCCTCTTGGAATTAAGCATGCGCATCTGCGCGACGCGCTGAATATCGCACGAACAGGATCATCCGGCATCCGGCCGGGCATCATTCGCCGATGAAGGGCTGCGGCCGAACCGGTCGCAGCCCGTGAACGCCCTGGCGCAAGAGCGTTCGTGCCACGCCTTATTGGGCGGGCGTGATTTCGTAGGCGCGCGTTTCCTGGTCGACGCGCGGCGTGATGTCGAGCGTGTCGGCATCGGCGGCCCAGACGGTCTGCAGGATGACGGTCGGGATCAGGGCGCGGTCATCCATGGCGATGAAGGAGGCCTGCTCATAGAGCTCGCGGCGTTTGTCGGCGTCAAGCGTCTGCGTGCCTTCGTCGAACACCTTGTCGAATTCCGGGTTGGAATAGCCGGTGCGGTTGAAGTTGCCGAAGCCCTTTTCCGCGTCCTTGGTGTGCGTCAGGGCGCCGTAGGTATAGGCGGCCTCGCCCGTCAGCGTGCCCCAGGCCGACATGGTCATTGTGTATTCCTCGCGCGCCGCGGCGGGGAAGAAGACCGTGCCGTTCAGCGCCTGGGCGTTGACCTTCAGGCCGAGCCGGGCCCACATCTGCGCCAGCGCCTCGCAGACCACGGCATCGCCGGGAACGCGGTTGTTGGTGCAGGTGAAATCGATCTCGAAACCGTCCGGATAACCGGCTTCGGCCAGGAGCGCCTTGGCCTGTTCGAGGTCGTATTCGCGCGGGCCGAGCTCGTCGGTGTAGCCGAAGAAGCCCTCCGGCATGAGCTGGTTGGCCGGGTTGCCGAGACCTTCGAGCACGACATTGACGAGGACGTCGCGGTTGATCGCAAGGTCGAGCGCCTTTCTGACGCGCAGATCCTGCAGCGGGTTGCCGTCGACCGGCTTGCCGTTGACGGTGATCGGCTGCGGCTCCTCGTCCTTCACGCTCGGCGCGATGTTGAGGATGTAGATCGAGTCGGAGATGAAGGTCTCCAGACTGTCGTCGTTCTGGAAGGCCAGATAGTCGGAGGCCGGAACGTAGTTGATCAGGTCGACATCGCCCGAGCGCAGCGCCGCGACGCGGGCGGCATCATCCGGAATTTCGCGGCGAATGACCTTGTCCCAGGCCGGTTCCTCGCCCCAGTAGCCGTCGAAGCGCTCGAGCACGAGGTCGCCCTTGGGCTCCCAGGAGACGAACTTGTAGGGCCCGGTGCCGATCGCGGCCTCGCCGGAGTTGAACTCCTCGTTGCGGGCTTCCATGCCGGTCTCGGACGGCACGACGAAAAGACGGGTGAAGTCGTTGGGAAGCGCCGGCGCCGTGCCCTTGGTGTGGACGCGCAGCGTATAGTCGTCGACCACTTCCACGCTGTCGACATATTTGGTGTAGAGCGTCATCGGCATCGGGCCGGTGACTTCCGGAATGCGCTCGATCGAGAATTTGACGTCCTCGGCGGTGAAGTCCGAGCCGTCATGGAATTTCACGCCTTCGCGCAGCTTGAACTCCCAGGTCGTGTCGTCGATCGGCTCCCAGCTGACGGCAAGGCCGGGCTTCAGCTGCAGCTTGTCATCGACGTCGACGACGGTGTCGTAGATGTGGCGGAGCGCTTCGGCCTGGCTGCCGAGCGTCGACCAGTGCGGGTCGATGGAATCGGGGCCGGCACGCAGGCCGATGATCAGGTCGTCGGCAAGTGCGGCCGGCGCGGCTGCCATCAGCGCGAGCGCGGTGACGGCGGAGCGAAGAAGGGCTTTGTTCATCAGGATTGTTCCCCTTTGTTTCAGATAATTGATACGATAGTCCCGGATTTTTGATACGGTCAACCCTGATTTGTCACAAAAATGATTTTGAAATCATAAAAACAGCGCCTTCAAAGGCTTGGCAGGCTTGGTGTTTTTGTTCATTATAACACTATGACAGACACACAGGTGCAATTCGATCAGGCAATGGATCGCATCATCGATGCCATTGATCGCTCATCTTCGGTTCCCGTTTCGGTGCAGCTGCGCGGAGCGCTGGAGTTCGGCATTGCCTCCGGCGAACTTCCGGCAGGAGGGCGCATGCCGTCGGTGCGCGCTTTGGCGGCAAGGCTCGGCATCTCGCCGGTCACGGTCAGTACCGTTTACGCAGCGCTCCGGGAGGTCGGGCATACGGAAGGGCGCGTCGGTTCCGGCACCTTCGTCAAGAGCATCTCGGTTCCCGGCAACCAGGCGCGCCTGCGCGAGCTCGACATGCGGATCGCCGATCTGGTGGAGCTTGGCCGCGACTGCGGCCTGTCGCCGAGCGAGCTTGCAACGCGCGTATCCATGGCCCCGAGCCGCCCCGACATGACGATGCGTCTTCTGATCGTCGGCAATTTCATCGAGGCGACCGAGGCCTATGCGGCGGCGCTGCGCCCGCTCCTTGCCCATGGCGACACGCTTTCGGTCGCGACCATGGACATGCTGAAGGAGATCGCCCCCGGCAGCGTCGACCTGGTGATCTCGCCGCGCAGCCTGCTGAAGCCGGCGCGCGATCATTTCGCCGATACGCCGATCACCGGCGTCACGCTGATACCGGACGAGGCCACGCGGGTGGCGCTTGCCTCGCTCGCGACCGATGCCGGGGTCGTCGGCTATTCCTATTTCGACACTTTTGTGACGCTGATGAAGGCGGGCATCCGCCGTTTCGGCCCACACTTAACCGAACTTACCATGGTGGTGCGCGGCGAGCCGGGTGCCGAGGAGGCAATCGCCCGTGCCGACGTCCTCGTCTACGCGACCGGCGCCGAATACCTGCTCGAGATGCTGAGGCCCGACCAGCGCGCCTTCGAGTACCGGCACACGCCCGATATCCATTCCGTGCGGAAGGAACTGCTTCCGACGATCGAAGCCTACAGAACAAAAATCCTCAAGAAACGGAGGGGCAACGTTGAAAATTTCCGAAAGCAACTGGTTTGAGATCGAGGCGTATCTGAAGACGGACGACCGCTGCGTCCTGCCGCTTGGCAGCACCGAGCAGCATGCCTGGCTCAGCCTTTCGGTCGACAGTATTCTTTCCGAGAAGGTCGCGGCCGATGCCGCCGAGCCGCTGGGCGTGCCGGTCTTTCCGGCCGTCGCCTACGGGCTGACGCCTTATTTCATGGCTTTCCCGGGGTCGGTAACCCTGAAGCTCTCGACCTATGCGGCGCTCGTTTCCGATATTCTCGACAGTCTTTATGCGACCGGCTTTCGTCGCATTCTGATCGTCAACGGCCATGGCGGCAACACGCCGGTTCAGCCGGTGACCATGGAGTGGATGGAACGCCATGACGGCGCGCGCTGCCGCTTTCATGACTGGTGGAGGGCGCCGAAGACGTTTGCGGCCGTGCGCGAGATCGACCCCGTCGCCAGCCATGCAAGCTGGATGGAGAACTTTCCCTGGACCCGGCTGCCGGGCCGCGAGATGCCGGCCGAGCAGAAGCCCTACGTCGATTTCGACCGGCTGCGCGACCGCAATTCGCAAGGTGTGCGCGAACTGATCGGCGACGGCAATTACGGTGGTCTTTATCAACGACCCGACGAGGACATGGACCGGATATGGTCCGTCGCCGTCGAAGAGACGCGCAGCCTGATCGAGGGTGACTGGGCATGAGCAATTCTCCTGTTCTGATCTGGGGCGCCGGCGCGATCGGCGGCGTCCTCGGCGCTTGTTTCGCCCGGGCCGGTCATGACGTGCATATGGTCGATATCGTTCCGGACCATGTCGAGGCGATGCGCACCGCGGGCCTGAGGATCGAGGGGCCGGTGGAGGCGTTCACGCATGTGTTGCCGGCAAGCACGCCCGACGAACTGGAAGGGCAGTTCGAGCGCGTGTTCCTGGCGGTCAAGGCGCATCACACGGCCGAAGCGCTGGAGATGCTTATCCCGCATCTGGCGCCGGGCGGCTATGTCGTCTCTGCCCAGAACGGCCTCAACGAAAAGGTGATCGCCGAGAGGATCGGCGCCGAGAATACCGTCGGCTGTTTCGTCAACTTCGGCGCAGACTGGCTGGAGCCGGGGCGTATTCTGTACGGCAACCGCGCTGCCGTTGCCGTCGGAGAGCTCGACGGCCGGATGACGCCGCGTGTCGCCGAAGTTCACAGGCTCCTGTCGCTGGTCGAACCGGACGCGGTGGCGACCGACAATATCTGGGGCTATCTCTGGGGCAAGATGGGCTACGGCGCGCTTCTGTTCTGCACCGCGCTGACGCCTCTTTCCATGTCGGATGCGATGGCGCGTCCGGAACACCGCGTCGTTTATGAAAGGCTCGGCCATGAGGTGATGACGCTTGCGGCAGCGGAAGGCGCCAACCCGCTCGGCTTCAATGGATTTGATCCGGCGGCCTTTCTGGCGGCCGATCCGGAGGGTATGCGGATCGCGATCGAGAAGATGGTGGCGCATAACCGCAAGACCGCAAAGACCCATTCCGGCATCTGGCGCGATCTGGCCGTGCGCAAGCGCAAGACGGAGGTGGATGCCCAGATCGGCACGATGATCCCGCTTGCCGCCTCGCACGGTCTTGCCGTTCCCGCGCTCGCCAGGATGGTCGACCTCATTCATGCTATCGAAGACGGGAAGCGCGAACAATCGGCGGCCCTTGTCGATGAGATGGTGCCGCTGTGCAGCTAGATCTTTCCGGAAGAATCTTCGCCGTCACCGGCGCGGCGCAGGGCATCGGCGTGGCCATTGTCCGCCAGTTGAGGACTTCGGGCGCCGACGTCGCGGCCATCGATATCGACGGCGATGGCATGATGTCCCTGGAGGCGGAGGGCATCAGCCTGCATCAGGCCGATCTCGGCAGCCGCGAGGGCGCCCATGCCGCCATCCGGTCGGTGCTTGCGCAACATGGCCGGGTCGACGGTCTTGTGATGTCGGCCGGCGGGGTGCGCGGACAGGCAGGCCGCCCGATCGAAGAGATCGGCGAGGATGACTGGCGCGTGATCTTCCAGGCCAATGTCGATGCCGCCATGTGGTGCGCTCAGGCCGTGGCGCCGGGCATGAAGCAGAACGGCGGGGGCCGGATCATCACAATTTCCTCAGGCGCGGGCCTGCGGCCGAGCCTCACCGGCATCCAGGCCTATGCCAGTGCAAAACACGCGCTTGTGGGGCTGACGAAACAGCTGGCGCTCGAGCTCGGCCCCTTCGGCATCACGGTCAATTCCGTGGCGCCGGGCTTCATTCTTTCCAACCCTTCGACGCATAAGCAGTGGCAGGCCTTCGGGCCGGAGCGGCAGAAAGCGGTTGTCGCCGGCATTCACATGCGCCGTCTCGGCGCGCCGGCCGATATCGCGAACGCAGTGACGTTTCTGGCTTCGCCGCAAGCAGGCTGGATCAGCGGACAAATCCTTTCGGTCGATGGAGGCCATGCATGAGCGAACCCTATGAATGGGACGAAGCGACCTGGCGCGGCCGGGTCAACCAGGTGCGCGCGGGCAGAAGCCTGCTGCCGAAAGCCTGGCCGAACGGCGCGCGCTGCGCCGTGGCGCTGAGCTTCGACAGCGACCACGAGACCAATGAGCTGCGCGACGGCGGCGAATCGCCCGCCCGCCTCAGCTGGGGCGAGTTCGGCGCGCGGCGCGGAATCCCGCGCATCCGCAAGGTGCTTGATCGCTTTGGCGCGAAGGCGAGTTTCTTCGTGCCAGCCGTCTCCGCGCTCCTGCATCCTGAAGAGCAGAGGTCCCTTGCTGATGACGGCCACGAGATCGCCCTCCACGGCTGGATCCACGAGCGCAATGCCCAGGTGCCGGCCGATAAGGAGCGCGAACTGATGCTGCGTTCCGGCGATACGCTGGAGAAGATCACGGGCAGTCGGCCAGTCGGCATGCGCACGCCCTCGTGGGACTATTCCGATGCGACGCTGAAGATCGCCCGCGAACTCGGCCTTCTCTATGACAGTTCGCTCTTTGCCGATGACGATCCCTATGAAATCCTCGATAATGGCGAGGCTACCGGCATTGTCGAACTGCCGGTCGAGTGGATCCGCGATGACGCCGTCTATTTCATGATGAACCGGTTCGGCGCGCAGCGGCCCTATACCCCGCCTGCCGATGTTCTCGACATCTTCCGGCGTGAGTTCGACGGCGCCTATGCGGAAGGCGGCATGTTCCTGCTGACCATGCATCCGCATATTACCGGCTATCGGTCGCGCATCTTCATTCTGGAAGAACTGTTGTCCCACATCACGGCAAAGGGCGATTGCTGGATTGCCACCCATGCGGATATCGCCCGCTACTGCGCCCGGGAAGCCGGGCTGAAGGAGTAAGACATGCGCTATTCTCTGGCGGTCCATGGCGGGGCCGGAACCATTTTGAAATCGAAGATGACGGTGGAGAAGGAAGCGGCCTATCACGCGGGCCTGCGTCGCGCGCTCGAAGCGGGCGAGGCGGTGCTGAAGGATGGCGGACCGGCCCTCGATGCTGTCACCGCAGCCGTTTGCGCGCTTGAGGATGAGCCGCTGTTCAATGCCGGACGCGGCGCGGTTTTTACCGATCACGGCGAACAGGAGATGGATGCTGCCGTCATGGACGGCCGTGACCGCAGGGCCGGCGCCGTCGCCGGCATTTTCGGGCCGAAGAACCCGGTGCGCGCGGCCCGCGCGGTGATGGAAAACACCGTCCATGTGTGCATGACCGGCCCGAACGCGCTGGAAATTGCCCGCAAGGCCGGCCTGGAATTCGGCGACAAGGACTATTTCTTCACCGAGGCCCGCTGGAATGCGCTTCAGGAAACCCTGAAGATGAAGGCCAAGGGCGAGGATGACGCCGACCCGGCGCGCCGTCACGGCACGGTCGGCGCGGTGGCTTGCGACAATGACGGCAATCTGGCTGCCGCCACCTCCACCGGCGGCTGGACCGGCAAGGCCAAGGGCCGAATCGGCGATACGCCGGTGATCGGCGCCGGCACCTATGCCGACAATGCCACATGCGCTGTTTCCGGCACGGGCCATGGCGAAATCTTCATCCGCTGGACGGCGGCCTCCGAGATCGCGGCCCGCATGCGCTACAAGGGCGAAAGCCTGGAAGACGCGGCGCGCCATGTCGTGATGGTCGATCTCGGTGAAAACGACGGCTCCGGCGGTGTCATCGCCGTCGACCGCGAAGGTAACATCGCCCTGCCGTTCAATTCGGAAGGCATGTATCGCGGCCATGTCCGCGCGGGCGAGGAGGCGGTTACCGCGATCTATCGCTGATGATCCCGATGCGGCTGTCGGCCGGCCTTGCCTGTCTGAGGGCAGGCAAGGTGTCTGCGGTCTTGCCGAGAACATCTGCCGGACAGGCGCAGCCGACGCGGGCCGCTCGCGGCATCCAAGGTTAACCCATCCTTGCCCGGGCCTTCACGCTCTCTCAACCCTTACGGATCGGATTTTGATAACCATTCATCCGGGTTGGATTTTCTTAACCCTGCTTGTTAAGGCGGCTGGTAAGAACCTCGCCTAGGATGGCCTTCAGACGGACGGAAAGTTCGCAGAGAAAAAAGCCGGATACCGGCGACAGAGCCAAAGGGTGATCAGATGACGAATTCGCAGGTCAAGAGGGGCAATGAGGAACCGGTTCTCAGGATAGATCCGGCGCACTTCCCGCAGAAGTTCTCCTATGTCGCCAAGGGGGCGGAAACCCGTATCGGCGTCAAGCTCGATCAGCGCGGCGCCGTTGTCCGCCGCAACCTGCCTTCCAGCAACCTGCCCTTCTCCATCGCGCTTCCGGGCCGCGCCTTCAAGGGCGTTGCCGCCCGCGCCGTTGCCCATGCCGATGGCGGGATCACGGTGACGCTGGAACTGCACCACGCAGATCCGGAACTCTGCATTCCGCTGCTTGTCGCCCATGACCTGAGCGAAATTGTGGCCGACTGGCAGGACTGGGCGCTGCTCTACGATATTCCGATGATGATGGTTGAAGCCGACGGCATTGCCCGTCCGGTGGATTTCAAGCCACACCAGGCCGTTGCCGCCAATGATGATGCCGCAGGTCCCGCCCGCCGCGCTGCCGCCCGCAGCATCAAGCGCCTTGCCATGCGGCTCAGCGACTGCCCGATCGGCGTGAAGATGACGGTCAAGGGCCGCGCGGTCGCTGCCTGAGCCGCGGCTCAGCCGATGAAGATCGCTGCCACAAGGCCGAGAAAGACGACCAGCCCGACGCGGCTGTTGAACTTGAACAGTTTGAGGCACTGCGCGCCGTCATCGATGTCGAGCACCGCGATCTGGTAGAACAGCATGGCACCTGCCGCCAGAAGGCCGGCGAACGCGGCCCAGCCGAGGCCGGCGACCAGATAGGCGACGACAAGCAGGGTCAGCATGGCGCCGTAGAAGAGGATGAGCCACGGCTTCGTCCTCTCCCCGAACAGCCGCGCGGTGGAGCGCACGCCGATGAGCGCGTCATCCTCCTTGTCCTGATGGGCATAGATCGTGTCGTAACCGATGGTCCAGACGATCGCGGCGAGATAGACCAGCACGGCCGGCAGTGAAAGCGAGCCGAATACCGCCGCCCAGCCGACAAGGCCACCCCAGGAAAAAGCCAACCCCAGGAACAGTTGCGGCCAGTCGGTGAACCGCTTGGCAAACGGGTAGATCGCCACGAAGGCGAGCGATGCGAAGCCGAGCAGAACCGTGAAAAGATTGAACGACAACAGCACGGCAAGCCCGGTCAGTGCCTGTAACAAGATGAAGATCTTCGCCTGACGCCGGGTGACGCGGCCGGACGGCAGGGGCCGCGAGCGCGTGCGCGCCACCTGATTGTCGATGTCATGGTCGACGAGGTCATTATAGGTGCAGCCCGCCCCGCGCATGGCAACCGCGCCGATGAAGAACAGCAGAAGATGGGCGATGAACTGGCCGGGCCGGAAGGCGTTGGCCTCGGCCGTCACGGCCGCCGCCATAGCCGCCGACCAGAAGCACGGCCACATCAGCAATTGCCAGCCGATCGGCCGGTCCCAGCGGGCAAGCTGGGCATAGGGCCAAAGCCGGCGCGGCAAAAGGTTGTAGACGAAATTATCCGACGGAGCGTCGAAAACGCGGCCGTTATCCTCTGTGGTCGTGCCCATAAATCCTCGGTGCATCAAAGCGTCTGATCTGCCGGCCGGTCAGCCGTCGACTTCAAGCCTTGATACCTGAAGAAGGCAGGCTTCAGTCGAATTCGACCGGTTCGAGAGGCGCCCTGGTCGCTTCCGCGGCCTTGAGCTTCTCCTCGGCCTCGAACATATAACGACGGTTGTTCGGCGTGGCAAACTGGCTCTTGGAGAGCTGCATCTGGAACACGAACATCTTGTCCCATTCGAAGGCCATTTCCGAACCCGCCAGATAGAATTCCCACATGCGGAAGAACTGCTCGTCATAGAGCTTGATAGCCTCTTCCTTGCGGGCGACGAAGCGTTCGCGCCAGGCACGGAGCGTGTAGGCATAATGCATCTGCAGGATTTCGACGTCGCGCACCAAAAGGCCGGATTTCTCCACCGCCGGCAGGACCTCGGCAAGCGAGGGGATGTAGCCGCCGGGGAAGATGTATTTCTCGATGAAGGGGTTGGTGTGGCCATGGCCGGCGATGTCGCGCCCGATCGAGTGCAGCACCATGACGCCATCGTCATCGAGGAGCTCGAAGCACTTGTCGAAAAAGTTCCTGTAGCGGCCGATGCCCACATGTTCGAACATGCCGACCGAGACGATCCGGTCGAAGGGCTTGGCCTTCATCGTCCGGTAGTCCTGCAGCTGAAAGCGCACCCTGTCGGAAAGCCCGCGCTTTGCCGCGCGGTCCTCGGAAATGTCATGCTGTTCATGGGAGAGCGTGATGCCGGTGCAGTCGACGCCGGCCATTTCGGCGAGATACATGCTGAGCCCGCCCCAGCCTGAACCGATCTCGAGCACGCGCTGGCCTTCGCTCAGTCTGAGCTTGGCGGCGATATGGCGCTTCTTGGCGAGCTGGGCCTCGTCGAGCGAAATGTCCGGAGGGTCGAAATAGGCGCAGGAATACTGCCAGTCCTCGTCCAGAAACAGGCTGAAGAGCGGCGGCGTCAGATCATAGTGGTGGGAGACATTCTTGCGGTTCCTGTTGATCGGCAGGCGGGTGCCGACCTGCGCCAGGCCGATGCGCCAGAACAGTTTCATAGCCATAAACGGATTGAAGACGATATCGAGCGTGTTGCGCCGGACAAGCGAGAGAAAATCGTAGATATCGCCTTCTTCCATCAGGAAGCGGCCCTGCATATACATCTCTCCGAGAGTGAGCGCCGGGTCCTTGGCAATGAGATCCTGTGCCTGCCTGTCGGTGAAGCGGATCGCCACGGGGTCGCCCGTGCCGTCCCCGAATGTGGTGACCTCCCCCGTTTCCGTCTTGACCCTCAGTGTTCCGGTTTTAATGATCTTGTCGATCAGGTCGAACAGCGGTGAAGCCATCTCAATCCCCTGAATGCCTGCTAATGTCACATATTATTAAGCGTACAATATTCGTTTTGAAACAAGAAACAAGGCGGTTCGGCCATCTCCCGCGCCTTGACTTCCGGCCTTTATTTCAAAGACTTGTAGAATTCACAATTTTTGGTTGCGACGTGCCGACGTGTTTGAAAATGTGTGACGGAAAGACTTTTGTGCGAATTGATTCGGGTGCCGGAGGCGTGAACGATGACATTTGGCGGACGGCTGAAGGCGGTCATGGGCGGATCGCTGGGCCTGTTCTTCTCAAACATCGTGGTCGCGCTGAGAATCGCCTGGCCCTGGGGGCTGTTGGTCTTTCTCGTCAGCCTGTTCGCGCCGGCCGAGCCGCAGCATTTCGAAGTCGAGACGGTCACCACGCCGCAGGCTCTTCTGTTCATCATCGGCTTTGTCGTCATGGCGGCGATCTATGCGATCGCCTTTGCCTCCGTCGCCGTTGCCTGGCATCTACATGGGCTTCTCGGTGAGATGCCGAAGCCGTTTCCGATCCGATTTGCCCGACGAGAGCTGCGCTTTCTCGGGCAGGGCATCCTTGTCGGCCTGGTGATGTTCCTGATTGGCCTGCCGGTTGGGCTGGCCTTCGGTATATTGACGGCTATTCTTTCCCATTCGGGCGGCTTCGGAGTCGCAGTGCTCGCGATTGCCGGCCTCGTTGGCTATTTCACCATCATTTCAGTGGCCATGCGCTATTCGCTCATCTTGCCGGCAACGGCGATCGACCAGGATTTTGGTCTCGGCGGCGCGTTCTGGCGCGGCGAGGGCTTCGGCCTTCCCATGGCGATCACCAATGTCGTGATCGCGCTTCTTGTAGCGCTCCTGTCGCTCGCTCTGCAGTTTGGCGTTGCCGCGCTGGCCGCGCTCTACCTAACGGTGGCGCCGGCGGCTCTGGCGCCGACGGTTGGCGCCTTCGTCACGGTCGTTGCCACGTTCTTTGATACGGCGACCTCGTTCTTCACCATCGTCGCCGGGCTTGCGGTCGTTACCACCGGCTATCGGTTGGGCTATGAAAGCCGGGGTTACGACATATACGGCAACCGGTTCGACACCGACTGAGCGCTACTTCCGGCGCATGGCATCGGCCAGCGCCGCGCCGAAGGCGCCCTGGCTTGGCCGGTCTTCCCGCTTGTTGTCACGCTGGGGCTTGCGGTCGCCGCCGCGCGGTCCCCGGGCAGCGGGCGCGCCGTCATCCTTCTTCATCGACAGGCCGATGCGCTTGCGCTTCACATCGACGTCAACCACGCGCACCTTCACCACATCGCCGGCCTTGACCACCTCGTGCGGGTCCTTGACGAAACGGTCGGCAAGCTGGGAGACGTGGACAAGCCCGTCCTGATGCACGCCGATATCGACGAAGGCGCCGAAGGCGGCGACGTTCGTCACGGTGCCTTCCAGCATCATGCCCGGCTTCAGGTCCGAGATCTCGTCAATGCCATCGGCAAAGCTTGCGGTCCTGAATTCCGGGCGCGGGTCGCGGCCGGGCTTTTCCAGCTCCGCCAGAATGTCGCGCACCGTCGGCAGTCCGAAGCGTTCGTCGACGAAAGCGCGCGGATCGACGGACTTCAGCGCCGCGCTGTCGCCCATCAGGGATCTGAGATCGCGGCCGCAGGCGGCGACGATCTTCTTGGCAACGTCATAGGCTTCCGGATGCACGGCGGAGGCATCGAGCGGCTCCTTGCCGTCACGGATGCGCAGGAAGCCGGCGCATTGCTCGAAGGCGCGCGGACCGAGGCGGGCGACCTTCAGCAGTTCCTTGCGGCTCTGGAATGCGCCATTGGCGTCGCGATGGACCACGATCGCCTCGGCAATCGCGGGGCCGAGGCCGGAGACGCGCGCCAGAAGCGGGGCGGAGGCCGTGTTGAGATCGACGCCGACGCCGTTCACCGCGTCTTCGACCACGGCGTCGAGCGAGCGCGACAGCTTGATCTGGTCGACATCGTGCTGGTACTGGCCGACGCCGATCGACTTCGGCTCGATCTTCACCAGTTCGGCCAGCGGGTCCTGCAGGCGCCGCGCGATCGACACCGCGCCGCGCAGCGAGACATCGAGGCCCGGAAACTCCTTCGCCGCAGTTTCGGAAGCCGAATAGACCGAGGCGCCGGCTTCCGAGACGATCACCTTGACCGGTTTCGGCTCGGGGATTTCCTTCAGCAGGTCGGCAACGAGCTTTTCGGTCTCGCGGCTTGCCGTGCCGTTGCCGATGGCGATCAGCGACACCTTGTGACGGGCAATCAGCGCCTTCAGCACGGCCATTGATCCCTGAACGTCATTGCGCGGCTGGAAGGGGTAGATCGTGGCCGTGTCCAGAAGCTTGCCGGTGCCGTCGACGGCGGCCACCTTGACGCCGGTGCGGATGCCCGGATCAAGGCCGAGCGTGACGCGCGAGCCGGCGGGGGCTGCGAGCAGCAGGTCCTTGAGGTTGCGGGCAAACACATGGATCGCCTCGTCCTCGGCCCGCTCGCGCATCTCGCGCATCAGGTCGAGCGAGAGCGAGGTGGACAGCTTCACCCGCCAGCACCAGCCGGCAACCTGCATCAGGAACTCATCCGCCTTGCCTTTGCTGCCGATATCAAAGAAGCGGGCGATCATCTGCTGGGCGGGCTTGACGGGCGAGGGATTGTCGCGGTCGGCCTCGATCGCCACCGTCAGCACCTCCTCGTTCCAGCCGCGCAGCATGGCAAGCACGCGGTGGCCCGGCGCGGTGGCGAATTTTTCCGCGTGCTCGAAATAGTCGGCGAATTTCGCGCCGGCCTCTTCCTTGCCGTCGACCACCTTGGCGTAGAGCATCGCGTTGTCGCGCATGTATTGGCGCAGACGGCCGACGAGTTCGGCGTTTTCGGCGAACTGTTCGGAGAGAATGTCGCGGGCGCCGTCAAGGGCGGCGCGGATATCGCCGACATTTTCGTTGAGATAGGCGGCCGCGAGGCTTTCCGGATCGGCCGCACGGTCTTCGAAGATCGCGTCTGCCAGCGGCTGCAAGCCGTTTTCGCGCGCAATCATCGCCCTTGTGCGGCGCTTGGGCTTATAGGGGAGGTAAAGGTCCTCAAGCTCGGATTTGGTGGTGACGGCGGCGATCTTGCCCGCCAGCTCATCCGTCATCTTGCCCTGGCCTGCGATCGATTCCGTGATCGTCGTCCGCCGCGCCTCGAGCTCGCGCAGATAGGTCACCCGCTCCGACAATTGCCTCAGCTGCGTATCGTCCAGCCCGCCGGTCGCCTCCTTGCGGTAGCGCGCCACGAACGGCACGGTCGCACCGCCATCCAGCAGCGCGAGCGCCGCATTCACCTGGTCGGGCCGGGCCTTGATTTCATCGGCGACGATGCGGGCAATCTTGGTGTCACTCATGGGGCAGGTCTGTCCGGTTCATTGTCTCTGGTCGCGGAAGGTAGCGATGCGGGCGCCAATGACAACCAAAATTCATGTCGGAACCATGGCCATCCCCATGGATGTGCGCCGGGTTTCACAAAGAAAAGGCCGGGCCGCTTGCGCTGGCCCGGCCCTTGATCATCAGCCGAAGTGATAGGGGCGGAAATAGTCCGGCGTCAGCGCCGTCGTCACCTCCTGCACCATGGCTCCGCGGCTTGCGGCATAGATGTCTCGCAAGCCGGTGACCTGGAAGCCGAGACGCTGCTGCACCTTCAGCGAAGCAGCATTTTCGGCCATGGCGCCGGAATTCAGCGTGAACGCGCCCTTCTCGGCAAAGAAGCGGGCCACAAGGGCGGACGCCGCCTCGCTCATGAAGCCACGGCCCCAGTAGTAGCGGTTCAGCCAGTAGCCGAGGTGATAGCCGCCCTGCCTGAGCTCGATGGAGACGAGGCCGATCAGCACCCGGTCTGCCGGCTGGGTGATGGCGAAGGACCATGCCCGGTCGCTGCTGTCGGCGTTGGCCTCAAGCCAGTCCTCGGCATCATCGAGCGTGAACGGGTAGGGCGGACGCGACAGCATGCGGGTTACCGAAAAATCGGAGAGCACGCCGGTAATCGCCTCAGCATCTTCAGCACGAAGCGGCCGCAGGCAAAGCCTCTCGGTGTCGATGGTCGCGGTCTTCTGTCGCTCTTGCAGGTCAAGGCTCATCTCTGTCCTCCCCAGCTCTTCAGCGACATCCAGTTGCGCCGTTCCAGCCGGTACCATTCGACCGCGACCGACCCGCCGATGGCGAGCGACTGGACCATGCCTGGCCCCTGGAACTGGAAGCCGCACTTGTGCAGCACACGCCGCGAGCGCGGGTTGACGACCCGGCAACGTGCGTCGATATGGTCGACCTCGTTTCTCGTGCGGAAGACCATGTCGATCAGAACCTGGGCGGCTTCCGTGGTGTAACCCTTGCCCCAATAGGGTTCGCCCAGCCAGTAGCCGATCTCGACGACGCTTTCGTCATCGGGCGTGTTCTCGATGCCGCAGCAACCGATGAATTCGCCGTTTTCGGCTTTCGTGATGGCATAGACGCAATTGCCGATCGCGCCCTCTTTGGTTCGCTCCACGAACTTGGCGGCATCATCGATCGTATAGGGATGCGGCATGCGCGACACCATGGTCGCGATCTTGTCGTTGTTGGCGAGATGGGCAATGGCGTCAATGTCATCTTCGTGCGGGGCGCGCAGAACGAGCCTTTGCGACAGAAGAACGGGGCAATCCCGCCTTTGCAAATCCGGCCTCAGCCGCTCTCTGGAAA
This sequence comes from Martelella lutilitoris, assembly GCF_016598595.1. Lineage (NCBI taxonomy): Bacteria > Pseudomonadati > Pseudomonadota > Alphaproteobacteria > Hyphomicrobiales > Aurantimonadaceae > Martelella > Martelella lutilitoris. The sequence continues at coordinate 659,338 of NZ_CP066786.1, forward strand.
GCCGGGATTGGCTCTCCCTTTGTAGATCCCTTTGCATTGTCAGGTCCTTTCCTGGGTTTGAAACGAAAGAAGGGAAGATGGTGGCGTCCCATCTTCCCTTCTTTTTCAAATTCCAGGTCCGGTAACCTGATATTTAAAAGCCGGGTCGATGTGACGCCGGCTTTTAAATGAGCGGTCCGGCTTATTCCGCTGCTTCTGCCTGTTTCGGCGCCACGGACACGTACATGCGGCCGTTGGCGCGCGCACGGAACGTAACATTGCCTTCAATCTTGGCGAAAATCGTGTGGTCCTTGCCCATGCCGACATTGTCGCCGGGATGCCACTTGGTGCCGCGCTGGCGAATGATGATGTTGCCCGGAACGACGTTCTCGCCGCCGAACTTCTTCACGCCAAGGCGCTTGGACTCAGAATCGCGACCGTTGCGCGACGAACCGCCAGCTTTTTTATGTGCCATTGGAGTTCTCCTTTAAACCTTCGAAACTTCTGCTTTCAGATCAACCGGCGACGATGTCGGTGATCTTCACGACCGTGACGTGCTGGCGATGACCGCGCGAACGCTTGGAGTTCTGACGACGACGCTTCTTGAAGGCGATAACCTTGCGGTTACGGGTCTGCTCGACGACTTCCGCCTTGACGACGGCGCCCTTGACGAAGGGAGCGCCGATCTTGGCGTCAGCGCCTTCGCCGACAACGAGAACGTCGGAAAACTCAACCGTAGCGCCTGCTTCGGCATCGAGCTTTTCGATGCGCAGCGTGTCTTCGGCATTCACGCGGTACTGCTTACCGCCGGTCTTGATGACTGCGAACATTTTTTTACCTTTCATGTTCTCAATCCGGCTCTGCTCTCTTTGGCTTGAAAGAGAACGGCCGTCTTTTTATCAGCCTGGTTAAAGCAGGGAGTTGCAAAGAAAAATTCTTGTCAAACCCGGTCTGCCGGTGAAGTCTCCCTTGCGGGAGAATTTCGCGCATGCCGCAGGACACACGCATCCGGCAGGGTGCTTACGATGAAGCCGCCGCAAAGTCAATAAATCACCGCAAAAAAGCTTGCGCCATGCTCTTGCAAGAACGCCCTTTGCCAGCTAAGAGACACCCCGCGCCAAGAGCGCAGACCACATGGTTCCTGGAGAGGTGGCAGAGTGGTCGAATGCACCGCACTCGAAATGCGGCATACGGGCAACCGTATCGGGGGTTCGAATCCCCCCCTCTCCGCCAGTTTTTCAATATAAAGATTAATGATGTGCGTTGCGGCTTTTTTGCGCCGTTTGATGCGCCCAGGAGTGCTCGGTTTTAGCCGGGCACGAGCGAGGGCCACGGCCAGGGCGCTTCCTTGAGGCTGATGAGATGCCTGATGAGCATTTTTCGCAGAGACAGAATCAATAAAGTCGCTCCACGGCTGCCCAAAAGCCTGTTTTTCTGCCGTGGTCGCGTTGCAGCTTTGTCAGATAGCTATGGTGTGAGTCAGCTGATCCGAAACCGTCAATATGCACCGCAAGTGCTTCGCACTCGATCAGATGTCTGGCCGCGTGCTTGTAGCGGCTGGAACGGGCGCTGTTCAGGCTGAAGTCGATCATGGCTCTGAGCAGCAATGTCGCCGCAAGCGGGTATTTTTCCTTCAGGGTTTCGCTGGCCGGTGTCAGAAGTTCGTAATAATTGCCGTCGATTTCACCACTACGGTCGAGGATTAGTGCATTGGCTTCGCGAAGCGCCGGCCATTCCATAAAAAACAGCAGGGCTTGATGCACGTTCGGATACGTCGCGACCCAGGACATCGCTTTTTCTTCTGCCTCGATGTCGTCAAAATCGGGCAAGCGTTTCAGATAGTCTTGGAGATGCTGCTGTTCGAGCGATGCTTCAAAACACTGCCATCTGAAGTCCTGCGCCTCGTCTGCGCGGCCCAGTGCCTCAAGCGCATCGGCGCGTGCACGTTCCCATTCCAGAACCGGCAAAAGCCGGTCTTTCTTCGGTGCAGCCTGGTCGAGCCGCGTCAGCGCTTCTCCGGCTCTGCCGGCTTCAAGCAGCCGTTCCGCTATCTTCGCGGCGATCATCGGCGAGCGCATGGCTTCTTCGGTCTGCAGCGCGATATAGGCATCGACGTCGCCCTCGGCGTCGGCAATGACTTCCAGCGCGATGCGGGCGGACAGATCATCGTGACGGCTATAGACCTCATCCTCGTAAAGTGGCCCGTTCTGGCTCATGCCGATGATCCGGCCTTCGCGCCTGGGCTTTTCCTGTACGGTTTCGTCGAGCCATTGAGTGGAAAGTTCTTTCAGGCGTGCGAGTCCGTCGGCGCCGAGCGCCGGTAGCATTGCCTCGATCAGCGGATCATATTGACCGTAGCCGTTGTCGCGCAGCGCCTGAAATACCTTTTCCGCCAATGTTTCGGGCGACGTTTCCGATGCCTTTGCGATGCGCCCGGCATCAACACAGGCGAGATGAAAGCTCTCGACGAGCGAACCGCTGCCATCATCCGAGCGTGCAAAGATGGAGTCGGCCAGGTGCAGAAAGCGCCAGATCAGCTCCAGCGCCTCATCAGGGTCTTGAGGTTCAAGCTTCTCGATGATTGCCGAACGTTGGGTCTCGAGGTCCGCTTTCAGCTTCTTGACCTTCCTCCAGTCTATGAAGCTGCGGGCGCGCTGTAAGCGGGTGAGGTGCTTGCGGATCTCCCGGGCCATCTCGCCACTGCTCTGTTCGCCTGCAAGTTCCAGGCGCAACCGCCGTTTATGGGCAGCGCTTCCGGTCGAGATTTCGATCAAGAGCTCCGCCAGCCGCTTTGCGCCGAGCGCTTCCAGGTTCTTCGCGTTTAGCGTTGTCTTCTTGGCCATAAGCTCCGGCTCACTTAAATCTCATACCGATATTATTCGTTGAGTTGCGACAGTGGAAAGCTCCGATCTGGAGAAAACACCTCTCGAAAATCAAACGCGGTATCGCAATTCCGCCTATGCGTTACCACATGGAAAAGTGGCTCACTAATCAAGTGAGTAAACCAAGCCGGCGCGCAGAACCGGCGGGCTTTTGGGGAACGCCGTTCTGCTCTCGTGTGCGGAAGCAGGAACCGAACCATGCGTGTGACCAGTTTCTCACTGTCATGCCGCAGAATGCAAAGGAAGGTTATCATGTCCCTCAAAGGTAAAGTCGCGTTGGTCACGGGATCAAGTCAGGGTATCGGGCGCGGTATCGCGTTGCGTCTGGCAGCGGATGGCGCGGATATCGCTCTGGTCGACATTCAGGCCGAGAAGCTTGCAGCGGTCAAGTCCGAGGTCGAAGCGCTCGGGGTGAAGGCCACAACGTTTGAAGCCGATGTGAGCAAGCGCGACCAGGTCTATGCCGCCATTGATCATGCCGAGCAAAAGCTGGGTGGCTTTGATGTGATGGTCAACAACGCCGGCATCGCTCAAGTGAAGCCGCTCGCCGATGTCACGCCGGAAGACACGGACCGCATCTTCCGCATCAATGTTGACGGCGTGCTCTGGGGTATTCAGGCGGCAGCGAAGAAATTCATCGCGCGCGGCCAGAAGGGCAAGATCGTCAATGCCTCTTCCATTGCGGGACATGATGGATTTGAAATGCTTGGCATATATTCCGCAACGAAGTTCGCTGTTCGGGCTCTGACGCAGGCCGCCGCCAAGGAATATGCAAGCCAGGGCATCACGGTGAATGCCTATTGCCCGGGTATTGTGGGCACCGACATGTGGGTCGAGATCGACGAGCGCTTTTCGGAGCTTACCGGCGCGCCCAAGGGCGAAACCTATAAGAAATATGTCGATGGCATTGCGCTTGGACGCGCGCAGACGCCTGAAGATGTTGCGGCGCTGGTCGCTTTCTTTGCAAGCAGTGACTCCGACTACATTACTGGTCAGTCATTTCTGACCGATGGCGGGATTGTCTATCGCTGAAGCTGTAGCAGAGAGAATTCGGCGGCGGATTTTTCCCGCCGCCTCGCTTCGCTTGCAAACCTCTCCTTTTTACGGGCGTCCTTGGCCCTGTGCAGAGGAGCTGGCTACCGTTGTGCAGGGGCAGCGCCGGGTTTCATAACATATTGAAGTCATTTCCCGCCCGAGAGGCTTTTCGCGTTGAGTCGTGCTTGGTTGCTCGGGACAGGCCCGAGCATGACGGCGGGGCGTGAGGCAAGCTTTGTCAACGCAACTGCGGCGGCCTGTCTTCCCGCTTTTCAGGGTTTTTGCATCCCGGGGGTTGTTCCTGGGCCTGCGCCGGGGCCATGATCGGCGGCGAAAGAGGGAGCCCGGTCCGCCATGCCGCATATGTTCGTCAACCGACCGCGTATTCATGATTTTGTCGCTGACGATCCCGACAACAGAAAGAACTTCCGCTGGGAGACCATCAATGCCGCCGCCTATCAACTGGGCGGGCTGGTGTTCATCTTCGGCAGTATCTGTTTCTTCCCGGCGCTTTCCGCCTACGTCGATCTCGGCGCCTGGACCTTCTTTTTCGGTTCGCTGCTCTATCTCCTGGTCACCGGTCACGACCTGATCGAGGTGTTCATTCATGCCCGCGAGCGCGAGAGCATTGCCACGCTTTGGGACCGCCTGGAGTTCTGGGCGGCGTGGACCTATGTCGCCGGCACGCTGCTTTTCGTCGCCGGCAGCATCTTCTTCCTGTCGTCCGTCGGCTGGGAAACGGCCGGCGCCTGGTGTTTCATCATCGGCAGTGTTCTGTTCGTCGTCGGCGCGGTCATCAACGTCATCCAGATCGTCCAGGCCGACGATCTCGTGACGCTTCAGATGATGAACCTGACCGCGGTCGCCTTCGTCGTCGGATCGACACTCTTTGCCGTCGCCTCGATCCCCTATCTCTGGGAGGTTTCGAGCCCTGCCGACGAGGTCAGGATCGACGGTTTTCTCGCCTGGCAGTATCTCGTCGGAAGCGGATTGTTCTTCATCGGCGGCCTGCTCAATTATCGCCGCGCCTACCGCATCGTGGCCCAGGCGCTCGGCAAGCCGACCCTCTACGCCAGCCATCCGATGAAGCCCCTAGCGCCGCGCAGGAAAAAGCCCTGGGAGCGCTAGCGCATCGGCCCGAAAACCGGAATCGCTTTTCGGAAAGCACGATGCGTAGATTCCATAGGTAAGAGCGTCCTTTGTGCGTCCGAATGGACGCACGGCGCTCTGGGACGCTCCGATCGACCTGCCGAACCCGCCTTGAGACAACACCTGAAATTGCAGAGACCGGCTAGCCATAACGTAAGCGTTCTGCTAGCGCATGACATAAGGAAAAGGGGGAAGTCTCGATGGTTGACATGCTTTTGCGGTGCATCGTGCCGATCGCGGCCGCTTTCTTCACGGTTGTGGCGCTCGCGACGGGATGGTTCTGGATCCTCTTGTTCACGGTTCCGGCTCTGGCGGTCTCGGCTTATGACTGGTTCCAGTCGTCATGGACAATTACCCGCAACTATCCCGTATTGGGTCGCATCCGCTGGATGGCTCTTTCGCTGCGTCCCTTCATCCGCGCCTATGCGGTTGAGGACGATACCCATGGGACGCCCTATTCCTATGCGGCGCGCGAACTGATCAAGACGCGCTCGCACGGGCTTCCCGATACCATTCCCTTCGGGACGGAACTCGAGCTCTATTCCGATCCGCATCACTGGATTTCCCATTCCATGGCGCCGGAGCGCAATCCGGACCTCTCACCGCGCATCATGGTCGGCAATGCGCAGGCGTCGAAGCCTTATTCGGCCTCGATCCTCAACATCTCGGCGATGAGTTTCGGCGCGCTGTCGGCCAATGCCGTCAAGGCGATGAACATCGGCGCGCGCGACGGCGGCTTTTATCAGGATACCGGCGAGGGCGGTCTGAGCCGTCATCACCTGGAGCATGGCGGCGATCTCGTCTGGGAGATCGGTTCGGGCTATTTCGGCGCGCGCGACAAGGACGGCCGGTTCGATCCGGAAATGTTCCGCGACAAGGCGGCGAACGACGCGGTGAAGATGACCGAGATCAAGGTCAGCCAGGGCGCCAAGCCCGGGCATGGCGGCATGCTTCTGGGCTCCAAAGTGACGCCCGAAATCGCCGAGGTTCGCGGTGTTCCGGTCTATCAGAACTGTCTGTCGCCGCGTGGTCATTCCGCCTTTTCGACGCCGGCGCAGATGCTGCATTTTGCCGCCACAATGCGCGAGCTCTCCGGCGGCAAGCCGGTTGGCATCAAGTTCTGCGTGGGCCAGCCGCACGAGCCCTTCGCGCTGGTCAAGGCGATGCTGACGACCGGCATCTATCCCGACTTCATCGTCATCGACGGCGCGGAGGGCGGCACGGGCGCCGCGCCGCTGGAACTTGCCGACTGGGTCGGCATGCCGCTCTGGGACGGGCTGGTGCTGATGCGCAACGCGCTCGTCGGCGCGGGCGTCAAGAAACATGTGCGGCTTGCCGCCAGCGGCAAGGTGTTCTCCGGCATGGGGCTCGCCCACAACCTCGCCCTTGGCGCGGACTGGTGCAACGCCGCGCGCGCCTTCATGATGTCCGTCGGCTGCATCCAGGCCCAGCGCTGTCACACCGGCACCTGTCCTACCGGCGTGACCACCCAGGACAAGTGGCGCCAGCGCGCGCTCGTGCCGGAGGAACAGGGGCACCACGCCGCCCGGTTCCACAAGAAGACGCTCGAGGCGCTGGCCGATATCGTTGCCGCCTGCGGCTTTGTCCATCCCCAGGATCTTCAGCCGCACCACATCATGCACCGCGTCGGCTCGCATGATTCCGTGCCGCTCGACAAGCTTCATCCTTTCCTCGCCGAAGGCGTGTTGTTGTCGGATCCGGACTCGACGATCTATGCCGACTGGTGGCGCGCGGCAAGTTCCGACAGTTTCCGTCCCGTGGAGGACCTCGTTCGCATCAGGGCGAACAACGGCTGAGAATGTGTGGTCATTCTTTTATCGCAATGGAGGAGAATTCTCTCTTTCATACGGGTTGATCCGCGCCTTCACGTCAGCGCCAGAAACTAACGGAACGGCGCGCAAAGCGATTGACTTGAAACGGCGTGCGCATGAATACTTAAGATTGTGAGTAAATACATTCGCTGCGGTGTGCCAGCAGGGGTGGCCGGCTGCATTCAGTGAAGCGCGTTCAGCTAGGGGAACATAAAAAATGGCAATGCGACGCGAAATCGGCCTGATCGGCCTGACGTTTGTCGCCGTGGGCGGCGTTTTGGGATCGGGATGGCTCTTTGCGCCGCTCGATACGGCGCAACTGGCGGGACCGGCCTCCATTATCTCATGGTTGATCGGGGCAGTGGCGATGCTGCTGATCGCCCTGACCTATGCGGAAAATTCCACGCTCTTTCCGATCGCGGGCGGTATCGCCCGTATTCCGCAGTTCTCCCACGGCCGGCTTCTGGCGCTGGCCATGGGGTGGAGCGCGTGGGTCGGATACTGCACGACGGCGCCGATCGAGGTGAAGGCCTCTCTCGGCTATGCCTCGTCCTATCTTCCGTGGCTGACCAACGCCACTGGCGGCCTGACCTTTTCGGGCTACATCGCGGCCGCGATCTTCCTTGCCGTGCTCACGGTGGTGAACGTGTTCGGCGTTGCCTGGTTCGCCCGCATCAACACGACGATGACCTGGTTCAAGCTGATCGTGCCGGTGATCTTCATCGTCGTCGTGGTCGCCGCGCGGTTCGAACCGTCAAACTTCACCGCCGCCGGCGGCTTCGCGCCCTATGGCGTTCCCGGCATCTTCGCAGCCGTTTCGACAGGCGGCGTGGTTTTCGCCTTCATCGGCTTCCGTCACGCCATCGACCTTGCGGGCGAGGTGAAGAACGCGCAGCGGGTGATCCCGCTCGCGCTGATCCTCTCCGTCCTGATCTGCCTTGCGATTTATCTCGGCCTGCAGATCGCCTTTGTCGGCGCCATCGACCCGACCTCGCTTGCCAACGGCTGGCACACGATCGAATCCAGTCATGAACTCGGTCCGCTCGGCGCGCTTGCTACCTCCATCGGCGTCTTGTGGCTGCTCAGCATGCTGAATGTCGCCGCCGTGATCTCGCCGGCCGGCAGCGGGCTCGTCTCGGTCAGTTCGAATGCCCGCCTGGCGCTTGCCATGTCGAACAACGGCGTGTTCCCGCGCCTGTTCGCCAAGCTGAACGAATACGGCGTGCCGCTCTGGGGCCTGATCCTCAACTATGTGGTCGCGCTTTTGATGCTGATCATCCTGCCCTTCCAGCAAATCCTGGCGCTCAACAGCGCGGCGGTGGTGCTGTCCTTCATCGCCGGCCCGGTGTCCATGGTGGCCTTCCGCTATCTCGCGCCGAATGCCCGCCGTCCCTTCGTGGTGCCTGCGGCCGGCGTCATTGGGGCGCTTGCCTTCATGATCGCCACGCTGATGATCTACTGGTCGGGCTGGAGCACGATCTGGGTTCTGCTTGTGTTGCTGTTCATCGGCGCGGCGCTGTTTTTCCTGCGCCTGGCGGTGATCGGCCGGGAGGATCTGGAACCGACGAGCGCCGCGTGGTTCGGGGTCTACATGGCCGGCGTCGCTATCATCTCCTATCTCGGCGGTTATGGCGGCGGGCTCGGCGTCATTCCGCATCCGGTCGATTCGATCGTGGCGGCCCTGTTCTCGCTTGCCGTCTTCCTGATGGCGGTGCGCGGACGGATCTCGCAGGACATTTTCGACCGCTTCCGCCGCGAACAGCACGATATCGAGCTGCAGGAATATGGCGGCGCCGATGTCGAGGATGTCATGACGCGCGAGTAATCCAGGCACCTGCCGAATGGCTTTCATACGCCGCCCTTTCCTTGAGCGGGGAGGGCGGCTTCTTCCCGCCGTCCTCAATGACGGGAGCGGTCCTCATAGGGGGAATCAAGCGAGAAGGGCGGAATGGCCACCTGCAGCAGGCGGTTGTCGCCGGTGCGGGCCACATAATGGCCGACCATGATGCCGGACGCGGTGTCGAGCGGGGCGGCCGACTGGTAGGAGAACCGTTCGCCGCTGGCCAGAACCGGCTGCTTGCCGGCAACGCCGGGCCCGTTGACGATTTCGACGACGCCATCGGCATTGGTGATGGTCCAGTGACGGGCGACGATCTGGACATCGACCGCGCCGTGATTGACGATCTCGATGTCATAGGCCCAGACGAACTGGTTCTCCGCCGGAGCGGAATGTTCGTCCAGAAAGCGGGTTTCCACCCTGACCTCGATCTCGTCCGTCGTCACGCTTTGCAAAAGCGGGCTCCCGCTGGCCTCTCCGCCGGGACCTTTCGCCTCCGGCCGGTCTGCAATTCTGGCGCTTATGCCGGCAGTTTTGCAAGGGCCTGGGCAAAATCGTCGACCAGGTCGTCGGTATCCTCGATGCCGGCGGAAAACCGGATCGTGCCGCCGGAAATGCCGAGCTCGGCGCGCGCCTCGTCGGAGAGGTTCTTGTGCGTCGTCGTCGCCGGGTGGGTGATCAGGCTCTTGGCATCGCCGAGATTGTTGGAAATCGAGACGATTTCGAGTGCATCCTGCAGCGCAAAGGCCGCATCCTTGCCGCCCTTCAGTTCGAAGGCGATGAGCGATGACCCCGCCGTCATCTGCTTGCTGATGATGTCGGCCTGGGGGTGGTCTGCGCGGCCGGGATAGATCACGCGGGCGACCTGTTTCTGGTCGGCGAGGAAATCCGCGATCTTTCCGGCGCTTTCCGTCTGCTGGCGAACGCGCAGCGGGAAGGTCTCCAGCCCCTTCATCAACAGCCAGGCATTGAAGGGCGAAAGGGCAGGGCCGGTATGGCGGAAGTAGTCCTGCAGTTCCTCCTCGATCCACTTTTTCGACGACAGGATGACCCCGCCGAGGCACCGGCCCTGTCCGTCAATATGCTTGGTCGCCGAATAGACGACAACATCGGCGCCGAGTTCCAGCGGCTTCTGGTAAAGCGCGGTGGCGAAGACATTGTCGACGACGAGGCGGGCGCCGGCCTGGTGCGCGAGATCGGCAACGCCGGCGATGTCGACCACTTCCAGCGTCGGATTGGTCGGGCTCTCGATGAAGAACAGCTTTGTGTTCGGACGGATGGCGGCCTCGAAGGCGGCGAGGTCGCGCCCGTCAACGAGCGTGCAGTCGATGCCGTATTTCGGCGCGAGCGTTTCCACGACCCAGCGGCAGGAGCCGAAGAGCGCGCGGCCGGCGACGATATGGTCGCCGGCCTTCAGCTGGCAGAGGATGGCGGCGGAAACGGCAGCCATGCCGGAGGCCGTGGCGCGGGCGTCCTCCGCTCCCTCGAGCGCGCACATACGCTTTTCGAACATGTCATTGGTGGGGCTGCCGTAGCGGGCATAGATGAAACCGTCGTCCTCGCCCTTGAAACGGGCCTCGGCGGCGGCCGAATTCTCGTAGAGGAAGCCTTGCGTCATGAAGATGCCTTCGGACATCTCGCCATACTGCGACCGCAGGCTTCCTGCATGAACGAGCTTGGTTTGCGGACGCCAGGACTTCTTCATTTCATCTCTCCAAACAAAAAAACCGGTCGCGAAGGGACCGGTTACCCGGCCTTTTAGCTACTTGTTTAACGTGGCTGCAAGCCGACCGGCCAAATCACCACAGGGATAAGGCGGCATAATCCCTATAAGCGCTTGCGTCAATTCTGAAAGATTGGTTTTGTCGGCCAACAGGAGCAAAACATGTCCAAGACGCCCGGAATCCTGCCCGATCACGCCATTGCCGCACTGCTCGAGCAGAAAAATCTGACCACGATGAAGCCGCTGGATCACGACCAGGTCCAGCCCGCAAGCCTCGACTTGCGCCTTGGCGCAAAAGCCTACCGGGTGCGCGCCAGTTTCCTGCCCGGTCCGCGCCACAGCGTTGCCGACAAGCTTTCGCGGCTTTCCATGCACGAGATCGACCTCTCGCAGGGCGCGGTTCTTGAAACGGGCTGCGTCTATATCGTCGAACTGATGGAGGGGCTCGCCCTGCCGGAGCATCTCTCCGCCTCAACCAACCCGAAAAGCTCGACCGGCAGGCTCGATATCTTCACCCGCGTGATCCCGGATTTCGCGCAGGAGTTCGATGTCATTCCTTCGGGCTATCGGGGACCGCTCTATCTGGAAATCTCGCCGCGCACCTTTCCGGTGATCGTGCGCCAGGGCTCGCGTCTCTCGCAGATCCGCTTTCGCTCCGGGCATTCGGTGCTCGCCGAAGACGCGCTGATGGCGCTGCATCGCGCCGAAACGCTGGTTGCCAGCGACATGCCCAATATTTCCGACGGCGGCATTGCGTTGTCGATCGATCTCGAAGGCGAGGGGCTGGTCGGCTATCGCGGCAAGCACCATACCGGGGTCATCGATGTCGACCGCAAGGCCGGCTACGACATTCTTGATTACTGGGAGCCGATCCAGGGACGCGGCAAGGGCGAACTGATCCTCGACCCGGACGAGTTCTATATTCTTGTCTCGCGCGAGGCCGTGCACGTGCCGCCGCTTTTCGCCGCCGAGATGACGCCGTTCGACCCGCTGGTCGGCGAATTCCGCGTCCACTATGCGGGTTTTTTCGATCCGGGTTTCGGCCATGCGGAGGCCGGCGGCAGGGGCGCGCGCGCGGTGCTCGAGGTCAGAAGCCACGAGGTGCCCTTCATCCTGGAACACGGCCAGATCGTCGGCCGCCTGGTTTACGAGCGCATGATGGATCCGCCGACGGCGCTCTACGGTTCCGGTCTCGGCTCGAACTACCAGGCCCAGGGCCTGAAACTGTCGAAACATTTCCGCGCAGGGTGAGAAGGCCCCGGAACGGGCGGAACGTCAAGGGTTGCGAGGCCGAGAAGGGAGGGCACCCGGCGGGCGCCGCCGGCATTTTTGTCCGCTCCCCGTCAGGTCGCGGGCTTGAGCACCACTGCCCCCCAGGGCAGAAGCGTCAGCGCGTCATCGGCGATAGCCGCGCCACGATCCTCATCGTTGCTGACGAGACCGGACGCCCCCTTCAGCGCCGCATGACGCCAGGTCACCGGTTCGCGCGAGAAGTTGATGGCCGTGACCAGACGGGCGTCATCAAGCCTGCGCTCGAAGGCGAAGACCGTCTCGTGATCGGGCGCAAGATCTTCATAGGTGCCGTAGACGAGCGCAGGCGTTTCATGGCGCAGCGCAATCAGCCGCCGGTAATGATGGTAGACTGAGCCTTGATCCGCCCGCGCGGCCGCGGCGTTGATCTCCAAGTAATTCGGATTGACCGCAAGCCAGGGCTTTTGCGCCGTGGTGAAGCCGGCATTCGTTGAAGCATCCCATTGCATCGGCGTGCGGGCATGGTCGCGGCTCACCCTGTTGAGGTTCTCAAGAAGCTCCCCGGCGCTGACCCTGCCGGTCTCGACATGGTCCTGCCTGAGGCCCCGCACCTCGATATCGTCGAACTGGTCGAGATCGGTGAAGGGATAGTTGACCATGCCGATCTCCTCGCCCTGGTAGATGAAGGGCGTGCCGCGCATGGTCAGCATCATCGTTGCCAGCGCCTTGGCCGAGAGCACGCGGTATTCCGGGGCGGGGTCTCCGAAATGGCTGACGGCGCGCGGCTGGTCGTGATTGCCGAGAAAGACGGTGTTCCACCCCGTCATGCCGACGGCCTTGTCGAGCCGATCGAAGGTGGCCTTCATGTCGGTGAGCTTGCGCGGCTTCCAGCGCCAGCCGTCGCGGTCGAGCATGACGACGGCGAAGTTGAAGATCATGTTGAGTTCGTTGCGGGCCTCATCGACGAAGAGCGGTGTTTGCGCGTCGGAAACGCCGGCAGCCTCGCCAACCGTCATGCAGTCATAATGCGACAGCACTTCGCGGTTCATTTCCTGCAGGTATTCGTGCAGACGCGGCCCGGAGGCATAGACCCGGCCCGGATCCTTCATCTCTTCCTCGGTCAGGTTGGGGAAGGCGAAATTCTTCGAGATGAACGGGATCACGTCCATGCGGAAACCCGAGACGCCCTTGTCGAGCCAGAAGCGCATCAGGTCATAGACTTGCGTGCGGACTTTCTCGTTGTCCCAGTTGAGGTCCGGCTGTTTCTTCGCAAAATAGTGCAGGTAGTAGTCGCCGGTGGCATCGTCCTTTTCCCAGGCCGAGCCGCCGAAATAGGATACGAAATTGTTGGGCACGCCCTTCGAGCCGTCGCGCCAGATGTAATAGTCGCGCTTGTCATTGTCGCGTGACGACCGGCTCTCCACGAACCATTCATGCTCGTCGCTCGAATGGTTGACCACGAGGTCGATGATCAGCCGCATGCCGCGTTTCTTGATCTCGGCGAGCAGGCGGTCGAAATCGGCCATGGTGCCGAATTCGGCCATCACCTTGCGATAGTCGCGGATGTCATAGCCATTGTCGGCGTTCGGGCTGTCGAAATGCGGTGACAGCCAGATGACGTCGATGCCGAGGTCCGCCACATGATCGAGCTTCTCGATGATGCCCGGTATGTCGCCGATGCCGTCGCCATTGGAATCGGCGAAGGAGCGGGGATAGATCTGGTAGGCGACGGCCTCTTTCCACCAGTGTCTGCTTTGCGCGGGCTGCGGCATGTCTGCCTCCCTTGTTGCTTGTTTTTCAATGCGTTTCTGATCCCGGATTATGTCCGCGCGGGCGCGAGGGCAAGCGCATACGCATGAAATGGGCTTTTCATCCGTGTGCCTATGAAAAGGCTTGAATAGCCGGATTCGCCGTCGCTCTTCTTGCTGCTTGCCAGTCAGGCCAAGCTGGGGTAGAAAAAGCCCATGATGATCACGACCATGAACATTGCAAACTGGTGGTGGGCTCGCTAAAGGCGGCCACGATCACGCATGTCCGGATGATCTGACAAAGCCGCCCTCAAACCGAGGCGGCTTTTTTTGTATTGTCGCCGCCTTTGCGGGGTTAACGAAGAAAATTGCGAAACGCGGGATGCCGTTTCGCGACACAAAAGGTGGAGCAGGGACAATGAGCCTTCATGAACGGCCGGATGGCGGGGCGAGCTATGAGACGAAGGGCGGCGTGACGATCACGCGAACCCGCCGTTTCGTGCCCTATGGCGATTCCGTATCGAGCTATATCGACCGGCTGGACGAGCGCCGCGGCGCGGTCTTTTCGTCCAACTACGAATATCCGGGCCGTTATACGCGCTGGGACACCGCCATCATCGATCCGCCGGCCGCCATTTCCTGCAATGGCCGCACCATGTGGATCGAGGCTTTCAACGGACGCGGCGAGGCGCTGCTTTCGCTGATACTGCCGGTCGTCGAGGCGCTGGAACCGGTGACGATCATCGGCCGCGCGTCCCGCCGGATCGACCTTCAGGTGGCGGAACCCGACCGTCAGTTCACCGAGGAAGAGCGCTCCAAGGCCCCGACCGTGTTTACGGTCCTGCGCGCCATCGTCGATCTCTTCCATTCCGACGAGGATGCGAGCCTCGGGCTCTACGGCGCCTTCGGCTACGACCTTGCCTTCCAGTTCGACGCCGTGAAGCTGAAGCTGGAGCGCCCGGCCGACCAGCGCGACATGGTGCTGTTCCTGCCCGACGAGGTGCTGATGGTCGACAACCATGCTGCCAAGGCCTGGATCGATCGTTACGACTTTGCGAAGGACGGGATTACGACGGAGGGCAAGGGCGAGGACATCGCGTCCGATCCGTTCCGACCCTCCAATAGCCTGCCGCCCCGCAGCGACCATCACAAGGGCGAATATGCCGAACTCGTCACCAAGGCGAAGGAAAGCTTCGTGCGCGGCGACCTGTTCGAGGTCGTGCCCGGTCAGCAGTTCATGGAGCGCTGCGCCAGCAAGCCCTCGGCGATCTCCAAGCGGCTGAAGGCGACCAACCCGTCGCCCTATTCCTTCTTCATCAATCTCGGCAACCAGGAATATCTGATCGGCGCGTCGCCGGAAATGTTCGTGCGCGTCACAGGCCGTCGGATCGAGACCTGCCCGATCTCCGGCACGATCAAGCGCGGCGAGGACCCGATTGCGGACAGCCAGCAGATCCTGAAACTGCTTAACTCGCAGAAGGACGAATCCGAACTGACCATGTGTTCCGATGTCGACCGCAACGACAAGAGCCGGGTCTGCGAGCCGGGCTCGGTCAAGGTCATCGGCCGCCGCCAGATCGAAATGTATTCGCGCCTCATTCATACGGTGGACCATATCGAAGGCCGTCTGCGCCCCGACATGGACGCTTTCGATGCGTTTCTCAGCCATGCCTGGGCGGTGACGGTGACCGGCGCGCCGAAACTCTGGGCCATGCGCTTCATCGAAAACCACGAGAAGAGCCCGCGCGCCTGGTATGGCGGCGCCATCGGCATGGTCGGTTTCAACGGCGACATGAATACCGGCCTGACGCTGCGCACGATCCGGGTCAAGAACGGCACGGCGGAAGTGCGCGCCGGCGCCACCCTGCTTTATGATTCCGATCCCCATGAGGAAGAAGCGGAGACCGAATTGAAGGCTTCAGCCATGCTTGCCGCGATCCGCGAGGCGGATGCGGAGAAACTTGCGCCTGCCACGCGGCCGGTGTCGAAGATCGGCGCGGGACTGAAGATCCTGCTCGTCGACCACGAGGACAGCTTCGTTCACACGCTCGCCAATTACTTCCGCCAGACGGGCGCGGAAGTGGCGACCGTGCGCTCGCCGGTGGCGGACGAGACCTTCGACCGGATCGCGCCGGACCTCGTCGTCCTGTCTCCGGGACCGGGCATGCCGAAGGACTTCGACTGCAAGGGGACGATCAAGAAGGCGCGCGGCCGAAACCTGCCGATCTTCGGCGTCTGCCTCGGCCTGCAGGCGCTGGCGGAAGCCTATGGCGGCACGCTCAGGCAACTCGCTGTGCCCATGCATGGCAAGCCGTCGCGTATCCGTATCCTCGAACCGGGACGTCTGTTTGACGGGTTGCCGAAGGAGATCACCGTCGGCCGCTATCACTCGATCTTCGCCGATGCGGTGCAATTGCCGAGCGAATTCGCCATCTCGGCGGAGACCGATGACGGCATCGTCATGGGCATCGAGCATGCGCATGAACCGGTTGCCGCCGTGCAGTTCCATCCCGAATCGATCATGACGCTGGGCGGCGATGCCGGCATGCGGATCATCGAGAACGTAGTGGGCAAGCTGGTCGACCGCTCCGGCGAGGCTTTGGGAGACAAAAAGGCGGCAGGCTGAAGTCTGTCTTGCCATTGTCGCGTTGAGGGGGTAGCAGATCGACAGCGCCGGACGGCTGATCCGGCCTGTCGTTGAGCAAGACGGGAATTTCCGATGACTGGTGGGCAGGCAAAAGGCGGCGGCGCAAGCCGGACGCGGACACTGGCATTCTGGACGATACCGCTCTCTCTTCTCGTGCTCGGGATCAAGCTTCTCGCCTGGCATCTGACCGGTTCCGTGGCGCTGCTGTCCGATGCGCTCGAATCGATCGTCAATGTGGTGGCCGCGATCGCGGCTTTTATCGCCATCGTCTACGCCGCGAAGCCTGCCGATCACGATCACCAGTTCGGCCACCACAAGGCCGAATATATCTCCGCCGTCATCGAAGGCGTGGCGATTGTCGTTGCCGCGCTCCTGATCTTCAAGGAAGCCATCGGCGAACTGTTTGACCCGTCCATGCCGACCGACGTCGGCCTGGGCCTTGGCGTCAACATCTTCGCAAGTCTGATCAACGGCGTCTGGGCCTATGTGCTGATTTCGGCCGGGCGGTCGATGCGCTCGCCGGCGCTTGTGGCCGACGGCAAGCATATCCGCACCGACGTCGTCACCTCGGTCGGCGTCGTCATTGGTCTCGGCATCGCGCTAGCGACCGGCTATCCGATCTTTGACCCGCTGATCGCGCTCGCCGTTGCCGCGCACATTCTCTATGCCGGCTGGCAGCTGATTGCTGAATCGGTCGGCGGGCTTATGGATGCGGCCCTGACGGGCGACGAGGAGGACGCGATCCGCAAGGCGATCTACGACAATGCCGACGGGTCATCCGACGTCCACGACCTGAAGACCCGCCGCGCGGGCTCCGCCGCCTTCATCGATTTCCATCTCGTCGTCAGCGAGGACATGACTGTGGGCGAGGCGCACGACATCTGCGACCGGCTGGAAGGCGCGATCAAGAAGGCGATCCCGGGCTCAACGCTTGCCATCCACGTGGAGCCGGAAGGCGTCAAGCCGCATGGGGTGCGCGTCCGGATCAATTGATCGGCGGCGGAGTGGATGCGGGCGATGCCCGCATCCGGACAGGCCTTTGCCGGCGCCTATTTCGGCACGCGCGGCGGCGAAACGGTTTCGCCGCCGGACTGGCGCTCCAGCATCCAGCCGGGATATTCGCGCGGCAGGGCCGAGACCGCGTCGAGACGTTCCATGTCTGCCGCCGTCAGCTCCACGTCGGTCGCCTCGATATTGTCCTTCAGCTGGTCCGGCCGTTTCGCGCCGACGATGACGCTGGTGACCGCGGGCTGGTAGAGCAGCCACGAGAGCGCGATCTGCGCCACCGAAACGCCCTTGGCTTCGGCAATCTCCCGCATCACGTCGATTGTTGCGAAACCGCGCTCCTTGTCGACCGGTGGAAAATCGAAATTGACGCGGCGGCCCTCGCCGTCCGTCTGGTTGTCGCGGTCATATTTGCCGGAGAGGAACCCGCCGGCAAGCGGCGACCAGACCATCAGCCCGACGCCTTCGGACTTCAGCATCGGCACGATCTCGCGTTCGAGATCGCGGCCGGCAATGGTGTAATAGGCCTGTAGCGACTGGAAGGATGCAAGGCCCTTGCGCTCGGAGATGCCGAGCGCCTTGGCGATCTGCCAGGCCGCCCAGTTGGAGACGCCGACATAGCGCACATGGCCGTGGCGCACGAGCGTGTCGAGCGCCTCGAGCGTTTCCTCAATGGGGGTCGTGTTGTCGAAGCCGTGAAGCTGGTAGAGGTCGATATGGTCGGTCTGCAGCCGGGAAAGGCTGCCCTTCACCTGTTCCATGATGTGGTAGCGCGAGGAGCCGCGGCTGTTCGGCCCTTCGCCCATGCCGCCGAACACCTTGGTGGCGATGACCACCTCGTCGCGCGGTATGCCGAGATTCCTGATCGCCTGGCCGGTGATCTCCTCCGAAAGCCCCTCGGAATAGACATTGGCGGTATCGATGAAGTTGATGCCGGAATCGATCGCCATCTTGACGAGTTCTTCGGAGGCGGCCTGGTCGAGCGCGCCGATTGCCGTCCAAAAGCCCTTGCCGCCGAAGGTCATGGTGCCGAGACAGAGCTCGGATACTTTCAGGCCGGAATTCCCAAGTCGGTTGTAACGCATGGTTCTGCCTTTTCGGATTTAAAATGATTGATGGTCTTCAAGCATCCGGCCTCTGCCGGGCCGTGCAAAAACCAAGGATAGCTGCCGGACCGAGGGGCCGGATCGTGTATTGACCGAACTGACGTGGGGGCTGCCCGGCGGCCTTTCAAGGCGCTCGACCGTTTTGCTGGGCGGCCGGAAAGCGGGGGACATTGTATTGGCGCGATATTCGCATTAAGTCGGGGAACAGAACATTTACCCTTGGAGATGCCGAATGAGCGACGAAGAAGACGACAAGAAGACCGAACTGCCCCTGGGCAAGGAGGCGGAAGCCAATCTGTTCAAGTCGCGGTCGATCTTCATCTACGGCCCGATTACGCAGGAACTCGCCCAGCGCGTCTGCTCGCAACTGGTAGCCATGGCCGCCGTCTCCGATGACGACATCCGCGTCTTCGTGAATTCGCCGGGCGGGCATGTGGAATCGGGCGATTCGATCCACGACATGATCAAGTTCATCAAGCCGAGGGTCATCATGATCGGATCGGGCTGGGTTGCCTCAGCCGGCGCGCTGATCTATGCGGCAGCGCCTGCCGAGCAGCGCATCTGCCTGCCGAACACGCGCTTCCTGCTGCATCAGCCCTCCGGCGGCACGCGCGGTCCGGCGTCCGATATCGAGATCCAGGCCCGCGAGATCATCAAGATGAACGAGCGCCTGATCAAGATCTTCTCCGACGCCACCGGCCAGCCCTCGGAAAAGATCGCCAAGGATATCGATCGCGACTACTGGCTCTCCGCCCAGGAGGCAATCGAATACGGTCTCGTATCGCGGATCGTCACCGCGCAGGACGAGATCTGATTTTCGGCCATTGATTGAGAACCGATAGGCCGGGCGAAGGGCTTGCTTCGCCCGGCTTTTTCGTGCTTGCAGTTCTTCAATCATATGCCGCAGCTCGGAGGGGACATGCTGAGGGAATTTTCGGCGCAGAGCCTGTTCATGGGGCTGCTGGTCGCCTTTGTCGGCTTTGCCAGTTCGTTTTCCGTCGTGCTGCAGGGACTTGAGGGCATCGGCGCGAGCCCGGCGCAATCGGCCTCCGGGCTCATGGCGCTGTCGATCGTGATGGGTATCGCCGGCATCGTTATTTCGGCCATCACGCGCATGCCGGTTTCCATCGCCTGGTCGACGCCGGGGGCGGCGCTCCTGGCAACGGCGGGAACGCTGCCGGGTGGTTTTGCCGAGGCGGTCGGCGCTTTTATCATCGCCAATCTGATGATCATTGCCGCCGGCCTTTTGAAGCCGGTCGGCCGGGCGATTTCCTCCATTCCCGCGCCGCTTGCCAATGCCATGCTGGCCGGCGTGCTGCTTGCGCTCTGCTTCGCGCCGGTCGAGGCGGTGAAGTTCGATCCGCTGCTGGGCCTGCCGATCATCGTCGCTTTCGTCGTTGCCGGCGCCTTCAACCGGCTTCTTGCCGTGCCGGCCGCCCTCGGCGCCTTCGTGCTGGTTCTGGTCTTCGGTGTTGATCTTCCCGCAGGCAGCTGGGGCAATGTCTGGCGCGAGGCGCCGCCGATGCCCGTCTGGGTTACGCCGGTGTTCAGCCTGCAGGCCGCCATCTCCGTGGCGCTTCCGCTGTTCATCGTCACCATGGCCTCGCAGAACATTCCCGGAGTCGCCATCCTTGCCATCAACGAATACCGCCCCTCGGCCGGCCGGATGTTCTCGCTGACCGGCCTGTTCTCGCTTGTTGCCGCCCCCTTTGGCGGGCACGGCGTCAATCTGGCCGCGATCACGGCGGCCATGTGCGCGGGGCCGGACGCCCATGCCGACCCGAAACGACGCTACTGGGCCGCGATCGTCGCCGGCATCGGCTATGTGGTCTTCGGACTGATGAGCGGGCTGGTCGTCGCGCTGGTTTCGCTTGCGCCGCCGATTCTGATCGAGGCGGTTGCGGGCCTTGCCCTGATCGGCGCCTTCGCCGCCGCCGCCCTTGCCGCCTTCAAGCAGCCGGACGCGCGCGAGGCAGCCGCGATCACCTTCCTGGTTGCCGCCTCCGGCGTCGGCTTCTTCGGCATTTCCGGCGCTTTCTGGGGGCTGGCAGCTGGGCTCGCCATCACCGGCATCAAACGTCTGGCGCAGAAAAGGCATGCCGGGGGCTGACGCGTTTTTTGAATTGCAATCGGCGGCTGTTGCCGCTATGGAAATCGTCATGATTACGTTGGACGCATATCGGCAGGGCAGGTTTTCGGGTGGCGCAAGCGCCGCCGCCGCCGTCATGCGCGCGCCAAACTCGCTCCTTCTTCTCGGCCTTAACAGCGGTTGCCGGGTCCTTTGAGGAGCGCCCGGCGGCCGGAAAGCCGCTTGGCACCAAGCGCTCCTTCATTCCCGAACAGTTTATGACAACGAGAATGGCCGAAGCCTGACTGCGCCTCAAAGGCGGCAGAAGGCGGGCCGGATATGAGGACCACAATGGACGCGAAACACTCCACCAATGCCAAGGGCATGCCGCTGGCCGCCACCAAGTACCAGCCCTATCCGCAGATCGATCTTTCCGACCGGCAATGGCCGGGCAAGCGCATCGATAAGGCGCCGATCTGGTGCTCCGTCGATCTGCGCGACGGCAACCAGGCGCTGGTCGATCCCATGGGCCATGACCGCAAGGCGCGCATGTTCCAGCTGCTCTTGGACATGGGCTTCAAGGAAATCGAGATCGGCTTCCCGTCAGCCTCGCAGACGGATTTTGACTTTGCCCGCTGGTGCGTGGAAAACGGCAATGTCGGCAAGGACGTCTCTCTGCAGGTGCTGGTGCAGTGCCGCCCGGAACTGATCACCCGCACCTTCGAGGCGCTGGAAGGCGCTCATCGGCCGATCGTGCATTTCTACAATTCGACAAGTGAACTGCAGCGGCGCGTGGTGTTCGGCAAGGATGTCGCCGGCATCAAGCAGATCGCCGTCGACGCGGCCAAGATGATCACCGACATGGCGGCAAAGGCCGGCGGCGGCTATCGCTTCGAATATTCGCCGGAGAGCTTTACCGGGACGGAGCTGGAAGTGGCGCTTGAGGTCTGCAACGCGGTGATCGCCGAGGTGAAGCCGACGCCGGACAACAAGCTGATCATCAACCTGCCGTCGACCGTCGAAATGTCGATGCCCAACATCTATGCCGACCAGATCGAATGGATGTGCCGCAATCTCGACAATCGCGAAAACCTGCTGATCTCGGTCCATCCGCATAATGACCGCGGCACGGGCATTGCCTCTGCCGAGATGGGCCTGCTCGCCGGCGCCGACCGCGTCGAGGGCACGCTGTTCGGCAATGGCGAGCGCACCGGCAATGTCGATATCGTCACCATGGCGCTCAACATGTTCACGCAAGGGGTTGATCCGGAACTGGATTGTTCCGAGATCGAGCGCATCAAGGACGTCTACGAATATTCCAACCAGATGACGATCCCGGAACGCCACCCCTATGTCGGCGAACTGGTCTATACGGCCTTCTCCGGCTCGCACCAGGATGCGATCAACAAGGGCATGAAGGCGATCCGGGTCGCCAACAAGCCGGTCTGGGAAGTGCCCTACCTGCCGATCGACCCGCAGGACGTGGGCCGCACCTATGAGGCGATCATCCGCATCAATTCTCAATCGGGCAAGGGCGGCATCGCCTATATCATGCAGAGCGACTACGGCATCAACATGCCGCGCGGCCTGCAGGTGGCCTTCCGTGAGTTGATCCAGAAGATCACCGACGAGGAAGGCCGCGAGCTGCCGTCGAAGCGCATCTATGACGTGTTCATGGAGCACTATGTCGACCAGCCGGACGGCCGCATCAAGTTCGTCGATCACCACACCTATCCGCAGGGCGCGGAAAAGGGCGTGCGCGTTGTGACGGCCGAGATCACCGACAATGGCGAGAAAAAGCGGATCGATGCGAAGGGCAACGGCCCGGTCGACGGCTTCGTCAATGCGCTGTCGGCCTATCTCGGTATCAAGCTGACGGTAGAGGACTATTCAGAACACTCGCTCCACCACGGCTCGGACGCAAAGGCGATTGCCTATGTCGAGGTGAAATATGACGGCGGCCGCATGTTCGGCGCCGGGATCAACACCAATATCGTTGCGGCATCGCTGGAGGCGATCGTCTCGGCGGCGAACCAGATCCTCGCCAAGGGCGCGTAGACACATCATGACGGCGCCGGCAGGGTTGGCGCCGTCCGTCCCTCAATTGCAATCTTACAGTTTCAGATAGGCCGATTGTGCGAGCGCCGGCATGTCGGTGTCCGAGGACGGGCCGACGATCGCGACAAGCGCGCGTTCGCCCTGCCACCAGGCGACGGTGAGATTGTCGCGGATGGTCTCCTGGACATCGGTGATCTCGTTGTCGAGCGTTGCCGGGCGCGCGAGGATGAAGACCGAAAGCAGGTCGCCCGCATTGTTGCGATAGAAGAGTTCCACGCCCGGCGTGCGGTCGACGGCGACGATGCGTGCGCCTTCAAAGATCCGCGCGCCCTCCTCGAAGCTCGGAACGCTCACGTCGAGGCCGGTCGTGCGCTGCACGAGGTCGGCAACGGCTGCGGTATCCTGAGGCCCGATATCCGTTATCGGCTGATACTTTCTGCCGAAGATGCGGAAATTGGCGCAGACGTCATCGATCCAGTCGGTCGACTGTTCCAGAGACAGGTCAACCGTTTCCGTCGCGCTCGAGGTATCCCGCGACAGGATCGCGCCGATGGCGATGCCAATGCCGAGAAAGCCGCAACAGGCCAGGGCCGGCAGCCAGCGTTTCACGCGCTTCCGACCGCTGACATCGGCTGATTTGTTGGTTTTGACGGAGATGTCCATCGTTTCCTTGAAAATATGAATGGCGACCGGAACCGGACCTGATGCCCCGTAGCGCGAAGTTCGCGCGATATTGCCCCTTGTAAAGGTCGGAAACAAGGGGCTGCGTTCACTTTGTCGAACCGACGCGGAACCGACTTATTTGCGACTGACTATGGTCGCTCCGCATTCCGGTTTCGCTGAGGAAAAATTACGGCAGAAATGTGGCTCAAGCGGAAAGGGGCCTTGCGGTATGGATCAATCAAGTGAACAATGACGTTGAAGAAGAACGAGAACCGGGCGGCTCGCCGCCCAACCGAGGGCAAATTTAACACGTCATGAGTGATAATCTGCAGGGAGCAGCAGCCACGCGTCAGGCGATCATTTCGACCGCTTTGCGCCTGTTCGCGGAATTTGGTTACAACGCCGTCTCCACACGCAAGATCGCGGAACGATCCGGGGCCAATATTGGCAGCATCGCCTATCATTTCGGCGGCAAGCCCGGGCTTCTGATCGCCTGCGCGCATTATGTGATCGACGCGATTTCGGAGCGGCTCGGAAGCGATGTCCTTCAGCCGGTGCCTGACGACGTCGCGCCCGAGGCCGCCCGCGAGGAGCTCCTGGAGATCGCGCTTCGCATGGTGACGCCGATCTCGGGGCGAAGTGACGCCGAGGCGATCTCCGCTTTCATGATGCGCTATATCACCCAGCGCAGCGAAGCCTTCGACCTGCTTTACGCGCAGGTCACGGCGCCCTTGCACAGACATATCGGGCAGTTGCTCGGCCGCGCGAGCGGGAGAGATCCTGATGCCGAAGAGACCAAGGTGCTCAGCTTCGCGATCATGGGGCAATCGATGTATTTCCGGATCTGTCCGGACGCGGTAAAGAACGCCATGGGCTGGAACGGCCTTGGCGGCGGCGAATGCGCGAAGGTTGCGACAGCGCTGTCTCTGAGCATCAACGGGCTGATCGACGCCTATTCCGCTGCGGCTTCCGCGTAGGAATAGGCAAATGCGCTTTCCGGCTCTATGAGGCCGCTTGCAGCATCGAGCGCATGGCGCTGGCAGTGCATTTCCCACCTGCCGGGCTTCCCCCTGACCGTGATCAGATTGAAGGCAGACGGCGGCTTCTTGCCATCGGTTCCCTGTCCGGCTGCGGCAATGCCGATGACCGGCGTCTTGCCGTGCGGCGTTTCGATGAAATTGACGGTGTTGAGATGGGTGTGCCCGTGCAGCACCAGTTCGCATCCTCCGGTTGACACAGCGGCGCGGAACCGCCTGATGCCGATCAACCGCTTGTGACGCGCGGCCGCCCCGCGCACCGGCGGGTGGTGGATCATCACGATCCTGAACAGGCCTTCCTCGCCGGCCTTCCTGAGCAACTCCGCCGTCGCGCGCGCCTGCTTCTTCTCGAAGTTGCCGATCGCCATGAACGGTGGCGAGGCGATGGCCGAAGAACAGCCGATAATCGCAACGGGCCCGCGCCGGCGCAGGTAGGGAAAGGTGAGGGCCTCCGAGGTGTTGCTGAGCGGCCGGTGTTCATCGCCCTGCATATTGTCGCGCCAGGCCCTGGCGACCTTGGCATAGGCCCCGCCCACATAGGCGTCGTGGTTGCCGGGCACCAGCGAGACGTCCTTTGCCGGCCCGACGCTCTTCAGCCATTCGGCGGCGTTCTCGATCTCCTTGGTGGTGGCAAGGTTGACGAGATCGCCGGTGATTGCAAGGTGATCCGGCGCCTCGTCGGCGATCGCCAGAAGCAGGTTCTCCAGCGTGTTTTTGCCGAGATGCTTGCGCCGGTTGCGGTGCCAGTTCAAGAAACCGGTGATGCGTTTGGAGACCAGCTCTCGCGGCGAGAGCTGCGGCAGCGGCCCAAGGTGGACATCTGAAATATGAGCGAGCTTGAACATGAAGATGTCATAGACGGGCCCGCCCCATGCCGCAAGCAATCTCCGGTACGAACAGCCTCCGTGCACGGCGATCTTGACTCCGCTCATATTAAGGATATTAAATATCCTCAAGGATAAGAAATATCCTTAATATGATGAAAGGATACACGCCATGACTACACCGCCCTATGCCCGGTTCGCGCCTGCTCTTGCCGAGGCCTATATCGCTTTCTCCGAAACACTCGGGACGAACAGCCTTGATGCAAGGCTGAGACATCTCGTCGATATCCGCGTGTCGCAGATCAATGGCTGTGCCTTCTGTCTCGACATGCATCACAAGGAAGCCAAGATTGCCGGCGAAAGGGAGTTGCGTCTCTACCATGTCGCCGTCTTTGCCGAATCGCCGCTGTTCTCCGACACGGAAAAGGCTGCACTCGCCTATGCCGAGGCGCTCACCGGCGCGATAGACAACCAAAGGGTCGTTTCGGCGCGCGAGGCGCTAGCGTCCTATTTCAGTGCCCGGGAGATCGCCGAATTGACCTATGTGATCGTGTCGATTAATGGGTGGAACAGATTGGCGATTGCCTATCAGAGCCGTCCTGGCTCGCTGGACAGGGTTTACGGCCTCGACAGGGCCGGCTTGGAAGCGGATGCAGCTTAGAAATCAGGTCGAATGGGTCCTTCACGCGGCGGCCGTGCTGGCCGGACTTCCGCCAGGACGCTATTTGCCCACCAAGGTGCTTGCGACTTTCCACGGCATTCCGAAGGAATATCTTTCGAAGGCATTGCAGGCGCTCTCCCAGGCCGGGCACGTGGAAAGCTCGCTTGGGCCTGGCGGCGGCTACAGGCTCGCCGCCGCGCCTGAAGACATCTCTTTTCTTGACATTGTCGAAGCGGTCGAAGGCAAGGCGCCCTTGTTTCTGTGCCGCGATATTCGCGCCAACAACCCGTGCCTGCCGGAAGGCTATTGCCCGAAGGACATGTGCCCCGTGGCAAAGGTCATGCTGCGCGCAGACAGGGCCTGGCGGGCCTCGCTTGCCGAAACAAGCCTTGCCGACCTCGCGCCTGAAGTCGTCGAGGGGCTCGGCCCCGAGCTTTACGAGGCGACCCGCCACTGGCTGACGGAGCGAAGCGGCACGGGATAGCCGATCCGCGCTTCGTTCTGCTTATCGACCGTGCGGCGCGTCGAGATCGAGGATCGGTCCTTCAGGCACGATGCCCGTCGGATTGATGTTCTTGTGCGAGCCGTAGTAGTGGCGCTTGATGTGGTCGAAATTGACCGTCTCGGCGATGCCCGGCATCTGGTAGAGCTCGCGCAGATAGCCCTGGAGGTTCGGATAGTCCGCGATCTGCCTCAGATTGCACTTGAAGTGCCCGACATAGACCGGGTCGAAACGCACCAGCGTCGTGAACAGCCGCCAGTCCGCCTCCGTCAGCGTGTCGCCCGCAAGGTAGCGGTTTTCGCCGAGCCGTTCCTCCAGCATGTCGAGCGTTTCGAACAGCTTGGTCACATGCTCGCCATAGGCTTCCTGCGTGGTGGCGAAACCGGATTTGTAGACGCCGTTGTTGACCGTGTCATAAACGGTTGCATTGATGTCATCGATCTCGCCGCGAAGCTCCTTCGGGTAGAAATCGAGACTATTGCCCGTTAGGTGGTCGAAGGCTGAATTGAACATCCGGATGATTTCGGCGGACTCGTTCGAGACAATCGTCCCGCGCTTCTTGTCCCAGACCACCGGAACCGTTACGCGGCCGGTATAGTGCGGGTCGGCCTTGGTGTAGACCTGCCAGAGATAGTCTGCGCCATTGATCGGGTCGTTGGTGCCGCCGTCGCGGTTCCTGAATTCCCATCCGTTTTCCAGCATCAGCGGGTCGACGATCGAAACGTCGATAAAATCCTCTAGTCCCTTGAGCTTGCGGAAGATCAGGGTTCGGTGCGCCCAAGGGCAGGCGAGCGCGACATAGAGGTGGTAGCGGTCCTTTTCGGCCGCAAAACCGCCTTTTCCCTGCGGCCCGGCGCTGCCATCGGCCGTGATCCAGTTCCTGAACTGCGAGCTTTCACGCCTGAAATGACCCTCGGATTTGTCGGTGTCGTACCAGACGTCCTTCCAGACGCCGTCTTCCAGCATGCCCATGGGATGCTCCTTTCATTCCTCTCTCGACCCTTACATACGTTTCGGCTGAAGCATTGCCAGCCCCGAAACGTTTGACACTGTGTCATGGTTCAACGGAAATCGCGCTCTTGAGGTCCATCGGCTGGACGGGGCCGTTTTTTCCTGCTAGTGGCGTTCTGCCCTGAAACTGGAATTTGTCATGCGGATCCTGCGACGACGCTGATTGAAGATCGAAAACCGGAGAACCTCTCCGGCGGCTTTCATTTGCGTAATTCCGACAGGCTCACAAAACCATGACAAGCGAACTGTGCTACCTCCCCGAAGAGGTTTCCCATGACAACGCGATCGAAGAGATCAACGACGAGGCTTTCGGGCCCGGGCGTTTCGCGCGAACGGCAAGCCGAATCCGCGAGCAGGGCCCGCATGATCGCACCCTGTCCTTTGTCTGCCTGGATGGGGACGCAGTGATTGCCTCGGTGCGGCTGACCCCGGTCTGGGCCGGCAATGCTGCCGGCCACATGCTCGGCCCGCTCGCCGTCCGTCCTTCCCACAAGAACCGGGGCATCGGCCGCAAGCTGGTGCGCATTGCCGTCGAAGCCGCCGCAGGGGCTGGCTCCGAGGTGGTGATCCTGATCGGCGATGCGCCCTATTACGGGCCGCTCGGCTTCCGCCCCATCGTGCCGCCGACCCTGCTTTTGCCAGGCCCGGTCGATCCGAAGCGCATCCTTGCCGATCCGCTGGTGGACGGCGTGGAAGCCAGGCTCGTCGGCATGATGCGGTTCCGGACCGATTAGATGTGAGCTTTCAGGATTTTGTCCGCCCCTCGCGCCACCATGTGGCCGAGATCAGCGCCAGAAGGGCGGCAAGCCCGAGCAGGCCGCTGAAGAGCGGCAGCGAGCGGATGCTTTCAAGCCGCGTATCAGACGTGGCCACGATCGGCATGAAGCTGTCATTGCCGGCCCTGAGCGGCCCGGACGTCACCCGGACGGGCGGCATGCCGTCCGCAATCCGCTGCACCAGTCCGCGGGTCTCGCCCGCAAGCGGCGAAAGGCTTTCCGTGGTCGAGATCATTGCCTTGAACTCCGGCGCGTCCGGATCGCCGATATTGACGAGCCGTTGCAGGTCGCCGTTTTCGATCGAAAACAGGCCCATTTCGCTGACGGGTACGTTGCCCCGGAACAGACCGGGCTCGACCTCATCGAGCGGGACGGTCAGCGAACGTCCCGATGGCGTGCTCACGGTCGCCTCGCGCGGGGCGTCGCCCATGGTCTGGCGGGTGATTTCCAACTGCTCGCCATCGGTTGTTGCCGCCAGCGCCTCCTCCTCCAGCGCCGGTTCCTGCATCAGCCAGTGGGCGATGCGCCGGTAGAGCGGCACATAGGGGCCGCCGCCTTCAAAACCGCGCGCCCACAGCCAGCCCTGGTCCGACAGGAACTCGGCAACGCGGCCCTGACCCTCGCGCGAGAGCACCAGAAGCGGCGCGCCGTCTGCCGTCATCACCGTTTCCCCGCGCGCGTCGCCGACGGGGATGGAACGGAACCAGCGGCCCCAGGCCGGAGGCTCCTCGCCGCCCCCCGGCAGGTCCCGGGTGACAGGGTGCATCTCGCCAGTCGGGGAGATGTCCGGATAAAACGCGCCCTCTGACAGCTCGCCCGTCGGGATTGCCGGCAGCACGGCGGAAAGCGGCGTCACGGCGATCGATTCCGGTCCGGCGATCTCCGGGCCGGCGGCCACCAGCAGCGCACCGCCGTTCAGCACATATTGCGCGATATTGTCATAATAGAGCAGCGGCAGGACGCCGCGGTTCTGGTAACGGTCGAAGATGATCAGGTCGAAATCGTCGATCTTGTCGATGAACAATTCCCGCGTCGGGAAGGCGATCAGCGACAATTCGTTGATCGGCGTGCCGTCCTGCTTTTCCGGTGGGCGCAGAATGGTGAAGTGGACGAGATCGACGGACGGATCGGATTTCAACAGGTTCCGCCAGGTCCGCTCGCCCGAATGCGGCGATCCGGAAACGAGCAGCACGCGCAGGTTCTCGCGAATGCCCTCGACGATCTGGACCGCGCGGTTGTTCACTTGCGTCAGTTCGCCGGGCACGGGGTCGACGGATAGTTCGAGAATGTTCTCGCCGCCATTGTCGAGGTCGAAGACATAGCGGGTCGAGATGTCCGGCGCGACCATCATCTGCGCGACGATGGCGCCGTTGAGGCGCGCCGTCACCATCGCCGGGTCCGCGCCGCCCTCTGCCTCGCTCACCGGACCGTCATTGACCACGGTGAATTCCACCGGCAGGCTTTCGCCGACAAGGCCGAAACGCGGCGCCTCGTTGATCTCGATCCGCCGGTCATATTCTTCCGCCGTGCCGGTCACCAGCGCATTGACGGGAATGTCGGCGGGAAGGGCGGAAGCATCCTCCGGAATGTCGTGGATCTGGCCGTCGGTGATGAAGAAGGCGGCGCCCATCCGGCTCGGGGGTACGTCGCGCACGGCATCGGCAAGGGCCTGAAAAGCCAGCGTCTCGGCGCGGCCGTTTTCATTCGCGGTCGCGACCTCGACGATGCGGGGTTCGAGCGTCGGGTCCTCGGCAAGTCGGGCCTGAAGCCGCTCGAGCGCGGCATCGGTCTGGCTGGCGCGGTCTTCGGAAAGCTGGCTCTGGGAGCGGTCGACGACGATCGGCACGATGGTCGAAAGCGGTGAGCGCTCCTCGCGGCTAATGGTCGGGTTGGCGATCGCTGCAAGCAGAAGAAGCCCGGCCGCCGCGCGCAGCGTGGTGCCGCGCATGCGGGTCAGGTAGCCGAGCACCATCAGCGCGAGGATGGCGGCAAGGGCGGCATAGAGCGCCGTCAGCGGCAGGAGGGGGGCGAAAGTCAGGTCCATTACTGCCCCAGCCTTTCGAGAAGTGCTGGAACATGGACCTGGTCGGCCTTGTAATTGCCGGTCAGCATGTACATCACGATGTTGACGCCGGTGCGATAGGCGAACTGGCGCTGAAGCGGGCTTTCCGGAACGGTCGGCAGCATCGGCGTCATATCCGGATTGGTGGCCCAGGCGCCGGCGAAATCATTGCCGGTGATGATGATCGGCGAAACGCCGTCGCCGCCGCTCGTCACCATGTCGGAGCTCGCGCCCGACCGCGCCTCGACCCAGAGCGGTGAACCGTCATACCGGCCGGGGAAATCGGAAAGCAGATAGAAGGAGCGCGTCAGCACATGGCCCTCGGGCACGGGTTCCAGGGGCGGCACGTCGATATTGTCGAGGATCGCCCTGAGCCGCGCCGTGTTGGCGCTGACCGCTTCCTGTCCGAGCGGCGAATACTGGTCGCGCGTATCAAACAGCACCGTGCCGCCATTGCGCATATAGGCTTCGATGCCGGCAATCGCCTCCTGCGACGGCATCGGCGCGGAGGCCGAAATCGGCCAGTAAATCAGGGGATAGAAGGCCAGTTCGTCTTCCGCCGGGTCGATGCCGACCGGATCGCCCGGTTCCAGCGCGGTGCGGTATGAAATATAGTCGGAAAGCCCCTTCAGCCCGCGCTCCGAGATGCGGTCGACGTCATCCTCGCCGGTGACGACATAGGCGAGATGGGTCTCGTAGAGCAGATCGGTGATTTCCGCGTCGCTCATCCGGGCATGGGCATTTCCAGCAGGGCCGGGCGTGAAGGGCAGGGCGGCGGCAAGAGCGGCCACAAGAATGAGGGGCAAGGCGGCACGGCGTGACTTGAGATTCGAGAAAGCGCCGTTCATCGCCAGCATGATGACGCCGTCGGAAATCAGGAGCAGCATGGCGGCCGCCAAGAGCAACGGCTTGAGGCTGAAGGCGCGGGTCTCGCCGATCGGCTGCAGGCGGCTCCTCTCAAGGGCCGCGACATCAAGCGGCGCAAGCGTGTCCTCGGGGCCGAAGAGGTTGACGGCGGTGAAGCCGTCGGCCGAGCCGTAAAGCCCAGGCGGGTTCTCCCGCGTTGCGATTGGTTGTCCCCCGGCATCGGAAAGCGGATTGGCGCCGCTGACATCGGCTGACAGCGTGCCGTTGGCCGCCAGCAGGCGGTAGGGGGGCAGGAGGCGCGAAGAGCCGTTTTCTCCGTCGGCCGCCGCACTCGCTCGGGAAAGATTGACGATCCGACGCAGCATTTCGACGAAATAGCCGGAAATCGGCAGATTCGACCAGTTCGGGTCGGCCGAGGTGTGGAACAGCACCAGTCGTCCGTCGCCAAGCATGTTTTCGGTCACCAATGGCGTGCCGTCTTCAAGGCTCGCCCAGGTGTGATCGGCAAGATCGGGCGCCGGCTCGGCCAGCACCTGGCGGGAGACGGTGATGCCGTCCGGCACGGGCAGGCCGTAGAACGGACTTTCCTGCGGGAAGGGCGCGAGGTTTTGCGGCTCACTCCAGCTCATCGCCCCGCCAAAGGCGCGCGCGCCGGAGCGCAGCCGGACCGGCAGCAGCGGGTCTTCGCCTTCGGATGACGCAAGGCGCGGCCCGGCAAAACGGACCAGCGTGCCGCCGGCCTCTACCCATTGTCGCAGAAGCGCATGGACGTCATCGCCAAGCGTCCCGACATCGCTCAGGATCACCACGGAAGGGTTCTGCTCGATCAGCGCGTCGAGCTGTTCGGGCAGCGTGGCGGCGTCGCTCGAAATCAGGTCGGCATAGGGGGACAGCGCCTGGCGCAGGTAATAGACCGCCGACAGCAGCGGCTGGGCCTCATTGGACGGACTTCCCGAGACAAGCGCGACGCGCCGGCGCTGGAAGCCGTCGTCGAGAAGCTGGACCGCGCCGGCATTGGCCGCGCCGTCGATTGCGATGCGGGCAAAGTCATTGCGCACCTCAAAGGGCGCGCGGATCTCGGCGGTCGCCGCCTTCGTCCCGTCTTCGAAGACCAGCGGGCTGGTCGCGATCACGCGCCCCTGAAGGTCATAGGCATTGACGGAGAGTTCGGCGCGCGGCCCGGCTTCCGCGCGCGCGGCAGTGATCCTGCTTGCCGCAGCGCCATTGTCGACGGCGGTGAGAGCAGCGGGAAGGGCGCGGTTTGCGCGCAACACAAGAAGGTCGTCGGCGCCGGCGCTGTTCAGCACGTCGAAGGCAGCCTGGTCATCCGGTCCCGACAATCCGTCGGCAAGGAAGGCAATGGTGCCGGGCGTCGTTCCGTCCAGAGCCTCGACAAACCCCATAGCTGCAGGCAGCCGGTCGGGGCGGGCGGCCTGCGGTTCGGCGGCGGCAAGCCTCTGGCGCGCCTCGCTTGCCGAGACCGGGTGCGGATCGCCGGCCCGGTCGGCGGTGAAGGCGAGGGCCACGGGCAGGTCCGCGCGGCCCGCCGCCTCGATCAAAGCATCGGCGGCAGCCGTCCGCGCTTCCCAATCTTCGGCGCTTGCCCAGCCATTGTCGATCAGAAGCGCCAGCGGGCCATCAGCGGAAATCTCGGTGCGGTCCGGATTGATCACCGGATTGGCGATGGCGAGGATGACGAACGTGGCCAGAGCCATCCTCAGCAACGTCAGCCACCACGGGCTCTTGGCCGGCGTCTCGTCGCGCTTTGCCAGTCTGAGAAGGATGGCGAGCGGCGGAAACACCTCGCGTCGCGGGCGCGGCGGCGTCAGCTTGAGGAGCCACCAGATCGCCGGCAGAACGACGAGGGCCGCAAGCACGAACGGGCTCAGGAATTCAAAACCGCCCATCAGCGCTGTCCCCCGCTGATGCCGGAAAGGCGCATATGCAGCGCCGTCAACGCTTCGGAGGCAGGCCGGTCCGTATGGTGGGTGAAGAAGCTCCAGCCAGAACGCCGCGCCGTCTGCGAAATCAGGTCGCGGCGGGCGAGATACTGCTCCAGATAGGCCTCCCGCAGGCTCTCGGCGCGGCCGAGCGTCAGTTCCCGTCCGGTTTCCGGATCGGCGAAGGCGGTGCGGCCGTTATAGGGAAAATTTTCCTCAGCCGGGTCTGCGACTTCCACTAGGTGGGCCTTCAGACCGCGTTCGGAAAGCGGCGCTATCCTTGAAAACAGCGCTTCCGGATCATCGAGGAAATCGCCGATGACGATGAGTTCGGAGGGGCCGCGCATCATCTGCGTATCTGGAAGGACCGCAGGGATTTCGGTTGCCGCGGCCAAGTGATGGGCGAGTTTTTCGGCGCCGTTGCGGCTGGCCACCGGCTCCATCAGTCCGGGATAGCCGACACGTTCGCCCGAGCGCAGCAGGGTTTCGGCAATGGCCAGCAGCAGCACGAGGGCGCGGTGTTCCTTGGAAACCGGGGCCGCTTCGGAGCGGAACTGCATGGAGGGCGAAAGGTCGGCGAAGAGCCAGACGGTATGGGCCGCCTCCCATTCCATGTCCCGCACATAGGTGTGGTCGTCGCGCGCCGAGCGCCGCCAGTCGATTCGCATCAGCGATTCGCCGGGCGCATAGGGACGGAACTGCCAGAAATTCTCGCCCGGTCCCCGCCGCCTGCGGCCATGCCAGCCGGCAATCACGGTGTTGGCGATCCGGCGCGCCTCGATCAGGCAGTCGGGCAGCAGGCTTGCGCGCCGCTTGCCTTCGGCAAGGGCCGAATTGCGGGCGGTTGGCGGTGTCGTTTGTCCGATCGGGGCCAAGGGCGGCTGCCTGTCAGTTGAAGTCGCGCTTTGCGATGGTGGCAATGACGTCGGTGACGGTGATGCCTTCGGCACGGGCGGCAAAGGTCAGCGCCATGCGGTGCTGGAGCACCGGCGCGGCCAGCGCCTTCACGTCGTCCACCGAGGGCGCGAGCCGGCCCTGATAAAGTGCGCGGGCGCGCGCCGTCAGCATCAGCGCCTGGCCGGCGCGGGGACCCGGCCCCCAGGCGACATTGCGGTCGGTCTCCTCAAAACCTTCGCCGGGGCGGGCTGCGCGCACCAGGTCAAGAATGGCTTCGAGCACGCTCTCGCTGACCGGCATCTTGCGGATCAGCGACTGGATTTCCATCAGCCGTTCCCCGGTAATGACGGGGCTTGCGGTTTCCTCCACGGCCCCCGTCGTCTCGAGCAGAATGCGCCGTTCCGAGGCGATGTCGGGATAGCCGACATTGACCTGCAGCAGGAAACGGTCGAGCTGGGCTTCTGGCAGGGGATAGGTGCCTTCCTGTTCCAGCGGATTCTGGGTGGCGAGCACATGGAAGGGGCGCGGCAGGTCGTAATGCTGGCCGGCAATGGTGACGGAATATTCCTGCATGGATTGCAAAAGCGCCGACTGGGTGCGCGGCGAGGCGCGGTTGATCTCGTCGGCCATCAGCAATTGCGCGAAGACGGGTCCCTTGATGAAGCGGAAGGAGCGGCGCCCGGTCTCGCTTTCCTCGAGCACTTCGGAGCCGAGAATATCCGACGGCATCAGGTCGGGCGTGAACTGGATGCGGTTGCCGGCCAGGCCGAGAACGGTGCCGAGCGTGGTGACCAGCTTGGTCTTGGCAAGGCCCGGCACGCCGACGAGCAGCGCATGCCCGCCGGAGAGCACGGCCAGGAGCACGCTTTCCACGACATTCTCCTGACCGTAGATGACCTTGGAGACCTCGGCCTTCACCTTCTGGATGTCCTCAAGCGCCTTTTCGGCCTCTGCCACGATCTCCTGAGCCGTATTCGTGTCAGTCGCATCCATGCACATGTCTCCGCGGCCTCGGGCCAGTTCGGGGTTTCCGGGCGGTTGCCGGTTCGTCATTCGAAAAGGATAATCACCTGCCGGCGGCTGACAAGCCGGTTTGGAATGACTATTTCGAGAGCGAACAATATTCGACCCGAAACTGGGACGGAAAGATGACGGACGGGACACAACCATCGACAGGCGACGCCTCGGGGCTGGCCTCTGCGATCGCGCGCCAGCTTGAGGGCGGGGGAAAGCGCGCGCCCGCGCCGGTGGAAAAATGGGATCCGCCGTTTTGCGGCGACCTCGACATGGAAATCCGCCGCGACGGCACCTGGTTCTACCAAGGGACGCCGATCGGCCGGGCGGCGCTCGCGCATCTGTTCTCGACGGTCTTGCGCAAGGACGACGATGGCGAGACCTATCTGGTGACGCCCGTCGAGAAGGTTCGCATCCGCGTCGAGGATGCCCCCTTCGTCGCCGTCGCGATGACGGTCTCGGGCAAGGGAGAAGAGCGGAACCTCTCGGTGCGCACCAATATGGGCGATATCGTGGAGGTCGGCGCGACGCACCCTCTGCGGTTCGAGATTTCCGGGGATAACGCCGAACTGAAACCCTATGTTCGGGTCAGGGGGCGTCTGGAAGCATTGTTTTCGCGGGCGCTCGCCTATGATCTCGTGGCGCTCGGCGAGGAAGCGGAAGTTGAAGGAAAGTCCATGTTTGTCATCCGCTCCGGCGAATTGCTCTTTCCCGTGATGGAAATGGCCAGGCTGGAGACCTTGCTGTGAATGCTGTGAACCCACGTTTTGCGGCGGCAAGCTTCCGCCAACGCGCGCTCGCCCAGCGCGGCAAGCCGCTGGAACATGCCTGGCGCGATCATGGCGACCACGCGCTCAACCCGGATCTCTTCGCCTATTACGAAGATCTCGACATGCGTTCGGCTGCCGTTCTGGTTCCGGTTGTCGACTATGGCGACGAGGCGCGGGTGATCTTCACCCGGCGGACCACGAAGCTCAGAAAGCATTCCGGCCAGATCGCCTTTCCGGGCGGGTCGATCGATCCGGACGATCGCTCGCCGGAAGATGCGGCGCTGCGTGAATGCGAGGAGGAGATCGGCCTTGACCGCCACTTCGTCCAACCGGTCGCGCGCCTGCCGGATTATCTCGCCGGAACCGGTTTCAGGATCACGCCGGTCCTTTCCGTGGTGCGGCCGGGTTTTTCCCTTTCGGCCAATCCGGACGAGGTCGACCATATTTTCGAGGTGCCGCTCGGTTTCATCATGGATCCGCTCAATCACCAGCATCGCAGCGGCGTGCTTGGCGGCATGACGCGGCACTACTACGAGATCAATTACGGCGTCTACCGGATCTGGGGCATTACCGCCGGCATCGTCAGGACAATCTATGAAAGGCTTTACGCGTGAAGACGGTCAAGGACGATCCATGGTTTCGGGAAAACCGGCTTCAGAAGGTTCTCGATGTGCTCAACGGCGATGGCGGCGAAACGCGGATCGTCGGAGGAGCTGTGCGCAACGCGCTGATGGGCATGCCGGTTGGCGACATCGACATGGCGACCACGCTTGTGCCGGAAGAGGTGGCCGCGCGGGCGAAGAACGCCGGGATGAAACCTGTGCCCACGGGCATCGCGCATGGCACGGTGACGGTGGTGTGCGAGGGCAAGCCCTTCGAGGTGACGACGCTGCGCGCCGATGTTGAGACATTCGGGCGGCACGCGACGGTGCGGTTCGGGACCGACTGGGCCGAGGACGCGGCGCGCCGCGACCTGACGATCAACGCGCTCTACGCCGACAGGGACGGTCGCGTGATCGACCTCGTGGGCGGCCTTGCCGATATCGAAACCCGCACCGTCCGTTTCATCGGAGAGGCGGAGACCCGGATCACCGAGGACTATCTCAGGATCCTGCGTTTCTTCCGTTTTTTTGCCTGGTATGGCGGCGGCAGGCCCGATGCGGCAGGTCTGAAGGCAAGCGTGCGCCACCGCGAGGGGTTGAAGACCCTGTCTGCCGAGCGCATCTGGGCGGAGATGAAAAAGCTTCTTGCCGCTGGCGATCCCTCGCGCGCGCTATTGTGGATGCGCCAGACCGGCGTTCTCACGATCGTGTTGCCGGAGAGCGAAAAATGGGGGATCGACGCTGTCCCGGGGCTGATCGACGCGGAGACGCATTTCGGCTGGAGGCCAGATTCGCTTCTGAGGCTTGCCGCGATCGTGCCGCCTTATGACGTGCGGCTGAAGGAAATGGCCGAGCGGCTGAAGTTCTCCAATGCCGAACGAGACCTCATACTCTCCTTTGCCGCCGCGCCGGTGGTCACGGCGTCGACATCGGCGGCGCGCCTGCGCCGGCTGCTTTACACGCACGGCAAGCAGGGCTTGATGATGCGGCTGAAGCTGTCGCTTTCCGACGCGCGGTCCAAGGCTGCGGGCGGCGATGCAGAAGCGGTTGCAGAGGCAGCGGGATACGTGCGCCTGATCGAGGCGGCCGAGCTCTGGGAAAAGCCCGAAATGCCGATTTCCGGAGGCGATATCGTCGATGCCGGCGTGCTGGCGGGCCCCGAGGTGGGGCGAATTCTGGCAAGCCTGGAAAGGCAATGGGTGGAGGGCGATTTCGAACTGGACCGGGCAGCGCTTGCCGCCCGGCTTGATGCGTTGATGAAAGGTGAGGACTGAGCCCTCAGGCCTTTTCCTCGTCCTTGATCCGCGCCTTGATGTTGTCGACCATGTTCTCGCGGATAATGGTTTCGCCGTGGGTCGTGCGCAGATGCTCGACGGAGCGGCGGACAACTTCTGCTTCGTCTTCTGCGCTGGTGTGCCAGGGGCAGCCGGGCACGAGCGTTCCGCAATCAAAACGTTTCATGTCTTCCTCCTTTGTTTTCCGTCTTCAGGTTAAACGCCGGCAGGGATGATTTGTTCGCGCTAAACCGGCAGGGGAGACGGCTTTTTTCAGCTGGCTGTCTGGCCAGAGACCGATTGCCGACCCGGCACCAGGAAGCGCCGGGCGGTCGTGATCGAAAAACCGGGCTCACCGACGCGGAAAGGGTTGCCGCAGTCAGGTGGACAGGGCCTCAGAACAAAGCCGGGCCCGGTTGGAACCTCAGTGTTGGGCCCAGGTTTCAAACACCGCGGAGGATTCGCACGGACGACCGTGTTTGTAAGCCATCTCCGCGGCATATTTGCTGTCATCGGTGCCCGCGACCTTCTTGGGGTTGGGCTTGTAGTCTTTCCGTGCGGCCTTGGTTTCGGTGATCTTGACTTTGTCTGCCATTTGCCCGCTCCTCTCGGACTGGTATTGGGGTTAAAGTCTGTATCCGACTTGGTAAGTAGAACCCCTTTTTGCAATGCAAACAAGGCCGATATTTGAAGAAAAATTAACTATAACGATTTAGATTAAGGCCATCTTGTGACGGGCGGCAGGGATGACAGGATCGCCTCGACATTGCCGCCGGTCTTGAGCCCGAAAACGGTGCCCCGATCGTACAAAAGATTGAACTCCACATAGCGTCCGCGGCGCACCAATTGCTCGTCGCGATCGGCTGACGTCCACTCATGGTTGAAGTTGGAGCGCACCAGCCGGGGATAGACCAGGTTAAAGGCTCGGCCGACATCCTGAACGAACCTGAAATCGGCTTCCATGCCGCCCTTGTCATCCGGGGAGTGCTGCCAGTCGAAGAAGATGCCGCCGACGCCGCGCGGCTCCTTGCGGTGGGGCAGGTAGAAGTAGTCGTCGCACCATTTTTTCATCTTGTGATAGTCGATGATAGCCTGGTGCCTGTTGCAGGCGATCTCCATGGCGCGGTGGAAGAGGATCGTGTCCGGGTCTTCCTGGCGACGCCTCCTGCCGAGCACCGGGGTAAGGTCGGCGCCGCCGCCGAACCACCAGCTTCCGGTAACAATCATGCGGGTGTTCATGTGCACGGCCGGAACGTTCGGGTTGACGGGGTGGGCGATCAGCGAGATGCCGCTTGCCCAGTAGCGCCCGTTCTCTTCGGCGCCCGGCATGGTCTTCGCCATCTCCTCGGAGAATTCGCCTTCGACGGTTGAGGTGTGGACGCCGACCTTCTCGAAAACGCGGCCGTGCATGACCGACATGCGGCCGCCGCCCTCGCCGTTATCGCGGCTCCAGTCCTTGGCTTCGAACTGCCCCGGCTCAAGGTCGCTCAACGGCCCCGTCAGTTCCTTTTCCAGTGTCTCGAAGCCGGAGCAGATCGTGTCGCGCAGGCTCTCGAACCAGGCCCTGGCCGCGCTTTTCCTAGCCTCGATATCCTCCGGCAGGCCAACAGGCAGTTTCGGCCGTTCCATATGATGCGCTCCGCTTGAAATGCATGCGCCCGTTTTCCGGGCTCTTGATTTGACTCGCAAATGCGATGTGAAAACCTTATCTTCTTTGAAACGTGAAGGATAGCGGGATGGCCAATCTTCCAAAGCCGCCGTCCATGGACGGGCTTAAAAAACGGATCAGGGAACACCGCCAGAATGATGGCGGCTTCGTGCGCGAGCGCTATTGCCTCTCGCGCGAGGAGGCCCGCGCCAAGGCGCGCGAGTGGTTCGCAAGCTATCCCAAGGCCGCCTACTGGACCGAGGTGGAAAGCTGGCGCGTCCTGAGCGGCGACCGGATCGAGTTCACCATGCGCCGGCTGTCTTCCGCCGACTGAGCGCGCTCACGAGAGGGCGTCGAAGCCGCCTGTCTGCCTCAGCGCCTCTCCCGCCATCATGCCGACGGAAACGGCGAGGTTGATCGAGCGCTCGCCCTCGGCCATCGGAATGCGGACACGATGATCCGCGCTTTCATGAACGATATCCGGCACGCCCGCGCTTTCGCGGCCGAACAGCAGGATATCGTCGGCTTCAAACGGGAATCGGGTATAGGCGAGGCTTGCCTTGGTGGAAGCCAGCACCAGCCGCCTGCCGTTTTCCTGCCGCCAGGTCTCGAACGCCTCCCAGTCGACGTGACGGGTCATGACCGCCTTGGCGATATAATCCATACCGGCCCGTTTCAGGTTCCTGTCGGACAGCGCAAAGCCTGCCGGCTCGATGATGTCAACGGCAAGCCCGAGGCAGGCGGCAAGTCTGAGGATCGTGCCGGTATTGCCGGCGATATCCGGCTGGT
Source organism: Martelella lutilitoris (assembly GCF_016598595.1). Classification (NCBI taxonomy): domain Bacteria; kingdom Pseudomonadati; phylum Pseudomonadota; class Alphaproteobacteria; order Hyphomicrobiales; family Aurantimonadaceae; genus Martelella; species Martelella lutilitoris. The sequence continues at coordinate 698,995 of NZ_CP066786.1, forward strand.
AGAGGGCGATGCGCAAGGTCATGGCCTTCCTTACGCTTCGCCGCTCCTCCGCTCAAGCCTTGCCGGCCGTCAGATGACTCCGAGGAGACGCCACCACAGGAAATCGAGCGGCACGAGAATGAAGGCAGTGATCAGCGTCAGCGGAAACAGGACCTTCATCATGTTGCCGACCGGCTGTTCGGTGACCTGCATGCCGACCATCAACGGCGCGGACTGGTAGGGAAAGAGGATGGTCGAAAAGCCGATCACCTGCGTCATCAGCACGCTCGTCAGCGACAGGCCGGTCAGCGCGGAAAGCTCCGAGGCCATCGGGGTCAGCACCGCCGGCACGCCCGGCAGGATCGAGATGATGCCGACCACGAAGCCCATCAGCGACAGCGACAGGAAATTGACGAAGTCCCGCCCGGGGCTGAGCGGCAGGACATGTTCCATGCCGTGTGCGATGACGACGCCAAGCCCGGTCTCGTTGACGACGGCGCCGACGGCGAGGAAGCCCGCGATAAAAAGGAAGACGCCGAAATTGACGTTCTTGTCGAAGTCCTCCGGTCCCACCGGGCCAAGACCCGGCATCAGCAGCGCGATCGAGGCGCAGATGCCGATCCAGGCCGGATTGATTCCGTGGAAAGTATCGGTCATCCAGAAGGCAAGCGTGATGACCAGCACCGCGATCACATACCATTGCCGCCAGTCGAGCGGCTTTTCATTTTGATTCTGCCTTTCCCCGGCGGCGAGCGGTTGCGGCGTGTCCGGGAAGAAGCGCAGGATCAGGGCGATGAGGATCAGGCTCTTGAGCAGGCCCAGGACCGGGAAATGCAGCGCCATATACCGGGCATAGGTGAGGTCCACGCCGTAGATCGTTTGCGCGGCCCCGGCGAGGATGAGGTTGGGGACGTTTGACGGCAGCAGGGCGAAGCCCGGCATGTGGCAGGCGAAGACCGTGGCAAGGGAAACCGCCGCCCGTCCGTTCGAGCCTTCGGCGAAGCCGAGCTTTTCGGCGAGCGCCAGGGCGATCGGCCAGAGCAGGAAAAACCGGCCGAGGGAGGACGGCATAACGAAGGCGAGGACGACTGCAACGGCGAAGATGCCGCTGATCAGAAGTGTGAAATTGTGCGAAATCCTTACCGTGAGCGCCGAGCCGATGCGTTCGCTGAGCCCCGCCTTGCGCACGCCGGCGGCGATCAGGAACCCGGAGAACACAAGCCACATCGCCGAGGAGTGAAAGCCGGAAAACACCACGGCGGGGGGCGCCAGCTTGAACAGCAGCGCGAAAGCGATGAAGATCAGGCTCGCGAGATAGGCGGGCACCAGGGAAGTCGCCCACAGGCTGAGCGTCACCAGGACGAGACCGAGCGTGCGCGCCTGCTCGGCTGTCATCAGGGAATGCGGGTAAAGGGCAAGCGCAAGCGCAAGCGCGGCAAGGCCGGCAACGATGATCTTCTTGTAGGTCAGCATGGCGTTCAATCGGCGGTGTTGGAAATTGGCTGATGCCATATTATGCGTGCGGAGACTGTTACGGAACAGCTATATGATGCCAAACGATATCGAATTTGCGTCATTCATCATGCCCGAAGACAACCCGGGCTGGATCATTGATCCGGCACGTCCGGTCACGGCAAGAGCGCAACGCTGGCGCGCCGGCGAGATCGGCCGCGCGCCGCATGCCCATCCGCGCGGGCAGCTTCTCTGGGCGGAGGAAGGTATCCTCAGGGTGCATTCCTGCGGCGCACACTGGCTTGCGCCCACCAGTCACGCGGTGTGGATACCAGGCAATATTACCCATGAAGTGGTTATGGAGACAGATGTCTCGGCCTGTTTTATCTACATCGACCCTTCAGTGACAAACCTTCGCGGCGGGCATTGCGAGGTGCTCTACATGACGCCGCTCATGCGTCAGCTCCTCCTGCGGTTCCGCGCTCTCGGCCCGACGGGAAACCGGGAGCGCCTCTCGCGGCTCTCCGGCGTCATCATCGACGAGCTGGCCGTTCTGCCGACGGCGCCGCTCAGCCTGCCTGCCGGCAGCGATCCGCGCCTTGCACGGGTGACCAACCGGCTGCTCGAGCGGCCGGACGACCGCGCCAATCTGGAGGAACTGGCGCGCTTCGCCGGCGCCGGCGCCCGCACGCTGGAACGTCTGTTCAAGCGTGAGACGGGCCTCAGTTTCTCCGAATGGCGCAACCGGCTGCGTCTGATGGAGGCCGTCAATCATCTGAGCCACGGCAAGAGCAGCGTCGAGATCGCCGGCCTGCTCGGTTATCGCAGCGCCAGCGCCTTTGTTGCCGCCTTCGGGCGCTGTTTCGGAGTGCCGCCGCAATCCTATCTGAAAGTCGGGTCGGCAGAGGACGGCTGAACAGGCTTTCGGCCCGGGCGACGTCTGAGATAGGTCCGGATCCAGGCAATTTCCGCCTCGACATCGCCGAAGCGGTCGTCCTTTTCGCGGCCGCCCGGCCTGTGTCCGGCGGCATCGCCGCCGGTGATCGCCGAAAGTGCCTCTTCCGCCCTGGCGGCGCGGTCCTTGTCGGGCGGCGGATCGCCGAGCCTGCGGCCCTCGGCATAGACGGTGATGGCGTCGGAAAGCCGCTCCGCACCGGCGATGGCAGGAAACCAGGCGGCCGCCTCGCGTCCGGCCGGCGGCGGTTCGGCGACCAGACGCCCCAGAACGGTGCGCAGGTCGGACAGCGCCCGCGAGGCGGCGAATGCGCGATTGGTGAGCGTCTGGCGCATCTTCGCAAGTCCGGCCTCGTCATCGGGCTTTGCAGCCGTTGCCGCAGCCAGATAGGCGCCGACCTTTTCCATGGCCGCCGAGAAGGCCTTTTCAAGATTTTCCTCCTGCGATCGCGGCCAGATCAGATAGCCGAAGACGAGCGCGATCGCCGAACCGGCCAGCGTGTCGGCGAGCCTCTGAATGTCGTAGCTCTCAGCCGGGCCCGGCGCCACCATGGCGATCATCAGCAGGATGACGGGGGTGAGGAAGCTCACCATCACCGCATAGCTGCGCAGGCCGGCAAAGGGAATGATGGCGCTGAGGGCCATGATGACCGGAACGAGCGCGACCCCGCGCGGCACCAGCGCCCCGATGGCAAGGGCGATGCCCACGCCGACAAGCGTGCCGAGGCTGCGATGGATGGCGCGCAGAAAGACCGAGCCGAAATCGGGTTTCAGCACGATTGCGACCGTCATCGGCAGCCAGTAGGAGTGATCGCCGGGGATCAGGCGGCCGATGGCGACGGCAAGGCCCATGCACAGGGAAAGTCTGAGGGCGGAGACCACGACCTCGCGGCCGAGAACAAGACGGCGGGCAAGGCGAGTGCCGAGACCTGCGGAAAATACTGCGTCGTCCGTTTTTTCCTGTTCGCCCTCTTCCGGAACCTCGCGGGCGGACGCGGCCGGCCATATGGCGGCGGCGAGACGGTCGGCAAGGCGCCTGGGCTCGTCGCCCTCGCGCTCCTCGCTGCGCGCTTGCGGTGGTTGTCTGGCGCGCGCCATGTAAGCGCGCGCCATGGCGTCGAGCTGTTCAGCCGTCGGCGTCAGGCCGCCGTTTCCGCGCGCGGTGATGATCGCCAGGGAGAGCTGGTTGACCAGCGAAAGAATGGCGGCGGTTCGCAGCACGGAGCGGGTGCGGGCGCGGCCGTGGCTGCGTTTTTCGATCAGCGTCGCATAGGCGGTCTTGGTGGCATCCGTCAGCTTTCGTCGCGTGTCGATCATGCGCAGCCGGTTTTCCGGCGTCGGAGCCCTGCCGACGGCGTCAGATAAACGGGCTAGCTCCGCGAGCAGGCCGACAATGTCGGACAGCATGCGCCGTTCGGGTCTGTCGCGTTCGAACAGTGCGCCGATCCCGAGCATAAAGGCGACAAAGGCGGCACCGGCGAGGAAGTTCACGAACACCAGCCATGAGGGCACGGCCGAGGGCGCATGGGCGTTGACCACGGCAAGCACCAGCATGTTGAGCGCGCCGGTGGAAAAGGCCGCGCCATAGCCGCTGATGAGGCCCGATATCAGGCCGACCAGCATCAAGAGCCCGATCGTCACAAGCCCGTGCCCGCCAACCTCCGGCCCGATCAGGCAGCCGGTCGCGCCGATCAGCGCGGAAATGCCCAATTGCCGGAACCGTTCACGATAGGGGTCGAGCCGAACGGTGACGGCGGCAAGGAAGCCGCCCAGCGCCACATAGAGCATTGGGCCCTGATGGCCGGTCAGTTCTCCGATCAGCAGCGGCAGGCCGGTGCCGAGCGAGAGGCGGATCGCATGCCGCCAAGGCCGGTATGGCGTGGGCTTCAGCAGCGCGAGATTGTGAAGCCAGTCGGTTTTGCGCGACACCTGGTTCCTCTTCTAAGTCTGTTGCCCGGCCCTTCTAGCACGGCCCCCTCCGGGCAGCACAAGGCCACATTGTATCGCCGATGCCTCGCCGGCGGCGCCCAGGCGTTGCCGAGCGGCAACATATCCGCGTGAAATGTCTTTTTTGCGGTTGACGGCTATGGCCATCCGGATGCGGTGGGTCTATAAGTCCCGCGTTTTCTCTAACCGGCGAAAGGAGCATGGCATGATGAACATCACTGGCTTTGTAGTGCTCCACGTTCCACCGCGCCGGACCGTGTGACCTTTCACACCTCCTTCTTCTTTCCTATTTAATCATCCGAATTAACGCGACCGCGTGAACCGGTCGCTGTTCCAGTCCCGGGTCCGTCTGTCGGGCATAGTGTGCTCTTTTCCGGAGAGCTGCCGGGAGGCATTGGAGTGAGATCATGTTTCGCTGGTTTGAAAACCGCCTCAATCCCTACCCCGTGGAGGAGCCCACGGCGCCGCCCACGGGCCTTATTCCCTTCCTGTGGCACTATTCGAAGCCCGCAGCGCCCTATCTCGCGCTGATGGCCTTCATTGCGGCGCTGGTTGCCTTCGGGGAAGTCTATCTGTTCCGCTTCCTCGGCGATATCGTCGACTGGCTGTCGACGGCCAACCGCGAGACCTTCCTTGCGGACGAGGGCTGGCGGCTCGCCTTCATGGGCGCGCTGGTTCTGGTGCTGCTGCCGGGCCTGACGATTTTCTCCTCGCTGCTGATCCATCAGGTGCTGTTGGGCAATCTGCCGATGATCAGCCGCTGGCAGATGCATCGCTATGTGTTGCGCCACTCGATGAACTTCTTCGCCAACGAGTTTGCGGGACGGGTTTCGCAGAAGGTCATGCAGACCTCGCTTGCCATCCGCGAAACGGTGATGAAGGCGCTCGACATGTTCGTCTACGTCATCACCTATTTCGTTTCGATGATCTTCATCGTTGCCGCAGCCGACCGGCGTCTCGTCATTCCGCTTCTGGTCTGGATCGTCATCTATGCCATGCTGCTCTGGTACTTTATCCCGCGGCTGCGCAAGATCTCGGCCGAGCAGGCCGACGCGCGCTCTCTGATGACGGGCAGGGTGGTCGACAGCTACACCAATATCGCCACCGTCAAGCTGTTCTCGCATGCCGGCCGCGAGGAGCTTTTCGCGCGCGAGGGCATGGACGGATTTCTGGATACCGTCTACCGCCAGATGCGGCGCGTGACCCAGTTCCAGGCGCTCGTCTATGTCAACAACGCGGTTGCGCTTTTTGCCGTGGCGGCGCTGGCGATCCGCTTCTGGCTGGAAAGCAGCATCACCGTCGGCGCAATTGCGCTGACTCTCGGTCTGGTTATGCGCATCGGCGGCATGTCGCAGTGGATCATGTGGGAAGTCACCGGGCTCTTCGAGAACATCGGCACGGTCTATGACGGCATGTCGATGATGGCGAAGAAGCACGAGCTGGTCGATGTTGACAACGCGCAGGCTCTGGACGTGAAGAAAGGCGAGATCGTCTATGATGATATTTCCTTCCATTACGGCAAGGCGGGCGGCGTCATCTCCGGTTTGTCGCTCACCATCAGGCCGGGCGAGAAGGTCGGTCTGGTCGGACGTTCCGGCGCGGGCAAGACGACGATGATGAACCTGCTCCTGCGCTTCTTCGATCTTGAAGGCGGGAAGATCACCATCGACGGCCAGGATGTCTCGAAAGTGTCGCAGGACAGCCTGCGCTCGATGATCGGCGTTGTGACGCAGGATACCTCCCTGCTGCATCGCTCGATCCGCGACAACATCGCCTATAGCCGTCCGGGCGCAACGGACGAGGAGGTTGTTGCCGCGGCAAAACGCGCTAATGCCTGGGACTTCATCGAAGGGCTTTCCGACATGCAGGGACGCACCGGGCTTGACGCCCATGTCGGCGAGCGCGGGGTGAAGCTTTCCGGCGGCCAGCGCCAGCGCATCGCGATCGCCCGCGTGTTCCTGAAGGACGCGCCGATCCTGGTGCTGGACGAGGCGACCTCGGCGCTCGATTCAGAGGTCGAGGCGGCCATTCAGGAAAGCCTGTTCGGGTTGATGGAGGGCAAGACCGTGATCGCGATCGCCCACCGCCTGTCGACGCTGACGGAGATGGATCGCCTCGTTGTCCTCGACAAGGGCGAGATCATCGAGACGGGCACGCATCAGGAACTCGTGGAGGCCGGCGGCATCTATGCCGATCTGTGGAAACGCCAGTCCGGCGGCTTTCTCGCCGAGGACGAGACGCTTGCCGGAGAGGCTGCCGAGTAAGAACGGGCGGGCCCGCCGGAGACGGCGGGCCCGCCGAAAAACCGACGGGTTTGTCAGCAGTCTGGGAGGCGGCCGTGGCCGCCTTTCTTTGTTTATGCGAGGTTGCCCGGCCTCTTCAGGCCGCTTCCTGGTGTCGTTCCTGGAAGAACAGGGCCTGGCTGATCAGCGCCTTGACCATGTCCGGGTTGAACGGCTTGGTGACCAGGAAGGTCGGCTCGGGTCGTTCGCCGGTCAGGAGGCGCTCGGGGAAGGCGGTGATGAAGATCACCGGAATGGAGTCATGCTCCAGGATGTCGTTGACCGCGTCGATACCGGAGCTGCCGTCGGCAAGCTGGATGTCGGCGAGCACCATGCCTGGCTTGGAACTGTTGTAGAGGTCGACCGCTTCCTTGTGGGTGCGCGCGATGCCGGTCACCCGATGACCGAGGCTTTCGACCATCTGCTCGATATCCATGGCGATCAGCGGCTCGTCCTCGATGATCATGATGTCGGTGGCCACCTGGCGGGCGATCTCTGCCGAGGCCTCGTCAACGAGGCCGGGGATCGCGTCGGGCTCGACCTCGAGGATCGCGGCCGTTTCCTCATGTGAGAAATTTTCGAGCGAGATCAGCAGAAAGGCCTGCCGAGGCTTGGCCGGAAGCGCCATCAGATTGGCCGCGGCGCGTTTTTCCCATGAATAGGGCGATTCGATGTCCTCGATCTCGATCGTTGTGGAACTGAACAGGCGTGAAAAGAGTTTGTAGAGTGAAACCTTGTCGTCGCCGTCCTCGGGAAAAAGAGAGACATCCTCGATCAGCGTTTCAAGGACGGCGGCAACATAGGCATCGCCGGAGGTTTGCGATCCGGTCACGGCACGAGCGTACCGCCTGAGATATGGCAAATGGGCAGCGATACGGGTTGAAAGCGACATATTATACAGTCTCCTGCCTCGGTAAATCTGTTGGGTAGGCTCAAAGAGCGCTATCAAAATGACCAAATGCGTCAGTCAAAAAAAAGTTCCGGCATCGAAGGAACTTTTTAACAGACCCGGCGTTTTCGGCTTGAACATGCAATTGGGTACAAACGGGATTAAACTGGTGAAAAGCAATAGCAGTCTGGGAAAAGGGGAAGCTCTGCCCGGCACGGCAAAGAGCCCGGAAGAGGCGATAAGCCGTCGCCTCAAGGCCCTTTACAATGCCGTTGAACAGGAGGAGATCCCGGATCGGTTTCTCGACCTGCTCGAACGTCTTGATGCGGCAGAGTCCGCTTCGACGCGCAAAGCAAAGGGGTGACGGCCTTGGTCAGGGATGATGATACGAGCTTCAAGCGCGATATGCTGAAGACGGTGCCCAGCCTGCGCGCCTTTGCGGTATCGCTGTGCGGGCACCAGGATATGGCGGACGATCTCGTTCAGGACACGATCATGAAGGCCTGGGCCAAGCAGGACAGTTTTGCCGAGGGCACGAACATCAAGGCATGGCTGTTCACGATCCTGCGCAACGAGTTCTACAGTCAGATGCGCAAGAGCGGTCGCGAAATACAGGATTCCGACAATGTCTTCACCGAACGGCTGTCGACGCATCCCGCACAGTATGGCGCGATGGACCTGCGCGACTTCCGCAAGGCGTTGAACCGGCTGCCTGACGATCAGCGCGAGGCGATCATTCTCGTCGGCGCTTCCGGCTTTTCCTATGAGGAGGCGGCCGAGATTTGCCAATGCGCCATCGGCACGATCAAGAGCCGCATCGCGCGTGCGCGCGGCAAGCTGCAGGAGCTTCTGGATATCCAGGGAGAGGTCGACTTCGGGCCGGATGCGAATTCCGCCGCCGTCGTCAGCAGCGCGTTCGTTACGCGCCCGGCATGAGGACAAGCCGCGACCGTTCTCCTGCTTCCGATCGAAAATCGCCGTGCGTCCATTCGGACGCACGGCGTTTTCTGCGTCTTCGGAACGAAATTCGGCGCGCAAGGGAACCTAAGCACTGGTCAGGCGTTCTTGAGCGTGATTGATATTCCGCCGGTCGATGCGGTCATCCGAAATTGCGCGGAAGATCCCTTGCTTTCGCCTCAGAATGAAGAGCCTTATAGTCCGTGGAACATTTGCCGAGCGATATTGTCGATGCGATCAAGGATCGGGACAGGCTAAACACCCTATCGCAGACAATCATGCGTGCCGCCGAGGTCGACGAAGACTTCGTCGCAATCGTCGAATCGGCGGCCTTGCGCTTCGCCTGCCCGGCAGCACTTATCCTGATAGCTGACTATGACGAAAATTGGGTACAGGCGGTTCACGGCATGCAGCTGGAGACCGTTCCGACCCGCTCCGGCCTTTTCGTCTATCCGATCGCGCTCAAGCAGGACCCGGCACTGATCCTCAATAATCCGGCCGACCAGCACGATATCGCGCCTTCCGTTCCGAACTATGGCGGTAAGCCCGTCAGGTTTTTCGCCGGCGCGCCAATCAAGGTGCACGGCATCAATGCCGGCTCGCTTTGCGTCATCGACGGGATCAATCATCGCGACATTTCCGATGAGGATGCCGCGGCGCTGCGCCGTCTCGCCAATCTGGCCGGCTCGCTCTACGAATTGAAGGATGCCGCGCGCGGCAAGGCTTCCGCCGATATAGCGCTGTCGCGCGCCCAGAAGCGTCACTCCATGGCGCTTCGCGCCGGCAACATCGCAGCCTGGAGCTGGGACCGCCAAAGCAATATGGTCGAGTGCGACAATGCGCTGAGGGAAATGCTCGGCCTGCCGGCCGGCGAGCCGGTGACTTGCCGCAGCCTTCTTGCAGCCATCGCGCCGGAGACGCGCTTTCCGCTTCTGCGCCGCTTCAAGTCGGCGCTCGATCGCGGCGAAGAGTACCAGTGCGAATTCAAGGCCGCCGCAACGGGCAAGTGGTTGCTGTCGCTCGGCGGCGCCTATGAAAGCGCGCTGTCGGCCGAGCAGAGCGGGCCGGTCTTCGGCGTCGTTGTCGATATCTCGACAACCAAGGAGTCGGAGCAGAAGACGCGGCTCCTCCTGCGCGAGCTCAATCATCGGGTCAAGAACACGCTGGCGATCGTCCAGTCGATCGCCGGCCAGACACTGCGGCGCTCGCGCAGTTCGGCAGAGTTCAACATGGCCTTTTCCGGCCGCCTTCAGGCCTTGTCGGCCGCCCACACCCTGCTTTCCGACGAGCAGTGGGGGGCGATCGCGCTTGACCGCTTGCTGCGTTCCCAGGTGGCGCCGTATATCGACAGCGCCAGCCGGCAGGTCGATATTCACGGTAGCGCTGTCTTCCTCGATCCCGACGAGGCGCTGGCGCTTGGTCTCGTTATCCACGAACTGGCGAGCAATGCCGCGAAGTTCGGGGCGCTTTCCACGCGCGCCGGCGTCGTCGATATCTCGGTTGCCTGCGGCGAGGACGATAATGGCGCGTCCCATCTCGAGCTCGACTGGGTGGAGGTCGGCGGCCCGCCGGTCACGCCGCCGCAAGAGCGCGGCTTCGGCAGCGTTCTGATCGAGCGCAGTCTCGACAAGGTTATCGGCAGCAAGGTCGATGTTGAATTTGCCGGCACCGGCCTCAGGGTCCATATCCGCATGCCGTTGCGCTTCTGCTGAGGTCTTTCGCCGCGCCCTCCGCCGGACCCCGCCCGCCGCCGGAAGGCCGGGCGGTTTTTTTTGCCTTCCCTGATCGAAAAAAACGTATCGACGCAGGAACAAGGTGTCCGGCAGCACGTTTTGTTGGTGTGCAGCGAGTGAGAATAAAACGAGATTAAAACAAATATTAAATCGGCTCGCAAAGAAACATTCAGGAAAAGAGGAGTATTGATATGCTTCGCAAGATTCTTTCGACTACGGCATTGGTAGCAGTCGTTTCCACGGGCGCGGCCTATGCTCAGGACGCTACCAATACCGACACGATGGACAACAAGCCCGCCGCGACGACCGGCATGGAAGCTGGCATGGAAACGGGCGCAACGCCGGTCTTTCCCGAACGTCAGGCTGCTTCTGACGACGCTCAGAGCTTCTTCGGCGCAACCGACCAGCAGGTTCTCGCAAGCTCGCTCCTCGGCTGGCCCGTCTATGGCCAGGATGCCGATGATCAGGGCCGCGAGCAGATCGGCGACATCAATGACATCGTAATGGGCTCGAACGGCAACGCGACTGCTGCCGTCATCGGCGTTGGCGGTTTTCTCGGCATCGGCGAAAAGGATGTCGCCGTGTCCTTCGACCGTCTCGGCTGGCAGCAGGGCGAGAACGGCAACTGGCTGACGATCGACGCGACCATCGAGGAACTCGAGAACGCCCCGTCATTCGAATATGACGATCCGAATCTGATCGAGGGCGGCACGGCGGCGATCCGCGAGGAGGCCGGCCAGCTTCGCACGGCGACCAATGACGCCGCCAACAACGTTGCAAGCGAGACGCAGGACCTCGCCAATACCACCGGCAACGCCATGAACCAGGCCGGAGAGGCCGCGGGCAACGCCATGGACGACATGGTGGCCGGCGTGAACAGCATGGGCGAGAACGCCGCAGAGACGATGAATGCGGAAAATCCGATGCTGGAGGGCATGTCCGAGGTCGACATGGCGTCGATCTCCTTCGACCAGCTTGACGGCGCCACCGTGCTGAGCGCTGAAGGCGACAGCATGGGCGATGTATCGAACATCATGACCCATGGCGATCAGAGCCAGAACATCCTGATCGTTGACGTCGGCGGTTTCCTGGGTATCGGCGAGAAGCCCGTGGCGATCTCCGCCGATGCGGCGACGGTCATGAGCGACGGCGACGTCTATGTCGTCAAGACGCGGTTTGACCGGGAAACGCTGGAAAATCAGCCGGAATTCTCCGAACAGGCGCTGAATGAAAATCCGGATGCCGTTCTTCTGAACTGATAACTCCGGAAGCAGTGCGTTGCGATAGGCCCGCGATCTTCGGATCGCGGGTTTTCGTTGCGCGGAGAACCGGTCAATGGCCGGTTTTTTCGCGCCATTTGCCGCCCTCGCCGCGCTGAAGCAGGGGCGTTGAAAAGCAGGCGTGGATTTTTTTCGAGAGCCCGTCCTCGTATTCGTCGAGGGGGGCGCGGTATCGCGCTGTCTGCAGCATGGCCGCGCCGATCGTGACGGGGCGGATGCCGCATTTTTCGAGCAGAGACAGGCCGGCGAGGATCGAGCGTCCCGAGGAAATCACGTCATCGACGAGGGCGACGCGCTTTCCGGAAAGGAGCGGTAGCATGCGCGGGTCGATGAACAGGCGCTTGTCCTGATGCGGCGTCGTTACCGAGTTCATGGGCATTGACAGCGCGTCCTCGTACCAGAACTTGCGGGAATTGCCGAGCGGAACGAAGCGGGCGTGACCCAGCGCCCTGGCGACGCCAGAGGCAAGCGTAAGTCCCAAGGTGGGCAGGCCGACGATGATATCCGGCGAGTCTGCCGCCAGGCGTCCGGCAAGGTCTTCGGCCAGCGTATCGCAGACGGCAAATGAAGCCTGATTGATGATGAGCGACGCAAGGCCACCGTCGCCCGCCTTGCGGATCGGCAGCAGCAATTGCCGGCCATCGGCAAGGGTTGCCGGGTAGGCGGCGGCGAGCGGCGCATGCGGATCGAATGTCCGAGGGGGCAGAAATTCCTGCCAGAAATCATGAGGTTGCATCTTGGCATGTCCTGATCGAGGGCTGGGCGTGTTTTCCAGCGCAGCCCTGGAGGGGGTGCTGTCCGGCGACGCGAGGTCAAAAAAACACACTTGCCCTGTCTATTATGCTTGGGTAGCCAGTAGAGGCAAGCGCGAGGTCAGAAGGCGGGGTTCAGATGATCCATCTCTACAGGGTCGGCGGTGTCAAGACCGCCTTGCCGTCGTCAGGCGCGGCGGAACCGCTTGGCGAGGACGTCGTCTGGATCGACATGCTCGATCCGACCGAGGCCGACATGCAGCATATGGAATCGCTCCTGGGCGTGATGCTCCCCACCCGCGAGACGCTGAAGAACATCGAACCTTCCAGCCGTTACTATACCGAGGGCAACGCCGTATACATGACGGCGTCGATCGTCATGAACGTGGATTTCGGTCTGGCCCAGCTGACCGATGTCGGCTTCATCCTCGCCGAAGGCAGGCTTGTGACCATCCGCCACGCCGAGCCGAAGCCGTTCTTTCTCTTCGCCGCCGACATGAAGCGTCTCGATATCGGGCCCGGGCAGGGCGTACGGGTTCTCGCCCACCTGCTCGACACGATCGTCGACCGCACGGCCGAGATCCTGGAACTGGCGGTTGCCAAGATCGATAATATCTCGATCGCCGTTTTCGGGGAGGGCGTGCGCGGACGCCGACGCCCTCCGGCCGAACTCGAGGAGCGGCTGATCGAGATCTCGACCTACCACCGCCTCGTCAGCAAGACGCGCGACAGCCTGATCACGCTGGCACGCCTTTCCACCTACGTGCAGGCGCTTGGCCGGGTGCGGGACGACAAGCCGACCAAGGATCTCTGCCGCATCGTCGCCCACGACATCCAGTCGCTGTCCGAGCACGCCAGTTTCGTTTCTTCCAATATTTCCTTCCTGCTCGATTCGTCGCTCGGTCTCGTCAATCTCGAACAGAACAACATCATGAAGCTGTTCTCTGTCGTTTCGGTGGTCTTTGCGCCGCCGATGCTGATCGCCGGCATCTATGGCATGAATTTCGACCGCATGCCCGAACTGCACTGGGCATACGGTTATCCCGCCGCCGTTGCCGCAATGCTCCTGACGGGCGTTCTCGCTATCTACTGGCTGCGCTCGCGCGGCTGGTTCTAGGGCTTTGGTCGAACAAATCCGGTTGCGCAATTGCGGTTGCCTCGAAGCTTGACTAGCATGGCGGTGAAAACTATGGTGCGCCCGACTTGACCGGGGGGTCCCAAAGGCTTTATCGCATCGCTGAAACATCCGCCGAGCGCCGGTCGCGCGGTCGAGGATTTTTGGGAAAGCGGATTTGATGGCTGAGGACGGGCAGGAGGACTTGGAAGAACGCCGCAAGCGGCTGGCCAGCGAACTGGGCGCGCTGCGGAAGGGCCAGAATGGAGAGAGCGACAGGAAGGCGGAAAGCTCCGCCAATGACCGGCGTGAAATGTCGAAGGGGCTGAAGCTTTCGAGCGAATTCATGGCCGCCATTTTCGTCGGTTTCATGATCGGCTTTCTCCTCGACAAGTTTGCCGGAACCGGCCCCTGGGGCATGATCGGCTTTCTTCTTCTCGGTTTTGGCGCCGGGGTCTTGAATGTGTTGCGCTCCGTCGGTTATGTGGCTGAGCCGGAGGACCGTCTGAAGAAGGACGGGAAATAGAGTTTGGTTCTGCGCGCATGACCGCCCCAAGCGGGTCCGCGCAAGGTGAGAAGAGAGAGCACAGGTGGCAAACGATCCGACCCATCAGTTTCAGATCCACAATATCGTTCCGATCAATGTCGGCGGACTGGACTTTTCCTTCACCAATGCATCGCTGTTCATGGCGATCACGGTGGGCGCTGCGGCTGGCTTCATGTATCTGGCGACCTCCAAGCGCGGCCTTATTCCTTCGCGCACCCAGTCGATCGCCGAACTGCTTTACGAGTTCGTGGCCTCGATGCTGAGGGAAGGCGCGGGGACAAAGGGGATGGTGTTCTTCCCCTTCGTGTTGACGCTCTTCCTGTTCCTGCTGACAGCCAATCTGATCGGCATGTTCCCCTATTTCTTCTCCGTGACCAGCCAGATCGTCGTGACCTTCGCGCTCGCCATTTTGGTGATGAGCGTGGTTGTGGGCTACGGCGTCTACAAGCACGGCTTCGGCTTCTTCAAGGTCTTCGTGCCGTCCGGCGTGCCGGCCGCCCTGCTGCCGCTGGTGACGCTGATCGAGATCGTTTCGTTTCTCTCGCGTCCCATCAGCCTGTCGGTTCGTCTTTTCGCCAATATGCTGGCCGGTCACATCACGCTCAAGGTTTTTGCCGGCTTCGTCGTCTCGTTGAGCGCGATCGGCACGATCGGAACCGGGGGCGCGATCCTGCCCCTGGCCATGACCGTCGCTCTGACGGCGCTGGAATTCCTGGTGGCCTTCCTGCAGGCCTATGTGTTTGCAGTCCTTACCTGCATGTATCTCAACGATGCCGTCAACGCAGGCGAACACTAGGGAATAAACACTGTCGGTTCGGCTGGACAGCGCGGACCGGCATCGCTATTAAGCCGCAATAACCCATTCTTTCGAAGGAGTTCTTTTATGGAAGCGGAAGCAGCAAAGTTCATTGGTGCCGGTATTGCATGCCTCGGCATGGGTGCAACCTCCATGGGCCTGGGCCGTATCTTCGGTGACTACCTCACCGGCGCCCTGCGTAACCCCTCTGCAGCCGACAGCCAGTTCGGTCGCCTGGTCTTCGGCTTTGCCGTGACCGAAGCGCTCGGCATCTTCTCGCTGCTCGTCGCTCTTCTCCTGCTCTTCGCCGTTTAAGTTTAAACGGTCTGACGTTTTGGTCACGGCGTTTGCTTATAACGCCGTGACATCGTTATCGAAGACCTCTGGAGGCGAGCATGATTGTGACACCGGCTCTGGCGCAGACATCGGAAGGCGCTGACGCGCATACCGAGACGACGCTGGCCGAAATCGAGCATCACGAGGAACAGGTGTTCCCGCCATTCGATTTTGTGACCTTTCCGTCGCAGATCCTGTGGCTGGCCATCACGTTCGGCATTTTCTATCTGGTGATGAAGAGGGTGATCGTTCCGCGCGTCGGCTCCATCCTGGAAGACCGGCATGACCGGATCGCCCAGGACCTCGATGAAGCCGAAAGGCTGCGCAACGAGGCCGATGCCGCGATTGCCGCTTATGAGAAGGAACTTGCCCGGGCGCGCGACGAAGCGCGTGCGATTTCGGCGGCCGCCGCCGAAAAGGCCCGTGCCGAGGCCGAAGCCGAGCGGGCCGAGCTCGAGAGCCAGCTTGGCAAGAAGCTTTCCGAAGCCAATGCCAGGATCGAAAAGGTGCGTTCCGAGGCGCTGGCCGAAGTCGGCACCATTGCCGAAGACACTGCCGCCCAGATCGTGACCCACCTTATCGGCGGGCGCGTTGCCAAGGGCGACGTAGAGGCGGCCGTTTCATCGGCCAAGGAGGGCTGATCATGGCACTTGACGCGACATTCTATGCCTTTGTCGGCCTGATCCTGTTTTTCATCGTCGTGGCCTACTTCAAGGTCCCCGGCATCATGCTTCGCTCGCTTGATTCGCGCGCGGACGAGATTCGCGACGAACTGGCGGAAGCCAAGCGCCTGCGCGAGGAGGCTCAGCACGTGCTGGCCGATTATCAGCGCAAGCGCCGCGAGGCCGAGGAAGAAGCCAAGGATATCGTCGCCGCGGCCGAACGCGAGGCCCAGGCGATCAAGGAAGAGGCCCGCCGCAAGACTGAAGAATATGTCGAGCGCCGCACCGCCTTTTCCGAGCAGAAGATCCGGCAGGCCGAGCACGATGCCATCGAAGCCGTGCGTGGCGCTGCCGTCGATGTTGCCGTGGAAGCGGCGCGCATCGTTCTGGAAAAGAAGGCAACGCCTGCCGTTCAGTCGAAGCTGTTTTCGAAGTCCGTCGACTCGGTCAAGACGCGGCTCAACTGAGGGCGCATATGCCTTTTTGAAGAAGAATATCGGCAAGCGCTTCGGCGCTTGCCGTTTTTGTTTGCGGCAAGCTGACAGGGCCGCAGCATCCTCAATCCAGGAGTGACCAGATGGCAGAACGCATTGACGGCAAGGCGATTGCCGCAGGGGTGATCGAGAAGATCAAGGCGGCGACGGCTGAGCTTCACAGCGCCAAGGGCGTTGTGCCGGGGCTTGCTGTCGTTATCGTCGGCGATGATGCGGCGAGCCATACCTATGTGGCGGCCAAGGGCAAGCGCGCCAAGGAATGCGGTTTTCATTCGGTGCAGGTGACGCTCGATGCGGATACCAGCCAGGAAGAGCTTGAAAGGGTCGTGGGCGAACTCAATGCCGATCCGTCAATTCACGGCATCCTCGTGCAGCTTCCGCTCCCCGGCCATCTCGAGGAGTTTCCGGTGATTCAGATGATTCGCCCGGAAAAGGACGTCGACGGGCTTTCGATCGTCAATGCCGGCAAGCTTGCCGTGGGCGACCTGAAAACCGGCCTGATTTCCTGCACGCCGGCCGGCGCGATGATCCTTGTTCGTTCGATCCACGGCGATGACCTCTCAGGCCTCAGCGCCGTCGTCATCGGGCGTTCGAACCTGTTCGGCAAACCCATGGGCCGGCTGCTGCTGCAGGCCAATGCCACGGTCACCATGGCGCATTCGCGCACCGCCGATCTGGCGGCCGTCTGCCGAAACGCCGATATCCTGGTGGCGGCCACGGGCAGGGCGGAAATGGTCAAGGCCGATTGGGTCAAGCCCGGGGCAACAGTCATCGATGTCGGCATCACCCGCGTTCCTGCGCCGGAGCGCGGCGAGGGCAAGACCCGACTTCTGGGCGACGTCGATTTCGCGGCCTGCGAGAAGATTGCAGGCGCGATCACGCCGGTTCCCGGCGGCGTCGGGCCGATGACGATCACCATGCTCATGGCCAATACGGTGATTGCCGCTTATCGCGCGGCAGGGCTTGAGGCACCGCGTTTCTAATGCACTCTCGCCTTTCCGAGGCTCGCGGAAGTGCTCTATCTCTTTGTTTTTGCGCGTTTCCGGACGAAGAACCTTTATCCACTTTTCCTGGTAAGCCGCTGGACGGCGGCGGCCGTCAGCCGAAAGCCTTGAAGGTGACGAGGGTGAAGGTGTCCTTCACACCCTCGATCGTCTGCAATTGGCTGGTGACGAAGTGGCCGATGTCGGCCTCGGCCGGCAGGTAGAATTTCGCCAGGAGGTCGTAGTGGCCGGAGGTCGAATAGATTTCCGAGGTTTCCTCAAGGGTGCGCACGACAACGTCCGCTACATCATAGGCCTGGCCGGGGTGGCATTTGAACTGCACGAATATGGTCTGCATGGTTTGTCCTGACGGGTGTCGCCGGCGCGGGCGGCAAGGGGCCGAGACCGCGGCTGTTGAAACAGGAGTCATCTAGCGGAGAATCGCCCGCATCGCAAATCGGTCGATCTCACGAGTTTATTATATTGATACAATATTCCATTATATATAATTATATGAAGATCGTCTTGCGTATAGCGGGAAGGCGCGTAGCCGCTTGGCGGGCGAGGCGCAAGCCTCCTGTTTCGCCAAAAACCGGGCCGGTTGCCCTGGGACAAAGAAATGTCCGGTGACGTGCGCTTCCGAAGGCCTTTTGGCGAGGCCTTTGATCGGCGAGTTGCGTGGCTGCGAACGGGAACGGAACAATAACCGCCGGTTTCGGCGTTGTGGAAAGAGAAAACAGGGAGACCATTCATGCCCATATCGGAACTACTCACAAACCGCCTCAAGGACAAGACGCTGGCGCGTTCCGGCGCTTTCATCGCCGGCGAATGGGCGGAGGCCGCCACCGGCGGCAAGACGTTCGACGTTACCAATCCGGCAACCGGGGAGGTGATCGCGACCCTTCCGGATTGCGGCAGGGAGGATGTCGACAGGGCAATCACAGCCGCGCACGAGGCGCAGAAGAGCTGGGCGAAAAAGACCGGCAAGGAGCGCGCTGCGGTTCTTCGCAAGCTCTATGACCTGATGGTCGGCAATGCCGATGATCTGGCAACGATCCTCACCATCGAGATGGGCAAGCCCTTCGCCGAGGCGCGCGGCGAGATCCTTTACGGCGCGGCCTATGTCGAATGGTTCGGCGAGGAGGCCAAGCGCGCCTATGGCGATATCATTCCGGGCCATCAGGCCGACAAGCGCATCATGGTCATCCGCCAACCGGTCGGCGTCGTGGGAGCGATCACCCCCTGGAATTTCCCCAATGCCATGCTCGCGCGCAAGATGGCCCCGGCGCTCGCCGCCGGCTGCTCGATCATCTCCAAGCCGGCGCAGCTGACGCCGCTCTCCGCACTTGCCATGGCTTATCTGGCAGAACAGGCCGGGCTGCCGGCGGGATTGTTTTCGGTGGTCACGGCGACCAGTTCCTCCATGGTCGGCAAGGCCTTCAGCGAGGATGACCGCGTGCGCAAGGTCACCTTCACCGGATCGACCGAGGTTGGCCGCATCCTCATGCGCCAGGGCGCCGACCAGATCAAGAAGCTCGGGCTGGAACTTGGCGGCAATGCCCCCTTTATGGTCTTCGACGACGCCGATCTCGATGCCGCCGTCGAAGGCGCGATCGCCTCCAAATACCGCAATGCCGGACAGACCTGCGTGTGCGCCAATCGCCTTTACGTGCAGTCCGGCGTTTATGACGCCTTCGCCGAAAAGCTGGCCAAACGGGTGGCAGGCCTGAAGGTTGGCGACGGCATGGCCGAAGGCATGGATATCGGCCCGATGATCGACGAGAACGCCGTCAAGAAGGTGCAGGATCACATTCAGGATGCCGTCACCAAGGGGGCCGAAATCACGCTCGGTGGCGCGCGTCACGAAAAGGGCGGCCTGTTCTTCCAGCCGACGGTTCTGACCGGCGTCACGCCGGAGATGAAATGCGCGCGCGAGGAAACCTTCGGACCGGTCGCGCCGCTGTTCCGGTTCGAGACCGAGGAAGATGTGATCCGCATGGCGAATGACACCGAATTCGGCCTCGCCTCGTATTTCTTCTCCTCGGATGTGGCGAAAATCTTCCGGGTCGCCGAAGCGCTGGAATACGGCATAGTCGGCGTCAATACCGGTCTCATTTCCACCGAGGTCGCTCCCTTCGGCGGCGTCAAACAGTCCGGCCTCGGCCGGGAAGGCTCCAAATATGGCCTCGATGACTATACCGAGCTGAAATATATCTGCCTCGGCGGCATCGCGTAGCAAACACAAAAAAGGCGGGCTCAGCGGCCCGCCTTTCTCATATCGGCAACAAGGGGACATCAGTCCTTGGCGCGCTCCACATAGGAGCCGTCCTCGGTGAGGATCACCACGCGGGTGCCGGCATCGATATGCGGCGGCACCATGGTGCGCACGCCGTTTGACAGCATGGCAGGCTTGTAGGAGGAAGACGCCGTCTGGCCCTTGACCACCGGTTCGGTCTCGGTGATTTCCAGCGTGACATGGCGCGGCAGTTCCAGCGCAATGGCAACGCCCTCATGGATCGACAGGATCACCGTCATGCCTTCCGACAGGTAGTTGGCGGCATCGCCGACATCGTCCGGGCTCATGGTGAGCTGGTCGTAAGTTTCAGGGTTCATGAAATGGAACCCTTCGGCGTCGTTGTAGAGGAAGGTGTGGTCGGTGTCTTCGACGAAGGCCCTCTCCACCTGCTCGGTCGTCTTCCAGCGTTCCGAAACCTTTGTGCCGTCGGCGATGCGGCGCATGTCCACCTGGGTCACGGGCGTGCCCTTGCCGGGGTGAAAATTCTGGGCGGTAAGAACGACATAGAGCTTGCCGTCGACATCGACGACATTGCCCTTGCGCAGCGATGAGGCAATGACCTTGACCATGAGACTTCCTTGCTTTGGCGGTCGGGACTATCTATAGACCGCGCATTCCCATTCAATTCGTGAGAGCGGGACTAACGCAAATCCGCTTTGAATTCCAGTGCCAAACGCCGGATTGCAACGAACGGGAAGGAAAGGCTTCAGGAAAAATGCCGGACGAAAACGCCGCTGCCCCGTCATCGCCCTGGTGGCTGTCCGACAGGCACCGTGACCGGCGGCCGGCGCTTCTGGCCCGCAACCGGATCATGGCGGCGATGCGCGCCTGGTTTGCGGATGAGGCGTTCATCGAGGCCGATCTTCCGGCGCTGCAGGTCTCGCCCGGAAACGAGACCCATCTTCATGGGTTTTCAACGGACATGATCGGCAATGACGGCGCGGCGAAGGCGATGTACCTGCACACCTCGCCGGAATTTACCGCCAAGAAACTGCTGGCGGCCGGCGAGGAACGGCTGGTCGCCTTTTCCCGTGTCTATCGCAACCGCGAGCGAGGGCCGCTGCACCATCCGGAATTCACCATGGTGGAATGGTATCGCGCGCGCGAACCCTATGAGAAGCTGTTTGCCGATTGCTCCGCCCTGCTGGCGCTTGCGGCGCGGGCCGCCGGAACCGGGCGTTTTGCCTGGCGGGACGGGAATTGCGATCCCTTTGCCGCCATCGAGCGGTTGAGCGTGGCCGAGGCCTTCGCGCGTTTTGCCGGGATCGATCTGCTCGCCACGATCGCGGCTGACGGCTCGACCGACCGCGACGGCCTTTCCGGGCAGATGAGAGAGAAAGGGTTTCGATACGGCAACGATGACAGCTGGTCGGACCTTTTTTCGCGCGTGCTTGTCGAAAAGATCGAACCAAGGCTCGGCCATGGCCGCGCCACGCTGCTCGATGCCTATCCCGCGCCCGAGGCCGCTCTTGCGCGAAAGAGCGAAGACGATCCGCGCGTCAGCGAACGCTTTGAGCTCTATGTCTGCGGCGTCGAGCTTGCCAACGGTTTCGGCGAGCTGACGGATGCCGGTGAACAGCGTCGCCGGTTCGAAGCCGATATGGCGGAAAAAGAGCGCATCTACGGCGAGACCTATCCGATCGACGAGGATTTTCTGGCAGCCCTTGGGCATATGCCGGCGGCAAGCGGCATCGCGCTCGGCTTCGACCGGCTTGTCATGCTTGCAACCGGCGCGCGCCGGATCGAGGACGTGCTCTGGGCGCCCGTTGCCGGGTGACGCTCAGTTGCCGTCGCCGTTGCAGGCGTGGCGGGTCATGTCATTGCCGGCGAGCATCGGCTGCAGCGTGCGCAGTTGCGCGCTGCCGCCGTTTCTCAGGTCCGGCTGGATGATCATCGGAGCGTTTTTCGGCCACCAGTCGCCGCTCGCCCAATAAGCCCAGCCGATCCAGGCCTTCTGATCGTTCTGGATGATGTCCACGATCTGCTTGAGGCCGCGCAGGCAATCGATCTGGTCGGTCGTGCCGAATTCGCCGAGGAAACCCTGATAATTGTTGGTGTTCAGCCAGTCGGTGAAGCTCCGGACGGCATCGACGGCGCCGTCGATATGGCTGCAGTCATCGGCCTTGCCCGAATAATCGGCATCGGCATACTGATGCACTTCGAAGGCGAAATTGTCCTGGGGGTCGACAACGCCGGTCATCACCGAGGCGTTCGACGGACCGTAGAAGGTCTGTTCCCAGCTGTGGGCGCCGGTCCATGCGGTGCCCGGGACGAAAATCAGGTTGCCGGCGCCGATATTGCGGATCGCCGCGATCGCCGCGTTGGCGGCGGTCAGCCATTCCGGCGCTTCGATGTCGTGCGGCTCGTTCATCAGGCCGAAGATGATGTCATCGTCATTGGCGAAGACGGCCGAGAGACGCTTCCAGAAATCGGCAAAGGCTTCGACCGGCACATCCGGGCTGCCGATCACCTGGCCGCGATAGCGCGCGTAATTGTGCGGGTCGAGGATGACGACCATGTTGTTGTCGCGCGCGGCTGAGATCGTCGCCTGCATGCGCGACAATTCCGTGGCGTCGAACACGCCGTTCAGCGAAGGCTGGAGCCGTTCCCAGAGGAAGGGAAGCCGGATGGCGTTGAACTTGTCCTTGGCAAGCGAGTCGATCGTGTCCTTCGACGGGTAGATATAGCCCTGGCCGTAAGGATCGCCGGGCTGGCCGAACTCGGCGCCGGCCACATTGATGCCGTGCAACGTCATTTCACAGTTCTGAGCGGCAAGCGCCGTCGATGACAGCGCGAGGGACAGCGTCGTGGCCGCGACGGCGACGGTTGAAAGCCGCCTCTTCAGGTTAGCGGCAGAAGACCGGCATGGCGCGGATTCCCTCAAGCGACGCATATACTGATACTCCAATCATCCCTTCCGCCTTCGGGCGGGTCGGCCCCGTCATGACAGCTGTCGCCGAACTATAGCGCGTCTGGGGTCGCTGAAGTCAAGCCGCCCCTTTTTTGCCACAACAATAGTCTGCGGACGGGCGGACGAAAACAAACGGAGAGGCGCGATTGGCGGCAATCCGCATCTTTGAGTCGTGGATGCTACAGCAGCGGGCCTTTCGACGTAGTCTGATGATCCATCGGGCGGTTGAAAGCGCACCCGCCAACCTTTATGACCGGTCGGCTGTCCGGACAAGCGACGGCCTGCGCTCAGTAAACGGGAAATCACAATGAAAGACTTCGTGCTCACGGTAACATGCCCTTCAACGCGCGGCATTGTCGCGGCGATTTCCGGTTATCTGGCGGCGGAGGGCTGCAATATCATCGACAGCTCCCAGTTCGATGATCTGGAGACGGGGCGCTTCTTCATCAGAATCAGCTTCATTTCCGAAACCGGAACCGGGCTCGATGCATTGAGGGAAGGGTTTGCCGGGATCGCCGCCCCCTTTGACATGGATTATAGTTTTCATGACGGCGAATACCGGCTGAAGACGCTGATCATGGTCTCGCGCTTCGGTCATTGCCTCAACGACCTTCTCTATCGCTGGCGCATCGGCGCACTTCCCATCGACATTGTCGGCGTGGTGTCGAACCACCTCGATTATCAGAAGCTCGTCGTCAATCACGATATCCCCTTCTACCACATTCCGGTGACGAAGGAGACGAAGCCCGCCGCCGAGGCGCGACTGTTCGAGCTCATCGACCAGACGGAGGCTGAGTTGGTGGTGCTCGCGCGTTACATGCAGGTCCTCTCGGATGATCTGTGCCGCAAGATGGTGGGGCAGGTGATCAACATCCATCACTCTTTCCTGCCGAGTTTCAAGGGCGCGAACCCTTACAAACAGGCCTATCAGCGCGGCGTGAAGCTGATCGGGGCGACGGCACATTATGTTACGCCGGAGCTCGACGAAGGGCCGATCATCGAGCAGGAGACGGTGCGCATCACCCATGCGCAAAGCCCGCAGGACTATGTCGCCCTTGGCCGCGATGTCGAGGCGCTGGTGCTGGCGCGCGCCATCCACGCCCATATTCACCACCGTGTTTTCGTCAACGGCAACCGTACGGTTGTCTTCCCGCCATCGGCCGGTTCCTACGCCTCCGAGCGTATGGGGTGATCGGAGTCCTTTCCTCCGGATTGCGCATTCACAGGTTGTATTTTGTGGGGCGGCTGAATTTGTCGGCCGGCCCCTCTTGTCTGCCGCCGGCAGCTCTCTATCTAGGAGGAAGCCGCTGGGCGGAAGCCGGCGAGACGGGAACTTCGTTTCCAACATTCTCGGCTCTTTGACATGTTTTTGAAGAATTTCGGCGATATGAATAAAATATAAGCTTGGTTTTGATTCGAGTTTCCGGGTAAAACCCACGCAGTCGCAAACTTGTCCAACCCTTCGTAGTGCGGGAGCGTTCAATGTCTTTCGAGGCGCTGAAAACAATGAACATGAACGAAGCCGGATGCGTGCCGGGTGTGCTCCGATGCTGTCGCGCGAGCGACAGGGCCGTTAAGGCCGCACACAAGGGTTGAAACAGATTGGCCGGTCATCTTCGGGCCGGAGTTGGTAGTCATGAAAAAGCAGATGGTTGAATTCGGCGGCCAGCCGGTCGGGATTGTCGTTCCCGAAAACGGGCGGCTCAGATTTGTCGCCGTCAAGTTTCACGTCCATGCCTTGGACGGCGGCCTTTACGCCACGATGGATGAGTTGCGCGCTGCTATCCGGGATCACCTCTCGCGCTGGTCGGGTGACGATCAGGCCCGGGTGGCCGCTGCGGGCTAGTGCGCTGCGGAGACTCTTTGGGCGACCGGGCGGGCTCGGACCCGCGCCTTGATGCCTATTGTGCCGACCGCATGCCGGGCGTAAGCTTGTGCCGTCGGCCCTCAGATTTTCTCCGATGCGGGTTCGCCGACAGGGGACGGTCGACCGGAACAAAAACGACGCTGTCGCGTTGGAGCGTTCAGTGTCCGAACTCAAATTTGGGAGATCAACTATGGCAGAAAGCAAAAGCACCGGCGGCCAGGCTGGCAAGACAACCGAGGCCGACATCCAGGCTCAGATCGACCAATTGCGTGACGACATCGCAGGCCTGACGAAGCTGATCGGCACGCTTGGCAATGAAAAGGCATCCGACGCGCGGGCCCGTGCCGAGAAGTTCCGCGACGACGCGACCAGGAAGGGGCACGAGGCCTATGACCGGGCGCGCGAGGAAGCGATGTCCATCGAGGAGGATATCGAGGATCATATTCGCAGCCGTCCGCTGCAATCCATACTGATGGCCGCCGGTTTCGGCTTTCTGGCCGCGCTGCTGACGCGGCGTTAAGGCATGGACCGGTTCATCTCCCTGACAGCTGCCATCATGGCGCTTGATGGCAGCGCGGTCGCGCGTTCGGCACGGCGCAACGCCGTGCTGGCTGTCATCCTGATTTTTCTGTTTATGTCCGCCTATGTGAGCGGCGTCGTTGCGATTGCGATCTATCTGGCCGAAGTCTTCGGTCCGCTCGGCGCGGCGCTGACCGTGGCCATTGCCTCGCTCACGCTTGCGATCTTTGTGCTTGTCTATGCGATGCTGATGAACCGCGCGGAGCGGCGGCGCTACCGGGCCGCCAAATACGCGACCGAGGAAATGCTCGAAGGCGTTCTTGGCGTCGTTCCTGTGATGATGCGGCAAAAGCCGATCTCGGGGCTTACGGCGGTTGCGGGCCTTGCCTTCGTTCTGGCGCGGGCGTTCCAGAAAAAATAGTGCCGGCTTCCTGCCGGACCGGCGACGCAAGGTCGCCTATCTGATGCTCCCGGCAGTCCCGTCGGGAGGACGCGAGGGCGCCTGTTGCACGGGCGCGTTTTCCTTGGGGGCGTTTTTCATGACGCATGCATCATACGATCTGCCAAAACGGCAACTCGGCACCACCGATATGGCGATTACCCGCACAGGCTTCGGCGCCTGGGCGATCGGCGGCGGGGGCTGGGCGGCAGGCTGGGGCGCGCAGGACGACAGCGATTCCGTTGCCGCCATTCGCAGGGCGGTCGATGCCGGGATCAACTGGATCGACACGGCCTCCGTTTACGGCCTCGGCCATTCGGAAGAAGTCGTCGGCAGGGCGATTGCCGGCATGTCGTCCTCCGAGCGACCCTTCATCTTCACAAAATGCGGTATGGTCTGGAACGATGACGATCCGATGGAAACGCCGAAGCGGGTCGGCGATCCGGACAGCCTGAAGGCGCAGACGGAAGCTTCTCTGAGACGGCTCGGCGTCGAGGTCATCGACCTGATGCAGATCCACTGGCCGTCGAACGACGTGCCGCTTGCGGAATACTGGGGTGCGATGTGTGCTCTGAAAGCGGCCGGCAAGGTGCGGGCGATCGGCCTTTCCAACCACGACATCGGCCAGCTCGAAGAGGCCGAGTCGATCGGCCACGTGGACACGCTGCAGCCGCCCTTTTCCGCCATTCGCCGCGATACGGCGGCCGACCTCCTGCCCTGGGCCCGCGCCAACGAAACCGGCGTCATCTGCTACAGTCCGATGCAGGCCGGCCTTCTGACGGGACGTTTCACGGAAGAACGCGCCGCATCCTTGCCTGATGATGACTGGCGGCGCGGCAGTTCCAATTTCAACGGTTCGGCGCTGACGGCCAATCTGGCGCTGGCCGAAGCGCTGAAGCCGGTGGCCGAGCGCCATGGTGTCAGCCAGGCAGCGGTTGCCGTTGCATGGGTTCTGGCCTGGCCGGGCCTGACGGGCGCGATTGTCGGCGCGCGCAAGCCCGAACAGATCGACGGCTGGATTGCCGCCGCCAGCCTGGAACTTGATGATGACGACCTCGACGCGATTGCCGCTGCGATCGAGAAGACCGGTGCCGGAAGCGGGCCCGCCCGCCCCTGAGACGCAGTGACGAAAAGCAGTCTGGAGACGAAAGCATGAGAACCATCAACGGTATCCCCCAGATCGGTTTCGGGACCTGGAAAAGGCGTGGCGACGAGGCCTACCGGACGGTGCTCGCGGCCCTTGAGGCCGGCTATCGCCATATCGATACGGCGCAGGCCTATGGCAACGAGGCGGAGGTTGGCCGCGCGCTCGCGGATTCCGGCGTGGGTCGGGACGAGATTTTCGTGACGACCAAGGTGTGGATCGACAATTACGGCGAGGATGCTTTCCGAAAGAGCGTCGAGGAGAGTTTCGAAAAGCTCGGCGGCGCGGAAATTGATCTCCTTCTGTTGCACTGGCCGGGTCGCGCCGACGGGCCGGCATTCGAGGACTATATCGGCCGACTGGCCGACGTGCATGATGCCGGCCTTGCCAAACGGATCGGTGTTTCCAATTTCACCCGCGGGCTGATGGACAAGGCTGCCGGTTTGCTCGGCGATCGCAAGATCGCTGCCAATCAGGTGGAATGCCATGTTTTCCACCAGAACCGGCTGGTTGCCGATTATTGCGACAGCCATGGCATCGCCTTCACCGCCTACTCGCCGCTGGCGCAGGGCAAGATTGCGGGAGATCCGACACTTAAGGCAATCGGCGCGGCCCACGGCGTGTCCGAGGGCGAGATTGCGCTTGCCTTCCTGATGGCGGAAGCCCATGTGGTGATCCCGACCTCGAGCAAGCCGGAACGGGTGAAGTCGAACCTTGCGGCCGCCGACATCGAACTCTCGCAGGACGAGATCAGACGTTTGAGAGCCCTCGACAAGGGCGAACGGCTGATCGACCCGGAATGGGCGCCGGACTGGGACTGAGCGACAGCAGGCTTGGCAGCACTTGCAGAGGAGTGCTGCCAAGTCTTTGAAAAATATCGCAAAAATCAAATTTCGGATTGAAGCCGTCGCGAAAATACGTCAGCCTTTGGAATTGTCAACGACAATGAGGTGGAACATGCGATTTGCTTCGGAACTTGAAATGCAGCTTGCCGGCTACGGGCTGACCACGGCCCATATTTTCTATCGTCTCCCCGATTTCGACAGCCTCCTGCAGACCTATCTCTGGCAGGATTACGATCTGGCGCCCGATTTTCCGCAAATGCACAAATTTCTCGATTTCTGGAAGCAGAACCTCGACGGCCCGCTGCACTCGGTTCGCTATGCCCACAAGCGGCTGATCGGTCCCAATGAATGGCGTCAGGTTTCGGGCGAGATCACGCTGCACTGATCGCGCTCAGGCTTCGCCGATCCGCTCGATTACCAGCGGTCTGTCGGCAGGCGCTTCATCCGCGATCGCATAGGCGTCACGCAATGCCAGCATTGCGGCCTCGCAATCGCCTTCAGTTGCCGCGTGGACGAGGCCGAGCGGCGCGCCTGCCTCGACAAACGTGCCGAGCGGCAGGAGCCCGGAGAACCCGACGCGATGGTCTATGCGCGCGTCGGACCTGATGCGTCCGCCGCCAAGCGTGACCACGCCGATGCCCAGCGCCTTTGCGTCCGCCGCTGCCAGGTAGCCGGACCGCGCCGCCGCGACGGGGCGGATGACGGGAGCCCTCGGCAGATAGTCCGCGGATTTCTCGACGAAATCAGCCGGTCCGCCCAATGCCGCGACCATGCGCCCGAAGCATTCCACCGCCTCGCCGCTTGCCAATGTCGCGTCCGCAAAGGCCTTGGCCTCCGCGTGCGTTTCGGCAAGGCCCGCGCCGCATATCATCTCGGCGGCAAGTTCCAGGACGACTCTCTCAAGCCTTGTGCCCGCCTTTTCACCCTTCAGGAAGGCAAGCGCGTTTTCGATTTCGACCGCATTGCCGACGGCGTCAGCCAGAGGCTCGTTCATGTCGGTGACCAGCGCCGTCGTGGCAAGGCCAGCGCCGTTTGCAACCTTGACCAGCAGTTGCGCGAGAGCGGCGGCATCGTCGGTATTCCGCATGAATGCGCCATTGCCGGCCTTGACGTCGAGTACCAGCGACTGAAGCCCGGCGGCAAGCTTCTTCGACAGGATCGAGGAGACGATCAGCGGCATGGACTCCACCGTCGCAGTTACGTCGCGGATGGCGTAAAGCCGTTTGTCGGCTGGCGCCAGCGCGCCGGTCTGGCCGACAATTGCGCAGCCGGCCTCGGCAATCGCGCGGCGCAGGCTTCCCTCGTCGGGGCTGACATCATAGCCGGGAATGGATTCCAGCTTGTCGAGCGTGCCGCCTGTGGGCCCGAGCCCACGGCCGGAAATCATCGGCACGGCAAGGCCGGCTGCCGCCGCGATCGGCGCCAGCATCAGCGAGACATTGTCGCCGATCCCGCCGGTCGAATGCTTATCGGCCACCGGACGATCGATGCCCGGCCAGGCGAGAACCGCTCCGCTGTCGCGCATGGCAAGGGTCAGCGCCACGGTCTCCGTTTCGTCCATGCCCTGGAAATAGACGGCCATGGCGAAGGCGGCAGCCTGCGCTTCGGAAAGCGTCTCGTCTGACAGCGCGCGGACGAATTCCGTAATTTCTGCGGCCGAAAGCGCGAAGCCGTCGCGTTTCCTGCGGATCGTCTCCGGCGCCAGCATCGGCTGCCCTAATAACCGCTGCCGGTGACGGTCGACTGCTTGCCCGCGAGCACGCCCTGGATGTCGTCCAGAAGTCCGGACGCGCCGAAGCGGAAAGTCGTCGGCATCACCCAGCCTTCGCCCATCACCGTTTCGGCAAGGCTCAGGTAAAGCTGCGCATCGCGCACCGAGGAGATGCCGCCCGCCGGCTTGAAGCCAACCTTGCGACCGGCCTCGCGGATGACGCCGAGCATGATGTCGGCGGCTTCCAGCGTGGCATTGACCTTGACCTTGCCGGTCGACGTCTTGATGAAGTCTGCGCCCTCGGCAATGGCGATCGTGGCCGCCTTGCGGATGAGGGCCGCATCGGCCAGTTCGCCCGTTTCGAGGATCACCTTGAGCAGGACGGGTTCGCGGCAGAGGAAGCGGATCGCGCGGACCATTTCGCTCGCCGCCCATTCATTGCCGGCCTTCAGCTTGTTGTAGGGAATGACGAGGTCGATCTCGTCCGCGCCGTCGCGGATTGCCTGTTCGGTCTCTTCCTCCACGGCGCTGATCGACATGTCGCCCGAGGGGAAATTGACCACGGTGGCGATCTTGATCATGTGGTCGGTCCCGAGCATCTGTCGGGCGAGGCTCACGAAGCGCGGCCAGATGCAGATCGCCGCCGGCGTGCCGTAGGGCGTGTAGGCGCGCGCGATCAGCGCCTCGATATCCTTCTCGGTGCAATCGTCGGAAAGGTTCGTCAGGTCCAGGAGCGAAAGCGAAACCGAAGCGGCTTCCTGCTCTGTATGGTGTTTCATGGCCTTACCCCTCGCCAATCAGGCGTTTGACAATGGCGGCCAGCTTGCGGCCGCCGATCGGCGCCATTTCCTTGGTTTCCTCATGGCCGAGTTCCCCCTGGCTCATGCCGGCGCCGAAATTCGTGATGACGGAAGCCGCAGCGACCCTCAGACCCAGAAAGCGCGCCAGAATGACCTCGGGCACAGTGGACATGCCGACAGCGTCGGCGCCCAGCGTCCGGGCCATGCGGATTTCCGCCGGTGTTTCGAAACTCGGACCTGAAAACCACATATAGACGCCTTCGGCAAGCTCAATATCCAAATCGCGGGACGCCTGCCGCATCGCTTCCGCCAAGCCGAGGTCATATGCCTGGCTCATGCCGGTGAAGCGGCGGTCGGACTTCTCGCCGACCAGCGGGTTCATGCCGGAATAGTTGATATGGTCGGTAATCAGCATCACCGAGCCCGGCGGCATGTCCTGTTTCAGCGATCCGGCGGCGTTGGTCAACAGGAGTTCCTCGATGCCGAGAGCAGCGAGCGTCTCGAGCGGAACGCGCATCGCCGCCGCGTCGCCCTGTTCATAATAGTGCACCCGGCCCGACAGCATGATCACCGGCGTGCCGGCAAGCCCGCCGATCACGACCGAGCCTTCATGGCCGCTGACGGCGCTTATGGGAAAGCCGGGCAGTTCGGAGAAGGCGAAATACTGTTTGTCGGAAAGCGCATCCGTCAGCCCGCCGAGGCCGGAGCCGAGAACCATGGCGGTGCGGGGTTTCAGGTCGCCAAGCGCCTCGCGCAGCAGAAGGGCAGCGTCGCTCATCCGATCTCACCGGTGGCAAAGGCGTGCGGCAGCAGTTCGGCCACGGTCACCGTTTCGCGAACGCCGCCATCGTCACAAAGGTAGACCTTGGTGTCGGGGTCGGAAAACTCGGCAAGCTTCTGCCGGCAGCCGCCGCAGGGCGGGCAGAGCGCAAGGCGCGGCGCATAGACGGCAGCTGCCTTTATCTTCAGCGCGCCGCCCATCACCATGTGGCCGATGGCCACGCCTTCGGCGCAGATGCCTTCCGGAAAGGCGAGATTTTCGACATTGGCGCCGGCGAAGACCTGCCCGTCATCCGTCAGCAGGGCAGCGCCCACCGGAAACTTCGAATAGGGCGCATAGGCCCTGGCGCTGGCCGCCCGGGCCGTCTCGAAAAGTTCTTCAGCCGTTGCCATCGTCTCACCGCTCCTTGGTGTAGGGAATGCCGCCGGCCTTCGGCGGACGCGCCGTGCCGATGAAGCCGGCCAGAAGCACGCAGGTGAGGATATAGGGCAGGGCCTGGTAGAACTGGACCGGAACCTCGCCGATCAGCGGCATGGACTTGCCCTGCATGAAGTTCGAAAACGCGCCGAGGAAACCGAACAGCAGGCAGGCGAACATGACGGGGACCGGCTTCCACTTGGCAAAGATCAGCGCCGCCAGCGCAATATAACCCTTGCCGGCCGACATGTTGTTGATGAAGGAGGCCGACTGGGCGATCGCGAGATATGTGCCGGAAAAGCCGCAGAGGAAGCCGGCGATGATGACGGCGCGGTAGCGCAGCCAGACTACCGATATGCCGGCGGTGTCGACCGCGCCCGGATTTTCGCCGACGGCGCGCAATCTCAGGCCGAAGCGGGTCTTGTAGACCACCCACCAGACGATCGGCACGGTGATGAAGGCGAGATAGACGAGGATGTTCTGGCCCGAGATCACATCGGCATAGAATTTGCCGAGAAAGCCCATCTCTCTTGCCGCCTCCGCGCCTGGAAACTCGATCTCGGTAAACCGCGCGGTGTTTGCGAGTTGCGGGGTGCGCCCGCCCTGTCGGAACCAGGCATTGCCGAGCACGACGGTCAGCCCGGCGGCGACGAAGTTGAGCGCCACGCCGGAGACGATCTGGTTGCCGCGCGCGGTAATCGAGGCATAGCCGTGAACGAGGCTGAAGAGGATGGAGACGAGGATGCCGCCCGTAAGCCCGAGCCAGGGCGAGCCGGTATAATAGGCCACCACGGCGGAGGCGAAGGCGGATGCCAGCATCTTGCCCTCAAGGCCGATGTCGAAAATCCCCGAGCGTTCCGAGAACAGGCCGGCAAGGGCTGTGAAGATCAGCGGAATGGAAAGCCTGATGGTGGAGCCGAGCATGCCGACAATGATATCAACCGTATGCATGGATCAGGCCTCCGCCAACATCTGTCGTCTTGAAAACACCCTGACAAGGGCCGGCCGGTAGAGAAACTCAAGCGCGCCGGCAAACAGGATGACGAGACCCTGGATCATCACGATCATGTCGCGGGTGATTTGCGGCATCATGAAGGAAAGCTGCGCGCCGCCCTGATAGAGAATACCGAACAGGATCGCCGCCAGAAGGATGCCGAGGGGATGGTTGCGGCCCATCAGCGACACGGCGATGCCGACGAACCCGGCGCCGCCGACGAATTCCACCTGAAGCCGGTCGGCGGACCCCATCACCACATTGAGCGCCATCATGCCCGCAAGGCCTCCCGAAAGGAGCATGGTGACGATCACCGTGCGGGCATAGGGAATGCCGGCATAGGTGGCGGCCGACTTGCTCATGCCGAGCGCACGCACGGAATAGCCGAACTTGGTGCGCCAGATCAGGAACCAGACGGCAACGCACATGACGAGGCTGATGATGAAGGAAACGTTGAGCGGTGCGGGGCCGAGCCTGGAACCGAACATCGCCATCAGCCAGTCAAGGTTGGGCAGCTGGCCGCCGGGGCCAAAGCCGCGTGTTTCCGGCGACATGGCGCCCGCGGGCTTCAGCACATGCACCAGAAGATAGACCATCAGCGCTGCGCCGATGAAATTGAACATGATCGTTGTGATGACGATATGGCTGCCGCGCCTGGCCTGCAGCCATGCGGGGATGAAGGCCCATGCGGCGCCGAATATGCCGGCGCCCAGAATGGCGAACGGCATCGTTACATACCACGGCACATACTGGTCGAGCGCCAGCGCAACCAGCGCGCAGCCGAGCCCGCCGACATAGGCCTGGCCTTCCGAGCCGATATTGAAGAGACCGGCATGATAGGCCATCGCCACGGAGAGTCCGGTGAAGATGAAGTTGGTCGCATAATAGAGCGTGAAGCCGACGCCCATGCCGTTGCCGAGCGCGCCGTTGAGGAGGTAACCCAGTGCCTCGAAGGGGTTCTGGCCGATCAACCAGATCACCAGTCCGGAAATGACGAGGGCGGTGACGAGGTTCAGGAGCGGCATCAGGAAGAAAGTGACCCAGCCGGGCAGGGGCGTGTTGGCAGCGCTCATTTCGACCTCAAGACGCTATGCCGGCCATCATCAGGCCGAGTTGCTGTTCGCCTGCATCCGGCTTTGCCTCGCCGACATTTTCGCCCGCGAACATTACCAGGATGCGGTCGGCAAGGGCGCGGATCTCGTCGAGTTCGACGGAGACCAGAAGCACGGCCTTGCCGCTGTCGCGCATGTCGATGATGCGCCGGTGAATGAATTCGATCGCGCCGATATCCACGCCGCGCGTCGGCTGGCCGACAAGCAGGATGTCGGGATCACGCTCGATCTCGCGGGCGACCACGATCTTCTGCTGGTTGCCGCCGGAGAAATTGGCGGTTTTCAGAAGCGGATTCGGCGGGCGGATATCGTATTTCTCGATCTTTTCGCGCGCGTCATCGAGGATCGCCTGGCGGTTCAGCACGCCGCCGCGACCGTATTTCTCAAGCTGGTGATAGCCGAGAATGCTGTTTTCGCGTTCCTCGAACGGCAGGATCAGGCCCATATGGTGCCGGTCTTCGGGGATATGGGCGACGCCGATCCTCCGGTATGTGGCGGGATTGGCGTTGACGATCTTCTTGCCGTGCACGTAGATCTCGCCGGAATGCGGCTTGCGGATGCCGGAAAGCGCCTCCAGAAGCTCCGATTGGCCGTTGCCGGCAACGCCGGCAATACCGACGATCTCGCCGGCGCGCACATCGAAGGAGACGTTCTTGACCATCGGCACGCCGCGATTGTCGTGAACCGTCAGATTGCGCACCGAAAGGGCAACATCGCCGGGCCTGGCCTCGCCCTTTTCCACGCGCAGCAGCACGCGGCGGCCGACCATCAGTTCGGCCAGTTCCTCCACCGTCGTCTCGGCGGTCTTGCGGGTGGCGACCATCTCGCCGCGGCGCATGACGGAAACCTCGTCGGTGATCGCCATGATCTCGCGCAGCTTGTGGGTGATGAGAATGACGGTATGGCCCTGGTCGCGGAGCATGCCGAGAATGCGGAACAGATGGTCGGCTTCCGCCGGCGTCAGCACGCCGGTCGGTTCGTCGAGGATCAGGATCTCCGCCCCGCGGAACATGGCCTTGAGGATTTCGACGCGCTGCTGCAGGCCCACGGGAAGCTGTTCGATGATCGCGTCGGGATCGACCTCGAGGCCGTACTCGCTTTCCAGCCGCTTCAGTTCCTTGCGGGCCTTGCTTTCGCCTTGGTTGAGGAGCGAGCCGCCCTCGGCGCCGAGCATGACATTCTCCAGCACTGTAAAGTCCTCCACCAGCATGAAATGCTGATGGACCATGCCGATGCCGGCGGCAATGGCGTCGTCGCTGTCGGCGATTTCAAGCGGCTTGCCGTTAACGCGGATCTCGCCGCGATCGGCCTGGTAGAAGCCGTAGAGGATCGACATCAGGGTCGATTTCCCGGCCCCGTTTTCACCGATAATGCCGTGGATGGAGCCCTTTTCGACCTTCAGATTGATATTCTTGTTGGCGTGAACGGGCCCGAAGCTCTTGTCTATACCGATAAGTTCGATTGCGGGCGGTGTGCTCAAAAACTTTTCAACTCCCAAACGAGGATCGCGCGCCATTCATGGCGCCGGAAGAGGCTCTGCGCGGGGCAGGCAACAAAGGACCTTCATCCGCACGGACGCAAACGCGTTGCGCCCGTGCGACGCTGAAAGGGATCAGTAGGGGCAGGTGTTGTCGACCGAGTAGTCATGCACCTCGATCTCGCCCGAAACGATGCCTTCCTTCGCCTTTTCGACGGCGGCGAGCATCTCTTCGGTGATCAGCGGCTTGTTGTACTCGTCATAGGCCCAGCCGACGCCGTTGTCGGCAACGCCGAGCGAATTGATGCCGGCCTCGAACTTGCCGTCCTGGCTGGCCTTGAAGGCGTCATAGACGGCGTTGTCGACGCGCTTGACCATCGAAGTCAGGACGGAGCCCGGATGGACGTAATTCTGGTTGCTGTCGACGCCGATCGAATATTCCTCGGCATCGGCCGCAGCCTGCAGCACGCCGAGGCCGGAGGCGCCGGCCGCCGCATAGATCACGTCGGCGCCCTGGTCCATCTGGTTCTTGGTCAGTTCGCCGGCCGTGACCGGGTCGTTCCAGGCGGCACCGGTGGTGCCGACGAAATTGCGCAGGATGGTGACGTCGCCGTTTGCGGCCTTGGCGCCCTGGGCGTAGCCGCAGCCGAATTTGTGGATCAGCGGAATATCCATGCCGCCGACGAAGCCGACCGCGCCGGTTTCCGATTTCATCGCCGCCAGAAGGCCGACGAGATAGGACCCCTGTTCTTCCTTGAAGACCACGGACTGGACATTCGGCGCATCGATCACGTCATCCACGATGTAGAACTCGGTGTCGGGGAATTGCGGGGCGATCTTCTCGACGGCGGATTTCCAGGCAAAGGAAAGGGCGACGACGGGGTTGAAGCCCATGGAGGCGAAGTTGAGGATCGCCTGCTCGCCCTGGGCGTCGCCGGTCGGCTCGAAGTCGCGATATTCGACGCCGGTATCGGCCTTGAACTTTTCGGCGCCGTTATAGGCCGACTCGTTGAAGGATTTGTCGAACTTGCCGCCGGTTCCGTAGACAAGCGCCGGCTTGAAATCGGCCAGTGCGGTCGTCGACATCGCGGCAAGGGCGATAAGGCTCAGGATAGTTTTCTTCATAACGCTGCTCTGTTCCCTTTGAGTGTGCTCATGGACCCTGTTCGGCGGCAGGCGCGATGCCCCCTCCTGAACACGACCGGCCGCGACCGGCCGGATTGGAGGTCATCGTTGCACGGCTTCGACAAAATTTCATCACAAAATTTACCCCTTGGGCAAAAATGGCGTGCACATTCCGCACAGGCAGCATCTGCGTTTCGTAACGTATTGTATTTAAAATATTCTACGTCCGGTGCGTTCGTCGCGTTGAAACGTGCCCGGATGGCCTGGACAACCCGAGCATGACGGTGGAGAGCGGGGCAGGGGGGTGTCAAAAAAACGAAAGGGAGCGCGGCGGCGCTCCCTTGGCATGGGCATTCTCTCGCCGGTTCGTCTCAGCCGACCGGGCAGGAGACGCCGGTGCCCTTCAGGCCGCAATAGCCGGCCGGGTTCTTGGCGAGATATTGCTGGTGATAGTCTTCCGCCGGGTAGAAAGCCCCGGCTTCCGCAATTTCGGTGGTGATGCGGTCATTGCGGCCATTCGCTTCAAGTGCCTGCTGGAAGCGGTCGCGCACGGACCTGGCAAGCTCAAGCTCGTCTGCATTTTCAAGATAGATGGCCGAGCGGTAGGTGGTGCCGATATCATTGCCCTGGCGCATGCCCTGTGTC
The DNA here is from genome assembly GCF_016598595.1 of Martelella lutilitoris. Classification (NCBI taxonomy): domain Bacteria; kingdom Pseudomonadati; phylum Pseudomonadota; class Alphaproteobacteria; order Hyphomicrobiales; family Aurantimonadaceae; genus Martelella; species Martelella lutilitoris. The sequence continues at coordinate 735,235 of NZ_CP066786.1, forward strand.
GGGTCATGGGCTTCGAAGAACAGCATGAGAAGATTCTCGAGGCTGACTTCGGCGGGATCATAGATGACGCGCACAACCTCGGCATGGCCGGTCAGGCCGGTGCAGGTCTCCTCATAAGTCGGGTTTGGCGTAAGTCCGCCTGCATAGCCTGCCACGGTGACGTAGACGCCCGGCGTCTGCCACAAGAGGCGCTCGGCCCCCCAGAAGCATCCCATGCCGAACTGCACTTCCTTCAGGCCGGCCGGAAAAGGCGGTGAAAGCGGACGGCCGTTGACGAAATGGCGTTGTGCGGTCGGGATGGGGGCCGGCCGGCCGGCCAGCGCGGTTTCCGGCGTCGGCATGACGGTTTTTTCCCTGTTGAAGGCGGAAAGAAACATGAAGGTCTCCCTGGAACATCTCGCCGACAGGCGGCATTCCCCGGCCCTGGCGAACATGCGTCAAACAACAAAAGGACGGAGCGAAAGGGCATTTCAGCGAAAACGCGCTTTCTGCGCCGATCCGATGGAACGGATAAACCGAACGTCCGGTTCCCCGCCACAAGGGCAACCGAAGCCCGGCAGGCCACGAATCCTGGTCTTCAGATAAGAAACGAAACGCGCCGCAACAAGACGGCCTTTGCGACAGACCGGTCGCAGCCTGCGCTTTCTCGCCGCGCCCGGCGCCATTCAGCCCTGCCGCCATGCCTGCGGCACTTTGCGTCTATGCCTTGCGCCTCTTTGGAAACAATTCAAAAATCTGTCAGAATCGGGTTGATCATCGCCACGGCATCGGTATATATCGCGCCGTTCCCGCCGCTCGGCTTCGCCGAAGCAGGCATTGAACGGACAGGTGGCCGAGTGGTCGAAGGCGCACGCCTGGAACGCGTGTATACGGGCAACCGTATCGAGGGTTCGAATCCCTCTCTGTCCGCCATTACCTCGTCCCAAGATCATGATTTTATTCATGGTTTTCTTTCCAGGATTGGTTGAGGTACATTTCAAGGTACATTCTGGCACGAAAGTCGAGGCTGCGCTTTCTTGTTCTGGTTTTCCGACTCTGCCTTTCCTACCGTAGCCGATGAAGCCGGCGTTCGCTATCGTGGCTGGTTCGTTTCCTTGTCATTAGCCGTTTCTCTCGTACTGACTTCCAGGATGCCGGTATCCGGCGTGATCCTCTCGAGCATTTTCTCCAGACGTTTACCGACCAGTTCGCGGTCCTCAATCAGCGCTTTTGCCATTGCTTCCAGCTCGGGCTGATGGCGCTGAAGGATTCCGGTGGCCAGCGTCTCCGCGTTCAGGAGACGCTGCTGGACACGCTGTCTCTGGGCGGGGTCATGAAGTGCAAGTCCGTCGGCATCACCACGCCAGACCGGACCATAGGCGCCAAGCCCCAGCTGATGGTCGATCTGCAGGGCCATGTTCGTGGCTCGGGCAAGATCCGACTGCCGGCTGCCACCCGCACCTGCCGAAACCTCGCCGAGGACGAGACGCTCCGCCGCCCGCCCGGCCATCAGGCACGCGATCTCAGCGTGGACATCACGCAGCAGGGATTGATTGCGACGGTTCTGCGTCACGGTTTCGCCGCCCAGCGGCTCCAGCATGATGCGCGTGACCGGGCCGAGCGCGAGCGCGGTGGCGACGATGGCATGACCGCACTCGTGCAGTGCGATGCGCCAATCGAGCGCCTGATCGGCCTCGGAGTGGGAATAGCCGATGAGCGTGCGGAGGTCGTGGAACTCAAGCGCCCTTTTCTGGCCGCGTGCGATCGACTTTGCCTGTCTGACGGCGGCATCCACATCGGCACAGGTCATGCCGATTGCGGCTCGCGCCAGGTCATCGATATCTGAAAATGAGAATTCCGCCGGAAGCCGGGATCTGAGAATGCCCGCAATCTCGGCCTTTCCAGGCAGCGGGACCTGGACCTTGCGGTCGAAACGTCCGGGACGCAGGATGGCGGGATCAAGGCCGGCGATGTCATTGCAGGCGCCGATCAGGAGAACACCCTCCTCGCGCATCAGCAGATCGATCTGCTCAAGAACGGCGTTGATGACCTGCCGCCTGTATGAACTGTTATGATTATCCGTGTCGTAGCGGCTGCCGGCGGCGTCGACCTCATCGATGAACAAAATCGAGGGTTTCTTTGCAATCGCCCCCGCGAACGCCCGGCGCATGGCCGCCAACATGTCCCCGAGATGCCCGGCGCTCTGCCACTCGGCAAAGGAACCCTGAACGAAAGAAATCCCGGCGCTTGCGCCCATGGCGCGGGCCAGCCAGGTTTTTCCGGTTCCCGCAGGACCGTGGAGAATCAGGGATCGCGTCAGTTCCGACCATTCGCACGTGCCCTCCTTCCATGCGGCGAGGTCGGCGACCAACTGCCGCGCCGCCTGCAGGGCCGGACTGTTGCCGTCCATATCCTCCAGCCGAGGACCGTCTGGTTTTTGCCTCTTCGATGATTTCTCCGCTGCCGATGACAGCCGGTCCACGACCCCGCGTGCCGTTGGCGCACGCAGTGCAGCGGACAGGACCGAGCCAGGCAGTTCCGTGAGGGCCTTTTCATCCGGAAGCCGCTCAAGTAAGGCGGCGTGGTCTTTTCCATCGGCAAGGCCGTGGCTGTAACGCAGATGTTCGCCAAAGATCGACCGGCTCAGTGGCGCGATCGGCACTGGCGCAGGCAGGGCTTGTTTCAGATCAGGCGGGAACTCGCATCCGCTGGGAAGCAGGACAAACAGACGATCAGGAAGCGATAATGCGGTGCGGATGTCGGATCCGAAAATATTGAGTACACGTTCAGCAACCCGCCCATTGGTGATCTCGGGAGCAAGCAGGCAGAGCGCGTTCGGCTCGCCTTTGAGCATTCTCGCCTCGGAGGCCACAATCCATCCGGGTGGCATGACGATCAGTGTCAGGAGATCCTGCGCGAGGGCCACTTCCTGCGGCTCGATATTCCCTAACACGACGACAGAACTGGCCGCGCCAAAGCAGGCGATGAACGCATCCTCGCTGCCAAAAGTGGCTGCAAGTTTCAGTGCCAACGAGAGTGTCGGGTGCGGAATCGGCTGCATCGGTGATGGGCTGTCCTCCTCAGACATGGAAATATCAAGCGCATCACCGTCGAAATCAGGGTAACCGGTGAAGTTCGCCTCGTCGCTTTCCTCGTCCACATAGGACGGGGCGCGCTTGTTGAGAAAATCGAGCAAACCTGGCTGCGCATGCTCTTGTGTTCTATGCGGGCCAACGCTGTTCCATTTGTTGACCGAGCGACCAGGGTAGCGATCCAGCAGCGGGTTTCGGCGGAGCCGGCGGATGAGCTCTTCGCCATATGCGGCCCATGCGGGGCGTGGTGCGTGATCCGTCATGGCGGATCCTCCTTGTGATTATTGGACCGAAGCAAGATGAAAACGGAGGACGGCGATGCGCTCTCCGGTAGTCCATTCGGAGCGGAACTACGGTTGCGTCGGCGCTTGCCGGTTTTCATTCCGGATGTTCAGCATAGGGTCCCGCAAAGGCCTCGTTCCGAAACGCTAAGCGGTATCCGGAACGGCGGGTGACGGCGACGCAACGCAATGCTGTTCTGGAATAACATTCCAGAAAATGCCCCATATCTGGTTATCGGAACCGGCATGCGGGCGTTTTGAAACCATTCCTGGAAAACTGTTCCAGAATGGCATGTCTATCCGGAAGATCTCGGCTTTCCTGACCGTGGCGAAGTTTGCTGGTTTGCGGTTGCCGCTTTGAGATGTGTGAGCACATGCGGGAGTATGTCTGCCCGATAGATTTCCGTTTTGACGTTGATCCAGTCTGCGAGTTCGTTGCAGGGGATGACCCAATCCGGAAAACGCTGCTTCAGTTTGCCGTGCATGGCCTTTTCCGTTTTCTGGGCGATATGGCCGGTCCGCATGGGAAACCGATACAGGACCGTGGCCTCAACGGAACCCGGAATGCCCAACTGATAGCGCAAGCGGCTTTCCGGATCGCGCGAATAGCCAAGCTTGATGAAGCTGCCCTTGTGTGGCACTTCAAACGCGAGAACATAGATCTCGCTCGGTGCTGCGGACCAGCATGTGCCGCATTGCTCGCATCCGACGCGGCCGGTGATGATGTTGGCGATCGCGATCCTCTGGGTGTGACCGCAAGGCGATCGAAGTACTGAATGCCGGCGTGCAGGTGCTGGAGGTCGGGAGCGAGGCACGCGCTGATGAGATCGCTGCAGCGCTTCACGCAGAAATGCCATGGATGGCGCCGGCGACAGAGCTGTTCTGGCAGGCGATGCGGTTAACCATGAGTTCCTCGGAGATCTGTTTTCGGCGGATGATTCCTCCGGCAGAGGAAATGAGATTCTGGAGCAGTGGAAGAAGCTCAGGGAAAGACGATTGAAAACCCATGCTTGCAACATCAAGCAAACATCGTCTAAATCACGAATTCAAATCGGCGTTTTAAATAAAATCGCACTTCGTCATATGTCGTTCGATAGCAAAAGTAAAAATAACTAAATTTCTATATGAGGTGAATAAAAGTGACTAATGATGAAGTTAAAAAAATAATTTTAGCAGATATACGTCGCGGAATCCCAAAAAAATCAATCGAAAACACTATCGAGTGCCTTCATAAAATCTGTGAATTAAATAATAATATTGATTTTATTTTACTTGAATGCAGGTCTCCTGAAAGCGAATTCAGCATTTGGAACTATATAGATAAATACAATTTATCAGAAAGAATTGATTTTATTCCATACTATGACATCTGTCGTGATTCCCCTGTTAAGAAGAAAGATTGCTGGCGCTGGATCACTCCTGACGGAGCGCGGGCAAATATCACACCTGATGACATCCTTGATGACAAAGGAGAGTTCACGTTAGAGCGGCAGAAAACCGCTCTCTTCGTAACGAGCTTTCATCTTGAGCGACAGGAAGGCAACACGACAAATATGAGGGCCTGGTTGCGTTACTTGCGTTCAGCCGGCTATCGCATTCACGTCGTATATTATGCCGTTGACGAGGGCATTGTATCAGGCGAAGACGAAAATAGACCTGCAACCTATTGCGATCTCTATCTCAAGGTGCCGCTACGTTCACGCATGTATGGCGTAAACAGTTCTGGCCTGAACATTCATGTTGATGACTGGTGCGGCGTCGAGCTTCTAGAGAGTGTTGAGGATATGGCCTCGCGCTATGCGTATGATGTGGCCGTCGTAAACTATCCATTCATGTCTGCAGTTTTTGATCGACTGTCAGCTTATACCGAAAAAGTCCTTTTTACGCACGATTCCTTCACCGACCGCAACAGGCGGATGATGACTGAGGGGTATGGGGAGCAAGGCTGGGCGAGTCTCGACTGGCGTGGCGAAAAGCAAGCATGTCTTCGCTCGGACGTAGTTGTCGCCCTTCAGGAACAGGAGGCCGCTTTTTTTCGTAAGCTGGTCGACGACGACCGGAAGGTCCCGATTGTCCCGCCGCTATTGCCCGCCATTTCCTTTGAGAAGACGCCCAAGCGAAACCAGAAGCTGAGAATTGGCTATATGGGATCGCATAACGGAATTAACGAGCAGAATGTCGCTCTGTTTCTGAAGGCATGGCTGTTACGTCCCGCGCTAAAAGAACATAGCGAAGTGGTTCTCGCCGGCGGTATTTGTGATGATTTTGCTGGCACGGTGAAGGACGGATCCCGTCTACTGAAAGCGGCCAAACCCGTCATGTTAGGGCGCGTCGGTGATGTTTCGGATTTCTTTGCCGAATGTGACGTCGTGATCAATCCCGAGCGCGGCGGAACGGGCATCAAAATCAAAACTGTCGAAGCGATGATCAGTGGCATGCCTTTTGTTTGCACCAGCGCTGGCGCAGCGGGCATTGAGACAGACAGCCGTTTTCACAAGGCTGAGACAATTGACGCCCTTGTAGGGCTGCTCGACGAATTGGTCGCGACCCCCGAACTGCTTGAAACATTGCGTCAGGAGACGGACTTCGTCCAGAAACGTTATGTTGAAAAAAATCATCTGGCCATGGCCAACCTCTTTGGTCCCCCTCTGGCCAATGATGAGGCAGCGAGCCGGACACTTTCCGACGTCACACCCCTTATTTCTGTCATAATCCCTTTTTACGGAGTTGAGGCCTATCTGGAAGCGTGTCTGAAGAGTGTTGTCGAGCAAGACTATCCCAACCTTGAAATTATTCTGGTTGATGACGCATCACCTGACAACAGCCGAAAGATTGCCGAGAGATTCGCGAAATCCGATAGCCGTATCAGAATCATCACGCATGCTCAAAACCAAGGGCTGGGACCGGCGCGAAACACGGGGGCTGAGCATGCGCTTGGGGAATATATTTTCTTCCTGGATTCTGACGATTTCATGATCGATATGTCAGCGCTTTCTTTGCTGACGAAAAATGCCCTCGCGTCTAAAGCTCAAATCGTTATTGGGTCCTGTGTGAACGTATTCAATGATGGCTCGACTTCCGAGCGGGACGCCGCATACGCAGCCAAGAAGCTTAATGCTGGTGGCGGTTTTATCAGCGGAGTGGAGGCCTTCCGGGCGGCGATGGGGGTGAGTGACGATTACTATCTGCCGATGCGCGCATGGGGCGTGCTCATCGACCATGCCTTCTATAAAGAAACAGGTCTTGAATATCCGAATGGAGAGCACGAAGATTTGTGCCATGCACCATTTTTATTTTCGGCATCCAACAATATTCTGTTCTTGCCAAATATCGTGGTTGGATATCGAAACAGAACCGATAGTATCTCGACTTCGTCATGGTCGTCTTCCCAAGTTCGGCGTTATGGGGCTATGTGGGAGGTTTTCAAGGGAAATATCGAGCGGTTTTCTCTGCAATCTCTGACACAGGAATGCGCCATTGCATTGCTCGGACACATGGTGTGGCGAATAGAAAGCAATAGTTGTGACGACGGGGTAGCCGCAGAGGTGGCATCAGTTGGTTCGATCTTTCTTCAGTCCGTTTCCAGTCTGGAGAATGATGGCCAACTATACGGATTCCTTACTTGGATTCGTGGCTTTGTCGGCAACTCAACGAGCGGTGTGGAGAACCTAGCCCGCCTTATGTCTGGCCTCCCGGCAGAGGTGGCGAATGGCTACTACAGATCACGCATAGATTCGTTGTCAGAGGCGAGCTAGCTCTGAAATGGCAAACAAATTTGGGTCTTTAACTTATGGCGCTCTTGCGTGGAGCGTCCTAAAGCTCAGTTTCGGAAGAAAGCAAGATGATCAATGATGCCATGCCCTACTGGCGCCACGACAAGGCGACTCAAAATTTCGGCGATTTCCTGACGGAGTACTTCAGGGAGAAGCTGTTTTACGGTGTAGGGCTTCCAGCAAAATTGGTGCGCGTAGTCGGAAGCGCTCTCGATGATAATCACATTGGCCGCGACCAGCAGAGCGACATCACGATGACGGGAACGCATGGAGATATGGTTGCCATGTGGGGCTGCGGAATGCGTTCCGAGGAAAGCTTGTCGCTGAACGCCAGAGAGGAATGTACGATACTTAGCGTGCGCGGGCCGCTCAGTCGCTCTATCCTCCAGCTAGGAGCGAGCGTTCCTATCGGGGATCCTGGCCTTCTCCTGCCGGCTCTTTATACGCCCCAAAAACGACATAACGTAACCGGTCGGAGGCTGCTTGTTCCTCATTTCAACAGCACTAAAACCGATCAGGAACTCCTAGATGAGAGTGGCTGTGACTCTGTGCTTCGTCCCGCCATTGAGAAATCATGCTTGGCTCTGGAAGCTTTCATTGATGAGTTGACCTCTGCGGATTTCGTACTTGCAGCCTCTCTGCATGCCGCCATTGCGGCTGTTGCCTACGGCATACCGTTTGCTTACTGGGACAGCGGCGATATCGATCTGGAATTCAAGTGGCGTGACTTTTCTGCGAGCATAGGTATCCCCTGCAACTTTTGTACCTCAGTGCAAGAGGCCGAGGGCGAGTATGCCTCCCGTATTGCTCCAAGCATCAAAATCCCTCCTCTGCTTCCCGTTCTAGGCGTCGCTCCTTTTCCCATTCGCCAGCAGCCTTTGCTGAATATCGCTGCTGCTGACATCGCCCGATACGGAATCACCGCCCTAGAAGCCTCTGCCGGCAATAATGTGCAGAAGAAGATCGGCGAGGAGAGCTGGGCTGCAGTTGAGCGGCTTATGTCTCAAGCCGAAGAGCGCAAGAAACTTAGCGAACTAAATTCCGAGCTTGCCGCAAAGCACGAAGCGCTCGAAAAGGAAATCGACGAAAAAGCAACCTTGGTCGCGGAGCTTCAGTCAGAGCTGGATCAGTCTAGTGCGGTGCTCGCTTCAAAAAATGAGGAATTTGAACAGCTGCGTGGACAACTGGTTCAGGCCTTAGAGAACTCGCAGCTGAAGGAACAGCGTGCGACGGCGCTTCAGGCAGAACTGGATCAGTACAGATTCAATCTCGAAATTGCTATCCAGCGTCTTGAAAGCAAAAGGAAATTTGGCTCATCGGCAACGTCTAAAGGCATCGTTGATAAACGTAAGAAGGGCAGAGCATCTGCGCTTTCTTATATCGTCTTACCCTACAATAAAAGAAGAAAGAAGAAGCTTCATTCGATGGCCGCAGCCTTACGAGCCTTTAACAACACGGGTCGTAATTTGCTAGACAAGAAGGAGCCGACCCGTCCAAACAGTGGATGCAGTCTGGCGGAGCGGTTTACAATGGCAGGTTATATTCTGCTCCCCTTCAATCGTCGAAGGAAGAATAAGCGAAACGCAATGCTGCAGGGGCTTTGATTATAATTTAAGGATCATTGCGTGGCCTGCTCCTCGCTCGTCCGGATGCAGAACCAACCTCCACTTTTTGCACGCGATTCTCTAATATCTGCATGAATTATGCGGCTTCTGGTCGCCATTTTCGTTTTCGCCGCTGTAGATGTTTTATTTTCAAGGCCGAATAAGTATTTTGGCTTAAGAAATACACTGAAGACTTGGCGGGCTGCATGAAAGGCAAGAAAGTAGAAGAGTCGCGGGGCGCGGTTGGTCCGAAAAAAAAACGGCTCAGAACCCGTCCACTCTAGCTGAAGAATGGACATTCGGAGTGCAGGGTAACGGCTCTATCTCAATTGAAGTTATGGCGCCCACGCCTTAAAAGCTTCTTTTAAAGGAACGGGGCTCGAACAAACTGTCAGAATCAGGAATAGCTAATATGAATCAACCGATTAAGCAATCAGGACGTCATGATGACATCATGACGTATTTTTCTGAAACAGAAAAAGCCATACAGGCTTCTCACGTGCTTGCTGCCGACATTGATCGTGCCGCAGAACTCTGCATTTCGTCGCTGCGAAACGGCGGCAAGATCATCTTTTGCGGCAATGGCGGTTCAGCGGCGGATGCTCAGCATCTGGCAGCAGAGCTTATGGGGCGTTTTCTCATCGACAGGAATCCGCTTCCGGCTCTGTCCCTTACGGTCGATACATCCGCGTTGACTGCGATCGGCAATGACTACGGCTTCGAAAAGGTGTTTTCGCGTCAACTTCGCGGTCTCGCACAGAAAAACGATGTCGTCTTCGGACTTTCAACAAGCGGAAACAGTGCGAATGTCGTGGAGGCTTTTGAGACCGCGCGGAGCCTGGGTCTCGCCACGATCGGGTTGACGGGCCGCGGCGGCGGAAAGATGGAGCCGCTTTCGGACGTTCTGATAGCCGTGCCGCACGACAAAACCAATCACATTCAGGAAGTGCATATTGCAGTTGGTCATCTCATTTGTGCATTCATCGAGGCAGAACTTTGTCAAACCAAGCCATAATCCTCTGCGGCGGTCTGGGGACGCGGCTGGGAGCTCTGACGCGAACAACGCCGAAGCCGATGCTGCCTGTCAACGGCAAACCGTTTCTCGACACGCTCATCCAGGAGGTCGCACGTTACGGCGTTTCCGAAATCCTCCTGCTTGCAGGCCGCTTCGGTGAGCAGATCAGGGATTGTTATGATGGCAGGGATCTGTTCGGGGCTCGGCTCAGGGTCCTTGTGGAACCTGCTCCGCTTGGCACCGGGGGCGCGCTTCGGTTTGCGCTACCTGACCTAGCCGAGAGCTTCCTCCTGTTGAATGGCGACACATGGATTGATGCCGATCTGACCCGGTTCAGTTTTGAGTGGGAAAAGATCAGACAGGCGGAGCCTGATGTCGGCGTTCAGATCCTGCTGCAATTTGTGGATGATATGTCGCGCTTCGGGGGGGTCGAATTTGAGGGGCGTCGCGTGGTCGCCTTTCGCGAAAAAGATGCGCAGTCAGGAGCTCAGCCGGGATATATCAATGCAGGCGTCTACTGCATCAGCAGGGATATCGTAGAGGCGATCCCGGCTAATAAAGCTGTCTCGCTAGAGACTGATATATTGGCGCCCCTGGTGGCTGCAGGTCGCGTCGCTGCGGATCTGGCGCCCAAAGGCCGCTATTTCATTGATATCGGCGTTCCGGAGAGCTATTCCCGCGCCCAGCAAGAGCTCGAAGAAGCGCGACGACGGCCGGCGCTGTTCCTGGACCGCGACGGCACTTTGAATTACGATAGCGGCTACACGCACCAGGTCACTGACCTGAAATGGATCGACGGTGCCCGGGAGGCAATCAAGCTTGCCAATGAAACCGGCTATTATGTTTTCGTGGTGACAAACCAAGCTGGCGTCGCGCGTGGTCTTTATTCGGAAGAGGCCGTCCTTGATTTTCATCGGGCGATGCAGTCATCGCTTTTCGAAATCGGCGCTCATATCGATGCGATCGAATGGTGCCCGTATCATCCACAGGCCGACCTTGCTGAATACAGGCAGAATAGCCCACGGCGTAAGCCGGCTCCAGGCATGTTGCTTGATCTGGTGGAAGCCTTCCCCGTCAAAAAAGAAGCAAGTCTGATGGTTGGTAACGCGCAATCTGACGTCATCGCAGCCGAAGCGGCCGGTATTCGTGGAATTCACTATCCGGGGGGATCTCTTCTCGAACTGGTGGCACGGCAATTCAAGAAACAGGACTAAAATCTCATGTGGATCAGCAAAACACCACTGCGTGCCAGCTTTCTCGGCGGCGGGACCGATTATCCTGCGTATTTTCGCAAGTATCCGGGCGCGGTTCTTGGCGGTACGATCGACAAGTTTATCTACATTCAAGCGCTGCCTCTGGCAGGCATCGCCGAACAGAGATTCCGGGTGACCTACAGAACGACGGAAAGCGTGGACGACGTCGAAGAGATCAAGCACCCGGTTATCAGGGAGTCCCTGAAGCATTATGAGTGGGACCGGCCGTTGAACATCGCGACGATGTCCGATCTTCCGGGCAGCACCGGGCTGGGAAGCTCGTCGGCCTTTACCGTCGGTTTTATAAATCTTCTTCATCAAATGCGCGGCGTTGAGCTGACGCGGTACGAGCTCGCACGTCAGGCCATATATATGGAGCAGACGATTCTCAACGAGCAAGTCGGCATCCAGGATCAGGTCCATGCAGCATTCGGCGGTTTGGCGCGGTATGAGTTTGCAGGGGAAACAATATCCATTGAGCCCCTCAGGGTGACGACCAGCCGCCTTAGCCTACTCAATTCATCGATGCTGCTGGTCTATACGGGCGGACAAAGAAGCGCCAGCGCGGTCCTGGCTTCGCAGGAAACCCGCACCAAGTCCGGCGCCAATGAAACCTACCTCCGGGAAATGTATGAAATGACTCGTATAGGGGGCGGTATACTTGAGGCGTCGGGAGAGGATGTCGCTGCACTCAAACGCTTTGGCGAGTTGCTTGATCATGGCTGGAACCTGAAACGACAGCTTGGCAATACGGTCTCGAATTCGGCGATTGATGATATTTACCTGACCGGTAAGGAAATGGGAGCCTGGGGCGGCAAGCTGCTTGGCGCCGGCGGCGGGGGATTTGTGCTGTTTCTGGCCGACAACGATGTGCAGCAAGCAATCATCGAGCGGTTTGGACGCGACAATGTCGTCTCGATCATGATGACGCCTTACGGGTCGACTGTCAGCAACCATTGATCCGCGATTTCTGGCAAGTATGCGAAATACATCGGGTGTGACGAATGGGTGAAGTATTTGAGAAACCGAAGGTTGGCGGAGTTCTTGAATGGGCCGATAAGCGACACTCCTCCGAAATAGAGGGGCAGCAGGAGGTCGAGCACCTCCATCGCTACTTGTTCGCGCGGGCGCTCTGCAGAGGCCGGGATGTGCTCGATATCGTCTCCAGGGGTGGATATGGATCGGCCTGCCTCTCTCAGGTCGCACGTTCCGTCATCGGTGTTGAGCTTGATCAGATTTCGGTCGAGCGCGCTCGCTCAACCTATCAAGCGGACAATCTGGAGTTCAAACTAGGGAGCGTCGAGCATATCCCGCTTGATGATAACTCCATCGATTGCGTTGTTTCTTTTGGAACGATCGAATTTCTGTCTGACGAAGCGCAGTTTTTGAATGAAATAAAGAGGGTTCTGCGACCGGGTGGTTTCGCTCTCATCAATCTACCTAACCACGATATCTATTCGCCTCCCGGCGACGCGCCAGATCCGAATCATGCGCGCAGGTTGACAAACGATGAATTCGAAACGCTGCTGTCCACACATTTCTCGAATTCGATTTTGTTCCGTCAAAGGTCTGTAGTCGGATCCGTAATTCTCAGCGAAACGACGACTGCCGGGCAAGAATTTCTGAGTTTCGACCGTCAAGGCGAGGGCCGTATCGAAGCAAGTTCCGGCCTTGCACGCTCCCTGAACATCGTAGCCATAGTTTCGAATGACCATCTGCCCGCTTTGCCCAGCAGTGCCTATTTTGAACGGACTTCGGTTGAGGAAGCCCTCGTTCATTTGCCAGCGGCCCAAAACAGAATGGCCGCTCTTGAACAGGAGAATGAGAAATACAAGGAAGACCTTCAAAACCTTGCCGAAGCACTCGGACTGGCAGAACACCGGTCAGCTTTCATGCAGGAAACTGCAGACGTTCTGGCATCGCGGCTCTACAAAGCCTATCAACGGCCCTTGCAGCCGATAACGTCTATGATAATCCGGCGACTGCTGCATATCGCGCTTGCCGCAGAGCCTATTCTTTCCCAAAAGAGGATCAGGAAATTCAGACGATCGCTTCGCAAATGCACGCCAAGATCAATTCTTTCCGAATGGAATGAGGTAAAAGAAGCAGTCAGCGCATCCATAGCGATGTCTGCTGTAGGTCTGTCGAGTCTCTCACATAGAGAAGATCCTCCCTTTTTGATGGACCCCAAAAAAATCCTTGTTATCGATGCCCGTTTTCCGCAACCGAATGTCTCCGCCGGCGAGAAGGCCACCTTTGGAATACTTAAGGATCTGGTGATGATCGGTTTCGACGTGACCTTTATTCCGATCGATATGAAATCCCGCTCTCCGTACCTGCAAGATCTTGATGACATGGGTGTAAGGGTTATCACCCGGGAAAGGGGGTTCCAACGTGGTTCCGACTATTTGCGCCTTGAGGGCCATCGTTTTGGTGTGTTTTACGTTTTCCGTATTGATGTGTTCGAGCAGACAATTGAACACATTCGCAATGCGTCCCCCAATGCGCGGGTGATTTTCCATGCCCCCGATCTTAATTTCCTGCGAGAGTTCAGGGGTGCGGAACTCTCCCGCGATTCCGAAGCGCTCAAACGTGCGAAGAATATCAAACAGCGTGAGCTTTCGGTCATGAGGAAGGCTGACCACAATGTCCTGGTCAGTCCCGCCGAGCTGCCCTATCTCGTCAACGAAATCCCCGCCGCACGGTTTTCGGTCTTCCCTGCGCTCTATAGCCCGATCGACCGGCATTCCAAGAGCTTTGCAGAGCGCAAGCATATCTTCTTTCTGGGCGGCTTCGGTCATTCTCCGAACGTTGATGCTGCGATTTGGTTCGTTTCGAAGATATGGCCGGCCATTCACGCCGCCCTGCCGGATGTCGAGTTCCATATTCTGGGTTCCGAGGCGCCGCAGGAGATCATCGACCTTGCAGATGAGCCAGGGGTCAGATTCGTCGGCTATGTCGAGGATATCGAAAGCGCGATGTCACGCTATCGGTTGGCCGTGGCGCCACTGAACTATGGCGCTGGCATCAAGGGCAAGGTCGGCGCTTCGATGGGCTGCGGCATACCGACGGTCTGCACTTCGATCGCAGCAGAAGGCATGCATATCGAAAACGATATTCACACATTTGTTGCAGATACCCCAAGTCCTTTTGCGGATGCTGTCATCAAACTATACCCGGATCATGAACTCTGGGACAAGTTTTCAAAGAACGGGCGACGCCTGGTCGAGGAGAATTTCAGCTGCGAAGCGAACAGGTCATCCTATTTGCGGGCACTTGATAAAGCGAAGGTCCTGCCGCTCGATCTCATTGTTTCCTATTGCCAGAACGCGCCAGACGTATCTTTTCCAGAATATGACGAAGATCAGACGATTGGTGTTTCCGTGATCGTCCCCGTCTACAATAAATGGTCTCTGACCCGCGCCTGTCTTGCCTCCGTCGCGCTTGCTGGCAAAGCCAGCGGTATCACCTATGAGGTCATTCTCGCAGATGATGGATCCACCGACGAGACAGTCCACGCATCCGAGATGGTTCCGGGGCTGCGCGTTGCTCGTGCAGCTCAGAATATGGGCTTTCTCGGCAATTGCAACAATGCAGCAAAGACCGCAAAAGGCGAACACCTTCTGTTCCTGACCAATAATACGGTCGTGATGCCGAACTGGCTGAAAGCCCTCTATTCGAGGATGACTGCAGCATCAGACGCAGCGATCGTCGGTTCGAAACTTTTATATACGGATGGTCGGATTCAGGAGGGTGGCGGACTTCTCAGCCCTGATGCAACCGCTGCCTCATTTCTGGTGAGTGGTGCATTCTGGCGTTCAATCGGCGGCTTTGAAGAACGCGACCAACCAACTTGTTGCGAAGAATCGGATTTGGCGATGGCAGCACGATCATCAGGCTTGAGTGTCCTTTACGAACCCGAGTCGGAGGTCGTTCATTTCGAGAAGGCGACATAGCAGGGATCAATGGAAACCGCTCGAGCGATGGTCCCGGGTGTAAAACGGTGATCTTTGAAGCCGATAGCATGCCTGCTCCTGCCGCCGCGTCTATCGGCAAGCCGTTAAGCGCTGAATAGCATGATATCGCCGGTCGACCTGATGATTGTCGTGCGCGACGAGTGGGCTTTCTGAAGCGCTCGACCCAACGAGACACGATCTTGTGGGAAACGGCATAGACTAAAGCCGCCTGCGCTTTCGTGAGCGCGCCAGACAGAACGGCAACAGCCATCTCCTCTCGACGCAGCGGGGTCAGTCGGGCATTCTTGTGAATGTTCATTCGGAGCCTCCGGTGAGTGCTGAAGCGTGGTAACTCCAGTCTCCTCGCTCCGCTCCGAATGGACAACCTCCTGAAAGCCCACATCCAGAGGCGACGCGGTCTTCGGTCGCCAACCACGTGCAGAGCCTGATCCTTTTCGCCCGCCGAAATCTTGTCCTCGGGACGGGGTGAGAATATCTCCGTCCTGCCGTCACGACTGCGGCCGATAGAGCGCGCGGAAGCGGGCATAGGCGTCATCATAGACCGCCTTGTTCGCGGCGGAAGGCGCAATCGTGGGGCCCCGGCCGACAAAGGCCGAAACGCCCGCCCAGTCATCCGCAAGCCTTGCCCCCATCGCCGCCGTCCAGGCAACGCCGAGGCAGGAGCCCGGATGGCCGGTAAGGCACTGCACCGGCTGCTGCAACACGTCGGCCACGATCTGCATCCAGATGGCGCTTTGCGCACCGCCGTCGGAGACCAGAAACCGCGTGGTCTCAAGACCCATGTCGTTGAGCACGTCGATATGATGCCGGAGCGCATAGGCGTAGGATTCCAGAAGCGCCCGCCACAGATGGCCGATGTCATGCGAGAGCGTCAGGCCGGAGATCACGCCGCGCGCGTCGGGATCGTGGATCGGCGTCTTCTCGCCGAGGAGATAGGGCAGAATCACCACGCCCTCCGCGCCGGCGGAGCGGTTTTCGGCCAGCCGGTCGAGGTAGCGATAGACCGAAATGCCTTCGGCCTCGGCGGCAAGCCGTTCCTGGCCGGCGAAGGTCGCGATGAACCAGTTGAGCGCCGAACCGCCGGTCGACATGCACCCGTTCGGCATGTAGAGGCCCGGGATCAGGTGATAATCGAGAAAGAGGCGCGGATCGGGGCGCGCCTTGTCGGTTGCCGTCAGGATATCGACGGCGCCGCCGAATTTCAGAAGCACGTCGCCCGCGTCCTGCACGCCCGCGCCGAAGGCCGAGGCCACCATGTCTGCCGCGCCGCCGATAACCGGCGTGCCTGCGCGAAGGCCGGTCAGTGCCGCCGCTTCCTCGGTCAATCCGCCCAGCACCTCATGCGAGGCGATTTTCGGCGGAATGGCGCCTGTCGGAAGATGTGCCCAGGCTATCAGGTCTTCATCCAGTTCGCCGCTGGAAACATCGACAAATCCGGCTTCCAGCGCCCAGTTCTGCTCGACCGCGCGCTTGCCGGTGAGCTTGAAATTGATGAAATCATAGGAGCCAAAGACCGTGGCGATCCTTGAAAAGACCTCCGGCTCGTGCTTCTCGAGCCAACGCAGCTTGGCGGTGACGAGCTGTTGGTTGATGCCGTTTCCGGCCTTGGCGATGAATGCGGCCTCGTCGCGCTCCCTGCGCATGGCCTCGACCTCGCGGCCCGACCGGCCATCGCTCTGCTGGATGGAGGGGCGGAGCAGATTGCCGGCCTCGTCCAGGAGCACGACCGCAGGGAGCATGCCGGTGACGCCGACAGCGCCGATGTCGGCGGGGTCCGTGCTCTCGAGCGCGAGAAGCTCCTGCGTGATCGCCTGCACATTTTCCCACCACTGGAGGGGGGCTTCCTCCGCCCAGCCGTGATGCGGCGAGGAAAGCGTGACGGGCCGGCTGGCCAGTCCCACGACCCGGGCCGGCAGTTCGATCAGGATTCCGATCGTGGATGTCGTGCCGATATCGAGACCGATCACATGAGCCATGGAAGCCTCCGGGCGCGGGTCAGCGCAGCGTTGCGACCTTGTCCATGAACCGGCTGACGCGATCCTGATCGACCGGGTTCCAGGTATCGCCGTCCACCTTGAAATGCGTGCCGATGATGCAGCCGTCGGCCACCGACATGATGTCGGCGACATTGTCGATGTTGACCCCGGTATTGGCAAAGACCGGAACCTCCTCGATCGCCTCGCAGACGGTTTTCAGGTCCGACTGGTCTGCCGGCTGTCCGGTGATCGGGCCGGACACGAGAATGGCGTCGGCCATGGAGGAGAAGACGGCGCTTTTCGCCCTGAGCGCGATGGGCCGCTGGTCGAGCGGATGGGCAAATTCTGCATTGATGTTGAAGAGGAGCTTCATGTCCTTGGAGCCGAGATTGGCGCGAAGCCTTGCCGGCGTGGCGCAATCGGGGGCCCAGACGCCCATGTCGGAGGCAAAGACGCCGGTGAAGATTTCGCGCACGAAGCGCGCGCCCGTCACCGAGCCGATCGCCACGCTCGCTTCCGGGTCCCAGAGATAATTGACGCCGAAGGGCACCTTGATCTCGGGCTTCAACGCCTGCACCACGGCCGTCATCGCGGCAATGCCCTCGACGGGCGCTTTCCTGACATAGGGGCGGTCGTTCTCGTTGCCGAACATGATCGCGTCGACGCCGCCGGCCTGCAGCTTCTCGATATCGGCGAGAACATCGGCGATCAGCTTGTCTAGCCCGCCATCCTTATCGTATTGCGGCGAGCCGGGCAGGGCGCCGATATGGGCCATGGCGATGACCGCCTTCTTTTTGGCGCCGAAGAACTCGAAAATCATTGAAAAACTCCATTCAATAAAACAGTCCGGCATGACCCGGAAATTGCGGTCAGGAGGCCATCTTGCGGGCGGGACTGGCGACACGGACTTCCACCTCGGCCTTTGAGAGCGCCTTGGCGATATCCGCCGGCGGCTCGGCGTCGGTGATCAGCACATCGAACTGCTCGAGATCGGCGACATGCACGAGCGACATGCAGGAAAATTTCGAGGCATCGCAGAGAACCACCTTGCGGGTCGAGCGGGCGAGGAAGACGCGCTTCATCTCCGCATCGTCAAAGGAATAGTCGTAGATGCCCTGTTCGGTCAGGCCGGAAATGCCGATGAAGGCAATGTCGAACCAGAGGGCCTCGAATTCCGCGATTGCCGAAGGTCCGGAGATCGACATCTCGTCGCCGCGCATGCGCCCGCCCGGAAGATAGACTTCCGCAAGTCCTTCGCCGAGGAAGAAGGCGTTGCGCACGGAACTGGTGAAGATTTTGGTGTGCTGGCGGTCCTGAAGCCGGCGGGCCAGCAGCAAAGCCGTGGTGCCGACATCGAGCGCTATCGTGCGCGCACCGGCGGAAAGCGCCTCGGCTTCCGCTGCGATCGCCTGTTTTGCAAGCGCGTTCTTCACGGTCCTGAGCTGGAAGGACGGTTCGCCGGGAAGGGCTGCGGCCGGCGCGGGCACGGGCTCTGCCGCCTGTTCGGAGCGCACCGCGCCGCCATGGGTGCGGGCAAGCTTGCCTTCCTTTTCCAGTTCGGCAAGGTCGCGGCGGATGGTCATCTCGGAAACATTGAGCTGCCCGGCAACATCGGAGACCGACAGCGCGCCGAATTCGGCGAGAACATCGAGGATGCGCGCATGACGCACCTGCGCGAGAACCTTGGTCTTTTCTCCCTGCCCACCCTGCAAGACGGCTCCTTTCGAGATGATCGCGATACCGGCCAGCGCCGCTTTGGCTGCGGCGGGCCGATCCATTCTGAACTTCATGAGTAGCAGCAAGATCGAACAAATTCAAACATTATTTTCTCTTGTTGTGTATGTTTTTGTTGATATATGATCGAACGAAACAAGCAGGGGAACGAAAAATGACTCACCCGATCTTTCCGGAGCTCGAAGGCCGCAAGGCCGTCGTCACCGGCGGCGCCACCGGTATCGGCCGCGCCATTGTCCAGGCGCTGAGGCGCCAGAAGGTCGATGTCGCTCTGTGCGATATCAATCCCGAAGCCGCCGAAAAGACCGCCGCCGAGACCGGTTCCATTGCCGTTCCGGTTGATGTGCGCAAGCGCAGTTCGGTTGAGGACGCCTTTGCGGAGGCGGAAGACAAGCTTGGCGGCCTCGAGATGCTGTTCGCCAATGCCGGCGTCTCGACCATGCGGCCCGCGCTGGAACTGACCGACGAGGAGTGGGATTTCAATTTCGACGTCAACACGCGCGGCATCTTTCTGACCAACCAGATTGCAGGCCGCCGTTTCAAGTCCAATGGCAGGGGCGTGATCGTCAATACGGCCTCGCTTGCCGCCAAGGTGGGTGCGCCGTTTCTCGCCCATTATTCGGCAAGCAAATTTGCGGTGCTCGGCTGGACGCAGGCGCTGGCGAAAGAGCTTGCCGGTGACGGCATCCGCGTCAACGCCATCTGCCCGGGGCTAGTCAAGACATCGATGCAGGACCGTGAGGTCGCCTGGGAAGCGGAATTGCGCGGCATGACGCCGGAGGCGGTGATCGCCGACTACATCGCGCAGACGCCGCTTGGCAGGCTGGAAACGGCGGAAGACGTCGCCGATGTGGCCGTCTTCCTATCCAGCAATTCCGCCCGCTTCATGACCGGGCAGGGCGTGAATGTCACCGGCGGCATCTACATGACGTGAGCCCGCTTTGCGGACAGGCCTGAACTGACGACGAACGAGCGGGAAAGCGCATGGCAGACATCATCTTCGACGGCATCGGCAAGCGCTATCCGGACGGCTTCGCCGCGATCGCCAATCTCGATCTTCACATCAGGGACGGCGAGTTCCTGGTCCTCGTCGGTCCATCCGGCTGCGGCAAGTCGACCGCGCTCAGGATGATCGCTGGCCTTGAGGATATCACCGACGGCCGGCTGATCATTGACGGCGTGATCGCCAACAATCTCGCCCCGCGTGACCGCGATATCGCCATGGTCTTCCAGTCCTATGCGCTTTATCCGCATCTGAATGTCGAGGAGAATATCGGATTCGGCCTCAGGGTGCGCGGCGCTGAGAAGACGGCGCTGGCGGAGAAGGTGCGCAAGACGGCCGAACTGCTGGAGCTCTCGGAACACCTGAAGCGCAAACCCGGCCAGCTCTCCGGCGGCCAGCGGCAGCGCGTCGCCATGGGCCGGGCGCTGGTGCGTGATCCCAAGGCCTTCCTCATGGATGAGCCGCTCTCCAATCTCGATGCGCGGCTGCGCGGGCAGATGCGAACCGAAATCGCCCGTCTGCAGAAGCTGACCGGCGTCACCACCGTTTATGTGACGCATGACCAGGTGGAGGCGATGACCATGGGCGACCGGGTCGCCGTCATGCGCCACGGCGTTCTCCAGCAGCTCGACACGCCGCGCGCGCTCTACGATACGCCTGCGAACCTTTTCGTTGCCGGCTTCATCGGCGCGCCCTCGATGAACTTCATGGCCGCCGATCTGGCAGCAACCGACGGCGGCATGGATGCGAGGGTCGGGCCATTCGATTTCCTGTTCAGTGAGGATGATCTTGCGGCACGGCCGGGCCTCGGCCGCTCTGCTGGCGACCGCGTGATCCTCGGCATCCGGCCTGAAATGTTCACTCCGGTGGAATATGGCGAAAGTGCGGTCAACACCGTGACCGGCGAAATCATCTTCGTCGAGGATCTGGGCTCCACGCTTCTCGCCCATATCGACATCGGCGCTGCCGATGGCAGCCTGCGCGAGATCGGCGATGATGGCGAGGATGACGGAGCGATTTCGGCCCCGCGGCTGCGTGTTGTGCTGGATGGCCAGATGCGGGTCAAAGCCGGCGAGACGATAACGCTTGCCGTCGATGCCGGCCACATCCATGTCTTCAATGCCCAGACGGAATCTGCGATCCGTGGGTGAGGGCGTCAGGCCCGCCGGTCCATGGCGCGGGAGACCAGCAGAACTGGGATCAGGCCGGCCAGAATGATGATGATCGCCGGGACGGAGGCGCTCTCGACCTGGGCGCGCGAGGCGTCCTCATAGACGAGGGTGGCCAGCGTATTGAAGTTGAATGGACGCAGCAGGATGGTTGCCGAGAGCTCCTTCAGCGTCTCGATGAACACAAGAAGCACGGCGGTCCACAGCGCCGGGCGCATGTTCGGCAGCAGCACGGAAAACAGAGCCCTCGCCGGTGAGCGGCCGAGCGTGCGGGCGGCCATGTCGAGGCTCGGTGAAAGCTTCTGGAAACCGGCATCAACGCTGCCTTCGGCCATGGCAAGAAACCTGACCGTGCAGGCATAGACAATGGCAAAGCCGCTGCCTGAGAGGATCAGTCCGCTGGAAATACCGAAATGGGTCCTCAGCGCGCCGTCCACGGCGTTGTCGAGCCCGGCCAGCGGGATCAGCACGCCGATGGCGAGCACCGTTCCGGGAATGCCGTAGCCGAGCGATGCCAGCCGCGTGACCGAACGGATCTTTGCGTCCGGATAGGTTCTGACCGCATAGGAGAGCGTCAGACCGAACATGACGGCGATCGCGGCGGCAAGTCCGGCAACGGCAAGCGAGGTGAAAAGCGCCTGAAGCAGACGTTCCGAGAGAAAGTCCTCCAGCCGTTTGAGGGCGAAGTCGGCCAGCACCAGTGCGGGAATGGCAAAACCGATGATGACGGGAAGCAGGCAGGCAAGGCTTGCCAGAAACGCGGGAAACCCCGAGAGGCGCTGACGCTCGCTCCTGCCGGTCACCGAGCGACCGGCGCTGTAGCGCTGATTGCGCCTTGCGATCCGCTCCAGCAGGATCAGCGCCAGCACGAAGACCAGCATGATCGCCGAAAGCTGGGCAGCGCCGGCGAGGTTGCCGCGATTGAGCCAGGTCTCGTAGATCGAGAAGGTGAGCGTGTTGACGCCCAGATACTGTACGGCGCCGATATCGTTGAGGCTTTCCATCATCACCAGGGTGAGGCCGACCACGATCGCCGGCCGCGCCATGGGCAACTGCACGGAAAGGAACACCCGAAACCGCCCGGCGCCGAGCGTGCGCGCCACCTCGGCTGCGTTCCGCCCCTGCATGGAAAACACCGAGCGCGCCGTCAGATAGACATAAGGGTAAAGCACCCCCGACATGACCAGCACCGCGCCGCCGAGCGACCGGATGTCGGGAAAATAATAATCCCGCGCCGACTGAAAGCCGAAGACGGCCCGGTAAAGCGTCTGGACCGGACCGGTGAAATCGAAGAATTCGCCGAAGGCATAGGCCGCAAGATAGATCGGCATGGCAAGCGGCAGCACGAGCGCAACCGACAGGAACCGCCTGAAGGGAAAATCAAAGGAGACAACCAGCCAGGCTGCGACCACGCCGATGGAGCCGGTGGCGAGCCCGTTGAAAACGAGAAGCCAGAAGGTGCGGCCCGCAGCCCGCGGCAGGACGGTTTCCGCAAGATGGGTGATCGCCGAAAAATCCGAGGAGAAGGCGAGCCAGACGATCGCCGCCAGCGGCAGGAGCATCAGCGCGCAGATAAGGCCGGCCGCTAGCGGCAGGGGGCGGAGCGCGCGTCGTCGCGATCGACGAGAAGAGGTCGCGCTTTCGGCGAGGTCAAGGGCCATGCTGTCCGGTCATCGCTGATGGAGGCTCTCTCGAGCGCCAAAGTTGACAAGTTCCGACCGGTTTTATGACCTGCCGTCAAAATGCGCAATATGTCCGCTTGCCGCAGCTTTTCCGGGCGGCAACAGGAAGGCCTGCCGGAAGCGCGCTTGTTCGTCGGGACGCAGAAGACGGCATGCGCTAGTAGTGAAACGGCCGCGCTTCCTTCACGGGCAGGAAAACCTCGACCAGCATGCCCTCGCTCGGAACGGCATGCACCAGAAAGCGCGCGCCGAGGCCTTCGGCAAGCTTGCGCGCCTTTTGCTGGTGCTGGTTTTCCGCTTCCCTGCCCTGGCCGCGGGGAGCGCCGGCCCTTCGCCGGCCCGGAGCGATGCCATTGTCGCGAAAGCGCAGCACGGTCTCCCCGCTTGCCGAGGCCGCCGTGGAAACGACCACCTGGCCGCCTGCCGGCGTGAACTGTACGGCGCCGTTGAGAAGCTCGGAGGCCATTTCCTTCAGCGTCTCGGTGTCGCACGGCGTCTTGGCGAGCGCAGGCGAAAGGGCCGCGCGGATGATGATCCGGCGCGCATTGGCACGCGGTTGCACCAGGCTTACGGCCTCCGCCACCGCCTCGTTGATCTGCGCGGTTTCATGCGCGCTGGACTCGGCCAGCGGGGCGGGTCTGCGGGGTTCGTGGCCCGGCGGCGTTTCCGCCTCGGCCTGTGGCGGCGCGCTCTGCTCCGGTTCCGGCTCGCCGAGCAGCCGTCCGACGATGGAGCGCGCCTGGCGGCTTTTGGCGGTGATTTCGCGGGCAAGGGCGTGGTAACGGTTGTCCCCGAGCGTGCCGAAGGGCTGGTGATCCATGGTCTCCGACAGGGAGATGATGGCATCGAGCGGCTGACGCAGTTCATAGCGCAGCGCCGAGCGCACGGTG
The DNA here is from genome assembly GCF_016598595.1 of Martelella lutilitoris. Taxonomy (NCBI): domain Bacteria; kingdom Pseudomonadati; phylum Pseudomonadota; class Alphaproteobacteria; order Hyphomicrobiales; family Aurantimonadaceae; genus Martelella; species Martelella lutilitoris. The sequence goes on from NZ_CP066786.1 coordinate 758,663, forward strand.
TCCCGCTCCTCTTCCGCCTCTTTCGCCTCGCGCCGGGCAGCCCGCAGATCCTCCTCACGGCGTTTCAGCGAGGTGATGTCGCGCAGGATGACGCAGACGCCGCCCGACTGCGGCAGGCGCCCAAGCGTGATGAACAGCGGAATGAGGCCGCCGCCCGCTTCCCGCCCGATCACCTCGAGCCCTTCGGGCACAACATCGCCGCCGCGTCGCTCAAGCAGGCGACTGACCTGGGTTTCCAGATCGCCATGGCTCTCCTCGGCAAACAGAATGCCGGCATCCTCGCCGATCACATCCTGGCTCTCGACGCCGAAGAGCGCTGAGGCGGAACTGGAAATCGAGCGGATATGGCGTTTCTCGTCAAGGATTAGGATGCCGTCGGTGGAGGTGTCGAGGATCGCGTGCAGCTCCGCGACATCGCCGTCGCTCGGAAGCTTCGACGGGGCGTCCTTAGCTGTGTTCTGTTCAAGGGTGATCGGCGCGTCGAGACCGTCGCCGCCGGCATGTTCGGGCCGAAGCGTCAGCGCAAGCGCCCGTCCCCCTTTCCAGGAGACAGCCTGCAGGTGGAAAGACACAGGCAGCCGACCGCCATCGGCCGTGCGCAGGAAAAGCCGGTCGTCATCGTCGCGTTCGACAAAGGCATCGGGGCCTCCGGCGTCGATCACGGCATCAAGGGATCCGTAGCCGGAAAGCGAAAGAAAGGCGGGATTGGCATGCAGTACGCGCTCGCCGGACTGGATGACAATGGCATCCCGGCTGGCGTCGATCCATGTCGCCTCCGCCTCCGCGCTTTCGCTTGGCTGCGGCGGCCGCGTTTTCCGCTTGATGACGGGCGATGGCTCGTGCTGCGCGACCGCGGGCTCAAGGGCCGTTGCCGGCGTCCCGGTTCCGGCATCGGCGGAGCGAAGCTGGCTTGCGATCTCGTCAAGCGCGTGGCGCTCGTCCTCCGTCAGTTGCGGGGCAGACCTCGTCTGGCTTGCCGCCGCCGGGCGGGCGGGCGGCGTTGCATCGGGATTGGCGCTTTCTTCGCCGAGCCGGACCAGGCCGAAGCCTCTGAAGCCGTCGAACCGGCGCTCGCGCGTATAGGTCGGCAGCGCCGCCATATCGACGGGCACGACCGTGTCCGTGCCGGAGACCGGCCACTCGACCGTGCGGCCCGACCATGTGTCCGCGCTCTGGAGAAGCCGGGAGATCGCGCCCGCGCCTCTGACGCCGAGCCGCGTTTCGATCTCTGTGAAACGCAGGCCGGTGATTTCCGCCATGGCGGGACCAACAGCCTCGGCAAGTTCGCCGGAGACGTCGGTGATCCGGCCGGCGCCGTCGGTGCGCCAGACGAAGCGCAGCGGGCGGCGGGTGTCGGCCTCTGCATGTTCGGTTTCCCGGGCCTGGGCGGGGTGCGTCTCGCTCTTTGCCGGCTGTTTGCGCACGACCGGGCCTTGCCGGGAAGCGGGCTTCTCGTTCGGCTGGTGGTGCGCAGCGAGCGCGCCGAGGCTCTCGTCGATGGCGGCAATCGCCTCGCGGGGCGAGCGGCCGCTCTCCGGCGCGATCGATTCTTCTTCCTCCGCCGCCCCAACGGTCGCGCTGACTTCGTCGGCGAGTTCTTCGGAGACGAACAGCAGGAACCGGACGGGGTGTTTCGAAAGGCGACCGAGCGCCAGCGGCCAGATGCCGGTCCCGGTGGTTGCGAGCCGCTCCGTATAGCTTTCGGGCCCTGCCGTCAGGCTCTCGATGATCGGGCGGATGTCCTCGGGTTGAAGGGCGGTGCGGCTGAAGCCGGAAGAGGCGGATATGCACGCGCCGTTCTCCCCGACCACAGCCAGGTGCGCCTCGTCCTCGTCAAAACCTGACACGAGCGCGTCACTGCGGTTCCCTTCCGACGGGTTCTCGCAATCGAGCAGCAGGTAGCGGCGACCATCAAGACCGAAGAGGCTCGCAGTTGCCGGTTTTGACACCCTTCGGAAGCGCTGCGCGATATTGACGGTGAAGTCCCTGCTGTCGCCGGGCTCCGAAAGTGGGCCGGCCGCAGCCACAAGCTGGCGCAGGAGAATGGAGGCGTCGGTCCTGGTTCCGGTCGCCTCACCAATCCGCGCGTGGCCGAGCAGCCTCGCGCCGGCCGCGTTGGCAAAGGCGACGGTGCTTGTCTCCGGATCGACGGCCAGCATGGCCCTGCCGTCAAGAAAACGTCCGCGCAAGGCCGGATGGGTGGCAAAGGCGAGGTAATGTGGAACTGCCGTGCTCATGGCTCTTCGGTCCGCTCGGGTTCGTTCGGAAGCGTTGCGTGCCCGGCAGGCCTTTCGCGCATCCTTGGCTTAACGCTTTCTTAATAATAATAATGGCGATTGCGGTCCAGATCAGGTCCGGTCTTTTCATGGCGGACGGTTAACGCGGCGACCGGTCGCAGGGTCAAAGGATTTTCGCTGATCGGCCATCAAGGGGCTTGCAAATTCCTGTCAGGCCTTTTAAGTGAGCCGCGATGCAAGACGCATCGCCCTTGTGCGGTTGTAGCTCAGTTGGTTAGAGCGCAGGTTTGTGGCACCTGAGGTCGGTGGTTCGACCCCACCCAACCGTACCATTTTTCTTCTTTCGTGACCGTCAGGCGCTCAGAAAGCGGGCGGAAGCGTTGCCGCCGCTTCGGCAGACTGCGCTGGATCATACGCAATCGCGCTTACGACGTGTCTCGGTGAACGCCAGGGTATTCGACCGGCTCTTTCTGCAGCACAGGCGGAACGGTTTCCGTATTCATGGTCATGATGCTGGCGGCAAGGCCGATCTTGCGGAACTCCGTCGGACTGACCCGGAAGTAGCGGCGAAAAACCTTGGCGAAATAGTTCGGGTCGGAAAATCCGGCCATGCCGGCGACCTCCTTGACCGTATGATCACCGCTTGCCAGCAGGCGCGTCGATTGTTTCAGCCGCCGGAGCAGAACATATTCCGCGGGCGGCATGCCTTCCGATTGCGCAAACAGGCGCGAAAAATGCGACCGGCTGAAGCCGGAGACCTCCGCCAGCCTGTCGACCGGGAGCGGTTTTTCCAGATTGGCGTCGATATAATGCGTGACCCTTTGCATCGCCCGGCTTTCCACCGGCGGCATGGTGTGGGCGCCGAACACATCGTCATAGAGCAGCATGGTCACTTCATAGGCAACGGCGGACGCTCTTGCCGGCGTTTCGGTTTCCGATGAAAGCAGGCGCCGCAGACAATCCGCCAGTTGATCAACGGTCTTCTGCTTCAGCTTGAGCACCGGGCCGGAGGTCGCCAGGACCGCTCGCTGAATGCGCATCGCCTCTTCGCCATTGAGCGAGATCCAGAAGAATTCCCAGTAACCGTCCTCCTCCACCCAATAGCTGTGATTGTGCGGGATCAGGGTGAGCATGGTTTCGCCCGGCCTTATCCGGAAGGTCTGGTTCTCAAAACGCAGATTTCCCGCGCCGGCAATCGTGTACTGGATCACCGAGAAAGGGCTCTGGCCGCGCCGCCTCCCGTCCCACCTGTAGTCGGGCCGCGTGCGGATTTCATACCCGGCGCTGACCGGCATGGCATGCAGGTCCTGATGTCCGCGCGGCAGGGAAATCAGCCGCCCGATCGGCGCTTTTTCTCGCAGCTCCTGTAGCACAGAATTACCCATGAAAGCACAATCCCTCTCTGTGATGTCGTCCCGACTGCTGCATAATGCGGACCGGGAGTTTGAAACACAAATGATACAGGCATAACGCAACTGTCGGGGTGACGTCTTTCGTGACACCTTGCCGGCAAGGTCGATGTTGTCTGTTGCATTTGATTTTACCCTGTTTGTTGGTTCTTGATTCAGGGAGGCGGCTATGAGCGCTTTCAAAATAGCCATTATCGGCGCCGGCAGCGTCGGTTTCACCAAGACGTTGTTCAAGGATATCCTGTGCGTTCCGGAATTCGCGGATATCGAAGTGGCGCTGACCGATATCAGCGAAAAAAACCTGACGATGGTCAAAACCATCCTCGAGAAGATCGTTGAGGCCAACGGCCTGCCGACCACCATCACCGCGACAACCGATCGCCGCAAGGCGATCGAGGGCGCGCGCTATGTAATTTCCTGCGTGCGCGTCGGCGGGCTTGAGGCTTACGCCGACGATATCCGCATTCCGCTGAAATACGGCGTCGACCAGTGTGTCGGCGATACGATCTGCGCCGGCGGCATTCTTTACGGCCAGCGCAACATTCCGGTCATTCTGGATTTCTGCAAGGATATCCGCGAAGTGGCCGAGCCCGGCGCCCGCTTCCTCAACTATGCCAACCCGATGGCCATGAACACCTGGGCCGCCAATGAATACGGCAAGGTCGATACGATAGGACTTTGCCACGGCGTCCAGCACGGCGCGGAACAGATTGCGGAAGTGCTCGGCGTAAAACAGAACGAACTCGACTATATCTGCTCCGGCATCAACCATCAGACCTGGTTCACCGATCTGCGCGTCAACGGCCGCAAAATCGGTAAAGACGAGCTGATCGCCGCCTTCGAGGCGCATCCGGTGATCTCGAAGCAGGAAAAGGTCCGTATCGACGTGCTGAAGCGTTTCGGTGTCTATTCGACCGAGAGCAATGGTCACCTGTCCGAATACCTGCCCTGGTATCGCAAGCGCCCGGAGGAAATTACCCGCTGGATCGACATGTCCGACTGGATCCATGGCGAAACCGGCGGTTATCTGCGCTACACGGCGGAAAACCGCAACTGGTTCGAGACCGAATTTGATGGATTCCTTGAAGATGCGGCAAAACCGATCAACCCGAAGAAGCGCTCGAGCGAACATGCCAGCTACATCCTCGAAGGGCTGGAGACCGGTCGGGTCTATCGCGGCCATTTCAACCGCAAGAACAACGGCGTGATCACCAACCTGCCGGATGACTGCATCATTGAATCGCCCGGCTTCGTCGACCGTTTCGGCCTTAACATGGTGGCGGGCATCGCGCTGCCGGAAGCCTGTGCTGCAACCTGCATGGCCTCGATCAACGTGCAGCGCATGTCGGTTCATGCAGCCGTGACCGGCGACCTCGATCTTTTGAAACTGGCCGTCCTGCACGATCCCCTTGTCGGCGCCGTCTGCACGCCGGAGGAGGTCTGGCAGATGGTGGACGAGATGGTTGTCGCCCAGGCCGCATGGCTGCCGCAATATGCGCATGCCATCGACGGCGCGAAAGAGCGGCTTTCCAGGGCCACGGTCAAAACCCGCGAATGGGATGGGGCGGCCCGCCGCCATATCCGCTCGGTGGATGAAATGCGCGCGGAAAAGGAAGCCGAGCGCGCGGCGGCCAACGCCTGACGTTTTAATCTCGACCGGTCCGGCCTCATGCCGGGCCGGCCATTCCTGTTCCGGCGGCCTTGTGGGTAGGAGCCTTGCCGGCGGAACAACCGGCGAATGGCCATGCGCCTTCGCATTCAGTGTCAAAACGGGAGGACGACACGATGACACCGCACCTTTCTGCCCGACATCTGGCCAGTGTCCTGGCCGCCGGGATTTCAAGCCTCGCCCTTGTTTCCGGAGCGCTCGCTTCGGAAATGACGGTCGTGCCGCCGCAGCCGGATTTCCCGGCCCAGGCCAAGATCACCTATGTACCGCGCAACGCGATCGAGGAATTCAGATCGCTGCCGTCCTATTCCGAGCCGGAATGGGTCACGAAGCAATTTGTCGACACCGGCGCGCTGCCGCCCGTCGAGGAACGTCTGCCGAAAGAACCGCTGGTCTTCAAGACCGGCAACATGCCGGATGGCATGGGCGTCTACGGCGGCACGTTGCGCCATGTGATCGGCGGTCGGCCGGAAGGCTGGAACTATCAGGCCGGCCAGGCGCAGGGATGGGGCGGCATCGATATTGGCATGTATGAATGCCTCACCCGCACCGCGCCGCTCTATCAGGTCGAGGCGAGCGACATGGAGCCCTTGCCCAACCTTGCGAAGAGCTGGGAGTGGTCGGAGGACGGGCACACGCTGACCATGCACCTGATCGAGGGCGCGAAATGGTCGGATGGCGAGCCCTTTACCTCCGAAGACGTGATGTTCATGTGGGAAGACAATATCGTCGACCCGAATGTGTCGCCGCTCAATGGCGCAACGCGCGAAACCTTCGGCTCCGACACGACACTGAAGGCACTCGACGACTACACGGTCGAATGGACCTTTGCGGAAGCCTTCCCGCGCCAGTATCTGTTCAACATGGCCTATGGCGATTTCTGCCCCGGCCCGGCGCATATCCTGAAGACCAAGCACCCGAAATATGCCGATACGACCTATGACGAGTATCGCAACGGCTTTCCGCCGGAAATGATGAACTGGCCGGTCATGGGCGCCTGGGCGCCGGTCGAATACCGGCCCGACGATATCATCGTCCTGCGCCGCAACCCCTATTATTGGAAAGTCGACGAGGACGGCCATCAGCTGCCCTACATTGATGAGCTGCAGTACAAGCTTTCGACATGGGCCGACCGCGACATCCAGACGATTGCGGGTTCTGCCGATCTTTCCAACCTCGAACAGCCGGAAAACTTCGTCGTGGCACTGCGCCGCGCCGCCGAGGAGGATGCACCGGCAAGGCTGGCCTTCGGCCCGCGCCTTATCGGTTACAATATGCGCATGAACCTTTCCGGCAATGGCTGGGGCGAGCCGGACGCACGCGAAGAGGCCGTACGCGAGCTCAACCGCAACCCGGACTTCCGCAAGGCCGTAACGATGGCGATCGACCGCCAGGCGCTTGGCGATTCGCTGGTCCGCGGCCCCTTCACCGCGATCTATCCCGGCGGCCTGAACTCCGGCACCAGCTTTTATGACCGGGAATCGACCTATTACTATCCCTATGACCCGGAAGGAGCGAAAGAACTGCTGGCATCGATCGGCCTTGAGGACACGGATGGCAACGGCTTCGTCAACTGGCCGGAAGGCACGCTGGACGGGCAGGATGTCGATATCGTGGTCTCGCTGAGTTCCAACTACACGACCGACCTCAGCCTCGCCGAGGGCTTGATCGGCCAGTTGCAGCAGGTGGGCCTCAGGGTGGTACAGAACGCCATCGAGAACAACCAGTTCGACAACCAGCGGCGGGCAGGCAAGTTCGACTGGATGATCCTGCGCAATCCGCCGGCTCTGGCATCCGTGGTGCAGGGCACCACCGGCCTTGCGCCTGTGGGGCCGCGCACCAGCGAACATCACCGCGCCGGGCCGGACGGCTCGGTCGACCTGATGCCCTATGAAGAACAGATGGTCGACATCATCGACCAGTTCATCGCCACCGACGACAATGCCGAGCGGGCCGAACTGATGAAACAGTATCAGACCGTGGTGACGCAGAATGTCGATATGGTCGGGCTGACGGAATATCCAGGTGCGCTGATCGTCAACAAACGGTTCGACAATGTCGCCGCCGGTGCGCCGATCTTCATGTTCAACTGGGCGGAAGACGCCATTATCCGCGAGCGCATGTTCGTTCCGACAGATGAGCAGCAGGACTATCAGCTGTTTCCGGACACGCTTCCCGGCAAGCTGGGCGGCGACGGCCCGGTCAGCGGCTGACACCCGAAAGCGTCGCGGCGGCTCTTGCAAGAGTGCCGCCGCCAACCTCGCGGACTGGCAACCCTGTTCTCCTCCAGTTGCCGGTCCGCACAGACAAGGGACGCAAGGATAATATGGCGCGATTTCTCTTCAACCGGATCATGTCGGGGCTGATGCTGCTGTTCGTGCTCAGCATCGTGACCTTCGTCATCATCCAGGCCCCGCCGGGCGACTACAGCGATTACATCCGCTCGCAGGCGATCAATCAGGGCGGCGCGACCTTCGAGCAGGCCGACCGGCAGGCCGAGGCCTATCGCGAGACCCACGGCCTGAACGATCCACTTCCCGTGCAGTATCTCAACTGGGTGAAGGGCATCGTCTTCCATGGCGATTTCGGCCAGAGCCTCTATTACAACAAGCCGGTGTCCGACGTCGTCGCCCAGCGGCTGCCGCGCACGCTGGCGCTGGCGCTGACCTGCCATATCCTGGCTTCCATTCTCGGCATCGGCTTCGGCATTGTTGCGGCGACACGCCAATATAGCTGGATCGATACGGCGCTCTCGGGCGTCGCCTTTCTCGGCATGACGGTGCCGCGTTTTTTGATGGCGCTGATCATCGTCTACGTCCTCGTCTTCCATTTCGACGTCAACGAAGTGGGCAGTTTCTTCTCGCCGCAATATGGCGGCGCGCCCTGGTCCTGGGGCAAGTTCGTCAATCTCGTGCAGCATATCTGGCCGGTCGTCGCGATAGCCACTTTTGGCGGGCTCGCCTACAATATGCGGGTGATGCGCGGCAATCTGCTTGATACGCTCAACATGCAATATGTCGAGACCGCGCGCGCTAAGGGGCTTTCGGAACGCAAGGTGATTATGCGCCATGCCGTGCCCAACGCGCTGCATCCCCTCGTCATGTATCAGGGCGTTGTCCTGCCCTACATGCTGACCGGCGAGATCGAGGTCGCCATCATCTTCGCGCTGCCGACCGTCGGCCCGGCCATCGTCGGCTCCATGCAGGTGGGCGACGTTTATGTCACAGCGACCTTCATGCTGTTGCTTTCGGCCATGCTGCTGATCGGCAACATCATCGCCGACCTTCTGCTCGTGGCCCTCGATCCGCGCGTCAGACAGACCGGGAGGGCCGCAGCATGACCGACAACATCCTGCAAACCATCGACACTGTCAAAGAACCGGAAGCCAACAAGAACGAAACCTATCTGGCACTGGTGTGGCGCAGGCTGAAGCGCTCGTTTTCCGGCATGATGGGCCTGATCCTGGTGGTCTTCCTGCTGTTCGTCGCCGTGTTCGCCGATTTCCTGTCGCCCGCCGATCCGCGCGTTACCGGCGATTCCTATCAGCCGCCGCAGATGGTCACTGTTTTTGGCAAGGACGGCGAATTCGTGTTTCCGCCGCGCGTCTACCCGCTCGGTGATACCGGCGAACTGGACCCGATCACGTTCCAGCCGCTTGTCGGCAAGGATTACGACAACCCGCAGATCATCGGTCTGTTCGTGAAGGGCGCGCCCTACAAGCTGTTCGGCTTTATTCCGGCCAACCGCCATTTCATCGGCGCGACCGATGGCTCGGTGATCCATTTTCTCGGCACCGACAAGCTGGGTCGCGACGTGCTGTCGCGTATTCTCTACGGCTCGCGGATTTCGCTTCTGATCGCGCTCACCGTGGTCACCGTCGTCACCATTGTCGGAACATCCGTCGGCATGACGTCCGGTTATTTCGGCGGGCCGGTGGATTCGTGGATTCAGCGCTTCGTCGAGCTGGTGCTCGCCTTTCCGCAACTGCCCTTCTATCTGGCGCTGGCCTCGCTCATTCCCGTCACCGCCCCGACCAAGGTGTTTCTCGGCTTCGTCATCGCGGTGATGTCGGCGCTTGGCTGGGCGCAGATGTCGCGCGAGGTGCGCGGCAAGACGATGGGACTGGTGCGCATGGATTATGTGCGCGCGGCCATCGCCGTCGGCGCCACCGACAAACGCATCATCTTCCGCCACATCCTGCCCAACGTGATGAGCCATGTGATCGTCGCGGTCACGCTTGCCATCCCCACGGTCGTGCTGCTCGAGGCTTTCCTTGGCTTTCTCGGCTTTGCGGTCAAACCGCCGATGATTTCCTGGGGGCTGATGCTGCGCGACACCTCCAATTATGCGGTGATCGGCGCCTATCCCTGGCTTTTGTCGCCCGTTGCCTTCGTGCTTCTGACCGTCTTCGCCTTCAACGCGTTCGGCGACGGGTTGCGCGACGCCATCGACCCCTATTGAGAAGGAGACGCTTTCAATGACTGACGACCTCAGACATGACACGGCGCCTTCCACGCGTCGCGACCAAGGCGAACAGCAGGGCGAGCCGATCATCGACGCCCGCAATGTCGCCGTTGATATCGAAGCCGAGGACGGCACGGTCAATGCCGTGCGCGATGTCTCGTTCCAGCTCTATCGCGGCGAGACGATCGCCATCGTCGGCGAGAGCGGCTCCGGGAAATCCGTCACGGCGCGCACCGTCATGGGGCTGCTTCCAAAGCGCGCGAGCGTCGGCAAGAGCGCGACAATCACCTATGACGGCGCGGATGTTCTGAAGTTTTCCGACAAGAAGCGCCGGCAGATGCGCGGCGCGCGGATTTCGATGATCTTTCAGGAGCCGATGAGTTCGCTGAACCCGATCTACACGATCGGCTCGCAGATCGTCGAAGCCATCCAGACCCATCGCCGCGTGAGCAAGAAGAAGGCGGAAGAGGAAACCATCGAACTTCTGCGGCAGGTGCAAATCCTGGAACCGGAGGCCCGGCTCAAGCAGTATCCGCACCAGCTTTCCGGTGGCCAGCGCCAGCGCGTGATGATCGCCATGGCGCTTGCCAACAAGCCGGACGTGCTGATTGCCGACGAGCCGACCACGGCACTCGACGTGACGGTGCAGGCGCAGATCCTCGGCCTGATCAGGGAATTGCAGCTGGAACTCGGCATGGCCGTGATCCTGATCACCCATGACCTGACCGTGGTTCAGCATTTCTCCGACTATGTTTATGTCATGAGCGAGGGTGTTGTACGCGAGCACAACACGACCAGGGCGCTTTTCGCCGACCCGCAGCACCCCTATACCAAGAAGCTTCTCGGCTCGGAGCCCTCGGGCGAGGCCAATCCGCTGCCGGAAGGCTCGCAGACCATCCTGGAGGGCCGGGATGTGCGGGTCGCCTTCACGCTGAAGACCGGCACCTTCTTCAAGTCCAGCTACAGCCAGCTCGTGGCGGTCAACGATCTTTCGATCACGCTCAAGAAGCACGAAACGCTGGGGCTGGTGGGCGAAAGCGGATCGGGAAAAACCACCTTCGGCCAGGCCTTGCTGCGTCTGATCCATTCCGACGGCGGCACGGTGCTCTTCGACGATAAACACATCGAAGGACTTTCCCGCGAACAGCTCAGGCCGCTGCGCTCGCGCATGCAGGTCGTGTTCCAGGACCCGTTTTCCTCGCTCAATCCGCGCATGACGATTGGCCAGATCATCGAGGAAGGGCTGATCGTCAACAATATCGGCTCCTCCGGCAAGGACCGCAACGAGCGGGTGCGCGATGCCCTCGTCGATGCCGGCCTGCCAGGCTCGATCACCCACCGGTTCCCGCACGAGTTTTCCGGCGGGCAGCGCCAGCGCATTGCCATTGCCCGCGCCGTAGCGCTGGAGCCGGAGTTCATTCTGCTCGATGAGCCGACCTCGGCGCTCGATCTCTCCGTGCAGGCGCAGATCATCGAACTCCTGCGCAAGCTGCAGAGCGAGCGTGGGCTCAGCTACCTCTTCATCTCGCATGACCTGAAGGTCGTGCGGGCGCTCTGCCACCGTGTCTGCGTCATGCAGCACGGCAAAATCGTTGAACAGGGGCCGGTGCGCGATGTGCTGGAAAACCCGCAGACAGACTACACGAAGCGGCTGGTCAAGGCCGCCTTCGAAGTTGCCGCCTGAATTTGAGGAATTTTAACATGGCAAGACAACCCAAGATCACCTTCATCGGCGCCGGCTCCACGGTTTTCATGAAAAACATCATCGGCGACGCGTTGCAGCGTCCCGCATTGAAAGATGCCTCCATCGCCCTGATGGACATCAATCCGGAGCGACTGGCGGAAAGCGAGATCGTTGCCGGCAAGCTCGCCCGCACGCTTGGCTCGAAATCCGAGATTACCACGCATACCAACCAGCGCGCGGCGTTGGAGGGTGCCGATTTCGTCGTCGTCGCCTTCCAGATCGGCGGTTATGAGCCGGCCACCGTCACCGATTTCGAGGTGCCAAAAAAATACGGACTGCGCCAGACGATCGCCGATACGCTCGGCGTCGGCGGCATCATGCGGGGTTTGCGCACCGTGCCGCATCTCTGGTCGATCTGCGAGGACATGATGCAGGTCTGCCCGGAGGCCATTCTGCTGCAATATGTGAACCCGATGGCGATCAACACCTGGGCGATTGCGGAAAAATATCCGAAGATCAGACAGGTCGGCCTCTGCCATTCGGTGCAGGGCACCGCCGGCGAACTCGCGCGCGACCTCGATATCCCTTACGAGGAAATCCGCTATCGCTCGGCCGGCATCAACCATATGGCCTTCTTCCTGAAATTCGAACATCGCCAGAAAGACGGCAGCTACCGCGACCTCTACCCCGATCTGGTGCGCGGTTACCGTGAGGGCCGGTTCCCGAAACCGTCAAGCTGGAACCCGCGCTGCCCCAACAAGGTGCGCTATGAAATGCTGACGCGGCTCGGCTATTTCGTCACCGAAAGCTCGGAACATTTTGCCGAATACACGCCCTATTTCATCAAGGAAGGCCGCGAGGACCTGATCGAGAAATTCGGCATTCCGCTGGACGAATACCCCGTCCGCTGCGTCGAACAGATCGCAAGGTGGAAGGATCAGGCGGAGGAATACAGAAAGGCCGATGAAATCAAGGTCGAGCAGAGCAAGGAATATGCCTCCTCGATCATGAATTCGGTCTGGACTGGCGAGCCTTCCGTCATCTACGGCAATGTCCGCAACAATGGCTGCATCACCTCGCTGCCGGAAAACTGCGCGGCGGAAGTGCCGTGCCTCGTCGATGCCTCCGGCATTCAGCCGACCTATATCGGCGACCTGCCGCCGCAGCTGACGGCGCTGATCCGCACCAATATCAACGTGCAGGAACTGACGGTGGCAGCGCTGGTCAACGAAAACCGCGAACATCTCTATCACGCCGCGATGATGGACCCGCATACGGCCGCCGAACTCGACCTCGACCAGATCTGGTCGCTGGTCGACGACCTGCTGATTGCCCATCATGACTGGATCCCGGAATGGGCGCGGGTTGCGCGCCAGGCCCGTTCGGCCTGAGCCGGACAGGGAGTCAAGGCTTAAGGCTCGCACCCGGCAGGCATTGCAGGTCCTGCATTCGTATCCAAACCGGCGGCGGCGCCGTTTTCCGCGGCGTCGCCATCGTCTTTTTGCACGATGCGTAGATTCAATAGGTTAGAGCGTCCTTTGTGCGTCCGAATGGACGCACGGCGCTCTAGCCGAGATAGACCGTGCCCGCCGGGTAGCCGATCCGGCTTGGCTTGCGGGTGGCGAGCAGGAAGCCCAGTGTCATGGGGCCGACGCGACCGATGAACATGACCGCCATGATGACTGCCCTTCCGGCAGTGTCGAAATCGCCGGTGATGCCGCGCGACATGCCGACCGTGCCGAATGCCGAAACCGTTTCGAAGGCTATGGCGAGAAAGTCGCCTTCGTGAAACAGAAGCAGCACGAAGGTCGCGCAAAGGATGAGCAGGACGCTGATCGTCGTCAGGGCGAGGACCTTCATCACCTGTTCCAGCCCGAGTTCGCGGTTGAAGACATGGATATTGGCCCGGCTCCGGAAGAACGCGACTGTGGCCAGCAACAGGACGATGAAGGTTGTGACCTTGATGCCGCCGCCGGTCGATGTGCTGCCCGCACCGACGAACATCAGGGTCATGAACATGAGCGCGGTGCCGTCGGAAAGATTGCCGATCTCGACGGTGTTGAACCCGGCCGTGCGCGTCGTGGCGGCCTGAAACCAACTGGCCCACAGGCGATCGGACAAGGGAAGCGCTCCAAGCGTCCCCGGGTTGGTCCACTCCATCGTCGCGAATGAGACCGTCGACCACACGAGCAGCGCCGCCGTGCCGGCCAGCATCAGCTTGGTGTGCAGCGAGAAGCGACGCCAGTTGCGCGTGCGCCAGATGTCGGAAGCGACCGTGAAGCCGAGCCCGCCCATGATGAAAAGGGCAGGGATCGTCAGGTTGATGACAGGGTTTCCGACCCAGCGGCTCAGGCTGTCGGGGAACAGGGCAAAGCCGGCATTGTTGAAGGCTGAAACCGCGTGAAAGACGGCTTGCCAGAGGCCCTCGCGCCAGCCCGCCTCCGGCACGAACACCGTGGCCAGAAGTCCTGCGCCGATCAGTTCGCACAAGAGGACGACCTTGAGGATGATGCGCGTCAGCGCCAGAAGATCGGTCGCGGAGGTCTGGTTGAGGTCCTCCCTGAGGTAAAGACGATGGGTAAAGCCGACCGGCAGGCCGAGCATCGACAGGATCAGGACAGCGAAGGTCATCAGGCCAAGCCCGCCGATCTGGATCAGCAGCATGACCACCGCCTGGCCAAAAAGTGTGTATTGGCTGCCCGTGTCGACGACGACGAGCCCCGTCACCGTCACCGCCGATGTTGCCGTGAAGGCGGCATCCCACCAGGTGATCGGGCTGGCCGTCGCAAGCGGAAGCTTCAGCGCGAACGTGCCGAAAACGATGAAGCCGGCATAGATGAGGATCAGGAGGAGCGGCGGAGCCAGATGTGGCTTTTGGCGTTTCGCGTAGATGCGAGCCATGCGTCAGTTCCCGTCACGCAGATCGTCTCCGAAGTGGCGCAGGTCCGCGCGCTTGCCGAGGAGCAGCAGCTTGTCGTCCTCCCTGAGCCTGAGGTCGCCGTCATCGCAGGACAGATAGTGATTGTCCCGCATCGCGCCCAGGGCCCTGACATTGTACTTTTCGAAGATGGCGGCCTTTCCGACCATCTTGCCATCGAGCTCGGCGGGAACCTTGAAATCGACCACATGATAGCCGTTGCCGAGGCTGACATAGTCGCGCACCAGCGGATTGTGCAGCATCTGGGCGATGTGCTGTCCGATTTCCTGCTCGGGCAGGATCACGCGATCGGCGCCGAGCTTGGTCAGGATGCGGTGGTGCGTCCGGTTGAGGGCCTTGACCCAGATCGTCTCGACGCCGAGCATCTTGACGTTCATGGTGCACAGCACATTCGCCTCCAGATCTTCCCCGATCGCGACAACGGCGACGTCATAGCCGCCGACGCCTGCTTCCTTGAGCGCGACCTCGTCCTTTCCGTCTGCAATGACTACTTCGGTCAGTGTTTCGGCCAGTCGCGAGACATATTGCCCGTCGATATCGATGCCGAGCACCGGATTGCCGAACCGGGCGAGTTCGCTGGCAACCGTGCTGCCAAATGTTCCAAGACCGATGACGGCGAAGCTGCGGGTTTTCATGGTTCCGGCCCTTCGGCTGTTGCAGGTGACGGCAGAAAGCGTCATCTACACGAAGAACGCAAGTTTTGCATCCCGTTGCTTCTGTTCTGTCACATGCGCGCCGGAGCCGGCTGTCAAGACCGGCTCCGGCGTACTCTCAGGCGGAAACCGCGCCTTCGAGACCGGTGGAGCCGTAGAGCCAGGAAACGATATCATACCAGTCATCCGGCGACTTGGAGCGCATGACCGCGTTGCGGAGTGCCGCATGCGCGCCGCCGGGGTGATAGACGTGCTGGCCGATTTCGCGCGACTGCAACTGAACGCGGGCGGTGCGCAAAGCGCGCAGTTCCTGGTAGCGGGCCAGGGCCGCATCAAGCGGACCCTCTTCCTCGCCGAGCACATGGGAAATCGCCACGGCATCTTCCATGGCCATGCACGCGCCCTGGGCAAAATATTGCATCATCGGATGGGCTGCATCGCCCAGCAGGACGACGCGGCCATCGATCCAGTTCTCCACCGGGTCGCGGTCGCACAGCACCCAGCGCTTCCAGTCCTGACCGCGTTCGATGATCTGGCGGGCGACCGGCGCCACATGTTCGAAGCCCTTGCGGACCTCTTCATGGGAAACCGGCACGCCGGCTTCCGGCGAAGGCGCGTGATTGTGATAGGTCACGACGAGATTGAAGAGCTTCCAGCCTCTGAGCGGATAATGGACAATGTGACATTTCGGCCCGGCCCAGAGCGTGGCCGCGTTCCAGCGCAGGTCTTCCGGCATGTCTTCCGTCGGGATGACAGAACGATAGGTGGTGTGGCCGGAAACGCGCGGCGCGCCGTCGCCGACGACCTTCTGGCGGACATTGGACCACAGCCCGTCTGCGCCGATCAGAAGAGACCCTTTCAGCCGTTCGCCGTTCTTCAGGATCGCAGTCACGCCGCTTCCGTCCTGATCGTAGTCGACCACTTCGGCATTGGTGCGCAGGCTCACAAGCGGATGCTCCTCGCAGGCCTTCAGGAACACGCTGTGAAGGTCGCCGCGATGGATCACGGCATAGGGGTTCTTGAAGCGGGCGCGGAAGGCATCGTCCAGCGGAATGCGGGTGATCTCCTCACCGTCAATGGCGTCCATCAGGCGCAGATTGTCGATATAGACGGCAATCGCCCGGGCGGCGTCTCCGACGCCCAGATAGTCGAAGGCATGAAACGCGTTCGGGCCGAGCTGAATGCCAGCGCCGATCTCTCCGAGCTTCGGCGCGCGCTCCAGCACCAGCGATTTCAGCCCGTTGTTGGCCAGACCGATGGCGGCGGCAAGACCGCCGATGCCGCCGCCTGCAATCAGGATGGGGCCGGCTTCATTTGCGACATTTGACATGACAAATCTCCTCTGTTTGCCCGCAAGTCAGACCTGGGGCATTGAACTCGGTTTCAGTTATCGGCTGCCGGCACCGGCGCCCCTTGCGGGGTCGTTTCCGCGAACCGGCGTTCTTCACGCGTTCGGCGCGCCCTCATCGGGGCGCCGGTGAACCCGTCCGTCAGAACGGGTGCACCATCCAGGGTATGAAGACCACTGCGAGGATGACGGCGAGCGTCGCCGCCACATAGGGCAGCACCAGTTTCGACAGTCGCATGACCGAGACCTTCGACAGTGCCGCCGCGATATAGAGCCCGGTGCCGACCGGAGGCGTCAGAAGGCCGAGGACCAGCGTCATGGCAAGGATCAGCCCGAACTGGATCGGATCGATGCCGTACTGGCTGATGGCCACCGGCAGAAGGATCGGCGTCAGGATGATCAGTGCCGCGATGCCGTCGAGGAACATCCCGACCATGAACAGGAAGACCACGATCAACAGGAGGAAGATCGTCGGATCGTCCGTCAGCGAGACGATGAAGGCGGCGACATGTTGTGGCACCTGATTGAAGGTAAGTACCCAGCCGAAGATTTTCGCGGCAATGATCAGGAACAGCACGATCGCCGAGTTGGCGACGGTCCGGTCGATGATCGGGACAATGCGCCTAAATGTCTGGCCCTTGAATTCGAGAACGGCGAAGGCGAGCGCGATGACGATCGCGGCGGCTGCCGATTCCGTCGGGGTGAAAACGCCGAAGGAAATGCCGCCGACGATGACAAGCGGGATCAGCATCGCGGCGAGACCGGGGATCGTTGCGGCGATCTTCTGCGAGAAGTTCAGACGCTCGGTGCCGCCCTGCTGCTTGTGGTTGCACGTGGCCTGCCAGAAGGCCAGCACCAGAATCAGCACAAAGAGCGCAATACCCGGAACGATGCCGGCCATGAACATCTCGGCGATCGAAACCTGGGCGATCACGCCGTAGATGATCAGCAGCATGGACGGCGGGATGATCGGCCCGAGAAGACCGGCCGAGGCCGTCAGGCTGGCGGCATAGCCGCGATCATAGCCGTCGCGCTCCATCTCCGGAACGACGACCCGGCTCATCACCGCCATCTGGGCGGTTGCCGAGCCCATGATCGCGGCAAGCGCCAGGTTGGAGATCAGGTTGACGATGACGAGATTGTGCGGCAGGCGCGCTATCCACACCCGAACGGATGTGATGATGCGCCGCGTCAGGCCGCTTTCATTCATGATCTCGCCCAGCAGGATGAACAGAGGAATGGCCAGTAGGTCGAAATTTTCCACGGACCCGAAGGAGATCTGCGGAATAGCGGCGATCAGCTGTTCGCGACCCGACAGGAACACGAAGACGAGGGTGGCGCCGATCAGCACGAAGGCGACGGGCATTCCGGTCAGAAGCAGAACGAGAAACGAAAGTCCGGTCATGCTCTTTTCCCCCTGATTTCGCCCGCGGCGCGCGCCACATGGGCCAGCGAATGGACGAGCGCTGAGGCGCAGAAGATCGGGAAGATGGTGAAGAACGGGGCCTTCGCCCATCCGGTGGTGATCACCTGTTCGAATTCGACCACGGGCGAACGGACCCAGGCGATGCCGGCCTTCAGCAGGATGGCGAGCATGATCGTGATCAGCAGCCAGACCAGAAGGTCGATGATCCTGCGCCAGGGCTCCGAGAAGTTATCGACCAGCAAGGTGACGCCGATCTGGGCGCGGGTGTGAATGGAAATCGATGTCGCGATGAAGGCGAGCCAGACCAGCATGATGGCTGCCAGTTCCTCGGCGAAGATGATCGGCCGGCCGGCAAGGTATCGCATGCCGACATTGGCGACGATCAGCCCGACAAACCCGACCACGAGAAACCTGCTGGCCCAGCGTTCAAGCTGGACCAGCCCGGCAGATATCTTGCCCAAAGGGTTCACTGCGCCTGCTCCGCGACCTGGGCCTGGAATTCACCGATCAACGGATAGGCGGCAAAGCTTGCATCCACGGCTTCGTTGGCGGTGGCAAAGGCTTCCTTTCCGTTCGTCAGCCTTGTGACGTCCATCTCACCTTCCAGCGTTGCCAGGTTGGTGGCCTCAGCTTCGATCTGCTGCTGCGAACCCCAGGCGAGGGCCTCGTCCACGACCGCCTGAAAGGCGTCCTGCTCCTCGTCCGTCAGGGTGGCCCAGGTCATGTCCGAGACCACCATCACGGCCGGAAAGGGCATGTGGCTGGTGAGCGTCAGGTTGTTGGCAACCTCCTGGAACTTCAATCCGACCAGCGCGTCGAGATCGATGTCGACGCCATCGAGAAGGCCGGTCTGAAGCGCCTGGTAGACCTCGGTGAGGTTGACCGGCGTGGGAACGGCGCCCACGGCCTGCCACCAGACCTTCATGGCGGGAAAGGGGACGATCCGGATCTTCTTGTTCTGAAGTGCTGCGACATCCGTGGCCGGCTCATCGCGCATCAGGATGTGGCGCATGCCGGCAAAGGTGTAGCCCATGCCGTGAAGGCCGGCGCGGTTGAGCTCATCGAGCATCTGTTCTGCCGCGGGCGTATCGGCAGCATCGATCGCGGCGGAGACGTCGGGGAAAAGATAGGGCGTGAACCAGCCCTGGAGCGAAGGCGCGCGCAGCGACGTGATGGCTGCCGTCATCAGCCCGGCGTCAAGCAGCCCGGCCGACATCTGCTGGAACATTTCCTGTTCCGTGCCCAGCTGGCCGGCGGGAAAGATTGCCAGCGTCAGCTCGCCCTCGGTGGCCTCGGGCAGCCTTTCGGCCATACGTTCGGCAACCTTGGTCCAGACATGGCTCGGCGGGGTGATGAGGCCCATGCGCAGTTCGCGCGCATCGGCGGCGAAGGGCAGGGCGATGATGGTTGCGGAAGCAAGCAGGGCCTTCAGCCCGAATTTTTGAAACGACATGTTTTCTCCTCCAGTTGAAATTGGCTGTCACAGGCGGCCCTCCTCGGTGCGGCCTGATCGATTTTGATCACTCCGCGTCCGGTTGATTGCGCGGATGGGCGTTGGCAAAGGCGGGAAGCGCGTTGGCTGCCTCGGCGATCGCGACAAGGCGCGGCATGGCGGAAAGGTCGACGCCGAAGCGTTCTGCGGAAAAGACCTGCGGGATGAGGCAGATATCGGCCAGCCCCGGCGTTTCTCCAAAGCAGAATGTGGAGGCCGGCTCCTTTTCCAGGAGCGCCTCGCAGGCGGCGAGACCATCGCCGATCCAGCGGCCGCACCAGCGGTCGAGCGCTGCCTGGTCGGCGCCGAATTCGGCTTTCAGATAGTCGAGGACGCGCAGGTTCTGCAGCGGATGGGTGTCGCACGCGATCGCCTGGGCAAAGGCGCGGACCTTCGCCCTTGTGTCCTTGTCCTCGGGCAGAAAGCGCGCCTTCTCGGGAAAGGACTCGTCCAGCCACTCGATGATCGCGAGCGACTGGGTCAGGGTTAAGTCGCCATCCTCGAGCGCCGGGACCAGCGCCTGCGGGTTCTTCGCGCGATAGTCAGGCCTCTTCTGCTGCCCGCCATCTTTTCGCAGATGCACCGAAACGAAATCGTAGTCGACGTCCTTCAGGTTGAAGGCGATGCGGCAGCGATAGGCCGAGGACGAGCGGAAATAGCCGTAGAAGCGGATCATTCCGCCGCTCCGATCGAAAGCTTGACGGGCTGAAGACCGTCGATGCCGCCGGTGATGACATCGCCGGCAACCACGGGACCAACGCCGGCCGGCGTGCCGGTCATGATCACGTCACCGGGAGCGAGGTGGTAGAATTTCGACAGGTCGCTGACGATCTCATTGACCTTCCAGATCAGGTCCGACAGATGGGCGTCCTGTTTGACCTCCCCGTTGACTTCGAGATGGATGCGCTGCGGGCCGAGCGCGCCGAAAGCATCCGCCTTGGTGATGCCGGCGATGACGGCCGATTGCTCGACGTCCTTGCCGAGATCCCAGGGGCGCTGCTTGGCGCGGGCGGCAAGCTGCAGGTCGCGGCGGGTCATATCGAGGCCGCAGGCATAGCCGTAGATCGCTGCCTGAGCTGCCGTCCTGTCCGCGCGAAAGACCGGGCTGCCGATGACGATGACGAGTTCCATCTCATAGTGAAAATTCTCCGTGCCGGGCGGATAGGCGATCGTCGTGTCGCTTGGCTGGGCCATCAACGCCGACTTGGTGAAGTAGAACGGAGCCTCGCGGTCCACTTCGACGCCCATCTCGGCTGCATGGGCCGCGTAGTTCCGACCGACGCAGAAAATCCGATGGACCGGATATCCGGCGGATTCGCCTTCAACCGGAATGGTTGGCCATGCGGGGGAGGGGAAAAGAGCCTCTTTGGTCATCGGTAAAGTCCTTTCATCATGTCGGTATGCCGTGTGAAATGGCAAATTCACTGCATTTCGCGGCGGCGAGCGCGGCCGGGATGTCGCGTTTGCGCGCGCCGTTGTTGAGATCGAACGCGGCCGCCCAGATGGAGCAGGCCCGCATCCGGGCACTGTCTGAAAAGGGGCGCCATAGGCCGTCTTCGCCGGGCGCTTCCGTCCGCCAGCCGTCGCCGGTGAGGTCCCGCCAGACCACGTTCAGGTGCACGGCGGTGTGGTCGAACAGGTGGCGAAGCGCGCGGGCCGGCAATGTGGCGCCGAGTTCGATCTTCGTCCTGAGTTCGGCTTCGCTGTCATAGAGCGGCGGAACCGTGTCTCCCGCGGCGATCGCCTCGCCCTGACGGGCAATGCCGCGGGCCTGGTAGGACACCGCGCAGATCACGTGAGCGGCCGTCTGGTTGTCCGCGCCCATCGGCGCATAGAGTTCCTGTTCCGCCAGCCGGTTCAGAAAGCGGGCGAAATAGGCCGTGCCGGTGCGCGCGAGATGCAGCATTTCGGCGGGGGCCTCCGGCGCGTCATATCGTGCGCCGGGACCCTGGCGCGCCATCAGCGCGCGGCGGGCTTCCTCAAGGCTCATCATGCGTCCGCGTCTTCGACCAGCGTGCGGTTGAAGTGCAGGCGTTCCATGATCGGCGCGTCGGAGAAGCGGAA
Source organism: Martelella lutilitoris (assembly GCF_016598595.1). Classification (NCBI taxonomy): domain Bacteria; kingdom Pseudomonadati; phylum Pseudomonadota; class Alphaproteobacteria; order Hyphomicrobiales; family Aurantimonadaceae; genus Martelella; species Martelella lutilitoris. Next base: position 780,047 of record NZ_CP066786.1, read on the forward strand.
GAGGTCGAACTGCGTTTCGGCTTCGAGCGACCACGCAACCCATGACGGGATAACGAAAATGTCGCCTTTTTCCAGCGTCTTGCGCTCGCCATTCATGACGACGGCGCCGCGGCCTTCGAAGACCTGGAAGACGGTCGAGCCGACCTCGCGGCGCGTTGCCGTTTCAACGCCTTCACGCAGGCGGTGGAACTCCGCCCGGATCGTGGGCATGACATCGCCGCCCGTGGTCGGGTTGATGTAGCGGACGCCAGCATGACCCTGCCCGAAAGTGGCGGGCTGGCCTTCCTCCTCAAGCAGCAGCTGCTCGGTGAGCGCCCGGTCGGTATATTCCCAGCGATAGGCGCCGATCGGCGAACTCACGGTGTTCTGAAGTCCGGAAAGCGGACGCAGGCCCGGATGACACCAGAGCCGTTCGCCGCGCGAATAGTCCGGCGTGGCATAATCGGTGACGCGGTCGGAGCCGAATTCGAAGAAGCCGACGTCGTTCTGATAGGAAAAGGGGATATCGAGGCCGTCGATCCAGGCCATGGGCTGGTCGGTCTCGTTGTGGTGGCCGTGAAAGTTCCAGCCGGGCGTCAACAGGAAGTCGCCGCGGCTCATGCGCACCGGATCGCCGTTGACGACGGTCCAGACGCCTTCTCCCTCGACGACGAAACGGAAGGCGTTCTGGGAGTGACGGTGTTCTGGCGCCGTTTCCTTCGGTCCAAGATACTGGATCGCGCACCACAGCGTCGGCGAGACATAGGCCTCTCCGCCGAGCCCGGGATTGGCAAGGCCGATGGCGCGGCGCTCTCCGCCGCGGCCGACGGGAACCAGTTCACCGGATTGCTGCGCCAGCGGATAGAGCTCAGACCATTTCCAGACATGGGCCTTTGCCCTGGGCTTGGGGTGCGCCGGCATCAGGTCGCCGATCTGGGTCCAGAGCGGATTGAGGTGATTTTTCTTGAAGGCCGCGTAAAGCGCGCGCAGTTCGGCGCTGTCTTCAGGCATCATCATGTTCATCGAACGGCTCCTCCTTGGCTCGATTTAATAGGACGTGTACTTATTAAATTGACCGGCGTCAAGAAATAATGTGTATGCTTATTATATTCGGGGCGCATGCGCTGCCGTTCCCGTGCCAGGAGAGCAGAGGGCGGAGGTAAGGGCCAGTTGCCACGGCGACGATATTCTGTTTTGACAATGGATAGGTTTGGGGGAGACATGACGAATCTCGACGACTTGCCGGGGCACCTGATCCGCCGGCTTCAGCAAATTGCCGTATCGGCCTTCATGGCCGAGACCGGCGCGGCCGGCTTTGAGCTGACGCCGGTGCAATTCGCCGTTCTGGCGCAGCTTTCAAACCATCCCGGAATTGACCAGGCGACGCTTGCCGGGCTGATTGCCTATGACCGCGTGACAATCGGCGGCGTCATTTCGCGTCTGGAGGCGCGCGGCCTAGTCGCGCGGCGCGTCAGTCCGTCGGACCGACGCGCCCGCATACTCAAGCTGACTGATGAGGGCGCCCGATATCTCGATTCCGTCCGGCCGTCCGTGTTTGAGACGCAGGACGTCATCCTGAAGGAACTCTCGCCGGAAGAGCGGGAGACGTTTCTCGTGCTTTTGCGCAAGCTGACCGACGCGAACAATGAATTGTCGCGAGCGCCGCTGCGCCGGATCGTTGACGATACGGCAAGCGATTAGCGCGCGTGTCTCCGGTCCGAGGGCTCGCTCACGCTCGCCGGAACAGCGACGTCGCCAAAGCTGTTGTGACGTCGGTAACGCCCTGCGGTGCTGACATGCAATCCCTTCAGGCTAGCCTGATTTCGACTGCGAAGGTCGGCCGCGCCTCGCGGTTTGGTTGCGTTTCCGCTCAATTTGCGGAAATATGGTTAAGGCGCTGCAAAAATATCACGCCTGTTCGGGCCTGAGCCCTGCAAATTGGGGGTTCCGGCAGCAGCTTCCTGCCTTCAGGCTGTGGAAAGACGACCAAGCTCAGAATATATGTTTTCTTGAAATCGCCTAAAGCGAGCGTTGCGCGCCTGATTTGCCATGTTTTTTCTACCCTCAGTTTATCGGTTGCTCTTGCATGGCGTGCGGTTGCGGACCTCCGCTTGTTTAGGATTTGTTAATGGGCTATCGTCTCCTCGATTTTTTAGGATGTTTTACGATCGGGAAGCGGCGGTTTATGTCCAGAGTATCGAGCCTGGCCGGTCTCTTTCTTTTGCCTGTTTTTTGCGGAGGCTTTTTGAGTCTGACGGCCGCGCGCTCCGCCGACGCTCAGGTGCTTGAAGGACCCGGTGCCCTGTTCCTCGACCAGACGCCGATCGAAATGATGGCGTCCAACTATTCCAGTTTCGAAACTGGCTATCTTCTGCCCAAGGGCGCGGTCTACCTTCAGTTCGGTTCCGACCAGACGCTGGGCGGCGAAGCGACGGGCACGCAGGTCTACGAGGGGCGGGCGGACTGGGCGATCAGCGATCGCTTTCAGGTCAGCGCCTTCGGCCATGTCTTCGACGACCCGCCGCAATGCGGCACGGCGGCTTGTGAGGAAAATCTCACCTTCCTGGCCGGCGGCGGCGGCATCAAATACGGTCTGATCGACAGCTACGGCCTGAACATGGCGGTCGCAGGCTCGCTCGAGGGCGTCTTCCTGTCGGGCGATCTCTATCAGAATGACGGCAACGGAGAATGGGACCTTGCCGGAAGCCTTCAACTGCCGATCAGCCTGACGGTGACCGATTCCCTGCGGTTCCACGTGACGCCGGGCGTTTCCTTTCTTCCCGACAGCATCAACGGCCAGCCCTATTTCGGGACCGTGCCCTATGTCGGCGCCGGGTTGACATGGCAGCCGATCACCGGGCTTCAGTCCTATGCGACGGTGACGTTGCCCTACGCGACCGACGGCAACACGATTTCAGGCAACGGCGGCCTGGAGACGACGCCGGTCTGGATGGCCGGCATGAAGCTTGCCGTGACGCCGAAGGCCGCCGTGGACCTCTTCGCGACAAATGGCTGGGGCATGACGCCGGCGACCAGCATCATCGCCTTTCCTCCGAAATCGGATGACATCGCCTATGGCATCCGGCTGAGTTACACGCCCTTTGTCGGCGAGGCGACGCGCGATGTCTATTTCGACAGCTACAGGGCGGATATGCTGAGTCCGGTCACAGAGCTGGAACTGCAGCAGCAGATCGGCGGGATCACGCTAGGAGCCGCCGATACGCTGACCCCCGGCCGCATTCTGATCGAGGCCGGGATGGGCAACAGGAACTTCAGCGACTTTCATCTCGCCTTCAGTCCGGATCAGGATCTGCAGCTGGACGCCTTCTTCACGCAATATCCCGCAGGCGGGACGGTCGGAGATGCGCAAAGCCCGTGGAACGATGAATGGTCCTACATGTTTGGCGGCAAGTTGCGCCTGATGGACCAGAAATATGGCGATCTGTTTTCGCTTTCCGGGCAGGTTCTGGCCGGGCGCGACGTCAGCAAGCCGACCGTGGGCGTTCTTTATGGCGCGCTTCCGGCAAGCCTTGCACTTTCGGAAAAGGCCAGCGTGACGCTGGAATCGAAGTTTGCCGCCTACCACACCGAGCGGATATGGGGGGTCGGCGGCGGTGTCTCCGTCCGTCCGTTCCGCGATCTTGAATTGTTGGGCGAGGTCACGGCTGTCTCGGACGGCGGCGATACCATCTGGTCGGCCGGCGCCCGGTATGACCTCCATGGCACGCCGTTCAGCGCCGATGTCTATGCCACAAATGCAACAGGTCTCCACGGACTGGGCACGATGCTTGCGCAGGACGAGCCGCGGTATGGACTCACGTTGAGATTCGCTTATTAAGGAAGTGCAAATTGATCCGGCGTCCGTATTCGAGCCCGTGTCGCCGATCAGTCACAGGACGAAGAAAAAAAGCGTATGTTTCGGTCGAATTGCCGACTGCCAAGGAGCAGAACCAATTTCTGTTTAATCGTTTTCGAGTATCCATGTATTCTTGCCAGGCGCTTTGCTTGTCTCCTGCGGGGTGATACGTTTTGGGCTTATGTTTAAGGGGCAAGTGACAGCAATTCGGAGAGTTTCAATTGCGTGCCATTACCGTCATTCTCACCGCGATCATCATGACCGGGTGCAGCGCGTTGTACAACGTTTCGGAGGTTCGCCCGGTCGTGGGCGAAACGTCCGTGGTCAAGGTTGTGCCGGTAACGAGCCAGAATGTCATGATGGCGAATGCCATGACGCCCTATACGCCGCGCTCCCTGCCGCCTGTCTTTGACCAGACGGCAACATTGCAGGGGTCCGCGGTGCCGCGGATATCCGCCTACAGGCCGCAGGCGAGACCGGGAGCCGTGCCGACCAGATTGCCGCCGGTGCAGCAGCCCAGGCCCTACCGGATCGGCGTCGGCGACGTGGTGCTTCTGGCAACGCCCACGGCCGAGACGTCGACGCTGAACCAGATCAATGGCCTTCTTGCCGCGCAGAACGCACGTCAGGGCTACACCGTTCAGGACGACGGGGCGATCGCGATCCCGACCGTTGGCCGGGTCACCATTGGCGGCATGACGCTGGAGGAGGCCCAGTCCGTTCTGTTCCAGAGACTTGTTGAAAGCCAGATCGATCCGAACTTCAATCTGGAGATCACGGACTTCAATTCCCAGCGCGTCGCCGTGGGCGGGGCCGTGGCGCAGCCGCAGCTTGAGCCGATCACGCTGACGCCGCTTTATCTCGATGAGGCGGTGACTGCCGCAGGCGGCGTCGTTGCCACCGATCCGGAATATGCGACGGTGCGCCTTTATCGCGACGACCAGACCTACCAGATCCCGGCGACGAAGCTCTTTGCCAAGAACGATATCCCAAAGGTCCTGCTGCAGAACGGGGACCGCGTGTTCGTCGACACCGAATACTCGGTCGAACTGGCCGAAGGCTATCTGCGTCAGGAGCTGGATCTCGCGAAGTTCCAGCGCGACGTGCTGGAAGAGCAGCGGGACATCTTCGAAACACGCGTTCAGATGGATGCGATCGACAGGGACTACGTCTATGTCTTCGGCGAGGTCAAGCAGCAGGGCCGTTGGCCGCTTCCCTTCGACCGTTACGCCACGCTTGCCGATGCGATGTTCGAGCAGGGGGGCATCCAGCCCGTCACCGGCAACCCGCGGCGCATCTATGTTCTGCGCAAGAACCGGATTGCGGCAGGCGAGCCTCTCGGGATCACGGCTTGGGCGCTTGATGCGCAGAATACCGCGAACCTCCTTCTGGCAACCGAGCTGCAGCTTCGGCCGAACGATATCGTCTTCGTCGCCAGCCAGCCGATCACCAACTGGAACCGCCTGATCTCGCAGATCACGCCGTCGATCTCGATCCTCGGCACGGCCAACGGCATCCTCGACTGAGGTGCAAGAGCCGCGCTCTGACCTATCGAATCAGCGCATCGGCCCGAAAATCGATTCCGGTTTTCGGGCCGATGCGCTCGTTGAGCGCGGCTCCGTTACTGCCCGCCCTTGATTCGGCGCGAAGCTCCGGGACGCCGTTTTGGGAGGCCTCGAAAGAGTGAGAAACAAAAGTGGCCGGTCGCGGATGCGGCCGGCCTTCTCATATGCAGTCAGATGTTCGGGGAGCCCCGGCGCCGATCAATAGCCCGGCGGCAGGATCGACAACTCGTCACAGGTCGCCTCGTTGCCGATCAGCGTATCCCTGATCCCGGCCTGCTGGCGGGCCCGCAGGCGGGCGGCATCGATATCGGACTGATCGGCGCCCATTTCCCGCGCTTTCGCGTAGATCGTCTCGGAGGCGTTCTTGAGTTTTCTGTCGCCGCGCAGGCTCGTGTAGCTTTCGCAGCGCTGGGCGGCGAGTTCCGCGCGCGCGCCCTGGTCCAGCAATTCCTCAAGCGGCGTTTCGGGCGGAGCCGTCTGGCAACCGGCGACCGTTACCAAGGCCGCAAAGGCGGCGGCTTTGATCAGTTTGACCATTGTCTTTTCTCCCAACTGGTTCTGCCGCGCATCATAGCGAAAATCCGGCCGTTGTCTGCCGTGTTGCTCGACCCGTCGAGAGAATGGCGTGGATGCTGCGGAAACGAAAAGGCCCGGCTCTTGAGCCGGGCCGGGAAACGTGCCGTGCGTGAGAGGATTGAAGATCAGGGGCCGTCGTTGAAGCCGACCTTGTCCACGATTTCCGACGCCTCGGTGCGATGAGCGGCAATCTCTGCCAGCGACAGGTCGTCGGGATGGATCTCGCCGAAGGACCGGACGATTTCCGAGGCTTCCGCGCCGGGCATCACCGGATACTCGAAAACCTGTTCGGCATAGATTTCCTGTGCTTCCGGCGAGGCGAGATACTCCATCAGCTTCAGCGCATTCTCCGGATGCGGCGCGTGTTTGGCCATAGCCATGCCGGAGACATTGACGTGGGTTCCGCGCCCGTCGGCATTGGGAAACAGGATGTCGATCGCTGCTGCCCACTCTTTCTGCTCGGGTTCCTTGTCGTTGGTCATCATCAGACCGACATAATAGGTGTTGCCGAGCGCGATGTCGCATTCGCCTGACATGATGGCCTTGGCCTGACCCCGGTCGTTGCCGTTCGGGCGGCGGGCAAGGTTCGCCTTCAGGCCCTTCAGCCATTCCTCGGTGTACTCGGCGCCGTGGTGGGCGATCATCGAGGCGATCAGGGCGATATTGTAGGGATGCTGGCCGTCGCGGATGCAGATTGCGCCCTTCCACTTGGGGTCCGCCAGTTCTTCATAGGTGATCGGCACCTGGCCGACGCGGTCCTTCGAGGCGTAGACGACGCGTCCGCGCTTGGTCAGCGCAAACCAGTCGCCGTCGGGGTCACGGAACTGCGCGGGGATATCCGCATTGATGACCGCGCTTTCGACGGGCTGGGTGACGCCGGCCTCCTTGGCCTCTGTCAGACGGCCGATGTCTACGGTCAGGATGACGTCGACGGGCGAGTTGGCACCTTCCGCCTTCACCCGCTCGACAAGGCCCGTGTCGAGAAACAGCACATTGGTGTTGATGCCGGTCTCGGCCTCGAAGGCTTCAAGCAGGGGGGCGATCAGTTCCGGCTGGCGGTAAGAATAGATGTTGACGTCCTCCGCCGCAGCCGCCGTCGCCAATGCCAGAAATGAACCGGCAAGCGCCTTGAGCCTTGTCATTGTATCCTCCTTGTGATCTTTTAAGTTGATTTAATTCATCAGGTATCCTGCGCGCGGTGTCAACCGATCGGACTCCTAGACTTGAGTAAAAATTTCTTCTTTTTGGAATTGTTCCAAATTGAGAAATGCGTTATAAAACTGGAAAGATTCTAAAAAGGAAACCGGTATGCGCCTGACCAAGCAGACGAATTATGCAGTGCGGATGCTCATGTATTGCGCCGCCAACGACGGCAAGCTGAGCCGCGTGCCCGAGATTGCCAAGGCTTACGGCGTGTCCGAGCTCTTCCTGTTCAAGATCATCCAGCCGCTGCACAAGGCCGGCATCATGGAAACGGTGCGGGGCCGCAATGGCGGCGTGCGCCTCGGACGTCCGGCCTCGGAAATCACGCTTTTCGATGTGGTCAGCGTCACGGAAGAGAACTTCTCCATGGCAGAATGTTTCGACGACGCCAACGAGACGGATTGCCCGCTGGTCGACAGCTGCGGCTTCAACGAGGCGCTGCGCAAGGCGCTGAACGCGTTCTTCTCCGTGCTCGCCGAATACACGATCAACGATCTGGTGCGCCGCCGCGTCGACATTTTCAAGCTGCTCAGCATCGAGGAAAACAGGAAGGTCGAAACCTCGGCCGCGTGAGCGCCGGCTCATTCCAGTCCGTGTTTGAAGGCGCCGGGGCATCTCCGGCGCCTTCTTCGTTTCTAAAGCGGTTCGATCCGGACAGGATGGTGGCGACTTGGCGCTTGAGCTTGCCGGGAGAAAGATGTAGCAAGGAATGGCTAACTCGTAACAGCAAGGCCGCAACCGCGGTGAATGTCCGTTGCGAAGGTTGGGCGGGCGGCAGGCGGTCACCCTGTCCGGACAAGAAAACGGAGTTGCTCCGCCTGTCTGACGGAGCAGGGAGAGAAGCATGAGCAGTCATTTCATCGGTATCGATGTCGGAACCGGCAGCGCCCGCGCGGGCGTTTTCAACGAAGAAGGACGTCTTCTCGGCGTCGGCAAGAAGGATCTCGCGCTGTGGCGGGAGGCGGGCGACATTGTCGAGCAGTCGTCGAACGACATCTGGAGCGCCATCTGCTTTTCGACGAAGACGGCGATCGCCGAAGCCGGCATTGCCCCCGAAAGCGTCAAGGGGATCGGCTTTGACGCGACCTGCTCGCTCGTCGTGCTGGATAGCGATGGCAAACCGCTTGCCGTCGGTCCGTCGGAAGATGCCGAGCGCAACGTTATCGTGTGGATGGACCACCGGGCCATCGATCAGACGGATCGCATCAATGCCGGCGGTCATGACGTGCTGCGCTATGTCGGCGGCCGGATTTCGCCGGAAATGGAAACCCCGAAACTGCTCTGGCTGAAGGAGAACCGGCCCGAAACCTTCGCCGCCGCGGCGCATTTCTTTGACCTCGCCGATTTCCTCTCCTTTCGGGCGACGGGATCGACAGAGCGCTCTGTCTGCACGGTGACCTGCAAATGGACCTATCTCGCCCATGAGGGGCGTTGGGACGCCGGCTATTTCAGGGCGATCGGCCTTGAGGAACTCGCCGAGAACGACTTCGCCCGCATCGGTTCAAATGTGGTCGATATCGCGACGCCGCTCGGCGACGGGCTCACGGAAGCCGCGGCCGCCGAACTCGGCCTTGTCGCCGGAACGCCGGTCGGCGCGTCGCTGATCGATGCCCATTGCGGCGGCGTCGGCACCTTTGCCTGCGCGGGGCCGAACGGCGAAAACCTGCCGCCGGAAACGCAGATGGCCCTGATCATGGGAACCTCGGCCTGCGCCATGACGCTGGCGAAGGACGCGAATTTCGTCGATGGTGTCTGGGGCCCCTATTTCGGCGCCATGGTGCCGGGCTTCTGGCTTCTTGAAGGCGGCCAGTCAGCCTATGGCGCGGCGCTCGATCATCTGGTCACGCTCCATCCCGCCTATTCCGCCATGCGCGAGAAGGCGGCGGCGGCGGGCTTGCCGCTTCCCGTCTATCTGGAAAAGCGCGCGGTGGAAAAAGCGGGTTCAGCCGAGCAGGCGGCCTTTCTTGGCCGCGATATCCAGGTGGTGCCGGAGTTCCTCGGCAACCGTGCGCCCTATGCCGACCCGCAGGCAACCGGCGTCGTCAGCGGCCTCAAGCTCGAGACGAGCGAGGACGGTCTCGTGTCGCTCTACGTCGCCGGCCTTTGCGGACTTTGCTACGGCACCCGCCAGATCATCGAGGCGGAAAAGGAAAAGGGCCTGCCGCTCGAAACCATCGTGGTCAGCGGCGGCGCTGCCCAGAGCGCGCTATTGCGGCGCATCTTGGCGGACGCGACGGGGCTGAAGGTCGCGTTGCCCGATACGGCAGAGCCCGTCCTGCTCGGCGGTGCGATCATCGGCGCAGTCGCGTCCGGCCATCACCGAGATCTGGAACAGGGCGCGCGGCAGATGTCCTCCATCAGGGAGATCATCGAACCTGCCGGCGGCGCCGTTGCGGCTCTCCACGCAGCAAAGTTCGCGGCCTTTGCGCTGTTGCAGGAGACAGACCGCAAGATCAGGGCGGCGATGAAGCGTTAGAGCGCCGTGCGTCCATTCGGACGCACAAAGGACGCTCTAACCTATTTTATCTACGCATCGTGCTTTCCGAAAATCGATTCCGATTTTCGGGCCGATGCGTTAGGTCTTCCGTTTCCTGCAGTGTCTGGTTCTGCAGAAACATGGCGGCCTTTTCCCGTGCGCTCGCGCCGGGGCCGCGTTATTGTGGCCGCACGCGGCGTGGGCAGGCAGGACGAAAGACAGGCAATGGCGAAAACCATATCCGAGATTGCGGAGGACACCGGCTATTCGAGGACCACGATCACCATGGTTCTGAGTGGTCGCGCTTCCGAATACCGGATCAGCGCGCGCACGCAGAAGATCATTCAGGATTATGTGGCCGAGCACGGCTATACGATCAACCAGACGGCGCGCAATCTGAAGACGCGGCGCAGCCACACCGTGGGGTTTGTCGCGCCGGAGATTGCCAACCCGTTCTTTGCCCGGTTCATGGCGAGCCTTGAAGCCTGTTGCCGGGCGGAAGGTCTGGTGCTGATCACGACTTCAAGCGGAGAGGATCCGGCGCTCGAGGCCCGCGCCCTGCAGAGCCTCATGGAACGCGGGGTCGATGGACTGGTGCTCGCGCCCTGCGCGCCGCGTCCCGCGGCGGCGATCCGCAAACGTGGCCGGCGCCCGCCGATGGTCCTGGTCGACCGGCACTATCCGGGCGATAGCGTCGAGGCGATCACCAGCGACCACAGGGAAAATGCGAGGCTGCTCACAGAGGCGGTGATGGCCTCCGGCGCGGAACGGATGGCGTTCTTTTGCGGCCACCCGGATAATCCTGCGATCGTCGAGCGTATCGCGGGTTTCCGCGAGGCGGCCGGTGATGGCGAGAATGCGCGGGTGCTGACGGCGGATGACGACAGCGCGGCAGCCGGAGAGACCATGATGCAGGCGCTGCTTGCCGGCGGCGGAGAGCTGCCTTCGGCTCTTGTCTGTTCATCGCTGCTGGTGCTCGAGGGGGCGCTGCAATGTCTGAAACAGGCCCGTTCCGCCGTGCCGCCTGAGATGATCATCGCCACATTCGACTATGACGGCTTCCTCGAGCTTCTGCCCAACACAGTCATCGTCATCCGCCAGGACGAGGCGGCGCTGGCGCGCACCGCCTTCCGCTCGATCATGGCCCAGATCGGCGGCAAGCCTGTTGCCGAGGGGACGCGCACGATCGTGGATGCCGAGCTGGTCCATCTCAACGCTAAGGCGTGAAAACCGTCGGGGGTCACCCGATCTCGGCGAAGACGGCGGCAAAAGTCTCTTCCAGAAGATCGAACATCGTATCGAGCTCTTCCCACGTGATGATGAAGGGCGGGGCGAGCACGACGGAGGCGCCGAGCGGGCGGCAGATGAGGCCCTTTTCCAGCGCCTTGTTGGCGATGCGCTCGGAAATGCGCAGCTTGCCGTCAAAGGGCGTCTTTCTTTTCTTGTCGGCGACGATCTCGATCGCGCCCATGAAGCCAACGCCGCGCACTTCGCCCGCATGGGGATGGTCGCCAAACCGGGACAGCCGCTTGAGGAAGTAAGGCGTCAGCGCCCGGACATTGTCGATCAGCCCCTCGTTCTCGATCACATCCAGCGTCTTCAGCGCAACGGCGGAACCGAGCGGGCTGCCGGCGGCGGTAAAGCCGTGTGGAAACTCTTCCGCCGCTTCCGAGGCTGCTTGCAGCTCTGTCGCAAGCCGTTCGCCCAGAATGACCGCGCCCATCGGATAATAGCCGGCGGTGATGCATTTCGAGGCGATGATCGCGTCCGGCTGCATGTCGTAATAGTCGCTGCCCCACATCTGGCCCAATCGTCCGAATCCGCAGATCACTTCGTCGGCGATCAATGGAATGTCATACTCACGGAGCACCGGGCGGATCGCCGCGAAATAGCCCTTTGACGGGGGAATGACGCCGCCGGCGCCCTGGACGGGTTCGGCAAACATGCCGGCGATCGTCTCCGGCCCCTCGCGCTCGATCAGGTCCTTCAGATTGCGCGCCATGCGCTCGGTGAACGCCTCCTGGGTCTCGCCTTCCAGCCCGAAACGCCAGTAATGCGGGCAATCGGCATGAAGGAAGCCCGGCAGCGGCAGGCCGAATTCGCTATTATAGGGCTTAGCCGTCATGGATGAGGTGGCAATGGTCACGCCGTGATAGGCATTGATGCGGGTGATGATCTTGCGCCGTTCCGGCTGGCCCTTGCGGCGGTTGATCATCCACAGCATCTTGACCATGGTGTCGTTCGCTTCCGAACCGGAATTCGTGTAGTAGACCTTGCCGCTCGCAAAGGGCGAGAGTCCGACCAGACGCTCGGAGAGTTCGACCGTGACATCGGCGATGCGGCCGAAGAACGAGTGATAGCCGGGAAAGCGTTCTGCCTGGGCCGTCAGCGCTTCAATGATGCCCTTGTGGTTGAAACCGGCGACGTTGTTCCACAGCCCGGAATTGGCATCGAGATAGCGTTTGCCGTGAACATCGAAGACGTGGATGCCCTCGCCATGGGTGAGGATAACGGGTCCGTTTTCCTTCAGCGAGGGAAAATCGGTAAAGCCGTGAAGCACACTGGCCCTGTCTTTCTCTTCCCACGAAATGCCGTCTGCGTCCGCCATGTCCGGTCTCCCTGTTCGACGGACGGAGGTTTCCCGCGATTGGCGGCCGCCGTCAAGGTGCGGCTCAAAGCGAAAGGCCGGCCTCGTTGAAGACATGGATGTGCCTGTCGCGGAAGGAAAGGCCGATGTCCTGGCCGCGGATGTTGTCCTCGACCTCGTCCGCGCGCACGATCAGCCGTCCGGCTTCGCCGCAATCGACATAGAGGAAGGTGTCGGAGCCGAGATATTCGACGATCTCCACCGTGCCGGAAATCTGTCCCTCGCCGGGTTTGACGATGTCGATATGTTCCGGCCGTATGCCAAGCGTCGCCGGTGTTCCCTCGGTGCCTTCCGGCAACGGGCCGCTGCCGTGTCCGGTAATCTCATATCTGCCGTCGGCGCCGGTGCAGGGCAGGATGTTCATTTTCGGCGAGCCGATGAACTGGGCGACGAAGAGGTTGTCGGGCTTTTCGTAGAGCTCGCGCGGTGAACCGATCTGCATGATCCGGCCATCCTTCAGCACCACGATCCGATCTGCCAGCGTCATCGCCTCCACCTGATCGTGGGTCACGTAGATCATCGTTGTGCCAAGGGTTTCATGCAGGCGGGCGATCTCGAAACGCATCTCGACCCGGAGCGCCGCATCGAGATTGGACAGCGGCTCGTCAAACAGAAACCCCTTCGGCTCGCGCACGATCGCCCTGCCGATGGCGACGCGCTGGCGCTGCCCGCCGGAAAGCGCTTTGGGGCGGCGGTCGAGATAGTCCTCGAGCTTCAGGATTTCGGCCGCGCGGCCAACCTTCTCCTCGATTTCCTTTTTCGGACTGCCGGCGGTCTTCAGCGAAAAGCCCATATTGTCGCGGACATCCATATGCGGATAGAGCGCGTAGGACTGGAACACCATGGAAAGCCCGCGCTCGGATGGCAGACGGTCGGTTACGTCGTCGCCGTCAAGCAGGATGCGGCCGCGGCTTGTCTCCTCGAGTCCGGAGATCATCCTGAGCAGCGTCGATTTTCCGCAGCCGGACGGGCCGACGAAGATGACGAATTCACCGTCCGCGATCTCGAGGTCGATCCCCTTGATGACCTGCAGGTCGCCGAACCATTTTTCCACGTTTTCGAGCTTGATCGCGCCCATGTGTCTCTCCCCTCAGCCTGCCTGCAACATGTCGTCGCCCATTGCCCAGGCGAGGTGGATGGCGGCTGTCCAGGTAAACAGCTTGCCGCCCAGACCCTCGCCGGTCAGCGGGTCGAAATATTCAAAGAAGCCGGATGTCTCAACGGCGCGGCGCGTATCATTGCGCAGCCGTTCGGCAAGGGCGGTTTCGCCTTTTTCCGAAAGCCCGATGCCGATCATGTAGTTGACCACCGACCAGATCGGCCCGCGCCAGTAGCGGCGGCTTTCAAACTGTTCATGGCGTGGATCCCAGCTCGGAAAGCCGAAGGAACAATGGTCGAGAATGGCTGCGATCTCCGCCGTCAGCCGCTTTTGCTGCTCGGGCGAGCCGGCATCGGCATAAAGCGCCATTGCGGATGCGTTGGTGAAGGCCGTTGAAAGTGCGCCGGAGCGCAGATCCTTGGCCACATGACCGTCGACGTCGTCGCTCCAGAAACTGTCGCAGCCTGTTTTTGAATGTTTCAGCCAGGCCTCCGCCTCGTTGCGGATGCCGGGTTCGCCAAACTCCGTTGCCAGTTCGGCGAGATCCCGGTCGCCGCGCATCAGCGCGAACTGAACGCAGGGGTCGACCATGAAGAACGGGCCGTTGCGGGCGATCTCCAGATGGTCCCATTTGCACTCATGGCCGAATTTCACGATGGCGAGATAGCGGTTGTACTGTTCCGCCGTCGGCCGTTCGGACGGGTCGACATGGGTGATGTCGCGGCGCGGCAGGTCGCCGAGATCATCGGGGACAATGATCTGGTCCATGCCGATATCCCAGTCCGGGCAATTGTCGCGGCCGGATTCCCACGGATGGATAATGCCGACGACGCCTGTGCCGTCGGGGTCGCGATAGGTGTGGAACCACCGGTGCCAGGCATAAAGCTTGTGGAACAGCGCCTTTGCCCGCTCTCTGTCCATATCCGTGCCGGTCTGCATCATCGTCAGCATCGCGCTTGCGGCCACCGGCGGCTGAGAATGGCCCGAGGAGGGCGGTACGGTATTGGATTTCCACATTTCCGGGCCGGGAAAATAGTCCGGGTCTGTCTTGTGAAAGATGATATGCGGCACCATGCCGTCATCCCACTGGCCGGAAAACAGCGTCTCGATCTCTTCCCAGGCGCGGTTGCGGTCAAAGGTGGCAAAGCCGAGCGCGGCAAAGACGGAATCCCATTCCCACTGATAGGGGTAAAGCCTGGCCGTCGGCACGGTATAGCCGCCCCGGTCGTTCATGCGCAGAATGTCGATGGCCTGCTGTTTCAGCGATCGATGCATTGTCAACCTTTCACGCTGCCGGCGGTCAGACCCGCCACCAGGAAGCGTTCGAACCAGAGGAAGATGAACAGCACCGGCACGGTCGCGATCACCGCGCCCGCCATCAGATGCTGTCTCGGCACTTCCGATGAATTGAGCGAGACGACCCCGCGCGAGAGCGTGAACATGCTGACGTCATCGAGGAACATGAAGGCGAACAGGAACTCGTTCCAGGCGATCATGAAGACATAGAGCGCGACAGAGGCGAGCGCCGGAAGCGCCAGCGGCAACGTGATCTTGAGAATCACGCCGGGCCGTTTCAACCCGTCCATCAGGCCGGCTTCCTCCAGTTCGGAGGGCAGGCCGCGGAAATAGCCCTGCAGCATGTAGAGCGCAACGGGAATGGTGGTGGCCGGATAGACGATCATCAGCCCGACCAGCGAGTTTCTCAAACCCACCTGCGAGAACACAGAGTAAAGCGGGATCACCAGTACGATCGCCGGCACCATGTAGATCAGCAGGATCGAGCGCGACAGGAAGGCCTGCCCGGGAAAATTGAGCCGCGCCACCGCATAGGCGCCGGGCACGGCGAAGGCGAGCGTGATGATGACGGTGGCGACAGACACGATCGCCGAATTCATCAGGAAGGTGCCGAAGGAATAGACGGTGAAGAGCTCGATATAGGAACTGAACAGGCCGGACAGCCCCTGGCTGAGGTCGATCGAGAGGTCGAGCGGATTGGAGATCAGCGATTGCTGGCTCTTGAAGCTGGTCATCACCATGACGTAGAAGGGGAGCGCAACGACGATGGTGAAGATCGTCAGACCAAGACCCTTCATGAAGCGCAGGAAGATCACTTCCAGGTGGTAACGCGCGAGGTTGCCGGAGGACTGGTCATGTAGCGCTGCGACGATAGACCACCAGAGGGCCACGAGGAAGACGGCAAGGGCGATCAGTTGCGGCCCGGTCGTATAGGCCAGCGATAGGCCGAAGGGCTCGCCAAAGGTCAACAGCATCAGGATGGCGAAGATGGCGATCACCATGGTCGCCTGTACGCGCGGGCCCCGGCTTTTCGGCCGGTCGCGCGTCTTGACCGGCGAAAGCGCATAGATCGCAGCGCCCACGGCCCCGGCAAGCGCGGCAATGGCAAGCGGCGGCGCTGTCGACTGCCCGGAAAACAGGGTGAAGACGAGGCCGACCACGATCATCCAGACGATGCCCCAGAAGGCGCCCAGGAGAATGGCGGCGATGAAACCGGTTCCGATGCGCATCATCCATCATCCTGCGGTGAGAATTTGAAGAAGATCAGCGAGAAGACCAGAAGCACGACGAAGACGACGACGGCGACCGCCGCGCCCGCGCCGAGATTGGAAACGGCAAAGGCCTGTTCATAGACATCGACCGTCAGCGTGCGCGTGCCCGCCGCGCCGCCGGTCAGAAGGAAGATGTCGTCGAACTTGTTGAAGGTCCAGATGAAGCGCAGCAGGAACAGCACGGCCAGAATGCCGACAAGCTGCGGCAGCGAGATGTACCAGAACTGCTGCAGCGGCGTCGCACCATCGATCTCGGCTGCCTCGTAGACATCGGTGGAAAGCGCCTGCATGCGCGCCAGGATGAACAGGAAGGACAGCGGAAAATAGCGCCATGCTTCGAATGCGATCACCGTGGTCAGCGCCACCGGGAACTGGAAGGTCAGGCCGAAAATCGAGATATCGACATCGCGCTGGCCGAAGAAATCGATCGGCGCGCCGATCATGCCGGAGCGCACCAGAAGCGCATTCAGTGTGCCGGAGTAAGGGTCGAGCAGGATGATCCAGGTGAAGGCGACGGCAATCACCGGGGCCACATAGGGAAACAGGAAAAGCCCGCGCAGCACCGAGCGGCCCTTGAAGCTCTGGTTCAAAAGCTGGGCGGCGAACAGCCCGAGCACCAGTGCGCTCGCCGTGCCGAACACCGTGTAATAGAAGGTGACGCGCAGAACTTTCCAGAAGTCGGGCGAGGAGAAGATGCGCGAGAAATTGTCCAGCGTGAACTGGAAATTGGTGAGGATATTGTCTGATCTTCCGAAGGCCTCGGCCGGGTTGTCGCGCGGCTCGACAGGCGAGGTCAGGTAGGCGGTATCGGCAATCACCTGCAGGCGGATGCGGTCGCGGAATTTTTCCGGCAGGTCGCCGAGCGTGCAGGTCAGTTCGCGGCCCGAGAGCGTGCAGCGCTCGTCAAGTCCGGTGACTTCGAGGCCGTCGGGGATGATATCGACAAAGCCCGCCTCGTAGATCGAGGCTTTCTGAGAGGTATTGCGCAGCCTGTATTCAAGCTCTGCCGTGTCTCCGGCCTCGACGAGATCGCCGCGCAGACGCTCGTTGATGTTCAGTTCCGGCGGCCGCAGGTCTGAAAGCGTGACCGGCTTGAACGAGATCCAGAAATTGGCGACCAGCGGCAGGAGCACGATCGCCAGCACGATCAGGAAGGTCGGCGCCAGCATGGAATAGGCAAAGCGCATCTCGCGCTTGGCCATGCGGCCATAGGTTCTTGGCGGCGTCGGCGTGGTTTCAGCCTTGTCGGTCATGTCGGACATCTGAAAAGCCTTCGGAAATGAACGGGCCGGGCGCTGACGAAGAGCGCCCGGCGGTTTGTCCGGCCTTCGGGATCAATTGATCCCGGAAAGCTCCGAATTC
The DNA here is from genome assembly GCF_016598595.1 of Martelella lutilitoris. Lineage (NCBI taxonomy): Bacteria > Pseudomonadati > Pseudomonadota > Alphaproteobacteria > Hyphomicrobiales > Aurantimonadaceae > Martelella > Martelella lutilitoris. The sequence goes on from NZ_CP066786.1 coordinate 797,377, forward strand.
AGCGTCTCGACGGCTTCCTCTCCGGAGATTTCGCCATCGATATACTCACGCACGACCTGATTGATGATCTGGCTGTTGATCATCTTCGAGGCGAGCGCGAGTTGGCCTTCCTTCACGCCCCAGCGGTTGGCGGTCTCAAGCCCGGTGACGATCTTCTGCACGGTTTCTTCCGGGTAGAGATCGGCAAGCGGGGCCTTGCGGTCGACGCCGACCGGCAGCGTCGCCCATTCGTCGACGAACTTGCTCGGCTCGTCCGCCGTGCCGCGACGGACCGGGAACTTGCCTTCCGGCGCCATGGAGAGCGTATTCATATAGCCCTCGTCCATGGAGAACTTGATGAAGTCTGCGGCGACATCGAGATTGGTCGCATCCGCCGTCACGCCGAGATAGCGGATATCCGCCCATGCCGCGCCATCCGGATTGGACGGGCCGGAGAAGGTGGTGACCACATCGGTCATCTGCGCCAGTTCGGTGGAGGTCGGGTCGTCGTTGATCGTCGGCGGCGCGCTGTCGCGCAGACCGGCAAGCTCATCGAGGATGAAGGGTGACCAGATGATCATCGCCGCCTTTCCGTCGAAATAGAGCGCGCGCGACTGCTGCCAGTAGAGCTCGCCTTCCGGAGAGGCATCGGCGAGCGTCTTGTAGAAGTCGAGAACCTCGATCGTCTTGGCTTCATCCAGCGGCTTGAAGCCGTTTTCATCGACGGGCGTCACGCCATTGGCGAGGAAGACGTGCTCCAGAACCTGGCTCATGAAGTTCTCGTCGATCTTTGTCGCGGCAACGAAACCGTACATCTCCGGCGGATTGTGCAGCGCCTCGATGGCGGCGGCGATGTTTGCGTAGGAATCCGGTGGGGCAAGGCCTGCCTCGTCGAACAGGTCCTTGCGGTAGATGATCATCTGCGTCCAGCCGTCGACCGGAACGGCAGCCGTCATGCCCTCGAACTGCGCCATCTCGATAGCGCCGGGGGCAAAGGTATCGATGCCGAGATCGTTGACGATCTCGTCGTTGATTTCAGCGTCCAGAATGCCGGCCTCGGCCCAGGGCAGAACATACTGAACAGTGAGGTAGATGACGTCGGGCAGGTCGCCCGCGGCAAAGGCGGCGGTGGCGCGCGTGCCAAGTTCGGACTCGGTCACCGGAATGACCTGAACCTCGTTGCCGGTCTGTTCCTTGAAGGCGTCGGCGATTTCCTGCTGCTTGGCCAGCCGCTCCGGCTGTTCTTCCGTCGTCCAGAAGCGGATCGTGTCGGCCTGCGCCATGGATGCCGCGCTCGCCGAAAGCAGGAGCGCCGCCGTCAGTGTCTTCAGTGTTTTCATCATGTCCTCCAAAAGCTTTCCATGGAAAACCGTAAATCGGTTCTCCTCCAAAGCCCTGCAGCAGGGCCAGTCCCCGTGATTTCCCGTCCGCCAGATGGCGAGACAAGCAGGTCGACAATGCGGCCCGCCGCGCGTTCCCGGCGCATGGCGCCGAAAGCATCTGAAACCGATGGATCTCCTCCCATCAGCCTCCCGAAGCGGTTTGAAAAGGCACAAGGACTGCGCCGCCGCCTGTCAGAACTTTAGCGCTTTCAGAGGACCGGTCAAGGCAAGGGGGTGCGTTTGCGCCTGCACACTGTTCCACTTTCGTAGAATAGAGCTTACGAAATTGCCGCCGCGGCGCGCCGTTGCGGCAGGAACAATGGCCTAAACCGCACGTTGCCTTGGAGAACCTGAACAAAAGGGAACCTTCAATGGCTACAGGCTCAAGATGGATCAAACACCTGGCCCGCACGGGCTATTTCGCCCGCGGCCTCGTTTATACGATCATCGGCCTGTTCGCAGTGCTGGCGGCGATCGGCGCTGCCGAAAGCAAGGACACCAAGGGCGCGTTGCAGACCCTTCTCGGGCAGCCCTTCGGCTCTGTCCTGATCGCAATCCTCATCATCGGCCTGATCAGTTACGGTCTCTGGCGCGTGTTTCAGTCGGTCATGGATCCGGATGATCATGGCACCAGCGCGAAGGGGCTTGCCGTTCGCGCCGGCCTTTTCTCCAGCGCCGTCACCTATGGCCTGCTCGCATTCTATGCGTTGTCGCTTGTCGGCATCTCCAATGGCGGCGGAAGCGGCGGCGGCTCGTCGCCGGCAGAGATGCTTGCTGCCTTCGTTGGTTCGCGCCCGGTTTCGCTTGGGCTTGCCGCCATCTTCCTGGGCGTGGCGATCGCCCACTGGGTCAAGGCCTGCAAGCGCAAATATGCCGATCATCTGAAGGCGTCGGAAACGGTCATGGAATGGTTGCACCCTATCTCGATCACGGGCCTCACAGCGCGCAGCTGCGTCTTTGCCACCCTTGCGGTGATGCTGGTCCTGCGCGGACTTTCGAGCGGTGAGGGCGGCGATACGCCGGGGCTCAAGGACGCGCTCGAATATATCCAGGACTTGCCGTTCGGCGCATTCCTGCTGGCAGCGCTCGGCATCGGCGTCATGCTCTTCGCTGTCTATTCCTTTGCCGAGGCCATCTGGCGCGAAATCAATATCGAAGATGCCTAGAGCATCGGGTGAAAAAGTGGCGTCCGGTGTTCGACAAGCCGATGCCTAAAACAAAGAGCTTGATCTTCGGCCCGTTCAGATCAACCGCCCCGTGATCCAGCGTTCAGGACTTGCCGAATTCGTTCGGCGCGTTTTCATCCAGCAGGTCTCCGCGTCCCTTCTGATGGCGCTCCTCGGCTATCCGTCTCTGCAGTTCGCTATCAATCGCCGTGTCCTGCGCCGTTTCGGGTTCGCTTGAAACCGGCGCCGCTTTGCGCTCCTCGCCGGTTGAAAGGCTCGCTGCGGGGAGTGAAAGCGCACTCTGAATGTCGTCGTCAAGGCGCAGACGATAGGTCGGTTCTGGCAGCGAGAAACCGTTGGTCTCCAGCGCCCGTTTGACCAGCCGCATGGCCTCGGACCGCGCCTTCAGCAGATTGGTTGCCGCCTGGTCGACCCAGCCGACGAAGACGAGAACCACATTGGAATCGCCAAGCTCCCGGATCCAGGCGTCGGCTGCCGGCTCGTCGAGGATGAAGTTCTGGCGCGACACCGTCTCGAGTCCGATCTTCAGCGCCCGGTCGAGATCGCTGTTGGCGTCGACGCCGACCTCGAAGGTGAAGCGGCGCTGCGGATTGACGGTGTAGTTGATGATCACGCTCTTGAACACGGTGGCATTCGGAATGCGGATATGGTTGCCGTCGATCTCCATCAGAATGGTGGCGCGCGCCGTCAGGCTGATGACGAAACCCTCGTAATTGTCGATCCTGACGAAATCCTGGGGGCGGAAGGGCTGGCGAACGGAAAGAAGGATACTGGCGATATAGTTTTCCACCGTGTCGCGCACGGCAAAACCGACGGCGAGACCGACAATGCCGGCGGCACCCAGAAGCGTGCCGAGAAGCGCGGTGGCGCCGAGGATATCGAGCGCCAGCACGCCGCCGATGATCATGAAGGCGATCCTGACCACCTGTCTGAGAAGATCGGCGATGAAGGTGTTTGGCGCGACCTGGCGGAAGGGCCACCGACGCTTTGCCAGAAAGGCGCCGAAAAGCGCGACAAGCACCCAGGAGAGAAGTGCAACCAGGATCAGCGGGACATAACTCAAGGTCTGCAGGGCGCGCGCCTCAAGGCGTTCGAAGACCGGCACCAATCGCTCGCCGACCGAGGTTTCCTCGGCAATCTCGTTGTTGACGGCAACGACGCCGTTGACCCGTTCGGCAAGCTCGCCCGCACGCGCTGCAAAGCGGGCCTCCTGCACCTTGCCGCGCAGCGTCACCACGCCCGATCGGACGGTCGCATCGACATTCTCCAGTCCCTCGATCTGGTCGAAAATGCCTGAGAGTCGCGCCTCGATCGCGGCATCGGAGGAGGCCGCGATATCCGTCTCGATGCCGGCATTCGTTGTCTGGGCAAAGGCAGAATCCGCCAGTCCCGCCGGAAGGGCGAGAAGGCAGAAGATCAGGGCGAGTATCGTTTTCATGTCCGGCTGTCCCCTCCATCCATCCCTCTTGTAGCGCAAAGCGCGCGTCTGATGACACGCGCATTGTTCCGTCGGAATGGCAAAAGCGGGCCGCGTCAGGAGGCCCGCTTGAAATTTCGCATTGCCGCGATTTCGTCACGCCTTGCGACGAAGCGCCGCCGGCACGAAACTGTGGACCGAAAGTCCCTCATCGCGGTGCTTGCCGCCGGCAACGCCGGCAAACCACGCACCGGCCGCGCCGAGGATAGCACCGGCGGCCGAACCGAATGCGGTGATGACCGAGGCATTCTGCGCCATGCGCATCATTTCATCCGTCATCTCGCCGCTCGCCGATGAGGCGCCAAGGCTGGAAATGGCGGAGATGAGGGCGGCGCCCGCGCCGAGCGCAAGCGTCGACAGCGCCCAGACGACGATGCCGTGGATGCCGTCGCGGAACTCGCTCTCGTCTGCGGTCCCGTCACCGAAATGCGAGCGCATGCGACCGGCGACATAGCCGCCGGCGGAGGCGCTGGCGAAGGCGACGAGAATGAGCCAGAGACCGATCAGAAAGAGCGCCCAGCTGAGGCCGTCCTGCGTGGGTTGCGCGTCGCTCGCGGCAAGGCCGATGCCCGCGCCGAACTGGGAGAGAACCGTGGCCAGCGCGCCGGCAACGGCCGCGCCGCCGAAGATCGCGCCCCATTCGAGGTAGGAGACGCCCGGCCTGGGCGCGGCGGTTTTGGGAATATGTTCCTGTTCTGCCATGACCGGACCCTTATGCCAGGCCCAGGACGGACAGGATAAACATGACGATGACGACAAGGCCGACCAGATAGATGATACCGTTCATAATTGCTGCTCCGTTTGAATTCGATGCCTGTTAAACGGGCGCTAAGGGGGATCGTTCCGAGGGATCGCCTTTTTTCCGCTGGCGTGCTCTCTTCCAAAGGCCGTGCATCGCCCGTCGATTTCTGATCATATGCGGCCGGGCTTCCGGCGGTCGGCCGGGTTGCGGGCCCGAAAGGAATGGGAGAAGACACATGTCGCAACGTCGCCTCAGGTCTCAGGACTGGTTCGACAATCCGGATCATGCGGATATGACGGCGCTCTATCTGGAGCGTTTCATGAATTACGGCACCACGCCGGAGGAATTGCGCTCCGGCAAGCCGATCATCGGCATTGCCCAGAGCGGCAGCGATATCAATCCCTGTAACCGGCACCATCTCGAGCTCGCCCGTCGGCTGCGCGACGGCATTCGCGATGCCGGCGGCATTCCGATCGAGTTCCCCTCCCATCCGCTTTTTGAAAACTGCAAGCGCCCCACGGCGGCGCTCGACCGCAACCTCGCCTATCTTGGCCTCGTCGAGTTGCTCTACGGCTATCCCTTCGACGGCGTGGTGCTGACGACGGGCTGCGACAAGACCACGCCGTCGGCGCTGATGGCGGCCGCCACCGTCAACATTCCGGCGATCGTCTATTCCGGCGGCCCCATGCTCGACGGCTGGCACGAGGGCGAGCTGGTCGGTTCCGGCACGGTGATCTGGCGCTCGCGCCGCAAGCTCGCCGCAGGCGAGATCACCCGCGAGGAATTTCTTGAGGCCGCGCTCGATTCCGCACCTTCGGTCGGTCACTGCAACACCATGGGAACCGCCTCGACCATGAATGCCATGGCCGAGGCGCTGGGCATGTCGCTGACGGGCTGCGCGGCCATTCCCGCTGCCTACCGCGAGCGCGGACAGATGGGCTATCGCACCGGGCGGCGCGCCGTGGAGTTGGTCAACGAGAACATCCGCCCGCTCGATATCTTGACCCGCGAGGCCTTCATCAATGCGATCCGTGTCAACTCGGCGATCGGCGGCTCGACCAACGCCCAGCCGCATCTGTCCGCCATTGCCCGCCATGCCGGGGTCGCGTTGAAGCCGTCCGACTGGCAGGAGCATGGCTTTGACATTCCGCTGCTCGCCAACGTCCAGCCGGCGGGCGAGTTCCTCGGCGAGCGCTTCCATCGCGCCGGCGGCGTGCCGGCCATCATGTGGGAACTCCTGCAGGCGGGGCGGCTTGACGGCGGCTGTCCGACAGTCACCGGCAGGACCATGGCCGAAAACCTCGAAGGCAGGCAGGCAAGCGACCGGGCCGTCATCCGCCCCTTTGCCGAACCGCTGCAGGAGCGCGCCGGCTTCCTGGTGCTGAAGGGAAACCTGTTCGATTTCGCCATCATGAAGATGAGCGTCGTGTCCGAGGATTTCCGCAAGCGCTATCTCTCGGTTCCCGGCCGGGAAGGCATTTTCGAGGGCAGGGCGGTCGTCTTTGACGGATCGGAGGATTATCACGCCCGGATCAACGACCCGGCGCTCGATCTCGACGAGAACACCATCCTTGCCATTCGCGGGGCAGGGCCGCTGGGCTGGCCAGGCTCGGCCGAGGTGGTCAACATGCAGCCGCCGGACCGCCTCATCCAGAAGGGGATCACCAGCCTGCCGACGATCGGCGATGGCCGACAGTCCGGCACGGCGGACAGCCCTTCTATTCTCCACGCCTCGCCGGAAAGTGCCGCCGGCGGCGGTCTTGCCTATCTTCGCACAGGCGATATCATCCGCATCGATTTCAATGCTGGCCGCTGCGACATGCTGGTTGACGATGCCGAGATTGCGCGCCGAAAGGCGGAAGGCATTCCCGAAGTGCCGCCGGATGCGACACCATGGCAGCGCATCTATCGCAATTCTGTCACGCAGATCGACGAAGGTGCGACGCTTTCGGGGGCCGATACGTTTCGCGACATCGCTTCGCGGCCGCCCCGGCATAACCATTAGGCAAGCGGCCGGCGGGCGGACTTTCCCGCCTTGCGCCGGCCGGGTTGCCCCGAAATGCCCGCTGAATACGATATGTTTAGGATTTCAGGCGATGTTCATAATCGATGGCGGCAAATGGACCGCATGGGCACGCCGCGGCCGGCAGTTGCGTCTGCTTCCTCTGAGCGTGGTGCAACCTGCGGCCATTCAGGCGGCGAGGAATGATAGCGCTCTCTTCGGAGGGTTTCTGAAGGCCCGGTGCGCGCGCCCGGGCGCAAGGGGGTAGATGTGGTGAGAGTAAGTGTGTTCGGCATCGGCTATACGGGAACCGTATCCGCCGCCTGCCTGGCCGAACAGGGCCATGAGGTGATTGCCGTCGATATCGATCCGGCCAAGGTCGAGGCGATCAACGAGGGCAAGAGCCCGATCGTCGAGGAAGGGCTCGCCGAACTCGTCGCCTCCAACCAGAAGGCCGGCCGGCTTTCGGCAACGACGGATATCGCCGCGGCCGTCGCCTCCAGCGACGTTTCGATCGTCTGCGTCGGCACCCCGAGCGAGCCGAACGGCGCTATCGGCCTTTCCCAGGTCAAGGCCCTCTGCACTGCGATCGGTCAGGCGATCGCTGAAAAGCCTGAGTTCCACAGCATCGTCATGCGTTCCACGCTGGTGCCGGGCACGATGGAAACCGTCTGCGTGCCGGAGCTTGAGCGTGCGTCCGGTCTTGTCGCCGGCAAGACCTTCGGCGTCGGCTATTTTCCCGAATTCCTCAGGGAAGGCTCGGCGATCAAGGATTATTTCGAGCCCTGCCTCGTCGTCTACGGTTCGATGGACGAGAAGACGCAGACCATGCTCGCCGGCTTCAATGCCTCCTTCGCGGTGGAGCATCACGCCGTCGACATGAAGACGGCCGAGATGATCAAATATACCAGCAACAGCTGGCGCGCGGCCAAGATCACCTTCGCCAACGAGATCGGCAATATCGCCAAGAGCGTCGGCGTTGACGGCCAGAAGGTGATGAAGATCCTCTGCTCCGATGACAAGATTTCGATGTCGCCCTATTTCCTGCGGCCGGGCTTCGCCTTCGGCGGGTCCTGTCTGCCCAAGGATGTGCGTGCCCTCAGGTTTCTGGCGGATGAAAAGGGCGTCGGCGCACCGCTCCTCGACGGCATCATGGCGGCAAACGAAAACCAGGTGGCCCGCGCCGAGGCTCTGGTCAGGAAGTTTGACGGAAAGACAGTGGGCATGGTCGGGGTCAGCTTCAAGCCGGCGACCGACGACCTCAGGGAGAGCCCGCTTGCCGCCCTTGCCAGAAGGCTGATCGACGCCGGATACGGCATCAGGATCTATGACCCCTTTGTGAAATCGGCATTTGATGACAGAATGGCCGGCGCCGGCCGAGGCAATGACAAGATCGAAGACCTCTCGGAAAAGCTCGTCGGGGATATGTCAGACCTGATAGCGCTGTCAGATATCATCGTCGTCGGTCATCGCTATGAAGAGGCGGTCGGACCGCTTTCCGCCATCCTGGGGCAGAAGCCGATGGTGGATCTGACGCGCGTCGAGCCGGGCAAGGTCTCGGGCCCGGCCTATGAAGGAATCTGCTGGTAGGAAAGACTGTGTATCATCTTCTGTACCTGCTTGTGTGTTTGAATATCGGGCTGTTCGCGGCGCCTGAAGTCGTGGGCCAGTCAACGGGGCTGGCGCTCACCATCGGCACGCTCGGCATCTGGCGCTATTCCTGGGCGATCATCAACTTCATCAGGGCGAAGATTTATCTCCATCTTGTCTTTCCGCGCCGGCGCAAGGCCGCGGAGAAGCGCTACCGGGAGCAGAAATGGCGCGCGCACGCGTTTTTCCTGGTCACCACCTACAAGATCGACCCGTCGATCACGGGGCCGGTCTACCGCTCGATCTTCGACGCGGCAGCGCGTTCGGAAGGGGGCGCGACAATCGTCTCCTCTGTCGTCGATGCCAGCGACGTCCGGCTGATCAAGGCGATCTTCGCCTTGTCTGAGGCGAGCAGGTCCGGCCTCGTCAGCCTGAAGTTCGACCGGATCCCCGGCACAGGCAAGCGGGATGCGCTTGCCACATCGATGCGCACCATCGCGCGGCTCAATCCCGGCTGGCAGGACGTCATCTTCCTCGTGGACGGCGACACCCGCGTTCCGCTGGACGTGGTGGCGCAGGCGGCTCCCTTCTTCACCGATCCGATCATGGGCGCGGTGACGACGGACGAAGTTTCCGAGGCCTCCGGCGGCAGACTGTTCAAGGACTGGTTCGCGCTGCGTTTCTCCCAGCGGCAGATGATGATGTCCTCCATGGGCCTGAGCGAGCGCGTGCTGACGCTGACCGGGCGCATGTCCGCCTTTCGCGGCGACCTTGCCAGCGACCCGACCTTCATCGAAAGCGTCCAGCATGACTTCATCGACCACTGGCGCTTCGGGCGCATCGATTTTCTGACCGGCGACGATAAGTCGACCTGGTACTGGCTTTTGCAGCGCGGCTACAAGATGGGCTATCTGCCGGACGTCAAGACGGTCTCCGTCGAAACCCAGCCGCGCGACGGCTTCATCGATTCCGCCATCGTGCTGATGCGGCGCTGGTTCGGCAATACGCTGCGCACCAGCAACCGCGCGCTCGCGCTGCCGGCAAGCCGGATCGGCTATTTCACCTGGTGGTCGATCCTCGACCAGCGCATGTCGATGTGGACGTCGCTTGCCGGACCCTGCGGCATGCTGATCGCCACTTTGGTATACAATCCCTTCGTTTTGCTGTTCTATCTTTCCTGGGTGATGCTGTCGCGCTACGTGACATGCGCGTTGATCTCGACGTTCCGGGCGAGCCGCTTTCCCATCACCTATCCGTTTCTGCTGTATTTCGGCCAGCTTGTGGGCGCCATGGTCAAGACCTATGTGCTTTTCCGCCTTGACCGGCAGAAATGGACCCGCCAGACCGCCGCCACCAAGACCGATACCAAGAGAGGTATTCTGGCGTCCGATCGATTTTCTTTTTATATGCATGCCCTTGCTGTAGGATGGCTGGTGCTGGGCATGGTTTGGCTCGTTGATATTTCGGGCGCTTAGGAGCTTGGCAATGCTTGAGGAAAACCGCACCGACGACGCCGGCAACGAGCAGGAAATCCGTCTGCCGCCCGACCTGCCCGACAACGGCCATGACAGCGACCACCCCTCGATCTGGATGCCGTTTTCGGTCTTCATCGACGGTCGGGAACTGGAGGGCGTCGGCATATCGCTTGTTGCCGCCTATGTCGGCGGCTGGGGCGGCGCCGATCTTGCCGGCCGCGATCTGATTGCCCGTTTCAGCTTCCAGTTCGACGGCTATTCGATCGTATTGCCGATCGAGGTCCGCGCCGGTCTCGAGGATCGCCGCAGCGGCGCCTACAAGCTCGTGTTTCTTGATCCGACCGGCCCGCATCTGGCGCATCTGCGCTATCTCATGAATGCCTATCTCGCGGGCGATCTCGTCCAGATCAACGAAGTGCTGCGCATCCCGCCCGAATACAAGAAGAAGCCGAAGCAACTGGAGCCGCCGAGACCGCCGACTGTCCGGGAGCGGTTTCGCAAGGTCTTCGGCCTGCTCTGGGTCGGCGCGCTCACCGTGGCCCTCATTGCGCTGACTGTCTGGACGATCCACTACCATATCTTCGTCCACAAGGTGCCCGGGCTTGCGACCGTGACGCCTGCCGGCCTGCCGCTGACGGCGCCGGAGGCGGGGCAGATCGCCTATGTCGACGGCCAGGCGCCGGAGGGCGGGGTGGTGTTCTCGCTGCAATCGGCGCGCGGCGGCGTGCTGAATTTCTCCAACCCCTGCAATTGCGACATCATGCTGACGTCGAACGGAACCGTCGGAGCGACCGTGCTTCCGGGCACCCCGATCGCCTATGTGAAAACCGGCGACGCCGGCCCGACGATCAAGGTGGTGATGCCGGACGATCTGTCGAAAATGCTGCTCTTCGGTGCCGAGGCGGAGGCCAGGTTGCCGGACGGACAGACGCTGCCCTTGACCGTTGTCGACGTGAAGGCGGAAGAGGGCGGCTCCGGCTCGCGCAGCATCGTCAGCCTTTCGGCGCCGAGCGGCGCGCTGGGTGCCAGCGACATCGGCAAGACGGTGGCGCTCACCGTTACCAGCAAACCCTACGCCAATCTGCTGACAAGGATTCGCGCCATGCTGCCTTTCTCGGGTCGGGCGCAATCGCTCTCGCAACGGGCCAATGACTGGCCGCTGATCGGCAATGCCTTTGCCGGAACGGTCGAGGAGCACGGGCAATGAGTGCGATCTATCCTCTCGTCATGTGCGGCGGCGTTGGCATGCGCCTCTGGCCGCTTTCGCGTCTCAACACGCCGAAGCAGTTTCACAGGATCGGCCCCGACAGTTCGCTCACCTTCTTCCAGGCGACGGTGGAGCGCCATGGCGGGGAAGGCTTTCATGCTCCCTATGTCAGCGTTGGCATGCGCTATGAGGATGTGGTGCGCGACCAGCTTGCGGCGATCGGCCGCTCGGCCGAGCTGATGATCGAGCCGACCGCCAGGCGGACGGGGCCCGCCGTGCTGGCGAGCGCCATCGCGATCAATGAGCGCGATCCCGGCGCGCTGATGGCCGTGCTGCCGTCCGATCACCTGATCGAGGGGGATTTCAGCGGCGTGCTGTTGAAGATGCGCCCGCCCGCCGCCGACGGCCGGATCGTGCTTTTCGGCATCGAGCCGGCCTACCCGGAGGTCGGTTACGGCTATATCGTCGACAGCGGGCCAAGCGCGCTTTATCCTGGCGCGCGGGATGTCTCGCACTTCATCGAGAAGCCGGCGCGGCCGATCGCCGAAAGACTGATTGCCGAGGGGCATGCCTACTGGGCTTCGGGCGTCAGCCTGTTTCGCGTCGATGTGCTGATGGCGGAATATCAGCGGCTTGATCCGGACACATTCGCGGCGGTCAGCGAGGCGGTCCGCAATGCCGGCCGCAAGCCCGGCCGCACCGAGCTTTGCGAGGCACATTTCCGCCGCGCCCATGGTGAAGCGACGGAAAGCGTGGTGTTCGAACACAGCGACAAGGTGCTTCTGGCGCCGGCCGCCATTTCCTGGAGCGACGTCGGAAGCTGGCGATCGCTCTACGAGATCGGCGACAAGGACGGGGACGGCAATGTGCTTTCCGGCCATGTCGTGCCTGTCGATACCAGCAATTCCTATGTGCGGGCGTCCTCCGGACGTCTGGTCGCGACCGTCGGCGTCGACAATCTCGCCATCGTCGATACCGAGGATGCTCTGCTCGTGACCTCGCTGGATCGCACTCAGGACGTCCGTATGGTGCTTGAAGCGCTGAAGTCGCGTGGGACCGCGGCCGGTGAAGTGGCTGAGCCGCTTGAACGGCCGGTTCGCTCCGGCGACGGCTACGGCGTCTACGCGCTCGACATTCGCCCCGGCGAAGTCGTTGCGCTCGCCCCGCTCAAGGACGAACATCGCGTGCTGACGGTCTGCGCCGGGGCCGTTGAACTGGAAGGCGGCAGCGAGATCGGCCGGAAATGGCCGGGCGAGACCGTCAGGGTCGCTGCGGGCAGCGCCTGCAGGCTGCGGAATGGCGGCGGGGAGCCGGCCCGGCTGGTCGAGGTGCGCCACGCGGTCACGCCGGTTGTGCCGCTTGGCGTTCCGGTTCAGGCGCGCCCGCGCATGGTCTCGGGCGGAGAGGCAAAATGAGCGTGGTCGGCGGCCTTTGGAAGCGCAGTGCCCTGGCGCTGCTGCTGGTGCCGGCGCTTGCCGGCGCCGCAAGGGCCTTCGACCGCGAGGGTATCGAGGTAATCAACCGCAACTACACCGCAATGATGGAGGCGCTGGAGGCCGATCCGGCGGACGGCGTCGACGCGCCGCTTGATGCCGCCTATCGGTTGCTGAACCATGGAGAGGACCGTCCCAAAGCGAACGAAGACGGACCGGCAGGCTCGGCCGCAGCGCCTGCGGGCAGCACAAGACAGGGCGTGGTCGGCAAGGCGCTTGTCGCGCCGATCCTGCAGCAGGTCGCGCTCGAGGTCGGCAGCATGGGGCACCGCGAACTGATGGAAGCGGCCGCGCCGTCGGGCGGCGAGGTGCTGGTGGTCAAGGCCGGGTCGCTGACGCTCTCTGCCTTGCCTGATGCGCTCGAAAGCAGCGGCTGGCAGGATTTCCTCACTGGCGCTGACGGAAATTATAGCCTCAACATTCCGCTGGTGATCATGGAAGACGGAACGCTCGTGATCGGACCCGGCGATAGGCTGGAGATGGCTACCGACCGGGGGGCGTTTATCCTCAATCTTGGAACCTTGACGGTGACCGACGCGACCGTCACGGGCTCCGATGCGCGTCCTCGGCTGTCTGATTTCCACCCCTTCATCCTGACCGCGCGCGGCGGCCGCGCAGCGATCACGGGAAGCCGGTTTTCAAATCTCGGTTTCGACACGCGGCCGCTGATGAGCGGCCTTGCTTTCGGTTCCAGCCCGTTTGCGTCGCTCAAGAGCCAGGGCACGGTCAGCGACACGGTTTTCGACAATGTCCGCTCGGTGGAGGTCACCGGCATCGAGGATTTCGTCTTTTCCCGCAACCGCATCCAGAAGGCGCGCGGGATCGGTCTCAGGCTGGATAAGCTGAAGGGCGGCGCGATCCGGGACAATGTCATTATCAAGAGCGGCATGCATGGCATGCTGGCGCTCGGAAGCACCGGCCTGGAGGTGGCGGGCAATATCTCCGCGGAAAACGGGGGGCGCGGTTTTTTTGGTCGCGACGGCGTCGGCCATCTTGTCGTCGCGGATAACGTCTTCGTTGCCAATGAGGATGAGGGCGTCGCGGTCGCCGGCGGATCCTGCGTCGATATCCGCGGCAACGCCGTGCTGCGCAACCGCCGGGACGGGATAAACGTTTCCCAAAGCCTCGGCGTCCGCCTTGCCGGCAATCTTCTGGTGCGCAATCAGGGGGCGGGGATTTCCATCAATGACAGCATCTCGCCCGCAGACAGCGTCGAGGTCACGCAGAACCGGTTCGTCGCCAACAATGTCGGCATCACGGCCGAGCGCTTCTCCGCGATCCGGCTGAGCGGCAACAATCTCTCCGACCAACTGCCGGTCCTTTTCGGCGGCGCGCTTCAGTACGATACGCCGCGTTACCTTGGCTGGGTCCGCGCGCATGAGGATGATCCGGAGGCCGTCTTCGAGATCTCGTCGGCGCGGGGCGGATCGCCGCTGATCTTCCAGGGCGACAGCAACGGCATGTTCCGCCTGTCCGACATGACCGGCTGCCATTTCGAGGAGCTGAAGTGAGATGGCGAGGCGTCGCACAAGCATCGGCCATTCGGCTGCCGTTCTGTTTTTCACGTTCTCCGTATGCGCAGCCTTTGTCCCGCCGGCGCAGGCGGGAATCTCAATACCGGCATTCGCCTCCGCGCGCGTGCTGGAGGGCCAACGACACGTCACGACCGTTGACACGCGCTATGACCGGCAGCCGGGCCTGAAAGCGATCCGCGACAAGCTCGTCAGTGACCAGCCGGTGACCACGGTGGAGCTTCGGGTGCTGGCCAATGCCGGAGACGGACTTGCCGCCTATGCGCTGGCGGAGCGCTACATCGACAGCGGCCGGCCGGAACTGAGGGCGGATGCGGCGTTCTATTACGCGGTGGCCGTTGCCAGGGGACGCAGCTATGCGATCAATCCGCTCGTCGACATCCTGAAGGACGGACAGACCGTCATTCCGCAGGCCCGCCTCGACAATATCGAAAGGGCGCTGCTGCTGCAGGCAAGCCAGGGCGACAGGGACGCGGTTGATGTCCTGTCGAAATTCTATCTCCAGGGACAGCCTTTCGGCTATCGTCCCGATATGGCCGAAGAACTTATGAAGGCTGGCGCTTCAGGTTCCAATGACAGCGTTCTCGCCCTGCGGACGGCGCTCTGGCTTGCTTCAAAGGAGCCCAGCGATCCGGCGGAGATCATGGAAATCCGGCGATTTCTCGCGATCGCGCTTGAAAGCCCGGATCTGAGCGTGCGGACGGCTGCCGAAAATCTGATGCGTTCCTATCCGGACCCGGGGACGGCCATAGTGGAGGACGACGATGAATAAGGCCGGTTCGACGATGGCAGGTCTGATCGCGGCCATTGCGGTGGCAGGCGGCGCAATGGCGCAGGAGGAGACAAGCCAGGCCGCGCCGAAGCCGCCGTTCCAGATGACCGAGGCTCAGACTGCGCCCGCCGCGCAAGCCGCGCAGCAACCGCCCGCGCAGCAGCCGGCAGCGCAGGAGCCGGTCGCCGACGAACAGATCGCACAGGACGAGCAAGCGCCATCCACGCAACAGCAGCCGGCAGAGGAGACATCCTTGTCTGAGGCCGCATCGGGTTCGCTTTATGGCTGCACCGGTCTCGAAAGCCTTGACCCGGCCGTGCTCGAAGGCCCGAACGGGACCTTCTTCACGGTGATCGACGATATCGCCATGCAGCAGGTCGCCGATCCCGCTCTCGTCGAGAGCATCAGCGACCTGGCCAAGCGTCTGCGCCAACGCGGCACGGTGCTTGTCTATGTCCCCATCCCCAGCAAGAGCCAGGCCATGCCCGATGATGTGCCGGATGCTGCCTGGGTTTATGGATACAACGAGACGGTCAATGAGGAGATCTATGTGCAGGCCTTGTCGCGGCTGAAGGCGGCGAATGTCGTCGCGGTTGATCTGCAGTCGGCGCTCAGAAAGGCCGATCCGGCGACGCCGCCGTTTCAGAAGGTCGATCCCCTGTGGACGCCGGAGGGCGCGCGGCTCGCGGCGGAGGCGATGGCAGCGGAGATCAAGGCGCTCCCGGCCTACCACAAGGCGAACCTGATGACGTTCAAGACCACCGAACAGGACGAGATCTCGCGCCCCTCCGACCTGCGCACGGCGCTGCAGACCCATTGCAGCGCGCCGCTGCCGGCGGTCCGCGAGAAACGGTTCGAGACGACGGGCCAGGAGGCCTATGCCGCAGACAGACCGTTCAACGTGCTGGGCTCCGACGCGCCCGCGCCTGCGGTTCTCGTCGGGTCGCGCTTTTCCGCCGGCGGCCAGAGTCATTTCGACGGCTTCCTGAAGCAGGCGACCGGCCTTGACGTGGCCAATCGCGCAAGCGCGGATGCCTATCCGTTCCAGTCGATCGACGCCTATCTGAAGTCGCAGGAATTCCAGGGCCATCCACCGCTGTTCCTGATCTGGGAAGTGCCGGCCGGCGCCAACCTGGCCCGTTTCGGCCCGCTGCCCTGGCTGACGCTCTCCGCCAACGCGGCCGGTGACTGCTCGGCCGAACACGCGACCTGCGGCAAAAGCGGAGCGGACGAATGACGGAGCATGCCAACACCGCCGGCAGCAGGCTTTCCCGCATCGCCATCGCCAGCCTCCTGAGCGCCGTGATCTTCGCTGCAGGCCTCTCGACAGCCTATGCCGAAAAGCCGGCGATCGATTTTAGGCCGCCGGATATCCAGCCGGCCAAGGTCTGCGCGCAGCGCAAATCCGACGACATGCTGAAACTGCAATGGTCCTCCTGGGACGGGGAGCGCCTGCCCCCGGGCATCGAATATCGCGATCTCGACGCTGAACTGGCGCGGCTGCGCAATATCGACGCGAACAAGTATTTCGACACCATCAAGAAGGCCTATAACCTCCGGGCCAAGGTTGATCCCTACTACAACCGCACGGCTTATCTGCTCGACATGATCTCCCTCTATGTGAAGGCCGAGCGTTTCGCCGACCTGCGCGAGACCGGTTTCGTGGCCGAACTGGAAGCGACTGGACCGGCTGCCTCGGCGGCGACTGTCAACTTTCTCGGCGATCTCTATCTCGAAGGCCGCGCCGTGCCGCAAAACGAGCAGCGCGGCCTGCAGCGCAAGCTCCAGGCCGCCTATAACGGCAATCCGAACGCCGTTCTCGACCTTGCCGAGCGGACGGCCATGGGGCAGAGCGTGCCGGGTTGGGACATGCCGCCCAAGCTTGCCTTCACCCTCGGCTTTTCCTCGCTCCTCGGCAATCTCGACAGCGGCATATGCGAGCGCGTGCGCCGTATCGCCCGGGCTTTCGAAACGGGCGAGGTCATTGCCCAGGATCATGCGCTGGCGGAGGAGTGGTATCGTTTCGCCGCCGAGCTCGGCGATCCGGAGGCGGCCTGGAAGGCCGCGCGCTATCAGCTTTCCGGCGACGGGCTCGCGCAGGACGATACGCTTTTGATGCGATACCTGACCCAGGCCTACGAGGCCGGCATCGTTCCGGCGCGCCTTGCCATGGGATCGCTTTACGAACAGGGACGGCTGCTGACGCAGGATCCGGTTGCGGCGATGCGCATCTATGACGCGCTTGCCGCCGACGGCAGTGAGGACGGGCTGATCGCCGCGATCAGGCTGCAGGAAAGGCAGGGCATTGTCACGGAAGAGGACAAGCAGAAATATCGCGAGCGGTTGGTGAAGCTGGCGCGCTTTCCCGATGCCCCCGGCTGGCCCTTCTCCCGGCTCGGGACGATGCTGCAGGACGAATCCGGGCTGTTTGCCCAGGAAAGCGCGCGCGAGAACCTGTTTCAGGAGGCGGCAAAACGAGACGACCCGGAGGGTAAGCTGCAGCTCGGCCGCCTTTACCTTCAACGCGGCGATGAGGCCGACCGGCAGAAGGCGATCGCCCTTTTCGAGGATCTGGTGGCCGAGGACGGCAAGTCGCTCGCCATCGATGATCTGAGAAACGCGCTTCTGTGCCGTGCGCCGGACGGTCCCGACACGGACCGGTGGGCGCCCTGGCAGGCGCTCGACCCCGACAATCTTCCCGAACTGCCCGACCATATCGAAGCCGAGGACCTGGCAAAACCCGAGATCGCGGACGCTCTGGCGCGCCTGCAGGCGGCGGCGCTCGGCGGCAGCGGCCAGGCGGCGGGCCGGCTGACGACGATCCTCTCCGAACTCAAGCCCGCGCAGTTCCAGAATATCGTTGCCCACTGGCGCGCGATGATGACCGTCAGCGCGGGCGGCGAGGCTTCCGTGCTTCAGGCGGCCTATACGGCCGCACCGGACGATGCCAGCCGCACGGCTATCTTCGATGCGCTGAAGGCCCTTGCCGATGGCGGCGAACCCTACGCCAAGACCGCGCTTGCGGAAATCTATCTGGCCGATGTCCCGGCCGACGAAGTTATTGATGACGAGACGCTCGAGAAGGCGACCGCCCTGATCGAGGCGGTCGGCGGCAGCGTCAAGGGCTCAAGCCTCTGGCGGCTGGACGATGCCTATCGTGCGGCGGGCAAGAAGCAGTTCCAGCCTTCCGACGCCATGCTGGCCGAGATCGCCAGGGTCGGCGACTTCGAGGCGATGCTGTTTGCCGCCGCGCGTTCGGCGGATGAGGAAACGGCGAATTTCTACTATGACCGCGCGCTTTCCATCATGCCATGCGACCTCAATGCGCTGGCGCGCAAGGCGCGCTACGCGCTCGATGCCGGAAGGCCGGACGACGCGCTCAATGCGCTCGACGCGGCGCTGGCGCTGTCGCCGGAACAGGCATGGCAGCAGGTCAAGCTTGCCGACATCTATCTGGCGCTCGGGTCGATCGATGACCGAAAAGAAGCCTACGATCTTTATGTTGCCGCCTTCCGCCAGGGGTACGAACCGGCGGTCTGGCGTCTGCTCGACTGGTTCTCGAGCGGCGACGGGCCGTTTTACGACGAGGCGCTGCATGAGGAAGTGCTGCTTCACCAGCTGAGAAATGCCGGGCCGGCAGAGCTTTACAGCGTGGTGGCAAAGCTGAAGAGCGCACCGAAGAGCGTGTTCGACAATGTGCTCGCCAAATTCGATCTCAAGGACGCCTATCGGGGCGCGGCAATCGCCGGAGAGCCGGTCGCCATGCGCGAGCTCTCCAAGCTCCTTATGCAGGACGGCTCGGCGCCGGACGAGGCCGCAAAGTGGCTCACCGGCGCGGCGACCGCCGGCGACCCCGAGGCGATGCTGATGCTGGCGCAATCCTATGCCTTCGGCCTCGGCGTGGAGCCCTCGGCGGAAAAGGCGCGGCAATGGCTGCAGGCCGCCGCAAGCGCGGGAGACGAGACGGCGGTGACCTTGCTCTCGATCATGCGCGTACAGTAGATATCATTGACCAATGGCACCGACCGAAGGGGAGCTCGATTTGGCCGAATTCAGCAGCGAGCGAGAGCAGTCCGGCTTTGGACGCCTCTCGAACCGGATATTTTCCAGCCCTCGCAGGTTTCGTCGCAGCCTCTTTCTCGCAGGCGCCGCTATGATCCTTGCCGCCGCCGCCGAGCCGCCCGCGCCCGATGCCGACAGCGAGGCCTGTCCCGTATTTCCCGCCCCGACCGTGACGCTCGATTATGGCAGCCGTTACGAGGAAAGCAGCAGCGACCGTTCCGAGCTCGATTCGGCGGGCAACGAGGAAGTGGATCTGGCGCTCAAGGATGCCGATGAATTCATCCGGCAGCTGGACGGGCTCGCCAATGACGCGCTGGTCAATCCGGTGCTGGCCAAGTCAAGGGCGGATTGCGTCATCTCGGGCATCGCCGTCTGGGCCAATGCCGGCGCCTTCAGCGCGCTTGAGACGGAAAACGCCAGAATGACCTATGCCTCGCGGGTGGGCGGCATTGCCAGCGCCTACCGGCAGGTGCGCGACAAGACCGAGGACCTTTCCGAGGAGAAGACGGCGATCGAGGCCTGGTTGCGGAAGAATGCCGATTTCCTGACCGAATACTGGAGCAATGACGCGCCGCCCAAGGCGAAGATGGGCAACCTCAGGCTCTGGGCCGCCTTTGCCGTGACGGAAGCGGCGCTGATCCTGCGGGAGCCCGACTATATCAACTGGGCGCTCGACAGCCAGCGCACCATTCTCGCGACCGTGGATGAAAACGGCAGCATGCCCTACGAGATGCGGCGCGGCGCCTATGCGCTCCACTACCAGCTTCACGCGCTGGCCCCGCTGACGGCTTCGGCCGCGCTGATCTGCCATAGCGACTACGCCTATTCCGAAGACGAGCAGGCGGCGATCGAAAGGGCCGTCGCCTTCGCGCTTGAGGGAATTGCCGATCCGGGCGCGGTCGCGCTGGTTGCCGGCAAGCCGCAGACGGTCAGGCAGGGGCTGAACAACCAGGAGCCATTCTCGATCGCCTTCCTTGAGGCCTATCTCAGTCTGGAAAGCGATGCGGCCCTTGATCGCAAGCTCGCGCCGCTCAGGCCCTTGTCCAATTCCAAACTTGGCGGTGACCTGACCTTGCTCTATCGCAACAACCCGGCCATGCAGCCGGGCTGCTTTGCGCCGAAAACAGCAAGGAGCGGTGAGCAATAGAGGGCCGTTCGGCGCCGTCAGCGGCAGCGTTGCAACTGCGCCTCGTAGATCTGCGTCATCTTCTGGGCGCGGGCGGCGGCGCTTTTTGCCACCGGCCGGCTTTTCCACACGCCGCGGCTGTAGCCGGCATGGCCGGAGTGATAGGCGAGGTAGAGATTGTACGGGTCGTTGAGGGCGATGCCATTCCGGAGATGGCTCTGGTGGTGGTACCAAGCGATGAAGTAGATCGCATCGCCGAAATCCGTTCGGGAGACACCGCGCTGGCCGGTGCGGGCCTTGTATTCCGCCCAGGTGCCGTCAAGCGCCTGAGAGTAGCCGAGTGCGCTCGAGGCGCGGGGACCTGGAATGAAGCCGAGGATTTTCTTGCGCGGCGGACGGGCATGACTGTCGAAGGAGGACTCGACATAGATCGTCGCCATCAGCACGGAAACGGGAACGCCGTAGTCGCGCGAAGCCCGTTCCGCATCGCGACGCCAGTTCTCGAATATTCCGTTCTTCTGCGCGAATATCGCGCAGCTGTTGCCAACATTGCTGACGGTCGTCGAGCAACCCGCCAGAGCGGCCAGGCAGAGCACTGCTAAGACAATCTTCAAGCGCGAAATAGACATGGGGCATGATCTACGCGCCGGACCTTAAGGAAGGGTTTTTAAAAATGGTTAACGGTGAGAATGTTTCTCGCCGCCGCTCCCCGCAAGACCCGCAGGGCAGGCATTTCCGGGAATGCGAAGTTCCTTGAACTTAGTCTTTGACAGACGGGCGGCATGACGATAAGGGGACCGCCTGAAGACGAAGCGCAAAGATCTGCGCATTTCGATCGGCGAAAGCCAGCCTTCAACCGCAACATGAGAGGGTTTGAACGTGGCGAAAGCGGAACTTGGCACGAAAAGAACATGCCCGGACACGGGCAAGAAATTCTACGACCTCAACAAGGATCCGGTGGTTTCGCCCTATTCGGGCAATTCCTGGCCACTGAGCTATTTTGAGGATGAGGCTTCCATCGCCGTTGTCGAAAGCGAGGAAGAGGAAAACGAGGTTGCGGAAGTCGACGCGGAAAACGGCGACGGCGAAATGGGCACGATCGCGGCATCCGACGATGACAGCCCTTCCGACAACATTCCCAATGTGGACGGCGACGACGATGATGACGTGGATGTCGATGACGACGACACATTCCTCGAAGCTGATGATGACGATGATGACGATGTCTCCGACATCATCGGCGTTTCGGATGATGACGACGACAACTGACCCTCTCTGTCGATAGCGTTGTCGCGACCGATATCTAAAGCCGCGGGTTCGAACGAACCGGCGGTTTTTCCTTTTATGGGCGTATCTTGCCCGCCCGCAACAGGCGATGGCCCGTAGCTTGATATATCTTCGGTTTTCGTCAGGCATGCGGTTCGACGCGGCTCCGCGTGTCTGCGCGGGAGACGGTTCAAGTTTTTTTCAGACAATGTTTTTTAAGGCTTGCATCCGTCGAAAATCGACAGTAATAAGCCGCCACCCGACGCGAACAACGTCGCTTCGCACCGCTCAGGCGGTCTGGAGAATGGGGCTATAGCTCAGCTGGGAGAGCGCCTGCATGGCATGCAGGAGGTCAGCGGTTCGATCCCGCTTAGCTCCACCAATTTCCTGTTCTTGTAAAATGTCACATAGATTGACCTTTTTGTGCAGGCTTTGACCTTTTCGGTCACTTGGCTTGAGCTTTTGGGCGTTAAGAGCATCGGTGTTGATCAAGCCTTTGTGACCATTTTCGATCATCGCGGATGAGCGCGTTTGCCAGTTCGATAAACTCTCGTATGATCGCTGTGAGGGCAACTTTGGCGGGTTTTCCGGCGCTTTTCAGCGCCTCGTATTTTTCCTGCATCTGCTTGTTGAGGCGCATGGCGACGAGGGCAGGCATATAGAGGGCGTCGCGCAGGAACCGCCCTTTCTGGCCTTGCCGTCATCCCCGCGCAGGCGTGTTTCAATCTCGGTCTGGATTGCCGCGAGCTGGCGCTCGATCTGGGCGAGGCGCGCCTTTGAGTGCCGCTCCGTCAGTGAAAGCGCTTGCGTCTTGATGCGGTTGAGCAGCCGAGTCCGGTCCTTGACGAGAGCGGTGCGCGCGATCTGCAACTCCTTGAGTTCGTGAATGGTCTCGTTCGCAGGCCGGTCTGGCTGAAGGGCAAAGGCCTGCCCCATCTGCGCCAGCATAATGGTTATGATGTGACCGCGATCGAGGTTCTGCCGCATGCGCTGAGAAAGGAGACATCATGAGCCGGAGTGCAGCCCGCAATACCGGAAAGGCCAACAGTATCGTCTGTCTTTCGCCCTGCGTTTGCCTGACGCCTCGCGGTCCGAAAATGGTGCCGGTGCCCTATATGATCGTCTCGAAACTGGAATGGAGCACGAAGACGATCTCCAGTACCGGCTTCGGCGGCGATCAGGCCTTCACCATGGAAAGCCGCACGCAGAAAGTGACTGGCAACGAGCCGGGCACCGGCGGCGGGGTGTCGTCCGGCGTCAACGTCGGCTGGTGCCGGCCGCAATCAAACAAGTCCAGTTTTCTGGTCGAGGGCCATCAGGTGCTGCAGGACAATTGCATCTACGAGATGAACTGCGCCGGCCCCGACGGGCCGTCGAACACGCTCGGCAAGCTGAATTATGACGATGCGTGAGCGCGATGGCTCGATCCTGCTGTCCATCAAAGGTTCGTTTGACGGTTCACGCTGATCTTATGCGCAAAGATTGTGACTTCACGGAAAGCCGGACATTGTCCGTAATTAACAGGAAAGCCGACATCGGCACATGACAGTGGTCGACTACGCAAGAGTCCTCTGGAGCGGAACGAAACCAGTGAAATCGTGTTTGATAGATTGCAGGATCGAAGGAGAGCGAACCATCCAGAGTTTCAAGCTATTCGGGAGAAAGGCCAGCAATTAAGGCAGCTTCGGCGCGCGATTGCTCGCGCTGCTGCCAGTCCGATGTGTTCAATCAAGTTCGTCGCCGGCGATATTGCCCGGCTCTATGTTGCTCACATGGACAGCTTCATTTGCCATTGCAATGAACCCGCGTCGCATCTATGTTGCATGAAGCTGTAGCACAGCAGATTGATGTTCGTTTTTGCTCTTTTATTTCAAAGGCTTGGATTTCGATCCAGTTTGGCTGAGAATCCAGGTTCCCCAGCCAAACAAAATCAAAAACTTAGTGAAAAATCACCCGATGGTTGTGTTGCGTCGTGTTGCGACTGAATTTCCCTGCTTTTTAAGCATTTTCCGCGCTTTTCCGGTTATGCGTGCTCAATATCTCGCTCGCTTGTGTGTTTTCCCGGGCAAATAAACCCTGGAAGGCTGTCGGCGCGAAAGCGCTCGTTTGCGTTCGCTTCGGTGCTGGAATTTCAGGCAGGCGGCGAGGCTGCTTTGGTGTTACGGTTGTCGGACAGCTCGGCAAAGCGGGGGAGCGACGATGTTGAGGAATCGAAAGTTGGCCGGCTGCGCAATCGTTGTCGGTTTTCTGATGTCAGGACAAGCCTGGTCTGAACCGTTATCGGAGATGAACTCAGTTCCCGAGGAGGTTCAGGGCATATGGGCCATCAGCGATGGCAGGTCATGCACCGACAGATCATCGGATTTCATCGTCATCGGCCCATACGCCACTGTCAGCTTCAGCGACAATGCCGAGAGCATGCCGCTTTTTTATCCGTATGTCCTGGACTGGATCAAGCCTTCCGAGGACGGCATCGTGTTGCTGCGCGAGCAGGACGACGCCGGCTTCGTCTATGTGATCAAGCCCGATCCTAATGGTCTGAAAGCGCAGTTCAGAACGGTATCGAAGCCTGATGAGGCGCCTGTCGGAGCAAGCCCCCAGGAACTTCTTGGTGGCGCAGACAGCCTTCAAGCAAAGAAATGTGCTTCTCTGCCGCAATCATGAAGAACCCGTTCTACGTCGCGCGGGGTACGATTAACGGCAAGCGGATCGAGCGCAGTACCGGTCAGAAAACCTATGCCGCAGCAAAGCGGCAATGCGAAAGGATCGCCGCGGAAATTATCGCAGGAGACGCCCATTCGGTTCCTGAGGGAGAACTGACCGTCCAGCAGGTGATCAGCCTTTTCCGCCAGGCCGGGCGAGATGCGGGCTTCCTCGATCGGATCGAAAAGCACTTTCAGTACACGCCGGTTGCGGAGATCCGAAACGCCGAGATGCGGGCGGCGGCCAACGCCATCTATCCCAAAGCCGCGCCGGCGACCATCCGGCGCCGGCTCTACACCCCTATGAAGGCCGTCCTGAACTTCGCTGCCAACGAAGAGCTTTGCGCTCCACCGCGGTTGGTGTCCCCGTCGGGTGGAAAGCGCAAGATTCAGTTTTTCACCCCTGAGGAGGCTGACGCGGTCCTTGTTGCGCTCGCCGCCGAGCAAAACCAGTTCCTTGTAACCCTGGTGACAGGGCTTTTCGGTCAAAGCATGCGCATGGGAGAGGCCATCACGCTTGACAGCCGTGATGTCTCCCTGAGCCATCGTTATGCCATTCTCCGGAACACGAAGAACGGCGAGGAGCGCATTATCTCGCTCACGTCCAGGACCGTCGCAGCATGGTCTCGGTTGCCGACTATCGGCGTACCGGGCAGCCTTTTTCGATGTGCTGACGGTCATTCGTTCGATCACGGTAATAACCGGGGAGGGCAGATATCGAAGCCTTTCTCGCGAGCGGTCGAGACCGCCGGGCTCGACCCGGCCCGCTACACGCCGCATATCTGCCGGCATAGTTGGGCGACGTGGTTCTACGACCAGACCAAAGATGTTCTCCGGCTGAAGACGGAAGGGGGATGGAAATCGACCGAGTATGAGCGCTATGTGAAAATGGTCGCTCCCGGCATCGGCAGGGTGGCAGGGAAGCGCGGGTGGTCTTTTACGGCTTTGGATCCCGGCGGCACTTGAGGTCGCGCGCTACGGCGCAACCCCATGGTCAGAGAAGTTTCGGTTCATCTCGCGCGAGAGCTTGGTGTCGGCCTTCCGCGCAATTTCGCCGATGGCGACATCGATCGCAGAGAGGGCAGACCGAAGAGCGTTGGCGAGGGCGAGCGTGCTGCGTAGCGAACTGTCGTCGATCTCTGGCTTGGCGGTGATCGAGAGCGAGGACTGAACGCTCTCGCCTGTCTCGCCCGCCTCAACGAGTGAGCGCAGGTTCATCATGTCGTTGGTCATCGGTGGTCTTTCCATCAGGTTGAGCTTCAACAACCCGACCTTACCGGAAAAACACTGGTGACCACCCGTCAGCTACACCACGCGGCGGGACACGATCCAGGGCCCGCTTTCCCAAAAGCTTGCCGCTGAAGGAGTGCTGCCGGCATTTCGTTGGGAAAAGGGGACCAGATTCTATAGGCGATCTGACGTCATTTGAGATCAATCACACGGCTGCACTAATCAAAAGGCTCGTTTCGACGGGCCCATTTTTACCGTTTCGGATCAATCTGGGTGACGAAAAAGGCCAAAGTCGTGGACGTTTCACTTTCTCATGCTAGTTATTTCAATATGTTACAGGGATCGCAAAGTTCAAACCTAATGACCCGGCACAGTTCTTATGGGTGTAAAGCGCGACCAAGATTGACCTTTTCGGCTCGCTGTCAGCCAGCAGGCGGAAGCACGGCGCTTGTCTTATGATTTTTCCCGGCTTTTCTGCGAAGAAGAGCCACTGACTGCCGCCTTCCACGCGGCGGTCAGTGGCGGTGGTCGGATCGGTAGGGGCTTGGTCGTGAACCGCAAGGAACATGGACCGTGTTAGAGTGTGATCGGCCACCGTCTTCGCATGAGGCCTGAACGGATACGCAGCAGCTTTTGGGCTCTGCATGACAAGCATAGGACACGCGAAGATGATGAATGATAGCATCGGCATCGATATTTCAAAAGACCGTCTCGACGCCTTTCGCCTGAGTGACAGGGCGCATCGGGCTTTCCGAAAATCGATTCCGATTTTCGGGCCGATGCGCTAGCGGTCGGCGGACTTTCTCGCACGGCGGCGGCGCCAGCGCGGGCGGCGCCCGCCGGTCTCCGTCGGGTTGGGAAAGGCGATTTCGACGGTAAGCCCATCCTCGCGATAGTGCCGCTCGATCGTACCCTGCAGTTCGCCGATGATGTTGGCATCGATCAATCGGGTGCCGAAACCCTTGCGCTCGGGCTTGGCAACGGGCGCGCCGCCTTCCTGCCAGAGGAGCCTCAACTTGCGCCCCGCGCCGGTTCCTTCATAGGTCCAGGTGACGTTCAGGCTGCCGCCGTCATTCGCCATTCCGCCATATTTGAGCGCGTTGGTCGCCAGTTCGTGGAAGGTCAGGCTGAAGGCCTGTGTGGCCTTCTCGTCAAGCTCGGCAGCCGGGCCGGAAACCTCGTAATGGGCATCCGCGTCGCCGAAGACCTGCTCGAGTTCCTTTGAGAGGAGCTCCCTGAGGTCGGCCCTCTGCCAGCGCGAGCGGGTGAGCACATCCTGCGCCGTGGACATGGCCTGAAGCCGTGCGGCGTAGGATTCCATGAACTGGTCGAGGCTTTCTGCATGATAGGCAGTCTGGCGGGCAATGGCGAGCATGCGGGCGATCGAGTTCTTGATCCGGTGCTTCATCTCCTGAAGCATCAGCTCCCGTTCCTGCAGCGATTTCTGGGTGACCCGCTGGACTTCCCGCGCCGCAGCCAGCGCCTTGATCTGCCATTGGGCGGCGAGGGCAAGCGCCACTGCCAGCAGCAGGGCGACGGAACCGACGACAAAGGGCGTGATGTCGAACTCGGCCTTCTCGAAGGCGGCGCTCGGCGCCATTTCCAGCACCCAGGTCCGCCCGGCGATATCGACTTCGCGTGTGACCTCGAGATCGCTGCGCTCCAGGGCGGCGTCGAAGGTCGATGACCTGAACAGCGGGGTTCCGGGCGCCTCCTTGTCGTAGGCCTCGATCGCGACCGGCACGGTCGGGCCGTCGTCCATCACCGCCTGGTAGAGATCGCCGGCGCGGAACGGTGCGTAGATGAAGCCCGAGAGCGGCAGGTTGCCGTCGGCGGAGTTCGGCCCCTCATCCATCTTGAAGGGCAGGTAGAGCAGGAAGCCCGCCTGCTTCTGCGCGGTGATCTCCTGGACGAGCTCGACCGGGCCGCTGGCGCGCGGCGTGTCCGTGGCAAAGGAATCTGCCATCGCCTCCCGTCGCACCGGTTCGCTGTACATGTCGAAGCCGATCGCCGCACGGTTGCGCTCGTCTTCCGGCTCGAGCAGGACGATGGCGGCACGGTAATCCTGATCGGTCTCCGGCCAGATTGCGATGTCATCGCTGTAAAAACGCGCGATCATGTCCTCGGCCTTGGCCTCGTTGCCGGCGTAGACCATGCGGGCAAACCCGATGCCCTGGATGCCGTCATAGCGGCCTTCTGTATCAAGGCCCTCGACATAGGTCCGGAAAGCCTCCCGGTCGACCATCCCGTCGGTCGCCTCGAAAAAGGCCTTGGTCGCCTCCAGGAGCGACATGTGCTGGTAGAAGCGCGAGACGATGCGGTCGACGGCATCGCCGGCGACCATCTCGAACTTGGCGCGCCGTTCGACCTCGGAGGCCCGGTAGATCGAAAACGACATGCCAAGACCGATCGCGGCAACGACGACGAATACCAGCGCCGGCAAAAGCCGGTTCGGCGAAGGAAACCCGACCGCTCCAACTCTATCGAAAATCTTTCGCATGCTTTTTCGCGGCTGACCTAGATTTCAGGTTTGAACGCCGTTCCCGTTCCATTTCGCCCGGCCGGCGAAAATGTCTCTTTTCAATGATGTTTCGCCGATAAAACGCTTTGCTGGCAAACGTCCGGCCAAGGTGGCGGGTAAGCGCCTGCCGAAATAAAAAAACGAAGCGCTTTGATTTACATCCCCTGTTTTTCAGATGTTGTCAATCAACCTGCCGCCGCCTTCGGAGGTCCGCCTAAACCTCTCGTCGTCACGGAACCGCAGCGATCCGTCGCGCGTTTACCCAACCGAACGACAAAGCAAGCTGAAAGGAGCAGGCTTATGAACTGGGATCGTATCGAAGGCAACTGGAAGCAGTTTACGGGTGAGGCACAGGCCCAGTGGGGCAAGCTGACCAATGACGACCTGGACGTCGTCGCGGGCAATCGCGAGAAGCTCGTCGGCAAGATTCAGGAGCGTTACGGCAAGGAACGTGACGAGGCCGAACGCGACGTCGACACGTGGATGTCGCGCATGAACTGATCGCGAAAGCGACGGAGCGAAAAAAGGCAGTGGCGGAAACGCCGCTGCTTTTTTCGTATCCGCTTCCGGACAAGGCGACGACAAACGAAAAGCGGACCTTCCGGAGAAGGCCCGCTTCGAGGTCCGCTCGGGAGGCGACCTCACCGGCTGCGCGCGAAGTTGACGATCACCGCAACGGCGAAGAACAGCAGGAAGAGGAAGAAAAGGACCTGGGCGATACCCGCGGATGCGCCGGCGATGCCGCCGAAGCCGAGTGCGGCGGCAACAAGGGCAATGACCAGAAAGACAGCGGCATAGTAAAGCATGATACTCTCCTTTGTTTCATGCAGGAAAAACGCCTTCTCGCTGCCTCAGTTCCCCCCGAAGCGCAAAAAGGCGGTCGCCGCCGCCCAAAACTGCCGGCAGCTTCCGGCTTTGACAGGAGGTTTTTGATTCACGGGGACAAGGGGAGGAAGCCGCCCCGACCAGACGGCTCTCCGCCGGGATGGAGAGCCTCTTTCTTTTGATCGAACGATCATTGGCGCGCCTGCCGAATCCCTGTATCTCTTGCCGTCATGATATTTCAGCGCATTGCAGCATTGTTCGAGCGGTGGATCGACCCGCTGGCCGACCGCGCGCCGGAGCAGCCGCCGGAGAAGCTGTTGGCTTTTCTCTGGTTCTTCCTGCGACAGGCGAAATGGCCGTTCTTCGCCATGCTTGTCGTCGGCGGGGGCGTGGCGATCATGGAATCGGCTTCCTTCTGGTTCATGGGCGTGCTGATCGACATACTCGACGGCACGTCGCGCGAAGCCGGCTGGTCGGGGCTGATGGCCGAACACGGCGCGGCGCTCATCGGCATGGCCTTTGCCATGGTTGTCGTCCGGGTGGGACTTACCGCGCTGCAGATGCTGATCGAGGAACAGACGATCGTTCCCGGGTTCAATAATCTTGTGCGCTGGCAGTCCTACCGCTATGTCGCACGTCAGTCGCTCGACTTTTTCCAGAATGATTTTGCCGGCCGGATCGTGACCAAGGTGACGGCGGCCGGCCAGTCGATCGGCGATCTGATGTCGTCGCTCCTGCAGGTCGTCTGGTTCATGGCGATTTACGCGATATCGACCATGGCGCTGGTGGCCGCGCTGGACTGGCGGCTGGCGGCGCTGATTGCGCTGTGGATCGCGATCTTCGCGGTGCTGGCGCGCTTCTTCGTGCCGCGCATCCGGGAGAACGCTCGTGAACTGGCCGAAGCCAATTCGATGATGTCCGGCCGTATGGTCGATTCCTTTTCCAATATCCTGACGCTCAAGCTCTTCGGCAGCGACGAGGGCAATGACGTCTATATGCGCGGCGGCTTTGAACGCCTGATCGCGCGCGTTCAGGCCTTTACGCGGCTGATCACCGGCGTCAGGGCGTCGCTCAGCCTGCTGTCGGGGGTGATGATCACCGCCATCGCGGCGTTCTCGGTGCATTTGTGGTTCTCGAGCGACATTACCTCGGGCGACGTCGCCTTCACGCTCGGCCTGTCGCTTCGACTGTCCATGCTGCTCGGGCGGTTGATGATGCAGCTGAACGGCATCATGCGCGCCATCGGCACCATCCAGAACTCGGCAGAGCTGATTTCGCAGCCGATCGGCCTTGTTGACAAGCCGGATGCCGTGCCGCTCGTTCTGCGCAGCCCAGAAATCCGCTTCGATCACGTCAGCTTCGGTTATGACGGCGGCAAAGGCGTGATCCGCGATCTTGTCCTTGACATTCGGGCGGGCGAAAAGGTCGGCATCGTCGGCCGGTCGGGCGCGGGCAAGTCCACGCTCGTCAACCTTCTGCTCCGCTTCTATGACGTTGACAGCGGGCGGATCCTGATCGACGGCCAGAATGTCGCCGAGGTTACCCAGGAGAGCCTGCGCGCCCAGATCGGCATGGTGACCCAGGATACCGGCCTGCTTCATCGCCCGATCCGCGACAATATCCGTTTCGGCAATGAAAACGCCGATGATGACATGCTCTGGGAGGCGGTCGAGCGGGCGGAAGCAGACAGTTTCATTGCCGATCTGGTCGATTTGCGCGGACGCAGGGGGCTTGATGCCTATGTCGGCGAACGCGGGGTGAAATTGTCCGGCGGCCAGCGCCAGCGCATCGCGATTTCGCGGGTGATGCTGAAGGACGCGCCGATCCTTGTCCTCGACGAGGCGACATCGGCCCTTGATTCGGAGGTGGAGGCCGCGATCCAGGCCAATCTGATGAAGCTGATGGAGGGCAAGACGGTGCTCGCCATCGCCCACCGCCTGTCGACGATCGCCGCGCTTGACCGGCTGATCGTCATGGACAAGGGCCGGATCGTGGAGCAGGGCACCCATGAGGCGCTGATCGAAAAGGGCGGGCTCTACGCCTCGCTCTGGGCCCGACAGTCCGGTGGTTTCCTGCCCGAGCTCGACGACGGGGAGTAGGCGTTTTCCGGTTTCGCGGTTGCAGCACGGCAAGGGGGCGGGCCGGCCGTTTCCGCTCGGTTCATCGGCGATAACCATTGCCTGTGATTGAAATCGGTCAAACACTGGACATCCTGAATAATCATGCATAAAACTTGGCGATCATATGAACGTTGCCCAGGCGCTTTCGTTACGGCGAAGGAGGGACGTCACCGCAGGCAACGGCATCAGCTGATGGAGGGATAGCGGTGCAAGACGAGACTGTTTCGACGGATCATTCCGGCGAACCGACCCGGCGCGATTTTTTGTATCTGACAACCGGGGTGGCCGCTGCCGTGGGCGCGGCCGCCGTTGCCTGGCCGTTCATCGACCAGATGCGGCCGGATGCCTCGACGCTGGCCCTTTCGACCGTCGAAGTGGACGTATCCAGTCTCGAGCCTGGAATGTCGTTGACGGTGAAATGGCGCGGCAAGCCGGTTTTCATCCGCAACCGCACGGAACGCGAGATCGAGGAGGCGAAGGAGGTGCCGCTCTCCGAGCTCAAGGACCCGGAGGCGCGCAACGAGAACCTGCCGGCAGGATCGCCGGCGACAGATGTCGACCGCTCAGCCGGAGAGGCCAAGGAGAACTGGATCGTCATGATCGGGTCCTGCACCCATCTCGGCTGCATTCCGCTTGGCCAGGCCGGCGATTTCGGCGGGTGGTTCTGTCCCTGTCATGGCTCGCACTACGACACGGCGGGCCGGATCCGCAAAGGCCCCGCGCCGCAGAACCTTGCCATACCGCTATACGAATTTACGTCCGACACTGTGATCAGGATCGGTTGAGGGGGAGAGACTGAATCATGAGTGGACACTCGAGCTATGTGCCCAAGAACGGCATGGCGAAATGGATGGATGCGCGCCTGCCGCTGCCCCGGATGCTGTATGACAGCTTCGTTTCCTATCCCGTGCCGCGCAATCTGAACTATGCCTATACATTCGGCGCCATGCTGTCGGTCATGCTGCTGGTACAGATCGCGACCGGCGTCGTCCTGGCCATGCACTACACGTCATCGACTTCCGCCGCCTTCCTGTCGGTCGAGAAGATCATGCGTGACGTGAACTACGGCTGGATGCTGCGCTACATGCATGCAAACGGCGCGTCCTTCTTCTTCATCGCGGTTTATCTGCATATCGCCCGCGGCCTCTATTATGGCTCGTACAAGGCGCCGCGCGAGATACTGTGGATGCTCGGCGTGGTGATCTACCTGCTGATGATGGCGACCGGTTTCATGGGCTACGTCCTGCCGTGGGGGCAGATGTCGTTCTGGGGCGCGACCGTGATCACCGGCTTCTTCACCGCCTTTCCGTTGATCGGTGACTGGATACAGCAGCTTCTGCTGGGCGGTTTTGCCGTCGGCGAACCGACGCTTCAGCGCTTTTTCGCCCTCCATTACCTGCTGCCCTTCATGATCGCCGGCGTCGTCGTGCTGCATATCTGGGCGCTGCATGTAACCGGCCAGACCAACCCGACGGGCGTCGAGGTCAAGCAGAAGAGCGATACCGTGCCGTTCACGCCCTATGCGACGCTGAAGGACGCGTTCGGCGTGACGATCTTTCTCATCGCCTATGTCTGGTTCATTTTCTACATGCCGAACTACCTCGGCCATCCGGACAATTACATCCCGGCCGATTCGATGAAGACGCCGTCCCATATCGTGCCGGAATGGTATTACCTGCCCTTCTACGCGATGCTCCGGGCGATCACCTTCGATGTCGGCCCGATCGATTCGAAGCTTGGCGGTGTGCTGGTGATGTTCGGTTCGATCATCATCCTGTTCTTCCTGCCCTGGCTCGATACGTCAAAGGTCCGCTCGGCCGCCTACCGGCCTTGGTTCAAGCTGTTCTTCTGGCTGTTCGTCGCCAATGCGATCATGCTCGGCTGGCTCGGTTCCCAACCGGCGGAAGGCGTGTTCGTGGTCATGTCGCAGCTTGGAACGCTGTTCTATTTCGCGTTTTTCCTGGTGCTGATGCCGGTGCTCGGCCTGATCGAGAAACCCACCCGGATACCGAATTCGATTACCGAAGCGGTCCTCGAAAAGGAGGCCGCGCGCAAGAAGCCGGCCGAGAGCAATACGTAATGCGTGGCGAGAGGGGAAAAACCATGAAAAAGCTTATCGCCACGGTTCTGTTCTCGGCGCTTCTTTTGCCGTTCTGTCTCACCACGGCTCTTGCCGCGGAAGACGGGGAGGAAGGCGGCACGCCGCATTATCCGCTGGAACATCCAGAGCAGATGGACTGGAGCTTCGCCGGTCCGTTCGGCACCTATGACCGCGGCCAGCTGCAGCGCGGACTGAAGGTTTACAAGGACGTCTGCTCGGCCTGTCACTCGCTCGACCTGGTGGCCTTCCGCACGCTCTCCGATCTCGGTTATTCCGAAGAGCAGGTGAAGGCCTTTGCCGCCGAATACGAGATCGAGGCCGGACCCGACAATGACGGCAACATGTATATGCGGCCGGGCATTCCCTCGGACTATTTCCCGGCGCCGTTCGAAAATCCCGAGCAGGCGGCGGCGTCCAACAACGGCGCCGCGCCGCCGGACCTGTCGCTGATGGCGAAAGCCCGCGGCATAACGCGCGGTTTCCCGACTTTCGTCTTCGACATCTTCACCCAGTATCAGGAGGGCGGACCGGACTACATCCACGCGCTTCTGACCGGTTATGAGGAACCGCCGGAAGGCGCGGAAATTCCAGCCGGCACCTATTACAATCCCTATTTCGCCAACGCTGCCGCGCTTGCCATGGCGCCGCCGCTTTCAGACGGGATCGTTTCCTATGATGACGGCGCGCCGGAGACGGTGGATCAGTACTCGCGGGACATCGCGGCATTCCTGATGTGGACGGCCGAGCCGAAGCTTGAGGAGCGCAAGCAGACGGGGCTCGTGGTTATGGTGTTCCTGGTGATCATGGCGGTTCTGGTGTTCCTCACGAAAAAATCGGTCTATGCCCGCAAGCACGATTGATTTTTCGCGCCGGGACGTGAACAAGGAAAGGCGGCCCAGGCCGCCTTTTTGATGCCCGGCCCGAGCGCCATGCCTGAAAGAAAGATCAATTGAAGGACGTCAGAAGATGAGTGCCAATCCTGAATTGCTCAAAGCCATTCGCTCGATTCCGGATTATCCGAAGCCCGGCATCATCTTTCGCGACATCACCACGCTTCTGGGCGACGCCCGCGCCTTTCGTCGCGCCGTCGACGAACTGGTTCAGCCTTATGTGGGCATGAAGATCGACAAGATCGCCGGCATCGAGGCGCGCGGCTTCATTCTGGGCGGCGCATTGGCGCACCAGCTTTCCGCGGGCTTCGTGCCGATCCGCAAGAAGGGCAAGCTGCCCGACAAGACCGTCTCCATGACCTATTCGCTGGAATATGGCGAGGACGAGATGGAGATGCATGTCGACGCCGTCAAACCCGGCGAAAAGGTCATCCTGGTCGACGACCTGATTGCGACCGGCGGCACGGCCGAAGGCGCGGTCAAGCTCTTGCGCCAGATCGGCGCCGAGATCGTCTCGGCCTGTTTCATCATTGATCTCAAGGACCTGCCCGGCCGCAGGAAGCTTGAGGACATGGGCGTCGAGGTTCGCTCGCTGGTGCAGTACGAAGGCCACTGAGGCCTCAGACTGCTGACAAGCCCA
This sequence comes from Martelella lutilitoris, assembly GCF_016598595.1. Taxonomy (NCBI): domain Bacteria; kingdom Pseudomonadati; phylum Pseudomonadota; class Alphaproteobacteria; order Hyphomicrobiales; family Aurantimonadaceae; genus Martelella; species Martelella lutilitoris. The sequence goes on from NZ_CP066786.1 coordinate 831,698, forward strand.
TGAAAATGCAAGCTGATACCGCCGTATGCCTTCCCACGAGAGTCATGCTCGGACTTGATCCGAGCATCCAGGCGACTTGAGCCATTGAGCTGACAAAGACTTATTGTGAGTTCTCGCCACGCTGCCTGGATCCTCGGATCAAGTCCGAGGATGACGCCGAGTGTGAGGATAAATTTGTCAACACGCTGAGGCCATAGAGGCCTTGCTCCTGGAGCATTACTCTACGCCAACAGCCAGCGCGTCGTTGAGGTCGTCCTGGATGTCCTCGGGCTTGACCGTTGGCGCGAACCGCCTGATCGGCACGCCGTCGCGATCGATCAGGAATTTCGTGAAATTCCACTTGATGATGCCGGAGCCGAGAAAGCCCGGTCTTTCCTTCTTCAGATATTTAAACAGCGGATGGGCGTCGTCGCCGTTGACGTCGACCTTGGCGAACATCGGGAAATCGATGTCGTACTGCATCTTGCAGAAATAGTCGATCTCGTCCTCGTCCCCCGGCTCCTGCCCGCCGAACTGGTTGCAGGGAAAGCCGAGCACGGAAAAGGCCTGTTCGCGATATTTCCGGTACAGGTCCTCAAGCCCCTCATATTGCGGCGTGAAACCGCACTGGCTCGCCGTGTTGACGATCAGGAGCACATGGCCCTTGTAGTCGGAAAGGTCGACGGTCTTGCCGTCGATGCTCTTGGCTGAGAAATCGTAGATGGTCATATGCTGTTCGCCCGCCTGTTGCTATCGTTGAAGATAGGTGGGGCAAGGGCGCGCGCGCTTCAAGCGAAAAAGAAAGGCCGGTTCGCGAGCGACCGACCTTCCCGATGGACCTGATGTCTTTTCGCCTAGGTATTGAACCGGAAGTGGATGACGTCCCCGTCCTGGACGACATACTCCTTGCCTTCGTCGCGAGCCTTGCCGGCTTCCTTGGCGCCGGTCTCGCCCTTGTAGGCGACGAAGTCGTCATAGGCGATGGTGAAGGCGCGGATGAAGCCGCGTTCGAAATCGGTATGGATCACGCCGGCCGCAGCGGGCGCCTTGGTGCCGCGGCGGATGGTCCAGGCGCGCGTCTCCTTCGGGCCGACGGTGAAATAGGTGATCAGCTCCAGAAGCTCGTAGCCGGCGCGGATCAGCCGGTCGAGGCCTGCTTCCTCGAGGCCCATTTCGGAGAGGAACATCTCCGCTTCCTCGGCATCGAGCTGGGCGACTTCCGCCTCGATGGCCGCAGAGATGATGACCGTTCCGGCGGACTGTTCGGCAGCCATGGCAGCGACCTTCTCGGTCTCGGCATTGCCCTTGGCCGCATCGCCCTCGGCGACATTGCAGACATAGAGCACCGGCTTCGAGGTCAGAAGGTTCAGCCCCTTGAGGATCTTGACGTCTTCCGCATCGAGCTCGTTCAGCAGGGAGCGCACCGGCTTGCCGTCCTGAAGCAGTTTCAGCGAGGCTTCCATGACCGGCAGCAGGGTCTGCGCCTCCTTGTCCTTGCCGGTCGCTCGCTTGCGGGTCTGGTCGACGCGTCGCTCGAGGCTTTCAAGGTCGGCGAGCATCAGTTCGGTTTCGATCGTATCGGCATCGGCCACCGGGTCGATCCGACCCTCGACATGGGTGATGTCGTCATCCTCGAAGCAGCGCAGCACATGGACCACGGCGTCAACCTCGCGGATATTGGCGAGAAACTGATTGCCGAGGCCCTCGCCCTTGGAGGCGCCGCGCACGAGGCCTGCGATATCCACGAAGGAGATGCGGGTCGGGATGATTTCCTTCGAGCCGGCAATCTTCGCGAGCTCCGCCATGCGCGGATCCGGCACGGCGACCTCGCCGGTATTGGGCTCGATCGTGCAGAAGGGATAATTGGCGGCCTGAGCTGCGGCGGTCTTGGTCAGCGCGTTGAAGAGGGTCGACTTGCCGACATTGGGCAGGCCGACAATTCCGCATTTGAAGCCCATGGGGATATCCTGCTTTAAATTCGTTTCCTGGCCCGTGGCTATGGGCGATGAAGGCGTCTGAGGTCAAGGCCTCATCGGCAATGAGCGGCTTTTCTGAGGGGGCGCCCTTGCGAAATCGGACCTTAGGGCGCAAGATAGGAGAGTTGCGGTTTGTCATTTCCTGACGCGATGCGCACCTGCGCCGGCCGCCTATTCCTCTTTTCTGACGACGACAAACAATGGACGGGTCGGCCATGAGCGACACGGGCTCGGATACGAAACGCAAGACATCCACGAAGCTGAAGGTGGCCAGGCCGCGCCTTTACAAGGTCATTCTCGTCAATGACGACTTCACCCCGCGCGAGTTCGTGCTGGTGATCCTCAAGGCGGTTTTCCGCATGAGCGAGGAACAGGGCTACAACGTGATGATGACGGCGCACCAGAAGGGCAAATGCGTGGTCGCGGTCTACAGCCGCGATATTGCCGAAACCAAGGCCAAGGAAGCCATCGATCTTGCCAAACAGGCGGGTTTTCCGCTGATGTTCATCACCGAGCCGGAGAACTGAGCCCCGGGAACCCGTTGGTCAGTCCTTCTTCTGGCCGAACATTTTTTTCAGCATGTCCGCCATCGGGCCGCTCTCGGGCATCGTCTGCTGTCCGCGCTGGCGGGCCTTGTGGATATGCGATTGCGCCTTGGCGGGCTTGGGTGCGGTTTTTTCCGGCGCTGCCGCTCCGCCGGTTGCAATTCTGTTCATGAATTGCGAATCCTCGCCGCGCACCAGAAGATCGGCGTTTTTTGCAATGCCCTCCAGCAAGAGCTCCAGCCATTCGCTGTCCGCCTTGGCGAAATTGCCGAGCACGTGGCCATGCACGCGCGCCTTGTCGCCGGGGTGGCCGATGCCGAGCCGCAGGCGCCGGTACTCCTTGCCGCAATGGGCGTCGATCGACTTGATGCCGTTATGCCCGCCGGAGCCGCCGCCGGTCTTGATCCGGGCCTTGCCGGGGATCAGGTCAAGCTCATCATAAATCACCAGCAGATCCGAGACGGAAAGCTTGTAGAAGCGCAGCGCTTCGCCCACGCTCTCGCCGGAAAGGTTCATGAAGGTTTGCGGCTTGATCAGCAGCACCTTCTCGCCGGCAAGGCTTCCTTCGGAAATCAACCCCTTGAACTTGGCGGACCAGGGCGAAAAGCCGTTTTTGTCGGCAATCGCATCGACGGCCATGAAGCCGATATTGTGGCGGTTGCCGGCATATTGCCCGCCCGGATTGCCGAGACCCGCGATGATGAACATGATGCGCCGTCCTTTTCGAAAATCGGCCTTGTTCCACAGTGTTTACGTGTCGATGTCAATATGCGCCCGTCCGACGAAGGGCGATCTGGATCGGTTCCGTCTTTCAGGGGAAGGCGCAACCGCTCTCTCCGTTTGTCTTGACGCTTTTTCGCGGATGCCAGGTGCGTCCATCTGACCACGATAGGTCTAGACGCGCTTCAGCGCCGCCTCCAGCGGCAGCGGCGGCGAGAACAGGTAACCCTGGCCGTATGCCACGCCGATGGCGCGCACCTGCTCTGCCTGTTCCTCATCCTCCACCCCTTCGGCAACCATCGTGCAGTCCATTTTGCGGGCGATCGCAACAATGCCTTCGATCAGCCTGCGGCTGCGGGCGGCGAGGACGGCGTCGCTGTGGGTCAAACCCTTGGTGAAGGTCTGGTCGATCTTGATCGTATCGACGTGGAAGCGCGTGAGATAGGAGAGCGAGGAGTAACCGGTGCCGAAGTCATCGAGTGCGATCCTGCAGCCCATCTCCTTCAGCATGCGCAGGCTGTCGGATACCCGCCGGCTGTCTTCCATGAAGACGGCTTCGGTGATTTCGACGGTGAGACGGCCGGCGTCAATGCCGTGGGCTTTGAGCTCATCGGCCATGAAGGCGACTTTCTGAGGCGTCAACTGCACCGGCGACAGGTTGACGGCGATATGCAGCCGGTCGTCGCCGCGCGCGCGGCTGAGCGCGCCGAGGCCCGAAAGGGACTTGGTGAACAATTGCCGGCCTGCGCGATCGATCCACTTCGTCTCTTCGGCGATGGCGATGAACTCGGCCGGCGGGATCAGGCCCTTCTCGGGGTGGTTGAGACGCATCAGGGCCTCGAAACCGATGATCTGGCCGCTTTTCAGGCAGGTGATTGGCTGAAAGTTCGGTTCAAACAGGTTTTCCTCGATACCGCGCAGAATGTCGGCTTCCGTCTCCCTTCGCCTCTTCCTGCTCGCAAGCATCTGCGGCTCGAAATTACGAATGCCGTTGCCGCCTTCCGCCTTGCGCGAGGTCGCCGCGATGGCCGCAAAACGGATGAGATCTTCGCTGTCGGTCGCATCTTCCGGACTAAAGGCGATACCGATGCTGACGGTAACGGAAATCGCCGCCGCTCCTATCTGGAATGGCTCGGCGGTGGCTGCATGAAGCGCCCGGGCGATCGACGCTGCCGTTGATGGCGCGTCCGCGCCGGCCACGGCGACCGCGAACTCGTCGCCGCCCAACCTGGCCGAAAGGGATGCCGTTTGCAACGCGCCCGCGGCGCGCTTGACGAATGCGCGCAGAATCTCCTCGCCGGCGGCGTAGCCATGGTGATCGTTGACTGCCTTGAATCGATCGAGGTCGACGATCAGGCAGGCGATCCGGTCTTCCGGCGCGGCACCGGCCACAAGGTCTGCTAGCATTTTCTCGAAGCCGACCCGGTTCACGAGGCCGGTCAGATAGTCTGAGAATTCCGCCGTGATCGGCTTGCCGCTCTTGCCCGTCAGTTCCGAAATATCCTGTATTACCGAAAGCGTGTAGGCCTTTCCATCGGGCATGAAAACAGCGGTTGCCGAGAACCAGACGTCTGAAACGGAACCATCAGCCCGCCGGAATCGAAGCGTTCCCTTTTGCGGTCTCTGCTCCGTCCGCATGTCCGAAAGGCGTTTTCTGATCATTTCCCGGTCAGGATCTGCGAGAAATTCGGTAATCTTGACGCCGACGACGGCTTCGCGGCGATAACCGCTCCGCGTAAGCCAGCCCTTGCTGACGTCAACGAGATGCCCCTCTTCGGAGACCAGGCTGGCCATGTGGGTCTCGCTGTCGAAAAGATGGCCGAAAGGAGCCGGGATGTCTTCTTGTCCGGCGCCGTCACGCCGCTGGGGCGAGCGGTTGTCGCCGCGTCCCCGGCCAGGCCCTTTTCCGTACGGCAATTGATTGCCGTGCGCGATGTCCCGTTCGAGCGCGCGCCGCAGACGCCAGATGCCCCACAGCAGGGTTCCGGCGGCCATCGCTGCCGCGAGCGATATCCACCAGAACCCGGCATGACTTGCCGTCCGGTCGGGGAAATAGATCCGGATGCGGCCGATCTGCCCGGCGTCCCCGTCCGGACCGGCGACCAGCGGACGGGTAAGCGAGGCAAGGTCGGCGTCACTGCTCCCGTCCTGAAGCATCAGGTCGAGCGTCCCGGTCTCGTTGCGGATCTCCAGTTTTTCGATGTCGGGCGCGTTCTTGATCGCAGCCGCAATTTTCTCGATTGTCGCGTAGTCTGCCGCGGCCAGAGACGCGGCGAGCCCCGGCGCGCTGATCTCTGCAAGCTGGGCGACATGGCGCGAGACCCGCACGTGATCCGTTTGAATAGTCCAGAGCGAATAGAGCGAGACCGTCAGCAGGGCCAGGCTGGCGAGGCAGGCTCCTGAGAGGGCGATCAGAAGGTCTTTCTGGAAGCGCAGTCTGATCATGTGCGTATACGTGGTCCCTTTTCCACGGTCTGTCTCGATAGTGCGGACGAGCCTGCCCGGGCCGCAATAGAATGTAAGCTTTGACTTCCGTAAAACATGCCTTCTTTTTAACGGACCCGCAATAAGAAACACCTAACGAGCCGGATCCGGCCAACAGACGATCGGCATAGAGTATCTTGCGCCGCCATTCTGCCTGCGTTCGAAAACAAAAGAAGCCGCGGGCACGCCCGCGGCTTCGGCATCAGCAGACATGGGGCCCGGAGGTTTATTCTTCCGAGGCATCGCCCTCGTTTTCGGCGGCCTCGTCCGCCTCAGCGCCGTCCTGCTCGGACTTCAGGCCGGCCGGAGCGGCGATCGTTGCGATGGTGAAATCGCGGTCGGTGATGACCGGGGTCACCTTTGCAGGCAGGTCGACGGCGGAGATATGGATCGATTCGCCGACATTGACCGTCGCAAGGTCAACAGTGATGCTGTCGGGAATGGCGTTTGCCGGGCAGTGAAACTCGACCTCGTGACGGACGATGTTCAGAACGCCGCCCTTCTTGATGCCGGGGCAGGTGTCTTCATTGATGAAGTGAACCGGGACGGCAACCGTGACGGTGCTCTTTTCGGAGATCCGCAGGAAGTCGACATGCATGACGAAGTCGCGGACCGGATCGAGCTGGTAATCCTTCGGCAGGACCATGTACTTGTCCTTGCCGACTTCGATCGTGAAGGTCGTGGTCATGAAGCCACCGTCGAAGATACGCTTGGTCACTTCCTTGCGGGAGACCGCGATCGAGACAGGGGCTTTCTTGTCGCCGTAGATGACGGCGGGCACCAGGCCGTTGCGGCGCAGTTCGCGGGAGGACCCCTTACCGACCCGTTCGCGCGCTTCGGCCGTGAGCAGAGAGCTGTTGTTGCTCATGGCATTTCCTTTCAGGTTGTCTGGAGCGTTGTGCCGGCAATCATTATCGCCGACAAAACGGAGGGTCAGGCCCTCATTCGCGCTGCCTCCAAGGGTGTCTGCGCGAACGGGGTGGCTATATAGGAGGCCCGGCGAAAAGGCAAGGCTGGAGCGCGCCGGCGCGACGATTGAATGCAACGTCCGCTTCAACCTTAGCTTTTTGCTGTTAAGGCGAAATCCAAAGGGCTAATAATAGACGTAGTGACGTTGTTTTAGGGGTTTGTTGCCCGAGGGGACCGTGTGGACGCACTCATCTCGTGCCTTGTTGTCGAGCATACGCGCCGCTCGCTTGCGGCCGCGCTGATCATCGCCTTTGTGGGATCCTATCTGGCGATAAGCCTCGTCGGGCGGGTTCGCTCCCTGCCGCTGGTCCATTCCTGGCTGTGGCTGCTTCTGGCCGGCATTGTCGGCGGCATGACCATCTGGTGCACGCATTTTGCCGCGATGCTCGGCTACAGGCTTGATCAGCCGCACGCCTACGACCCGGTACTGACCTTCCTGTCGCTCGGGGCGGCGATCGCCACCACCACGCTCGGCATGCTGATCGTCTGCAGCGGCGGCAAAACCCTGCTGGTTGAAGCGGGCGGCGCGGTCTTCGGCCTCGGCATCGCGCTGATGCATTTCATTGGCATGGCGGGTTTCGATGTCCCAGGACGATTCGTCTGGTCCGCGGACTATGTCGTGGCCTCGCTTGTCCTGGGAGCGATCATCGGCGTGGTTTCCAGTTCCGCTGCGAACCGCATTCCCGGGCGCTGGAACCAGGCCTTGGCGACCGCACTCGTGGTGCTCGCGATCTTTGCCGTCCACATGGTAAGCCTCGCCGGGCTCACGGTCGTCCCCGACGGCACGATCCATTTTCCCGGCGATGGACTGCAACCGCAGACAATGACCTTCTTCGCCGCGCAGGCGGCGGGCATGGTGATCGTGCTCGGCCTCGGGCTGTTGATGCTCGATGCGAAGAATCGCAAGATCGTCTCCTCGCAACTGCACCGCGCCAGCGCGCACGATGCGCTCACCGGCCTGCCGAACCGGCGCACGCTGATCGAGGAATTGCAGCGCATGCTGGAGGAAAGCCAGAGCGACACGTCGTTCGCCGTCGGATTTCTCGACATCAAGGGCTTCAAGGAGATCAATGTCGTGCACGGCAATGCCGCCGGCGACTTCATTCTGGGCATTATCGCGCAGAAGATCGTCGGCGTCCTGCCGGGCGATGCCTTCGTCGCGCGGGCAGGCAATGACGAGTTTGCGGTTCTCCTGCGCGGCTACCGGCATCGCCAGGACGTGCTGAAGGTCTGTCGCCGGGTGATGAGCGAGATCGCGCAGCCGCTTGAATGGCAGGGCAAGCGGATCGAGATCATTCTTCATGGCGGTTGCGCCCTTTTTCCGGGCGACGGTCGGATTGCAGATGAACTCGTGGCCAGGGTCGATGCCGCGCTGCAGCGGGCAAAGCGGGGCAAGGCCGGGACGCTGGCCTTCTACGACGAGGCGCTGGACCATGGAGAGCGGCAGATGAACGCGCTGGCGCTCGACATGCGTCGTGCGCTGGAGGACGGCGAGTTCCGGCTCTATTATCAGCAACAGCACCTGACGGACGATCGTTCGATTTTCGGTTTCGAGGTTCTGTTGCGCTGGTTCCACAAGGATCTCGGACTGATCCCGCCCGATGATTTCATTCCTCTTGCCGAAAGGACCGGCTTCATCGTTACGCTCGGGGAGTGGGTGCTGCGCGAGGCCTGTATGGATGCGGTGCACTGGAAACAGCCTTATCAGGTCGGGGTCAATGTCGCGCCCCAGCAGCTTGCGGATCTGCATTTTCCGGAAAAGGTGGGCGATATCCTGCGCGAGAGCGGGCTTCCGGCCGACCGGCTTGAGCTTGAATTCACCGAAAGCGGCATCGTCGAGAATGTCCACCGGGCCCATGAGACCTTCGCCCGGTTGCGGGCGCTCGGGGTCAAGATCGCCATGGATGATTTCGGTACCGGGTATTCGTCGCTGGCGACGCTGCAGCAGTTTCCCTTCCACAAGATCAAGGTCGATCGTTCCTTCGTGTCCGGCCTGCCGCATGACACTCTGTCGGCCGCAATCGTCCGCTCGACCGTCATCATCAGCGAAAGCCTCGGCCTGCGCGTGCTCGCCGAAGGCGTGGAAACCGAAGAACAGCTGGAATTCCTGCGGCGCGAGGGATGTCCGCGCGCCCAGGGTTATTATTTCGGCAAGCCGAAACCGCGCGCCGAGATAGAAGCTATTGTCACTGATGAAGGCGCCTTTGGCGGGCCGGCGAGAGATCCCGGGCGTTCGCCGGTGCAGAGTCGCTGACGGCAGTTGGTCCGGACGTCCCGAAAGGCGGGCGTGGCTTCCGCCTGCGGGTTCCGCTGTCTTGCGCAACTGTCGGACTTGCGTTTTCTCCGGCGACATGCGCTTCTTGGAGGGCGGGCCGGACAGGAGAGGTGCGATGACATTGAGCGTCAAGGATGCGCTGGACGCGTTTCAGGCGCAAAACAACGCTGTCGACAAGCTGTGGGCCTATTTCTCGGCCGTCAGCCTGGCCGTGGCCGGCTATGTCATCTCCTACAGCAGCGGCGATGGGTTCAGCACGGCCCGCGTGATCGCCATTGCTGGCGCATACGCAATCTTCTGCATCAACAACAATATGGCGCTCGGCGCGGGGCAGACTTTGCTTGTGAGCCTGGCCCAGGCTGCCCGAAACAGCGGCGCCGCCGGCGGCGTGCCTTTGGATATCAAGGTGTTGAGCTGCCGGGCGGTGCGCTGGGGACAGGGCCTGATGGCTTCAGCGGTGGTCATCGGCACCTTGGTCTTCGGCCACGTATTCGGCTAGAGTAATTCGCCAACAGACCGGAACATCTGACGTCTGTGAAAATGCGTCACAACAAAGAGATAGAGCGGTTCCGCGCGTCCGCGAAAGGCGGAACCGAACATCTAGTCGAAAAGGCTCGAGACGGAGGATTCGTGGCTCGTCCTGTTGATCGCCTCGCCGATCAGCGCGGCTGTCGAGATCACCCGGATATTGCTGGCGGCGACCATCTCCCCGCGTGGCTGGATCGAGTCGGTGATCACCAGTTCTTCGAGCTTGGAGGAACTGATGCGCTGGGTGGCGGATCCCGACAGGACGCCGTGGGTGATGTAGGCGGTCACGGAGAGCGCGCCGTTGTTCAAGAGCGCCTCGGCGGCGTTGCAGAGCGTGCCGCCGGAATCGACGATATCGTCGATCAGGATGCATTCCTTGCCCTCGACCTCGCCGATGATGTTCATGACCTCGGATTCGCCCGGCCGCTCGCGCCGCTTGTCGACGATGGCGAGAAGACAGTCGAGCCGCTTGGCGAGCGCGCGGGCCCGTACAACGCCGCCGACATCGGGCGAGACCACCATGACATTGTCGAGATTGCGGCGCGCCTTGATGTCGCGCGCGAGGATCGGCAGTGCATAGAGATTGTCGGTGGGAATGTCGAAAAAGCCCTGGATCTGGCCGGCATGAAGATCAAGCGTCATCACGCGGTTGGCCCCGGCCTGGGTGATCAGATTGGCCACCAGCTTGGCCGAGATCGGAGTGCGCGGGCCGGGCTTGCGATCCTGTCGTGCATAGCCGAAATAGGGGAGGACCGCCGTGATGCGGCGCGCCGAGGAGCGACGGAACGCATCAATCATGATCAGCAGTTCCATCAGGTGGTCATTGGTCGGAAAAGACGTCGACTGGACGACGAAAACGTCCTCGCCGCGCACGTTTTCCTGGATTTCCACGAAGATTTCCTGATCGGCGAACCGCCTGACGCTCGCCTTGCCCATCGGGACATTGAGATAGTTGCAGATCGCTTCGGCAAGCTGTCGATTGGAATTGCCCGCGAAAACCTTCATGTCATACCGCCCGTTGCGTCTTCCTGCCCGCTTTTTAACCGGCCTGCTGGTGATTGCAAGGCGGTTGTTACGGTCTTGTGACGGTTTCAACCGACTTTACCGTTTCAATGTGGCCAAAAGGAAAGGGCTGCGCGCATCAACCCTGGCTGTCGAGCCAGGCAAGCAGCGATCCGACGGATCTCTGGCCGACATCGGCCATCATCTCCGGCGTCACCGCCTCCCAGGGGTCGCTTCCGGAAAACCCGCCTGCCGGCGCGGCTTCGCTGCCCTGGATGCGGTGAAGACGCAGGCCGTCCGAGCCGATCACGTCCCAGACATAGACGACAGAGACCCGGCCGTCGTCGTTGACGACCGAAAAATAGCCCTTGAGCGAGAGGTCTGCCGCCGTCTCGCCCATCGGCACGATGGTGAGGCCGGCCGCGCGCACGCTGTCGCCGAGACGGGCCGAGAGCGGCTCGAGCTTGTCGGAAGGGGCGCCGATGATTGGCAGGAAGCGGACTGACTGGACGGTGGTGACCGACGCCGGCTGCTTTGCGGCAGGCGGGGCGGATGCGACCTGCTGCGGCGGTGCCTGTTGCGTCATGGTCTCGGGCGCCGGGGCCTGTTGGGTCATTGCCGCTTGCCGAGGCGCGGCCGTTGCAGGCGTCGTCCCTGCAGGCGCTGTTGAAGGCGCCAGGCCGAGCTGGTCTGCCTGCTGGCCGAAGGTGGAGGGCGCGCGGCCGCGTCCGGGCGTGGCATCAAGCGCGGTGGCGGCCTCGTCCGTCGTGACCTGGTTGCTGCCCGGATTGCCGTAGGAGGGCGAGGCAGGAGCGGCAAGACTCCGGCGGGCGACGCTTGTCTGCGGTGCGGCGGCGACCGGCGGCGGGTTTTGATAGGCCTGCGGCGCGGCATCGCCGACAGGGGCAGGGGGCGTCGACGCCACCGTCATCACGTCTGTGGCGGAACAGGCGGCAAGCAGGCCCGCAGCAAGGAGAATGCTTGCCATACGCATCATCTGACCACGCCCTTTCCGTTGAAAATACTGGCGATTTTCGGGAGAGGGGGCTGGTTTGTCAAACGCGGGCGACGATCATGCTTTATTTTGCGTAAAGGTCGAGGCCAAGCCTGGAAAGCGGTTTGGGATCGTCCTCGCCCGTCAGGTAGGTGCGTCCGAGCGTCATTGCCGTCCCGCTGTCTGAATCCATGATGATGATGTGCACGAACAGCGACATGGACGGCAGGATCGGATTCGGGTTTCCGGCATGGAACATCTGGTGCTCCATCCAGGACGGGGCGAACCGCGCGCCGAGCGAATAGCCGCAGGCGTTCAGCCGGTGGCGCGAAAGACCGCGGGCATCCATGATCTCGGCGTGTTTGTCGAAGACGTCGCCGAAACTGTGTCCCGGCCGTAGCAATTCCTCGATCGCCTCCAGCGTCGCCTTCGCCGCGCCGAACAGCGCGTGATGACGGTCGCTCGGCTCGCCGATCACCAGCGTGCGCATGGCCGCAACATGGTAATGCCCGGACACGCCCGCCCATTCGAGCGTCAACTGGTCGTTTTCCGAGAGCCGGCGTCGGCCCGATTTGGCGCGGCACAAAAGTGCGCTCTCGCCCGAGCCGATGATGAAGTTGTTGGCCGGATAATCGCCGCCGCCGGAAAGCACGGCGCCCTGCATCGCCGAAAGGATTTCGGCTTCGTCCGCGCCGGGCCTGACCAGGGGCAGCGCCGCGTCGAAGGCGTCATCGCAAAGCACTGCGGCCTTTTCGATATGGGTGATCTCGGCCGGGCTCTTGATCAGGCGCAGATTTGAAACGAGATAGGACGCGTCCTCGAGCTGGCAGAACGTGGAGAGCTGCTGGTCGAGCAGATGGGCGGAGCGCCCGGTCATGCCGTGCGTGTCATACTCGACGCCGATGCGGCAGCCGAGCAGGTCGAGATCGGCCAGCATCTCCTTCAGGTCGCGGCTCGGATCTGTCTGGCCGCGATCGACCCAGATGCGGATATCGGAGATGTTGGATGTCTGGCGCGCCTGGCGGACGTCTGCCGAGCGGGTCAAAAGCGTCATCTTGCCGTCGGCTGTCACCGCAAGGCACTGGAAGAAGACGAAGCCGAACGTGTCGTAGCCCGTCAGCCAGTACATGCTTTCCTGCGCGAACAGAAGCACGGCATCGAGCTTCTTGGCGGCCATCGCGCTCTTCAGCCGCTCCAGCCTGTCGGCATATTCCTCGTTGTCAAAGATCAGCGCCATATCTGTCTCCCCGGGCGTGTCTGGCACGCGATTGACGTTTAGGGCTCATGAAGCCGTTATCGAGATCGCCGAGATCTGGCGGCCGTAATCCGGCTCGCCGCGATGGGTGGAACGGCGATAGGAAAAGAAATCCTGCTCATTCTCATAGGTGCATTGCCCGATGATGTCGTGCGCAATTCCGGCGCGGTCAAGCCTGAGGCCTATGAAGCCGGCAAGGTCGAACAGGGCGTGGCCTTCCCGTTCGGAGGGCGAAAACAAGCGCGAAAACGCTGTGTCCGTTTCGGTGAAGCGGGCGACGAATTCCGGACCGACCTCGTAGGCGCGCCTGCCGATGCAGGGACCAAGGCTCGCTATCGTCGTTTCGCGGTTTGCGCCGAGCTTCGCCATGGCTGCAAGGGTCGCCTCGAGAACGCCGTTGAGCGCGCCGCGCCAGCCCGCATGGGCAGCGCCAATGATGCCGGCTTCCGGGTCGGCAAAGAGCACCGGGCCGCAATCGGCCGTCAGCACGCCGAGCACGAGACCCGGCGTTTTCGTCACCAGCGCATCGGCGCGCGGCCGCTCGCCGGCAAAGGACGTGTTGACGGCAATCGCCTCGGCCGAATGGCACTGGTGCAGATTGACGAGCCGGGCGGCCTTTTCACCGAACCAGCCGGCGACGCGGGCGCGGTTTTCCGAAACGTCTTCGGCCCGATCGTCCGAACCCGCGCCACAATTGAGGCTCTCGTAGATGCCGGAGGACACGCCGCCCCGGCGCGTGAAAAAACCGTGACGCACCGACGTGCCGGCGAGCCTTGCGCCAAGGAGCGGGCTTTGAACCGGGGTAAGGTCTGCGGCGGTCTCGGCTGTGTGGCCGGGCTGGAGCATCGGGCTATCCTGTCTCGCGTTTGGGCGGATGGTGGTGCGCGGGAAGCGCATTTGTCAATCCTCGCCGTCAAAGGGCAAGAGCGACAACGGTCGGTTGGAGACACATAATACTTTGAAAAGATTACCCATTTCTCCTTGATTGTCACCAGCCAGCCGGCGCGCGGCTGCGACGATCTGCTGCTGGGTGACGAGATCCTTGCCACGGCCGAGGGCGGATGCGCGAGGACCAAGACTGAGTCCTGCCAGAAAAGCGCCCTGCATCATCATCGGATGAACATGAAGTCCTTCCTGCCGGGCGACAGCGGCAAGGGCAGCGAAATCCACATGGCTTGTCAGGTCCGCCTCGCCGGGATGCGCCAGGGGCGGATCAAAGGCGTGATCGCGGATTGCCTGAAGCGTGTCGCCGAAGCCGCTTGTCAGATGCCCGTAATCGATGATCAGCGCGCTGCCGCCCTCGGCCTTCAGCCTCTCGGCGAGTTGCGCCATCAGCGCCTCGCGCGCCGGCGCGGTCTCGAAGATCGCGCCGTCGGGCTGCGCCTGCCAGTCCGGCGGAAGGGCGGTCGGATCGAGCCTGGCCGGCGATATGCCGAAGCAAAGCGCGCCGTCATCGTCGAGCGTGACCACGCGCTCGAACAGACCGGACCTGGCCTTGACGAACTGGCGCGGCGCGATGGCGTCGAACAGTTCATTGGCGACGAACAGGGTAAAGCCTTCCGGCGCTTCGGCAAGATTGTCGATCCAGCAGGTCTTGCCGTCGTGCCGCTCAAGCCTTTCGGCCTGGCGCGCGCGGAGCGCGGGGCTCGTCTCCATCAAGCAGACGGCAAGCCCCGAATAGAGATCGGGGGCCAGCTTCGAAATGACATTCAGGATGTCCGCCATCATCGTGCCGCGACCCGGTCCGCCCTCGATCAGCACGGTTTTCTCCGGCGCGCCGTGGCGTTGCCAGGCCTGCACCAGGAAGATGCCGATGAGTTCGCCGAAGAGCTGGGAAATTTCCGGCGCCGTGGTGAAGTCGCCGGCGCGCCCCAGCGGGTCGCGCGTGATGTAGTAGCCATGATCGGGATCGGCGAGGCAGATGTTGAAATAGGTGCTGACCGGCATCGGGCCGCCGGTCTCGATGATCGTCCGGATCTTGCCGGCGAGCCTCGTCGTCACGATGCCTTGCCCGCGCCGTTCCGCGCCGCCATGCGCCTGGAATACCAGATGCCCCAGAGCCCGACGAGCAGCATGGGCGTGGACAGCACCATGCCCATGGTCAACCAGCCGCCGAAGAGATAGCCGATCTGCGGATCCGGCTCGCGGAAGAATTCAACGAAGATGCGCGACAGGGCATAAAGGCAGATGAAGAGGCTGCCGGTCAGACCCGGACGCTTCAGCGTCAGAAAGGCCTGTGTCGCGATGAAGAGTATGACAAGCGTCAGAAGACCTTCGAGGCCGGCCTCGTAGAGCTGGCTCGGATGGCGCGGCAGCGGTCCGGCGCCGGGAAAGACCATCGCCCAGGGAACGTCGCTCGACCGTCCCCAGAGTTCCGCATTGATGAAGTTGGCTATGCGCCCGAAGAACAGGCCGACCGGCGTCACCGTCGCGACCAGGTCGAGCAGCGACCAGGTGTTGATGCCGTGTTTTCGCGAAAAGACGATCATCGCGACGATCATGCCGATCAGTCCGCCGTGGAAGGACATGCCGCCGTCCCAGACCTTGAAGAGCGCCAGAGGATGGGAAAGGAAGAAGCCGGGGGCGTAAAAAAGCGCATAGCCCAGCCTCCCGCCGACGATGATCGCCAGCACCGACCAGGTGATGAAGTCGTCGAGCTTCGCGAGCGTCATCGGCTGCCGGCCGCCGGGCCAGAGCGCTTCCTTCCTCAAAAGCCAGCGGGCATAGAGCCAGCCGAGCAGAATGCCCGCGACATAGGCAAGCCCGTACCAGTGGACCTGCAGGGGGCCGAGGCGCACCGCCACCGGATCGATGGCGGGGAAGGGCATGGCGGCGAGCATGATATGGTCTGGCAGCAAGGCGTTAATTCCTCTATGGTCGGCGCGAAGATGGCGACATAATCCGGCGCGGTCAAGCTTGCCCGCGGCCAGGGCGCATGCAGATTCGCCGCAACCGGACTTGCGCCTTCAGCGCGGGCCCACTACCTCAGGGGAAAGCACCGCAGATGGTGCGTTAGGGCATTTTCCAAGGAGAAACCGACATGACATCCGGCACCACGCGCATCCTCGATGATCTGGCGAAACTGATGACCGATGCCGCCGGCTCGGTTCAAAGTGCCGGGAAAGACCTTGAAACGGCAGTCAAGGCGCAGGTGGAGCGCTGGCTGAACAGCATGGACGTTGTCCAGCGCGAGGAATTCGACGCCGTGCGCGACATGGCGATCAAGGCCCGCGACGAGAATGACGCTCTGCGGGCCCGTATCGACGCGCTCGAGGCGAAGCTGGACGGGAAAGCCGGGGAATAACAAGGCGCTTTACGGCGTTCGTTCCGAAGGCGGGCTTCAGGCAGGTCGGTCTCATCCGAGACTGACCGGACGACCGCCCGATCTGTCCGTACTGGCGGCCTTTTCATCGGCCGTGGTCCGAGGAGGCAGGCAGCGGGCCCGCGCGCCGTTGCCTGTTCTTCTGCAGATGATTTTGCCCCGTGTCTTGTTCCTGCCCGCTGCCGTGCCCAGCTTCGGTCACCAGACAGGCCTCGGACCGGACGAAAGCACGATGCGCTAGAGCGGTTCCGCCTTTGGTGGAAGCGCGAATCCGCTCTATCTATTTGTTTTGACGCATTTTCGCGAGTGTCAGATGTTTCCATCTGACTGCGAAATGCTCTAGTTGCTGCCCGGCAGGCCAAGCTGGCCGCGCACAAGGGCGATGCCTTCCATACCCTTGCGGTTCCCCATTTCGGCCAGCGCCTCGAACACTTTCTGCGCGTCGAAATAGCGTCCGAGATTATAGTAGGCGTAGCCTCGGATGACCATCAGACCGGTCTCTTCCGGCGCAAGCTGGCTGCGCTGGTTGAGGATGAGCAGCGCATCCTGGTAGTGCCCGCCCTGGTAGGCGGCGATCGCGCGCTTCGTCAGGATCTGGACCTGCAGGTTGAGCTGCCGTTCCGAACTCAGCGGCTCTTCGGCGGCGGCGACGGCGGCCTTGCTGGTCAGGCCCATGCGCAGATAGGCAAGCGACTGGCCGTAGGCGGCTTCTTCGCGGTTCTTCGCCGAGCTGGAGCCGAGCGCCGTCTCGAAGGCGCGCGCGGCTTCCATCGGCCGTTCCATGTCCATCAGGCACCAGCCCTGCCTGAGCGCCGCGTCGGGCGAAAGCCCTACGGCGGACCGGCCGCTCCAGCAGCTCCCCCCGGACGAGGATGACGATGTGGTCGTTCGCCGCGTCGTCGTTGTCGCAGACGCTGCCGTGCGTGTCGTGGCTGCCGGCGTTGCGGTTGCGACCTGCGTCCCCGCAGGCAGTTGCGTGCCGGCCGGCAGGGTCGAGATGGTGATATTGTCACCGGCAGCGTTTGCCTGATTGAGGTAATAGGTGATCTCGAACTGTCTCAGATAGTCGCGGTTGATATAGGCCTGCTCGTCGAAGCGGTAGATCACGGTCTTGTCCGAAGGCTGACCGGTTGTGTAGAACGCGGCCTGCACCTGGGCCGCGGAGACGTTAAAACGGGTCTGCTCGGGCTCGAGCGCGGAGTTCAGCACCGTGACGGTCTGAACGCCGGTGATCGGGTCCGTCTGGATCATGGAGCGCGGTATGGTCAGCCGCTCGATCGCGCGCATGCGCGAGGCCGCGGTGCCGTCGCCGGCGATCGGCGGCGTTCCCGCTGCGGCGTTGCCGTAATAATACTCGTAGTATTCCGGCACGTAATTGACCGGCGCGGTCTCGGCGTCCGCGCCTGCGAGCGGCTGCATGCCGGGCCCGTAGAGCGGGGCCGTCAGCGAAACGCCCGTTCCGGTCTGGCCCGGCGCGCCGGGCGCCGGAGCGGCGGCGCCGAGCGGTGTCTGCTGGCCGGTGGAAAGGTCGATTTCGGCAATGGGAACCGCTACGGTGCGTGTCGTGCCGTCCGTTTGCTCAAGCGCCGTCAGTTCGAACACGGTCGCCATCACGTTTTCGATCGTGGTGACCGGGGCGTTCGGATCGTTCAGCCAGGCGATGCGCTCCGAATAGGGAGCCCAGATGCGCTGCATCAGGTAGACGCCGGGCTTGTAGTTCATCCTGTTGAGCATCAGGGTCACGCCATAGGCCGCCGGCTCGTAATCGGGTTCCCACGAAAGGGCAGCCTCGAACCATTGCAGGGCCGCCAGCGGATCGCCGTAGTCGTTTGAATACCAGCCGAACTGCTGTGCCGCGGTCATGCTCTTGGCCTCGGTGACGACGTCGGCCATGCGCGAGAGCACCTCCTGGCTGTAGTCCTTGCGCGGAATGCGGCCGAGCATGTTGACGACGGCGTTCAGATAGGTGTCCATCGCCTCGGCGGAGGAGTTGCGCCAGGGATACATCACCGACTCGGCTTCCTCGGCATTGTCCTGTTCGATCAGGATCAGGGCGAGGCCTTGCGAAATCTCGGCCGAATCCTCTTCCGATCGCGCCTTGCGGAACCATTCCTCCGCAGCGGACTCGCTGCCGCGCACGAGGAAGTACCAAGCCAGGAGTTCGCTATCCTTGGCATCCTGGCTGTCATTGGCAAGCTTTTCCATATGGGCGAGGTCATCGGGCGAGACCACGATCGTCTTGTCTTCTCCCGCCTGGGCGAAGCGGTCGCGCAGCAATGCGTCGCGGATTTCCTGAAACTCGCCCTTGCCGTCATCGTCCTGGCGCTCGAAGCCCAGAAGGGTCTTCATGTCGTCATAGGGCATGAAGGCCATGGCCTTCTGCATGGTGGCCAGGCGCTCTTCCGGGTTGTCGCAATTTTTCAGGATATAGGTGTAGGCATCCATGGCCCGCGAGAGCTTGTCGGTCTGGGCAAAGGCCTCGCCGACCTGCCAGAGGACGTTGATCTCCGCGCAGGTCAGAAGGCTCGGCGCCTGCGAGGCGTAATCGATGACGTCTTCCCAGTTCCCGTCCTCGGCTGCGGCGAGCAGCTTGGTCCGGGTCTCGGCAATGTGCAGGCGATTGAGGAGGTCGGCCGGCGGCGACCAGTCGGGCTCTTCGGCCCTGCGGTCCCGGATCAACTGGTGAACCTCGGCGTAGTCGCCCTTGGCGTAGGCGGCCCACATGGCGTTCAGCTGCTCGTCTTCACCGTCCTCGACTGCCAGAGGATTGGCCGGCGGCGTCCAGTTGGGGTAGAGCGAGCGCAGGCGCGAGATTTCGGCCTGCAGGCGCTGCAGGTCGCCCTGCTGGGCAAAATAGCGAAGCGCGCTCTCATCCACCGCCGGCGTTGCCGGTTCCTGCGGCGGGGCCGTCTCGGTCTGGCCGCGCGTGATCTCGGTGACGGCGTCGCCCTGCGGCGGCTGCGCGTTGCTGGAAAGATTTCTGAGGTTTTCGGACGGCTCCTGGGCCTGCGCCTCTGGGACGGGGGTAAAGCGCGGCTCGGGCGGGGCCGCGGCGGGCGTGTCGTTTTCGACGATCTGGTCGTAGGCCTGCTGGAAGTCGTCGGCAGACTGGGCCTTGGCCCTTGTCAGGGGCAGTTCCCGGCCGGGGCCGCTCATGCCGATTGCACCGATCAGGGCGATCGCGCCGGCGGTCAGTGCAATATAAGTCAGTCTCATAACATCCTTACTCCGGCCAAGCACACGGTCGCCAAGACCCGCAACCACGCCCGTTCATCATTGCCCGCTGTTCCAAATCCTTCCCGGAACGACCGTTCTTCGCCGGTCGCGCCCGATTACGACTGCGGCAGAAAGGTCCGGCATAAAGCGTTCCCGCCGAAGAGCACAGCTTGGGACACTACAAATCCATATTGTCGTTAAGAAATATTAAAAATCGAGCCTGCTTGCCGCATTTGAGCGTGAAATGTGGATTTTCATGCGTCGGCGACCGCCAATGCTGAGGCGGTTTGTTAGTCGTTTGTTTACCTAAATCTGAAAAATATGGTTGGGAAATCCTGCGCGATGAGGTCCAGCAACCGCCTGCCTCGCGCCGAAGCCGAGGTGTGCCGTACCATGATGAACGCGATTGCCTATCAGATCAGGACCGGATGCCGCACGGCTCTGGCCCTCATTGGGGTAGGCTTGCTCGCGGGCTGCGCCGGAAATCTCATGCCCTATACGTCGAATGTGCGCAATCTCATGCCCGAGGAAGCGGTGGTCATGCCGCCGCCGGGCGGGCCGGCGATCATCTCCGTTCTGGAAACGCAGTATTCGAACGCCATCGACCAGCGCATCCTGTTGCGCACCGACGCGCGCACCCCCGGCCAGAACTATATCAACGCCGTCTTCTTCGGCACCCGCAACTATTCTCCGATGAACGGCCGGTCGCTCGACTATCGCTCGGTCACCGATCTGCGCGTCGATGAGGAGATGCGCGAGGAACTGCCGGGCGTGAAGATGGTGCAGTCGCCCTATTACGTGCAGAACAATTACGGTCCGTTCGGCTATGCCTTCGGTTACGGGCGCGGCGACGATCTTTGCATTTATGGCTGGCAGCAGATCAGGCCCGGACGCGACACGCGCGCCGCCTTCGGCCAGGCCGGCACGATCCAGATCAGGCTTCGTTTCTGCGAGAGCGGCGCCAGCGAGGACGATCTGCTCGGCATCATGTATGGCTATACCGTCAATGCGGCCGTCGAGGCTTATGGGTGGAACCCCTATGGCGAACAGGCCTCTCCGCCGCCGCTCCTTGGCGAGACAGGCGCGCCGGTCTATCCCCGCCGGGCCTATGACGACCGCGCCGAACGCGTTGCCGACACCGAAAAGGTCCTGCCGGGCTCGACCTCCCGTCCAACGACGACGAGAACCCGCACCACCACCACGACCCGCGCGACCACGCCGGTCGCGACCGGGGACGAGATCAGCGTCGATGTCGTGCGTCTTCCTCCCGGAAGCCTGCCGTCGGGCGGTTATGTCAACGTTCCGCCGGCTCCCGGGCTTTCGCCCTCGTCCGTCACGGCGCGGCCCGGCGCATTGCCGGCAACGGGCTCTTCCTTGCCGACGCCCGGCCGCCAGACGCCTGCAGCCTCCGGGGCGCCGGCCGCCACGCCCGCGGCTTCTTCCGCGGCGACACCGGCCGCCACACGCTCCATTCCCGTGCCGGCGCGCCCGGCCGCGTCTGCCGGGTCTGCCACGCCTGCGGCCGTCACCCGCGCACCTGCGTCCGCCACGCGCTCCGTGCCGTCACCGCCCTGCCGTCTTCTGCCCGGCTCGACGACCGTGAGCTGCGAATAGGCGCGCTTCGAATGCCGCACGCACGGGCGAACAAGATTCTGTGCGGGTTGGAGCGCGGCCGGGTTGCGTGCATAGTGGCGCACAAGAAACGAAAGGGTGCCTTCAGGTGATAACTTGCACAGACAGCTTTCATTGAGGTACGGAACCGGCTGGCCGGGCCGCGCACCGTCATTTTCCGGAAAAAAGGCGCGACGGAAAACAATTCTTAGGGTTCTTTGCCCTAGGGTGGAAAGAAGTCCATGCCAGCCTTTAGGAAGGGTGTCGCCTGATGCGTAGGGCCGCAATCGTCATCGCCTGGATGATCACGTCGATCTTCGTCCTGGGTCTCGTCACCCTGCCGATCGACCTGCGCACCCAGATCGTCGTCAGCGTCGTCGCCGTCGCTGTCATGATGGTGCTCAAGCAGATGCATGCGGAGGGCAACTGGCGGCTGATCGCGCTCGCTTTCGGCACCTCGATCGTGTTGCGCTATGTTTTCTGGCGCACCACCAGCACTCTGCCACCGATCACCGAATTGCAGAATTTCATCCCGGGCGTCCTGCTTTATTGCGCCGAAATGTTCTCGGTCTGCATGCTGGCGCTCAGCCTGTTCGTGGTCTCCTTTCCGCTGCCGGTGCGTCCGCGCTGGGGCAAGCTTGAGGGCGACCTTCCCTATGTCGATGTCTACGTGCCTTCCTACAACGAGGACGCGACGCTGCTCTCCAACACGCTGGCGGCCGCCAAGGCGATGGATTATCCGCCGGAGAAGCTGAAGGTCTACCTGCTCGATGACGGCGGTTCGGAACAGAAGCGAAATTCGAAGAACCTGGTGGAGGCAAGCCTCGCCCAGACGCGCCACCGCGAGCTCCGGCAGATCTGCGCAGAGCTCGGCGTCGGCTATATCACCCGGCCGCGCAACGAGCACGCCAAGGCCGGCAACATGAACCACGCGCTGCAATACACCACGGGCGACCTGATCGTGGTCTTCGACGCCGACCACGCGCCGACCAATGATTTCCTGCAGGAGACGGTGGGATATTTCCTGGAGGATCCCAAGCTCTTCCTCGTCCAGACCCCGCACTTCTTCATCAACCCGGATCCGCTGGAGCGCAATCTGAGGACCTACGAGATCATGCCGAGCGAGAACGAGATGTTCTACGGCATCATCCAGCGCGGCCTCGACAAGTGGAACGCCTCGTTCTTCTGCGGCTCGGCCGCCGTTCTGAGGCGCGAGGCGCTCAATTCCGTGAACGGCTTTTCCGGCGTCTCGATCACGGAAGACTGCGAAACCGCTGTTGAACTTCACTCCAACGGCTGGAACAGCGTCTATGTCGACCGGCCGCTGATTGCCGGTCTGCAGCCCGCGACCTTCTCGAGCTTCATCGGCCAGCGCAGCCGCTGGGCCCAGGGCATGATGCAGATCCTGCGCTTCAAGTTCCCGATCCTGCTGCGCGGACTGACGCTGCCGCAGCGGCTTTGCTACATGTCCTCCAACCTGTTCTGGTTGTTTCCCTTCGCGCGCGCTTCGTTCATGATTGCGCCCTTGTGCTATCTGTTCTTCGGCCTGCAGATATTCGATGCGTCCGGCGGCGAGTTTCTTGCCTATACGCTCTCCTATCTGATCGTGAACATGTTGATCCAGAACTACCTTTTCGGCCAGTTCCGGTGGCCGTGGATCTCAGAGCTCTACGAATATATCCAGACCATCCACCTGATGCCCGCCGTGGTCTCGGCCATCATCAATCCGAAGAAACCGTCCTTCAAGGTGACGGCGAAGGACGAGTCGATCGAGCAGAGCCGGCTGTCCGAAATCAGCCGGCCGTTCTTCATCATCTTTTTCATCTTCGTCGCCGCCATGGTGATGATGGCCTACAGGCTCTACGCGGAACCCTATCTCGCGGGCGTGACCTGGGTTGTTGGCGGGTGGAACTTCCTCAACCTGTTCCTGACGGCCGCGGCCCTCGGTGTGGTCTCGGAGGTCGGCGAGCGGCAGAAGGCGCGCCGGGTGAAGATGTCGCGGCGCTGCGAACTGGTGATCGGCGGCAGCGTCTATCGCGGCACCATCGAGGATGTCTCGACCGACGGCGCCGGCCTGCAGGTGCAGGTGCGCGATCTTGACAGGCTGCGCCCCGGCACGCACGCTCTCCTGCGGGTCGAGCCGCACAAGGGCGGTGATCCGGGCGAGGTGCCGGTGATGATCCGCCATGCGCGGTCTCTGGGCGAACTCGCCATGGTCGGTTGTCGCTACGCGCCGGTCTGCAGCCTGCATCATTCCATGGTCTCGGATCTGATGTTCGCCAATTCCGAGCGCTGGCAGCAGTTGCTTCAGTCGCGCAAGAACGACCCCGGAACGCTTGGCGGCACGTTCTGGTTCATCAAGATGTCGATCCGGCAGATGGGGCGCGGCCTCAGCTACTTTATCGGCAAATACCAGCCGAATACCGGCGGAGTCGTGGTCAGGGGCAAGGGCAAGAGCTGATGGGACGGATCCTGCTTTTCATTGTTTTCCTGCTTGCCGGCCCGGCGATCGCCGCGGCGCAGACCGCGCCGGGCGCCGCCGCTCCCTTCGACATGGGCTCCGACGGCTCGGGCCCGCCGCCGCAGGCGGTCGATCCCGCAACGCCGCAGCCGGCAACGGCGGCGCCCGCGACGCCGGAGACCGCCGAGCGACTGCCCTTCTTCCGCTATGTCATCCCCGCCGACGAGATGCGCATCGAGGGCGAGAATGTCGAACGGTCCTGGTCGATGTATCTGACCGAGGAGCAGGCGCGCTCTGCGGCCAAGTTCAACATCGGCTACCAGAACTCGATCTTCGTTGCGCCCGAATTTTCGAGACTGACGATTTCCTTCAACAATGTCGAAGTGGCAAGCCCGCCGCTGTCGTCGTCCGAGCGCAAGTCCGACCTGCGCTTCGATGTGCCTGACGGCGTGCTCAAGCCCGGCTACAACATCGTCTCCTTCAAGATCAAGCAACGCCACCGCACAGACTGCGATCTCGAATCCACCTATGATCTGTGGACGGATATCGATCCGGAACGGACCTTCCTGATGTTCGACAATCCCGATGCAGGGTTGATGTCGACCACCGACGATATCCGCGCGGTCGGCGTCGATGCGCTCGGCCGCACCCGGTTCCATATCGTCGCGCCGGGCCTCTCCGATACGATCGCCGCCGATCCGCTCCTCGAACTGGCACAGGGACTGGCGCTCCTGGCCGACATGCCGAACACCCTGTTTACCTATTCGAAGAGCGAGCCGGTGAAATTCGCCTCCGGCGTCCTGCCGGTTTATGTCGGCACGCCCGCCGAACTGCGGCCGCTGCTCGGCGACGCGCTTCCGGATATCGGCACCACCCAGTCGGCGCGCTTCGTCTCTACCAACGCGCTCGGCCAGAGCGTGCTCGTGCTGGTGGCGCCGTCCTGGCAGCGCATCGGTCCGCTGATTGATGGCATCACCGCGCCGGCGGCGCGCTCGGCCGCCCAGAAGGATGAGGCCTATTCCACCCATTCGTGGCGCAAGCAGGACACCCAGCTCCTGACCGGTCACCGCACGCTGACCTTCGAGCAGCTCGGCATTCCGACCCAGGAATTCTCCGGCCGCGTTTTCCGCGCCGAATTCGCCATCGGCCTGCCCGCCGATTTCTATGCCGACGCCTATGGCGAGGCACGGCTTCTGCTTGACGCCGCCTACGGCCCGATCGTGCTGCCCGGCAGCCGCCTGCATGTCTTCGTCAACGATCAGCTCGCCGCGACATGGCCGATCAGCACGGTCAACGGCGCGGTTCTGCGCCGCACGCCGGTCCGGTTCACCATGCGCCACATGCGTCCGGGTGTGAACAAGATCGTTCTCGAGGCCGCGCTTCTTACCAAGGAGGACGCCGCATGCCTGCCTGGCCAGACCGCCGACGACACGCCGCGATTCGCCGTTTTCGACACCAGCGAATTCGAGATGCCCAATTTCGGCCGGGTGGCGCAGGTGCCCAATCTGTGGGCGACGAGCGGGACGGGCTTTCCCTATTCGCGCCACGAGGACCGCATCCCCTTATATATGGACAGCCTGAACGGCGACACGATGAGCGCGGCCTCGGACTTTGTCGCCAAGCTCGCCAACGCCGCTCGCCACCAGATTCCGGTCGACGTGGTGCATTCCGTCGACGATGTCGGTGACGGCGACGCGATCTTTCTCGGCGCGATCGGCACCTTGCCGGCTCAGGCGCTGCGCGAGACCAAGGTGTCCCAGACAAGCCGGAGCGTCTGGACGCAGCAGGTCGGCGGCGAGGCCAATTACAACGAAGCGCCGGAAACCACGATCGAGGAATGGGACGAGGCGGTGACGGCCGGCTGGTACAACTGGATCTTCGAGGTGGAAAAATACTTAAAGCGCAATTACGATCTCTCCTTCGAGACCTTGCGCTTCCTGCCGCGGCCGGACACCGATTATCTGCCGCCCAACTCGATTTCGATGATCATTGCGCAGGAACCGAGCCCCAATGACGACGGGGCGTGGACGATGATCGCGGCCCCGACCCATGAAAATCTGGAAAACGGCATGACGGCGCTGACCAAGCGCCAGCACTGGGATGCCGTGCAGGGGCGCATAACAACCTATAACCGCAATACCGGGGTGATCGACAATATCGGTATCGGCGCGACTGTGTTCATCTTCGACACGCCGTTCTCGGTCAACAATATCCGCCTGGTGCTGACCAACTGGTTTTCGACCAACACCATGTCCTTTTCGCTGGCGCTGGTGATCGGCACCGTTCTGCTCGGCATCGCGACCAAACAGATGCTGACCCGGTTCGGCCGCTACGACGAATAGGCCGGATCAGGCCGGTTGCGCGGCAATCCCCAGCCTCTGGAAGCCGATTGCCGCCGCTCCGGCAAGGCCGGGCTCCGCGCCGCTTGTCGCCGGAACGACCAGTCTGTGCCGCGGCCTTGCCAGGGTAAGCGGGCGCACGGTCTCATCGATCGCCGCGACAAGCGCGTGATCGCGGGCAAGGCCGCCGCCCGCCGGCACGATTGTGGCGCCGGTCAGGTTGATGGCCATGGCGAGCGGCCCGGCCAGGAGCTGAAGGCAGGTTTCGACCGTCTCGGCGGCCCGCGCCTCGCCCGCGTGCCAGGCTGACAGTATCGCGGGTGCGGACTTCTTCTCCCCATGCAGAAAGGCGTGGAGGCGCTGCAGGCCGGGCGCGCCGGCGACGGTATCGACGCAGCCCGAAAGGCCGCAACCGCAGGTAAAATGTGGGATGGACCGTTCGCCCACGACAAGCGGCACCACGGGGCCATGCCCCCATTCGCCGGCAAAGCCGCCGGCCCGGTTGATCAGCCGCTTTCCCGAGACGAGGCCGCCGCCGACGCCCGTTCCGAAAATCACTCCGAAAACGATGTCATGATCCCGTCCGGCGCCGTAAACCGCCTCGGATACGGCGAAGCAGTCGGCGTCATTGGCGATGATGACGGGAAGCTGCGTCCGGTCCTCGAGGTCGGCCTTGAGGTTGGTGCCGTGGATTGCCGGAATATTGGCGACAACCAGATTGCCCGTTTCCGGATTGACGATGCCGGCGAGTGAAATGGCGAGCGCAGCCGGGCGTTGCTTCAGGTCATCGATGATGGAGGAGACCAGGGCGAGGAAGGCGTAGCGATCGCCGGCGGGGGTCGGGAAGCGGACGACCTTGCCCGGTTGCGCACCGCCCGTCGCAGTCGCCGCGCGGATTGCGGTTCCGCCGATATCGAAACAGAGGATCGTGTCGGTCATCGCGAACTCCCTTCAATGGCAAGGGGGTTATGCGGTGACCTTCACGCGGTTGCGCCCCTCGGTCTTTGCGGTGTAGAGCGCCTTGTCCGCCAAATCAACGATATCCGGCTGGCTTGCCTGCGGGTTGAACACCGAGACGCCGATGCTGATCGTCAGGTGGCGTTCGTCGCCGTCCGGCAGGATCATCACCTGTTCGGCCACTGCCTTTCGGACCCGCTCGGCGATTGCCGCGGCCTCGTAGGCGCGCAGGCCCGGCATGATCATCACGAATTCCTCGCCCCCGTAGCGGTAGGCGCGATCCTCCTTGCGGGCGTTTTTCGAAATCACGTCCGCGACTTGGCGCAGCACGTCATCGCCGGCAAGGTGGCCGTAGGTGTCGTTGAAGGTCTTGAAATGGTCGACGTCGATCAGGAGCAGGGCAAAGGGCTGGTTGGTCTCGCGCGAAGCCTGGATGCGGGCATCGAGGGCCCGGTCGAATTCGCGGCGGTTGTCGAGTCCCGTCAGCCCGTCGGCGCGCGCGGCGGCTGCGAGCTTGTTCTCCTGCAGGATGATCTGCTTCAGCATGGCGTTGAAGGCTGCAGCGACCGATGCGAGCTCCGGCGGAACGCGGACGTCGATCTCCCGGTCGCGTTCGCCTTCGGCGATGCGCATCGCGCCCTCGACCAGCTTGTCGGTGCTGCGGATCAGCGCCTGATCGATGATATAGATGCCGGCGCCGGCGAAGATGATTGCCATAAGACCCGCAATGATGGCGAAGACTTCAAGCCGCCGCATCACCTCGAGGGCGCGGGCATGGCTTTCTTCGTTCATCAGACGCATGGTCTCGGCAATGTCCTCGACCCGCTTGCCGGTTTCCGCGATCACGCTTTCGAAGCGCATCAGCGTCGGGTTGACGGCATCGTCCTCGGGCTCCACGGAGGCGGCGACCTGGAGAAGGGCTGACCATTGCTGCTCCACGCCCTGAAGGATCGGGGCAAAGGCTGGATAGGCCGCGGTCGTCTGTTCCAGATCGCGCAGATGCGTCGCGACATCGCGCTCGGCCGCCTCGAATGCGCTGCGGTAGTGTTCATCGCCGCTGTTGGCATAGTCATTGACCGAAGCGGCGATGTCCCAGAGATTGGACTGAATCCGCTCAAGCGAAACGAGCACCCTGTGCTGGGTGTGGAGCACGTGGCGGAACGGTTCGGCGACCTGCTGACGGTATTGCGTGTACCAGACCACCGAGAAAAGAAGGACCGGCAACAGGGCGAGCAGAAAGCCGAAGACGAGCCAGGCCCTGAGCGAAAGGCTCTGAAGCCATCGCCTTGCCGCTCCGGTATTGATTTGCTCGTCCATTCGTGTCGTCTCCAGATATCTCGCCGGTCTTCACGCCGGCGTGCAAGCTTGCCGGGTTCATGTCGGCGCCGCCTCAACGATGCGTCCTGCGGGGATCGTTCATTTGCAAGCGGGCCATGTTTCCGGGCGTCTTGGCCGTATGTAGCTGGACCGGAAGAACCTCGAGGCGGGCGCCTCGGGCGTCGTTTCGGTTGAAGCATCCGCGGTCGCGCGACAGGGCGCGTCTTCCCTTTGCCCGGTTTCACTAAAACGCCGCCGCGCAAAAAGGTACAACCATCCGCAAGTTGTTTTCCGTGCCGCCGGTTGCGTCAAAACCCGCGACAGCCGGCCGGTTCGCCGGACACAGCAAGGCCGGCTTTCAATCAAAAGGGCCTCCGCCATTAGCGAAAGCCCTTGCAAATCAATGAATGGGATGGTGGGCGTGACAAGGATCGAACTTGTGACCCCTACGATGTCAACGTAGTGCTCTCCCGCTGAGCTACACGCCCATCCGTGGCGCGGTGTATTCCAAACTTTGGCGGTCGCGTCAACTGGTTTTTTGAAGCTTTTTTGTCGCCTGTCGCTTTCGCTCCTGCGCGCCGGACTATACGCCGAGAACCTTTTCCACCTCGTCGACCAGATCGCGCAGGTGAAACGGCTTGGAAAGCACCTTGGCGTCCTTGGGGGCTGCCGAATCGGCGTTGAGCGCGACGGCGGCGAAGCCGGTGATGAAGATCACCTTGAGATCGGGGTCGAGTTCGGTCGCCCGGCGGGCAAGCTCGATGCCGTCCATCTCGGGCATGACGATGTCGGTCAGAAGCAGCGAAAAAGGTTCCTCTCGCAGCCTGTCATAGGCGCTTGCGCCATTATCGAAAGCGGCGACCTGATAGCCGGCCTTTTCCAGCGCTTTCACCAGGAAACGGCGCATGTCGTCGTCATCTTCCGCCAGAAGAATTTTAAGTACCATCGGCTCAACCATATCGGCGCATTGGGCTTTCGCGTTTACCGGTCTGATAGACCCTATGTCGTAAACAAGCAATAAAGAGGGCCTCAAACTTTCCGCCGCCCGGGCGGCGGCCTTGGCAGGCAAGGCCGGAGCGCGTAAATCTCCGGTATGAAGGGAGCGACAGTGACCGGCAGGGATGAACTGAGTTTTGACGGCGATGCGCGTTGGTTCGAGGTGATCCGCCCCGAGCGGCAGACGCTGCCGCTGGTCTTCAACTCGCCCCATTCCGGCCGGGTCTACAGCAACGCCTTTCTGTCCGAGACGCGGCTTGACGCCCACGAGATCAGGCGTTCGGAAGATCTCTACGTCGATGAACTGTTCGCCATGGCGCCGGCCTTCGGTGCGCCGCTGCAAAGGGCTTTCTTTCCGCGCGCCTTCCTCGACGTCAACCGCGAACCCTTCGAGCTCGATCCGCGCATGTTTTCCGGCGCCCTGCCGTCGCATGTCAATATGACCTCCATGCGGGTCGCCGGCGGTCTCGGCACGATCCCGCGCATCGTCGCCGAGAACATGCCGATCTATGACGCCCCGATCGATGCGGGCGCGGGGCTCAGGCGGATCGAGGAAATCTACCGGCCTTATCACCGGAGCCTCAAGCAACTGATGCAGGAGACAAAGCGACGGTTCGGGCAGGCGGTGCTGATCGACTGCCATTCCATGCCCGGCAGCGTGACCGTCGGCGGCCACCGCCGGAAGCCCGATATCGTCATCGGCGACCGGTTCTCCACCAGCGCCTCGAGCGACATCGCCTATGCGGCGATCTCGATCCTCGAGCGGATGGGCTTCGTCACCGCCTACAACAAGCCCTATGCGGGCGGTTTCATCACCGAGCACTACGGCCGTCCCGCCGCCGATTGCCATGCGCTCCAGATCGAGGTCTCGCGCAGACTATACGCCGACGAGCAGAGCTACGCGAAAAAGCCGGAATTCATCGCGCTGAAACAGGCGCTGACGCTGTTCATCCAGCAATTCTCCGCGTTTCTCGCCGGCAGCGAGGACAGTGCGGGCCTTGCTGCGGAGTGAGGCGTTTCGTCCGGGTGTGCGGAGGGGCGTTCAAAAAAAACCGCGCCGTGGGCGCGGTTAAGTCTAGGGAGGAAACACCCAAGGAGGGTATTCACAGTCGAAAGACTGTAGTTCAGACAATAGATGACCGTGCGAGGCCTGTCAAGTTAATTTGCCTGTATTTTGCGCAATAAGTAATGCTGTCTAATTTTTACGCGTATTGCCCGCTTTTTAATTTCCTTTTGCCGCATGGGTGAGCGGAAATCTCCGGTCGGGACGCGCGTTCGGGGCGCGCGGCGTATTTTCTCGCCCGAGACGATTCCCTTGAGGGCGGAAAGACTCTAGAAACTGGCGGAAACGTTTCCTCGTCTTGCCACAGGATTTGCCATGCTTCCCGACCATGCCTTTTTCACAAGGCTCGCCGATGCCGCCGCCGCCGAGACCTTGCCGCGTTTCCGCTCGGGCCTTGATGTCGACAACAAGCTGAGCGGCGGTTTCGATCCTGTCACGGAAGGCGACAGGGCCGCCGAAAGCGCCATAAGGCGGCTGATCGAGGAGACCTATCCGGATCACGGCATCCTCGGCGAGGAGCATGGCGCAAGCGGGCTTGATCGCGAATATGTCTGGGTGATCGATCCGATCGACGGCACGCGGGCCTTCATCTCCGGCGTGCCTGTATGGGGCACGCTGATAGGGCTTTACCGGAACGGCCGTGCGGTGATGGGACTGATGGACCAGCCCTTTACCGGCGAGCGGTTCTTTGCCGATCCGGGGGGGAGCCTGTTTGCCGGGCCGGGCGGGCCGCGGCGGCTGAAAACCCGCGATTGCCGGGAACTCGGCGCGGCGGTGCTGTTTACCACCTCGCCGCGGATCATGGATACGGCTGCGCTGTCGCGCTACGACCGGCTGGAGCGGCAGGTCCGGCTCGCGCGCTACGGCATTGATTGCTATGCCTATTGCCTGCTGGCATCCGGTTTTGCCGATCTCGTCGTCGAAAGTGACCTGAAGCCCTATGATGTCGGGGCGTTGATTGCGATCATCGAAGGCGCAGGCGGCGTGATCTCCACCTGGACCGGCGAGCGGCCCGAGCATGGCGGCGATATCGTCGCTGCAGCGACGCCCGCACTTCACGAGGCGGCCCTTGCCGAACTGAACGCCGGATAAGGCTTTTCAGCGCGCGGCCAGGCATTCATCGAAAAAGCCGAGGATGGCGTCCAGGGCAGGGCGGCGCACGGCATCGACCTCCTGCAGGATCTCGTGCCCGGATGAGGGCAGGACGAGATGGCGCGCGCCAAACCTTGCGGCAAGCCGAGCTTGGGGTTTGGCCGGGATCAACGCATCGCGGCCGGCGGAGAGGACAAGCGACGGGCAGCCGATCGCGGCAAGCGCCTTCGGGCGGGTGAGCCGGCGGATCGCGCCGAGGCAGGCCGAGAGCCAGCCGAAGGTCACCGGCCCCAGCAGATAGGGCGGGTCGGTTTTCGCCGCCGCGATATTGCGCGCGTAGCGGGCGCGGTCCGATGTGTGCGGCTGGTCCTCGAACCGCGCCGGTTCGCTGCGCGGCCGCGCGGTGCGCTGCCTGGCCCGGCCCGTGCGGCTGAAGAGCCAGGCCATGGCGCGGACCACAAAGGCCGGGTAGCGGTCATGGCGGATGCCGACAAAGGGCGCTGAAAGCACAAGGCCCGCAAACCGGCCGGAAGCCTGTTCCGCAACCGAAAGCGCGATCAGTCCGCCAAGCGAATGCCCTAGAAGAAAACAAGGCCCGGGCATTCTGCCCTCGACCTTCTGGGCGAAGAAGTCGACAATGTCCCGTGGGTAGTCCGAGAAATGTTCGATATGGCCCATATTGCCGTCCTCGGGACGGCGTTCGGAGCCGCCCTGGCCGCGCAGGTCCAGGATAGCGACGGCAAAACCGGCGCTGCGAAGATCAGCCGCGGTCTCGGCATATTTCTCGATGAACTCCGCCCGGCCCGCGACGATGAGCACCGTGGCGCGTGCGTCTTCGCATGGGAACAACCCGTAGCGCAGCATGAGGCCGTCAAAGGCGCGCATCATGCCGATCGTGTGGTTCGCGTCCATTGCCTGTCGTCCATTGCCTCGTGATCCGCCCCTGATGACGCCCGCGGGCGGCAAAGGCAATGGCCTGTTCGTGAATTGGGGCGTAAAAAGGACCGGAACCGGACGCTTGAACAGGGGTAAAAGCGTCTCGGCTCCGGCCAAGATACCGCTATCACTGGGTCAAGAGTGACAACGGTGCCGGGACGGGTGCGCCGTAGTTCCCGGCAAAAGCTGAATGGCGCATTGCGCCTGAACGTGAGTTCAATAGTGCATTCATACTGCGTTCATTCTCAATATAGTGGCGACGAATGCGGACAAAAGTGCCACAGCGCGCCTCGCCAGTGCGATTGCGCGATGATGATTTTGCCAGCACAGGCCCTCTTGAAATCGATGCAGACTTTTCCCAAATCTTCAAACGTGGACGCCGACCATCGGGTCCGCAACCGTTTTCCGCGATCGCCTGTTTCGGGATTGCCGGGAAATGTCATCGCAACCATACGTCGCTCAAAGGAGGACATTATGCGTAACGTCGATTTTTCGCCCCTTTATCGTTCTACCGTCGGTTTTGACCGGCTTTTCAATCTCCTCGACTCGATGGGCCAGCCCGAACAGGCGCCTGCCTATCCGCCCTATAATATCGAGCGTACCGGCGAGAATGCCTATCGCATCTCGATGGCCGTCGCCGGCTTCAGCGAAAGCGAGCTTTCCATCGAGGCCCATGCCAACGTGCTGACCGTGAAAGGCGAGAAGGCCGAGGAAGATGACGAAGGCAACAGCGAATACCTCTATCGGGGTATCGCAAAGCGCGCATTCGAACGCCGCTTCCAGCTGGCCGACCACATGGAAGTCCAGGGTGCAACACTGAAGAATGGTCTACTTTATGTTGAGCTGCTGCGCAACATTCCCGAGGCCATGAAACCGCGCCGAATTGCAATCGAAACGCGATCCGGCGAGCCGAAAACGATTTCGGCGCAGAAGAATGTGGAGATGGATGCCGCCTGACGGCAGACCCCCACTAGCAGAAATTATAACGGCGCCTCTCGGGGCGCCGTTTTTTCATCCGTGCCAGCGCCGCGTGATTCGCGCGGCCAGGTGATCCAGGGAAATTCTGCCGGGTCCGTAGATGACCAGCACGACCAGCGGCACCGTCCAGAGGAGGCGCTGGTCGAGGATGACGCTGTCGGGGAAGCGGTCGAACAGCGCGCCGATGGTCTCGCCGCCGACCCGATGTACCGTGATGTCCACCAAGGTCTGGACTGCGATGAAGCCGAGCATGCCGAGGGCGCTCAGCCGCGTGGCGAGGCCGAAGATGATCAGCAGCGGCAGGGCGAGTTCGGCATAGGTTCCCAGATGAACGATCAGCCCCCAGGGCAGGAAGGGCACCGAGGAGACATCGCCGCCGGCGGCCTCCACGGCGGGAAGCGCGATCTGGTAATAGGCGGAGCTGCGAACCATGAAGAAGCCGGCAAGGCCGGGCTCGACCTTGGTCAGTGCCGAGTTCAGGAAGTAGAGCCAGAGGGTGGACGCAAACACCAGACGGGCGAAAAGCCCCGGAAACCATGGCGCCAGGAAGGTCTGGAGGCGTGTAAAGACACGGTCATGGAGACGCGCTATTGTGCAGATGAAATGCATGGTGACTACTCCCGTGCAGCCGAAAGGCGCGTGAAGGCGCCCGAGGTGATCAATATCGAAAACGCGCCGCCGAGGTCGAAGGCGGGGTCGAGCGCCGTCGCGGCCTCGGCCGCCTCGCAGATCGGCATGCCCTCGATCAGTTTGTCGAAGAAGACGGCCTGGCCGTCGTCCAGCGCAAGCACGGAAACGTCGTAGTGCGGCCGGGTCACCAGGGCGGTCTCGGCCGGTGACGGGTCGAAGTCCCTGAGCCCGGTTCCGTTGCGGACGCGCAGGAAAATGCTCACCGCCGCGCTGTCGAAGCGCCGCAGCCGGGTGGCCGGGTGCGAAACGAGTGCCGCCGCCATCAGGCCGTCCGGCGAAAGCGTCTGGAGCGTGTCCGGGGAAAGCGGATCGGCATCTTCCGCGTGATAGGCATCGAGCCACGCCCGCTCCAGACGGGCAATATCGGGCAGGAAGAACAGATTTTCCGCTGGCTGGAACGTGGCGATGAAGTCGGAAAAGCCGTGGCCGTATTCGGCAATCACAGGCGTTCGCGGCGGCTCGCGGGCGATATAGTCGCCGGCCATGGCGGAGAAGAACCGTTCCCCCACAAGGTCGCGCGTTACCGGGAATATATCCGCGAGCGCGCCTTTGAGCCCGACAGCGACATTGTTGCGATAGACGCCGAAGCGTTTGACGGCCGGCCCGCCGAATGGGTTGGCGACACCTTCCGGCGCGGTTTCGGCCGGCGGCCCGAGAAGGGCCGCCGCGAAACCTTCGAGCGTTGCGGCAGCGGAGCGAGGGTCAGCCATGGCGGCTGCCGAGCAGAAAACGCTCGCCCTCACGGTTCATGATCTCCTCGGCCAGTTGCGCCTCGCGCTTCAGGAGCGGCCATTCGGGCACGTCATTGTCCCATTCGATCAGCGTCGGAAGCGGGCCGGTCTTCTGGATGACGAAGGCATAAAGCGCCCAGACGGCGTCATCGACGGGTCGGTCATGGGCGTCGATCAGAAGCGGCGCGCCCGTATCGTCAGCATCCTCTGCGTGGCCGGCGAGGTGGATCTCGCCGATCCGCTCCAGCGGAAAACTCTTCAGGTATGACAGCGCGTCAAAGCCGTTATTGGTCGCTGACACATGGACATTGTTGACGTCGAGCAGCAGGCCGCAGCCGCTCCTGCGCGCAATCTCATCGAGGAAGATCGTCTCCGGAATCGTGCTTTCGGAAAAGGCCACATAGGTGGACGGGTTTTCCAGCAGGATCGGCCGTTTGAGCCTGTTCTGCACCCGGTCGACATGGTCGACGATATGGGAAAGCGTCTCATCGGTATAGGGCAGCGGCAGAAGGTCGTTGTAATAGGCGTCGTCATGGGTCGACCAGGCCAGGTGTTCGGAAACGAGGCCCGGCTCATAGCGCTCGACAACGCCTGCCAGCCGGTCCAGATGGCCCGGGTCAATCCCGCGCGGCGAGCCGATCGACAGGCCGACGCCGTGGACGGACAGGGGGAAGTCCAGGCGCATGCGCGTCAGGATACGGTGCGGATGGCCGCCCGCGCCCATATAATTTTCTGCATGGACCTCGAGAAAGCCGATTGTGTATTCATCGTTCAGGATGGCGTCGGCATGGGCGGTCTTGAAGCCGGCGCCGGCACGCTGCGGGACTTGTCGCCGCGCAAGCAAGGCAGTCATTTCGCTGGACATGTAAAGCGCTCCCACTCGCTGGATGACGCAGGACCGCCGGTGCCCTGAGGCACCGGCGGCGGTGCGCAATCACATTGCGGGAAGGTCGCGATCGAGCGGCTCGAGCGAACCCATCCGGTCTCCCGGCAGCTTCATGTCCGTGCAGGAGCCCTCGGCCACGTATTTCCAGGCATTGCCCTGGTAGTCGACCTTGGACGTGCCTGCGCAGGTCGTGCCCGGCCCGGCAGCGCAATCGTTCTGGCCGGCCATGGCAACGCCGTAGCACTTCACGTTGGCGGCCTGGGCGGGGGCGGTGGCCGCAAGGCTGCCGACAGCCACGGCGAGCGCACCGGCGAGCGTTGCTGCGCTGATCTTGTTGGTCTTCGACATGCTATTCTCCTCATTGATCGAGACGGGTTCGATTGTTGTGCAAGCCTTGTCCTTGCACGCAGGAGTTTTGCAAAATCGGCCTTCACTTGGAAATCAATGGAGCGTCACTCAGCCATCACGCCGCGTCACCGGCCTGTGAGGCGCCGTTACCCGTTTGTGAGCGGCTCGGCCTCGAGGAAGGAGACAAAGCGGTCGACCTCGGCCTCTGTCGTGGCGAAGCTGGTCACGCAGCGCGCCAGAACCTCGCCCTCGGCCACCAGCCCGGGCTGGTCGACCGGCGTCAGCCAGTCGTAGAACTGCGCGCCGGCCTTGCGCGCGGCTTCGGCCGCTGACTTCGGCAGGATGATGAAGACCTCGTTCGATTGGGTCTCCCAGGCAAGCCGCGCCTTTGCCGATTTGCGAAAGGCGATGCGCATCCGCTCGGCCATGGCGTTTGAGTGGCGGGCAAGGTCGAGCCAGAGGTCGTCGGTCAGATAGGCGTCGAGCTGGGCGGAGATGAAGCGGGTCTTGGAGAAGAGATGGGCGGCGCGCTTGCGGATGAAGGGCATCTCCCGCGCCTGGGCCGGGTTCATGAACACGATGGCCTCCGCGCACCAGCAGCCGTTCTTGGTGCCGCCGAAGGAGAGGATGTCGACGCCGCGCTTCCATGTCATTTCCGCGGGCGTTGTGTCGAGCGCCACGAGCGCATTGGCAAAGCGCGCGCCGTCCATGTGAACGGGAAGGCCGCCTTCCTTGGCGACAGCGGTGAGGGCGTCGATCTCGTCAAGCCCGTAGACGGTGCCGACTTCGGTCGATTGCGTCAGCGACAGCGCCATCGGCTGGCCGTGATGAATGAAATCCGCCGGATAGCGCGCGGCGATCCGCCTGAGCTCTGAAGGCGTCATCTTGCCTTCCGGGCCTGAAACGGTGGCAAGCCTGCCGCCGCCGGTGAAATATTCCGGCGCGCCGCCCTCGTCATTGGCGATATGGGCGTCCTTGTGGCAGAAGACCACGCCGCCCGGCCGCCCGACGGAGGAAAGCGCCAGCGAATTGGCCGCCGTGCCCGTGCCGACGAAGAAGACGGCGACCTCGCGCTCGAAGAGATCGTCGAACCGCGCCTCGATCTTCCGGTCCAGAGGGCTGGTGCCATAGGCATTGGCATAGCCCGACTGTTCGCGTATCAGCGCTTCGCCGATTGCGGGATGGGCGCCGGACCAGTTGTCGGAAGCAAAAAACATGGATAAAGACCTCAAAAGCGTTCTGGAAATGCGGTTAGCGGGATATCAGGGAAAAGGCCGCCGCCTGTAAAGAGGCATTCCCGGATGTCCGGTGCCAGGCGCTGTTTTCGCAGGAGCTTGCGCCTGTCGGCTTGATGAGCGTGGATTCTGCCTATAAATTGCCGTTTTCTTTCACGTCTGTCGA
The DNA here is from genome assembly GCF_016598595.1 of Martelella lutilitoris. Lineage (NCBI taxonomy): Bacteria > Pseudomonadati > Pseudomonadota > Alphaproteobacteria > Hyphomicrobiales > Aurantimonadaceae > Martelella > Martelella lutilitoris. Next base: position 868,769 of record NZ_CP066786.1, read on the forward strand.
AAGAACGTTGAAATGGGTAACTTTGTTGCGCTGGCCGGTCATCCGGCGTAATTTTCTCTCACCTTCGGACGCGCGATTTCATTATTTGCTTGCCACTTTGCGTGGTTTCTGGCATGAACGGCAGATAGGACAGTTATGCTGTCCTATTTTTATGTCCGGCTGTGTCGTGTGCCGGTCGCAAGGGGCTGACGCGTTGCCGCTTTTTGGTCTATAATGACCGCACAAGCGGAAGGCCGCGCTCCTGCCTCGCTCACGACAAGAGCCATCGGCTGGAGCGCCCGTTGTATGGTCGTCCCGGTTTTAAATGAGAGAGAGGTCTGCAGGCGGCGGGGCGCGACAGCGTCTTCACGCATTTGCCTGCTCCCCACGATCCGGTTTCGCCTGCATTCCGGCAGGTTTTAAGGAGATCTTGTATGACGAAGATGACGCCATCCGCGCTCAGTGGTGCCCCGCTCACGCAAATGACCGTGACGCCTGCCGCCAATAAAGCTGCCGACGGCCGTCGCAACAAACGTCAGGGGCTCTATGATCCGAGGAACGAGCACGATGCCTGCGGCGTCGGCTTCATCGCCCATATGAAGGGCGAGAAGTCGCACCAGATCGTCAAGGACGGACTGTTCATTCTCGAAAATCTCACCCACCGCGGCGCGGTCGGCGCCGACCCGCTGATGGGCGACGGCGCCGGCATGCTGATGCAGATTCCGGACAGGTTCTTCCGTGAGGAAATGGCGGCCGAAGGCATCGTGCTGCCGAAGGTCGGCGAATATGCCGTCGGCTATTTCTTCATGCCGCGCGATCCCGCGCGCATCGCCCACTACAAGGACATCATCCAGAAGGTGATCGCCGACGAAGGCCAGCGCTTCATCGGCTTCCGCGAAGTGCCGGTCGACAATTCCTCGCTGTCGAAGGCGGAGGATATCGCCGCAACCGAGCCCTATCACCTGCAGGTCTTCATCGGCGCCGGCGAGCGCGCCAATACCCAGCAGGATTTCGAACGTCGCCTGTTCATCCTTCGCAAGGTGATCTCGAACACGATCTTTTCCGAATCGGAAGGTGCGGCGGAAGACTTCTACATCGTCTCGATGTCGTCCTCGACCATCGTCTACAAGGGCATGTTCCTCGCCTACCAGGTCGGCGCCTATTACAAGGATCTTTCCGATCCGCGCTTCGAATCCGCCGTCGCCCTCGTGCACCAGCGCTTTTCGACCAACACCTTCCCCTCCTGGAAGCTGTCGCACCCTTACCGCATGGTCGCCCATAACGGCGAGATCAACACGCTGCGCGGCAACGTCAACTGGATGGCGGCCCGTCAGGCCTCCGTATCCTCGCCGCTCTTCGGTGACGATATCTCCAAGCTCTGGCCGATCTCCTACGAGGGCCAGTCCGATACGGCCTGTTTCGACAATGCGCTCGAATTCCTGGTGCAGGGCGGTTATTCCATGGCCCATGCCGTGATGATGCTGATCCCGGAAGCCTGGGCCGGCAACATGTCGATGGGGCCGCAGACGAGAGCGTTCTACGAATATCACGCGGCCCTGATGGAGCCGTGGGACGGCCCGGCTGCCGTTGCCTTTACCGACGGCCGCCAGATCGGCGCCACGCTTGACCGTAACGGCCTGCGTCCGGCGCGCTACCTGATTACCAAGGATGACCGGATCATCATGGCCTCCGAAGCCGGCGTTCTGCCGGTCGAGGAAGAAAACATCGTGGCCAAGTGGCGCCTGCAGCCCGGCCGCATGCTTCTGATCGACATGGAAAAGGGCCGGATCATTTCCGATGACGAGATCAAGTCCGAGCTTGCCGGCATGCACCCCTATCAGGACTGGCTGGACCGGACCCAGCTTATTCTGGAGGAATTGAAGCCTGTGGAGCCGCGCGCGCTCCGCCGCGACGTGTCGCTGCTCGATCGTCAGCAGGCCTTTGGCTACACCCAGGAAGACACCAAGATCCTGATGTCGCCGATGGCGACCACGGGCCAGGAAGCGATTGGTTCGATGGGCACCGACACGCCGATTTCGGCGATGTCGGACAAGTCGAAGCTGCTCTACACCTATTTCAAGCAGAACTTCGCCCAGGTCACCAACCCGCCGATCGACCCGATCCGCGAGGAGCTGGTGATGAGCCTCGTCTCCTTCATCGGCCCGCGTCCGAACATTCTCGACCATGAGGGCGCCTCGCGCGAGAAGCGCCTCGAGGTGCGCCAGCCGATCCTGACCAATGGCGACCTGGAAAAGATCCGCTCCATCGGTCATACGGAGGACCGGTTCGACACCAAGACGCTCGACGTTACCTATAGCGCCGATCAGGGCGAAGCCGGCATGCCGGAGATGATCGACAGGCTGTGCGAGCGCGCTGAAGCCGCCGTCAAGGGCGGCTACAACATCATCGTGCTTTCCGACCGCCAGATCGGCCCGGACCGGATCGCGATCCCCGCGCTTCTGGCGACCGCCGCCGTTCACCATCACCTGATCCGCAAGGGGCTCAGAACCTCGGTCGGCCTCGTCGTCGAATCGGGCGAGCCGCGCGAAGTGCATCATTTCTGCTGTCTTGCCGGCTATGGCGCGGAAGCCATCAACCCCTATCTCGCCTTCGATACGCTGGCCGACATGCACGCCAAGGGGATGTTCCCCGAGGAGGTTGATGCCGGCGAGGTGATCTACCGCTATATCAAGGCGATCGGAAAGGGCATGCTGAAGGTCATGTCCAAGATGGGCATTTCCACCTATCAGTCCTATTGCGGCGCACAGATCTTCGACGCCATCGGCTTGTCGTCGGAATTCGTCGAACGCTTCTTCTTTGGCACGGCCTCGATGATAGAGGGTGTTGGCCTCACGGAAGTCGCCGAAGAGACCGTCGCACGCCACCGCGCCGCTTTCGGCAAGGATCCGGTGCTGGCCTCCACGCTCGATATCGGCGGCGAATATGCCTACCGCATGCGCGGCGAGGCCCATGCCTGGACGCCGGATGCCGTGGCCGAGCTTCAGCACGCCGTGCGCGGCAATGCGCGAGACCGCTACGACGCCTTCGCCAAGATGGAAAACGCGACGACGCTTCGGATGAACACCATTCGCGGGCTGTTCCGGATCAGGAATGCCGAGGAGATCGGCCGCAAGCCGGTGCCGCTCGAAGAGGTCGAGCCGGCCTCGGAGATCGTCAAGCGGTTCTCCACCGGCGCCATGTCCTTCGGCTCCATCTCGCGCGAGGCCCACACCACGCTTGCCATCGCCATGAACCAGATCGGCGGCAAGTCGAACACCGGCGAGGGCGGCGAGGAGAGCGACCGCTATCTGAAGCTGCCCGACGGCTCCTATCCGAGGGAGCGGTCGGCCATCAAGCAGATCGCGTCGGGCCGTTTCGGCGTGACGACGGAATACCTGGTCAATGCCGATCTGCTGCAGATCAAGGTGGCCCAGGGTGCCAAGCCCGGCGAGGGCGGTCAGCTGCCCGGTCACAAGGTGGATGCGACGATTGCCAAGACCCGTCACTCGACGCCGGGCGTTGGCCTGATTTCGCCGCCGCCGCATCACGACATCTATTCGATCGAGGATCTGGCACAGCTGATCTACGATCTGAAGAACGTCAACCCGACGGCCGATGTCTCGGTCAAGTTGGTGTCCGAAGTGGGCGTGGGCACGGTTGCCGCCGGCGTTGCCAAGGCGCGCGCCGACCACATCACCATTTCCGGCTTCGACGGCGGGACCGGCGCTTCGCCGCTGACCTCGCTGAAGCATGCCGGCAGCCCGTGGGAGATCGGCCTTGCCGAAACCCAGCAGACGCTGGTGCTGAACGGGCTCCGTTCGCGCATCGCGCTGCAGGTCGACGGCGGGTTGAAGACGGGCCGCGACGTGCTGATCGGCGCCATGCTCGGCGCGGATGAGTTCGGCTTTTCCACCGCGCCGCTGATTGCGGCCGGCTGCATCATGATGCGCAAGTGCCACCTGAATACCTGCCCGGTCGGCGTCGCCACCCAGGACCCGGTCCTGAGAAAGCGCTTCAAGGGCCTGCCGGAACATGTGGTCAACTACTTCTTCTTCGTTGCCGAGGAACTGCGCGAGATGCTGGCGGCCCTTGGCTTCACCAGCCTCAACGACGTCATCGGTTCCGTCGAACTGCTCGACAAGGACGAGGCGATCGCGCACTGGAAGTCGAAGGGTCTCGATTTTTCGAAGATCTTCCACAAGGTGGCAGCACCCAAGGAAGCAACCTTCTGGACCGAACGCCAGAAGCATCCGATCGACGATATTCTTGACCGCAAGCTGATCGAAAAGGCCATGCCGGCGCTCGAGAACAAGGAAAAGGTCGCCTTTGACGTCGAGATCAAGAATGTCGACCGCTCCGCCGGCGCCATGCTCTCGGGCGAGGTCGCCAAGCGCTGGAACGAGAAGGGCCTGAAGGAGGACACGATCTCCGTGACGCTGCGCGGCACGGCTGGACAGTCCTTCGGCGCGTTCCTGGCAAGCGGCGTGACCTTTGACCTGATCGGTGACGGCAACGACTATGTCGGCAAGGGGCTTTCGGGCGGCAAGATCATCATCCGTCCGCCGGAGAACTCGCCGATCGTGCCGGAGGAATCGATCATCGTCGGCAATACGGTGCTTTACGGCGCAACGTCCGGCGAGTGTTACTTCCGCGGCGTTGCCGGGGAACGCTTCGCCGTCAGAAACTCCGGCGCGATTGCCGTTGTCGAGGGCGTTGGCGATCATGGCTGCGAATACATGACCGGCGGTCTTGTCGTCGTGCTCGGCCCGACGGGCCGCAACTTCGCGGCCGGCATGTCGGGCGGCGTCGCCTATGTGCTGGACGAGGATGGCGGTTTTGCCGATCGCTGCAACATGGCCATGGTCATGCTGGAGCCGGTGCCGGAGGAAGACGACATGCTGGAGAAGTTGCACCACCATGGCGGCGATCTCATGCACAAGGGCCGCGTCGACGTTTCCGGCGACATGACCCGGCACGACGAGGAGCGTCTGGTGCGTCTCATCACCAACCATCTGCTCTACACGGGTTCGACCCGCGCCAAGGCGATCCTGGACGACTGGGCCCATTATCGCCCGATGTTCCGCAAGGTCATGCCGGTCGAATATCGCCGCGCTCTGGAAGAGATGGAGCGCATGCGCATGGGTGTCGCGGCAGAATAAGAGGCAACAGACATCTGTCGGCGTCCCGGCTTTTGAGTGCGGGACGCCTTCTTGCGCGCGCCACGAGCGCGTAACGTCAGCTTGAAGTAGTCAGGATTACGAAATGGGCAAGGTTACTGGGTTTATGGAAATCGACCGGCAGGTGGCGAAGTATCAGCCCGCCTCCGACCGCATTCGCCATTTCCGCGAATTCACCATTCCGATGTCGGACCCGGAAGTGCAGAAACAGGCTGCCCGCTGCATGGACTGCGGCATTCCCTATTGCCATGGGCCGACCGGCTGTCCGATCCATAACCAGATCCCGGACTGGAACGATCTGGTCTATAGCGGCAACTGGAAAGAGGCGATCGCAAACCTGCATTCGACCAACAACTTTCCGGAATTCACCGGTCGGGTATGCCCGGCGCCCTGCGAGGAGGCCTGCACGCTGAACCTCGAGGACATTCCTGTCTCGATCAAGACGATCGAGCAGGCGATCGCCGACAAGGCCTATGAACTGGGCTTCATCGTGCCGAAGCCGGCAACGACCAAGACCGGCAAGAAGGTTGCCGTGATCGGTTCCGGGCCGGCCGGCATGTCGGCGGCCCAGCAGCTTGGCCGCGCCGGCCATGATGTCGTTGTGTTCGAGCGGGAGGCCAAGCCCGGCGGACTGCTGCGCTACGGCATCCCGGATTTCAAGATGGAGAAGAACTTCATCGATCGCCGCGTCGAGCAGATGCGCGGCGAAGGCGTCGAGTTCCGCTGCGGCGTCAATGTCGGCGCGGATGTGAAGGTCGACGACCTGCTCGCCGAGTATGATGCGGTGCTCTATTGCGGCGGCTCGGAAACGCCGCGCGCTTCCGGCATCGGCGGCGGCGATCTGCACGGCGTCTACGATGCCATGCCCTTCCTCGTTCAGCAGAACAAGCGGGTGGGCCGCGAGAGCATAGACAGCACCGGCTGGCCCTCGGAACCTATCCTGGCCGGCGGCAAGCATGTCGTGGTCGTCGGCGGCGGCGATACCGCGTCCGACTGCGTCGGCACGGCCTTCCGCCAGGGCGCCGTCAAGGTGACGCAGCTCGATATTCGCCCGCAGCCGCCGGAAAAGGAAGACAAGCTCGCCGTCTGGCCGTTCTGGGCCACCAAGATGCGCACCTCCTCTTCCCAGGCCGAGGGCGCAATCCGCGAGTTCCAGGTGGCGACGCTGGAATTCGTCGGCGAGGAGGGCGTGCTCACTGGCGTCAAATGCTGCCATGTGGACGAGAAGCGCCAGCCGATCGCCGGCACGGAGTTCGTCATCAAGGCCGACCTGGCCTTCATCGCCATCGGTTTCCGCGGCCCCCTGAAGACCGGCGTGCTGTCCGATCTGGAAGGACGGCTGACGCTGAATACGGACCGTCGCGGTTCGGTCAACGTGGTCGCCAATGATGATGACTACAAGACGTCGATCGACAGGTTCTGGACCGCCGGCGATGTCCGGCGCGGCCAGTCGCTCGTTGTCTGGGCGATCCGCGAGGGCCGCCAGGCCGCCCGTTCGATCGACCTCGCCCTGATGGGCGAGACCCTGCTGCCGCGCTGAAAACGCTGAACAAATGGGGGGTTGCGGCGCGACGTCGCGGCCCCCGCCGGAAAATGCGGCACGGGTGCGGTTGTCGGATTGCCCTCTCTATTGCATCTTGTTAGACCTATTCCATACTTGAGTGAAACTTTGTTTATTTTAGTCATCAGAGGAGAGGGTCTTGGTTCAGCATAAGAAGGTTCGCAAGGCGGTTCTGCCGGTTGCAGGTCTGGGAACGCGGTTCCTGCCCGCCACGAAAGTCGTGCCGAAGGAATTGCTCCCGGTTGTCGACAAGCCGATCGTCCAGTATGTCGTCGATGAGGCGATCGAGGCGGGGATCGAGCATTTCGTTTTCGTCACCGGCCGCAACAAGCATGTGATCGAAGACTACTTCGACATTCAGTACGAGCTGGAAAGCACGTTGAAGGCGCGTAACAAGCATGCCGAACTGAGCCTTCTCGCCGACATGCTGCCGGCCGCGGGCACTGCGACCTTCACCCGCCAGCAGGAACCGCACGGGCTTGGCCATGCCGTGTGGTGCGCCCGCGAGATTGTCGGCCCCGAGCCGTTCGCGCTGATCCTGCCCGACATGGTGATGGAAGCCGAAAAGCCCTGCCTGAAGGGCATGATGGAAGTCTATGACGTTGCCGGGGGCAATGTCGTTTCCGTCGAGGAGTGCGATCCCGAACTTGCGCACAAATACGGCATCGTCGGCGTCGGCGAGGCTGTCGGAAGCGGCTTCAGGATCACCGAGATGGTCGAGAAGCCGGAAAAGGGCACTGCGCCCTCGAACTATTTCATCAATGGCCGTTACATTCTGCAGCCGGAAATCTTCCCGATCCTCGAAGTGCTCGAACGCGGCGCCGGCAACGAGATCCAGTTGACCGACGGCATGCTGAAACTGGCGCAGCAGCAGGATTTCTACGGCTACAAATTCGACGGCCAGACCTTCGACTGCGGCTCCAAGGAAGGCTTCATCATCGCCAATGTGGCGCTGGCACTGAAGCGCGACGACATCCGTCCGAAGGTTGAGGACGAGCTCAAGGCGCTGATCGCCGCGCTGAAATGACGGGAGACTTCCGGGAGGCGCTGCGGCGCCTTGCGACCGATACCGGGCGGCGCTTCAAAGCGCCGCTTTTTTGTTGCCGAAAGTATGAACATGTCATCATCCAGCCTGTCCGACCCTGTGGTCATTCCACTTGACGATGGTCCCCGCAACGAGCTCGAAGGCGAGCGCCCGGACCGTCAGTTCACCGTGGTTCGCCGCCCCGAATTGCATGTCTGGCGCGTGGACGCACCCCGTGCGCGGGTTCTGCTCTATGCAGGCGGCGGATATACCAGGATCGTCTATGACAAGGAGGGGCCGGAGGTTGCTGCCTGGCTGAACGGGCTAGGGATCGACGTGTATCTGCTCATTCACCGGCTGCCCGGCGCCGATAACGGCAAGGGCGGGCGCTTTCCGAGGGGCATCGCGCTTGAAGACGGCATGCGCGCGCTTGATCACCTTTCCGCGGAGCAGGGCGACTTGCCGCTCTTCCATTTCGGTCTGTCCTCCGGCGGTCATCTGGCGGGCGTGATGGCCTGCCAGCCGCATCGACTGAAAGCGGCTGGCGCCTTGATCTGTTATGCGCCGATCAACGCCAACCACCGCGCCCACAAGTTTCCCGAAGGCAAGCCGGACTATCCCCCGCTCGAAAAACAGGACTTCTATGACGCCTGGCCGATCGGGCTTGCCGAGCACCCCCACGGCCTGCCGAAGGTTCCGGTGTTTCTCGCCTATGCGGCGCATGATCGTTCGGTTCCGCTGCAACACGCGCTCAACTATGTTTGGACAGCGGCCGCCCTCGGACTTGATGTTGACCTGCATGTCTTTGCAGATGCGCCGCACGGCTTCGCGCTGCGGTCGCTCAACGGCACGCAAGCGGCCTGGCCCGGCCTGGCGGGCGACTGGATGCGGCGAAAGGCGGACCTTGCGGGCACCGGATGATGGACGTCTCCTGCCGCTCGCCCGAAGCGATTGTTCTATTGATTGCAAAACCCAAAGGCGCTAACAGCGGTGCATGGACGAGACGACCGACACGACACATGCGGGTGACGCGACCCTTTCAGCCCTGAGAACGCTGGCGTTCGAGAAAAAGGGGCTCGACGCGCTTGCCGAGGCGCTTGAAAACGGGCTGGGCGAGCCGTTTGAAAGGGCCGTTGCCTTGCTCCGGGAAACGCAGGGCCATGTGATCGTCTCGGGCGTTGGCAAGAGCGGTCATATCGGCACCAAGATCGCCGCCACCTTCGCCTCCACCGGAACGCCGGCCTTCTTCGTGCATCCCGCCGAGGCCAATCACGGCGACATGGGCATGATTGCCCAGAAGGACGCGGTCGTCGCGCTGTCCTGGAGCGGGGAAAGCAGCGAACTGACCGCGCTCGTCGCCTATACCCGCCGCTTCGCCATTCCGCTGATCGCCATCACGGCCGGCACCCAATCCTCTTTGGCGCTCGCCGCCGATATCGTGCTGTCGCTGCCGAAGGCGGAGGAGGCGTGTCCGCTGGGACTTGCGCCGACGACCTCGACGACCATGCAGTTGGCAATCGGCGATGCGCTGGCGATCGCGCTCCTCGAGGCGCGCGGCTTTTCCGCCGTCGACTTCAAGGTCTATCACCCGGGCGGCAAGCTCGGCGCGCTGCTCTCGCATGTGGCCGACATCATGCATGTGGGGGAGGAAATTCCGCTGGTGCGCACCGGCACGCCCCTGCCGGAGGCGATCATGGAGCTTTCCAAGCGCCGCTTCGGCTGTGTCGGCGTCGTCGGCGATGACGGGCGTCTGGCGGGCATCGTCACCGATGGTGACCTGGCGCGCAATCTCTCCCGCGACATGAGCGCGCTCGCCGTCGATGACGTGATGACGCCCGGCCCGAAAACCGTCAGGAAGTCGATGATGGTCTCCGGCGCGCTGGCGCTGATCCACAAGCACAATATCTCGGCGCTGATGGTGGTCGACGAAGACAACCGTCCGGTCGGCATCGTTCATTTCCACGATTTTCTCAGGATCGGCGCGGCTTAACGCGCCTCACTGGGTTTCGAGCGGCGCGACCGTCAGCCTGCGACCGTCGCCGGAAACGACGCGCACATGCGCGCCTTCCGGCAGGTCCGGCCCTTCCACGACCCAGAGCGTATCATCGAGCTTGATGCGCCCGCGCCCGTCGGTAATGGCGTCGACAACGACGGCGGTGCGGCCGACAAGGCTTGCCGCGCGCTGGTTGAGCAGCGGTTCGTCCGATGTCGTTTCCCGGTTTTTCAGGATCTTCCGTCCCGCCAGAATGGCGACGACGGAAAGGATGGCGAAGAGCAGCAACTGCAATTGCCAGCCCCAGAAGCCAAAGGGCCAGAAGGCGAGGGACAGCGCCCCGAGAATGAGCGCCGCGATGCCGACCCACATCAGGAAGACGCCGGGCAGGATCAGCTCCGCGACCAGCAACAGCAGGCCGGCAATGAACCAGCCCCACGGTCCTGCAGCGGTGAAGAAGTCAAGCATCGGCTCCATCGTCGGTCAGCTTTCCTGATTTCTGGAACCGGTCGTGACCGAGGGAGTCGATCGGCGCGGCGTCGGCTCATTCGAACCACCGCCATCAGTGCCGAAGACCTCCTTGGCAATCGCACCGATACCGCCGAGCGAACCGATCAGCGATGACGCCTCCATCGGCATCAACACCACCTTGGAATTCTTCGCCGTCCCGATCGAGGCCATGGCCTCGGTATATTTCTGGGCAATGAAGTAGTTGATGGCGGCAACATCGCCTTCGGCGATCGCAAGGGATACCGAGCGGGTCGCATTGGCTTCGGCTTCCGCCAGTCTTTCCCGGGCTTCCGCCTCGCGGAAGGCGGCTTCGCGCTCGCCTTCGGCTTCCAGGATGGCGGACTGCTTGGAGCCTTCCGAGCGCAGGATCTGCGCCGTCTTGCTGCCCTCGGCCTCAAGGATCTGGGCGCGCTTCTCGCGTTCGGCCTTCATCTGCCGGCCCATGGCCTCCACGAGGTCGTTCGGCGGGCGAATGTCCTTGATCTCGATACGGGTGACCTTCACGCCCCAGGGCTCGACCGCAAGGTCAACGACGCGCAAGAGCCGCTCATTGATCGAATCGCGGTTGGAGAGCAGTTCGTCGAGATCCATCGAACCCATGACCGAACGGATATTGGTCATGGTGAGGTTGAGGATCGCCATCTCCAGATTGGCGACCTGATAGGCCGCACTTGCCGGATTGAGGATCTGGTAGAAGGCGACCGCGTCGGCCTCGACGCTGGCATTGTCGCGGGTGATCACCTCCTGCTCCGGCACATCGAGCACCTGCTCCATGATGTTGATGCGCTTGCCGATGCGGTCGATGAAGGGAATGATCAGGTTGAGGCCGGGGGGCAGCGTGCGAGTATAGCGGCCGAAGCGCTCCACCGTATAGCCGTAGCCCTGCGGCACGGTCTTGATCCCGGCAAAGAGCGTCAGGAGGATCAGGACCACCAGAATGATGATGGTCACGGAAAATCCGGTCAGTATGTCCATGTCGTTTCCTCCTATTCACCGGCCGAAACTGGTGGTGTCTTATCGTTCTTATAATATGAAAACGCGCTTTACGTGTCGTTTATTGCTGCTCGCGCGATTTCCGGTTCCAGCCAGCCGCGTAGCTCGCGGTTTACAACATGCTCGATCACCCGCATGCCGAGAGGCGTGTCGTTGAGACAGGGGATATGGGTGAATTTCTCGCCGCCATGCTCGAGAAAGCTCTCGCGCGCCTGTTCGCCGATTTCCTCCAGCGTCTCCAGACAGTCGGAAACAAAGCCGGGATTGATCACGGCTATGCGCTTCACCCCCTTCTTGGGCAGGCCCTCGACCGTCCTGTCGGTGTAGGGTTGCAGCCATTCCTCCGGGCCGAAGCGGGACTGGAAGGTGATCATCAGCCGCTCCTTGGAAAGACCGAGCCTCTCCCGCAGAAGCCGCGCCGTTTTCTGGCACTGGCAGTGATAGGGGTCGCCTTTCTTGAAATAGGACTGCGGAATGCCGTGGAAGGAGGTGATGATGAGTTCCGGCTCCCAGTCGAGCGTCGCCAGATGGTCGGTCACCGATTGCGCCAGCGCGTCGATATAGACCGGATCGTCGTGATAGGGGGGCACGGTACGCAGCGCCGGCTGCCAGCGCATGTCGAGCAATGTCTGGAACGCCTTGTCGTTGACCGTGGCGGTCGTCGAGGCGGCATATTGCGGATAGAGCGGAAAGAGGAGAATGCGTTCGCAGCCCGCCGCCTTCAGCGCCTCGATGCGGGCAGGGATCGAGGGCTGGCCGTAGCGCATCGCCCAGTCGATCACCAGGTTCTCGGTGCCTGCGTAATGTCCCGCGAGCTTTTCCGCCTGGCTCCGTGTATAGGTGCGCAGAAAGCTCTCGTTCTGTTCCTTGTTCCAGATCAGCTCATAGGCCTCGCCCACCTTGGCCGGACGGCGATTGAGAACGATGCCGTAGAGGATCGGATACCAGAGCGCCTTCGGCCATTCGATCACGCGCTTGTCGGTCAGGAACTCTTCCAGATAGCGGCGCATGGACTTCTTGTCCGTGCCGTCCGGCGTCCCGAGGTTGACGAGGAGAACGCCGACCTTGCCGAAGGCGACGCTTGGGTGGTTATCCGGCCAGGCGGCATGCATTTCAGACATCGGCAGTCTTTCCATTGTTGTCGTTGTCGGGTTTCATATAACAACGCAAACAAGGCTTCGCCAGATTATAGGGTGTCGCAGGCGGATCGGAGGATATGCCGTCTGCTGCTGACATTGAAGGGCGGGAAGCAGGGCAGCAAACAATCTCTCCCCTTGAGGGTTAGATGTCGCGAAAGCGACAAAGAGGGGTAAGGGCATAAGCCTCGTACCCCGAGTTTGCTGAGAAGGTTCATCCCCCTCTGCCCCTGCCGGGGCATCTCCCCCTCAAGGGGGGAGATTGTGGGTTGAGAGGCTTCAGTTACTTCGCCACATTGGTGATGCGGCCGTCGACATAGGGCGTGTAGGGGCTGTTCTCGCCGAGATATTCGGCAACGGCCTCTTCCAGGTTCGGGCCGAAATCATAGGCGTTCATGCCCTTCTCGGCGAAAACCGCATAGCCGTCGCCGCCGCCGCGCATGTAGTTGTTGGTGACGACGCCGTAGACCGTGTCGGGATCGATCGGGGCAAACGTGTCCTCGCCGGTTTCGACTTCGACCGAAACCACCCGGCTGCCGGGTTCCTTGCCGGCATCATAGGTGTATTTCAGCCCGGAGACCTGCGGGTAGCGGCCGGCGCCCTCCTCGATTTTGGAGAGGCCGTTCTCCAGCGCGGCAACAACGTCGGAGCCCTTGAGCTGGAAGGTGGCGATCGTGTTCTGGAAGGGAAGCACGGTCAGCACTTCGCCCATGGTGACGATGCCTTCGTCGATCGAGGCGCGCACGCCGCCGCCGTTCTGGATGGCGATGGTAATGCCCTGGTCGGCCACGCGCTCCAGCATGGCATCGGCCACGAGATTGCCCATCGGGCATTCCTCGGCGCGGCAGACGTTGCGGTCGCCGATGATGACAGCTGTCGATTCGCCGACTTCCTGCTGCTTCAGTTCCTCAAGCGGGGCATCGAGTTCCTGAACGCGCGCGGCAAAAGCCTCGTCGGGCGTAACCGATGCGTCGAGCAGGATGGGAGCGCCGGAGACATCCGTTACCTTGCCGTCATCGTCGAAGGTTACGGCGAGGTCGCCGAGATATTTGGAGTAGGCATAGGCGGTGACGACCGGAACCTCTTCGCCCGACGGGTTGGCGACCATCGTCGGGTAAGGGCCTGCGGCATCTTCATCCGTGCTGGAAAGGAGCGTGTGGCTGTGGCCGCCGACGATAACGTCAATGCCGTCAACCGCTGCCGCAATCTCCTGGTCGCGCTTGTAGCCGACATGGGAGAGCAGGATGATCTTGTTGACGCCCTCCGCCTCGATTTCCGGGACGGCCTTCTTCAGATATTCGATTTCGTCCTCGAACGAGATCTTCGCGCCGGGCGAGGATGTCTCGCCGGTATCCGTGGCGAGAACCGAAACCACCGCAACTTTCTCGCCGTTGAAATCGAAAACCGTATAGTCATCGAACTTGCCGGCAACGATGCTGTCATCCGCGGCGATCGTGTTGCCCGAAAGGATCGGGAATTCGATGGCGTTGATGAAGTTCAGCAGTTCTTCCGGCCCGTCATCGAATTCGTGGTTGCCGATCGCCATGGCATCGAAGCCGATGCCGTTCATGAATTCGGCGATCGGGGCGCCCTTGTATTCGGTGTAGAACAGCGAGCCCTGGAACTGGTCACCGGCATCAAGCACCAGAAGGTTTTCGCCCTCGAGCTCTGTCCGTTTTCCGTCGATCGCTGCCTTGACCCGCGCAATACCGCCGAAGCATTCGCCAGCATCGGCTTCTTCCGTCGAGCAAGTCGAATCATATTTGTTGATCGCCTCGATGCGCGAATGCAGGTCGTTGATATGGAGGATGTTCAACTGAAAATCGGCAAAGGCGCTGCCGGCGGAAAGCGACAGCACGGAAGCCGCGAGCAGGGCGGCTTTGGAAAGGGAATGCATGGCAGACTCCTGGTTCGAAGAAAGGGCGCGGCGCTTATGCCCCGATGCCGAGTATAGCCATGGAATGTGACGATGATTTTAGGCTGGTCGTCAAGCCTCGAATTGATGGTTGAGAGGCGTTTTGCAGCCAGCCAGCCTCTCAAGGAGCTTTTTTTGACGCGCCTGGTGCTAGTAGTTGGAACTACTTTGCATCGTGGAAAAGTTGACGCCGGGGGTCGTGGATGCCGGGTAGGTGCTTGACGGATTGGCGGTCGAATAGGTCTGGCTACCCATTTGCGGCTGGGTCGACCCCATCTGCTGGGGGGGCATGGCGGATCCGGGCGCGATCGGCTGCTGGGGCGCATTTGCCGTCATGGCTGCCGCGTCATCGAGGGTGAAGCCGATCGGGGCTGCCGCCGGCTTGTAGAGCGAGAAGCGGGCGCCCTGGCTCGGCGTGCAGTTCAGAAGATAGGGGGCGGCGATGGCGCAGTTGACGCGTGAACGGGTCTGTCGCAGCACCGAGGTGACATCGATCTCGACCACATTACCATTGACGATGTAGCTGCCGACGGCGAGCACCTGGTTGGAATCCGTCGTGCGGGTTTCGAACTTGCCGGCGGAGAAGCTGGAGATAATGCCGTCCTTGTCCCGCCACTGGCCGTCGACGGCCGTGCGCGGGGCTTGCGGCTGGGTGGGCGCGGGCAGGCTGCGCGGCTGCTCATAGGTGGTGCAACCCGCCAGGAGCAGGGCGCAGGCGGTAAAGGTCGTGGCGAGGAACGGTTTCACTTTGGTACTCATCTGCGGTCCTGTCTTTGCGCTAGAAAGGCCTATTTTACCTGAAAAGGCAACCGTTGAGCAGGCTTTTGGTTCCCGCCGCAGCGTAGATCAGGCCGGATTGCCGCCCGCCTTCGCCGCGCGCGCCCGCGCCGAACGTCGCCTTTCCGTGCTTTCCGCCGGCCATTCGGCATTCATATCGTAATAATGGGGAAAAGTGCGGGCGCCGGAGGGCAGCGGCACCCAGGGGAGTTTCGAGACCGTGTAGATATGGACATCCGGCGTGAAGCGCTCCGGCGCATCAAGCGCCGCCAGCCGCACGAAAAGCATCCAGCCGCGCCGGCCGTAATCGCTCCACAATGGCGAGCCGCAATCCGCGCAAAAGAACAGGTCGTGCGGATAGCCGCTGTCGGTGGCAAGCGTGCGGCAGGCCGGCGCGCCTTCAGAAAGAGAAATCCGGTCCGCCTCGATCAGTCCATTGATCACGAAGGGGCCGCCCGATTGCCGGCGGCAGTCCTTGCAGTGGCAGGCGTGAATGAACATCGGTCGCCCGCGCATGGCAAAGCGCACTGCGCCGCAGAAACAGCCGCCCTCGAAGGTTTCGTCGGTCATGATGCGCTCCTTTCGTGCAGAGCGGCCAGTCTATCGCGGAAAGAATGAAAATGACGATAATTGCCGTATGCCGGTATTGCCTTGCGTTCCGTCATGCGCCTAAGGAACGCGGAAGCGATATTGCGAAACAGCGGAGCGTCCGATGAGCGAGAAACCGGTGGTGACCATCGAGTATTGCAGCATGTGCAACTGGCTGATGCGTTCGGCCTGGATGGCGCAGGAACTGTTGTCGACCTTTTCGCACGAACTTGGCGCGGTGACGCTGAAGCCGGGAACCGGCGGCATTTTCGAAATCCGGATCGATGGCGCGCTCGTCTGGGAGCGCAAGCGCAACGGCGGCTTTCCCGGGCCGAAGGAACTGAAGCAGCTCGTCCGCGACGTCATCGATCCTGAACGCGATCTCGGCCACGTTGACCGGGTGAAGGCGCCGAAGGCCGCGGACTGAAGACCGGAACGACGACGGCGGGCGGGCGAAATTTTTGTCGTCAAAACGTCAAATACCCGTTGACGAAACCCGCCGCGTCTCTTAAACGAGCGGTCGTTGCCCAGATGGCGGAATTGGTAGACGCGCCAGCTTCAGGTGCTGGTACTCGCAAGGGTGTGGAGGTTCGAGTCCTCTTCTGGGCACCAATCATTTTTCTGAACGTCGTGGATGTTCAGAAAAGCCGCAAAAAGCCCGGTTTTCCGGGCTTTTTTGTTTTCGCCCCCCTCCCGTCCGCTTGCAGCCTGTTACTTCACCGGTCCATGGGCCATGGTCCCGATCCACAGGTTCAGTCCGGCACGCGCTGCAGGCTGCGGGTTGACGATTGCGAGGCTCGGCAAAGACGACGCCCTGCTGCGCGCCGGGGCGGCAACTGTCAGCCCTGACAGTTCAAAAGGGCGCCGGTTCCGTTTACGAGAGGTCGCCTCGGCGCGCGGCATTTCAGTCGGGTCAGTCGGGTGCATGGGAAACCGGTCACGCATTCCTGCTCCCGGCCCAAGGCGAACAACGGAGGATAACGGTATGTGCACGTCGCTTCTTTACTTCGACGCTCAAAACCGGGCCTATCTGGGCCGAACGCTCGAACTCAGCATCGATCTTCCCTACCAGGTTTCCGTCTTTCCGGCAGGTTTGGCCATGGCGTCGGTCGTCGAGGGATGCAAACCCGTGACATGGACGTCGTCCCATCATTTTGTTGCGGTCACCATGCCGTCGGCCGTCCCCCGCGAGGACACCCCGTTCACATCCGAGGGCCTGAAAGTGCTCGAGGGCCTGAACGGCGCAGGCCTGACCTTCAGCGTTCAGTCCTATCCGCAGGCCGCAGGCGAGGATGGCATTCCTGACGGCGAAACAGTCGCGCTCTCCGCCGCCGATCTGGGAGCCTGGGTGCTTGGTCAGTTCGAGACCGTGGAAGAGGTGAAGGCGGCTATCGTCTCGCAGCCTGTCGCGCTGGAGCGCGTTCCGATCCTGGGCGGCCTGCGAATGCCGTTTCATTTCGCCGTCCACGATGCCCGGGGCAAGAGTATTGTCATCGAGTTTCATCATGGCGCGCGAACCGTCTATGACAACCCGGTCGGCGTCATGACCAACGCGCCGCAGTTTTCCTGGCATCTCACCAATCTCAACAATTATACCTTCCTTGACAATATCGACCGCTCGAAGGCAAATTTTGGCTCCTACGCGGCACAGCAGTCCGGCGCGGGGATCGCGAAGGCCGGGTTGCCTGCCTCGGACACATCCGTGGACCGTTTCGTCAGAGCTGCTTTCTATGCCGAATTCGCGGAGAAGCAGGCGGAGCCCGACCGGGCGGTGCAGATGGTGGCGCATATCATGAACAATTTCGACCGCCCGCGCGGCATTGCCGTCGATTATCCGGACCAGGGGAGCAGTCATCTGCAGGTACAGGGGCAGGTCAGCGAGGAGATCGCGACGGAGTTCACCACATGGACAAGCCTTTCCGATCTGGACAGAAAGCTGTTTTTCCTGCGCGATAGCGGCGGCATGAACTACACCCGCCTCGATGTCGGCGCGCTTGCGCAGACGCCTGAGTTCCGCTCGCGCCCAATGGCGCAAATGCTGGCGGGTATGAAGGACGTGACGGCGTCCTTTGCCTAGCGCCTCGGCCCGAAAATCGGGATCGATTTCCGGAAAGCGCGATGCGTAGATTCGATAGGCCGGAGCGCCGCGCATCCGAATGGACGCACGGCGCTCCGGCGCAATTCCAGCAAAAGTGGGAGCCGGTTTCCGTCCGGAATTGCGTAAAACAAAGAGATGGAGCATTTGCGGTGATCCGGCTTTCCCCGCAATGCTGCAGCGCGCCGGGCCCGGAAGACGGGATCTGTTTTCGGCACGCACGATGTGCCGGGGCGCGGTTATGACGGAGTATCCTTTTCATGCTGGAGTGGCTGTTCACAACGCTGCGGACAAACGTCGAAATTCCGCTGTTTCTGTCCTTGCTGCTGGGCTATTCCCTGGGGCGCGTGAAAATTGCCGGCATCTCCCTCGGAGATGTGACGGCCACGCTGCTGGCGGCTCTTGTGATCGGGCAGATCGGCATCGATGTCTCTCCGGATGTGAAGATCATTTTCTTCATGTTCTATCTTTTTGCCGTGGGCTACAGCGCCGGTCCGCAATTTGTCCGCGGGTTGTTTTCCGGCGGCCTGCAACAGGCCCTGTTCGCGGTCCTCGTCTGCGGTCTCAGTCTTGGTTCTGTCTATCTTGCGGTCAGGATGGCCGGATATGACGTGGGTATTGCCGCGGGTCTTTATGCCGGTTCGACGACAACGTCTTCCGCGCTTGGCCTTTCGCAAACCGCCATTGAGCAGTCTTCGCTCGCTGCTTCCGCGAAAGCTGCGAGCGCGCAGATACTGCCGGCGGCCTTTTCGATCAGCTATGTTATCGGGACGTTCGGATCGGTCGTCATGCTCGGCATTCTGGGGCCAAGGCTCCTGAATATCGATCTTCCCGCGGCCTGCCGCGATTATGCCAGGCGGATCGGCGGCGCGGGCGACGATCGCGGCAGCCCGAAGGCGTGGCACCAGTATGTCGCGCGCGCTTTTCTCGTGGATCCCCAATCGGCAATAGCCGGTCTCACCGTGGGGCAGACCGAGCACTTTTTCCACAATCACCGCATGTATATCGGCCGGGTCCGGCGAAACGGCGCGGTTGTCGAGGCCACGGTCGATATGGTGCTGGAGGCCGGCGATGTCGTTGCGATTGCGGGCGCGCGCGAGGTTCTGCTGGACGAGGTCGGCAAGGCGCTCCGGGAGGTTGATGATCCCGAACTGCTCGGCGTTTCGATCGAGGGCACGGATATCCTGATCACGGCAAGGAGCATTCATCGCAAAACGCTGAGAGAGCTTGCGCAGATGCCGGAAACCCGGGGAATATTTCTGACCGAGATCCGCCGCGGTGCGATGTCCGTCCCAATTCCGATCCTGCCCGAAACGCAGCTTTTTCGCGGTGATGTGGTCCGGGTGACGGGACGTCCGGCCGACATCAGCGCCGCGGCGGGGAGGTTCGGCTACCTCGATCGCGAAACGGAACGCGCGGACATTGCCTTCATCGGCGCGGCCATCGTCATTGGCGCCCTGATCGGATCTCTGACGCTGAAGATCGGCGAGGTCCCGCTGACGCTTTCGACGGCCGGCGGCGTTCTCCTGGTTGGGCTGCTGCTTGGCTGGCTGCGCTCGATCCGTCCCGCCTTCGGTCGCGTTCCGCGCGCGACGAGCTGGTTTATGAACTCGATCGGCCTCAACATGTTTATTGCGGTCGTCGGTCTGACAGCCGGACCCGGCATCATTGCGGGGTTGAAGGAGCTTGGCGTCTTGTTTGTCGCGTGGACCGTTTTTGCCGCCGCTCTTCCGATGCTGCTGTCGCTCTACATCGGAAAATACCTGTTCCGGTTTGACGATGCCATCGTGCTTGGCTGCTGCGCCGGTTCGCGCACGGCAGCCGCCGCCCTGAGCATGATTACCGACCGCGCCGGAAGCCAGATCCCCGCGATCGGCTATTCTGTCGGCTATGCCACATCCAGCACGATCCTGACCCTGCTCGGGATCGTGATCGTCTTGATCAGTTGAGCGTTTTGCCGCTGGCGCCGGAAGCTTGACAGGTCATGCCGCCGTCGCCGTTTCGGTCTCTCGGCAAGTCGGTTCGCGCCCTCGCTGCTCCCTTGCCGCGTTTCGGCGACTGTCAGAACTGACAGTTGCCGAAACGGCGGCATATGTTTTGATGCAGCAGAAAAGCAGGGCTGTCAGGAGCGCCTGACCCATGCCGGCCGGGATGCGCTCTCGATGCCGGGACCTGCACTCTTCCACCGCATCCGAACGGCAAAACAAGATGAGCGTGATCTTTGGTTAACTTTCTGTCTCTCGCCTTGCTAACGGCAACAGGCGGCGCCATCGGTTCGCTCTGCCGCTGGCTGGTCGGTCTGGCTGCGACCCGCCTTTGGAGCGATCATCTTCCCTGGGGGACCCTGATCGTGAATATCCTGGGTTCGTTCATCATCGGCTTCGCCGTGGAACTGATCACCCACAAGCTTGACAGCTCACCTGAAATCCGCGCGCTGGTCGTCACCGGATTTCTCGGGGGCTTCACGACATTCTCGTCCTTCTCCCTCGACAACATGAATCTTGTGGCGCGGGGCGACTCCGTTCTTGCAGTTGCCTATATACTCGTCAGCGTGCTGGTTTCGCTTGTTTTCGTTTTTTCAGGTTTTCATGTTGCCAGACAACTTTCGTGATCGTGAATGCGGCCTTGCCCCGGCAGGCTGCAGGCCCGATCATGTGCATTCGTCTGTCTTTGAACCCACGAACCGGCACAATGCTTTTGAAACCATCTCCTGACCTCACGCCGATGAAACTCCTCGGCGCATTGTCAATGGCTCTCGGGGTCGTGCTGCCCTGGATGGCCGGGCTTGTGGCCGGTCAGGCAGCGCACGGCGCGATCGCGTCGTTCGGCGCCTATCTGATGATGGTTTCGTTTCCGCGCTTGCCCGAGGCGGGCAGAGCGAAAGTGCTGCTATCGGCAGCTTTTGTCATCAGCCTGTTCGCGATGGTCGGCGGTCGCGTCGAACTGGGCTCCGGTCCTTTCTTCGCCTGCGCGCTGGCGGCCGCCCTTGCGCAAGGCGCCGGAGAACTGAGGGGCGGCTACCTTCGGCTTCCGGTTGCGCTTGCCGCGCTGGCGTTCTTCCTGTCTGTCGGCCAGGTTCCTGCCGGCGGTGACGTGGTCTACGGGTTGACCTTTCTCGCCGGCACGCTGTGGGCTCTGCTTTTCGTGCTCTTCTTCATTCCCGTTGCGAAAAAAGCTGTAGACGCCGAGCGGCTCGAACTGTTGAAAAACGCCGCCCAAAGGCGCTTCCTCGCCGGTATTGCCTCGATATCTCTGCTGGGAAGCATCGCCGCCTGTTTCAGCCCGGGCGCGCATCCCTGCTGGCTGGCCGCCGCAGGCCTCAGGGTTACAAAACCGACCCGCAGGGAGACGTTGTACCGGATGAAGGCGCGGGGTCTTGGAACGCTTCTCGGGGCGGCGGCCGGCGGATTGATGCTCGGCCTCCTTGCCCCCGCTCCCTGGCTTCACGCCCTGCTGGTCGGCGCGCTGGTTTTCGTGATGCTGGTAATCGGCGCCAAACGGTACGGCATATGGTCCTTCTGTCTGACGGCTGTCGCACTGACGTTCAACTTCTCGCCGGAAGCCGGGGCCCTGGCTATTGCCGCCAACCGGGTTCTTCTGACGATCGCAGGCATTGGCGTGGCCTGCCTGATGCTGCCGCTGTTGCCGCCTTCGCCCGATGCGGACCGGCTGGGCGGCTGATCGATCGGAGAACGCTCAGTCGCGCAATCCGAGAGCGGCGTAGAATGCGGCGGCCTGCGCGCGGGAACTGACCGAGATCTTGGCCAGTATCTCGCTCACGTGATAGGCGACGGCGCGTTCGGTGCGCCCGACAATCAGAGCGATCTCGCTGTTGGTTTTCCCTTTCGCAATCCAGCTGAGGATTTCCACCTGCAATCCGGAAAGCAGCTTGAAACCGTGAACATTGTATTGGCAAGGCAGGCCTTCCGTGAAGGCCGACATCCGCGCGGTCGCCACGCTGGTGAGGATGGAGATTGCATGTGCCGTATCGGGAACATGAACTGACTTGTCGATTGTCAGCAGGGTGATCGCGCTGAACCTGCCCGGCGCGGCGAACAGCGGCAGTGTCGCGCCGCCGGCAATGCCCTGGTAACGTACATATTCGCTATAGTCCTGACGGGGCGTGCCATCCCACATGCCGGGCTTCCAGAAGAGGGGGGCCGTGTTTGCCTTGAGGTATGACATCAGCGGATCACGGTCGAACCACCCGTCATCACATAGATATCGAGGTCGCGCGTCGTCCATGTCGTCAAAAGCGGCCGTTCCATGAACTGCAAAGGATCGCTGCGGTTCAGGCTGATATTGTAACTGATGAACCCCAATTCATTGAGCGCCTTGGTAAGGCAGGCCTCCAAATCAGGCAGGCTTTCCGCGTTCGCGATTGTGGCGCAAGCCTTTGCAAGGTGTTTGAGCATTGTCCCCGGTCATATGCCAATGATTGGTGCAGCATGTCTTCCGGAAATGACAACTGTCAATCCTGACAGTTCAAAAAACAGGCGGTTTCAGGTTACTGACAAAAGTCAAACGTGTTGCCTTTTTTATCGACGTGCGCCGGCAGGGTCAGTCGGCGCATGCGGGTACGATGTGCCTATCCTCTCGCTCGCCTCGCGGGGCTGGGCATAAGGGGTTCGGCGAGCCGGCCGACATTCAGGATGTCGCCCGCCGCCTGTTTTTGACGACGACGAACGGTCGGCAAGTTCAGCCATTCTGACAGGGGAGACTTATATGCATTTCACGCCTCGAGAGATCGACAAGCTGATGATCTACACGCTCGCGCAGGTCGCGCAGCAGCGCAAGGATCAGGGCCTGAAGCTCAACCACCCCGAAACCGTCTCGCTCATTTCCGTGGCTGCCCTGAATGGCGCGCGCGCGGGCAAGACCGTCGAGGAGGTCATGGAAATCGCGCGCAAGGAAATCACGCGCGACGACGTGATGGAAGGGGTCGTCGACATGATCCCCTACGTGCAGGTGGAGGCCGTTTTCACCGATGGCAGCCGTCTCGTCACCATCCATGATCCCATTCAGTGAGGGCTTGAACATGACGAACGAGAAGAAAACCCCGGTCGGCGGCCTAGTCCTCGGCAAGGGCGATATCGAGATCAATGCCGGCTATCCGACGACGACGCTCAAGGTGCGCAATACCGGCGACAGGCCGATCCAGGTCGGCTCGCATTTTCATTTTTTCGAGGTCAACGCCGCGCTGGAATTCGATCGCGAACAGGCATTCGGTCAGCGCCTGAACATTCCTGCAACCACCGCCCTGCGCTTCGAGCCGGGCGATGAGAAAGAGGTCACCCTTGTTCCCTACCAGGGCAAGCAGCGGGTGCTCGGCTTCAACGGCCTCGTCAACGGCTGGGTCGGCGACGAGAGCTACAATGACAGCCGGCCGCGGCTGGTCGACGCGATGGAGCGCGCGGAACGCTACGGCTTCAAGTCGTCCAAGTGACCGCCCGGTACAACCTCATTCGACAGGATTTCTGAAATGGCCAAGATTTCAAGACAGCAGTATTCAGACCTCTATGGTCCGACAACGGGCGACAAGATCCGCCTCGGCGATACCGATCTCTATATCGAGATCGAAAAGGACCTCCGGGTCTATGGCGAGGAAGCCGTCTATGGCGGCGGCAAGACGCTGCGCGACGGGATGGGTTACGACAACGAGCTTACCAGCGCTGCAGGCGCCCCCGATCTCGTCATCACCAACGTCACCATTCTCGACGCGGTGCAGGGCGTCATCAAGGCCGATGTTGGCGTCAAGAACGGCAATATCTGCGCCATCGGCAAGGCCGGCAACCCGTCCACCATGTCGGGCGTGACGCCCGGATTGGCGCTCGGGCCGGGCACCGACGCGATCTCGGGCGAGCACCTGATCCTGACGGCTGGCGGCATCGACGCCCACGTCCACTTCATCTCGCCCCAGCAGGCGGAAGCGGCTCTTTCCAACGGCGTCACCACGCTGTTCGGCGGCGGCATCGGCCCGACCGACGGCACCAACGGCACCACCATCACCCCCGGCACCTGGAATGTCGAGATGATGCTGCGCTCCTTCGACGGCTGGCCGGTCAATGCCGGCGTGCTGGGTAAGGGCAATGTCTCCGCCCGGCTGCCGATCGAGGAGCAGCTCCGCGCCGGCGTCATGGGTCTGAAGATCCACGAGGACTGGGGCAGTACGCCGGAAGCGATCCGCACGGCGCTTCGGACCGCCGATGAGTTCGACGTTCAGGTCTGCATCCATACCGATACGCTGAACGAGGCCGGCTTCGTCGAAAATACGATTGCCGCCTTCGAGGGTCGCACCATCCACACCTACCACACGGAAGGCGCCGGCGGCGGTCACGCGCCGGACATTATCCGTGTGGCTGGCCAGTCCAACGTCATCCCGAGTTCGACCAACCCGA
Source organism: Martelella lutilitoris (assembly GCF_016598595.1). Lineage (NCBI taxonomy): Bacteria > Pseudomonadati > Pseudomonadota > Alphaproteobacteria > Hyphomicrobiales > Aurantimonadaceae > Martelella > Martelella lutilitoris. Next base: position 892,915 of record NZ_CP066786.1, read on the forward strand.
CGCTGCCCTATGGCATCAATTCGCAGGCCGAGCTCTTCGACATGACGATGATCTGCCACAATCTCAGCCCGAAGATCCCGACCGACGTCGCTTTCGCCGAAAGCCGTGTCCGCCCGGAAACCATCGCCGCTGAAAACGTGCTGCACGATCTCGGCGCGATCTCGATCCTGTCCAGCGACAGCCAGGCCATGGGCCGCGTCGGTGAGAACTGGGCGCGCACGATCCAGACCGCGCATCTGATGAAGGACCGCATGGGCGCCTATGAAGGCGACACCTCGGGCAATGACAATGAACGCGTGCTGCGCTTCGTCGCCAAGGTCACGATCAATCCGGCGATCGCGCAGGGCGTCAGTCATGTGATCGGCTCGGTCGAAGTCGGCAAGATGGCCGACCTCGTGCTATGGGAGCCGGCCTTCTTCGGCGCCAAGCCGAAAATGGTGATCAAGGGCGGCCTGATTTCCTGGGCGCTGATGGGCGATCCGAACGCCTCACTGCCCACGCCGCAGCCGGTTCTCTACCGTCCGATGTTCGGCGCCTACGGCTCGGCGCTGCCGAAGACCCGCGTGACCTTCACGTCGCTGGCAGGCTATGAGGACGGCATCGTCGACCGCTACCAGCTCCGCTCGCAGGTGATGCCGGTCTATGGCACGCGCACGATCAGCAAGAGCTCGATGGTGCGCAACAGCACGCTGCCGGAGATTGAGGTCAACCCGGAAACCTTCGCGGTGACCGTCAACGGCAAGCACGCGACCGTCGAGCCGGCGACCACGATCCCGCTGAACCAGCTCCACTTCTTTAGCTGATTGCGATGCCGGGCGAAGCAAACCTTCGCCCGGTCCGTCCAACAACAACGACGCCGGGGACGTTCAGCCGGAAGGCGGCATCAAGGGCCAGGTAGGCACCGGTGCGTTTCGGCTCTTCTTTCAAGGCGCACAGAATGCGGCGAACATCATGATTCTTGTCGAAAAAATCCTTGGCAACCTCAAGGATGCCGACTGGCACAAACGCTCCCACGAAGCGACGGTCGATTACCTCGCGCTCGAACAGTGGGAAGCGCCGAAGAACCGCCTGCGCAAGGCGAGCGAGGGCGGAACCGAACTCGCGATCTCGCTGCCGCGATCGGAGCATCTCCACAATGACGATGTCCTGCACTACGACGAGGCCAGCAACACCATCATCGCCGCCCGCATCGCGCTGAAGGAGGTCATGGTCATCGAGCTCGAAGGGCTGGAAACGCTCGCGCCGCAGGAAATCCTCAGGATCTGCTTCGAGCTGGGCCACGGGCTTGGCAACCAGCACTGGCCTGCGGTGATCAAGGGCAGCACCGTCTATGTGCCGCTTTCGGTCGACCAGAAGGTCATGGCCTCGGTGATGAAGACCCATGCCTTCGAGGGCGTGAAAAGCCATTTCGCGCCGGGCGAGGAAATCGCCGCCAAGCTCGACGCCCGCGAGGTGCGGATGCTGTTTGCCGGCGCGGACGCGACGCCGCACCACCACCATGATCACGGCCATGGCGACCATCACCACCATCACTGAGCCGGAGGCGGAAATGCCAGACACGAACGGCGTCCAGATGCGGTGCGAAAACGACATGGTTCTGCTCGCGCGTCTTCTGCAGTTTTCCGATTCGACGTTGCCCGTTGGCGCTTTCGCCTTTTCCAACGGGTTGGAATCGGCAATCCAGACCGGCGTCGTGGCCGATGCGGCAAGCCTGGAACGGTTCGTCGAAACGGTGGTGCGGCAGGCTTCCGGCATGGACGGCATCGCCTTTCTTCATGCCCATCGCGCGGCCCGCCGCGGCGCCTACGACGCCGTGCTCGAGGCGGACCGCGAATTGTGGAACCGGCGCGTGGGCGAGGAACAGCAGATGATGCTCGCCCGCATGGGCCGCAAGTTTGCGGAGCTGTCCCTGAAGATCAGCGCCTTTCCCGTTCTCGAACGCTGGCTGGCGGATATCAAGGCCGGCAGGACGCCCGGCTGCTTTCCGGTCGGCCAGGCGGTCGCGCTCGCCCATATGGGCGCCGATGAGAGGCAGGCCTTCGTGGTCCATCAGTACGGCGTGGCGGCGATGATCATGAGTGCGGCGGTGCGGCTGATGCGGATTGATCATCTCGATACCCAGCGCATCCTGTTTGCCGTGCAGGGCCGCGTCGAGGACGATTACGCGCGCGTCGGCGGGCTGGAACTCGACGAAATGTCCGGCTTCGCGCCGGTCTTCGATGTCCTCGTCGCCCATCACACGAAAACCCATGTCCGGCTGTTCATGAACTGACCGGCGGAAAAGGAATGGCACAATGAAGAAAATCACGCGTATCGGCATCGGCGGCCCGGTCGGATCTGGCAAGACGGCCGTGATCGAAACCATTACCCCGCGGCTGATCGAGCTTGGCGTCAAGCCGCTGATCATCACCAATGACGTGGTCACCACCGAGGACGCAAAACAGGTCCGGCGCACGCTGAAGGGCGTGCTGGTCGAGGAGAAGATCGTCGGCGTGGAAACCGGCGCCTGCCCGCACACCGCGGTGCGCGAGGACCCTTCCATGAACATCGCCGCGGTCGAGGAGATGGAAGAAAAGTATCCCGACAGCGACGTCATCCTGATCGAATCCGGCGGCGACAACCTGACGCTGACCTTCAGCCCGGCGCTCGCCGATTTCTACATCTACGTCATCGACGTCGCCGCCGGCGACAAGATTCCGCGCAAGAACGGCGCTGGCGTCTGCCAGTCGGATATCCTCGTGATCAACAAGACCGACCTCGCCCCTTACGTCGGCGCGGACCTCGGCGTCATGGACCGCGATTCCAAGCTGATGCGCGGCAAGAAGCCGTTCGTGTTCACCAATTGCAAGACCGGCGAGGGCGTAGACGAACTGATGAAGCTGATCATGGACATGGCGCTGTTCGACGTGACGCCCGCCGGGCAAGCCGCAGAGTGACCCGATGAGCCTTCATCAACGCCTGCGCCGGATCGACGAGTACCGGGAATTGAACGGTTTCCGGACCGAGCCTCAGCAGATGCGCGCGGCCGGACCGGGAAAGATCGGGGCGTTGCGCCTCGGTTTCTCGATGCGCGGCGGCCGCTCGGTCCTGTCCGACCTCTACCGGGCCACGCCGCTTCTGGTGCAGCAGGCGCTCTACTGGGACGAGGCGATGCCGGAACTGCCGATCTGCTCGATCATCTCGATCGGCGGCGGCATATTGCAGGGCGATCGCTACACCATCGATATTTCGGTGGGCGAGGGCGCATGCGCCCAGGTGACCTCCCAGGGCGCGAACCGCATCCACCAGATGGACGCCAATTACGCTTCGCAGCATCAGACCGTCACGCTTGAGAAAGACGCCTATCTCGAATTCCTTCCGGATTTCACCATCCCCTATCGAGATTCGCGCTTCATCAACGATACCGATCTCGTGGTCCACGAGGACGCGACGCTGCTCTATGGCGAGATGATGATGACCGGCCGCAAGCACCACCATGAGAGCGAACGCTTCGGCTTCGATCTCCTGTCGATGACCGTCAATGCCCGTCGGCCCGACGGACGCAAGCTGTTCACCGAGAAGGTGCTGATCGAGAAGGGCAACGAGACGATCGATTTTCCCGCGGTGATGGGCGGCTACGATGCCTTTGCCAACATTCTCTGCATCACGCCGCCGGCCATTGCCGAACGCATCCGCGAACGTGTCGGCGTCAATTTCGGCGAAGAACGGCCGCGCGCGATCTCCGGCGTTTCGACGCTTCCCAACGGTGCCGGCCTGATGCTGCGCGTGGTCGGGATCGAAAGCTACGACGTGCGCGCGGAGGTTCGGAACTTCTGGAAGGTCGTCAGGGAAGAAGCGCGCGGCAAAACGCTGCCGGAAGAATTTCTCTGGCGTTGATCACAAACTAAAACGGGGTGCGGATATGACGGAGAAGCGCAAAGACTTTGCAACGCAATGCCTGCGCGGGGCGGGGCAGGTTTTCTTCATGGAGAACGCGCTTACGGGCGCGCTTTTCATTCTTGCAATTGGCTATGCGAGCTATGCGGGCGGCAACTGGTCGACCACGATCGGCGCCGTCGTCGGCCTCATCGTCGCCACGCTGACCGCCCGGCTTCTCGATTGCGACGGCGATTCGATCACCTCCGGCCTGTTTGGCTTCAACGGCATTCTCGTCGGCGTCGCCATTCCCACCTTCATCAGCGTCTCGCCGCAGCTCTGGTTCTATGTGGTCATCGGCGCGGCCATGAGCACGGTGGTGACGGCGGCGCTCGGAGCGATGATCACCAAAAGCTGGGGCATTCCGGGGTCGACCGGCCCGTTCGTGCTGACCGGCTGGCTGCTGGTGGCCGGCGCCTATACGTTCGGCGCGCTCGATGTTTCCGGCGACCATCCGGAACTGGTCTCGGACTATATCAAGGGCGTGACGGTGATCCCGTCCCATATCGAACTGGTCCAGATCTTCTTCCGCAATATCGGCCAGGTCTATCTTCTCGGCAACGAGATCAGCGGCGCGATCATTCTTCTCGGCATTTTGATCGCCTCGCGCGCGGCCGGTATTGCCGCCATTTGCGGCTCCCTGGTCGCCATGGCGACGGCGATCGCACTCAGGGCGGAGCCGCATTCGGTGGTGCAGGGGCTCTACGGTTTCAGCGCGGTGCTGACGGCAATGGCGGTCGGCGTCATCTTTTTGAAACCATCGCCGCGGGTGGTTGTCTACGCGCTGCTGGCCACGATCGTCACCGTCTTCTTGCAGGGCGCCTATGATGTGCTGACCGAGCCGCTCGGCCTGCCGTCCTTCACCGCCCCCTATGTGCTGACGATGTATCTGTTCATCGCGCCGAAGAAGCTGCTTGCGCCGCATCCGCACAGCGCGGTCGGAGAGCATCTGGTCACCGATACCAACAACTAAAGAGCGGCGCGACCGGGGCGGTCGCGCCAAAAACAAGCTTTTCAAAGGAGAAGGTTATGCAAGCGATCAATGCGGGGGATACCGCGTTTGTTCTGATCTGCACGGCGCTGGTCTGCATGATGACCCCGGCACTGGCGCTGTTTTACGGCGGCCTGGTCAAGCAGCGCGATGTGCTGTCGATCATGATCCAGAATTTCGTCTGCATCGGGATCGTCAGCATCATCTGGGTGTTCGGCGGTTTCAGCCTGGCCTTCGGTCCGTCGATCGGCGGGATCATCGGCGATATCCGTCCCTATTTCGGGATGTATCATGTGGGCATCAGCCCGAATGACACCTACGCGCCGCACATTCCCTTCATGATGGTCTTCGCCTATCAGATGATGTTCGCGATCATCACGCCGGCACTGATGACCGGCGCCTTTGTCGGGCGTTTCAAATTCGGGGCCTACCTGTTCTTCGTCGCTTTGTGGACGATCCTGGTATACCTGCCGGCGGCGCACTGGATCTGGGGCGGCGGATTTCTTTCCAAGATGGGCGTCGTCGATTTTGCCGGCGGTATCGTGATCCACACCGCCGCGGGTTTCTCGGCCCTTGCCGCCGCACGCTTCCTTGGCAAGCGCAAGGTCGCGGTCGGCGCCCCGGAAAGCCAGCCGGCGAGCCTGCCGCTGGTGGCGCTCGGCGCGGGTCTTTTGTGGTTCGGCTGGTTCGGCTTCAATGCCGGCGGCGCCTATGCGGCGGATGCGCTGGCGGCCTACGCCTTTACCAACACCATGCTCGCTGGCGCGATTGCCATGCTGGTCTGGATGTTGTGGGAATGGCGCGAGCACAAGCGGGTCTCCTTCTCCGGCGTTCTCGTCGGCGCGGTGACCGGCCTTGCCACGATCACGCCCGCCGCCGGCTATGTCGAACCGATGGCCGCGCTGCTGATCGGGGCGATCGGCGCAACAGTCTGCTACAACGCCAAATATGTCCAGGAATGGCTGAAGATCGACGATACGCTGGAGGTCTGGCGCGCCCACGGCGTCGGCGGCATGACCGGCGCGATCCTGATCGGCTTCATGGCCAGTTCGCATATCAACGCCGTTTCGGCGAGCGTGAAGCAGCTTGGCGTGCAGGTGCTGGCCGTCCTCATTGTCGCCGCCTATTCGTGGATCATCACGACGATCCTGCTAAAGATCCTCGCGGGCTTCGGCCATCTGCGGGTGGCTGACGATATTCAGGAAGGAGGCGTCGATGAAGACATGGTCGGCGAACGCGCCTTCAATCTCTGGAACATGAAGAACGACATCAACAAGTAAGCTACAATCACGACAGCCGGGTGGTCTCAAGGCTGCCCGGCTGTCGTTTTGTATTTCCCGAAGACCGCCGGAGCCGCCGTGGATATCGCCGTCATCATCTTTCTTCTGGTCTATCTGGCGCTGGCGCTCGGCTATCTGCCGGGTTTTCGCGTTGACCGGACCGGCGCAGCGGTTGTCGGCGCGCTGGCGATGATCGGCTTCGGGCGGATCACCGACAAGCAGGCTTGGGACGCGATCGATTACCAGACCGTCGGACTGCTGTTCGGCCTGATGATCGTCTCGGGGGCTTTCACGGTGTCCGGTTTCTATCAGTGGCTGGCCGGGCGGGTTGCCTCGCTGAAGGTCTCGCCGCCGGAACTGCTTGCGTTCCTTGTGGTCACCGGGGGCGGGCTTTCCGCCCTGCTGACCAATGATGTCGTGATTGTCGCGATGACGCCGCTACTGGTCTCGATCACCATGTCGCGCGGCCTCAATCCGGTTCCCTTCCTGCTCGGCTTCTGTTTCGCGACCAATACCGGCTCGGTGGCGACGATCATCGGCAGCCCGCAAAACATGATCGCGGCGCAGACGCTCGGCCTTTCATTCACAGGCTTCATGAAGGTGGCGCTGGTGCCGGCGCTGATCTCGCTGCCGGTCGTCTGGGGGGCGGTATGTCTGATCTATCGCGGGCGCTGGAACCTTGCCTCGGTTGAAGAACAGCCCCCGTCCGCCCCGGTCGCCGCGCCTGCCCAGAAACTCGATATCGCCGAGACCGTCAAGGCGGCCATCGTCACGACCGCCGTTGTTGCCGCCTTTGTCTTGACGGACTGGCCGCGTGAAATGGTGGCCCTTTCGGCCGCCGCCGTCATGCTGGTCAACCGGCAGGTGTCGTCGAAGGAGGTCATCGGAACGGTCGACGGCAACCTTCTTCTGCTGCTGGCCGGCCTGTTCGTGGTCAATGCGGCGCTGGCCCAGACCGGAATGCCGCAGAAGGTGGTCCACGACCTTCAGGGCGCAGGCGTCGATTTCGCCAATCCCTCGATCCTGTTCCTCGTCGCATCCGCGCTCAGCAATATTGTCGGCAACAATCCGGCGGTCATGCTGCTCGCGCCCTTCCTGCCGCATGCGGCGAACACCGAAGCGCTGGGCGCGGCGTTGGCGCTGGGCACGGGCTTTTCCAGCAATCTGATCATCTTCGGCAGCCTCGCCGGCATCATCGTGGTCGAGCAGGCGAAGGACCGGGGCGTGAAGATCGGCATGGGCGAATTCTGCCGCGCCGGCGTCCCCGTCACGCTTTTGTGCATGGTGCTCGCGCTCGCCTGGATCGCGCTTCTGACCTGACGATGGCCGCGTCTCAGCTGTCCTTTTCGAGATAGACCGTCTGCGAGGGGAAGGCGAAGTCAGCGCCGTGGGCATGAACGATGTCGACGATTTTCAGGTAAACATCCTGCTGGATCGCCAGCCACTCGGCCCAGCGGGTCGTCTTGGTGAAGCAGTAGACCATGATGTTCAGTGAGGAATCGGCGAAGTCGTTGAAATAGACAAGAAGCGTCTGGTTCAGATCGATATGCTCGCTTTGATGCAGCATGGCGCGGATATCGGCGACGACGGCGGCAATCTTGTCGGCATCCTCGTAGCGAAGGCCAATCGTGGTATCGATGCGCCTGTTGCGCATCTGGCCGGGGTTTTCGACGCTGATCGAGGAAAACACGGAGTTCGGCACGAAAAGCGGGCGCTTGTCGAAAGTGGTGATCCTGGTCATGCGCCAGCCTATCTCCTCCACCGTGCCTTCGATGTCGCGGTCTGGCGAGCGTATCCAGTCACCCAGCCGGAACGGCCTGTCGAAATAGAGCATCACGCCCGAGAACATGTTGCTCAGGACATCCCGCCCGGCAATGCCGATGGCGATGCCGCCGAAGCCGCCGAAGGCCATCAGGCCGGAGAGGCTCAGGCCCAGATGCTCGCCGAACAGCAGCAGCAGCAACAGGACGATTGCCATTTTGAGAATACGGGCGATGCTCGTGGCGGAGGTCTTGTCGCTTCCCTTCGTCACCTGATCGGCGGTCAGGCGGTTGATCAATCGGAAGGACTGCTGCATGGCCGTCAGGCCGATCGCCACCAGCGTGATATCGTCGATGATGTCCGGCTTGATTGCGGTGAACTTCTCCGCCGCCGCGATCTGGTCGATCGTCCTGTTGAGGAGCAGCAGAAAGCCCGTGATCGCGGCGAACAGGAGGGCGTGAAGGGAGATGCTGTGGGACCAGGCCTCTCTTTTGCGCATTCCAAGGCTACAGGCCAGTGCGACAGCGAGAAGGGCGCCCAGAAGCCCTGCATTTATCCAGTAGACGGTCATAGGTTTTCAGTCCTCTGAGAACAACGGGAATGTAGCACGGCATTGACCGCCGATGGCAAGGCGGAGAAAGGGCGGGAGTTTGACATTGCGGTCGATGAGCGAAGGCCGGCCATTCGATCAGAGCGGGGATTCATCGATGGTCTCGGTTTCGGGTTCCGCGCCTGCCGGGAATGCCGCCTTTGACGAGGTCGGTGAGGCCGCATCCCGACGCGTGTCGCATGGGAGCCCTGCGGGGTACAGGGAGGGCGTTCCGGCTTTTCCGTCTAGTGGCTGCCGTGCTTTTTGAAAACCGTCAGGGTTGACAGTTGGCAGAGGCGCGGAGGCCGGGCTAGAACGCAAGAGTATGATATTCTTTCATTGATATCATACTTCTTCATGATAGCGTATGCGCCAATGAGCGGTCGAAGAGGAGCAATGATGATCGGTAAGACCACCGCAAGGCTTGCAGCGACAGCGGTAGCCGCCGTGTCGATGTTCTCCGCCGGCGCACCGGCATCCGCCAAGCCGGAACTGATCCTTGCCATCGGCGGAGAGCCGGACAATGGCTATGATCCCCTGCTCGGGTGGGGCCGCTACGGTCATCCGCTGTTCCAGTCTACCCTCCTGAAACGCGACGCCGGTCTCAACACCGTGCCGGACCTCGCCACCGAATGGGCGCTTTCCGACGACCGCAAGGTGTGGACGATCAAACTGCGCCCCGATGTCTTCTTTTCCGATGGAACGCCGCTGACGGCGGAAGATGTCGCCTTCACCTTCAACGAGGCGGCAACCGCGGGCGGCACGCTGGATCTGACGGTGATGGACAGGGCCGAAGCCGTCAATGACAGCACGGTGAAAATCTATCTCGAACGCCCCTGGGTTACATTTTCGGAAAATTTCTATTCGCTCGGTATCGTGCCGTCGCAGGAATATGGTCCTGGTTATGCCCGCCGGCCGGTCGGTTCCGGCCCCTACAGGCTGGTTTCGTGGACGGAGGGAGAGCAGCTCATCGTCGAGGCCAACAGCGCATATTACGGCAGGAGGCCGGCATTCGACCGCCTGACCTTCGTTTTCTCCGGGGAGGATACCAGTCTCGCGGCCACGCGGACCGGTGATGTCGACATGGTTTCCGTGCCTGCCTTGATGGCGGATGACAGCATTCAGGGCTTTGACAAGATCGTCGTACCGTCCGTCGACAATCGCGGTCTGTCTTTTCCGATCCCCCAACCGGGCGAGGTGAATGCCGAGGGGCAGCCTGTCGGCAATGCGGTCACCTCCGATCTCGCCATCCGCCGCGCCATCAATCTCGGCGTGGATCGTGAGCAGCTCGTCGACGTTGCGCTGAATGGCTACGGTCGTCCGGCCTATGGTCCGGCTGACGGGCTGCCCTGGTCGAACCCCGATGCGACCGTTGCTTATGATCCCGATGCCGCCCGCGCCATGCTGGATGATGCGGGATGGGTGCCCGGTGCGGACGGAATTCGGGTCCGCGACGGCGTTCGTGCCGCATTCGATGTCTATTTTCCGGCTTCGGACTCCGTGCGCCAGGCGCTTTCCATCGTGGTCAGCGAGCAATTGAAGGCGCTCGGCATCGCTGCACAGCCAAAGGGCGTGACATGGGAGCAGATCGGCCGGATCGATCATCAGCAACCCGTCATGTTCGGCTGGGGCAGTCACAGCCCCGTCGAGGTCTACAGCCTCTACAATTCCGCCTGGGGCGGCATTGATTTCTATAATCCCGGCTATTTTGCCGACAGCACCGTCGACGGTCACTTCAGCGACGCCCAGCACGCCGAAAGCCTGGAGCAATCATATCCGCACTGGCAAGCCGCCGAGTGGGACGGGAAGACCGGGTTTTCCGCGCGCGGTCTGGCCGGGTGGGCCTGGCTCGTGAACCTCGATCACGTCTATTTCGTCAATGAATGCCTGAACGTCGGCGAGACCCAGATCGAGCCGCATGGCCATGGATGGCCGATCACGGCAATGATCGAGCAGTGGACCTGGACGTGTGACTGAACTCTCGCTGCATTCCGCCGCCATCATGCTGACGAAACGGCTGGGACGGCTCGCCGCCGTTCTGGTCATCGTCGCGGCGGCGGCGTTCACCCTTGCCAAGCTCTCTCCCATCGATCCGGTCAATGCCTATCTCGGGATCGACATCGCACGGGTCGGCCCGGAGCAGAGAGCGCTGATTGCCGCGCGCTGGGGGCTGGACCAGCCGCCGCTTGTGCAGTTCCTCCACTGGGCCGGAAACCTTCTTCAGGGCGATCTCGGTTACTCGATGATCTACAACGCTCCCGTCGCCGAGGTGATCGCCAGCCGTTTCTGGGTATCGTTGCCGCTTGTCGGCCTGGCCTGGCTCTTTTCCGGCGCGCTTGGCTTTGCGCTGGGAGTCGTCGCCGGCGCCAGTTCGGGCACTCTGCTCGATCGCGCGATCAGGCTTTACGCCTATGTTCTGGCATCCGCCCCGACGTTCTGGATCGCGATATTGCTGCTGATCATCTTTGCCGTCCAGCTTGGCTGGGCGCCGGTCTGCTGCGCGGGGCCTCTCGGCGTGGTGCCGGATGACGTCACCTTCGCCGACCGGCTGCGCCATCTTGCCCTGCCGCTTGCGGCGCTGACGCTTTTCGGCGTCGCCCAGATCGCGCTTCACACCCGCGCCAAAATCATCGAGATCCTGCAGCGCGATGCGGCGCTTTACGCCCGTGCGCAAGGGGCCGGCAAATGGGACGTGGCCCTCAGGCACGGCGCCCGCAACGCGGCGCTGCCCGCCGTAACCATTCTTTTTGCCTCGCTCGGGGAACTGTTTGGCGGATCGATACTGGCGGAGCAGGTTTTTGCCTATCCGGGGCTGGGACAGGCCGTCGTTTCCGCGGGCATCAAGGGCGATGTGCCGCTGCTTCTCGCCGTGACGCTTTTCCTCACGCTGTTTGTATCGGTCGGCAACATGATCGCCGACATGCTTTATCGGCTTGTGGACCCGCGGCTGCGCGACGAGGCCCTTTCGGCTGGAGGACAACATGGCTGAACTCGAGCAGCAACAGACCATTGCCCCCCTGGTTCTGCCGCGGATGGGCAACAGGATCTGGACCCTGGCTGCCGCCCTTTTCGGCTTCATGCTGATACTGCTGATACCGGTTGTGGCGGTGCTCACGGGGCCGGCGGGCGTGGCGACGGATTTTGCCGCAAGGCTTTCGCCGCCGGACTGGGCGCACTGGTTCGGAACCGACCAGATGGGACACGATCTCATGGCGCGCACGATCAAGGGGCTTCGGACGAGCCTATGGGTGGGGCTGCTTGCCTCATGCTGTTCCGTTGTCATCGCCACCGCTCTTGCCCTCGCGGCAACAACCGGCGGCCGGTGGGCGGATGCCGTCGTGTCGCTTCTGGTTGACGCGACGATCGGGCTTCCGCATCTCGTCCTGCTCATCCTGATATGCTTTGCGCTGGGCGGCGGCCCCGTTGCCGTGACGATTGCCGTGGCGCTCACGCATTGGCCGCGCCTGACGCGCATCCTGCGTGCCGAAATTCTCCAGGTCAGGCAGGCCGATTATGTTGTCTCCGCGCGTCATTTCGGCAAATCGTGGGGGGAGATCACCTTCGGGCACATTCTGCCCCAGATCCTGCCGCAAATGCTGGTCGGACTGGTGCTCATGTTTCCACACGCCATTCTGCATGAGGCAAGCCTGACCTTTCTGGGGTTCGGCCTCGACCCGACCCGGCCGGCCATCGGTGTGATGCTGTCCGATTCGATGCGCTATCTGACGGCAGGCAAATGGTGGCTTGGCCTGTTTCCGGGGTTGTGTCTGCTGTTGCTCGTGCTCAGCTTTGATGCTGTCGGCAATGGCATGCGTCTTGTTCTCGATCCCCGGACGGCCCAGACGTGACCCTACTTTCCTTCAACGACGTCGACGTGTCATTTCGCCGCTATTGCGGACTGCTGAAGGTCCGCGAAATGCCGGTTCTCAGCCGTATCGGCTTTTCGGTGAAGCGCGGTGAGGTGGTCGCGCTGATCGGCGCTTCCGGCGGCGGCAAGAGCCTCATTGCCCATGCGCTGTTCGGCATTTTGCCGCCCAACGCACAGGTCAGGGGCGCTATCCATTTTGACGGGCAGCGTGTTGATGATGGCAGCCGGCCGGCGCTGCTCGGGCGGCGCATGGCACTGGTTCCGCAATCCGTCAGCCATCTCGATCCCCTGGCGCGCTGCTTTCAGCAGCTGCGCTGGGCGGCGCGGCGCGCCGGGCTTGGCGCAAAGGATGACGCGCTTATGGCGGTGTTGGCGCAATTCGGGCTCGGGGCGGATGCGGCGCGCGCCTTTCCCCATCAGCTTTCCGGCGGCATGGCGCGGCGCATGCTGATGGCCATCGCAACGGTTGGCGACCCGGACCTGATTGTCGCCGACGAGCCGACCAGCGGTCTTGATGACGACAACGCCGCGCGTGTTCTTTCGAAGCTCAAAGACCTGGCCGAAAACGGAAAGGGCGTACTGCTGATCACGCATTCGCTGTCGGCCGCGCTTGCCTATGCCGACAGCGTCTGTCTTGTCCGTAACGGCATGGTGGAAGGCGAGGAGCGCGCCGACGCGTTTGAAAACAGCGGAAGGCTTCTGCGTACCGGTTATGCGCGCGCCCTCTGGCAGGCGCTGCCGCAAAACGACTTTCGGGTGGGCGACGATGCTTGAGGCGAGGAATATCCATTTTCGTTATCGCGCGCGGTCGCCGGTCCTGGACGGGATCGGTCTCGCCCTTCGTCCGGGCGAGGTCGTTGGCCTGACGGGTCCGTCCGGAGGGGGGAAATCGACGCTTGGCCGTATCCTGGCCGGCCATTACCGCCCGGCGTCGGGTCAGGTTCTCGTCGATGGCGCCGGGCACCCGCGGGGTTTCAACCCGGTCCAGTATCTGCATCAGTCGCCGGTCTTCGCCGTCAACCCGCGGTGGACGGTCGGAAAGGTTCTCGCGGAGGCCTGGCAGCCCGATGCGGAGCTGCGGCGGGCGTTCGGCGTTTCGCGCTCATGGCTTGATCGCTATCCCCACGAGATTTCGGGCGGCGAGCTGCAGCGCGTCGCCCTTTTGCGCGCCTTCGCCCCGCAAACCCGCTATCTGATCGCCGACGAGATTTCCGCGCAGCTCGATCCCCTGACCCAGGCACAGATATGGTCCGTCTTGCTCGAAGAGGCCGAGAGCCGTCGTCTTGGCGTCCTCGTCATCAGCCATGACATGCCGCTTCTCGACCGGATTGCAGAACGCGTCGTCACCATCTGACGGCCATCCGTCGCCTGTGGCCGGCGCCGGCCGCAGCTATCTTCATGTTCCGCGGCTTTCCTGCCCCTTTCGCCGCCTTTCGGCCCGACCGGGATCTAACTCCGTTTCGCCGCAAGCCAGGCGCTGGCATCGGCGACCTCCATCGGCCTGCCGAAGAGATAGCCCTGACCGAGATGCACCCTGAGCCGAAGCAGCATGGCCCGCTCGGCTTCCGTTTCCACGCCTTCCGCGATCGTGGCGGCGCCGGTCTGCTCGGCGAAATGGACCATGCCTGCAACGAGCGCCTGCTTGGCCGGGTTCACGTCAATGTCGCGGATCAGCTCGATGTCAAGCTTCAGGATGTCGGGCTTCATGCGGAGGAGAGCGACGAGCCCGGAAAATCCGGCGCCGACGTCATCCACCGCCGTTCTGACGCCGAGCGCTTTCAGCCGGTCCAGTTCGAAGCCCAGCCGCTCGTGGTCCTCGACGATATCATGCTCTGTCACTTCCACCACCACCCGGCTCGGGTCGACGGCACGGATGATGTCGGAAAGCACGCCGGTCGCGATGGTTTCCGGCGAGGCGTTGACGCCGATCGTCACGTCTTGCGGAAGGTCGCTGAAAAGGGCGAGCGCCCTGGAGATCGAAAACGATTCCAGTTCCACCCGACGTCCGATTGCGCCTGCTTCCTCATACCAGATGTTCGGCGGGCGGTACGGGTCTCCGGCAAAGCGCGACAGTGCCTCGAACTTGATCGGCGCGCCGCTTTCAAGCGAAACGATCGGTTGCAGCACGATCCGCAGCGCGTCGCCTTTCAGCGCGCTGTCGATGCGGCTTGCGGCGGCGGCTGCTTCGCTTCGTCGGCGCAGCCCGGCATTGATCTGCCGGCTGGCGAGGTTGGCGAAGGTTTCCATGATCTTCAGATCGCGCTCGCCGAGCGTCGGATGGGGGGTCGAGCGCAGACAGCAGAACATGCCGAAGACCGACCCGTCCTCGCGGTGGACGGGAACGCTCAGGTGGCTGCCGATCGGAATGTTCGCGGTGATCGGCATGGATACGGCCAGCGGATGGTCCGCCGTATCGGCCATCACGCTTGGCAGGCGTCCATCGAGAATGTGCTGGCAATAGACTTCCTGCAGGCTGAGAACGGCGCCGGGGAAGGCAATCGCTTCGAAACCCGGGGCGCTGACGGCGCGAAACACGGAATTGCCGTCGATGATTTCCGACACATAGGCAACCTGCATGTCGAAATGGGTGCGCACGGTTTCGAGAATGAGATCGAGGGTATCTCCGTTGGCGGAAGGGCCGTCGAGTTCGAGTCTGAGGGGCAGGCGGCTCATCGTGGTTGGCCTTTTCGCTGGGGTGGCGACCGCGTCTCCTCCCGGCAGACCACGCTCTGGCTTCGTTGTTGCCGAACCGTATCCGGGGACGCGGGTCGAGATCCCTTGTCCGCTCATGTGCACCGGTTCCGCTTGGTGACAAGTATAGGCCCGCCGGAAGCTTCGTCCAGCACCAACTCTGGTAAAACAGTGGTGATCCGGCCTGTCGCCGCCCGCCGAACGGGCAGGTTCTCCCGGAGAAAAAAACGCCGGGATTGGCGGCATAAAGCCACAATCGCCGAATTCTGCATAAAATCCGTGCGGAGACGATTGTGCTGGGCTAGACAGGGCCCCTGGGGTCTTCAGTCGGCGAGGACGCATTGCTGTCCTGCCGTTGGCCCGGACGACGGCGTGTGACGGGTGAATGATGATTTTTCTGCTGGCCGCAGTTTCAATCTTTTCGCGGGTCAACGGCCCGCTGCTGGCGCTTGCTCGGTGGACGGGCGCTGCCCTCATGGGCCTGATGGTGATCGTCATCCTGGTGCAGGTGTTCTTCCGTTACGTCCTGAACGACGCGCTTGCCTGGACGGAGGAACTCGCCCGTTTCCTGATGCTGTGGATGGTCAGCCTGATGGCGCCGACCGCCTTTCGGCACGGCGGCTTCATCAGCATCGACACGCTCAGGCGCTTCCTGCCGGACAGGCCGGCCGCGCTCCTCAATCTGGCCCTGCTGCTCGTGTCCGCCGTGGTTTTGTGGTGGGCCGTGACGATTGGCTGGAACGAGACGACCGGCATTGGCGGACGCTTCACCATGCCATCGCTGATGCTTCCGGCCGCGCTCGATCTTTCCGCATGGATGAAGGTGCCGCGCTCGTTCATGATGGCGTCGCTCGCAACCGGCGTCACCATGATGTTTTCCGTCAACGTCGAGCTCTTGCTGCGGCTTCTCGCAGACCTTTTCGGCGCGGGCGATCGGCTGAAGCCGCTTTCCCAGGCCGTCGGGCTGGAGAGCGAATGATGCTGAGCCTGTTTCTGCCGCTTTTTCTGGTGTTCCTGTTCTGTGGCCTGCCGGTGTTCTTTGCCCTGATCGCGGCACCCGCGCTGCTTCTGTGGTTCAATGGCCAGGAGCGCGACATCGTTCTGCTGTACCGCAATGTCTATAACGGCATGGACTCCTTCCCGTTGATGGCGGTGCCCTTCTTCATGCTGGCGGGCGAACTGATGAACCGCGCCGGCATCACCGAACGGCTGGTGGAGTTCTCCCAGGCGGTCATCGGCCATTTCCGCGCCGGCCTTGCCCATGTGAACATCCTCTCCTCCATGCTGTTCGCCGGCCTTTCGGGCTCGGCCGTTGCCGATGTTTCCGCGCTCGGCGCGATGATGATCCCGGCGATGGAAAAACAGGGCTATTCCCGGAAATTCGCCGCGGCCGTCACCGCTGCCTCATCGATCATCGGACCGATCATTCCGCCCTCGGGCATCATGATCATCTATGCCTATGTGATGGGCGAAAGCGTTGCCGCGCTGTTTCTGGCGGGCATCGTGCCGGGCATCCTGATCGGCGTGTCGCTGATGGTGCTGGTGCGACTGATGGCCGACCGCGAGGGCCTGCCTGCCGCGACGGAAAGGGCCGGCTGGAAGACGCGCGGCGAGGCGAGCCTGAAGGCCTTCTGGCCGTTGCTTACCCCGGTCATCATCATGGGTGGCATTCTGGGTGGCGTGTTCACGCCCACGGAAGCCTCGGCGATCGCGGTGGCCTATGCCTTCTTCATCGGTTTTTTCGTGCTGCGCTCGCTTCATGTGCGCGATGTCCCGGGCATCCTGATGCGCTCGGGACTGACCGCCTCGGTCGTGCTGCTGCTGGTGGGCGCTGCCATGGCCTTCAAGACGGTGGCCTCACTTTCGCACACGCCGGAGCTTCTCGCCTCGATCCTGTTGGGCCTGACGGAAAATCCGCTGATCCTGCTGTTTCTGATCAATATCCTGCTTTTCGTCGTCGGCATGTTTCTCGATGCCGGTCCGGCGATCATCATATTGGGTCCGATCCTGGGACCGATTTTCCTCAATATGGGCGTTGATCCGGTTCATTTCGCCATCATCATGGCGGTCAACCTGACGGTAGGCCTGCTGACGCCGCCCATGGGGCTGGTATTGTTCGTTACCTCATCCGTCGCGCGCCTGAGCGTCGAGACCGTGGCGCGCGCCGTGCTGCCGTTTCTCGCCGTCGAGGCCGTGATCATCTTTCTGATCACCTATATTCCCGCGATCAGCCTGACCCTGCCGCGGCTGTTCGGATTTCTGGAGTAAACATGCGCTATAATCAAAGCAAAGGGAGGACTGACATGCTCAAGGACTTTATCAAGACGGCGCTCGTCGCGGGCGCTCTCGCCATCTCGGCGGGCCAGATTGCGGCGGCCGCCGACATCACCTTGCGCGCCACGGCCAATTCCAACGAGAATGACGAGGATTATGACGGTCTCGTCGTCTTCAAGAACCATATCGAGAACGCCTCCAACGGCGCGATCGCGGTCGAGATTTTCATGGGCACCCAGATCTGCGCCACGGGCGAGGAATGCCTGCAGGGCATCGCCGACAGCACGATCGACATCTACATGTCGACCTCGGGCGGCGCGGCGGGCCTTTTTCCCTATCTGCAGATTCTCGACCTGCCTTATCTGATGAATGATGACCGGGTGGCCGAGGAGGTGCTGTCCGGCCCCTTCACCGCGGAACTGCGCGATCTGGCGCTTGCCGACAGCGGCGACACGATCCGCCTGATGACGATCGGCAATACCGGCGGCTGGCGCAATTTCGCCAATACCGAGCACACGATCAAAACGCCCGCCGACATGAAGGGCATGAAGCTGCGCACCGTGCCGGCGGAACTGCCGCAGGAACTGGTGCGCGCGCTCGGCGCCTCGCCGACGCCGATCGCCTGGCCGGAACTCTTCACCTCGCTTCAGACCGGCGTGGTGCAGGGCACGGCCAACGGCATTACCGACATCATGAACATGAAGTTCACCGATGCCGGGCTGAAATTCATCACGCTCGACCGCCATTCCTACATGGCCGCCTTCTGGTGGATGTCGAATGAACGGTTCCAGAGTCTTTCGGACGAGCAGAAGACGATCGTGGCTGACGCCTTCTACGCGCTGCAGCAGGCAACCTTTGCCAGCCCCAAGCGCAAGGAAATTGCCGCCTATGAAGGTTTCCTTGAAGCCGGCGGCGAGATCTACGTGCCGAGCGAGGCAGAAAAGGCCGAGTTCAAGGCCGCCGTCGATCCGGTTTTCGACTGGTTCAAGTCTTCGGTGCCGGGCGGCGAGGACATCTTCGCCAGCTTCACCGCGGCCGTTGACGAGGCGGAAGCCACGGTCAACGAACAGCGCGCGGTGGAAATCGCAAACTGAACAGCGCCCGCCAATTGCGCCCCGGCCCGCCGGTCGGGGCGTTTACTCTTCCAACGGGAAAAGATGTGCCCTGGCGGGTTCGAAGACGAGCGTGATCTTGCTGCCGGTTTCAAGTGGGCGGTCCTCCGAAAGCGCCGCGACGATGCGGCCGCCGCGCGTGAGCTCGACATTGACCACCGTCTCCGTGCCGAGACGCTCGACCAGCGAGACCGTGCCGTGCAGACCGCCCGCCGTGCCGTCCTCGACCACATCGAGATATTGCGGCCTGAGCCCCAGCCTGGCCTTTGAGGATTCGGAAAAGTCAAACCAGGTCGCTGAAATCGTGACTGGGTCGAGCGCCGCCGATTGCACGGTCATCGCATCGCCGTCCTTCTCGACAATGTCGACATCCATGAAATTCATCGAGGGCGAGCCGATGAAGCCGGCGACGAACAGGTTGGCGGGCTCGTGGTAGAGTTCCATCGGGCTGCCGACCTGCTGCACCGCGCCGTCCTTCAGCACCACGATGCGGTCGGCAAGCGTCATCGCCTCGACCTGGTCGTGGGTCACATAGATCATCGTCGCGCCGAGCTGGTTGTGCAGCTTGCCGATTTCCATGCGCATGTCCATACGCAGCGCCGCATCGAGGTTCGACAGCGGTTCGTCAAAGAGGAAGACGCTCGGATTGCGCACGATGGCCCTGCCGATCGCCACGCGCTGACGCTGGCCGCCGGAAAGCTGCGAGGGTCGGCGGTCAAGCAGATGTTCCATTTGCAGGATGCGCGCCGCCCGCTGGACGGCTTCTTCCTTTTCCTTCTTGCCGACGCCGGCAATCGTCAGCCCGAAAGCGACGTTCTCGCGCACTGACATATGCGGGAAGATCGCATAGGTCTGGAACACCATGGCAATGCCGCGTTCCTTCGGCTGCAGATCGTTGACGCGCATGCCGCCGATTTCGAGCGTGCCCTCGGTGATATCCTCGAGACCCGCGATCATTCTGAGGAGCGTCGATTTTCCGCACCCCGAAGGCCCGACGAAGACGACGAACTCGCCGTCTTTGATTTCAAGGTCGACGCCCTTGATGACCTCGACCCTGCCGAAGGATTTGCGGACGTCCCTGAGCGCCAGTTCTGCCATTTTGTTTCTCCCCTCAGCCCTTGACGCCGGTGGATGCGATGGATGCGATGAAGGCGCGCTGCAGCACCAGATAGAAGACGAGAACCGGGATGGTGATCATCGACAGATACGCCATCACCTCGCCCCAGGGCACGTTGAGCTGGAAGAAATAGCCAAGCCCGACCATGATCGGCCGGTGCGCCTCGTCCTGGACCACGATCAGCGGCCAGAGATATTGTTCATTGTACATCTTCAGAGCCTTCAGGATGGCGGCGGTGGCGATGACCGGGCCCGAAAGCGGCATCACCACGCGGCGGTAGATCTGCCACCAGCTTGCCCCTTCCGCCCGCGCCGCCTCGATCAGTTCGCGCGGCAGGTCCTTGAAATACTGCACGAACAGAAAGACCGTCAGCGCATCGGCGATCCAGGGGATGATCTGGACGCGGTAGGTGTTGAGCCAGCCCCAGGTGAGCCCGTCCACCCCGACCCATGGCAGCCGCGAGACGAACAGCAGAAGCGGAATGGCGATCGTCTCGAACGGGATGATCAGCGTGGCAAGTACTATGGAAAGCACCAGCGCATTGCCGCGCCAGCGCACGAAGGTGAAGGAAAAGGCGCCGAGCGAGCACAGGAACAGCGAGGCCAGAACGGTGAGCGTGGTGATCATCACCGAATTGAAGACGAACAGGCCGATCGGCGCGCGCTCGAAGGCATCGGCATAGTTCTGCAGGCTGATGTCGCCGACGGGCAGGAAAGCCCTGAGCGACGACGTGTCGCGCAGGAGTTGGGCATCGGGCTTGAGCGACGACATCACCATGAACAGAAGAGGCAGCAGGAAGACGAGCGCCACCAGAACCAGCACAAGGTAGCGGGTGACGAGCCTGAGGCCGTGATTGTCGCCGGAAATCGCCGCCATCGCTCAGTTCCTTTCCCGGGTGAAATAGCGCTGCGCCAGAGAAATCGCGAGCACCAGCACGAACAGCACGACCGAGATTGCCGAGCCGCCGGAGATATCCTGCCGTCCATAGCCGCGCTCGACCGCCTGGTAGACCAGCGTCTGGGTCGAATCGAGCGGCCCGCCCTTGGTCATCACGTCGATCTGGGCGAAGACGGCGAAGCACTGCATAGTGATCACGACGAGCACGAGGACGGCGGTGTTTCTGAGCCCCGGCCAGGTGACATAGCGGAAGGTCTGCCATTTCGACGAGCCTTCGATCGCCGCCGCCTCGTAGAGTGTTGGCGGGATGGTCTGCAGGCCGGCAAGCCAGATCACCATGTGGAAGCCGACCGCCTGCCAGATCGACATGGCGATGATCGAACCGAGTGCCGTCTGCGTATTGCCGAGCCAGTCGACCGGCTGGAACAGGCCGAAGGTGAGCCCGGACAGCAGGCTGTTCAGGAGCCCGTCATTGCCGTCATAGATAAAGCGCCACAGAAGCGAGACGACGACGATAGAGACCACGACCGGCATGAAGAAGACGGCGCGGAAGACATTCACCCCGCGCAGTCGCTGATTGATCAGAAGCGCCAGGCAGAGAGCGAGACCGGCCTGCACCGGCGCCGTGACGGCGACGAAGATCAGCGTGTTGGTCAGCGCCTTCATGAACACGACGTCGCGCGCCACCACCACATAGGCGGTATTGCCCGCATGGACGCGGAACCATTCGCGCATGCCGCGATATTGCGGATAATCGTCGGAACGGGTGAAGGAGCGCACGCGCGGATATTCCAGCGCGCCGTCATCATCGCGCGCCAACAGGCCGCTGTCATCGCGTTCGGGCTCGATCCTGATGACGTTGAGGCCGAGCAGGTCGCGGTAGTTTTCCATGCCGACATAGCGCGTCGGATTGGGGGAGATCAGTCGCTGGTCGGTGAGCGAGAAGCCGATGGCCAGAAAGAACGGGAGGATGATGAAGAGGCCGATGAGCAGGATCGACGGCGCGGCAAAGGCCCAGCCCGCTCCATTGTTCTCCGTCAGTTTCCGGCTCATGTGCCTGTCCTGTCCTTATGCCGAGGAGACGGCGGGTCGGCTGGTCTGCCTCTCCTCAAAAGCCGCACATTTGAATCGAACGACGCCTTGCCATGTTTCAATCTCCCCCCTTGAGGGGGAGATGCCCGGCAGGGCAGAGAGGGGTGAACCCTTTCCGGGAGCACGGCGCTGGCGGCTTGTGCCCATTACCCCTCTGTCGCTTTCGCGACATCTCCCCCTCAAGGGGGGAGATTGTTTGGAGCGTGCCGCCCGTCCGTTCTTGAACCAAAAGGACCGGCCGAAGCCGGCCCCTCTCACCCCGCCTGATCAGTCGTGGCCGTAGCCCTGGTTGCGGTCGATATCGGTGTCGATCTCGTCGACCGCGCCGTCGAGCGTATCGGCGACATCGGCGCCGTTGGCCATGTCGGAAATCGCCTTCTGGAACACGCTGGTTTCGACCACATAGCCGGGCGTTACGGGCCGAAGCGTGCCCTGCGCGTCGGAAAGGCCGTAGAAGACGGCGAGCGGCGCGCCTTCCTTGTAGTATTCCGACATTGCGGCAGCGCCCTCGGTTGCCGGAACAAGGCCAATGGCGTTGGAGAACTCGGCGAGATACTTGTCCTGGAGGGCAAATTCGATGAAGGCCGCTGCGCCCTCGGGGTGTTCGGACGCCGCCGAGACGCCGAGCTGCCAGCTTGCCGCGCCGATCTTCGGGCCGTTGCCGAAATCGGGTGCCGGCAGGAAAACGACATCGTCAAAGGCATCGAGCTTGGCGCGCGCCGTCCAGTTGCCGTTCCAGTCGATGGCATAATCGCCATCGATGAAGCCGTTCTGGTGGTCGGCCGGGTCCTGGCTGGTGCCGGGCGCAAGGTCGCGCTCGAACAGCGACTGCCACCATTCGCCGAAGGCGATTGCCTCGTCCCCGTTCAGCACGCCCTCCGCGGTCTGGTAATCGGAACGGTCGACCAGATCGCCGCCGAAGGACTGCAGGAAGGGCAGGAAGGCATAGGTGTACCATTCGCCATTGTCTGCCATGCCGAGGTTCAGCGGATAATCGAAATCGCCGCTGTCCTTCAGCTTGACGAGGATGTCGTCGAACTCCTCGGCCGTCCAGGGATCGTCCAGCGTCGGTTTGCGGATGTCGTATTCGTCGAGGTAGGACTGGCGCGTCATCATCGCCAGCGCGGCGTCCCAAAGGCCGATCGAGTAGATCTGGCCGTCCCATTTGCCGATGGCGCCCGGAAGGAAGCCTTCGATCGCGCTTTCGTCGATCGGCAGCGGCTGCATGTAGCCGGACCAGGCCCAGTTCGGCATGATCGGCCCGTCGACGTCGATGATGTCCGGCAGGTTTCCGGCAAGCGCCGCAGCGGTGACGGAACCGTTGTAGGAATCCTCCGGAAAGCTTTCGAGCACGACCTCCCAGTCATCCTGGCTTGCGTTGAAATCGGCAACGATCCCTTCGAGAATGCTCGATTCCGTCGGGTTGCCCGCGCCGTGATACCACATGGAGAGCTCTGTCGCGGCAAAGACGCCGGCGGGCAGGGCGGTGGTCGTCATCAGTGTGGCAAGGGCCAGGGCAGTTCTCTTCATCGTCAATCCTCCGATTTGAACAGTGCGGGCCTCGGTGAGGAGGCGGAAGGCGAGTGGAGGAACCACCCGCGGGAAACGGCTGTCGGGAGGGATATTCAGACAACGGCTTGATCGGCGCCGTCGCGCTCGGCCGGCCAGGGAGAGACGAGGAATTTGCGCCTCGGGGAGCGGCCGGCCGCCGGACCGCATCAGCGGTCCGGCTTCTTGGCTGGCGGGGGCCACCCGTCGCTCAGGACCGCAGCATGTGCCGTCCGGCGTAAACGAATTTGCCGCTGTACCCTCCCCGTACAGAAGCAATAGTGGCCTCCCCGCCGTGTCCCGTTTCAGGGACACAACTTTTAGTGAACGCTTCATTAACACGAAAGTTCCCCCGGCCTCAACCGTGAGCCGGAGGTGAAGTAGACAATATGTCGCAGGCCTATGTTTTGTTTAGGCAAAACCGGACCGCCTTGTCCGGTTGCCGTGTTTGCCGGGCGTTACTTGAACCCAACCACGCGATGCGGGACGTAAGAGGCCTCAAGCCTTTCGATCTCTTCCGCCGTCAGTTTCAGCGCCAGCGCCGCCTCGGCATCATCAAGATGATGCGGCTTAGAGGCGCCGACGATCGGGGCGGAAACCTCGGGCTTCGACAGGACCCAGGCGAGCGCCACGCGGGCCATCGGCACGCCGCGCTCATTGGCGATTGCGGCGACGGCATTGACCACCTTTCGGTCGGATTCGGCCGTTTCGGCATAAAGCGTCTTGCCGAATTCGTCCGTCTCCGAACGGCCCGTGGTCGTGTCCCAGGGGCGCGTCAGGCGGCCGCGCGCCATCGGGCTCCAGGGAATGACGCCGATGCCTTCGGCTTTGCAGAGCGGCAGCATCTCGCGCTCTTCCTCGCGGTAAAGCAGGTTCACATAGTTCTGCATGGTGACGAACTTTGCCCAGCCATTGGCCTTCTGGGTGGCGAGCATGGTGGCGAACTGCCAGGCATGCATGGATGAAGCGCCGATATAGCGCGCCTTCCCGGCCTTCACCACATCATGGAGCGCCTCGAGCGTCTCCTCGATCGGTGTGCCATAATCGAAGCGGTGGATCTGGTAGAGGTCGACGTAATCCGTTCCGAGACGGCGGAGCGAATTGTCGATCTCCTGCATGATCGCCTTGCGCGACAGGCCCATGCCGTTGGGGCCTTCATGCATGCGGTTCATCACCTTGGTGGCGATGACGATTTCCTCGCGCCGCGCGAATTCCTTCAGCGCGCGGCCGACGATCTCCTCCGACGTTCCGGCGGAATAGACATTGGCGGTATCGAAGAAGTTGATCCCGTCCTCGACCGCCTTGCGGATAAAGGGCCGGCTCTGCTCCTCCGGCAGCGACCAGGGATGGGTGCCAGCCTCCGGTACGCCGTAGGTCATGCAGCCAAGGCAAAGGCGGGAGACATCGAGGCCGGTGCGGCCGAGCTTCACATAGTCCATCGGGTTTCGTCCTGAATGTGCGTGTCCAAGAGAAAAGCCGCCGGGGGTGACCGGCGGCTTGAGGCATCAGGCGGCTTCGGCGAAGGCCTTCTTGCCCTCGGCGTCGAGGGCGGCAAATTCGTCGTCCGACAGCGTGATATTCGCCGCCGCGACATTTTCCTCCAGGTGCTTGACCTTGGAGGTGCCGGGGATCGGCAGCATGACCGGGCTCCTCTTCAGTACCCAAGCAAGTGCAATCTGGCTCGGCGCCGCATCGTGCTGTTTCGCAATGTCATCGAGCAGCGAACCCGGATTGGCGAGATTGCCGGCTGCCAGCGGATGCCATGGAATGAACCCGATATTGTTTTCCGCGCAATAGTCGAGAACATCCTCGCTGGTGCGGTCCACAAGGTTGTACCGGTTCTGCACGGTCGAAACCTTGAACACCTTCTCGGCAGCCTTGATCTCGTCGACCGAAACTTCCGAGAGGCCCGCATGGGCGATCAGGCCCTCATCGAGGAATTCCTTGATCGCACCGAACTGCTCGTCGGCCGGCACCTTGCTGTCTATACGGTGAAGCTGCCAGAGATCGATCTGCTCGACGCCAAGGTTGCGCAGGCTTTTGTGGACCTGCTGGCGGAGATATTCCGGGCGGCCGACCGGCAACCAGACATTCGCGCCGGTGCGGGTGAGGCCGCCCTTGGTGGCAATCTTCACGGCGGAATAGGGATGCAGTGCTTCCTTGATCAGCCATTCGGAAATGTCCGGCCCATAACTGTCGGCGGTGTCGATGAAATCGATGCCGAGTTCCGGCAGCCGCTTCAGCGTTTCGATCGCGCCGGCACGATCATCAGGTTCGCCCCAGATGCCCTTGCCGGTAATGCGCATTGCGCCGAAGCCGAGCCGGTTTACGGTGAGCGCGCCGCCAATGGAAAAGGTGCCTGCCTTGTCAGCCAGTTTATCAGCCATGAAGGCCTCCCATATTTGGTGATGAAACAAGAAATGCGACACGGAAGGCGCGGCGGAAGACCGGACTTTACGTGCGCGGGAGCGTTTTGAATACGCCTGTGAGATGGGCGGGAAATGACCTGATTTCAATAGGCTTGCGATCAGAAAAGGCTTCGATGCTGTCCGGGCTCGCCAGACAGCATCGGGTTTCTGCGTCCTTGCATCCGCCAATGACACAAAGAAACAAGCAAGCGATCTAGGGCAGATGAAACATCTTCCTGAGCGGGACTTCGACCGGTGCATTATCCGGTCTGGTCGCCATGATATCGGCCATGAAGTCCCACCAGCGGCGCACGACCTCGGTTTTCGGAATATTGTCCATCGTATGGTCGTCGGTGCGTTTCAGCACCGCGAACAGATGATGGGTTTCCTCATCGAGCCAGATTGAATAGTCCGAGACGCCGGCCTCTCTCAGCACAGTGGCAAGCTCCGGCCAGATTGCGTCGTGGCGACGCTTGTATTCCGCCGCCTGACCGGCATTGAGGTTCATGCGGAATGCGATGGTTTCCATGGGATATCCCCGCCTTTTTGCCGCTTAAACGATGCCACCGCCGGCGCCGGTGACGGCCGGGCGTTCGCCTGCGACCTTCCGCCGGTAGCCGGAAGCGCGATAGGCGGCGATCGGGTCGACAGCGCCGCCGGCGCGTTTGCGGGCCATGGCGAGGATCGGGCCGACATCGGTGCGGAAGGCGTCCTTCAGCGTTTCCGATGCCATCATCGGATCATTGTCGTTCTGGAAACCGGCAAGAGCCGCCCGATCGACGAGAAGCGCCTGCGCATAGGCGCGGCGAACCTCGATCGCCGAGCGCATCAGGCTCTCGATCGGATCGGTGACATTATGCGACTGGTCGAGCATGTGGGCGGGGTTGAAACCGGGGGCGCCTTCCGCATCCACCAGTTCGTTGAAGACGAGGAACAGGCGGAACGGATCGATCGAGCCCGTGTCGAGGTCGTCGTCACCATATTTGCTGTCGTTGAAATGGAAGCCGCCCAGCTTGCCGAACTGGATGAGGCGCGCGACGATCATCTCGATATTGACGTTCGGCGCATGGTGGCCGAGGTCGACGAGGCAGAAGGCCTTCGGCCCGAGTTCCTTGGCGATCAGGTAGTTCGTGCCCCAGTCCTGCACCACCGTGGAATAGAAGGCCGGTTCGAAAATCTTGTGCTCGGAGAAGATGCGCCAGTCGTCGGGAAGGGCTGTATAGATGCTCTTCATCGCCTCCAGATAGCGCTCGAACTGCCGGGTGAAATGGCTCTGGCCGGGAAAGTTCGAACCGTCGCCGATCCACACGGTCAGCGCCTTCGAGCCGAGCGCCTTGCCGATCTCGATACATTCGATGTTGTGGTCGATCGCCTGCTGCCGCGTCGCCGCATCGGAGTGGGAGAGTGAGCCGTATTTGTAAGAGTGTTCCTGACCTTCCTGATCCTGGAAAGTGTTGGAATTCATCGCGTCGAAGCCGAGGCCGAGCGCTTCCCCGCGCTGGCGCAGTTCGGAAAGGTCGTCCACCTTGTCCCACGGGATATGCAGCGAGACGGTGGGGGTGGCGCGCGTCAGCTGCTGGATCACAGCGCAGTCTTCCAGCTTGTCGAAGATGTGGCGCGGCTCGCCGGCGCCGGGGAAGCGGGCAAAGCGCGTGCCGCCGGTGCCGACCCCCCA
The DNA here is from genome assembly GCF_016598595.1 of Martelella lutilitoris. Lineage (NCBI taxonomy): Bacteria > Pseudomonadati > Pseudomonadota > Alphaproteobacteria > Hyphomicrobiales > Aurantimonadaceae > Martelella > Martelella lutilitoris. The sequence goes on from NZ_CP066786.1 coordinate 920,133, forward strand.
CGAGGGCACGGCGACGCCGTAAGCGGCAACCTTGGCCGTGACGTCATCAATGCTGACTCCGCGACGGGCGAGCTTTTCGCCGAGGGCGTTGTAGTCCGTCTCCAGGTCTTTTGCGCGCTTGTCATTCTCTGCGGAAAGCACGCCGCTGTCGATCATTTCTTCCATCGTTTCCTCCCGTTGCAGGCGGCAGGGCCTGCTGAATTTGTGAGAGCCGCAAGAGCCTGCAGCCACCAATCTCCCCCCTTGAGGGGGAGATGTCGCGAAAGCGACAGAGAGGGGTATCGGGCGTAAGCCGCAGATACCTTGCTCTCCGGGAGGGTTCACCCCCCTCTGCCCTGTCGGGCATCTCCCCCTCAAGGGGGGAGATCGGTCGCGCGGCGAGGCAGGGTGCTCCACCGCGTCCGCCCCTCTCTTCCGTCATCTTCGGGCTTGTCCCGAGCATCTAACCACATATGCCGCGAGCGGAGTCCGCTGCTTTTGCGCTTACGCCTCCAGACCCCGCACGCTCCTTTCGTGGTAAAGGGGGCTTGGATCCTCGGGAAAAGCCCGAAGATGACGCAGAGGGTGGGGAGGGCGTGTCGTCCTCGCCGGGCCGACGGCGGCACTCCGACATTCCACCTGACCGCGCCCCTTCTGCCTCTACCGCGGAAACGACACCGCATTGCCCGCATCCACATTGATGATGTTTCCGGTCGACTTCGCCGACATGTCGGAGGCAAGGAAGTAGATGGCTTCCGCGATATCCTCCGGGAACACCGAGCGCTTCAGCATGGAGCGTTCGCGGTAATGCGCTTCGAGGTCGTCCGTCGACATCTTGTAGGCGGCGGCGCGCTGTTCCTTCCACTCGCCGGTCCAGATCTTCGATCCGCGCAGCACGGCATCCGGATTGACGGTGTTGACGCGGATCTGGGCGCTTGCCCCTTCGAGCGCCAGGCAGCGGGCCAGATGAATTTCGGCGGCCTTCGCCGTGCAGTATGCGGATGCGCCGGGCGAGGCGGCAAGGCCGTTCTTGGAGGAGACGAACACGACATTGCCGCCGGCATTCTGGTAGCGGAACAGGCGGAAGGCCTCGCGCGAGACGAGGAAATAGCCGGTTGCCAGAATGGCGATGTTCTTGTCCCAGAGATCGAGCGTCGTCTCCTCGATCGGTGCGGAGGAGGCGAGACCGGCATTGGAGACCAGAATATCAAGCCCGCCGAATTCCACCACCGTATCGGCAAAGCCCCTGGCGACTTCGGCCTCGTCCGTGACGTTCAGGTGCACGCCGCGCACGATATCCTTGCTGAAGACGGAGGAGAGCTCGGCCTTGGCGGTTTCAAGCGCGGCGTCATCGATATCGGCCAGCACCACGCAGGCGCCTTCGCCCGCAAGCCGGAAGGCGGTGGCCTTGCCGATGCCGCCGGCGCCGCCGGTAACGAGCGCTATTCTACCGGCAAGCGGCTTCGGTTTCGGCATCCGCTGCAGCTTTGCCTCTTCCAGAAGCCAGTATTCGATATCAAAGGCCTCCTGTTCTGAAAGGCCCTGATAGGTCGAGACCGAGGATGCGCCGCGCATGACATTGATGGCGTTGACGTAGAACTCCGCCGAGATGCGGGCGGTCGCCTTGTCCTTGGCAAAGGAGATCATGCCGACGCCGGGCACCAGATAGATCACCGCGTTCGGGTCGCGCATGCCCGGCGAATTGTCGTGCTTGCAGCGCTCGTAATAGGCGGCGTAGTCCTCGCGGTAGGCGGCGATTGCGTCCGGCAGGCCGGCAACCGTCCCGTCGATATCCGGGTGTTCCGGGTCGAAATCGACGACCAGCGGGCGGATTTTCGTTCGGAGAAAATGGTCGGGGCAGGAGGTGCCGAGCGCGGCCAGTTCGTGAAGACGGTTGGAGGCGACGAATTCCAGCACAGCCGGTTGATCGTCGAAATGGCCGAGCTTGCCCTCGGTTTCGGAGATCATGCCGCGGATCTTCGGCATCAGCTTTTCGGCAATGGCGCGACGCTCTTCAGCGGCCAGCGTCTTCACCTTCGGGCCGCCGAAAACCGGGCCTTCGATCCTGGCGTCGAGCCAGGCCATGGCCTTGTTGATGATCTCCAGCGTGGTCTCGTAGCTTTCCTTGGCCGTATCGCCCCAGGTGAAAAGGCCATGGCTTTCCAGGATCACGCCGCGCGCATCCGGATTTTCCTCGCAATATTTCCCGAGCCAGAGGCCCAGTTCATAGCCGGGACGCTTCCACGGCAGCCAGCCGATCTCGCCGCCGAAAATCTCCTGCGTCAGCGCCTTGGAATCGGCGGAAGCCGCTATGGCGATGATCGCGTCGGGGTGCATGTGGTCGACGTGCTTTTTCGGCACATAGGCATGCAGCGGCGTGTCGATGGAAGCCGCGCGGGCGTTCAGGTTGAAGGTGCAGTGGGGGAGGTAGCCCACCATCTCGTCTTCATGCTCGATGCCGCGATAAAGGCCCTTCAGCGCGTTGAGCTTTTTCATGTAGAGCGTGGCAAAGCCGTCCATCCTGATGGTGCCGACATCGCCGCCGGAGCCCTTGACCCAAAGCACCTCGACCTGATCACCGGTGAGCGGATCCTTTTCCATCACCTTGGCGGAGGTGTTGCCGCCACCGTAATTGGTGATGCGCTTGTCGGAGCCCAGAAGATTGGAGCGATAGAGCAGAAGCTCGGATTCGCTCATCCCGGCAGCCTTGCCGTCATCCCACAGGTTCTCAAGCCGGGCGGCCCGGGTTTCATTCGCCATCGTTTCCTCCTTCGCGGCCTCTCGGCCTGGTTCTTCCCCGGCAAAATCCCTCCGAACGTTGGTCTTGTCAATCAGAAACGCTCAATTTCGATCAAAAATAACATTATCGCAATGCAGCATGACTATTTTTGATTGACACTGACGGAAAATCACTGAACTCTGTCAAAAAGGGAGGCCCCATGCACGAGAAAGAGCGTCATCGCATCATCCTGTCGGCGATACAGGAAAAGCCGGTTGTCACCGTGGCGGAGCTCGTCGATCTGACGGAAAGCTCCGAGGCGACGATCAGGCGCGATATCGCGGCTCTGCATGTGGCCAAGCGCCTGCGCCGGGTGCGCGGCGGGGCGGAGGCGCTCAGGCCGCCGCAATTCGTCGGCCTTGCCGGCCGGCCTTTCAGCGTCAACCAGACGATGAACGCGCGTCAGAAGCAGGCGATCGCCAAGGCGGCGGTCGCGCTGTGCGATGACGGCGATTCCGTCATCATCAACGGCGGCACAACCACGTTTCAGATGGTCCATCACCTCGCTAATCGCCGGCTGCAGGTCTTCACCAATTCCTTTCCGATCGCGGAGCATCTGCTGAAGCATTCGAAGAACACGGTGATGCTGTCGGGGGGCGTGATCTACCGCGAGCAGAACGTCATTCTGAGCCCCTTCGAAAACGACGTGACCCGCAATTTCTGGGCAAAGCGCATGTTCATGGGGGCGCAGGGGATCGGCCCGCTCGGGTTGATGGAGGCCGATCCGCTGCTGATCCAGGCGGAACAGAAGCTGATCGACCAGGCTGAGGAACTCGTGGTTCTGGTCGACTCGTCAAAATTCAAGCAGCGGTCGAGCCTGATCCTTTGCGGGCTGAAAAGAATCTCGACCGTGATTACCGATTCCGGGCTGCAGGCGTCCGACGCCCGCATGCTGGAGGAGGCCGGCGTTTCGGTGATCATCGCCGATGCGCAGGCAATGGAGGAAACCGGTTCGGGCTGAGCCTTGGAGGAGAAGAGCCAGCCTGCACCCTGTTCATCAACTGGAGGAGAAAGATGGGCATTTTGAAGAAAGTTCTCGTGGGAGCATTGCTCTCCACCGCGCTCGTTGCGCAAGGCGCACACGCCGCCGACAAGAAGATCGCGCTGGTGGTGAAGGCGCTCGGCATCGGCTTTTTCGAGGCCGCTGCCGAAGGCGCGGAAGAGGCCGCCAAGGAAATCGGCGATGTCGAACTGATTTACACGGGCCCGACCGATACGACCGCCGAAGGCCAGATCGACGTCATCAATTCGCTGATCGCCCAGAAGGTCGACGCGATTGCGATTTCGGCCAATGACCCGGATGCTCTGGTCCCGGCGCTGAAACGCGCCATGCAGCGCGGCATCAAGGTCGTCTCCTGGGATTCCGGCGTGGCACCCGAGGGCCGCATGGTGCACCTGAACCCTTCGTCCAACCCGCTGATCGGCAACATGATCATAAAGCTGGCCGCCGACAACCTGCCGGACGGCGGCGAGGTCGCCGTGCTTTCGGCTTCGGCGACAGCCACGAACCAGAACACCTGGATCGAGGAAATGAACAAGGTGAAGGGCGACTATCCGGGGATCGACGTCGTTACCACGGTTTACGGCGATGACCTGTTCGACAAGTCCTATCGCGAGACCCAGGGCCTGATCCAGTCCTATCCGGACCTGAAAGCGATCATCGCGCCGACCTCCGTCGGCATTGTCGCCGCGGCCCAGGCCGTGACGGACGAGGGCAAGATCGGCGAGATCAACGTCACCGGCCTCGGCCTGCCCTCCGAGATGGCGGCTTATGTCGACAATGGCGCGTCGAAATCCTTCGCCATCTGGAACCCGATCGACCTTGGCTATGCCGCCGTCATGCTGTCGAACGACCTGATCGACGGCGCGAAAGCCGAACCGGGGGCAGAGCTTTCCATGGGCCGCCTTGGCGAACTGACGCTGGATGACGACAATGCCGGCGCCATGGCCGATCCCTTCGTCTACGACAAGTCGAATATCGATAAGTTCAAGGACATCTTCTGAGCCTCCCGGGACGGGGCTGTCGCGTGGTCACCCTGCCTCGAGTTCACATGAAAAAGAGGCAAAGTGGCCATGCGGCAGCCCGCCGCTGCGGGCGGCTTCCTCGGCGCTGTCGGGCTTAAACCTAAATCGATCTCCCCCCTTGAGGGGGAGATGCCCCGAAAGGGGCAGAGGGGGGTGAACCCTATCCGGTAGCACGGAGATTGCGGCTTTGAGGGCTTGCGCCCTCTACCCCTCTTTGTCGCTTTCGCGACATCTCCCCCTCAAGGAGGAGATTGGTGGCGGCAGCGCTTACGAGAACATCTACCTCAACGCGCGTGGTAGCCGCCCTTGCCACAAAAGCCCCGCCTCGCCTTCAGGCGGGCCGACGAACCAACAACACGGCAGACCAAAGATGCCAGACGCACAGCAGAACGCCGCCATCGCGCTTGACGGCATCACCAAGACCTTTCCCGGCGTGCGCGCGCTGTCGGATGTCTCGCTTCGGCTCTATCCGGGCGAGGTGACCGCGCTTGTGGGCGAGAACGGCGCTGGAAAATCGACGCTCGTGAAAATCCTGACGGGCATTTATCAGCCCGACGGCGGCGCAATCAGGATGGACGGCGAAAAGGTCAGCTTCCCGACGGCGGAAGCGGCAAGCGAGCATGGCGTGACCGCCATCCACCAGGAAACCGTATTGTTCGACGCGCTGACGGTTGCCGAAAACATCTTCATCGGTCACGCGCCGACCAACCGTTTCGGCCTGATCGATTGGAAGCAGATCCATGATCGCGCCCGCGATATTCTCGACAGTATCGGCGCGCGCATCGACCCGCGCCATCGCCTGTCCGAACTCGGCATCGCCAACCGGCACATGGTCGCCGTCGCCCGCGCGCTTTCCGTCGATGCCCGCGTGGTGATCATGGATGAGCCGACGGCGGCCCTGTCGCAAAAGGAGATCGAGGAGCTTTACGAACTGGTCGAGAAGCTGAAGTCGGATGGCAAGGCGATCCTGTTCATCTCACACAAGTTCGACGAGATTTTTCGTATCGCCGACCGCTATACCGTCTTTCGTGACGGCGAGATGGTGGGTGAGGGCAGGATCGCCGAGACGGATGAAAACTCGCTGGTGGAACTGATGGTCGGCAGGCCGGTCGACCAGGTCTTCCCCAAGCAGGACGTCGAAATCGGCGGGCCGGTGCTGACGGTCGCCGGCTATCGCCATCCGACCGAGTTCGAGGATATAAACTTCACGCTCCGGCGCGGTGAAATTCTCGGCTTTTACGGTCTTGTCGGGGCGGGGCGGTCGGAATTCATGCAGGCGCTGTTCGGGATTACAAAACCCTCGGCGGGCGCTGTGCGCATCGATGGCGAGATTGCCGTCATCCGATCGCCCTCGGAAGCGGTGAAGCAGGGCATCGTCTATGTGCCGGAAGAGCGCGGCACGCAGGGCACGATCACGGCCATGCCGATCTTCGAAAACGTCACGCTGCCGTCGCTCGCCAAGGTCTCGCACAAGGGCTTTGTCCGCATGGCCGAGGAATTTGCGCTGGCGCGGGAATATACCGAGCGGCTGGATCTCAGGGCCGCGTCGCTGGACCAGCCGGTCGGCAACCTTTCCGGCGGTAACCAGCAGAAGGTGGTGATTGCCAAGTGGCTGGCCACCGAGCCGAAGGTGATCATTCTCGATGAACCGACCAAGGGCATCGATATCGGGTCTAAATCCGCCGTTCATGCCTTCATGAGCGAGCTTGCGGGCAGGGGGCTTTCCATCATCATGGTCTCGTCTGAAATTCCGGAAATTCTCGGCATGTCCGACCGGGTCATCGTCATGCGCGAGGGGCGGATCGCCGCCGAACTCGCCCGCGATGAAATGTCGGCGGAGAAGCTGGTGCGGGCGGCCGCCGGCATCGGGGCGGCGGCATGATGGCGCGCATCTTCAAACACCGCGAAGCGCTGCTCTTCGTCGCCATATTGATGCTGGTCGGCGCGATCGAGCTGCGTTTTCCGGGTTTTGTCGCCCCGCGCAATCTCGTTTCGATCTATAATGACACGGCGATCCTGATCATTCTGGCGCTGGGACAAGCCGCCGTTATTCTCTCGCGCGGCATCGATCTTTCCATCGCCGCCAATCTGGCGCTGTCCGGCACCATCGCAGCGCTCCTGAACGTCGCTTTCCCGGATTTACCGGTGATCTTTCTGCTGGTTGCCGCCGTCATCAGCGGCTCGGTGCTGGGCGCGATCAACGGACTTCTGGTCTGGCGCCTGTCGATCCCGCCCATCGTGGTGACGCTGGGCACGATGACCATCTATCGCGGCACGATCTTTCTTCTGACCGGCGGTGCCTGGGTCAATGCCCATGAGATGACCGATGCCTTCAAGGCGGTGCCGCGCGCCGTGTTTCTCGGCATTCCGGTGCTCGCCTGGTTCTCGCTCGCCGTCATCGTGGTGATGATGGCGGTGCTGGTCATGACCCGGCTGGGGCGCGCCTTCTATGCCGTCGGCGGCAATCCGCATGCTGCCGTCTACACCGGCATTTCCGTTGGTCGCACGCATTTCTTCGCCTATCTGGTTGCCGGTGCGCTGGCCGGTCTTGCCGGTTATCTCTGGACCGCGCGCTACGCCGTTGCCTATGTCGATATCGCCAACGGTTTCGAGCTGGACGTGGTCGCCGCCTGTGTCATCGGCGGCATCTCGATTGCCGGCGGCGCGGGGACGGCGATCGGCGCGGTGCTTGGCGCGCTCTTTCTCGGCATCATCAAGAATGCGCTGCCGGTCATCGATGTCTCGCCCTTCTGGCAGATGGCGATTTCGGGCACGGTCATCATCATCGCGGTTGCCGTCAATGCGCGCTCCTCGCGCGTCAAGGGCCGCGTCATCCTGAAAAAAGCGGAGCATGCGCTATGAGTGTCAGCGAAACGCGCTTTGTGCCCGATCGCCTACATGGGCGCGCTCACCGCATGGCCCGCAGTTGGGAGAGCCTGCTGGTCGTGGTGGTGGTCGCGATCTTCATCGTCAACAGTTTCGCCTCGCCCTATTTCCTCGATGCGTGGAACTTGTCGGATGCGACCTTCAACTTCACCGAAAAGGCGCTGATCGCCTTTGCCATGGCGCTGGTGATCATATCGGGCGAGATTGATCTCTCGGTTGCCGCCATCATCGCGCTGGCGTCAACGGCCATGGGGTTTGCCGCGCAGTTTGGCATGGGAACGCCGGAACTGGTGGCCATCGGCCTTGGCGTCGGTCTGTTGTGCGGCGCCTTCAACGGCTTTCTGATCACCGGTCTCGGCCTGCCGTCCATCGTCGTTACCATCGGTACGATGAGCCTCTTCCGCGGGCTCTCCTATGTGGTGCTCGGGGACAAAGCCTTTACCGGTTACCCGTCGGATTTCGCCTATTTCGGCCAGGGCTATGTCTTCTGGGTCATCTCCTTCGAATTCGTGCTGTTTGCCGTCATGGCGGTGCTGTTCGGCATCCTGCTGCATCTGACGAGCTTTGGCCGCATGGTCTATGCGATCGGCAACAACGCCACCGCCGCGCGCTTCTCCGGCATCCGGGTCGGGCGGGTGAAGTTCCTGCTGTTCCTGATGACCGGGGCCATGTCCGGCATGGCGGCAATCTGCCTGACCTCGCGCCTCGGCTCGACGCGGCCGTCGATCGCCTTTGGCTGGGAGCTGGAGATCGTCACCATGGTGGTGCTGGGCGGCATCAACATTCTCGGCGGCGCGGGCACGATCATCGGCGTTGTGCTCGCCGCCTTCATCATGGGGCTCGTCACCTTCGGCTTCGGGTTGATGAATGTGCCGGGCATCGTCATGTCGATCTTCATCGGTCTTCTGCTGATTGGCGTCATCGCATTGCCTGTGCTCTATACGAGGATCGCAAGGCGGTTCAGACGGGGTGAGGCGCAATGAGTGACATCCGCAAGGTCGCGGTCATCGATATCGGCAAGACCAATGCCAAGGTCATCCTCTATGACCTCGAAGCGGCGAGCGAAATCGACACACGGTCGAAACGAAACGAAGTGACGGGCCATTCGCCCTATCCGCATTTCGAGGTGGATGATCTGTTCGACTTCATTCTGGAAGCGCTTGCCGAATTTCAGAAGGAACATGGCGTCGATGCGATTTCCGTGACCACCCATGGCGCGACGGCGGCTCTTTTGAAGCGGGACGGAACGCTGGCGCTCCCGGTGCTCGACTACGAGCATGCCGGCCCCGACGAAACCCGCGCTGACTACGAAGAAATCCGCCCGCCCTTTGCCGAAACCGGCTCTCCGCGCCTCGCCATGGGGCTGAATATCGGCGCGCAACTCTTCTGGCAGAAGACAAAATTTCCCGATGAATTCGCGATGATCGACTGCGTGTTGCCCTATCCGCAATATTGGGGCTTTCGTCTGACCGGCCGGCGCGCCGGCGAGGCAACGAGTTGGGGGTGCCACACCGATCTGTGGTCGCCGCGCTCCAGGACGTTCTCCTCGCTGGTGGGTGAACTCGGTCTCTTTGGCAAGATGGGAGAGCTTGTCAAAGCCGATGACAAGCTGGGTGAGGTTCTGCCGGAAATCGCAAGGAAGACCGGGCTTGCCCCAAACTGCCCGGTTTTCGCCGGCATTCACGATTCCAACGCCTCGCTGCTGCCGCATCTATGGTCGAGGGCGCAACCTTTCTCCGTGGTCTCGACAGGCACCTGGGTGATTGCCATGGCGGTTGGCGGGCATCCGCCGGCTCTGGATGAAAGCCGGGATACGCTGATCAACGTCAACGCCTATGGCGATCCGGTGCCCTCCGCCCGGTTCATGGGCGGACGGGTCTTCGAGGTGGCGGCGCCCGGCGGCGAGGTTGCCGTCACCGAAGACGACCGCAAGGCGATGCTGAAGAACCGGATCATGATGATGCCGTCGGTGCTCGGCGATACCGGGCCGTTTCAGGGGATCATCGGCGGCTGGACGGTGGACGAGCATCATCTGACGCCCGGCATGCGTCTTCTCGGCGTTTCCTGGTATCTGGCGCTGATGACGGCGATCTGCCTTGACCTGACCGGGGCTTCTGGACCGGTAATCGTGGAAGGCCCGTTTGCCGAAAACCACGACTATCTCTCCATGCTTTCGGCCGCGACCGGCCGTCCGGTGGAGAAAAGCCCGGGCAGCGGCACCAGCGCCGGCGCGGCAGGCCTCGCGGTCGGCGGGGTCAAGCTCTCCGCCTTCAGGCCCCATCCCGAACCGCTGTCGGGTCTCGCTGAACTCAACGCTTACGCGGAAATCTGGCGGGAAAGACTGCCGGAGGTGGAGTGAGACCTCTCAGGCAGCGTCATCCGGCCTGCCGATGCCATCGCCCAAAAGATCCTCGACGAACCACGCGGCAAACTGGGCGCGGCCGGAGACGCCGGCCTTGGCGTAAATGCGCGTCATCTGGGCGCGCACGGTTCCCTGCGCCGCGCCGCGCAGGCGGGCGATCTCCGAGATATCAAGCCCCTTCAGCGCCAGAAGCCCGACTTCGCGTTCCGCCGGCGTCAAACCCCAGTCGTCGAACTGCGTGTCGATGATGCGGATGAAATCGCCGCGCGCCGTGTCGAGCGCCTTTTCCTGGGCATACATGCGTTCAAGTGTCAGACGAAGCTGCCAGCCGGCAAGGAAAATGCCGGCGACCAGCGTGACGGCGATCAGCGCCTCGATGATCGAATGGGCGCCGGGCGGTTTTTCAAAGAGGTCACGGGTCGCATCGGCGACGAAAAACACGGCGGCGACGGCCTGCATCAGCATGAACGCAGCAAGGGCGATCGTCTGCGATCGCCCCTGCCTTCGTGCTTCCGGCCTGTTCGTCATTTCGGCGGACCCTTGATCATCGGGCGGACAAGGTTTCGGCGAAGCGCGTGGCTTTCGACGGCGACGCCTGCGACGTGAATGAGCGCCAGAATGAGCATCAGGTTGGCGGCGGTTTCATGAACCCCCTTGACGATGTCGCTCTGGGCAAGACTGTCGTCACTATCGTCCCCGGCGCTGCGATTGGCAAGGCTCGACCAGTCGCCCTGTTCCACGGCCGCCCGTTCCTCCGCGATCGTGATCGGGCTCTTGGCGTCGGTCATGATCAGGCCCGTGGCGATCACGACGGCGAGCATCGCCCAGAGCGCATAGACCATCATGGCCCCTGCGGGATTGTGCGAGGGATACTCGCGCGGCTTGCCCCGGATGACCGAGAGCAGGTGCGAGACGGCGGCCTTCGGGTCCGGCGGAAAGGCGGAAAAGCGCGCCTCGCGCGGTCCGAGAAGCCCCCAGCCCAGCCGGATCGCCAGAACCGACATGGCGATCCAGCCGACCCAGACATGGACCGTGCCGCCCGGTTTGGACAAGAGCCCGTTGATGATGACGGCGGCGGCGATCGTCCAGTGGCTGATCCGCACCAGCGGGTCCCACGGATCGGGAGGGGCGACTTTCGCCCCTCCTCCTGTATTTGCGTTGTCGGACATCTCAGTCGTTCCCGGAAATCTTCTTTACCGCGCCGGAGGCCGGATCGATATAGATTTCCCACATCTTGTTGGACTGATCGGTGCACTTGGCCTCGATCATGCCGCCTTCGGCTTCGAATGCCCTGACGGAACAGCCGGCCTTTTCGAGGGCGGCGGTGGCGTCCTTTGGATTGGTGCCGACAACGTCGCCGACGGCCGGCATGGCGAAGGCGGAAAGCGGCGAGACGAGCGTAAGGGCTGCGAGGATGGCAATGCGTTTCATATCGGCTCCTGTCTGTTGGGTCGCCTTGAAGTGCGACGCTGCCGATGTGGACGGAGACAATTGCCCTCGTCCATGGCGCAAGTGCTGAAATGCGGGCCCGTAAGCGTCTGCTTATAGGGTGTTCAGGTGGCCGAAACGGCGCCGGATGCCTTGAAAACGGCTTGTCCCCGCACCAGTTCGATCTTCTTCGGGCAATCAATACGGGTGAAAGAACGCATGGACATCAACAAGCTTCTGGAAGGCTTCCTCGGTTCAGGCTCGGGCTCGGGCTCGGGCGGGCAGGATGCGGCGCGAACAACGGGTGGCTCAGGCCTACCGGGCGGGCTTGCCGGCGGCGCGGCGGCCGGCGGGGCGATCGCGCTTCTGCTCGGCACCAAGACCGGGCGCAAGCTGGGCGGCAAGGCGCTGAAATACGGCGGCATGGCTGCCGTCGGCGGACTGGCCTACAAGGCCTATCGTGACTGGCAGGAGAACAAATCCTCCGGTCAGGAGGAAAGGCCGCTCAATTTGCCGAAGCCGCCGGCAGACAGCGGCTTTGATGTCGAGCATGACGCGGACAAGGACGGCCGGGATTTCCGGCTGGCGCTGATGCGGGCGATGATCGCGGCGGCAAATTGCGACGACCATATCGACAAGGCTGAGCATGGCCGCATCCGCGAGCAGATCGAGAAGATGGGATTCGGCGCGGAGGAAAAAGCGCTGCTTTTCGACTATTTCGCCCAGCCATCGGATCCTGCGGCGGTCGCAGGGCTCGCGCGCTCGCGCGAGCAGGGAGCCGAACTCTATCTGGCTTCCGCTCTTGCGGTCGATCCCGACACGCCGCAGGAAAAGGCCTATCTTGAGCGGTTGTCCGGACATCTGGACCTGCCCGAAGGTCTGCGCGGACACCTCGATCTTGAAGCGGAAGCCGCCCGCCGTCAGGTTGAGGGCTGACCGTTCCGGCGATGATGACGCGCCGACCTTTGCGCGGCTGCTGGTCCTTGTCCGAAGCGTGTCGCCGTGCGGAGGGCGCGCCATCGCGGCTTGGGCGGCCGGTCATTGGCAGACTCGATGGTCGACGGCAAGGCTACTTCGTGGCGATCCTGAGGACGATGTCCTGGTCGTAATTGCCGAAGCCCTTGCCGAAGATATTGACGCCGCCGGGATGACGGGCGTCCTCGTGCACGCTGATCGAAAGGCGGATGGAGTGGTGGCGTTCAAGGCCGAGGTCGGCGAGACGGACGTCGGACATCCTGACGCCATCCACATAGGCGCCGCTTCCGGTCACGCGGAAGCGCTTCAGCATGCCGTATTGCGAGCCCTTGAGCTTCCACCAGTCCGGCGTGAATACGCCGCGACGATCGCCGAAATCGCCCGGCGATGTCCACTGGCCGATATCGATGCCGTTGATGCCGATGGTGATGTCGGACGGCCAGTCGGGGTTGGTGCCGGGCATTTCGGAGGAGAGCTCCAGGGAGAATTCGAGTTCTTCGACGCCACGGTTGTCGAGCCGGGCATTGTTGGGAAACTGGTATTCCACCTTGCCCCTTGTGAACCAGATCAGCCCGGCCTTCATGCGCGCCGGATCGAGGAAGGAATCGGGCACGTCGAGAAGGCCGATAATGCCCTCATTCGTGCATAGCCCGCAGGGCGCGCTGACGTCGAAGGCGGTGTAGAGGCCGACCGGCATCGACACCTCGATCCCGTCCCTGCGGCGTTCCTCTGCTGCATCGGCGAAAACGATCAGCACTTCATCGTAGATGCTGGTGCAAACCTTCTGGTTGCCCTTGCGGGCGCGCTGGCTCTCCGTGTGGATCAGACCGGCCTCTTCTAGAAGCTGCACGCTGAGCGACACTGTGGATTGCGGAAGCTTCAGGAGTTCGCCGATCTCCTTGACGTTCAGCGGCCCCTTCCGGCGCAGAAGCTTGAGCACGGCAATGCGCGCCGGCGCGGCCAGACCCTTGATGACATTCATGTCCCTTTCCGGGTCAACGACAAGAAAATTGCGCGGCATGGGAGAACTTTTCTACTGGTGGTCAGTGTCAGGAAACGTTCATATCAGGATTCTTGGCGCGGTCAAATATCGGTGGCAGCACCGCGCGTGCCGGGACCGCTTAAGGCGGACAATTCACAATTTGGTGCAAACTTTTGAACAGGGATTGCGCCGACTTCGGTTCGTCTGCCTTATTTGACAAACGGTGTCGCGATTCGGCCACCGGCTGCATCCGCTTGAAAAAACACAAGGAAACGGGCAGACTGCACATTTCCTGTGCATCCATTGAGCTTGACACAAGATTGAGCGGCTTCTAGAATTTTGGACCAAATGGTCAAAGAGGGGTCTTTTTACACATGAAGAATGATTTTTCGCTGAGCCGTCGCGCGCTCATGGCATCCACGCTTGTTCTCGGCGCCGTTGCCATGGCGCCGGCCATCAGCGCCGCAGAGCCGCTGAAGGTCGCTGCCATCCACGCTTCGCCGGTTGAAAATGCCTGGAACTCGGTCATCCATCAGGCGCTTCTGGAAGCCGCCGAAGAGGGTGCGATCGAATATGTCTTTTCCGAGAGCGTTTCGGGTACGGACTACCCCCGCGCCATGCGGGAATATGCCGAGCAGGGCGTCGATCTGATCATCGGCGAATCCTATGCCGTTGAATCCGAAGCCCGTGAAGTGGCTGCAGACTATCCGGATACGCCCTTCGTCATGGGGTCCTCCGGCGGCCCGTCCGGCGACAATTTCGGCGTTTTCGGCACATGGAACCATGACGGCGCCTATCTCGCCGGCATGCTGGCCGGCACGCTGACGGAAAGCAACGTCGTCGGCTCGGTCGGCGCCATGCCGATCCCGGAAGTCAACATGCTGATCAATGCCTTTGCCGAAGGCGTGAAGGAAACCAATCCGGACGCCGAACATCATGTCACCTTCATCGGCACCTTCTTTGATCCGCCAAAGGCCCGTGAAGCCGGCCTCGCCCAGATCGACCAGGGCGCGGACATTCTTTTCGGCGAACGCATCGGCACGGCCGACGCGGCCAAGGAGCGCGGCATTCTCGCCGTCGGATCGCTCATCGATTACACGCCGCGTTATCCCGATACCGTCTTTGCCAACGCTCTCTGGGGCTTCCGCCCGATCGTCGATGCGGCGATCGCCGATGTCGAGGCCGGCAATCCGGTCGGCCAGAATTACACGGCCTTCGGCATGCTGAAGGAAGGCGGCAGCGACATCGCCTTCGTTGAAGGCGTTGCCTCGCCGGAGGCGGTCGAAGCCATGCTGGCCAAGCGTCAGGAAATCATCGACGGCACGTTCGAGGTTCCGCGCAACATGGACGAACCGAAGTAGGGATTGCCCATGCAGGCCGACGCGACAGCGCTCGCCGCCGCGATCGGCAAGGGTGATGTTTCGGCGCGGCAGGCGATGGAAGCATCGCTTGCAGCCTCTGATGCCTGGGCGTATCTCGGCGCCCTTTCCGGTCGTGACCCCGAAGCAGGGCTCGCGGCCGCTGATCGGTTTGACAGTCTTTCAGCGGACGAAAAGGCGGGGATGGCCTTCGGCGGCGTGCCGACGCTTGCCAAGGATCTCGGCGGGCCTTTCTCGGGCTTTGCCGTTACTGCCGGATCGCGCGCGCTTGCCGGCGGGGATGCCGGCGCTGACAGCGATATCGCCGCCCGCTTTCGCGCCGCCGGGTTCTCTGTTTTCGGGCTGACGACGAGCCCCGAATTCGGCCTGTCGCTCGCCAGCGAACCGGAAAAGGGCCCCATCTGCCGCAATCCGCTGGATGAAAGCCGCTCGCCCGGCGGTTCATCGGGCGGCGCTGCCGCCGCCGTCGCCGCCGGCATTGTATCGGTCGCGCATGCGACAGATGCGGGCGGCTCCATCCGCGTGCCCGCCGCCTGCTGCGGCCTTGTCGGGCTGAAGCCGTCACGCGGGGCAATGCCCGCCGGGCCTGGCTACGGCAATTACCTCGGCGGCATCGCCACCGAACTCGCCGTTTGTCGCTCTGTTCGGGATGCGGCCAGTGTGTTTCGCGCAATCTCCGGCAATGCGCGCGGTCCCTTTCCGCCGCCGGCTTTTGCCGACGTGCCCGAGGGAAGTCTGCGCATCGGCGTTCTGACCGAGACCGATGTCAGAGCCGATCCGGCGCGTCTCGGCGTGCTCGAAGATGCCGCGAAGGCGCTTGAGGCGAGGGGGCACCGTCTTCGCCCTGTCGGCTGGGCCGAAGTCGAAACGCCGGCACGCGCCAGTGCTTCCGCCTTTGCCGACATCGCGGCCGCCAATCTTGCCGAAACATCCGGCCGTTTCGGCCTCGAGCTTGAGATGGTTGAACCGATGACGCGCGCCGTCATTGAACGTGGCCGGGCGATGCGGCCGGAAGAGGTCTGGTCGCTGACAAACGAGGTGGCGCTGATCGCCCGCGATCTCTGGCGGCTGTTCGAAGATGTCGACTGTCTGATCTGCCCGATGCTGACCGATCAGCCGAAGCCGGTGGGCAGTTTTCCAACCGATCATGATGACTGGCCGCTGCATTTTGAGAGGATGAGGGCCTTTGCGCCGCTTGCCGCCCTTGCCAACCTTTCCGGTTTTCCGGCAATTACATTGCCGTACGGGTCGGATGGCGACGGCCTGCCGCTGCCGTTGCAGATAATCGCACCGATGGGCGCCGAGGCGGTCTTGCTGAAGCTTGCGGCAGAACTGGAAAACGAGAACCGCTGGCAGCACCGCTTTGCCATTCCAGGAGTTTGCGCATGAGAGAAACCGTGCTCGAAATTTCCGGCGTTTCCAAACGCTTCGGCGAAACGCTCGCCAATGACGATATTTCGCTGACGCTCGGCAAGGGTGAGGTGGTGGCGCTGCTCGGCGAAAACGGCGCCGGCAAGACGACGCTGATGAGCATTCTCTTCGGCCATTATGTGCCGGACACCGGCACGGTCAGCGTTCACGGCGAGACGCTTGCCCCCGGCAGCCCGCGCGCGGCGATCCGCGCAGGCGTCGGCATGGTGCATCAGCATTTTTCGCTCGCGCCCAATCTCACGGTTCTGGAAAATGTGATGACCGGAACCGAAAGCCTGTTTTCCTTCGCCTCCGACACGAAGTCCGCCCGCCGCAAGCTTGCCGACATCGCCGGCCGCTTCGGCCTTGCCGTCAATCCGGATGCCCGCGTCGGCGATCTTTCCGTCGGCGAACAGCAGCGCGTCGAAATTCTGAAGGCGCTTTATAACGACGCCAAAATTCTCGTACTGGACGAGCCGACGGCGGTGCTGACCGGGCCGGAGGCCGAAAAACTCTTTGCCACGCTGAAGGAGATGGCGGCGCAGGGCCTTTCGCTGATCTTCATCTCCCACAAGCTGGATGAGGTGATGGCGGCGGCCGATCGCGTTGTGGTGCTGCGCGGCGGGCGACAGGTGGCCGAGCGCAAGGCCTCTGAAACCAGCAAGGCGGAACTGGCCGAACTCATGGTTGGCCGCAAGGTGGAACGACCCGTGCGCGAGCCGGCGACCCCCGGTCCGGTCGTCCTCGAAGCCGTTGGCATAACGGTTCGGGTCGAAGGCGTCGACCGACTGAAATCCGTCGACTTCACCCTTCATGCCGGCGAGGTGCTCGGTATTATCGGCGTTTCCGGCAATGGCCAGGCGACGCTGGCCGCACTTCTGAGCGGCACGGCGAAGCGGGCGTCGGGCGATCTCGTGCTTTTCGGCAAGGGAGTTGGCGACCTGACGGTTGCCGAGGCCATTTCCGAAGGGATCGGCCGCGTGCCGGAGGACCGCAATGGCGAGGGCGCGATCGGCGAAATGGCGATCTGGGAAAACGCCGTTCTGGAGCGCATTTCCGATTATTCGAAAAACGGTCTGGTGCAGCGCGGGGCGGCGATCAGCTTCGCCAGCCAGATCATAGAGACTTTCGATGTGCGCGGCGGCACGCCGACAAGCCGCACGCGGCTTCTGTCCGGCGGAAACATGCAGAAGCTCATTCTGGGCCGGAACCTGATCGAGCACCCGAAGATCCTGCTGGCGGCGCAACCCGCGCGCGGACTGGATGAAGGCGCGGTCGCTGCCGTTCACGAGCGCATTCTGGAAGCCCGGCGGGCCGGCACGGCTGTGCTGCTGATTTCCGAAGACCTTGATGAGGTGATGGCGCTTGCCGATCGCATTCAGGCGATCGTCGGCGGCAGGCTGTCGCCGCCGGTTGCCGCTGAAAATGCCAATACGCAGATGCTTGGCCTGATGATGGCCGGTGAATGGACGGAGAACGCCGATGCGGTTTGAACGGCGCGAACATCGCCCGACGGCGCTCGTCATCGCAACGCCGCTGATTGCGGTTGCGGCAGCGCTTGGAATAGCCGGTATTCTCATCGCGCTAGCCGGCGCGCCGGTGCTGGAAGCCTACTGGAAGATCCTGGTCGGCGCCTTCGGCTCGAAACTGTCGATCACCGAGACCCTGACGCGGGCAACGCCGCTGATCCTGACCGGCCTTGCCGCAGCTGTCGCCTTTCGCGCGCGGCTCTGGAATATCGGCGGGGAGGGGCAGTTTTATTTGGGCGCGATCGCGACCGCCGCCGTCGGCGCGCATCTGACGGCGGGCCTTCCGGGCTTCGTGCAGATGCCGATCCTGATGGCGTCAGGCGCTGTCGCGGGCATGATCCTGCTTCTGCTGCCGCTCTGGCTGAGGCTGCGCTTCTCCGTCGATGAAGTGGTGACCACGCTGCTTTTGAACTTCGTTGCCATCCTCTTTGTCTCCATGCTGATCGATACGGTGCTGAAGGATCCGATGGCCTTCGGCTGGCCGCAGTCGGAGGCGGTGGAACGCGCTGCTCGCCTGCCGAAGCTTGTGGACCGCTCGCGGTTGCATATCGGCCTTCTCGTTGCGGTCGCCTTTGCCTTCATCGTTCATTTCATCCAGTCGCGGACGACGTTCGGCATGCGCTCGCGCGCGGCCGGTCTCAACCCGAAGGGCGCGGTCTTTGCCGGCGTGCCGCTGGGGCGCACGCTGGTGCTTGTCGCCATGCTGTCGGGCGGGCTCGCAGGCCTTGCCGGCAGTATCGAGGTTCTGGGCGTCAAGGGCTATGTCACCACCGATCTCTCGCCCGGCTATGGCTATTCCGGCATCGTTGTCGCCATGCTCGCCAATCTTCATCCCATCGGCGTGGTGCTGGCCGCGCTGTTCACCGCGGTCATGTTCGTCGGCGCGGACGGCATGAGCCGCTCGCTCGGCATCCCGACCTATATCGCCGATGTCACCGTGGCGCTGTCGCTGATTTCCATGCTGGTCGCCGTCTTCTTCACGCAGTACAGGGTGCGCCGATGAACACGATTGTCGATATTCTGGCCTCTGCCGGTCTCTGGGCCGCCGTTCTGCGTATCGCCACGCCGCTGATCCTCGGCACGCTTGGCGCGCTATTGTCGGAACGCTCCGGCGTGCTGAACCTCGGCATCGAGGGCATCATGACCTTTGGCGCCATGGTTGGCTGGCTCGCCGTCTTCAACGGCGCGGATCTGTGGACCGGGCTTCTGGTGGCAGCGCTTGGCGGCGCGGTCTTTGGCGCGCTGCATGCCGTGCTCACCGTCACGCTCGGGCTGTCGCAGCATGTCTCGGGCCTCGGGGTCACGCTGTTTGCCTCCAGCTTTGCCTATTACGTCTTCCGGCTGATGGTGCCGGTTTCCGGTTCGCCGCCAACGATCGAGCCGTTCCAGCCGATCGATATCCCGGGCCTCTCCGATCTGCCCTTCATCGGTCCCGCCTTCTTCACCCAGACCGCGCCCACCTATCTGGCGATCGCGCTGGCGATCCTTCTGGCCTATATCCTGGCGAAAACCCCGCTGGGCCTTGCCGTGCGCATGGCCGGCGAAAATCCGCATGCGGCGGAAGCCCAAGGCGTCAACCCGATGGTGATGCGCTATGGCGCGGTGATCGTCGGCAGCGCGCTGATGGGCGTGGGCGGCGCGTTTCTGACGCTTTCGGCCTTCAACTCCTTTTTCCCGACCATGGTGCAGGGGCGCGGCTGGATCTGCATCGCGCTCGTGGTCTTCGCCTCTTGGCGGCCGGAGCGGGCGTTGTTCGGGGCGCTGCTGTTTGCCTTTTTCGACGGCTTCCAGTTGCGCCTGCAGACCGCGCTCGATGGCGCCGTCCCCTATCAGATTTTCCTGATGATCCCCTATATCCTTTCAATCGCCGCGCTTGCCGTCATGGCGCGGCGCGCGCGCGTGCCGCAGGCGCTGATGCAGCCCTACCGGCGCGGGGAACGGTGAGGGGACGATTGTCCGAGGAGGACGCAGTTTGACAGGGGCTTTGCAACCCCGCAGACGTCATCCTCGGGCTTGACCCGAGGATCCAATCACGCTGATGCGCGAGCGGAGGCAGTGGTTACGGGGTAGTTTCCCTGCTATCCGAAACGCCAGTCGTGTTGATATGTGCTTAGATTCTCGGGTCAAGCCCGAGGATGACGGAAGAAAGAATGGCGAGGCCGTGAAAGCGTCGTCGCCTGCAATACGCAAAGGCCAAGACCATGTTCGATCTCATCATCAAAAACGCCAATCTTCCTGACGGTCGCAGGGGCATCGATATCGGCATTGCCGGCGGCAGGGTCACGGCGATCGAAAAATCCATCACGGCAGAAGCCGGCGAAATCATCGACGCGACCAACCGGCTGGTCTCGCCGCCTTTCGTCGATCCGCATTTCCATATGGATGCGACGCTGTCGCTCGGCCTGCCGCGCATGAATGTTTCCGGCACGCTTCTGGAAGGCATAGCGCTTTGGGGCGAGTTGCGGCCGACGCTGACGAAAGAGGCGCTGATCGAGCGCGCGCTTGCCTATTGCGATCTCGCCGTCGCCCAAGGCCTTTTGCACATTCGCACCCATGTCGACACCTCCGATCCGAAGCTTGTCACCGTCGAGGCGATGCTTGAGCTGAAGGAAAAGATCGCGCCCTATATCGACCTGCAGCTCGTCGCCTTCCCGCAGGATGGCTATTACCGCGCCGAAGACGGCGTCAAATCGCTGGAGCGGGCGCTGGATATGGGCGTCGACGTCGTCGGCGGCATTCCGCATTTCGAACGCACAATGGCCGATGGCGCAAGATCGGTGGAGGCGCTGTGCCGCATTGCCGCCGAGCGCGGCCTGCCGGTCGACATGCATTGCGACGAGACCGACGACCCGATGTCGCGCCATATCGAGACGCTTGCCGCCGAGACCGTGCGTTTCGGCCTGCAAGGGCGGGTGGCCGGCTCGCACCTGACCTCGATGCATTCGATGGACAATTACTATGTCTCCAAACTGATCCCGCTGATGGCGGAGGCAAAAATCAACGCCATTCCCAATCCGCTGATCAACATCATGCTGCAGGGCCGTCACGACACCTTCCCGAAGCGGCGCGGCATGACGCGGGTGCGCGAATTGCTGGAAGCCGGCATCAATGTCGCCTTCGGCCATGACTGCGTGATGGACCCCTGGTATTCCATGGGCTCCGGCGACATGCTGGAAGTCGCCCATATGGCGGTCCACGTGGCGCAGATGTCCGGTGTTGATGACAAGCGGGCGATCTTTGACTGCATCACCGTCAATTCGGCGAAGGCGCTGGGGCTTGAGGGCTATGGTCTTGAGACCGGCAACCCGGCGAACCTCGTCATCCTTCAGGCCGAGGACGTGGTGGAGGCGCTGCGTCTGAAGCCGACGCGGCTTGCCGTGCTGCGCGCGGGCCGGGTGATCGCGAAGACCGCGCCGAAGCTTGCCAGCCTGTCGCTGCCCGGGCGACCCGCCGAGATCGACAGCGGCATCAACCCGACGGGGCGGCCGGCCTTTTGATGGCCTGAACAAATTTCTTGCCGACAGCGTTTCGTCCTTCAGGTTCCGTGCCTATGCTCGCAAAGGGCACGCCGCTCGAAAACTCCGGAAAGGAAAAGCTTATGCAGTATCGCACACTCGGCCGCTCGGGCCTGAAAGTCTCCGCGCTCACGCTCGGCACCATGACATTCGGCGGCAAGGCTGCCTTCTCCAAGACCGGCAGCACCGATCTTGAGGGCGCGAAACGCCAGATCGACATGTGCGTCGATGCCGGCGTCAACATGATCGATACGGCTGACGTCTATTCCGCCGGCGTTTCGGAGGAAATCGTCGGCGAGGCGATCGCCGACAAGCGCGACCGCCTGTTGCTTGCCACCAAGGCCCGCTTCCCCGCCTTCGAGCAGGGGCCGAACGACCGTGGCCTCTCGCGCCATCATCTGGTGCGCGCCTGCGAGGCGAGCCTGAAGCGGCTGAAGACCGATTACATCGACATGTACTGGCTGCACCAGTGGGACGGTCAGACGCCGATTGACGAAACGCTCGCAGCCCTCGACGACCTCGTGCGGGCCGGCAAGATCCGCTATGTCGGCGTTTCCAATTTCTCCGGCTGGCACCTGATGAAGACGCTTGGTACTGCCGAGAAGGAAGGGCTGGTGCGGCCCGTGGCGCAGCAGATCCACTATACGCTGCAGGCGCGTGAGGCCGAATATGAGCTGATGCCGATCGCGCTCGATCAGGAAGTCGGCATCGTCGTCTGGTCGCCGCTTGCAGGCGGGCTGTTGTCTGGCAAATATCGCCGCAACCAGCCGGAGCCCGAGGGCACGCGCCGCGCCGCCGAATGGAACGAGCCGCCGGTGCGCGATATCGAGGCGCTTTATGACATTGTCGAGGTGCTGATCGATATCGCCTCCGCCAAGGGCGCAACGCCGGCGCAGGTGGCGCTGGCCTGGCTGCTCGCGCGTCCGGGCATTGCTTCCCTCATCGTCGGCGCGCGCACCGATGCGCAACTTGCCGACAATCTCGGCGCTGCCGAACTGACGCTGAGCGATGAGGAGATGGCGAGGCTCGAGGCCGTCAGCCGGCCACCGCTCATTTATCCTTACTGGCACCAGACCTGGACGGCCTCCGACCGGTTGTCGAAGGCCGATCTGGCGCTGATCGCGCCGTTTCTCGAAGGATAAGGCGCCGGCCGCATAGAGCGCCGTGCGTCCATTCGGACGCACAAATGACGCTCTATCCTATTTTATCTACGCATCGGCCCGAAAATCGATTCCGGTTTTCGGGCCGATGCGCTAGCGTTCCGCCTGGATCCTCCGGTCAAGCCGGAGGATGAGGCAGAGGGAGGGGCAGGTCTTTCAGAACATCGGCCGCGCTTGCTGCTCTGTTTATCCTTACCGCCCGCCCTCGATCTTGCGGAAGCGCTGGGCGACGCCGGCCGGGCCGTAAGGATAATCCGGCATGGTCTGGGTGCTGACCTCGGTGAGCCGACCGATTTCCGCGTCTGAAAGCTTCAGGTCTGCCGCGCCGAGATTGTCGGCAAGTTGGGCCTCCGTGCGCGCGCCCAGAATGACGGAGGTGACCGCCGGTTGGGCGGCAAGCCAGGCGAGCGCCACCTGCGCCATGCTGGCGTTGTGCGCGTCCGCAATCTCTTCCAGCGCGCCCAGCACTTCCCAGGTCACGGTTTTGGCATTGTGCTTGTCGTAGGCTTCCATGCCGCGCGCCGGATTTTCGCCGAGACGGGTCGCGCCGGTCGGCATCTGGTCGCGCTTGTATTTTCCGGAAAGCCAGCCGCCGGCGAGCGGCGACCAGGGCAGGAGGCCCATGCCCGCATCCTCGCAGGCGGGCACGATCTCGTGTTCGATGCCGCGCGCCAGAAGATTGTATTGCGGCTGCAGCGTCACCGGCGCGGCGAAGCCGCTCGACCTGGCGATCCAGACCGCCTTGGTCAACTGCCAGCCGATGAAGTTGGAAAAGCCGTAATAGGCGATCTTGCCGCTCGAAACGGCGTCATCGAGAAACCGCAGCGACTCCTCCAGCGGCGTCAGCGCGTCCCATGCATGAAGCTGGTAGAGGTCGATCTGTTCCACGCCGAGGCGGACAAGCGAGGCATCGAGTGCTTCGGCCAGGTTCTTGCGCGAAAGACCGATGCGGTTCGGCCCGTCTCCCATCGGAAAGCGAGCCTTGGTGGCGATCACCAGTTCCCTGGTGATCCCCGGCTTCTGCTTCAGCCAGCGGCCGACGATTTCCTCCGAGAGGCCGGTGGAATAGACATTGGCCGTATCGATGAAATTGCCGCCGGCCTCCACATAGGCATCCATCAGGCGGAAGGACGTCGCCTCGTCTGCCTCGTCGCCGAAGGTCATGGTTCCGAGGCAGAGATTGGTGACGACCGTGCCGCTGTTTCCAAGCCTGCGATATTCCATGATTTTCTCCTGTTATTTCGGCGCAGACTATTCTGCGCATGATTGCTCGATCAGCGCGCCGCCCAGTTGGCGCCGCGACGGAAGATGGTGGCCATCTCCGGAACCTCAAACTCGCTCGCCACATGGCCGAGCGAGGAATAGAAGACCCGGCCCTTGCCGTGACGCCGTTTCCACACCACGGGCATGACCACGCCATCGATCCATTCGGCATGGTCGCCGGCAAAAGTGGTGGTCGCCAGCACCTCGTTCGAGGGATCGACGTGCATGTAATACTGCTCTGAAGTGTAGGGGAAATCCGAAATGCCTTCCATGATCGGATCGTCCGGTTTCGTGACATTCACCCGGTAGTCGATGATGTTGCCGGGATGGGCGACCCACTGGCCGCCGATGATGAACTGGTAATCGACCGAATCGCGGAAGGCGTCGCCCGCCCCGCCGTGATAGCCGGCAATGCCGACGCCGCTCTCGACGGCGGCCGAAAGATTCTTTACCTCCTCCTTCTCGATCTTCGACATGGTCACGATCGGCACGATCAGGCTCAAATCCTTGATCTGCGGGTCGGCGAAGGCCTCGGTGGAATGCTCCACATAGACCTTGAAACCGTCCTCCTGCAGCATGTCGCGGATGATATGGGCGCATTCCTCCGGCTCGTGGCCGCTCCAGCCGCCCCAGACGATGAGTGCTTCGCGCATGTTTGTTCTCCTCTTGGCATCAGCCGGCGCCGCGCCGGCCGGTTTGAATTTCTGTCGCCTTCGGCCTATTTGCCGAGCACGCCGTTGACGAGTGATTCTGACAGTGGCGCAGGACGCCGGACGGATGTGCTGATCTCGACCGTCCGTCCCGTTTCGGCAGCGCGCTCAAAGGCTTCCATCACTTCCAGCACATGCAGCGCCAGTTCGCCGTTTGCGCGATGCGGCCGGTTGTTGCGGATCGCATAGGCCATATCGGCAAGGCCGATCGAGCGGTAATTGCCATCGGCATAGGGCTGGTCGACGGGATAGTCCTCGAAGTCGCCGCCCTTCTTCAGCAGCGAGACCGGCCCCTTGAAAAAATTGGGGTCGGGCACGAGAAGCGTGCCCTCCGTGCCGTAGACCTCGATCGGCAGGTGCTTGTGACCGGCAACGTCGAAGCTCATCGTCACCTGCACCACCGCGCCGTTCTCGAAGGAGAGCACGCCGGCGATATGGGTGGGCACCTTCACCGAAATCGTCTCACCGCGGCGTGGCTCGCTGGTGATCGTCCGCTCCTTGCGCAGCATGGTGGCAAACCCCGCCACCTTCCTGACCGGACCGAAAAGATTGACAAGGTCGGTGATGTAATAGGGACCCATGTCGAGCATCGGGCCGCCGCCGATATCATAATAGAAATCCGGGTTCGGGTGCCAGGATTCATGTCCCGGCCGCATGAAGCTCGCCGTGCCGCCAACGGCGAGGCCGAGCGCGCCGCTGTCGACGACCTTGCGCGCGGTCTGGTGTCCGCCGCCGAGAAAGGTGTCGGGCGCCGCGCCGATCCTGAGGCCCGCATTCTCCGCCGCCTCGGCGAGTTTTTTCCCTTCCGCGAAATTAATGCCGAGCGGTTTTTCCGAATAGGCGTGCTTGCCGGCCGCAAGCGCCTTCAGGCCCACCTCCACATGGGCGCGGGGAATGGTGAGATTGAGGATGATCTCGACCTTGGGATCCGCCATCAGCGTATCGATCGTGCTGACGGGGACGCTGAATTCGGCCGCCTTTGCTTCAGCCGCCGCCTGGTTGAGGTCGGCGACGCCGCGGATGTCGAGAATGTCGAAACCCGCCATCGCCTTCAGGTAGGCGCCCGAAATATTGCCGCATCCGATGATGCCGATGCCGACTTTTTCCATCTTTCACTCCTCCCGAAAGTAAAGAACGCCCCGCAGCGCTCAAAGCGCGGGGCCGGTTGTGCTCCATGGCGATTCATAAAGCTCGTAAAGGGCGACGGCCGCTGCCCCGCGCGCCCAGAAGAAATCGTCGGCGTCATCGAAAACCAGTTCGCTGACATCGGCGAGGGACGGCGGGATCGCGCAATTGAAGCCTTCCGTCAGCCGGTCGATGAAGGGCTTGCCGAGGGCGAGGCTGGCGCCCACCAGAATGACGCGGGGCGGGGCGAAAAGGGTAACAATATTGGCGACCGTGACGCCGACGGCCTCGCCGGCGCGTTCGGCCGCGGAGATGATCTGCGTATCCTTTGCCGCAATCAGCGTCTGGGCGTGCGAAATGCCGCGGCCGAGCCTGATCGCATCGGCGTAGAGCCCCCCGCGCGGGCCGTCGCCCAGGATTGCGCTCTCGCCCGCGAGGCTTGCCAGCCGGGAAATGCCGTCGGCGCTGCTGCCAAGGACGAGGTCGCCGAGATTGTGGCTGAGCCCGCCCGCGCCGCGGAAAAGCTCCCTTTTGTGCAGAACGCCGAGGCCGAGCGTGCGCTCCAGCGAGATCAGCACCATGTCGTCCAGATGCCGCGCCTTGCCGAACCAGTGGTGGGCGAGCGTCACGGCATGGACGTCGCTTTCCACGATCGTGCGAATGCCGAAGCGCGGCGACATCACCGCGGCGAAATCCACGTTCTCGTCGCTGAAGATCGGGCTTGAGCGCACCACGCCGGTGCGGTGCTCGACCACGCCCGGAATGCCGAGGCAGATCATGTCGATCTCGGAAAGCGTCAACCCCGTATCCATCACGCAGGCGCGCACGCCGTCCTCGACCAGATCGGCAATCACGTCGATCGGCATGCGGTCGATGCGCACCGGCAGCGAGAATTCCGACAGCACCTCGCCGGAGAAATTGGCGACCACGAAGGTCATGCGCGTCGCGGCGATCTTTGCGCCGACGATGCGCGAGGCCTCGGGGTTGAGTTCCAGCATCACCCTCGGTCGGCCGCGGGCCGCGGCGTTGCGCAGGTCGCCTTCATGGCGCGAAAGGATGAGGCCGTCGTCGATCAGCGACGCGGTAATGGCGGAGACCGTGCTGGTCGACAATTCCGTGCGCTTGCTGATCTCGATGCGCGAAATCGGGCCGTTGCGGCGGATCGTATCCAATACGCTCAGCCGGTTGATGGCCCGCATGAGTTCCGGGTCGGCAGTTTTCATGTTCCTCCCAATGCGCTCTATTTTTCCGCATCGCGAATTAAATCGCCGGAAGTTTTAGTCCCGTTTATCCTCGCCGCGCAAGGGAATTCTCGCCGATTTTCCGACAATTGCGAGGGAAGCGGAGGGCGGCGTGGAAAATGGGAGTTGACAAAAATCCAGTCTGGCCGTTTATTTAATCCGGAGACTGAAAAAAAGTGCTTTGGGAGGAGTGCAAATGTCAGGACTACGCAAATGGCTGCGCCACAGCGCGGCCGTTGCCGTGAGCATTGCCGCTCTGGCAGCGACCAGCGCGACGGCATCCGCTGATACTACCATCAAATGGCTGCATCTGGAAAACCAGGAGCCGGTGCTCGAGCTCTGGAACCAGATTGTCGACGAATACGAACAGGCCAATCCCGGCGTCACGATCGACATGCAATTCCTCGAAAATCAGGCCTTCAAGGCCAAATTGCCGACATTGCTGCAGTCGTCGGAAGTGCCGAGCATGTTCTATACCTGGGGCGGCGGCGTGTTGAAGGCGCAGGGCGAAACCGGCGTGCTGCGCGACATCACGCCGGCGCTCGATGCCGACGGCGGCAAGTGGCGCAACCAGCTCAATGCCTCGTCCATCGATGGCATGACGATCGACGGCAAGGTTTGGGCCGCGCCGACGCAGACGGGCGTCGTTTCCTTTTTCTACAACAAGGAACTCTTCGAAAAGGCCGGCGTGGACGGCGCCCAGATCAAGACCTGGGATGACTTCATTAGCGCCGTGAAGACGCTCAAGGATGCCGGCATAACCCCGATCGCCGGCGGCGGCGGCGACAAGTGGCCGCTTCATTTCTACTGGAGCTACCTCGCCATGCGCGAGGCGGGCCAGGACGGCTTTGCCGCAGCCAAGGCCGGCGAAGGCAACGGTTTCGCCGGAGAGCCCTTTGTCAAGGCCGGGGAGCTTGCCGCCGAACTCGGCGCGCTCGAGCCGTTCCAGAACGGCTATCTCGGCGCCACCTGGAATGATGCGCTTGCCGCTTATGGCGATGGCCGCGCGGCGATGATCCTCTCCTTCGAGAGCACCGGCCGCACGCAGGCAAGCAATTCGACCGACGGCAAGGGACTGGCCGAAGACAATATCGGCATCTTTCCCTTCCCGGTGATCGAAGGTGCGCCGGGCGTTGTCACCGACAATCTCGGCGGCCTGACCGGCTGGGCCGTAACCAAGGATGCGCCGCCCGAAACGGAAGGCTTCCTCGAATACTTCACCAGCCCCGATGTCGCCAAGCGCTGGAGCGCCGTCGCCAAAACCATTCCGGTCACGAAGGGCGTGGCGGAAACCATCACCGATCCCCTGCTGAAGGTCAGCGCCGAGGCGCTTTCCAAGGAAACCTGGCACCAGAACTATCTCGACCAGGATCTCGGTCCCAATGTCGGCGCCGTCGTCAACGACATGAGCGTGGCCATCATGTCCGGACAGATCTCGCCCGAAGATGCGGCGCGACAGATCCAGGACACGTTCGAACTGGAAAACATGTAGGACCGGTCTGCGGGCTCCGCCTGTGCGGAGCCTGCAAACTCGGCCTTGCAGTGACCGGGATTGGCGCGCTTTTCCGCTGCGGCTTTCAATGGTCACGCCTAGGGAAAATGGCGCTTCCACGCCGCCGAAAAAGCTCGCTGGAACATCCATATGACGACGACAGACTCCATCCTGCCGCCGCCCGTCGGCGCTGCGCCTCCGGGCAGACCCAGAAGGCGGCGCTCGCTCGCCCACACCAAGCTGCCGGTGCTGGTCATCTTCCTGCCGCCGGCCTTGCTGCTCTTCACCGTTCTGGTGATCTTGCCGATGGGCGAAGCGGCCTGGTACTCCTTCTTTCATTGGAACGGTTACGGCGCTCCCTCGAAATGGGTGGATCTGCGCAACTATCAGCTCATTTTCCGCAACGCCGCCTTCAAGACGGCGCTGATCAACAACTTCCTCATCATCTTCGTCTCGATCGTCATTCAGCTGCCGCTGGCGCTCTGGCTGGCGACCATGGTGACCAAACGGATCAAGGGCGCCCTGTTCTTTCGGTTGATCTTCTTTCTGCCCTATGTGCTTGCCGATGTCGCCGCCGGCATGATCTGGCGCTTCGTCTACGACGGCGATTTCGGTCTGGTCGCGGGCATCTGGCATTTCTTCGGCGCCGAGCCGCCGTTCCTGCTGGCCGATCCCGACACCGCCATGCCCGCGATCCTCGCCGTCGTCGTGTGGAAGTATTTCGGCTTTCACATGATGCTGTTCATTGCCGGCCTGCAGGCGATCGATCGCAGCATTTTGGAGGCGGCGGATGTCGACGGCGCGACCGGCTGGCAGAAGTTCCGGCTGGTGACGCTCCCGATGCTTGGCTCCACCGTCAGGCTCTCGGTGTTCTTCGCGGTCATCGGCTCGCTGCAGCTCTTCGATCTGATCATGCCGCTGACGGGCGGCGGCCCATCGAACTCGACCCAGACCATGGTGACCTTTCTCTACAATTTCGGGGTTACCCGCATGCAGGTTGGTTTCGGCAGCGCCGTCGGCGTCATCCTGTTCGTCATCTGCGTCACGCTGGCCTTCGGCTACAAACGGATATTCATGAAAAATGACTGAGATCTCCGAAAGTGCACCGATCGATGCCGCGAAATCGGGCGGCGAGGGCCGAAAGCTCTCCGTGAGCACGCAGACCTATGTCTATGTCTCGCTGCTGATCGTCGCCGGCATCGTCGTCGTGCCGCTTCTGACCACGGCGCTCGGCGGCTTCAAGACCCTGCCGGACCTGCGCGGAAATCCCTTCGGCCTGCCGAACGAATGGCAATGGAGCAACTATACGGATATTCTCCTGTCGCAGCGCTACTGGCTGCAGATGGGCAACTCGCTGCTGATCGCGGCGGTGACCGTGTTCCTGACCATCGTCTTCGCCGCCTGCGCCGCCTTCTGCTTCGCCCATGTGCGGTTCTTCGGCGCGGACTATCTGCTCAACTATTTCCTCATCGGCCTGATGTTTCCGGCGGCGACGGCCATTCTGCCGCTCTATATCCGCATCCGCGACCTCGGCCTGCTCGACACCTATTGGGGCGTGATCCTGCCGCAGGTCGCTTTCGGGCTCGGCATGAGCATCCTTCTGTTTCGCAACTATTTCCGCAACCTGCCGGAGGAGCTGTTCGATGCCGCCTTTGTGGACGGTTGCGGCTATATCGGCTTTTTCTGGCATGTCACCATGCCGCTGTCGCGGCCGATCATTGCGACCGTCGGCATCATCGCCTTCGTGCAGAGCTGGAACAGCTACATCATCCCGCTGATCATGCTGAACACGGAAAACCGCTACCCCTGGCCGCTCGGCATCATGGTCTACAAGGGCGAGTTCGCGACCGAGTGGCAACTCGTGCTCGCCTTCATCACGCTCACCATCTTGCCGACGGTGATCGCCTTCTTCGTCGCCCAGAAACACATCATTGCCGGGCTCACCGCCGGCGCCGTCAAGTCGTGAACCGGGGAGCTTGTTCAAAATGGCATCCGTCACCCTCAACACTGTCAGAAAGTCCTACGGCGCGCTCGAGGTGATCCACGGCGTCTCGCTTGACATCAAGGATGGCGAGTTCGTTGCCCTGGTCGGGCCGTCAGGCTGCGGCAAGTCCACGCTGTTGCGCATGATCGCCGGGCTTGAGGAAATCACCGGCGGGGACATTTCGATCGGCGGGGAGATCGTCAACGACCTGACGCCGCGCGAGCGCAATATCGCCATGGTGTTCCAGTCCTATGCGCTCTATCCGCACATGACGGTGGCCGAAAACATGGGCTTCAACCTGCGCCTTGCCAAACGTCCCAAGGCGGAGATCGAGGAACGGGTAGGGGAGGCGGCGCGCATGCTCGACCTGACGGCGCTGCTCGACCGCAAGCCCTCGCAGCTTTCCGGCGGCCAGCGCCAGCGCGTTGCCATGGGCCGCGCCGTGGTGCGCAATCCGGCCGTTTTCCTGTTCGACGAGCCGCTGTCGAACCTTGATGCCAAGCTCCGGGTGCAGATGCGCTCGGAGATCAAGACGCTGCACCAGCGCGTCGAGACCACCTCCATCTATGTCACTCACGACCAGATCGAGGCGATGACGCTCGCCGACCGCGTGGTGGTTCTGAACAAGGGGCATATCGAGCAGCAGGGCACGCCGCTCGAACTCTACAAGAAACCGGCGAACCTGTTTGTTGCCGCCTTCATCGGCTCGCCGGCGATGAACCTTCTGCCGGCGGTGATCGAGGCGGACGAGGGCGTGCCCTCGGTGCGCTTTTCCGACGGCACGCTGCTGCCGATCTCCAAGAACCACCACGGAATCGCCCGCGGCCAGAAGGTGACGGTGGGACTTCGCCCCGAACATCTGAACCCGGATATCGGCGATGGCGCGGTGATCAAGGGGACCGCGCTTCTGGTGGAACCGACCGGCGCGCAAAGCCATGTCGTCTTCGAACTCGGGGGCCAGCAGGTTACCGCGATCATCGATGGCGAGCGCGAGGTCCACCACGACGACCCGTTCGAGGCAAAGATCGATCCCGAACGGGTTCACATTTTCGATGCGGAAACCGGCGCAGCGCTTTGAGCGCAGGGCGGCTTACGGCTGCCAGCCGACAATACCCTTGATTTCAAGGAAATCGTCGATCGCCCAGTCGGCATATTCGCGGCCGTTGCCGGACTGCTTGTAGCCGCCAAAGGGGGCCATCGTGTCCCAGTCGGGATAGTTGAGATAGACCGATCCGGCGCGAATGCGCCGTGCAATGGCTCTCGCATGCTCGATATTGCCGGACTGGACATAGGCGCCAAGTCCATAAACCGTGTCATTGGCGATTGCGACGGCCTCGTCCTCGTCCTCATAGGGTAGGATCGAAAGCACCGGCCCGAAGATTTCCTCGCGCGCGATCGTCATGTCGTTCTTCACATTGCCGAAGACCGTCGGCCGCACGTAATAGCCGCGCTCGAGACCCTCGGGCCTGCCGGGCCCGCCGGTGACGAGCGTCGCGCCTTCGGCAATGCCCGTTTCGATCAGCCGCTGGATCTTGTCATATTGCTGTTTCGAGACCACCGGGCCGAGCACGGTGTCCTCAGATTTTGGGTCGCCGGTGACATGGCTCTCGGCCGCTGCCCTGGCGTAGCCAAGCGCCTCGTCGTGGCGGTCGGCGGGCACCAGCATGCGGGTCGGCGCGTCGCAGGACTGTCCTGAATTCTCGAAGCAGGAGGCGACGCCGGCGCGGACCGCGGCCTCCAGATCGGCATCGGGCAGGATGATGTTCGGGGACTTGCCGCCGAGTTCCTGCGCCACGCGCTTGACCGTATCGGCAGCCGTCTTGGCAACGATGATGCCGGCGCGGGTGGACCCGGTGAAGGACACCATGTCCACGTCCCGGTGCCCGGCCGTGACCTGGCCGACATCCGGCCCGGTCCCTTGCACCATGTTGTAGACGCCCTTCGGCGTGCCGGCCGCTTCCATCACCTCGGAGAAGATAACGCCGGAGATTGGCGCGATCTCGGAAGGCTTCAGCACCATGGTGCAGCCGGCGGCGATTGCCGGCGCCACCTTGCAGACGATCTGGTTCAGCGGCCAGTTCCACGGCGTGATCAGCGCGCAGACGCCGATCGGCTCGCGCACGATCATCGCCTTGCCGCGCGGCTTCTCCAGTTCGAAATCCTCGAAGGCCTTGATCGTCGCCTCCAGATGGCCGCGGCCGGCGGCGGCCTGCGAGCCGCGGGCAAAGGCGATCGGCGCGCCCATTTCGCGGCTGACGGCCTGGGCGATGTCCTCGTAGCGCTCGTTATAGGCCTCGAGAATACGCTTCAGCAGCGCGAGCCGTTCGGCTTTCGTTGTCAGTGAAAATGTTTCGAAGGCCGTCTTTGCGGCGGCCACCGCGCGGTCGACATCGCCTTCAGCGCCGATGGAGATGGACGTGAAGACCTCCTCGGTCGCGGGATTGATCACGTCCAGCGTTTTCGGCGCGATCGGGTCCACCCAGGCGCCGTCGATGAAGAATTTCAGATTGTTGGTCATGGCCTCGCTCCCTGGCGCATCGGCCCGAAAATCGGAATTGATTTTCGGAAAGCACGATGCGCAGATTCAACAGGCTAGAGCGTCCTTTGTGCGTCCGAATGGACGCACGGCGCTCTAGAGAAACTGTTCGCCCGGACGAGGTGCCCGGGCGCTTTGATGCCTTGTTGCTCCGGCCCGATTCAGAGCGGTTCGCCGGCCAGAAGCTTCGGTTTGTCATGCATGGTGCGGCCTGCCGCTTCCTCGATGAAATAGCGCTTCAGGCCCGGCATGCGGTCGACCACGCCGAGGCCGAAATCGCGGGCGACGCGCAACGGACCTATATCGTTGGAGAAAAGTCGGTTGAGGACGTCGGTGGTCATGCCCATGCGCACCGTGTCGAAGCGGCGCCAGCTCTGGTACCGCTCCAGCGTGTCGAGCGCGCCGATATCGAGGCCCATGCGGTCGGCCTCGACGATGGTTTCGGCGAGTGCCGCGACATCCTTGAAGCC
This sequence comes from Martelella lutilitoris, assembly GCF_016598595.1. Lineage (NCBI taxonomy): Bacteria > Pseudomonadati > Pseudomonadota > Alphaproteobacteria > Hyphomicrobiales > Aurantimonadaceae > Martelella > Martelella lutilitoris. Next base: position 953,363 of record NZ_CP066786.1, read on the forward strand.
GAGATTGAGGCCCTGGCCGGAAATCGGATGGATGCCGTGGGCGGCATCGCCCGCCAGCGCCAGACGCGGCGCAATGAAGGCGCGCGACAGCGTGAGGCCGAGCGGGAAGGCGCGCCGACCGCCGGCAAGTTCGAGCTTGCCGAGATGATGTCCGAAACGACGCTCCAGCTCGACCTCGAACACCATGTCGTCGCTTTCGACCAGACGCTTGGCATCGTCGGTGCGTTCGGTCCAGACGAGTGAGGAGCGGTTGCCCTTGAGCGGCAGGATGGCGAAGGGGCCGGCCGGCAGGAAATGCTCTTCCGCGCGACCGTTATGCGGGCGTTCATGGGAAACGGTGGTGACGATGCCGGACTGGCCGTAATCGAATTTCACCGTCTTGATGCCCGCCATGTCTCTGAGCCGCGAGCGCACGCCGTCGCAGGCGACGACGAGCCGCGTTGCAACCTCCTCGCCGCCTGCAAGCGTGATCTTCGCATGGCCGCCATTGTTCTCGAAAGCCGTGACGGCAGCCCGGTGGCGGATGGTGATGCCAAGCTCGTCTGCCTTCTGCCGGAGCGCGCGGACCATGGAGACGTTCGGGATCATGTAGGCGAAGGGTTCGTTCGTCGCGGCGCGGTCGGCGAAAGTGAGGAAGACCGGCTTCACCGGTTCGCCGGTCTTCGAATCGGTGACGATCATGTCGTTGATCGGCTGGGCGTCGTCCTTGATGTCGTCCCAGAGCTCCAGCGTCTTCAGCATGTTGATCGCGGCGGCGATGATGGCCGAAGCGCGCTCGTCCTTCTGCCAGACATGTTCGGGGGCGGCTTCCATCAGCTCGATATCGAGGTGCGGCGCCGCCTTCTTGACGGCAACGGCGACGCTGAGGCCGACATAGCCACCGCCGACAATGATGATGTCCTTCATTTCGCGCTCCCTTGCGGTCGTGCCGGCATTGGCTTCAGGTCTCTCGATCAGCACCTTCGAAGCTGCTATACGGCATTGCAATACGTCAAGCGGTATATAGGGAAGCGTTCCGGATGTCACAGGCCAATCCTGCCCAAAGCGACAGCGTGCTTGCAGATCTGCTCGATCTGGAGCGGCTGGAGGAGAATCTTTATCGCGGGCAGAGTCCGGTCACGACCTGGCAACGCGTCTTCGGCGGGCAGGTGGTGGCGCAGTCGCTCGTCGCCGCCCAGCGCACGGTGCCGCCCGGCCGCTTCGTCCATTCGCTGCACGGCTATTTCATGCGGCCGGGCGACACCAAGGTGCCGATCGTCTTCCAGGTGGAGCGCCTGCGCGACGGGCGCAGCTTTTCCACCCGCAATGTCCGCGCCATACAGCACGGCGAGCCGATCTTCATCATGGCGGCCTCCTTCCAGATCGAGGAGGAGGGGTTCGAGCATCAGGACGTGATGCCGGACGTGCCGCCGCCGGAGGAACTGGTCGCCAGCGACATCATGAACGATGCCGAACACGCGCCCGCGCCGATCCGCAACTACTGGAAGCGCGAAAGGCCGATCGAATTGCGCCCCGTGGACCTGGAGCAGTTCCTGTGGCGCAAGAAGCGCTCGCCGCGCCAGAGCATCTGGATCCGCGGCAACGGCATGCCGCCCAAGGGCCGCGCCTACCAGACCGCCTTTCTCTCCTACATGTCGGACATGACGCTTCTCGATACGACGCTCTATCCGCATGAGAGCTCGGTGTTTTCCGACGGCATCCAGGGTGCGAGCCTCGATCACGCGGTCTGGTTCCACCGCCCCTTCGACATTTCCGACTGGCTTCTCTACGTGCATGAAAGCCCCTCGGCCAACGGCGCGCGCGGGCTTGCCTATGGCAAGATCTTTGCCCGCGACGGCACGCTGGTGGCCTCCGTGGCCCAGGAGGGACTGATCCGGCTCAACGAGAATGTCCGGCCTTTCTACGAGTGAATTCTGGAGGGCACACCGCAGTTCCGTGCGGGTGTGCACGCCCTGGGGCAACGCGCGGTTCCTGCCCGCGGAACGGCGCGGTTTCATCGTTTCGGACACTGTGTCTTGCAGCCCATTCAGCCATATGCATAAAAATTAGGCAATTGCCGTGATTTGCGCACATCTGCGTGCGAATGCTGCCGCAGTTTTGCCGCCATGTGTTTGGCGATATAAAATCATCATAAAAATCAATTGATTATAAGAAAACTTCGAATCTGGCACGGACTTTGTATGTCTCTGATAGGCCGCTGACGGATTCGCCTGTCCAAGCGGTAAGGAGATTCGGTTCCTTCGGGAGCCGAGGGTAAACAAAGGATGGGAAACCAGATGAAAATTGTGATGGCCATCATAAAGCCGTTCAAGCTGGATGAGGTGCGTGAGGCCCTCACCGCTGTCGGCATTCAGGGCCTGACCGTTACCGAGGTCAAGGGGTACGGTCGGCAGAAGGGGCACACCGAGATTTATCGCGGCACGGAATATGCCGTCAGCTTTCTTCCCAAGCTGAAGGTCGAAGTCGCGGTTGCTGCCGATGTGGTTGAGAAGGCTGTCGAGGCGATCGCCTCCTCCGCAAAGACCGGCCAGATCGGTGACGGCAAGATCTTTGTCTATTCCATCGAACAGGCCGTGCGCATCCGCACCGGCGAAACCGATTCCGAAGCGCTGTAAGACAGCAGGGGGTAATCAGTCTATGTCTTCCAAACTCAAACTCTTTGCGGGCGTCACGGCGGTTGCGGCAGCTTCCTTTGCCTTTCCCGCGCTGGCTCAGGACGAAACTGTGATCGACCTGACGACGGCAACCGGCGTTTCGCCGGCAACCGCTGAAATCCTCAACACCATGCTGTTCCTCATCGGCGGCTTCCTGGTCATGTGGATGGCAGCGGGCTTCGCCATGCTCGAAATGGGCCTGGTGCGCAAGAAGAACGCCTCCATGCAGGGCCTGAAGAACATCGCCCTCTATTCGGTCGGCGGCATCATGTTCTGGTTCACCGGCTACAACCTGATGTATTCCGGCGTCGACGGCGGCTTCATGGGCTCGTTCGGCCCCTACGTCTTCCCGGGCCCCGGCATGGATGATGGTTCCGCCGGCTATTCGGTCGCTTCCGACTGGTTCTTCCAGATGGTCTTCTGCGCCACGACCGCCTCGATCGTTTCGGGTACGGTTGCCGAGCGTATCAAGTTCTGGCCGTTCATCATCTTCACCGTCATCCTGACCGGTATCCTCTATCCGATCACAGGTTCCTGGCAGTGGGGCGGCGGCTGGCTCGCTGAAATGGGCTTCTCCGACTTCGCCGGTTCGACGCTGGTTCATTCTGTCGGCGGCTGGGCCGCTCTTGCCGGCGCGCTCGTTCTCGGTGCGCGTGCGGGCAAATACGGCGCTGACGGTTCCGTTCACCCGATGCCGGGTTCCAACATCCCGCTCGCCGTTCTCGGTACCTTCATCCTGTGGCTCGGCTGGTTCGGCTTCAACGGCGGCTCGCAGCTTGCCATCGGCTCGATCGCGGATGCCGGCGACGTCTCCAAGATCTTCGTCAACACCAACCTGGCTGCTGCTGCCGGTGCCGTCGTTGCGATGATCCTGCTGCAGATCATCTACAAGAAGGTCGACGTCACCATGGTCCTCAACGGCGCGCTTGCCGGTCTGGTCTCGATCACGGCCGAACCGCTGACGCCGTCCGTTCCGGCCGCGCTCTTCATCGGCGGTATCGGTGGCGTTATCGTCGTCGTCTTCGTCCCGCTGCTCGACAAGCTGAAGGTCGACGACGTTGTCGGCGCCATCCCGGTTCACCTGATCGCCGGTATCTGGGGAACCTTCATCGTTCCGCTCACCAATGACGGCACGTCCTTCGGCACGCAGATCATCGGTATTGTCTCGATCGGCGTCTTCACTTTCGTAGCATCGCTGATCGTCTGGTTCATCCTCAAGGCCGTCATGGGCATCCGTGTCTCGCCGGAAGAGGAAGCGGACGGGCTCGACAAGTCGGAAGTCGGCGTCGAGGCCTATCCGGAATTCATGTAATTCCGCTTCAGAGCTACGGCCCGTATCATGCGGGCCGCGCGAACCCGGGCCCCGCGGCCCGGGTTTTTTGTTGGGGTATGGCCGTCGTTTTTCGATGGTTAAAGAGGCTTTAACCCATCGCTGCTAGCCTGCCGGCGATGCCCATTGTGCCGGCTGCCGAACAGGCGCCGGCGTTCAGGGCGGCCGAATCAGAACAGAGTTTCAGGAACGGACAGACATGGCGGCACGAGCAGAGCGATACGGGGAAAAGAGCAGCGGGGAGTTCTCCTTCACCGGTTTTGTGCGACGCTATGTTGCGGCCCTTTTCGGCTTCGCGCTGTTCGTTGCCCTCTGCCTGGCGATCGCCGCGCTTGCGACATGGAACGTGGACGATCCAAGCGGCCTGCACGCCACCGGCCGCCTGCCGACCAATATTCTCGGCTATCCCGGCGCCGATTTCGCCGACATCATGATGCAGTCCTTCGGTCTGGCGAGCGTATTCGCGCTTCTGCCGGTGCTGTCCTGGGCGCTGGCGCTGATGGCTGGTCGGCCCATCCATCGCAAGCCCTCGCGGCTGTTTGCCTGGTTCGGCGCAGGTCTCGTGACGGCGGCCGTGCTCGGCTGCTTTCCCGCGCCGCCCACCTGGCCGCTGCCGAACGGGCTCGGCGGCGTTGCCGGCGACCTGATCCTGCGCTTTCCGGCGCTGTTCCTCGGTCAGTATCCGGCAGGCGTCGCCGCCATGATTGTCGGCGCGATCTTCGCGGTGCCGGCCCTCTTTCTGCAGCTTTACGCCGCCGGCCTGATCGTGCGTCAGCCGCCGGTTGTTGTCGAAAAGCCCGCTGTCCGGCAGACGGATCATGATCCGGGAGCGCCCTCCGTCGCCGATCTTTCCGAGGAGCGCGACGGTTTCTTCTCGCTCGCGCCGCTCATCGGTCATATGGCGCATTCCTGGTACATAACGCGCGCGCGCCTCAATCGTCTCTTCGCCCGCAAGCGCGCCGATGAAGAAGACGACCTGTTCGACGAGCCCTATGACTTCAACGAGGACAGTTTCGAACGTCTCGACGAAGAGGAGCGTCCGTCCTACCAGAGTCGCGGCGAGCCAAGCCTCGTTGACCCGGAAGCACGGCGTGAACGCGGCTACGCGCCGGTCGATCCGCCGCCCTTCGACTATGACGAGGCAGGCAGGGGTTTCGATCCGGGCTATGACGATGATGACGACGACTATCTTCCCGACGGCGTGCTGAGCGCCGATTTCGACATGCCCGGCGCGCGGCGGAGCGACATGGAGGCGGGAAGCCGCGCCACGGTCACCCGCGAAGCCCCCCGCGCGCCTGTGGTGGCGGCACCTGCGCCGCCGCCGCGTCCGGCAAGCGCCGAGACGGTGCGCCGCCCGGCCCGCGACAGCCATCGCAGCGCCGGCCATTTCGAGCTGCCCTCCCACAGCCTTCTTGCCGAACCCAAGGGACTTGCGCGCGACAAGGCGCTTTCGAAGGAGGTGCTGGAGGACAATGCCCGCACACTGGAGAAGGTGCTGGAGGATTTCGGCGTCAAGGGCGAGATCATTCATGTGCGGCCGGGGCCTGTCGTCACCCTTTACGAACTGGAGCCTGCGCCCGGCATCAAGTCGTCGCGCGTCATCGGCCTTGCCGATGATATCGCCCGCTCGATGGCGGCGATCTCGGCCCGCGTCGCCGTCATTCCCGGACGCAACGCCATCGGCATCGAACTGCCGAACCCCCATCGCGAGACCGTGTTCCTGCGCGAGATCATCGCCAGTCAGGACTTTGAAAAGTCCAAGGCGAAGCTCGCCATGGCGCTCGGCAAGACCATCGGCGGCGAAAGCGTTACGGTCGATCTTGCCAAGATGCCGCATCTCCTGATTGCCGGCACCACCGGCTCGGGTAAATCGGTTGCCGTCAACACCATGATCCTGTCGCTGCTCTACAGGCTGTCGCCGGATGAGTGCCGGCTGATCATGATCGACCCGAAAATGCTCGAGCTTTCGGTCTATGACGGCATCCCGCATCTTTTGTCGCCGGTCGTGACCGACCCAAAGAAGGCCGTCGTCGCGCTCAAATGGACCGTGCGCGAGATGGAAGAGCGCTACAAGAACATGGCGAAGCTCGGCGTGCGCAATATCGACGGCTTCAACAGCCGCGTGCGCCAGGCCGCCGAGAAGGGCGAAACGCTGTCGCGCACCGTCCAGACTGGTTTCGACCGCGAAACCGGCGAAGCGATCTACGAGACGGAGGAGTTCGATCTCGAGCCGATGCCCTATATCGTCGTGATCATCGACGAAATGGCCGACCTGATGATGGTTGCCGGCAAGGATATCGAAGGCGCCGTCCAGCGTCTGGCGCAGATGGCGCGCGCGGCCGGCATCCATGTCATCATGGCCACGCAGAGGCCGTCGGTCGATGTGATCACCGGCACGATCAAGGCAAACTTCCCGACGCGCATCTCCTTCCAGGTGACGTCCAAGATCGACAGCCGCACCATTCTGGGCGAGCAGGGCGCCGAACAGCTTCTCGGCCAGGGCGACATGCTGCACATGGCCGGTGGCGGGCGCATCCAGCGCGTCCACGGGCCCTTCGTCTCCGACCCGGAGGTGGAAGAGATCGTCGCCTATCTGAAGACGCAGGGAACGCCCGACTACCTCGACGCGATCACTGCGGATGATGACGACGACATGGTCGATTCCGACGGCAGCAGCGCGTCCAACCTCTCCAAATCGGATGACCCCTATGATCAGGCGGTCGCCATCGTGCTGCGCGACGGCAAGGCCTCGACGTCCTACGTCCAGCGCCGGCTTGGCATTGGCTATAACCGCGCGGCAAGCCTGATCGAGCGGATGGAGGGCGAAGGCGTGATCGGCCCGGCAAACCACGCGGGAAAACGCGAAATTCTGGTGCCGACGGAGCGCGATATCATTGAAGGGTCCAATTGACGCCCCATCTTTGAGTGCACGAACAATCCGGCGCCTGCCCAGAAATCGCCGTCTTGGCCGGGCAGGAAGCGCTTTAACAGAGTTTCAGGATATTGACAGATGAGTGACCGCAACGTGACCACGCCCCCAAACGCCACACGGTCGCGCCGGCAGTTCATGGGCGGGATCGCGGGCGGCGCGGCAATGCTGTTCTGCGCTGCCGCTCCGGTCTTCGCGCAGACATCGACCGTACCGTTGCCGACGAAACGCGACGGGTCGCAGCAGGTCGCGCAGGCCACCACGGCGGCGCCGGCCGATGCCGCCCAGAAGATCGCCAACCATTTTTCCTCGGTCAAGACGATGACCGGTGAGTTCATGCAGTTCGGCCCGCGCGGCGACCAGGCCGGCGGCAAGTTCTATCTGGAGCGCCCGGGCAAGCTGCGTTTCGACTATGATCCTCCGTCGACGCTGAAGGTGATCGCCGATGGCCGCAATGTCGCCGTCGGCAATGGCGAGCTCGATACCTGGGACTTCTACCCCCTGTCACGCACGCCGCTCAGCCTGCTCCTGGCTGACCAGATCGACCTCGAGAACCGGATGGTGCGCGATGTGCGCCAGCAGAGCGGGCTGACGATCATCGTGCTTGGCGACAAGTCGATCTTCGGCGACCAGGTGATCACGCTGATGTTCGACAGCAAGACCTATGAGCTGCGTCAGTGGACCATTACAGATGCCCAGGGCAAGGACACGACCGTGATCCTCTCCAACGTCCGCACCGGCGTCGAATTCGGCCGCTCCGTTTTCCGCATCCCCTACGACCAGATCATGGCAAGCCCCAGCTCCAGCAACTGACGGCCTTCCGGTCGCCTCGAGAATCGCCTATTGCTGATGCCCCTTCGGCAAAGGCAGGAAAGGCGTCGACTTGGAACTGAAGCTTACCACATGGAACATCAACTCGGTGCGCCTGCGCCTGCCGATCGTCAGCAGGTTTCTTGACGAGCACGCGCCGGATGTTCTCTGCCTTCAGGAAATCAAATGTCTGAACGACCAGTTCCCCTACAAGGCGCTGCGCGAACTCGGTTACGAGCATATCGCGGTCCATGGCCAGAAAGGCTATCATGGCGTTGCCATCGTTTCGCGCCTGCCGCTCGGCGAAGGGTTCTCGACCGATTACTGCGCCATGGGCGACACCCGGCACATCGCGGCGGTGATCGATGTCGGCGGCCGGAAGATCCGCCTGCACAATTTCTATGTACCGGCCGGCGGCGATGAACCGGATCCGGAGGTCAATCCGAAATTCCGCCACAAGCTCGATTTTCTGGCAGAGATGAAGGCGCTGAAGGCGGATGCCGAGGATGGCGTCAGCTCAATTCTGGTCGGCGATCTCAACATCGCGCCGATGGAGCATGATGTCTGGTCGCACAAGCAACTCCTGAAGGTCGTCAGCCACACGCCGGTGGAAACCGAGGGCATGCGCGACCTGATCACCGCAGGCGGCTGGACCGACCTGATGCGCCACGTCACACCGGAGGACGAAAAGCTCTACACCTGGTGGAGCTATCGCGCCAAGGACTGGAAGGCCGCCAATCGCGGCCGCAGGCTCGATCACATCTGGTCTTCTGCCGATCTCGTTCCCGCCTTTAGCGGCTTCGAGATCCTCGCCGATGCGCGCGGATGGGAAAAACCCTCCGACCATGTGCCGGTGACGGGTTACTTCTCGCTCTGATCGGCGGAAGGGCCGGGCGGCATGGCGTTGATTGCGCCCATCAGCAGAATGCCGAGTACCGTTGCATTCAGGATATGCCAGAGAAAATGCGTGCCGAGCCCGCCGGTGATCGCGCATGAGGCCTGGTCCAGGCTGCGGAAGGTCAGCGAGATGATGAAGATCGCCGTGGCGCCGGCGAAATAGCGCCACACCGGATGGCCGCGATAAGCGGCGATCGCGCTGGCAAGCGCCATGGCGATCAGCGCCGGCGCATATTGCAGCGAGCCGTTGAGTGCGGCGCCGTTACGCCCCAAAAGCCCGACGAGATAGACCACCGCCACGAAGCCGAACAGGGTCGCCACCATGTAGCCGATGATGTCGAAACTCTTGCCGCCAGTGACGCGGATGAAGATCAGCAGGATATAGGCAAAGAAGAACAGCCAGATCGGGATCACGTCGAGCGCGCCGGAAAGCGGCGTTGCCAGCGTGTGGAACAGGAACGATCCGACGCCGATGGCGAAGACCAGCGCGATCACGGTCAGCTCGATCAGTGAACGCTCGGCACGACGCCAGGCCTTCGGCCAGGCAATCATCGCGGCGATGATGAAGGCAAGGTTGGTGAGCGCGTTGACGGGCTCGTTCCAGAACCCGGCCGCCGTCCGTTCGCAGTAGAGATCGACGAAGCTCTCCATCCCTCAATACGCCTTCATGTCCCACATCTGCCTGAGCGATTGCCGGTAGTTCGGAAACTCGAATTCGTAGCCGAGCTTCTTCAGCTTGGCGTTGCTGACGCGCTTGTTCTCGCCCCAGAAGGAGCGCGCCATCGGCGAGAGGTCGGCGTCCTCGAAGGCGATTTCCGGCGGCGGTTCGATGCCCATCAGCCGGGCGGCCTCCACGATCACGTCCTGCGGCGGCGAAGGTTCGTTGTCGGTGACATTGAAGATGCCGCCGAAGCCATGCTCGGCCAGGAAGGCGGTGGCGTAACCGATATCCTCGACCCGGATCCGGTTGAAGACCTGGTTTTCCTTGATGATGCGCTTCTGCGTGCCCTCCATCAGCCGGCGGAAGGCATTGCGGCCCGGACCATAGATGCCGGAAAGCCTCAGGATCGCCACCGGAATGCCGTGCTCCTCGCCTGTTTCCAGCCATTGCCGCTCGACCTCGAGCCGTCGCCTGGAACGCCCCGATGTCGGCCGGCATTCCGACGTCTCGTCGACCCAGGCGCCCTCATGGTCGCCATAGACCCCGACCGTGGAGAGGTAGCAGACCCACTGCAACGACGGCAGTTCGAAATGCACCACGCGGCGGGCGATGTTGAGAAGAAGATCACCTTCCTCGCCGGGCGGAATGGTCTGCACGACATGCGTCGCCTGGCGCAGCTTGCGGGCAAGCGACCGGTCGATGGTTTCGCCATCGAAGATGAAGGTTTCGATGCCGCACGCGCCAAGCATGGCGGCGTTCTCGGCCGTCCGCGTCGTGCCGGCGACATGATGGCACGCCGGCGCCAGGGCCGAGGCGATCGCGCGACCGGAATAGCCGGCGCCGAAAACAACTAGATGCATAGCACTTCCTCCTCGCGTTCCCATTCGCGGCGAACATCTTCATCAGTGTCATGTAAGCGTGACTTTGCCAATGCGGCAAATTCCGCTTTCGAGAGCAGGCGGGCGAGCGCCCACACCGCCATGGCGCGCACCGCTGCGCTGTCGTCGTCAAGAAGCCGACGGCACTCCCCTGCGAGATGCGGATGACCGCTGTTGCCGGCGGCGATCAGACAGTTGCGGACAAAACGGTCGCGCCCGATCCGCTTGACCGGCGAACCGGAAAAGAATTTTCGGAAGGCGGCATCGTCAAAACGCAGGAACATCGAAAGGTCCGGGGCTTTCAGATCCTCGCGCGCGGCGAGCTTCATCTCTGAGGCGGTCTCGGCGAACTTGTTCCAGGGGCAGGCGGCCAGGCAGTCGTCGCAGCCATAGATGCGGTTGCCCATGGCGCTTCTGAATTCTTCAGGGATGACGCCGTGATGCTCGATGGTGAGGTAGGAGATGCAGCGCCGGGCATCCAGCCTGTAGGGCGCGGGAAAGGCCTCGGTCGGGCAGACGTCGAGACAGGCGCGGCAGGAGCCGCAGTGATCCTTGTCCGCGCCATCGGGGTCCAGTTCCTCGGTGGTGAAGATCGAACCGAGAAACAGCCAGGAGCCATAGTCGCGGCTCACCAGATTGGTGTGCTTGCCCTGCCAGCCGATGCCGGCCTTTTCGGCAAGCGGCTTTTCCATCACCGGCGCGGTGTCGACGAAGACCTTCACATCCGCTCCGGAACGCGCGGCGAACCGGCCCGCCATCTGCTTCAGCTTGCCCTTGATGACATCGTGATAGTCGCGGTTGCGGGCATAGACGGAGATATTGGCGCGATCGCGCTGTTCCAGCAGCGGGCGTGGATCTTCGTCCGGCCCGTAGTTCATGGCCAGCATGATGACGGAGCGGGCATCGGGCCAGAGGCCAAGCGGAGAGGATCGCCGTTCAAGCGTCTCTTCCATCCATGCCATTTCGCCGTGATATCCGTTTTCGACGAAAGCCCTCAACGCTGCGGCAGATTCCGGCAGGTCCTCGGCGCGCGCGATCCGGCAGGCATCGAAGCCGATCGCCCGCGCCTCTTCCTGCAGGAAGCGTTTCAGTTTTTCCCGGCGTTCAGCCATTGATCCACCGCTCTGTTGCGCCGTTCTGATAAACGTGGCGTCTTGCGGCTCAAAAATCCAGATCGGCGTAATGGGAAACCGGCACGACTCCGCGCACGCGGTCGGCCAGCAACGCGCGGAAGGCGGGCCGTGATTTCAGCCGCTGGTACCATTCCTTGGCCGCGGGCGCCTCGTCCCAGTTGATTTCGCCCAGATAGTCGAGGGCCGAAATGGCGCCGCCGGCGGAAAGGTCGGCATAGCTCATGCGCTTGCCCGCAAGCCAGCCGCGGTTGCCGGCAAGCCAGGCAAGATATTTCATATGCTGGCGGATATTGGCGCGCGCAGCCCGCAGGATGCGCGAATCGGGCGCGCCCCCGCCGTGCTCGCTTCCCATCTGCAGCTTGTAGACCCGTTCGCGGCAGAGCGGGTAGGTTACGTCCTGTTCCAGTTTCAACAGGAACCATTCGGTCAGCCGGCGGATCTCGGCGCGCTGGAAGGGTTCCTCGGCAAGAAGCCGGCGCTCGCGCTGCAGCACGCCATGGGTCTCGTCCATGAATTCGGCGATGACGAAGGGGCCGCAGAGCGCACGCATATTGTCGTCGACATAGACCGGAAGCGTTCCGGCCGGATTGGCGGTGAGAAAGGCCTTGCGTTTCTCCCAGGGCCGTTCCTCGATCAGGTCAACGTCGAAAGCATATTCGCCGATGACCAGGCGAATGAAACGCGATGCGGCGGACATGGGGTGATGGTAGAGCGTAGACATCTGGCTTTCGTCGCATGAAACGGGGCGCGATCATGCCCCCGATCCGGTTTTCAGGCGCGGACAAGAGGTTTGGCGCGGTCGTTCGTTCGTGTTCGAGTGGGCCCATCCTATCGCCGAAGGATTAACGATGGGTGACCGGCCTAACCGCCGGGACTGATCACGCCCATCGCCAGAAGCACGAGAAGCGCGCCGCCGAGGATCACGCGATAATAGACGAAGGGCATGTAATTGCGGGTGGAAACGAGCTTGAGGAAGAACACGATCACCGCATAGCCGACGACGAAGGCAATCAGGGTCGCAAGCGCTGTCGCGCCCCAGCCGACCGGATTGTCCTCGCCGATGCTCTTGAAAAGCTGATAGAAGCCGGAACCGAACACGGCCGGCACAGCGAGCAGGAAGGAATAGCGGGCCGCCGCCTCGCGGGTGTAGCCGAGCAGCAGGCCAGCGCTGATCGTGCCGCCCGAGCGCGAGACGCCGGGAATCAGCGCCATGGCCTGGGCAAAACCGTAGAGAATGCCGTCGCGCCAGGACAGCTTGTCGAGCGTGACCTTCTTGGCGCCCACCTTGTCGGCATAGCCCATGATCAGGCCGAAGACGATCAGCATGGTGGCGGTGATATAGAGGTTGCGCAGCGAATGCTCGATCTGGTCCTTGAAGAGCAGGCCGAGAACGACGATTGGGACCGAGCCGATGATGATCAGCCAGCCCATGCGCACGTCTGCCGGAGAATGGCGTCCGGGATAGTCGCCGAGCTTCAGGTTCTTGGCCAGCCAGGCGCTGGCGATGCGCATGATGTCGGACCAGAAATAGACGAGAACCGCCGTTTCCGTGCCGATCTGGGTGATCGCCGTAAACGCCGCGCCGGGATCAGCGCCCGAAGGCAGGAACTCGCCGGCAATGCGCAGATGCGCGCTTGAGGAAATGGGAAGAAATTCCGTGAGGCCCTGCAACAGGCCGAGAAAGGCGGCTTCGATCCAACCGATATCCATGCGCTTGAAAATCCCTGCTCACTGAAAAACTGTAGCTGAAAACGCGATCTTGAAAAAATGGCGGCCCGTCCTTCAAAACCGGTTTCACGACCGCCAGGCATTAGTAGCCGAACAGGGCGCTATTGGGAAGCTGTGTGGCGCCGGCGAACGCTAATGGTGACTTTCCGTGCCGGAGATCGAAACGCCGTTGCTTGCCAATATGCAAAGAGCGCGTATCCTGTCCTTCAAAGGGTCACACTGAGGAGCAGGGGATCAAAATGACAGAGACAGGTTATATCGGCAGAGAGCACCGCAATGTGGGTTTCGGTGAGGCTCTCCGACTTGGTTTCAGCAATTACGCATTGTTTCGCGGGCGGTCATCACGCGGCGCCTTCTGGTTCTGGGTGCTCGGGACCGCGATCGTCAGCGTGATTTTGTCCGGCATCGACTATGTCCTTTTCGGCAGTTCGCAGCCGGGCTTTCTTGGCGGTATCTGGAGCCTTGCCATCCTGGTGCCGAATATTGCGGTTGCCGCGCGCCGTCTGCATGATGTCAACCACAGTGGCTGGTGGCTGCTTCTTGTCTTCACCGGCATCGGCATCCTGCTGCTGCTTTTCTGGTACGTCCAGCCGGGACAGGCGCAGACCAATGATTTCGGTCCCGATGTCGAAGCCGGGAAGGGCTGAGGCGCAGCGTATTTGCAAGTAAGGCGCGTTTGAAGGCGGATGTCTTCGAACGGGCTCGCGGCCGTTCACCGGACTGTGATCGCAGGCGGGTCTTCTGCGTGGCGTGAGGCCCTTTGCGTTTACCATTCGGTAACCATCTTTCTCCAGAATCACGCGCGAGAAGGAGACGTCCGATGTCCAGGTTCCGACTGCTCAATGCCGTCCGCGTCGTGTGTGCGCTTGCCGCCTTCATGCTTGCCTTCGCGGCGGGCGCGGGGGTTTCCAGCGTCGCCAACGCCTATGACCGCGGCCAGGTCGACCGCCAGTTCCGGAACTGGCTGGCGACCGACATGCGCAGCGCCGCCCTGCGTTCGGGCGTCTCGGCAAATGTCTATGACCGCGTCACGCAAGGCCTTTCGATCAACTGGTCGCTCCCCGATCTCGTGCCGCCGGGCACGACTCCGCCGCAAAAGCGCGCGCAGACCCAGCCGGAATTCTCCGAGCCGGGACCTTATTTCTCCGAAAACAATCTGAACTATCTCGCCGTCAAGGGACGTCAGCTTTACAACCAGTACAAGCCGGTTCTCGATCAGATCGAGGCGCGCTACGGCGTGCCGGGACGCATCGTGCTCGCCATCTGGGGGCGGGAAATGGGCTACGGCGCGGCGGAGGAAAAATACGACATTCTCCAGGTGCTCGGCACCAAGGCGTTCATGACCGGCTCGCGCCAGCAGATGTTCCAGCGCGAGTTCATCGCTGCACTCCAGATCATCCAGAGCGGCGCCGCCCCCCTCGACAAGCGCAAGGCCTCCTGGGCCGGCGCTTTCGGCCAGCCGCAGCTGATGCCGTCGAACTTCCAGAACTATGCGGTCGATTTTGACGGCGACGGCGTCATCGACGTCTGGGACTCGGTGCCGGATTCGCTTGCGACCATCGCCAAGCATCTGGCAAGCGACGGTTGGGAGCGCGGCCGTGACTGGGGCTATGAGGCCGTCATTCCCGACAATGTCTCCTGTGCGCAGGAAGGGCCGGACAATGCCCGGCCGATCTCGGCCTGGGTCAAGCAGGGCATCGACCGCGTCCAGGGAAAGAGCTTTCCGGCGGACGAATTGCGCGAACCCGGCCTGATGCTGGTGCCGCAGGGCCGCTACGGGCCGGAATTCATCGTCACGCCGAATTTCTACGTGCTGAAGAAATACAACAATTCCGATCTCTACGCCCTCTTCGTCGGCAACCTCGCAGACCGCATCCAGTATGGCATGGGCGCTTTCGTTCAGCCCTGGCAGCGCACCGGCACGCTTCTGCGCTCCGATGTCGCGGCCATGCAGAAGAAGCTGATGGGCATGGGCTACGACACCGGCGGCGCCGACGGCCTCGTCGGCTACAAGACCCGCCGCTCCATCGGCGACTGGCAGATGCGCAACCGTGTGAGCCAGACCTGCTGGCCGACGCCTGAGCTGAAGAACGAATTGCTGCGGTAATCGCGGATAGGCTGAGTATTGTCCTTTCGGGATTTTGAAGGTGCCGCCGGATGAGGGCGACCCTGCCCGGGGAATTATAGCTGTCGCGCGGCCCTCAACGTTTTCCGGATGTAGGTGTTTGCAGACCGGAAATGCGATGGCCCGGAGGCTTCGGCATACCGGCCAAGCGTCCATTTTCCGGTTCAGGCATAAACGCCTTGCGCGTAGAGGTCATGATCTTCCCGGGAGGCAATGAAGGACCGCAGCTTCTTGCAGGCGGTTTCAAACTCACGGAGTAAATCTGCCCACGGCGTATCGTTGCCCTTCAGATAAAGCGGTGCGTTATAGGCCTTGAGCTGGTTCCACTTGTAGCCCTTTGCCGGCACGGATACCTCCCGTCCGGCAACGCCGTCTTCGAACCATTGGTGGAACATGCCCATCCAATGGGTGCGGTGCGCGATGATGCCTTTGATCGTGGTCGTGTCTTCAGGAGACGACAAGGTTGAGGTCTGTTCGTCAACTGACGCAAGTGTCTGCCTCAATCGCGCCAGTTCCCCGTCGAAGACGGCCAGCAATTCGGTTTTGTTCGTCGCTGCTACCATGGTTTATCGATACGAATATCGGGCGATCCATACGTTGATTCCGGTCAAACCAATGCGTTTCGCCCTTGGTGCGGCCGCGCAAACGGCCCTGGCGGGATGCTGGCGAATATCCGGCATTTGCGGGTAAGCTTCGAGCAAATGATGCAAAAGCCCGACGTCAGTCCCGCGTCAGTGATGCTGGTGATGCATGTGGTAGGGGCGGTTGAACACCTCGTCGCGCGGCGGGATCGCCTGCCGCTCGATCATGCGGCGGACTTCCGGCCTTCCCTCGCCACGATGCAGTTCGCGGATGCGGTCCAGGTTTTCGGCGTCGGCGACGGTGCGGCGCTGGTTGTGGCGCACGTAATCCACCCAGGTCGGTGCGTGGTAGGTCTCGATCCACACCTCCGGATCGGCGATATCGCGCATCAGCGCCCATTTGCGCGCGCCGTCGCGCTTGCGGATGCGGCGCCGCTCGATCATCAGTCGCAGAAACTCCTCCGTGTCGTCCGGGCTGATGATAAAGCGGGTCTCGACCACGATGGGACCGCTGCGGGCCAGCATGTCGACCTTGGTTTCGGGCGTCTGGAATCGGTTCAGAGGGTCTAGATTGAGGCTTTCAAGCGCGGGCATCTTCAGGAACAGGCCGATCGCCGCGCCAAGCGCCATCACGCCGGCGGCGGCGACGAAGGCAAGCGTGATCGAATAGTTCTCGGCCACCTGGCCCCAGAGCCAGCTGCCAAGCGCCATGCCGCCGAAGGAGGCGGTCTGGTAGAGGGACAGCGCCCGGCCGACCACCCAGCGCGGGGTTGTGAGCTGCACCACCGTGTTGAACAGCGAAAGCGTGAGGACCCAGCAGGCCCCCGCGAAAAGCAGGGCGAGACAATCGAGCACGAGCGAGGTCGACAGGCCGATCGCGACGGCGCTTGCCGCGAAGATCAGAAAGGAGACGGCGACGATCGCCTCGTTTGAAAGGCGGGCGCGGGCATGCGCGTTGGCAAAGGCGCCGCCGATCGCGCCGATGCCGAAGGCGCCGAGCATGATGCCGAAGGTCTGCGGTCCGCCGGCGATCACGTCACGCGCCACGACCGGCAGAAGCGCCAGCACCGAAACCGAGGCAAGGCCAAAGATAAAGGCGCGCAGCAACACTTTCAGGATGTTCGGCGACATCACGACATAGCGCAGGCCCGCGCCGATGGCCGTCGTCATCTTCTCGCGCGGCAACGGGCTTTCCGGGCGGCGGAATTTCCATCGGTAGACGACGGTGAGAAGGCCGAGATAGGAAAAGGCGTTGACCGTGAAGGCGGCCGCCCCGCCGCCGATGGCCACGATGGTGCCGCCGATGGCCGGGCCGAGGCTGCGGGTAATATTGAAGCCGACGGAGTTGAGCGTGACCGCGCCGGGCAGGTCCGAACGCGGCACCATATCGCCGACGGAGGCCTGCCAGGAGGGGTTGTTGAGCGCGTTGCCGCAGCCGATGAGGAAGGTGAACGCCAGAAGCAGCCACGGCGTGATCAGTCCGCTGATGGCGACGATCGCCAGGAGCACGGAAACCGTGAACATGAATGCCTGGGCCGAGAGAATCACCCTGCGGCGGTCGAAGCCGTCGGCGATCGCGCCGGCCAGAAGCGCAAACAGCATCACCGGCAACGTTGTTGACGCCTGCACCAGGGCCACCATGCTTTCCGAAGCGGAAATCGACGTCATCATCCACGCCGCGCCGACATTCTGGATCATGCTGCCGAGATTGGAGGCAACCGAGGCGAGCCAGATATAGCGGAAGGTCGGATGGGAAAAGGGCGCGAAGAGTGATTTCGGGTCTGGCGCGGGCTGCATCAATGTTCTCTGTTTCCAAATGCCGGGCATCTGCCGGGCGTCTCCGGCAGCGCACTATAGGCCCTTGCGGTGCCGCTTGCCTATACGCACTGCAGCGGGTCCGGTCCGGCACCATGGCGATAAAACTTGCAATTTGCGCGGCAAGGGATTATTTACGGCTGAAATTCTTGATCGTCAGATGAAGAGTGGGGCCTCGCGGACCCGCTCTTTTTTGTTTGGCGCGGGAGGCGGTCGCGGCCGCCGGGAGCAACTTTTGACAGATTTGACACAGATGGCGGACAAAGCAAGAGAAGAGCGGCTGATCGTGGAAACGGGCATCGACAAGAAGATCGCCGACATGATCGAGCCCGTTCTGGAAGATATCGGCTTCAAGCTCGTGCGCGTCAGGCTTTCCGGCCAGAACGGACTGACGCTGCAGATCATGGCCGAGCGTTTCGACGGCACCATGACGGTGGAGGATTGCGAGGAGGTCTCGCAGGCCGTTTCGCCGGTGCTCGATGTGGAAGACCCGATTAACCGGGCCTACCATCTGGAAGTGTCCTCGCCGGGCATCGACCGGCCGATGGTGCGCAAATCAGATTTCTACCGCTGGAAGGGTCACCTCGTGAAGTGCGAGACGTCGGTTCTCGTCAACGACCGCAAGCGCTTCCGCGGCCGCATCATCGAAGCCGATGTCGATGGCATCACGCTTCTGCGCGACGGCGTTGCCTACGGCGAGCCGCCCGAGGTGACCATTCCCTTCACCGCGCTCTCGGATGCCAAGCTGGTGCTGACCGACGAACTGATCCGTGAGGCGCTGAGGGCCGACAAGCTCGCCAAGCAGAAGGCGGCGAACGAAAACGACGACGAGGAAGATGTCGCCGACGGCGACGACAATTAAGACAGACGCCATGGCCCCGGAACGGGCGGCATGCGATTTCAGGATATTGACGGAACCGGCGCGGTTCCGCTTGCAAGGACGGAGACCCGTAAAATGGCAGTAAGTGCGAACCGGCTGGAACTGTTGCAGATCGCCGATGCGGTGGCGCGTGAAAAATCGATCGATCGCGAGATCGTCCTGACCGCCATGGCCGACGCCATCCAGAAGGCGGCCAAGTCGCGTTACGGATCGGAGACCAATATCCGCGCCGACATCAATCCCAAGACCGGCGAGATCCATCTTCAGCGCCTGCTCGAAGTGGTCGAGGAAGCCGAGGATTACAGCACGCAGATCCCGCTGGCGCTGGCGCTTGACCGAAACCCGGAAGCCAAGCTCGGCGATTTCATCGCCGACCCGCTGCCGCCGATGGATTTCGGTCGCATCGCCGCCCAGTCGGCCAAGCAGGTGATCGTCCAGAAGGTGCGCGAGGCCGAGCGCGACCGCCAGTACGACGAATACAAGGACCGCATCGGCGAGATCGTCAACGGCACGGTCAAGCGCGTCGAATATGGCAATGTCATCGTCGATCTCGGCCGTGGCGAAGCCATTATCCGCCGCGATGAGATGATCCCGCGCGAAGTGCCGCGCTACGGCGACCGCATCCGCGCCTATGTCTATGATGTGCGCCGCGAGCAGCGCGGGCCGCAGATCTTCCTGTCGCGCACCCATCCGCAGTTCATGGTCAAGCTCTTCACCATGGAAGTGCCGGAAATCTATGACGGCATCATCACCATCAAGTCGGTTGCCCGTGATCCGGGTTCGCGCGCCAAGATCGCCGTGATCTCGTCGGATTCGTCGATCGACCCGGTCGGCGCCTGCGTCGGCATGCGCGGCAGCCGCGTCCAGGCCGTTGTCGGCGAACTGCAGGGCGAGAAGATCGACATCATTCCGTGGTCGGAGGATCCGGCCTCCTTCATCGTCAACGCGCTGCAGCCGGCCGAAGTCGCCAAGGTGGTGCTGGACGAGGACGCCGAGCGCATTGACGTTGTTGTTCCGGACGACCAGCTGTCGCTGGCGATCGGCCGTCGCGGCCAGAATGTCCGTCTCGCCTCGCAACTGACGGGCTGGGACATCGACATCATGACGGAGAACGAGGAATCCGAACGCCGTCAGAAGGAATTCAACGAACGGTCGCAGCTGTTCATGGATGCGCTGGACGTTGACGAGATGGTCGGACAGGTTCTGGCGTCCGAAGGCTTTGCGGCCATCGAGGAACTCGCTTATGTCGAGCTTGACGAAATTTCCTCGATCGAGGGCTTCGACGAGGAGACGGCGGAAGAAATCCAGATGCGCGCCAAGGAATTCCTCGAGCGCCAGGAAGCCGAACTTGACGAGAAGCGCCGCGAACTCGGCGTTTCCGACGACCTGCGCCAGATCGACGGCATGACGCTGGCGATGATGGTCGCGCTTGGCGAGGACGATATCAAGACGATGGAAGACTTCGCCGGTTGCGCCGCTGACGATCTTGTCGGCTGGACCGAGCGTCAGAACGGCCAGACCAAGCGTTTCGAAGGCACGCTCTCGGGCTTTGACCTGTCGCGGGTGGAAGCCGAGAACATGGTCGTGCAGGCGCGTCTGGCTGTTGGCTGGATCAACGAGGAAGACCTCGCGGTTGCCGAAGAGGCGAGCGAGGACGAGGACGGCCTGGCGGAAGACGGCGTTGCCGAGGAAGGCGTCGTCGAAGAGGCCGCTTCGTCCGATGACGAAGCCGGCAAGAGCGCGTAAGGACCGGTGACCACGCCCCGCAAAGCGGCTGAAGAGGCGGCGATGAACGATCGGACCTGCATCGTGACCCGCAAGACCGGCGGACCGGATGATCTGATCCGCTTCGTCGCCGGTCCCGACGGCCAGGTGGTTCCCGATCTGAAACGTGAACTGCCGGGCAGGGGGTGCTGGGTAACGGCCGAGCGCTGGGCGGTCGACAAGGCCGTGGCCAAGGGGTTTTATGCCCGGGCGCTCAAGCAGAAGGTCGTTGCGCCGGCCGATCTCGGCGCAACCGTCGACATGTTGATGGCGCGCCAGCTTGCGGGTATGATGAACATGGCCCGCAAGGCGGGCGAGTTCGTCGCTGGGTCGGCCAAGGTCGATCTTGCGGTGAGAAGCGGCGTGGCTCTTGCCACCTTTCATGCCGCCGATGCCGCCGCCGATGGCAGGCGCAAGCTTGACCAGGCCCGCAAGGCTTTCTGGCTTCAGATGGAGGCCGAAGGGCCGATTCCGGCGTTTGTCCCTTTCGGGGCAGCGGAAATCGACACTCTTTTGCATGAGAATGCGTTTAAACATGCCGCGGCGCTTGCGGGAAAGGCCGGAGAAGGTGTAGTGAAGCGCGCGATGATGCTTCAAAGGTACCGGGCCGCTCCCGGAACTGAAGGAAAAGCCGCGATGACGAACAAATGACGACGTCACGGAATTTGGCCGTGCGCCAGAGCATGAATTTCAAAGCGGGAATTGTGTCCGTCTGAAGAGGACGGCGGTTCCCGCGCCAAGGAACGGGAACCGAATGACGGACAGTAAAGACGACAAGACATCCAACGATACGGGCAAGAAGACACTGAAGCTTAAGCCGTCGGGTGTCAGCCAGGGCACCGTGCGCCAGGATATGGGGCGCGGTCGCAGCAAGGCGGTCGTGGTGGAAACACGCAAACGCCGGCTGCACAAGCCGAGCGAAGAGACAACATCGGCGCCTGCGGCAGGACAGCGCAACCCCGCTTCCGCTCAGGCCCGTCAGCCCGAGGGCCAGCAGGCCCGCCGCGCCGACGATGCCAACCGGCAGCCGCGCCAGAACCAGCCGAAGGGCCAGCCTTCGCGTCCGGGCGGCCAGAACCGCCAGCGCGGCGGCCAGCAGCCCGATCGCGGCAATGGCGGCCAGAATCGCCAGCGCGGCAATGTGCTGCATGACCTTTCCCAGGGCGAGATGGATGCCCGCCGCCGTGCCCTGGTGATGGCGCAGCAGCGCGAGGCCGAAGAGGCCGAACGCCGCAAGCGCGAAGCGGAAGAGCGCCGCGTGGCCGAGGAGGCCGCCAAGCGCGAGGCCGAGGAAAAGGCCAGGCGCGAGGCCGAAGAGGCCAAGAAGCAGCCGGTCAAGGAAGAGGAGCCCGAGGCTCCGGAAGCCGTGGCGACCGCTGAGGCGCCTGCCGCTGCGGAACTGCCTCCGGGCGACGATGCCAAGCCGAGCCGTGCCGCCCCGCGCCACCGCCCGCAGGCCCGCACCGAGACTGACGAGGAGGGCGACGCCGGCCGCGGACGCAAGCCGCGCCGCGAGGGTGAAGACGCCGGCGGGCCCGCCCGCGGCAAGGCGTTGCGCCCGGAGGCGCCCGCCAAGCCCGCTTCGCGCCCGAAAGGCGCGGGTGAGCGCCGCCGCGGCAAGCTGACGGTGACCGCGGTCACCGGCGACGACGAGGGCGGCAGCCAGCGTGGCCGTTCGCTTTCGGCCATGCGCCGCCGCCAGGAAAAGATGCGCCGCGCCCAGATGCAGGAGCCGCGCGAGAAGGTTCTGCGCGAGGTCGTGCTGCCGGAGACCATCACCATTCAGGAACTGTCGCAGCGCATGTCCGAACGGGCTGTCGACGTGATCAAGTACCTGATGAAGGAAGGGCAGATGATGAAGCCCGGCGACGTGATCGATGCGGATCTTGCCGAGCTGATCGCCACCGAATTCGGCCATACCGTAAAGCGGGTTGCCGAATCGGACGTTGAAGAGGGTATCTTCGACGTCAGCGATGACGAGGCCGATCTCGAGCCGCGTGCGCCGGTCGTGACCATCATGGGCCACGTCGACCACGGCAAGACCTCGCTCCTTGACGCGATTCGTCATGCCAATGTCGTTTCCGGCGAGGCAGGCGGCATCACCCAGCATATTGGCGCCTACCAGGTTGAGCAGGACGGCCAGAAGATCACCTTCATCGACACCCCCGGTCACGCCGCCTTTACCGCGATGCGTGCCCGCGGCGCCGAGGTGACGGATATTGCTATTCTGGTGGTCGCCGCTGACGACAGCGTCATGCCGCAGACGATCGAATCCATCAATCACGCCAAGGCGGCCGGCGTGCCGATCATCGTTGCCATCAACAAGATCGACAAGCCCGCCGCAGATGCCCAGAAGGTGCGCACCGAACTGCTTCAGCACGAAGTGTTCGTTGAAACCATGGGCGGCGAGACCCTGGAAGTCGAAGTTTCGGCCAAGACCGGCCAGAACCTCGATAAACTTCTGGAAGCGATCCTGCTGCAGGCGGAAATTCTCGACCTCAAGGCCAATGCCGACCGCACGGCCGAGGGCGTTGTCATCGAAGCCCAGCTTGACCGCGGTCGCGGTTCCGTCGCAACGGTCCTGGTGCAGAAGGGCACGCTGAAGCCGGGCCAGGTTCTGGTTGCCGGCGACCAGTGGGGCCGCGTGCGCGCACTGATCAACGATCACGGCGAACATGTGAAGGAAGCCGGTCCGTCCATGCCGGTGGAAATCCTCGGTCTTGGCGGAACGCCGTCTGCCGGTGACCGCTTCGCCGTCGTCGAGAACGAATCGAAGGCGCGTGAGGTCTCCGAGTATCGCCAGCGGCTTGCCCGCGACAAGGCGGCGGCCCGTCAGTCCGGCTCGCGCGGTTCGCTCGAGCAGATGATGAGCCAGCTGCAGGATACCGGCCTCAAGGAATTCCCGCTGTTGATCAAGGGCGATGTCCAGGGCTCGGTCGAGGCAATCAACGCCGCGCTCGAAAAGCTCGGGACCGACGAAGTGCGCGCCCGCGTCGTTCATGCGGCGGCAGGCGGCATCACCGAATCGGATATCTCGCTTGCCGAGGCATCTGACGCGGCGATCATCGGCTTCAACGTGCGTGCGAACGCGCAGGCCCGCCGCGCCGCCGAGCAGGCAGGCATCGAGATCCGCTATTACAACATCATCTACGATCTGGTGGATGACGTGAAGGCGGCGATGTCGGGTCTCCTGTCGCCCGAGCGGCGCGAGACCTTCCTCGGCAATGCCGAGATCCTGGAAGTGTTCAACATTTCCAAGGTCGGCAAGGTCGCGGGTTGCCGCGTCACCGAAGGCAAGATGGAACGCGGCGCCGGCGTACGCCTGATCCGCGACAACGTGGTCATCCACGAAGGCAAGCTGAAGACGCTGAAGCGCTTCAAGGACGAAGTGTCCGAAGTGCCGGGCGGCCAGGAATGCGGCATGGCCTTCGAGAACTACGAGGACATCCGCGCCGGCGACGTCATCGAGGCCTTCCGCGTCGAGCATATCACCCGCACGCTCTGATTTCAGTGTGCGGAAGCGAATTGGGAGAACCGGCTTCGGCCGGTTTTTTCATGCGCGGATTTTGCCGCGTCTCCAGAATCAGAAAGCCCGGCGAACAACTCTTGAGGAGCAGCGCGCCGGGCTTTTCCGGTTTGACCGGAACTGAAACGGATCGTTTGCGGCGATCCGTTCTTTTCCCGCAATTGAGAGGAGGGAGATCGGCCTGCGGGACGGCCTTACAAAGCGTTTCAGCTATTGAAGGAGGAGGAGATCGTGAAACGCCCTGATCTTTGAATTTCCTTTCCGTGTGGTCGGCAGTTGCCTGCCTCATCGGTCTGGAACTGTTTGTAGCCGCTAATGCGTGTCAGCGATTTGCGCTGAATCAAATGATTTATCCTCGACGATCGAAAAGTCGAATTTTCGGATGATCATTTGATTGATCAGAAAATGTGGATCGCGCCAACCGCGTCGTAACAGGGCGCGGCGATTGACGTTGCGCCGCCGAAGCGCTAAACGGGCCGCCAGTCATCGAACATGTCCGCGCGGGTTCGAACCCCGTCAAACGGTCGGGCACGAGACAAACACGAACGATCTAGACAAGGTTGATATGACGAGAGCTTCCTCTTCGGCGCCCTCCCAGCGCATGCTTCGCGTTGGCGAACAGGTCCGCGCCGCCATTACCAAGGTTCTTCAGCGCGGCGAAGTGCTCGATCCGCTGCTGGAGACGACCGTCGTCTCGATTTCCGAGGTGCGGATGTCGCCGGACCTGAAGGTCGCGACCGCTTATGTGACGCCGCTCGGCGACCGCGACCACGACGCGACGGTGCGCGCGCTGAACCATCATGCGAAGTTCATCCGCGGCCGCATCACGCGCGAACTCCGGCAGATGAAATACATGCCCGAGCTGCGCTTCCGTGACGACACGAGCTTCGAGAATTTCCGCAAGATCGACGAGCTTCTGCATTCGCCGGAAGTGGCGCGCGATCTCGATCACGACGACGACAACGAAGACAAAGAATAAGACCGGACATGGCACGACAGAGAAAACCCAAGGGCCGTCCCGTTTCCGGTTGGCTGATCCTCGACAAGCCCGTCGATTTCGGCTCGACCGAGGCCGTCTCCAAGATCAAGTGGCTGTTCAAGGCGCAGAAGGCGGGCCATGCCGGCACGCTCGACCCGCTGGCCTCCGGCATGCTGCCGATCGCCCTCGGCGATGCGACCAAGACCGTGCCCTATGTCATGGAAGGCCGCAAGATCTACGAATTCACCGTGACCTGGGGCGAGGAGCGGGCGACCGACGATCTTGAGGGCGATGTCACCGAAAGCTCGGACAAGCGCCCGGCGCGGGCCGACATCGAGGCCTTGCTTGAAAAATACACCGGCGTGATCGAGCAGGTGCCGCCGCAGTTCTCCGCCATCAAGATCGACGGCGCCCGCGCCTATGACCTTGCGCGCGAGGGCGAGACGGTCGAGATCCCGACGCGCGAGGTCGAGATCCACCGGCTGACTCTGATCGGCTGCCCGGACGAGAACTCGGCGGATTTCGAGGTCGAGTGCGGCAAGGGCACCTATGTGCGCGCGCTTGCCCGTGACATGGGGCGCGACCTCGGTTGTTTCGGCCATATCTCGGCGCTGCGCCGTCCGTTTGTCGCCCCGTTCTCCGAGGATATGCTGGTTCCGCTCTCGGAATTGACGGCGCTGGAGGACATCGAGGATGATTCCGAGCGCTTTGCCGCATTGGAAGAATTCCTTGTCGATACCTCGGAAGCGCTGACGAGCCTGCCGCATGTGCCGGTGACCGACGAACAGGCGCGCCGCCTCAAGCTCGGCAATCCGATCATCCTGCGCGGCGCGCATGCCCCGGTCGAAGAGCCGGAGGCCTACGCTTCCGTCGGCGGGCGTCTGGTTGCCATCGGCGAGATCGCGCAGGGGCAGTTCCGTCCGCGCCGGGTATTCGGCTGATCATTTACCCGAAGTCGCGATCTGATGCGCCAGCCGCGTGAACAGGCCGGCCGCCTTCGTTTCATCGATGGCGGCCTTGTCGTTTATGGTCACGGAGAGGCAGAAGCGGCTGCCGTCGCCGGCCGTCAGGTCCGCCGTCAGGTTCAGCACGCCGGTCTCGCTGCCGCCCTTGTAGGCGACCGATTGCCAGTCGCCGGCGCGCACCGGGCCGGGATTGACGGAAAAGACATCCGCCGCGGCGACCGCGTGCATCAGCGCGCACAGTTTTTCGTTGGAAAGAGACCATTCGACGCCGGTCGCCATTGGCCCCGTCACGGCGGAGACGGGCGGCAGCGGGCCCGAAGCTGCCTTCTCGGCAATCGCCGGCTTCTCGTTGTCGGGCGCAGCGTTGTAGTCCCGCGCAAGCGCGGGATCGGCCTTCAGCGCGAAGGCCTGACGGGTGGTGAGAACGGTCGGAAGGCCGAGGGCATGCGCGACGCGATCGGCGCCGAGGACGCGCATCAGCATATCGGTCGCGGTGTTGTCGCTTTCGGCGATCATCAGCGTTGCCAGCGTATGCAGCGTCAGCGGCGATCCGTCCGGAAAATTCTGCAGGCGGCCGGTTGGCAGGGATTTGTCCTGCGGCTGCAGAGTGGCGATGTCCCGCCAGTCGCTTCCGCCTGCATCGATATCCTCGAGCAGAACCTTGAGGATGCCGAGCTTGAAGGCCGAGGCGACCGCAAGCGGCGCATCCGAGTGTCTGTCGAAGAGCGTCTTTCCGTCCGACGTCACGAGATAGGAGACCGTACCCGGCATGGCCTCGAAGGCGGCAAGCGTGGCTTCCGGGCCGGCGGTCAGGGCCTCCGGCGGGCTGAAGAACAGGCCGAGGATCTTGCCGTCGTCATCGAGCGAGATCTCGACCGGGATTTCGTGGGTCTCCGTACGGATCATATAGGCGCCCTTGTCGCCCGTGACCGAGAGCGCCGGACCGGTCTGCTCGACGAGGCGGTCGACAAGAGCGGTCAGCTGCGCGTCCGGTACCGCCCGCGCGAAGCTTTCGGAGACCAGCGCGCCCGCATCCTGCGGGTTCTGCCAGAGCGTCTCGATGGCCTTGATTTCGGCCGGGCCCGCGATTGCCTGCGTTGCCGTCGCGAGCGCCGTCATTGCGCCGGCGGCGATGATGTTGCGAAATGCCATAGGGGTTGATCCTTCCAGTGCGTGCAGACTGTCGCATGCCGTTCCTCGCCATGCAACGCGGCGTGGTGAGCTGGGGCCGGGAGGCTTGGTCGAAAAATCGTTTTAAATTATCTTGACGTAAGCTACGTTCCGTAAGGCGCGTTGCCGGGTAGGAGGTCCCGCATTCATGTCTCAATACGTCATCATGACGGTCAATTTTGCCGGTTTGATGGCCCTGACGGCGATCGCCTTCGGCCTGGTGCTGAAATCGGTTGCCGGCCGTCCCGCACAGCAGGTGCTGTTTGGCCTCGTGTTGGGGCTTGGCGCAGCCTTCGTCTCGCTGCAGCCGATCATGTTCGTCAACGGCCTGCAGATCGATCCGCGCAATCTCTTCGTCGGCTGCGCCGGCGCCTTCGCGGGGCCTCTCGGCGGGGCCATCAGTTTCGCCATCGCTGCGGCAACACGCTATTATGAGGGCGATCCATCCGCCTATGTCTGCGTGCTGTCCCTGTTTCTTGCAACGGCGGCGGGCCTTGCCTGGCGGTCCCTGTGCTGGAATCGCGGGCAGGTGGGGGCGGTCCATCTGTTGCTTCTCGGGCTCGGCATCAGCCTGTCCTATGTCTGCACCTTCCTCTTGCCGCGCGAGAACTGGGGGACGGTGTTTTCCTCGGCCATCCCGTTCCTGACGACGACCAATGTGATCGGCACCCTGGTCCTCGGCGGCTTTCTCGAGAGGGAAAGGCGACGCAGGCTGCGCGAGGACCATCTCAAGGATCAGGCCTCCGTCGATCCTTTGACCGGTCTCAAGAACCGCAGGGCCTTCGAGGCTGCCTACGAGACGACCGTGCTGCCGCAGTCTGCCACGCTCGGCGTGGCGTTCCTCCTGATCGACCTCGATCATTTCAAACAGGTGAACGATACCTATGGCCATGCGACCGGCGACCGCGTGCTGGTCGGCGTTGCCGAGAAGCTCGTCGCGCGGCTGAGGGATTTCGATCTGACCGCGCGTTTCGGCGGCGAGGAGTTTGCCGTCTGTCTGCCCGACACCGGTCGGGAGGATGCGATGATGATTGCCCAGCGACTGCGCCGTGCGGTTGTCGAGGTCGGCAAGAGCGCCGACGCGCCCGGCCTGACGACGAGCATCGGCATCTGCTGGACCCCGTCTCCGATTGCGATGCGAAGGGCCTTCGATATTGCCGACGGGGCCCTCTATCAGGCCAAGCTGCATGGTCGCGATCAGGTGGTTCTTGATGACGCCGATGCCGCCGGGACCGCGCGGCTGCCGTCCGCCGTTGCTGCGGGTGAGGCCGACCGGCCCGTGCCCGCCTGAATGGCGGAATGGCCGGCCGGGCTTGGCTCTCGACAATCCCGCGCTTTTGCCCTATATGGCGGCCAGCATTGGAATAAATGCGTTTAAACGGCCCTTGCTGGACGACATCCCGGCCCGGGCGACCCAAAACACCCTCATTTCGAAAGGATGACCTGATGTCGATTACTGCCGAGCGCAAGGCCGCACTCATCAAGGAATTCGCAACCAAGGAAGGCGACACCGGTTCGCCGGAAGTCCAGGTTGCGATCCTCACCGAGCGGATCACCAACCTGACCGAGCACTTCAAGGACCACAAGAAGGACAACCATTCCCGCCGTGGTCTGCTGACGCTGGTTTCGACCCGCCGTTCGCTGCTCGACTATCTGAAGCGCATCGACGAAAGCCGTTACACGACCCTTATCGGTCGTCTGGGCATTCGCCGCTAAGCCGCATGACCGGCGGGCGCCTCGCGTCCGCCGCTTTTATTTCGCGCATCACATGCGCCGGTCCCAAGCCGTGGCGGGCGAAGGGATCTGAAAGGCGAAGCCGGGATGATGGCATTCCGGTTCCGCGCAAGCCGTAACGGACCTGTCATGGGGCAGGATTGCTGGCCGCTTCGATACCGGAAGCGGCGCGCTGTCTTGCCCGTGACGCGTCGAATGTAACGTCGAGATCGCGTTGCGCTCTTTTCATGAGGAAAGGGCAGCGCGCGCACTTATTGAAGGACAAGACATGTTCAACACCCACACAGTGGAAATCGAGTGGGCGGGACGCACGCTCAAGCTTGAGACCGGCAAGGTTGCCCGTCAGGCAGACGGCGCCGTTCTCGCGACCTATGGCGAAACCGCTGTTCTTGCCACCGTCGTTTCCGCCAAGGAAGCCAAGCCCGGCCAGGACTTCTTCCCGCTGACGGTTAACTACCAGGAGAAGACCTATGCGGCCGGCCGCATCCCCGGCGGCTATTTCAAGCGCGAAGGCCGTCCGAGCGAGAACGAAACGCTCGTCTCCCGCCTGATCGACCGTCCGATTCGCCCGCTCTTCCCGGAAGGCTACAAGAACGACACACAGGTCGTCGTCACCGTTCTGCAGCACGACCTTGAGAACAACCCGGACGTTCTGGCCATGGTCGCGACGTCGGCGGCGCTGACGCTTTCGGGCGTTCCCTTCATGGGCCCGATCGGCGGCGCGCGCGTCGGCTACATCAACGGCGAATATGTGCTGAACCCGCATATCGACGAAATGCCGGAGACCGCGCTCGACCTCGTCGTCGCCGGCACGGGCGATGCCGTTCTGATGGTGGAGTCGGAAGCCAAGGAACTGCCGGAAGACGTCATGCTCGGCGCCGTCATGTTCGGCCACAAGGGGTTCCAGCCGGTCATCGACGCGATCATCAAGCTCGCCGAAGTCGCCGCCAAGGAGCCGCGCGAATTCGAGCCGGAAGACCATTCCGCGCTTGAAGCCGACATGCTCTCCTTCATCGAAGGCGAACTGCGCGACGCCTACAAGATCACCGAGAAGGCCGCCCGCTACGCCGCCGTCGACGCCTGCAAGGCCAAGGTCAAGGAGCGCTATGCCCCGGCCGAAGGCGAAGAGGCGAAGTACACGGCCGAGGAAATTGGCGCCGTCTTCAAGCACCTCCAGGCCAAGATCGTCCGCTGGAACATTCTCGACACCAAGAGCCGTATCGACGGCCGTGACCTCGAGACCGTCCGCCCGATCGTCTCCGAGGTTGGCCTTCTGCCGCGCACCCATGGTTCGGCGCTGTTCACCCGCGGGGAAACGCAGGCACTCGTCGTCGCCACGCTCGGCACCGGCGAGGACGAGCAGTTCGTTGACGCGCTGACCGGCATGTACAAGGAACGTTTCCTGCTGCACTACAACTTCCCGCCCTATTCGGTCGGCGAGACGGGCCGCATGGGCTCCCCGGGCCGTCGCGAAATCGGTCATGGCAAGCTTGCGTGGCGCGCCATCCGCCCGATGCTGCCGACGGTGGAACAGTTCCCCTACACGCTGCGCGTCGTCTCGGAAATCACCGAATCCAACGGCTCGTCCTCGATGGCGACCGTTTGCGGCACCTCGCTGGCGCTCATGGACGCCGGCGTGCCGCTGGCAAAGCCTGTTGCCGGCATCGCCATGGGCCTGATCCTGGAAGGCGAGCGCTTCGCGGTTCTCTCCGACATTCTCGGTGACGAAGACCATCTCGGCGACATGGACTTCAAGGTTGCCGGCACGTCCGATGGCATCACCTCGCTGCAGATGGACATCAAGATCGCCGGGATCACCGAGGAGATCATGAAGGTCGCGCTCGGCCAGGCCCAGGGCGGCCGCAAGCACATCCTCGGCGAAATGGCCAAGGCCATCACCGAAGGTCGCGAGCAGCTCGGCGAATACGCGCCGCGTATCGAGATGATGACGATTGCCGTCGACAAGATCCGCGACGTGATCGGCGCAGGTGGCAAGATCATCCGCGAAATCGTTGAAAAGACCGGTGCCAAGATCAACATTGACGATGACGGCACGATCAAGATCGCGTCTTCCTCGGGCAAGGAGATCGAGGCCGCCAAGAAGTGGATCCACTCCATCGTCGACGAGCCGGAACTGAACGCCATCTACGAAGGCACGGTCGTCAAAACCGCCGACTTTGGCGCCTTCGTCAACTTCTTCGGCCCGCGTGACGGTCTGGTCCATATCTCGCAGCTTGCTTCCGAGCGCGTTGCCAAGACCACCGACGTGGTCAAGGAAGGCGACAAGGTCTGGGTCAAGCTCATCGGTTTTGACGAGCGTGGAAAGGTCAAGCTGTCGATGAAGGTCGTCGACCAGGAAACCGGCAAGGAACTGGCCAAACCCGAACGCAAGAAGGACGACGCCGCCGAATAAGGCGGCAAATTGTCAGGTGCCAACCTGCGGAGCAGTGATTCTCCCTTCAATCTCCCCCTTGAGGGGGAGATGTCGCGAAAGCGACAGAGAGGGGCAGGGGAATAGACCCGATGCTCCGCACTTGCCGATAGGGTTCACCCTCTCTGCCCCTGCCGGGGCATCTCTCCCTCAAGGGGAGAGATTGTGAGAGACACGGCCCGGCAGACCGACAATTCCAGGCGTGAGCAGCTGTGGCTCACGCCTTTTTCACAGGTGACATCATGGCTCGCGAGACGCTGAAAACACTCTTCCATCCCTTCGAAGGCGGCACGGTCGAGCCGGTCGCCGGCCCCGTGCTGTTTCTCGGCGCTGAAGCCGGCTATCGCCTGCCGGAAGGCTTCTCCGAAGATATCTCGGCCGTCCAGCCATTTCGCTCGCATTATGCCGCGCTTGAGCGGACAGGCGCTTCCGTTTCGCCGGAGGCGGGCGAGGGGCCCTATTCGGCGACGCTGATCCTTCTCACCAAGCATCGCGGCGAAAACGAAAACCGCGTAGCCGAAGCGCTGGAAAAAACCGTGCCCGGCGGCCTCATCGTCATCGCCGGCTCCAAGGAAGACGGCGTGCAGTCCATGCGCAAGCGTCTCGGCAAGATGTTTGCCGATCTGGAGGCCATGCCGAAATATCACGGCGTTGCGCTGTGGTTCACCCGTCCAGACGATGTAAGCGAGGCAGTTGCCGCATTCACCCATCCGACCGTGGAGATCGACGGCCGGTTCACCACCGTACCGGGTCTGTTTTCGCATGATCGCGTGGATGAAGGCTCGCGCATTCTGGCCGAACGTTTGCCGGAAGATTTTGCCGGTCTCGCGGCCGATTTCGGCGCGGGCTGGGGGTATCTCTCGGCCATGCTGGCGGAGCGGGCGCCGGGGACGGTCGGCATTGATCTCTATGAGGCGGACTGGCGCGCGCTGGAGCGGGCGAAGGTCAACCTTGCGGCGGCGGCACCCGCAACCCGCTTCTTCTGGCAGGACCTGGCCTCCGAACCGGTCAAGATCCGCTATGACCTGATCATCATGAACCCGCCCTTCCATACCGGAAAGGCAGCCGAGCCGTCGCTTGGCAAGGCATTGGTCAAGGCTGCCGCGACCGCGTTGAAGCCTGGCGGCCGGCTGTTGCTGGTCGCCAATCGAGGCCTGCCTTACGAGGAGGTGCTTTCCGAAAACTGCAAGAAGAGCGGCGAGGAATACCGCAACGCCCGCTTCAAGCTGCTCTGGGGCGCGAAGTAGGGCCTCGCGCCCTACTGTTCGCCAAGCTTGATCGACGGGTCATAGTCCTTGCCCTCGACTTCCTTCACCACGGCCTGGCCGCAATAGGTCTTGCCGAGAACCGGGTCATAGGTGAGCGAGGGGGAGCCATGGAGCTCCCAGCCCTTGTTCAGGGCTGCGGTAACCTTGTGGCAGAAGCTGGAGTCATCGGGGCCGGTGAGAAAGCGGTAGAGTTTCATTTGGTTTCCTGTTCGGATTTCTGTGCCTTGGCGAGAAGCGCCTCGGCCTGTTCAAGATGCAGGCGCTCGACCATGCGGCCGTCAAGATCGATGACGTTCAGCCCTTCCGCTTCCGGTTTCGCAAAGGCTTCAACGATGGCGCGTGCTTCGGCAAGGGCTGCTTCTGAAGGGCTGAAAAGGGCGTTTGCCGGCTCGATCTGGTTCGGATGGATCAGCATCTTGCCGTCAAAGCCCATGGCGCGGGCCTCCTCGCACTCAGTCGCAAAGCCTTCGCTGTCGGCGAAGTCATTATAGACGCCGTCGATCACGGCGATATCATAGGCGCGTGCGGCAAGCACAACCTGCATCAGCCATGGAACCAGATAGGCGCGGCCGGGCGCGGCGGCAACGCCGGTTGCCGATCTCAGATCATTGACGCCGACGATCAGCGCCTCGAGCCTGCCGCCGGCCGAGGCCTGTGAATAGGCGCCGGCGATGGCGGCGGCGTTGACGATGCCCGCCGGCGTTTCCAGCATGGCCCAGAGGCGAATGCGCAGCGGCGCGCCGTTCCGGGTCAGCATGGCGCTGGCGGCGGCCACATTGGCGATGGTTTCCACCTTGGGCAGCAGGATCGCGTCCGGCTGGCAGGCGAGCGCGGTTTTCATGTCCTCCTGGCCGGTCTCGGTATCGAGCGGGTTGATCCGGATCGCCGTGGTCACGTTCGCGGGGCGGCTCTGGGTGAAGAACTGCTCCAGGTTTTCGCGCGCCTCGGCCTTGCGGCCCGGCGCAACAGAGTCCTCGAGGTCGTAGATGACGGCGTCGGCGGCCAGCGTTTTCGATTTTTCCAGTGCGCGACGGTTCACGGCGGGCACCGACAGCGCGGAGCGCCAAAGCTTGATCTCTTTCACGGCCTTATTCCTAACAATATCCGGACTCATTCTCGTTCAAGTCACATCGAATTGAAGCTTTTCAAAATTCGTTCCGGCAATCAATGAGACAAAATGGCTCCGGCCTCTTGCGAAAGCCCTTGCGAAGCGCCAGATTAGCAAATGTGAAAGGAACTTGACGATGGAAAATATCCGCACTGTTTTCATGGCAATTGTCGGTCTGGCCGCCGTGGCGTTCGTGACTGTGTTTGCCGCTTCCATTGGCCTTGCCCTGATTGCCGTGCTCGCCGTTTTGACGGTCGCGCGGATGATCGCAGTCAAGCTCAACCATGCAACCGTGCCGGTCAGGACCCGTGACTGTCGCAAGCGCGACGGCATGCGCGTCTGGGACGATGGCCGCGGCAAGATCATCGACCTCTAGGGCCGAACCAGATCGTAATTGTTCCGGGCGGCCTTGGGCCGCCTTTCGGGTGCGTACCACAAGGTACCGTTTTTCGTTGAAATCGCCGGAAAAGCGCTTTAGATCAGGACGCGAAACAAGCTTCAATCGCGCTGAGGGATCAAGCATGGAAAAATTCGTCAAGCTGACCGGCGTTGCCGCGCCGCTGCCCGTGGTCAATGTCGACACCGACATGATCATTCCCAAGGATTACCTCAAGACGATCAAGCGCACCGGCCTTGGCAAGGGCCTGTTCGCCGAGGCGCGCTACCATCAGGATGGCACGGAAAACCCGGATTTTGTGCTGAACCAACCGGCCTATCGGAATGCCAAGATCCTTGTTGCCGGCGACAATTTCGGCTGCGGCTCCTCGCGCGAGCATGCGCCGTGGGCGCTGGCGGATTTCGGCATCCGTTGCGTCATTTCCACAAGCTTCGCCGATATCTTCTACAACAACTGCTTCAAGAATGGCATCCTGCCGATCATCGTGTCGCAGTCCGAGCTCGACAAGCTGATGGACGATGCCGAGCGCGGCTCGAACGCCGTTGTTACGGTGGACCTCGAGAATCAGGAAATCACCGGTCCGGACGGCGGCTCGGTCAAGTTCTCGATCGATCCCTTCCGCCGCCACTGCCTGCTGAACGGCCTCGACGACATTTCGCTGACGCTGGAAAAGGCCGACAGCATCGCAAGTTACGAAGACAGGCTCGCCGCCGAGCGCCCCTGGGCCTGATTATCCCGACGATATTACGCATTGCCTTGGAAAGGCCGGTCTTTCTCTTTGTTTGACGCATTTTCGCGGACGTCAGGTGTTACCACCTGACTGCGAAATGCTATGGCGATCGGCCTTTTTGTTGCGCTGCGGCTGTCCTCCTGGCTCAGCCAGAAGGTGATGCAGCCTAACAATAGTATTGTCGCTGCGTGCAATCTTTGATAGTATTTACGCGTGATGATGCTCTTGGAGGGTGCAGAATGTCGTACCGGATTTTCCTACTACCGGCTTTCCTGGTTACGCTTATGTCTTTTGCGCCCGCCGAAACGCAGGCACCTCAAGGCGCGCAGACCTCTCTCGGCGAGTGGGCGCGCGGCAAACTCGCCTTTACCTGTGCGTTCAAGAGCGAAGACGATGACGGTTTCGACAAGATTTGCATCTACGACTGTGCCGGCTGGACCAAGGAAATCAAAGTAGACACCTACGACGATTGCCCTTCATCCATCAGGGACTGAGGCAGTTCCGGCCGATCATGCCGGGCGCGGAGCCATCGCCCGGCACTCGTCTTTCAGATCGGCACGCCGAAATGGCGAAGGCCCTCGATCACGCCGTCGGCGATCTCGCCCTTTGCCTCGTAGATATCGCCATTGCCGCGGGCAAGCTCGCGCAGCTCGTCAAAGCCGTTGGCCGGAATGATGCCGCGCACGCCCGGAACCTCGAACATGGCTGCGTCATTGCCGGTGTCGCCGGCGACCGCCACCTCGTGATGGGCAATGCCCAGCCGGTCGCAGAGCCAGGAGAGGCAGGCGCCCTTGTCGGCCGCCCGCGGCAGGACATCGAGGTCGCGGTTCGACGAATAGACGAGCTTAACGTCGAGGCCCTCGGCGGACAGCGTCTCCCTGATCGCCGAAAGCCTGCTCTTCTTGGCATCGTTCAGATACCAGCTCGACTTGAAGTCATGCTGATAGCGCTTCGGCTGATAGCTGAGGTCGGGGACCTCTCCGAGAATCCGGGCGACCTTGACGGCATCAAAGCCCGCGCGGAGATGATCGTTGAAACCGTCCACCGCGCGATCGGCCTTGTGGTCGTGCACCATGGTGCCGACGCCGCCGATCAGAAAGTCGGGCTCGGGAAGCCCGGCCGCGCCGATCAGCGACCGGATATCGTCGACCAGCCGGCCGCTGTTATAGACGAGGATCGGCCGCTGTTCTTCCGGAATGGCCTCGAAAGCCTCCCGGAAGCTCGCCGTTGAACCATTGTCGCCGACAAGCGTGCCGTCGAGATCGGAGGAAAAAAGCCTGATTGCCATGCTCAGTCGCCGTCATTCCAGGGCTCTGCCCAGTCGCTGTCGGTCAAGGACTGGCGCATGGGACGGCCTTCCACCAGCGAGATCATCTGCTGGGCGATGCCGGTCCAGGTGAACAGGCTGCGCGCCTTGTGCGCGCCCATGCGGGCAAGGCGGTTGTAAAGCCTCTGGTGCTTGAACGGCTTCATCATCATGATGCCGAGGTCGTATTTGTCGAACGTATCGGCAAACAGGGCGTGGCGGCCGAAGGAAATGGCGCGGTAGAGCCCGCCATTGGTGGTCACGACCGTCGGCGTGCCGGAGGCCATCGCCTCGATCGCTGTCATGCCAAAGGGCTCGTAACGGCTCGAAAGCACGAACATGTCGGCCGCGCGGTAGATATCGGGCAACGCTTCGTCGGAGACATAACCGGAGAAGTGGACCTTCTCCTCAAGCCCGAGCGTTTTGACCTGGTCCTTCAGTTCACCGAGAATGCGCGTCTCGAGCTCGTCCATATCCTCGCCGCCGACGGCGAGATGAAGTTCTGCGTCGGGAACGCGCTCGGCCATCACCGAAAACGCTTCGATCAACAGGTCATAGCCCTTGTTGGTGGCGAGCCTGCCGAGCGACAGCACCGTCTTGCCCTTGAAGCCGAACTGTTCGCGCAGCATGTTGCGGGTGGCGCCGGAGACTGGATAGAAGCGGTTGTCGTCATAGCCGGGCGGAATCATGTAAACCCGGTCCTCTCGAATGCCGTAATCCTCCACCAGCATATCGACCTGGAGCGGGGTGGTCGCGATCACGCTGTCGCAGGCGCGGTAGATCTTGTTTTCATGCTTGATACGCTCGGTGAAGTTGAAGTCCTTCTCGAACTGCTCCTTCTGATCCGGGTAGTCGGTTTCCATCGTCCGCTTCTTCCACAGGCCAATCGAATGCGGCGTGTGGAGATGGGGAATGTGGAGCGCCTCGGCGAGTCGAAGGCCTGCATAGCCGGCGTCCCAGTAATGCGAATTGATGAAATTATAGCTCAGATCATGCTCGCGCATGTAGCGCAGCGCGTTCTCGCTCCACTCGAGCAGGTGCTTGTAAAGATATTCCTTGGGAATGAACTCCTTGCCGCCGCAGGGAATGCGCACGACGCGAACCCGCTCGTCCACTTCGTCGATTTCCGGCTGGTCCTCGAACCTGCGCGTATAGATGTCGACGGAGAAGCCGAGTTGCGCGAGCTTTTTTGACAGTTCGAGAATATAGACGACCTGGCCGCCGGTATCGGCAGCGCCAAGCGGAGGATCGGCCGCAACATAGCCGTGGGTGGAAACAAGAGCGATACTGGGAAATTTATCGGACTCGTTTATGTGAGCCATAATGGATCCTTCCTTGCAATACGTCGGGCGTCATCGCGCAGCGGTCGGTTTCTGTATCAAACATGATGGTCGACTGAAGTGAAACCTCCAGACAGAAGAAACGAAAGGGCGCACGCCCAGCGTTCAACTAACGCATCAATCGCGCTTTGGTTCCGAAGAAACTTGAGGAGCCCCGATTTATGTGAACAATGCGAAACACAATTCATGCCCTACAGGACTAACCATGCAGTTCAATGACGATCCGAAAGGCTTCCTGCGTTTTCTGTTCGATACGGCGGTGGCGGCCGCCGATCCGATGAAACAGGTATCCCGTTATCTCCCGGAGCCGCCGAAAGGCCGCACCGTGGTTGTTGGCGCCGGCAAGGGCTCGGCGCGCATGGCCGAGGCGCTCGAGGCCTGCTGGGACGGTCCGCTGGAAGGTGTGGTCGTGACCCGCTATGGCCACGAGGCGCCGTGCGAGAAGATCGAGATCCTCTCCGCCTCCCATCCCGTGCCGGATGCCGCCGGCGAACGCGCGGCCAAACGCATTCTGGAAACGGTCTCCGGCCTTACGGAGGACGACCTGGTCATCGTGCTGATCTCCGGCGGCGGCTCGGCATTGCTGTCCCTGCCGCCGGACGGTCTGACGCTCGAAGACAAGATTTCGGTGAACAGGGCGCTGCTCAGATGCGGGGCATCGATCGACGAGGTCAACTGCGTGCGCAAGCACCTGTCGGCCATCAAGGGCGGGCGGCTGGCCGCCGCCATCCATCCGGCGCGCTGTCACACGCTTATGATCTCCGATGTGCCGGGCGATGATCCGGCGATCATCGCTTCCGGGCCGACGGTCGGCGAGAGCACGACGGCCGAGGATGCGAAGGCGATCATCAGGCGCTACCGCATCGACCTGCCGGACCATGTCGCGCAGCATCTTGATTCTCCGCTTGCCGCGTGCGTGAAGCCGGACGACCCGCGTCTGGCAAGGACCGGGAACCATATCATCGCGACACCGCTGATGTCGCTGGAGGCGGCGGCCGAAAAGGCGCGGTCCGCCGGTCTCAACGTGCTCGTGCTGGGCGATACGATCGAGGGAGAGGCCAGCGAGGTCGGCATCGTCCATGCCGGCATCGCCGAGGCGATACACCATCACGATATCCCCATTGCCAAACCCGCGCTCGTCCTCTCGGGCGGGGAGACGAGTGTGACCGTAAAGGGCGACGGGCGCGGCGGGCGCAATGTCGAATTCCTGCTGTCGCTTGCGGTCCATCTCAACGGCCTTGCGGGCGTCCATGCGCTTTCCGGCGATACGGACGGGGTGGACGGGCGGGAGGAGGTCGCCGGCGCGGTGATCGACCCCGATACACTGAAACGGGCGCGCGAGGCCGGCATCGATGCGCGGGCGTCCCTTGAAAACAATGACGGCCACGGTTTCTTCGAGGCGCTTGGCGATCAGGTGATCACCGGGCCCACCCTGACCAATGTCAATGATTTCAGGGCGATCCTCGTTCTGTAAGCCGGCAGGTCTGTTTGCAGACGAAATATGCAACCATAGAGCGCTTCTGTGCGCGGCGCTTTACCGTTTGGTAACCATATTGCCACATTTTTTGATCAAGGGCCGGGCGGCGAAATGCGTCGCTCGCTTTTGTCGAGTCTCTGGCTGAACTGGATTACCAATGCACCGTTTGCTGAACGGCCTTTTCGGCCTTGGCGTTCTCGCGCTCGCCTCCTGCGCTTCCACCGGACACCGTGATACAGTGACCCTGCAGACGGCGCTGGTGGCGACCGAAAGGCCGACGGAGGCTGGTTCAGGCAGCCCCGAGGCCATCGAGGTGATGATGACGGGCTCGATCGACAAATCGGCGGCGGCGGAAGCGGCTCCGCTCAAGATCAGTTCGATCCGTTCGCGGATCGTCGAGGGCGCGGATGCGGAAGCCGTAGCGCGTCCCGTCCGCCTTGTCGCCAGCAAGCCGGTGAAGGATTTTCCTCTTGCCGGGCGTACGATCTATCTCGATGAGACCCGCGACATCACGCTGGCCCCCAAGGAGGTCGTGCTGACCTTTGATGACGGTCCGGTTCCCGCCAGGACGCCTGCCGTGCTGCAGGCTCTCGAGGAGCACGGCGTGAAGGGCCTGTTCTTCATGGTCGGCGAAATGGCGCATTATCATCCGGAGGTCGCCGAGCTGGTCGTCAAAAGCGACCAGACCATCGGCAGCCATACCTATTCCCACCCGCACCTGCCGGCGCTGTCCCATGCCGTTGCGGTCGCGAATATCGATCGTGGTATCGCCGCCGTCGAAACGGCGACGGGCATCAATCCGCGCTTCTTCCGCTTTCCCTATCTGGCGGAGAGCGCCGCGCTCGATCGCGCGCTGCAGGAACGCGGCGTGATCCCGGTCGGCATCGACATTGATTCGCGCGACTATGAACAGGCCTCGACCGATGTTCTGGTGAACCGGATCATGACCGGGCTTGCCCGACGCGGCGGCGGGATCGTTTTGATGCATGACCTGCAGGGGCGCACGGCGCGCGCCATCGGGCCGCTTCTGGACCGGCTGGAGGCGGAAGGCTACAAGGTGGTGACGGTAAAATACGGCCGTCCGCCCGAGGAAGCGCCCGAAACGCTGATGGCGCGTCTTTCGCGCGGCCGCGATTAGGCCGCATCCGGGGCGTACCGCAAGCGCGCGAACCGGCTTGAAAACGGGGCATATGCGGTCTAGAACCGGCGCCATTGCGGCGGTTGCGATGGTGACCGGCACGCCATTGATGCGCTTCCCGGGGTTGAGCGGGCGCGCGGGTTTTCAGCAACACGGGAGGCCTCCTTGAGCCAGCGTAAACTCTTTCTTCTGCCCGGCGACGGCATTGGTCCGGAAATCACCGCGGAACTCGAAAAGATCATTGCCTTCATGAACGACAAGGCCGGCGCCGGCTTCGAAGTCGAAAAGGGCCTCGTCGGCGGTTCGGCCTATGATGCCCACGGCGTGGCGATCTCCGATGAGGACATGGCGCGGGCCATGGCGGCCGACGCCGTCATTCTCGCCGCCGTCGGCGGCCCCAAATGGGACAATGTGCCCTATGACGTGCGCCCCGAAGCTGGCCTTCTGCGGCTGCGCAAGGACATGCAGCTCTTCGCCAATCTGCGTCCGGCCATCTGCTATTCCGCGCTTGCCGCCTCCTCCTCGCTGAAGCCGGAACTGGTCGAGGGCCTCGATATCCTGATCGTGCGCGAACTGACCGGCGGCGTCTATTTCGGCGAGCCGAAGGAGATCATCGATCTCGACAACGGTCAGCAGCGCGCCATCGACACGCAGGTCTATGATACCTACGAGATCGAGCGCATCGCCGCCGTCGCCTTCGAGCTCGCCCGTACCCGCGACAATCGCGTCTGCTCGATGGAAAAGCGCAATGTGATGAAATCCGGCCTGTTCTGGAACCAGGTCGTCACCCGCGTTCACGACGAGAAATTCTCCGATGTGAAGCTATCGCACATGCTGGCCGATGCCGGCGGCATGCAGCTGGTGCGCGCGCCCAAGCAGTTCGACGTGATCGTCACCGACAATCTCTTTGGCGACATGCTCTCCGACGTCGCCGCCATGCTGACCGGTTCTCTCGGCATGTTGCCGTCGGCCTCGCTCGGCGCGGAAGACCCGGAAACCGGCAAGCGCAAGGCGATGTACGAGCCCGTTCATGGCTCGGCGCCCGATATCGCCGGGCAGGGCGTTGCCAACCCGCTGGCCATGATCGCCTCCTTCGCCATGTGCCTGCGATACTCCTTCAACATGATTGCCGAGGCCGAGGCGCTGGAAGCGGCGATCGCCGATGTGCTGGAGGATGGCTACCGCACCGGCGACATCATGGCCGAAGGGTGCAGGAAGGTCGGAACCGCGGAAATGGGCGATGCGGTGCTTGCCGCGCTTGCGAAGAAACTCGCCGCCTGATGTCCTTCGGCGCCGGTCTTTCACGGGCCGGCATGGAGGCTTGGCGGCGGTCTGCCGCCAAGATCGTTCCGCCAGAAAACTATCCACTTTTCAGCATGACGCCCTAGATGGAAGCGGATGACAGACAAACACCCGCTCCCTCCCGCACTCTACCGGACCAGGCTCCGTCTCTTCTGGAGACGGAGAAAGACGCAGAAGCCTTTCTCGCTCTCGGCCACCTGCTGGCCGTGGTTCCTTCTGCCTGCCGCGACGATGGCGCTTCTTTCCTTCGCGGCCCTTGACGGCCCGGTGGCCTCCGCCCGCGACGCGATGTCGGCGTCATTCCAGGACCTTGCCGCGCGATTGACGGATCTGACGACTTCGCCCTGGATTCTCGTGACCAGCGGAGCGGTGACGCTTGGCGCGCTTGCGGTTCTTGCCCGCGCCGGCAGGACGTCGGCGCGATATCGTGCCGTCCATGTCGCCCATCAGGCGATTTATGTCTTTTCCACCGTTGCGTTCGCCAGCGCCTCGGTCAATGTCGTGAAGCGGCTGATCGGCAGGGCGCGCCCGTCGCTTTTCGACAATGTCGGCGACTTCCATTTCCAGTTCGGCGGCTGGGCCTATGACTATGCGAGCTTTCCCTCAGGTCACGCCACGACATCCGGCGCCGTCTTTGCCGCGCTGGCATTGCTGTTTCCCCGGATGGGACCGGTCTTTGCCAGCATGGCCATCTTCTTCGCCTTTGCCCGCGTCGCCGTCGGCGCGCATTATCCGAGCGATATCTCGACCGGCTTGTTCTACGGGGCGTGGATTGCGGTGCTTACGGCAGTGATCTTTGCCCGCTATCGTTTGCTGTTCACCATCCCTGAGAAGGGGCTGCCTCAGCGCAGGTGAGGGCCGCCCGACCAATGCCGCGGCGAGCACCCTTCGGCTCGGGCGAAAGCAAACAAAACGATTTAGTTTCTCTCTGTTAGCAATCTATGGGTGTGTCCGATGCGCATATCGCGGTTGCGAAATAAAACGAAGGGAGATTCTAATGCAATACCATGTATAATTTATTCAAAAAGGTAGATACCTTAGGACGGTTCTCGGAATATAAACCAGTTTGAACCTGAAAAACCAGAAATTCAACGTGTGGTGGCTACAAAACCGTGAATTCGGCGATACATTCATTAGTGAAAGCTGATGCTAGACGTCAGCGAAGCTGCAACAGACACGGAAACATCATATGCGAGGCGCCCTCACGAGTTTCCTGGGCAGAATTGTGCGCAAGCCGACCTTGGTTGAGTGGCGGCTCATGCTGGCGCTCTTCGCCGGTCTGTTCGTTGCCGTCCTTCTCATCTGGTATGTTTCCTATACCGTGGAACAGCGCCTTCAGGCGCAGCGCACCCGGTTGCAGGCTGAAGGCGCTCTGCGCCTCGCGGATATCTGGGTCAGCGGTTTCATCGCCGAATATGCGCAGTACCTCAATGTAATCGGAGACAGTTATGCCCTCGGCATGCGGCTTGAAGACGAGGGCGCAACCGCAGCGTTGATCCAGGATTTTTCCGCCTGGGTGCGGGCGAAGCCCGACATTGCGCAATTACGCTATATCGCAGTCGACGGCACGGAAGAGGTTCGCGTCGA
This sequence comes from Martelella lutilitoris, assembly GCF_016598595.1. NCBI lineage: Bacteria > Pseudomonadati > Pseudomonadota > Alphaproteobacteria > Hyphomicrobiales > Aurantimonadaceae > Martelella > Martelella lutilitoris. Next base: position 996,006 of record NZ_CP066786.1, read on the forward strand.
CCGCGTCGGGGATGCGATTGTTCCGGTCGGCGCTACCGACCTGCAGGACAAATCCCCGCGCTATTACTTTCAGGCCGCCAACACACTGCCGGCCGGTTCGCTTTATCTCTCCCGGCTCGACCTCAATGTCGAGGATGGCGTGATCGAGGAACCCTGGAGACCGATGCTGCGCCTGGCCGCGCCGGTTTTTTCACCGGACGGCGCCCGCCGCGGCGTGCTCGTTGTCAATCTCGATGCCTCAAGCATTCTGGTCAAGCTTGATCTCTTGACCTCTCCCTTCGTCAGCCGAATTCAACTCCTGAATGCGGACGGTTACTGGATGGGCGGCGTGGCGCGGCGCGATCGCTGGGGTTTCATGTTCGGCAAGAACACGACGCTCGCCGAGCGTGCGCCGGGGCTCTTTGCGGACATGAAGGCCGGGGTCGAACACCGGAGCGATGCACAGGACTATGTCTTTGCCCGCCTGCCGGTTGGCGAGACGATCGCCGAGGACACCGGTTTCGATCATGTCGAAACGGCTGACGCGCCCTGGTACCTCCTGATCGTCTATCCGCTAAGACCTGGTTTTCTGTCATCGGAGAACCTGCCGGGCCTCGCCGTGCTTTTCATCGCCTCGGCCGCGTTTGCGGCGCTCGGCGCGCGGCTGATCGCCTATCGCAGGACGGCGGATGCACGGGTTCGCGCGGCGGAAGCGCGGATGGTGCGCATCGACCGGCTCGCAGGCCTTGGCGGTCTGGTGGCCGGCGTCGCGCATGAACTGAACACGCCGATCGGCAATGCCATGATGGTTGCGACCACGATCGACCGGCGCGCGGAAAGCCTTCAGGAGTCGCTTCAGGAAGGCCGGATCGGCCGCAACGCCTTCGCCCGGGCGCTCGACGATATCCGCCAGGGCACCCGGATGACCCGCGAGGCGCTGGAAGGGGCTGCGGAGATCATCGGCAATTTCAAGCAGATCGCTGTTGATCAGGCGAGCGACCGTCGTCGACGGTTTTCGCTCGCGCGCTACCTTCACGACACGATCTCGCTGCTCCAACCGCAGTTCTCAAAGGGCGATGTGCGACTTGTCGCCGGTCCGATGGACGAGATTCGCATGCACAGCTTTCCGGGGCCGCTCGGGCAGGCGGTCACAAACCTGGTCAACAACGCCCGCCTTCATGCCTTTCCGCACGGCGCGGCCGGGACCATAACCGTTTCGGCGGAACGGAAGGGCAGGCGCGGCGTGGCCATCAGCGTTGCCGACGATGGTTGCGGTATCTTGCCGGAAAACAGGGACAGGATCTTCGACCCTTTCTTCTCCACCTCGTTCGGAAAAGGCGGCAGCGGACTGGGCCTCGTCATTGTCCACAACATCGTCACCGGCGTGCTCGGCGGCGACATCGAGGTCGACAGCGCGCCGGGCGACGGAACGCGGATCACCCTTTTGCTTCCGCTTGTCTCGCCCGGTTCCGGCGTCGACGCAAATGCCTATCAGATGAAGGAGCAGGGCCCATGAACAATGATCTGGAGCTCGAACTCTTCGACGACGCGGCCGATGACGGCGCTGCGTTTGCCGGTCGGCCTTGGAAGGTGCTTGTGGTCGACGACAACCCGGATGTTCACGCTGCCACGGATTATGCGCTGAAGGATGTCTCGATCTTCGGACGGCCGCTCAAGACCATCTCGGCGCATTCCGTCGATGAGGCGATTGTGCGCGCCGAGGAGCACGAGGATATCGCGGTTTCGATGATCGACGTCGTCATGGAAACGGACGATGCCGGGATGAAGCTCGTCAAGGCTCTGAGAAACAAAGGGTTTTCGGATATGCGGCTGGTTCTCCGCACCGGCTATCCCGGCTATGCGCCTGAGCTTGCCGTGGTGACCGATTACGAGATCGACGGCTATCACACCAAGGATGAACTGACGCGCACGCGGCTGATCTCGCTTTTGACCACATCCATCCGCGCCTATGACAGCATCCGGGCCATGTCGCGCAGCCGCGAGGGGCTTGAGCTCATCGTCAGGAGCGCCCGACAGCTCTTCCGGCGCGGGAATCTGGAAATGTTCGCCGAGGGCGTGCTCACCCAGATTGCGGCGCTCCTGCGGGTGGATGCGGACGGTCTTGTCGCGGCAGCCGGTCCCCGCGGGGATGTGCTGCGCGTGGTTGCCGGCATAGGCCGCTACTCGGCCACGGGGCCGCTCGCCTTTGCCGAAGCGGCGCCGGACATCGCCGATCTGTTCGAAGAGGGCGAGCCGAACCTGGAGCCGGTCTTTTCCGGCGGCTATATGGGCCTTTGGTTTGACGCTGGAAAGGACGGCCGCCTTTTCGCAGCCCTCAGGACGGATCGGGCCGTCGGCCAGCCGGAGCTTGACCTCCTCCGGCTCTTTGCAAGCAACATCGCCGTCGGCTTCCAGAATCTCGCGCTCATCGAGGCGCTTGACCGGCTGGCCTTTCGCGATGCTTTCCTGGACCTGCCGAACCTCAATGCCTTCGAGCACGCCCTTGGCACAGCGCTCGATGTCTCCCGTGCCGGTCATATCGTCAAGGTTCACGTCTGCGACTACCAGACCATGGTCGCCTCCTTCGGCAGCCTGGTCGCCAACAAGGTTATGCAGGAGGCCTATACCCGCCTGCACCAGCTCTGCCAGGGAAAATGCACGATCGCTCTGATCGCCGAAGGGGCATTCGGAATCGTTGATCCGGAGGGCGTGCTTTCCACCCACGGCCTGTCGCGCGTGCTGGATAAGGCCTATCTTGTGGACGGCATCGAGCTCGCGCCGCGCCCCACCTCGGTGATGATCCCGATGGATGACCTGCCGGAGGACCGCTCGCGCGCCGTCAGCGTCGCGACGGCGGCGCTTATTCACATCAGGAGCGTCGAGGACGGCGCCCATGTGCGGTACGGAAAGGCGGAGCGCAGGGCCTGGGAAAGGCAGGGGCGACTGGAGGAGGCGCTGAAGGCAAGCGTGGAGACGGGCAGGGGGTTTTTCGTCGTCCTGCAGCCGAAGGTCATGCTCGATACCGGCCTGGTGTATGGCGCGGAGGCGCTGTTGCGCTGGCGGGTCGCCGATGAGGCGATCTCCCCGGACGAGTTCATTCCGATCGCCGAGCGCACCGGCATGACGCGGGCGCTGACCGGATTTGTGCTGCGGCAGGTTGCCGATTGGTCCCGGACCCACATGCGCGAGGACGCGGAGCCGCTGCGCGTTGCCGTCAATCTGTCCATGGCCGATCTGAACGTGCCGGGCTTTGCCGCATGGCTCTGTCGCCGGGTCGATGCGCTGGGCCTTGGCCCGCAGACGCTGGAATTCGAAGTAACCGAGGCGATCGCCATGCACGGCCGCGTCGCCATTCGCCAGGTCGAACTGCTTTCACGGCGGGGCTTTTGCATCTCGCTGGACGATTTCGGCACGGGCTATTCCTCCTTCGGTCATCTCAACACCCTGCCCATCAGCTTGGTGAAGATCGACCGCAGCTTTGTCCGCGACCTTTCCGGGGAAACGGCGAACCGTTCCCTCTGCTCGGTCATCGTCGCGATGTCGGAAAAGCTCGGCGTCGAATGTCTGGCCGAAGGCGTGGAAACCGAGGCGCAGCGTCTGGCCCTTTTGGAGATGGGCTGCCGGAAGGCGCAGGGCTTCCTGTTCGGCAGGCCGACAGCAATGGATGAATTCGCGGAGCGCTTCGGACTATCCGGCTGAAACGGAGTCGCCGGAGCGGCTCCGGCGCGAGGGAGCGGACCGGTTCAGGAAAAGAACCCTTACCCTCAAAACTAATGGCGGCGCGCTGGTCTTATGGCTATGGTGCGGGAAGTACCCACCTTTTTCGTGTCAGAAGCAATAGATGAACCAACCAGACGAAGCCCGGATCGAACATGAACTCCATCGTGTTGCGGCCTCAAACGATCCTTTTGCCGCAGCCGTCCGCACCACCCGGATGCCGATGCTGATCACCGATCCGGGGCAGCCCGACAATCCGGTCGTTTTTGCCAATGACGCTTTTCTGCGGCTCACGGGTTACGGCCGGGACGAGATTCTCGGGCAGAACTGCCGGTTCCTGCAGGGCACGGGCACCAATTCCGACGATGTGACCAAGGTGCGCGACGCGATTGCGCGGCAGGAATCGATCGAGATCGACCTGCTCAACTATCGCAAGGACGGCTCCAGCTTCTGGAACCGCGTGCTGATCTCGCCGGTCTTTGATAGCGACGGCAAGCTCATCTATTTCTTCGCCTCGCAATTCGATGTCACGCCGGAGCGGCGCCGGATCGCCGAAATGCACGTCTCGCAGGAGGAACTCGAAGAGCAGATCGAGCAGCGCATCCATGACCTGAGGGCATCCGAAAACCGGCTGCGCTTCATCCTCGAGGCCGCCAAGATGGGTTCGTGGACGCTCGAACTCGGGACAAAGCGACTGATCACCTCTGCCCAGGCCAAGGCCAATTACGGCCTCGCGCCGGCCGACAGGCTGAATTTCGAGGATGCCCGCAAGGCTGTCGATCCGGCGGATTTCGAAACCTGGAGCAAGGGGCTGGAACGCACGATCCGCGGCGAGGAGGATCTCCATCTGGTCTATCGGATCCGCACACCGAAGGGCGAGCTGCGCTGGCTGGAGGCGCGCGGCCAGCTTTCCGGCACGCCCGGCGGCAACCAGTTCATCAGCGGCATCACCCAGGATATCACCGAGCGCAAGGAAGCCGAGGAGCACCGCAAGCTGCTTGCCCGCGAGCTGAACCACCGGGTCAAGAATTCGCTGGCGATCGCCCAGTCGATCTTTGCGCAATCGCTGAAGTCTGCCAAGTCACTTGAGGAGGCGCAGAGCATCGCGTTCGGCCGCATCCGGGCCATGTCGACGGCACAGGACCTTCTGACCAAGGAAGGCTGGAATTCCGCCGAGCTGCGAGCGCTTGTCAGCGACGTGATGGAGCCGTTCAAGGGCGCTGATATCAGGGTCGGCGGACCGCGCGTCATCCTTAACGAACAGGCGGTTTCCGCGCTGTCGCTGGCACTCTACGAACTGGCGACCAACGCCACCAAATACGGGGCACTTTCGGTGCCCGGCGGCTCCGTGACGATCCATTGGGAAATCGTCAAGAACGGCCACCGCACGCTGCATTTCCACTGGAGCGAGATGGGCGGGCCACCGGTCGAGCCGCCGAAGAAACGCGGCTTCGGTTCCCGCATGATTGAGGAGATCGTCGCCCATTCCATGGATGGAACGGCGAAGATCGAATACCGCCCGACCGGCGTGATCTATACGATCGTGGCGGATCTGCCCGATGACCCCGACAGGCTCGTGCCAAGCGATGACAGGGACGAGGCGGACGGGGAGCCAGCCTGAGGGCCCGGTAGGGCAAGAACAAGAAAGGCCCCGAAACGGCAATGCATGCGCGTTGCGGGGCCAGTGGGGGAGGGAGACTTTTCTTATTCTGCAGGCCAGATGGCCTGCAGCTTTTCGCCCGCAAGAATGCGGTCGCGATTGGTTGCCTCTTCCTTTCCGAGCGCGTCTGCCTGATCGGCAACGGCCTTGACGTGTTCCTTCGGAATGACGACCACGCCGTCGATGTCGCCGAAGATCACGTCGCCGGGCTTGACGGTCGCCTTGCCGATCTTGAGCGGCACCTGGCTCTTTTTCGGTTCCTTCTTGCCGGTCACGCCGATCGGGCTCGGCATGGTGCCGAACAGCGGATAGCCGAGCGCCCGCACCTGGGCGAGATCGCGCACCGTGCCGTTGACGACGGTTGCCGCGCAGCCATGGGTCTTGGCGCCGGTGCTCATCAGTTCGCCCGAGCAGGAGCCCGGCGCGCAGGAGGCGTCGCAGACCATGATGCCGCCCTTGGGCGCATTGTCGATGGCGTTGTGGTAGACGTCCTGGGGCTCGCCCTTGCGGTCGGACGGCTCGAACAGGACGGTGACGGCCGGGCCGCAGACCACGTCGCCGGGCTCCAGCGCGCCAAGCAGCGAGATGCCCTCCAGGCAGCCCCATAGTCCGAGCGCTTCCATGCTGTCATGGATATCCCCGGAATACCATTTCTTCAGACGCTCGATTGCCTCCCAGTCGGTGTCCGAATAATCGAAGTCGGCCATTTCATTCCTCTTTTCTGGCTTTTTTCTGGTTTGATTTCTCGATCGCCTGCCGCAGGTAATCCGCGGAATTGTCGATCTGCGCGCGCAGCAGCGCCTTGGATCCGGCCTTGTCGCGGGCCATGATCAGGTCGAAAATGCTGGCGTGTTCGGCATAGGCCTCGTCGAGCGATTTGGTCGGCACGCGGCTCGAGATGTGCATCACTTCATTGATGAGGCCGGAAAGATTGTCATAGATGTGCTGCAGCACCTGATTGTCGGTCGCATGCACCAGCGCCAGGTGGAAGGCGGCGTCGGCATTGACGAAGCCGGAAAAATCGCCATCGTCGCGCGCGGTGCGCATGGCTTGAAGCGCAGCCTCGATCTCCGGCGTCACCGGGCTTTCAAGGTCCGTCAGGATTTCCAGAACCTCGGCCTCGATCATCCGGCGCACGGCCATGAGCTGGAGCAGATAGTCGGGATCGGTCGAAAAGCGCTGGCGCACTGTGACGGCCAGCGTTTCGAGATAGCCGTCGACGTCGTCACGCACCACTTCCGTGCGCTCGCCATGGCGGCGACGCACCAGCCCCTTTGTCTCCAGTACCTGGATCGCCTCGCGCACCGACCGGGTGGAAACGCCGAATTCGTTGGCGATGGCGCTTTCGGAATCGAGCCGGTCGCCGACCTTGAGTTCGCCGTTCAGAATGCGGCTCTCAAGAATGGACGATACTTCCGAATGCAGCCGCTCGCGTCGTTTCAGCAGTCCACCATTCGCCTTTTCGGCTTCGGTTCTCATCATGCGTTCCGTTTCCTTTTCGCTCGGTTGACAATACTTATGTCATGAGTCATAAGTCAAGTGTTATGTCACTGCGGGGTCGCCTAAGAAGCGGGTTCGAAGAAAGACTCACAACGGGAGGTAGATATGAAATCCACTCTGAAGACACTTGTCCACACCACGGTTGCCGCTGCGGCTCTTCTCGGGCTTGCGGGCGCTGCCCATGCCGAATGGCCGGAGCGCGCCGTTACGGTGATCGTGCCGTGGTCCGCCGGCGGCGGAACCGACGCCACCGCGCGCGCCGTTGCCGCCGACCTGGAAGAAAAATTCGGCCAGCCCTTCAATGTCGTCAACCGCACCGGCGGCGGCGGTCTTGTCGGCCACTCGGCCATCGCCAACGCCAAGGCGGACGGCTACACGATCGGCGTCATCACCATCGAAAGCACGATGTACGAAACGCAGGGCCTGCCGGGCGTCAATCCGGACAGCTACGACTATATCGGCCGCTACAATGCCGATGCGATCGGCATCAATGTTCAGGCCGACGCCGGTTATGACGGTGTTCAGGCGCTGATCGATGACGTGAAGGCCAACCCGGGCACGATCACCGCCTCGGGCGCCAATCGCGGCGGTCTTTCGCATCTTGCCTGGGCCGGGCTTCTCAACAAGCTCGACATCGCGCCGGACGCCAGCCCCTGGGTTGCTTCCGACGGGTCAGCGCCCGCGCTGCAACAACTTGCCGCCGGCGCCATCGACGTGGTCTCCACATCGCCCGCCGAAGCCCGTTCGCTGGTCGAGGCCGGCGAAGTCGCGACACTGGCGCTGATCGCCGATGAGCGCAGCCCGCTCTTCCCCGATATCCCGACCACGACCGAGGCGCTTGACGTCCAGTGGTCGCCGATGCCGTTCCGCGGCCTTGCGGGTCCGGCCGGTCTTCCGGCCGAAACCGTCGAGAAGCTCGAAGCAGCACTTCAGGAAATCTGCGATGATGCCGAGTTCCAGAAGTTCATGTCGTCGCGCGGTTTCTCCGTCGCCTATCAGGACGCCGCGACCTTCAAGCAGACGGTCTACAATGACTATGAAGGTCTTGCCGAGACCATGAAGGTTCTGGGTCTGGCGAAGTAACGTCGTCGGAGTGAACTGACATGAAAATCAGCGACCGGATTACCGGGCCCGCTTTGTCGCTCTTCGGAGCGGCCGTGATCGTGGGGGCGACGAAGCTCCCCACGGTTCCGGGCGTGCGCTTCGGTGCGGACCTCATGCCCATGCTTGTGGGTATCGGCTTTATCGGGCTCGGCATTGCCATCAGCATGGGCGCCTTCATCGCCGGCGGCGGGCAGAAACTCATCGACCTTTCCGAATGGCATGTGCCGATGCGCAAGAAACTGGCGGCCGTCTGGACGCTTGCCGGCCTCTTGCTCGGCATCTTCCTGTTCGAAACCGTGGGCTTTCCGCTCTACGCCTTCATCTACATGGCCGTATTGATGCTGCTGATGGGCGCGTCCTGGATGGTCACGGTAATCGTCAGCCCGACGGTCGTGCTTCTTCTCTATGTCGGCTTTTCAAAAGGCCTGCTGGTGCCGCTTCCCGCCGGCCTTCTGGGAGGGATATTGTCATGAGTGCCGATACGCTGCTTCAGGCCCTTTCGATCGTCTTCCAGGTGGATGTGCTGCTCGCCATCCTGCTCGGCGCTGTCTACGGGCTTTTCATCGGCGCGTTGCCGGGGCTGACGGCGACCATGTCGACCGCCCTTCTGGTGCCGGTCACCTTCTACATGGCGCCCGTGCCGGCGATCGCGTTGATCGTCTCATCGACGGCCATGGCGATCTCGGCCGGCGACATGCCGGGCACGCTCCTACGTATTCCCGGAACACCGGCATCGGCCGCCTATACCGACGAATCCTATCAGATGACGCTGAAGGGCAAGGCGTCGACCGCGCTTTCCATCGGCTTCTTCTTTTCCGCCATGGGCGGCCTTGTCGGCGCCACCGTCCTGCTCGTCACCGGCCCGTTGCTGGCGAAGATTTCGCTCAATTTCTCCAGTTTCGAATTCTTCTGGCTGGCCGTGCTCGGTCTTCTGACCTGCGCGCTGGTCTCCGGCAGCGATGCGGCACGCGGTTTCACCTCGCTTCTGATCGGGTTGCTGATCTCCACGGTCGGGCTCGACATCACCACCGGCGCGCCGCGCTTCGTCTTCGGCCAGATGGAACTGATGGGCGGCGTTTCCTTCATTCCGGTGATGATCGGCATGTTTGCCTTTTCGGAGATCCTGCGCGGCTTCACCACCGGCCAGACCGGCAGCGGCGCTGAAATGCCGAAGCTTGGAAAGATCGTGCCGTATCAGGGCATATTCGGCCTGTTCCGCAAATATCCGTTCTCCTTCGTGCGCGGCGCCTCGCTCGGCACGGCTGTCGGCGCGCTGCCGGGCATTGGCGGCGACCTTGCGGCCTGGATTGCCTATGGCATGTCCAAGCGCTTCTCCAAGACGCCGGAGAAATACGGAACCGGTCATCCGGAGGGGCTGATCGAGTCGACCTCATCGAACAATGCCGGGCTTTCCAGCGCCTGGATCCCGGCGCTCGTCTTCGGTATTCCCGGCGATGCCGTCACCGCCATTGCCGTCGGCGTTCTGTTCATGAAGGGCGTTAATCCCGGCCCGCGGCTCTTTGTCGAAAACCCGTCCATGCCGACGGCGATCATTCTCTGCTTCTTTGTCGCCAACCTGCTGCTGTTCCCGCTCGGCTTTGCCGCGATCAAGCTCGCCCGCCATGTTCTGTCGATCCCGCGCTCGGTGATCGTGCCGATCATTCTGGTGTGCTGCTTCCTCGGCTCCTACGCGGTCAACAACACGCTGTTCGGCGTCTGGGTCATGCTGATTGCCGGCGTGGTCGGCTATCTGATGGAACGCAACGGCTTTCCGATTGCCCCCGTCATTCTCGGCCTTGTTCTGGGGCCGGTGCTGGAGCGCAACTTCATCATGTCGATGCAGATATCGGGCGGCAACCTTCTCGGCTTCTTCGAACGTCCCATCGCTGCCTTCCTCGGCGTGGTCGTCTGCCTCATTCTGGTCGCGACCGCTGTCCGTTCGATCCTCTATTTCCGGCGCGGCGCGCCGGGCGAAAAAGACGCGGTGCAGAGCCCGCAATAAATCCATCCCGGCGGGTGCGCCGCCAATTCAAACACCACCCTTCTGAAAGGACGAAAAACCATGGACAAGATGTTCTCCGTTGAAGGTCGTATCATCGTCGTCACCGGCGGGCTGGGCCAGCTCGGCACCCAGTTTTCGAAATCGCTGGCAGAGGCCGGCGCCAAGGTCGCCATCTACTCGCGCCGACCTTTCTCGAAGGCCCAGATCGCGGAAAAATTTCCGGGTCTCGAGGACCGGATCAGGGTCTACGAGGCCTCGGTCACCGACAAGGCGGCGCTTCAGGCCGCGACCGACCAGTTGATCGCCGACTGGGGCGTGCCGCATGTGCTCGTCAACAATGCCGGCATCGATTCCAAGCCCGATGGCGCCGCCGACCAGAACGCCCCCTTCGAGGAATACCCGCAGAAGTACTGGGACGAGATCATCGACACCAATCTCACCGGTGTGATGCTCACCAGCCAGGTCGTCGGCACCAAGATGGCCGAGAAGGAGCGCGGGTCGATCATCAATGTCGGCTCGATGTACGGCATGGTCTCGCCCAACCAGGCGCTTTATGCCTACCGGCTGGAGCGCGACGGCGTACCCTTCGTCAAGGCTGTCTCCTATGCGGCATCGAAATCGGGCCTGTTGAACCTGACGCGCTATCTTGCGACCTATTGGGCGCCCAAGAAAGTCCGTTGCAACATCATCTCGTTTGGCGGCGTGAAGACCGGTTCCTACGACAAGGAATTCATCGATGCCTTTCTGGAGCGCGTGCCGCTCGGTCGCCAGGCCGAGGTCGATGAATATAACGGCGTGATCCGCTTCCTCGCCTCGGATGCCTCGTCTTACATGACCGGCTCGAACGTTGTCGTCGACGGCGGGTTTACCGCCTGGTAGGCGCGGGTTCCATTTCGGCCCACCCCAATAAGGGGCGACGACTGCTGAAGCGGTCGTCGCCCTTCCGCTTGTTGAGGGACTATCCGAGTTCGAGACTGGTGACGGCGAAGACGCCGGCCATATGCAGCGCCGGGGCGGTTCCGCGATACATCCGCGCGGTCTCGAAGCCGCGGGCAAGGCCGGCAGCCTCCAGCCAGGCAATGAAGCCAAGCTGGATGAGGGGCACGTCGATATCGACCCGACCGCTGCCGATATCGGCGACAAGCCCCGCCAGAAGCGCCTTGGCGGCCTGCGGGGTCTTGGCAAAGAGCGGGCCGATCTTCGAGCCATCCCGACATTGTCGCACAGCGCCATAACCGAAGATTTCGCCGTCCTTCTCGATCAGCCGCGCGCTCGTCGCCGCCGCAAGCCAGGCGCCGAGGAATGCCTTCCGGGGCGCGGGGAAGAAGGCAGGGTCGAAAGCGGCGATGCGGTCCAGGTCCGTCTCGGTGGCATTGCGGGTTTCGGCATGGCCGGCGCAGTGCGCGGCATCGATCACGCCGCTCCAGCGCGCGGTGCCATAGTCGGCGGCAAATCCCATCCGGGCGTAGTTCGGCTGCTGCTCCGGCACGCCGTCAAGCCCGATGGTGCGCCCTCCGAGATAGGCCATTGCGCGTTCCCAGACGAGCCGCCCATAGCCCCTGCCGCGCAAGTCCTTTCGGGTGATGTAAAGGCCGATGAAGCCAAAGTCGTCGCTGTAGGCAATGGCTGAAATGCCGGAGACCATGGCCCCCTCGACAAAACAGCCGAAGAACCCCTCGGGGTCTGCGGTCCTGAAAGGGGTTGCATCGCGTTGGCCGGGGTTCCAGCCTTCGGCGGCCGCCCATTCGAGAAGCGTTTCGATTTCGGCTAGGTCCAGGACGCAAATTTCGGGCTGCATGGCGGTGGTGTCCTGTTCTGGGGCCCGTCGCTTTCGCGCGCCGGGTTTCCGGTAGGAGCATACGACCGGCGCGAAGGCAAGGAAAGCCTGATAACGCGCGGCTTCGCCATCTCATTCGCCCCAACGTCGAACCAGATCGTTGTCAATGCCGAAGAGATCGAGCGCGCGGGCCACGGTCTGGGTCACCATGTCATCGAGACTTTCCGGCCGGGCGTAGAAGGCGGGCACGGGCGGCATGATGATCGCGCCGGCCTCCGTCGCCTGCGTCATGGCGCGCAGATGGCCGAGGTGGAGCGGGGTCTCGCGCACCATGAGCACGAGCCGGCGTCGGTCCTTCAGCATGACATCGGCGGCGCGGCTCAGGAGCCCGGCCGTCACGCCCGTGGCGATCTCGGACAGGCTGCGGACCGAGCAGGGGGCGACCAGCATGCCGATCGTGCGAAAGGATCCGCTGGCAATCGCCGCGCCGATATCATCCGGGGCGTAAACGACGTCGGCCATGGCATGGACGTCGGCGAGACTGAGATCAGTTTCGTGACCGAGCGTCACCTTTGCCGACGTCGTCATGACAAGATGCGTCTCGATATCAAGCGAGCGCAGGACCTGAAGGGCGCGAAGCCCGTATATGATGCCGGAGGCGCCGCTGATTCCGATGACGAGGCGCTTTTGCGGAGAAACGTTCATGTTTTTATTGCCTGACCAGAACAAGGAGACGACAGCGGCGCTGCCTGTTGCAAAGACCTATACCCGATCAGCGGTAAGCCCAGAATGGCGAATGACAGGAATGTCGCTGCATTCCCACCTTCCGAGAAAAACATCGCCACCCGATTTAATCACGTATTTGTGAAATTCCTGATTTCGGAAGGCGTGATAGCTCTTGGCGCAGCGCAGGAATCCGAAAGACCTGCGGCGAAGGCAGCAATATTACAAAAAAACATCGTTTGCGTTTTCTTAGTTGCGCATGGTCCGGCATTTACGTTCGATCATGAAAAATAGCGCTTTCAATCTATAGTCGGCATTTAGTATGCGTCGCAGGATGCGCTCTGGAGCGAAAAAGCTGGCTTACCCTCGGGCAGCCGCTCGATAGCGCTAACAAAGAAGTCTTTGTTGTCAGACGACAATTTTCACTTTTTTTCGGGGAACCAAATGTGGTAGGCGGGCGTTTCAGCTACCGTTCATAAATGACTATTCAAAGTTGAATGTAGCTGACAAGAAGCCGCGTGAATGACGGCCATGTTCAGCCAAGGGATGGAAGTGCTTGTGCCGCCCGCGGGACGGTCAAGCCAGAATTGGGTTTACAGACGTTGAAAAATCTCAGACTGTTCGAATGTTCATGCCATCATGAGTTAAGGTTCGGGACCAAGACCTGTTCCTACTGTTTCAGGCCTACTCCCATCTACAACCGCAAGCCATTCTGGATTGTACTCGCCCTGATCGCTGTCATCATTCTGCTGGGTCTTCTCGGCGTCGAGTTCGACCAGCTTCTGCTGCCGTCGGCCGCAGCCGACAGCCCTGCTTCTCTCACGGCATCGTCTGAGGCATAGCCTCGCTTCTCAGCCTAGCAGCCCGCGCCCGCGCAGCATCGCATCCGGGCTCGGCATCTTTCCCCTGAAACCGCGATAGGCCTCTTCCGCGCGAACCGATCCGCCCTTGGAGAGAATCTCCTTTCTGAGGCGTTCGGCCTTCTGCGGATCAAAGACGTCGCCCGTCTCCTCGAATGCCTCGAATGCATCGGCGTCGAGCACCTCCGACCACATGTAGGAATAGTAGCCGGCCGCATAGCCGTCGCCGGCGAAGATATGCAGGAAGTGCGGTATCGCATGGCGCATGGCAATCGCCTTCGGCATGCCGATCGCGTTGAGCACGCCGTCCTGGAAGGCCACGGGGTCGGCCGGAGGCGTCGCAGCGGTGTGCAGATGCATGTCGACGAGGGCGCAGGCGGTGTATTCCACGGTGGCGAACGCCTGATTGAAGTTTGCCGCCTTGAGCACCTTCTCCATCAGGGCGTCAGGCATGGCTTCGCCGGTGCGGTAATTGAGGGCGTAGGCGCGCAGGATCTCGGGCACGGTCAGCCAGTGTTCGTAAAGCTGTGAGGGGAGTTCGACGAAATCCCGGTCGACGCCCGTTCCTGAGACGGACGGATAGGTCACGTCGGACAGCATGCCGTGCAGCGCGTGGCCGAACTCGTGAAACAGCGTATGCGCGTCATCGAGAGACAACAGTGCCGGCTTGCCCTCGGCCGGCTTGGCGAAATTGCAGACATTGATGACGATCGGCAGCTCGCCCTTGCTGCCGTTCGGCAGCGTCAGCTTGTGCTGGCTTTGCAGGGCGTTCATCCAGGCCCCGGAACGCTTGGTCGCGCGGTTGAAATAGTCGCCGAGAAAAATCGCGAAAGCCTCGTCCTTGTCGTCGCGGATCTCATAGACGCGGACATCGGGGTGATAGGCGATGATATCCGGACGGTGAACGGCGGAGATGCCGAACAGCCGCCCGGCCACCGCAAAACAGGCTTCAAGGATCTTTTCCAGCTGCAGATAGGGCTTCACCTCGCTCTCGGAGAAGGCGAATTTGCGGGTCCTGAGCTTCTCGGCGTAATAGCGCCAGTCCCAGGCCTCGATATCGTGGTTGGCGCCCTCTTCGGCGACCAGCGCCTGAAGCTCCTTCTCGTCTTCGCCCGCAGCGCCCACGGCCTTTTCCCAGACATCCATCAACAACGTATCAACCGCGTCTGCGGTCTTCGCCATGGTGTTGTCGAGCTTCAGGGCCGCGAAATTCTCGTAGCCGAGCAGCTTCGCCTTTTCGGCCCGAAGCGCCAGCGTTTCCTTCATGACGGTGCGGTTGTCATATTCGCCGCCGGAGAGGCCGCGGGCGGTCCATGCGTGGAAGGCCTTTTCGCGCAGGTCCCGCCGCGACGAGAGGGTGAGAAACGGCTCGACGATCGAACGCGACAACGTCACGGCATGGGCATCCGGCCGGCCGCGCTCGGCGGCGGCGCCCGCCATGGCGTCGGTGAGGAAATCAGGAAGGCCGGCAAGCTCGTCGTCCTCGGTCAGGAACATGACCCATTCGCTCTCGTCGGCAAGCACGTTCTGGCCGAACTGGGTGCCGAGTTCGGCGAGGCGTCCGTTGATCGCGGCAAGTCGTTGCTGTTCGTCCCCGGCAAGTTGGGCGCCGCTGCGCACAAGCCCCTTCCAGTGGCGCTCCAGCACGATTGTCTGTTCTTCGCTCAGGTCAAGTGTCTGCCGCTCCTGCCAGAGCGCGTCGATGCGGGAGAACAGCGCCTTGTTGGCGCCGATCTTCGAATAATGCGCCGGAAGCTTCGGCGCGATCTCGCGCTCCAGCGCCTGGATCGCCGGGTTGGTATCGGCGCCGGCGCGGGTGAAGAAGATGGCCGCCACCCGCGACAGCGCGTCGCCGGCGACTTCCAGGGCCTCCACGGTGTTGACGAAGCTCGGCGCCTCGGAATTGTCCGCAATTGCATCGATCTCGGCGAGATGGTCGGCCATGGCCTGCTCGAAGGCGGGCGCGAAGTCCTCGTCCGATATCCGGTCGAAATGCGGCAGGCCCAAAGCCCCGTCCCAGGTCGTCAGTGCCGGATTGCGTTCTTTTGCGTCTGCCATAACCGTCATTCCCGTTCTCATGCCTGTCCGCAAGCGCGGTTTTTCGATGTGTGAGCCATCACCGGTCTTCTGACAAGGGGGCTGTCTTGCTGCGATCGAAAAAAGCGGGGCTTGATGATCGTCAGCGGAAATAGTAAGCAAGGCTTATTAAATTGCATTTGCCGGATTTTCGATGGATAGCGAAATCAACGCCGACCGTCTTGGCTTCCTCCTGACGGACGTCGCACGCCTGTTCCGCGCCGCCTTCGAGCGCAGGATCGGCGCCGCGGGCCTTGGCGTCACGCCGGGCGAGGCGCGCGCGCTTTCGCGCATTGCCGCGCGCAAGGGCGCCAGGCAAAGCGAGATCGCCGAGGAACTCGGTATCGAGCCGATGACGCTCTCGCGCTACCTTGATCGGCTGGAAAAGGCGGGACTGATCGAAAGGCGTTCCGATCCAAGCGACGGCCGGGCGAAATGCATTCACACCACCAGGCGCGCGGGCGCGGTTTTATCCGCGATCCGGCGCCACTCCGATGAACTGATCGAAGAGGTTGAGGAGGGCCTTTCCGACCAAGAAAAACAGATGCTGCGAACCGCACTGAAGACCATGCGCGGCAATTTCTCGCAGCGCTTGCAGGAATGACCATGACCGACGGAATGACCCAGCCGACGCCGAAGATGAGCGAGCGGCGCTCCAGCCTGATCGGCGCGATGATGACCATGCTCGGCCCGTTTTCGCTCGCCATCTATACCCCAGCCATGCCGACGCTTGCGATCGCTTTCGACACGACGGATGCCGCGATCAAGCTGTCACTCTCCGTCTTCTTCGGCGGGTTCGCCTTCGCGATGCTGGTTGCCGGTCCGCTTGCAGACGCCTTCGGCCGCAGGAAGACGGCGATCGGCTTCCTGATGGTCTACATGATCGGCAGCCTCCTCGCCGTCTTCGCCTGGGATGTGAATTCGCTGCTTCTCGGAAGGCTGGTCCAGGGCATCGGCGCCTCGGCCGGGCTGACGGTCGGGCGCGCCATTGTCCGCGACCAGTTTACCGGCGAGCCCGCGGCCCGCATCATGAACATGATCGGCATCGTGCTCGCCGTGGGCCCCGCCATCGCGCCCACCGTTGGCGGCCTCATCCTGTCCGTCTTCGACTGGAAGGCGATCTTCCTGACAATGGCGGGTTTCGGCGCGGCCTCTACTGCCATCCTCGTCACCATGATGTCGGAAACCGTCGTGCCCGATCGACGGAAGGCGCGGCCACTGCCTTTGCTGAAGGCCTATGGCCGCCTTCTCGCAAGCGGACGGTTCATGGCCGCATCGCTTCTGATTGCCTCCTCGGCCGGCACCCTCTACGCGCTCGCTTCGATCCTGCCTTTCGTGCTGATCAAGGTCGCCGGCCTCACACCGTCGCAATACGGCATGGGCATGCTGCTGCAGACCGGATCCTATTTCGTCGGTTCCGTGGTGTTCCGCTTTGCCCTTGGCCGTTTTTCCTCCCGTTCCCTCGTCAGGGTCGGGCTGCTCTTCATCGCTTTCGGCGCTTCCGCAATTGCCCTTTCCGTCGAGTTTCTGCCGATCAGCTACCTCTCGGTCATGCTTCCGGTCGCAAGTTTCGCCTTCGGCATCGCCTTCGTCATGCCCTATACGATGAACGCGGCATTGCTGCCGTTCCCGGCAATCGCCGGTTCGGCGTCGGCATTGATGGGCTTCATGCAGATGGGCGCGGGCCTTGTCACCGGCATCATTGCAGCGGCCATCGGCTCGCCCGTCTTCGCCCTTCAGGTTGTGGTGCCGACAATGGGTGCGATAGCGGTCTTGAGCTATGTCTCGCTGTGCATTGCCGAACGCCCGCATCTCGCGGTCAAACACGAAACGCCGAAAGGTGACATCCAGGCCTCCGAACCGCTTGCCTGATCGGTGAGGATCGATTGCGGCAAATGCCCGATTGGATACGGCACCTGGCAACAAGAAAAAAGCGGAGCCGATGGCCCCGCCTTTCTGCAAATCCAGGCGTCTGATCGCGAGATCAGCCGTTGTCGCGCTTGGCAAGGGTCCTGAGGCGCAGCGCGTTCAGCTTGATGAAGCCGGCAGCGTCCTTCTGGTCGTAGGCGCCGTGGTCGTCCTCGAAGGTGACGAGGGCTTCGGAATAGAGCGACTTGTCGCTTTCGCGGCCGGTGACGATCACATTGCCCTTGTAGAGCTTCAGCGTCACTTCGCCTTCCACATGTTCCTGGCTCTTGTCGATGGCGGCCTGCAGCATGTAGCGTTCGGGCGAGAACCAGAATCCGTAATAGATCAGCTCCGCATATTTCGGCATCAGCTCGTCTTTGAGGTGCGCGGCGCCCCGATCGAGCGTGATGCTTTCCATGGCGCGGTGGGCGGCCAGCAGAATGGTGCCGCCGGGCGTTTCGTAAACGCCGCGCGACTTCATGCCGACAAAGCGGTTCTCGACCAGGTCAAGACGGCCAATGCCGTTGTCGCGGCCGTAATCATTGAGTTTTGCGAGCAGCGTTGCCGGGCTCAGCCTTTCGCCGTTGATGGACACGGCATCGCCCTTCTCAAAGCCGATCTTGATGATGGTCGCCTTGTCGGGCGCTGCTTCCGGCGAGACGGTGCGCATATGCACATATTCCGGCGCCTCGATCGCCGGATCTTCCAGCACGCGCCCTTCCGAGGAAGAATGCAGCAGGTTGGCGTCAACGGAGAAGGGCGCTTCGCCGCGCTTGTTCTTGGCGATCTGGATCTGGTGCCGTTCGGCAAATTCCAGAAGGTCGGTGCGGCTCTTGAAGGTCCAGTCGCGCCAGGGCGCGATGATCTTGATGTCCGGGTTCAGCGCATAGGCCGAGAGCTCGAAACGAACCTGGTCATTGCCCTTGCCGGTCGCGCCATGGGCAATCGCGTCGGCGCCGGTTTCCCTTGCGATCTCGATCAGGCGCTTGGAGATCAGCGGGCGGGCGATCGAGGTGCCGAGCAGATAGACGCCTTCATAGACGGCGTTGGCGCGGAACATCGGGAAGACGAAGTCGCGGACGAATTCCTCGCGCACATCCTCGATGAAGATTTCCTTCACGCCGGCCTGCTCGGCCTTCAGGCGCGCAGGCTCCAGTTCCTCGCCCTGGCCGAGATCGGCGGTGAAGGTCACGACTTCAGCGCCGAATTCGGTCTGGAGCCATTTGAGGATGATCGAGGTGTCGAGGCCGCCGGAATAGGCGAGCACGACCTTCTTGACGTCTTTGTGCGTTGCCATTGTCTTAATCAAGTCCATCTGCTGTTTGGCATGTTTGCTGCCGTTTTACCGGCTTTGCCGCGCCACGCAAGGAAAACCCGTGCTGGACATGACTTTCCGTCCCCCCTTGTGTCAATTTGCAGATTGACAGGGCAGTGCAACTCGAAAACAGTCGGTCAAGGACACGCGCGTGCTTCGCCGAAGCCTGCATGCGCGAATGAAAAGGGCCGGGTGTTTCCGCAAGGCGACCTTGGTCCGGCGGCGGCAAAGACCGTCTGACGACGATGGGAGGAAGGCCATGAGCCAGAAGAAAGCGTTGCATCCTGCTCTTGAGGAGGGCAATTCCGCCGTCATCACCGGTGGCGCCTCGGGCATCGGTTTTGCCGCTGCCAAGGCCTTCATTGATCTCGGCATGAATGTGATGATCGCCGACATGAAGAGCGAGAAGCTGAAGGCAGCGGGCGCGGAACTGGCGGCCCTTGCCGAGAAGAAGGGCGTGAAGGCGCTGGCGCAGGCCGCCGATGTCTCCGACCTTTCGGCCCTGGAAGAACTCGAATGCGCCGCCGTCCAGGCCTTCGGCAAGGTGCACGTGCTGATGAACAATGCCGGCATCCAGCCGGCGACCGATATTCTCGGCAAGCAGATGCCCTGGGACCGGATCATTGATGTCAATCTTCTGGGTGTGATCAACGGCACGCGCATCTTCACGCCCGGCATGATCGCGCATGGCGAACCGGCGCTGATCATCAATACCGGCTCAAAACAGGGCATCACCACGCCACCCGGCAACCCGGCCTATAATGTCTCGAAAGCCGGCGTGAAGGCTTTCACCGAAGCGCTGCAGCATGATCTGAGGAACCGCGAGAACTGCAAGGTCGAGGCGCACCTCCTGATCCCCGGCTTCGTCTTCACCCCGCTGACGGCGGGCGGGCGCACCGAGAAGCCGGAGGGCGCCTGGACGCCGGAGCAGACGGTCGACTTCATGCTGAAAAGCCTGGAAGCCGGCGATTTCTACATTCTCTGCCCGGACGGCGAGGTTGACCGCGAGACGGACGAAAAACGGATGATGTGGGCGATGGGCGATATCGTGGAGAACCGTCCGCCGCTGTCGCGCTGGCACCCCGATTACTACCACGCCTTCATCGATTTTCTGTCGGGCACGCCGAAGAACCTGAAAGACTGAGACCGTGGCAATTGACGAGGAACTGGCGGCGCGGCTGCGCCACCGGCTGGAGGGCCTTGAAGGCGTGAGCGAGAAGAAGATGTTCGGCGGGCTCTGCTTCCTCGTCAACGGCCACATGGTCGCCGCCGCAAGCCGCAGCAAGGCCGGCGAGAGGCGCTTTCTCTTTCGTGTCGGAAAAGGCAACGCCGAGGCCGCCGCGCGTCTGGGCCATCCGCAGCCGATGGTTCATGGCGGAAGGAAGATGACCGGCTTCTACTATCTCGATGCTGATGACCTGTCCGATCCGGTTTTCGACGAATGGGTGTCGATCGCGCTGGAGAATGCCTTTTCACTGCCGCCGAAATCGTAGGACGTCGTCGGTGGACAGTGCGTGTCCGGAGCGAGGCTTGTCTTCGGTGTCTCCGCCGACCATATTGCCGCCATCGCTGACGCCAATCGCCGACAGGAGGCTCTCCCCATGTATACCGGCATCGTCCAGGCCGTCCGTCCGCTTGCGGATATCGCTGCCTATCCGGGCGGCAAGACCTTCACCGTTGCCTTTACTGACAGGCTGCTGGTCGACCTGAAGCTCGGCGCCAGCGTCAATATCGAGGGCACCTGCCTTTCGGTCACCGGCATTGACGGCGGGAACGTCACCTTCGATGCGATGAACGCGACGCTGGAGCGCACCAATCTTGGGAACCTTGAGGCGGGCCAGTCTGTCAATGTCGAGCGCTCGGCGAAAATGACGGACGAGAACGGCGGGCACGCGATCGCCGGCCATGTGGCGACCACGGCGGTTCTGGAAGAGATTTCGACCGCCGAGGAAAAGGCCTTCATCCGCTTCCGCGTGCCGCAGGACTGGGCGAAATACATCTTTCCGCGCGGCTACCTGGCGGTCAATGGCTGCAGCCTGACCGTTGCCGACGTGGAGGACAACCTGTTCACGATCAACTTGATTCCCGAGACGTTGCGACAGACGACCTTTTCCCGCTACAGGCCGGGCGACCGGCTCAACATCGAGGTCGACCACCAGACGATGGTGATGGTGGACGTGATCGAACGCACGATGGCGCGGGTGCTGCCGGGCCTTGCCGGCAAGGCCTGAGCAGCAAAAAGCCCGGCGCAAGGACCGAGCTTTCGCATTCCGTCAAAGACTGAATCTTATTTCGTGGCGCCTTCGTAGAGTTCCAGGACATAGTCCCAGTTGATGAGGCTGTCGACGAAGGCTTCCAGATATTTCGGGCGCGCGTTGCGGTAGTCGATGTAGTAGGAATGCTCCCACACGTCGACGCCGAGGATCGGCTTCGCGCCATGAACGACCGGGTTTTCGCCGTTCGGGGTCTTCATGATCTCGAGCTTGCCGTCCTTGACGGCGAGCCACGCCCAGCCTGAACCGAACTGGCCGACGCCTGCGGCGATGAAATCGGCCTTGAACTTGTCATAGCCGCCGAGATCGGACGAGATCGCGCTTTCGAGCGCGCCCGGCAACTTGGTGCCGCCGCCGTCCTTCTTCATCCACTTCCAGAAATGCATGTGGTTGAAGTGCTGTGCGGCGTTGTTGAAGAGCGGCTGGTTGGAACCGTATGCCTTGACCATGACTTCTTCCACCGGAAGGTTGCCGAGGCCGGCTTCTTCCGCCAGCTTGTTGCCGGTGGTCACATAGGTGTTGTGGTGCTTGTCATGGTGAAATTCAAGCGTCTCGGCCGACATGTAGGGGGCGAGCGCGTCGTAGGCGTAAGGCAGTTCCGGAAGTTCAAAAGCCATGTTCAATACTCCTCAGTTAATAAATTGACGCTTGCGGGTTACATAGGAAGCCCTTCCGGGAAGGGCAACCGTCGGGCCCGGAAATATCCGGGCAAATTGCCGGAAGGAAAGGGCGTTCGGCGGCATTCCGGTACGCCCTTGCCCCGGCGGAAGGTCCGCCGGCCAGTCTATCCTAGCCCTCCGGCAGCTTGTAGGCGAGGATATAATCGCCCGTCTCGGTGCCCACCGAGCCATGGCCGCCGGCGACGATCAGCACGTATTGGGTTCCATCCGCGGTCTCGTAGGTCATCGGCGTTGCCTGGCCGCCGGCGGGCAGCCGAGCCTCCCATAGCTGTTCGCCGGTGGTCACGTCATAGCCGCGGATGTAATTGTCCATTGTCGCGCCGAGGAAGGCGACGCCGCCCCTGGTCATGATCGGGCCGCCGATGCCGGGAACGCCCATCTTGATCTTGAGCGGCAGCGGCGTCATGTCCTGAATGGTGCCGTTCTTGTGCTTCCACACGATCTCGCCGGTGGTCAGGTCCGCGCCCGCGACATAGCCCCATGGCGGGGCCTGGCAGGGCACGCCAAGCGGGCCGAGCAGGGTGGAGAAGGCAACGGCATAGTCGGCGCCGTTATTGGAGTTGATGCCCTGGGTCGGCACGCCGGGCTTTGATTTCGGCACCAGCGTCGAGGTGTAGGCCATGTAGACCGGCATGGCGAACATCACCTGCCGCTCCGGATCGACGGCGACCGAACCCCAGTTGAGCGTGCCGAAATTGCCGGGATAGACGATTGTGCCGTCAACGGATGGCGGCGTGTAGCGGCCCTCGTAATTATACTGTTTCAGCTTGATGCGGCAGACGAGCTGGTCGAGCAGGCTTGCCCCCCACATGTCCTTGCCCTCAAGCTTCGGCGGGTTGAAGGAAAGCGCCGAGACGGGCTGGGTCAGCGACAGGTTCTCGCCCTCAAGTCCGCCCTCCTGGGGTGCTGGGACCTCCTTCACGGGAAGGATCGGCTCGCCCGTTTCACGGTTCAGCACGAAGACTTCGCCCTGCTTGGTCGCCTGCACCAGCGCCGGCACGCTCTCACCGTTAATCGTCAGGTCGAGAAGGGCCGGCTGGGCCGGCACGTCCATGTCCCAGAGGTCGTGGTGGACGCCCTGGAAATTCCAGACGGGCTCGCCGGTCTCGGCATCGAGAGCCACCACCGAGGAAGAATACTTCTCGACCGCGGGCGAGCGGTTGAGGCCGATCTGGTCCGGCGTGCGGTTGCCGATCGGGGCGTAGATCAGGCCGAGATCGCTGTCGCCGGACATCACCGACCAGCTGTTCGGCGAATTCTTGGTATAGGTTTCGTCCGGGCCGAGCGGTTCGGTCTGGTCCGGATTGCCGGTATCGAAGTTCCAGATCAGTTCGCCGGTGTCGATGTCATAGGCGCGGATCACGCCGGAGGGGCTGTCGGTCGAGTAATTGTCGTTGACCGAGCCGCCGACTACGATCTTGCCGTTTATCGCCAGCGGCGGCGATGTCGAGTAATAGTAGCCCTGCGTCTTGTAAGGCATGTTTCTCTGAAGTTGCAGCGTGCCATTGTCGGCGAAGTCCTCGCAAATCGTGCCGTCTTCGGCATTGAGCGCAATCAGACGGGCGTCCGATGTCGGCAGGTAGACGCGGGTCTTGCAGCGTTCGCCCTCGGCAATGTCGGGGTCGTCGTAATAGGTCACGCCGCGGCAGGTCTGGTGCTGGCGGTTGCCATCAACCGGAACCTTCGGGTCAAACTTCCATTTCTCCTCGCCGGTCTTCGCGTCAAACGCCATCGCCCAGCTATGCGGGGTGCAGACATAGAGCGTGTCTTCGACCATCAGCGGGGTATTTTCGTAGGTGGTCTCGACGACGTCGTTCGGCCCCTTCATGTCGCCGGTCTGGATCTGCCAGGCAAGCTCCAGGTCGCCGACATTTTCCGGCGTGATCTGGTCGAGCGGCGACCAGCGCTGCCCCCTTTCGGTACGGCCATAGCCATGCCATTCGCCGCTGGGAACAGCGTCCGCCGTTTCGGCGCTGGCGCTGCGGGCGCCGGGCAGAGACCCATCGATCGCATGCGGGTCGGTGAACAGCGAGATGACCGCGACCACAACCGATACCAGAACGGCTGCCACCAGCGGCCACGGGCCGGCGCGGGCGGGTTTGTCTTTTTCTGGAAAGCCATAGTCATCGCGCAGGATCGGCCGGCGCACCCAGGGCAGAAGCAGCCAAAGGCCGAGCAGCACGACGAGGCCGCCGCGCGCGCCGAGCTGCCACCAGTCGAAACCGACCTCCAGCAGCGCCCAGACCAGCGTCACCAATATGGTTGCGGCGTAGACCCAGTAAGCAAGCGCGGAGCGGGTGAATACAAAAAAGGCGGTCGCCAGAAATGCGGCGCCCGCAATGAGATAAAACCAACTGCCGCCAAGCATGATCAGCCAGATGCCGCCGCCGCCCAGAAACAGGCCAATCACGGCAAAGATGAATGTCGTGAAAATAATCATTGAAAATGTCCCCATATGCACGTGTCTCAAGCAGATGACGCCGGCGTCATCCGCGGACATGGAAAGCCGGCCCCAGTCGGGGCGGACCTAGGCATAACGACGCGTACGGCGGAATGTTCCTGACAGGATAATGCCAGGGATCAGGGCGACAGGCGGCCCTTTCGCGCGGAGGCTTCCAGGCGTTTGATATCGTTGTCGAAATCGAGCATCTTCCGCGCGCGTTCCAACGCCTGGGCCGAATAGTCCCGCGCGCATTCGCCGTAACCGACAAAAGGAAGCAGCGAGAGGGATTCGAATGCGTGCTGCAGCCGCATTCCCACCTCAACCTTGTCCGCTCCGTCCCGGGAAATGCCGGTAAAGGCCGCGTCGAAGAAATCGTCGGTTTCGATCGCCGGGATGAAGACGCGGCCGTGATACACCTCCGCTTCGGCCTTTTTGCCCGAGGCCATGATGCGCACGATATTGCCGATCACGTCGATCGCCGTGCCCGGGTCGTTGATGCCCGGGGAGAGCGCACGCATGGCGATCTGGGAGAGCACGGTAAGACCGTAAAGCGGGTCCTGGTCGTAGCTGCGGGCATTGCCAATAGTAAAGGCGCCGCGCAGGGCCTCACGGGTTTCGTCGTCGATCGCGCTGCCGTCTGGAAGCGCGATCCCGGCGATATGGCGGCCGGGCGTCACGAAGGCGCCGGGGCGCTCGAATACGTGGATATTCGCCTCGAGCCGATCCGCGATATCGTCGAGCGCGGGAACGTCGATAAACCGCAGATAGCCGATCTGGTCATGCTCGATCATCGAAAGCCCATGGGGAACGGGGCCTTCCTGCGGGCGGGCATGCAGATATGGTGCGCGGCGATAATGCTCCATCGAGGGGCAGGAGGCGGATTCCACCTGCGAGATCGTTTTCGTGACCTGACCGAGATGGCCGAGATAGTTGATCCAGCGCAGCATCGTTACCACGATCAGCACGATGACCGCGATGGTGACGAGGAACAGGATCAGCCGGCCGCCGCCGCCATAGAGCGAGGTGTTAAGCGCGATCAGGCCGACAAGGCTGAAAATGAAGGCGCCGAGGAAGGTCGAAAGCGCCCACTGGGCGATTCGGTCCTGCAACAGCGTGCCGACGGCGCGCGGCGTGGCATTGCTGGCAGCCGCCGTCGAGGCCTGCACCAGCGTGTTCAGCGAGAACACCAGCACGGAAAGCATGCTCGTGGCGATGATGGTCAGCAGGCTGTTGACCGCGCTGCTTCCGATAATGTCCTGAAGGTCATCGGGGATGAGGGGATCGGCCATGATGCCGAGCAGGGCCGTCATGATGGCGGCGACACAATAGAGCGAAGCGACGAACCACACCTGCCGCATCGCCTGGAGCACCATCCACCAGGTCTTTGACATCTCGAATTTCATTCAGCCCCGCCCCTTCCAGCCATGACATGAAACGTCCGGCAGAGCCTGTCGGTTCCGTCGGGGGCAGATGCCCGAGTCTGCCGGCCCTCAGTGCTCCGCCTTGCCCGAAACCTTCAGCGCGAAGGCATATTCGAGCGCGATTTCCTCCAGCCGCTGGAAGCGCCCGGACGCGCCGCCATGGCCGGCATCCATATTGGTGCGCAGCAGGATCGGGTTTTCGGCTGTGGTAAAGTCGCGCAGCCGCGCCACCCACTTTGCCGGTTCCCAATAGGTCACCCGCGGATCGGTCAGACCTGCAAGCGCCAGAATGGCGGGGTAGGGCTTTGCGGCCACATTGTCGTAGGGGCTGTAGCTGGCGATGTAGTCGTAGGCGGCTTCGGAGGCGATCGGGTTGCCCCATTCCGGCCATTCGGGCGGCGTCAGCGGCAGCGTGTCGTCCAGCATGGTGGTGAGCACGTCGACAAAGGGTACGGCGGCGATGATGCCGGAGAATTTTTCCGGCGCCATGTTGGCGACCGCGCCCATCAGCATGCCGCCGGCCGAACCGCCCTCGGCGACGATCTTGCCGTAGGACGTGAAGTTCTCCGCCACCAGCGCGTCGGCGGCCGCGACGAAATCGGAGAAGGTGTTCTTCTTCGAAAACATCTTGCCGTTTTCATACCAGGCAAAGCCTTTGTCCTTGCCGCCGCGAATATGGGCAATGGCATAGACGAAGCTGCGGTCGACCAGCGACAGGCAATTGGTGGAGAAGGACGCCGGAATGGAGATGCCGTAGGCGCCGTAGCCGTAAAGCAGGCAGGGGGCGGAGCCGTCGAGCGGCGTATCCTTGCGGTAGACGAGGCTGACCGGCACCAGTTCGCCGTCTGCCGCCTTCGCCTGAATGCGGCGGGTCACGTAATCGTCCGGATTGTGGCCGGAGGGCACTTCCTGGGTCTTCAAGAGTGTGCGTTCGCGCGTCGCCATATTGTAGTCGAAGAGCTGGCTCGGCGTGGTCATCGAGGAATAGGAAAAGCGGATGGTGTCCGTCTCGTACTCCTGCGCGCCCTGAAGACCGAGCGCATAGGCTTCCTCGTCAAAGGCGATGGCGTGTTCCTCGCCGCTCTTCCGATCGCGGATGACGATGCGCGGCAGGCCGCCGAGGCGTTCGAGCCGTACCAGATGGTCCTTGAACGCCATATGGGAGAGGATCAGCCGGCCTTCCTGATGCGGCACGATCTCTTTCCAGTTCTCCTTGGCCGGAGCGGAAACGGGCGCTTCAACGATCTTGAAATCCTTGGCGCCGCCGTCAT
Source organism: Martelella lutilitoris (assembly GCF_016598595.1). NCBI lineage: Bacteria > Pseudomonadati > Pseudomonadota > Alphaproteobacteria > Hyphomicrobiales > Aurantimonadaceae > Martelella > Martelella lutilitoris. Next base: position 1,022,715 of record NZ_CP066786.1, read on the forward strand.
TGGTCAGGATGAAGAACACGTCGCCGCCCTCGGTGACGTCATACTCCACCATCGTCTCGCGCTTTGCGACCATCTGCGGCGCGGCATCCAGCGCGTTGGTCGGGATGATGTGGACTTCCGAGGTCTGGTGGTCATGGACATCGATGAAAATGAAATCATCGAGCAAGGACCCGCCGATGCCGACGAAAAAGCCCGGATCGGCCTCCTCATAGACAAGCCGGTCCTCGCTTTGCGCCGTGCCGACGACATGGTGATAGACCTTGGAGGGGCGGTGGTTCTCATCCACTTCCGTGTAGAAGAAGCTCCTGCCGTCCGGCGCCCAGACACCGCTGCCGCCGGTGTTCTCGATCACGTCTTCAAGATCTTTGCCGCCGGCAAGGTCGCGCACCTTGATGGTGTAGAATTCCGATCCCTTGTCGTCAAAGCTCCACAGCGCGCGAGTGTGGTCGGTGGTGTGGAAGAAGCCGCCGAGATCGAAATAGGCCTTGCCTTCGCCCTCCCGGTCGCCGTCCAGAAGAACCGCGCGCAGGTCCGGATCATGCAAGTCGCCGTCGCGCGGGATACGGAAGAAATAGGGCTGCTCTCCGCCCGTGCGGTAGGCCGTGCCATAGGCGTAGGCGCCATCCTTCATCGGCACGGAGCTGTCGTCTTCCTTGATGCGCCCGCGCATTTCCGCAAACAGCGTCTTCTGAAACGCTTCCGTGTCGGCCATGGCGGCTTTCATATAGGCGTTTTCAGCCTCCAGATGCGCGCGGATATCGGCCTCGAGAATGGAGGGGTCCTTGAACATCGCCTGCCAGTTTGCAGCGCGCAGCCAGGCATAGTCGTCGGTGCGGGTCTTGCCGTGGCGGGTGTCGGTCACGGGCTTGGCTTTGGCTTTCGGCGGGGCGGGGAGGTTCTTGAACGCGGTCACGATGGCGGGCCTTGTTGTTGTCAGGTCGCCGGAACATAAGTCTGCCGCCACGCGACATCAAGCAGATGGCCGAAGACTTGCTTCCGGCGGCCGGATTGTGCATATGAAGAGTAATAGTGTTACATGTCAGTCGGGAGAGTAAATGTGTTCAGGACTGTTCTCGTGGCCGCATTCGTGGTTATGGCAGGCTCTCAGGCCCTGGCGCTCAACAAGCGCATCGCCGCTGAACTTGAGCGCCTCGAGCCCGAAGAGGAGCTGGAGCAGCGCTGCGACGTCGAGGCGCTTTCACGCATCGATGCCGCCCGCGACGACATGACGCCGGACAAGGTGATCGCCTATACTTTCGCGACGCCCGAGGTGAAGGGGCACACGATCGATGCCGACGGCGCCGTCTTTCGCTCTCACGAACACTGGTATCACCTGCGCTATCATTGCGTAACCGATGCCAGTGCGCTGAACGTCACGGCCTTCAGCTTCGAGATCGGCACGGAAATTCCGCGCTCCGAATGGGAACGGAACTATCTCTACCCATGAGAACAAGCGGCCGGCGGGGTCATTCCGCGCGGCCGCGTTCAAGGCTCAGTCGAAGGTGACGGCCTTCAGCTTGTCGATCTTCAGCGCCTGCAGCGCGAGCTTTTCGTAAAACGGTTCGCTGACGCCGGTCCTCACCTTGCGCAGGAAGTATTTCTCGAAACCGACCTTCGCCGCATGCACCCAGCGGCCTTCCGAGGCCCAGTTGACGTTGCGCGGCGGTATTTGCGGCTGGGCCACGAAGGCGACGCCCCCATCGCCGAAATCGGCCAGGCAGACGGCGTTCCAAGTGGCCTGGACATTGGGTTTTTCGCCTGCGATCAGCCGGGCGATATTGCCGACAGTGGCGGTCGCCATCGACTCGATCATGAAGCCGGTCTTCGGCACGCCAACGGGAACGGCGGTCTTGCCTGTCGGCGCAATCGCGACGCAGACGCCAATGGCGAAGATGTTTTGAAAGGTCGGATTCTGCTGGTGCTTGTCGATGACAACGAAGCCGCGCGGATTGGTCAGCCCCTCGATGCCGCGAATGGCCGACACGCCGCGGAAGGCCGGAAGCATCATCTTGAACGTCGCCGGCAGTTCGTGTCGTTCCTTGACCGCGCCGTCCTCTCCGATCTCTTCGGCCACAACGCTCTCCTGCGTCATGTGGTCGACGCGGGCGTTGGTGATCCACTTGATGTGACGGTCGCGCAGTTCGCTTTCCATCAGGCCCTTGGTGTCGCCGACGCCGTCGAGGCCGAGATGGCCGATATAGGGTTCGGGCGTGACGAAGGTCATCGGCACCCGGTCGCGCACCCTGGCATCGCGCAGCGCCTTGTCGAGGATGAAGGCGAATTCATAGGCCGGACCGAAGCACGATGCGCCCTGAACGGCGCCGATGACGACCGGTCCCGGGTTTTCGACAAGCGCGTCAAAGGCGGACTTTGCCTTTCCCGCATGGCCGGTCTCGCACACTGACTGTGAAAAGCCCGTGCCGGGGCCGAATCCCTCGATCTCGTCAAAGGCAAGTTCCGGGCCGGTGGCGATGACCAGGTAGTCGTAATCGACCATGCTGCCGTCGGTCAGTTCGACCCGGTTTTCCGCCGCATGGAGTTTCGCAGCGCCCTCGGGCCTCAGCGTGATGTTGCGTTTGGCGAAAACCGGCGCCAGGTCGACCTGGACGTCCTCCTCGGTGCGCCAGCCGACAGCCACCCAGGGGTTTGACGGAACGAACGAATAGACGGATCCCTTGTTGATGACGGTGACCGAATGTTCGCGGCCGAGCTTCTCGCGCAATTCATAGGCGACGATGGTGCCTCCAAGGCCTGCGCCCAATACTACGATATGTGCCATGTTTTCCTCCCTTAAAGATCAGGTCCGGCGAAGCGGAAACGGGCCCGGCCCGGACCTCCGGTCACCGCCGCTCCCGGTCAGTGCCAATTGACTTATAGATATGTATTTCTATGAAGATACGCAATAGCGTATATTTCAATCGCGCCGTTCGATGATTTGCGCTATAAAACTAACAATCATCAAATCTGAAATTGACCTTGATCAATGCGGAAGGCGACCGGCGGCGCGACTGTCGGGTCAACAGCCAGTAGACCCGGGTCGCCAGTCATGCTCTTGAAAGGCGAGTACCCTCTCAATCACGGGGGGAACCGGGAAAGGAGGAAACAATGTTCAAGAAAATCATCGTACCGGTCGACATTTCCGTGCTCGACAGGGGACTCGACATTCTGACCAAGGCCAGCGAATTGCTGGATCCCGCCGGCGAGATCGTTCTGCTCCACGTGGTCGAGGAAATCCCGTCCTATCTGGCGATCGATGTGCCGGTGGATCTGATGGACAGCGCCGTTGACGATGCGCGCGACAAGCTGCAGGAACTGAGGTCCCGCGCCAAGGTGGATGCCGAGATCGAGTTGCGCACCGGCCCGCCGGCGCGTGAAATCCTGGCTTCGGCCAAGGCCCACAAGGCAGACCTCATTCTGGTGGCCTCCCATCGGCCCGATTTCTCGAACTATCTCATCGGCTCGACGGCCGACCGCGTGGTTCGCCACGCCGCCTGCTCCGTTCTCGTTCGCCGCTGACGTTTGAGAACGCCCGACGGCAACAAGGGAGGAAAACATGGACGCGATGCGCTACAAGGCCCTGTTGGAGGGGCGCAAGGCCGAGATACTGACCCGGCTTCAGAAGATCGATACCGACCTCGGCCGGTCCCGCAACCCGGACAGTCAGGACCGGGCGATGGAAGCCGAAAACGACGAGGTGCTCGAGGAGTTCGGCCATGTCGGCTCGGACGAGATCAAGGCGATCGATGCTGCATTGCAGCGCGTTGCGGACGGCACGTTCGGCGTCTGCGTGAAATGCGGCGACGCGATTGCCGAGGAAAGGCTGGACGCCGTGCCCTACACGCCTTTCTGCAAAACCTGCGCGGCCGATCTTCACTGAAGCCTGGCGCAGCACCGGATGAAGACCGGCGGAAGGTTGCATTGCAATGCGGCCTTTCGCCGGTCGCATTTTGGCGTTAGGCTTGCAGCAAACGGGTTCGCCGGGACCTGTTCCCCATCCTCGTTTGTTGATGATGAAACGCCGGAGACGATTTTCCGAATGAAGCAGTTCGCGCGCCGCGGCAGCCCCTACGACCTTGCCGAACTGATTGCCGACGGCATCGTCCATGGCGTCGGCGTGGTGATGGCGCTTGTCGGCGCCACGGTGCTGATCTTCTACGCCGCGGTGTGGACGAGCGCGGCCCAGATCGCCGCCGCCGCCGTCTATTCCGCCGGGCTGGTGCTGACGCTGTCGATCTCGTTTTCCTATAATCTCTGGCCGCCGAAGGCCGGTCGCACCAAGGCAATCTGGAAACGGCTCGACCACAGCTCGATCTTCATCCTGATCGCCGCGACCTATACGCCCTTTCTTCAGCGCGGCATGGGCGATCCGCTGATCATGGCGCTGTTCGTCGGAGTCTGGATCATTGCCGCGCTCGGCATCGCGCTGAAGGTGTTCTTCCCGGGCCGCTATGACCGTCTGGCGATCCTGCTCTACCTCGCCATGGGCTGGAGCGGGGTCCTCGTCGCGCGACCGCTTTTCCCGCTGCTGCCGCTAGCCACCAGCATACTGATCGTCGTCGGCGGCGTGATCTATTCCGCCGGGGTGCTGTTTCATGTGTGGGAGAAGCTCAGGTTCCAGAACGCGATCTGGCACGGATTTGTCGTTGCCGCCGCCGCCGTGCATTATGCGGCGGTACTGACCTGTTTCAGCCTTGCAGGCTGACGCCGGCAGACGGCGGAACTCAAGCGACCGGTCGCGGCTTTGGCAAAGAGGCCGGCGAAAAGCATCGGGGAGAGAGACATGCATATTGTGAAAGCTCTGGCGGCGACGGCTCTGTTGTCCGCATCGCCCGCTCTGGCGGATGAGGAAGTGGTTTATTCCAACGATCTCGTGACTGAGTGCGTGAGCCTTGCCGGGACCGAGGCCGAAATGCGGGCCTGCGCGGGCGTCTCCGCCGAGGCCTGCCAGAATGCCTCGGACTACGGGTCGACCACGATCGGCCTGCAGGAATGCGCGGCGCTTGAAACCAAATTCTGGGATGAATGGCTGAACCGGACCTATCGCGAACTGCTCGCCCGCGCCAAGGCGGCCGATGCAGAGGCCGAGAACGATCCGCGCGCCAATGGCGAACTCGCCGAAAGTCTTCGCGACATGCAACGGATCTGGATCAATTTTCGCGATGCAACTTGTGAGTACGAGGCCAACCAGTATCAGGGCGGCACGATCGCCGGACCGGTCTATGCCGGCTGCCTGTTGCGAATGACCGCGGATCAGGCGATCTATCTGGACAATTCCTGGCCGACCTATTGAGCGAGGCTGCAATCTTGCCCGCTCGCGTGAAGGAACGCCGGCAATAGCGCTTTCCGGCCACGGAGTGTCAGGTTTTGCCGATCAACGTATAATTGTCGTATGATCCTGATGAAATCGGAACAGATGGATCAGGAGGATTTGATGCGCCTGCCGACCTTTCTTGCCTTTTCGACGCTGCTCATTGTGCCTGTCGCCGCCCATGCCGACGAGATCATCTATTCCGATGCGGCGACCGCGCAATGCCTTGCCAAGGCCAGTTCGGTGGATGCGGGAGAAAAATGCATCGGCCTTTCGACGGCAAAATGCATCAACGCCAACGATTTCGGCCAGACCTCCGCCGGCATGGTGCGTTGCACGGCGAGCGAGACGGCCTTCTGGGACAAGCAGCTGAACGCCACCTACGAGAAGGTCATGAAACAGGCGAAAAAGCTCGACGAAGCGGTCTCCGGTTCGTCGATCGCCGAGGCGCTGCTCGCCATGGAACGCGACTGGATAAAATACCGCGATGCGCGATGCGCCTTCGTCGAGAGCCAGTCCCAGGGCGGGACGATGGGCAAGACGCTTGCCGCCGGCTGCAGGCAGCAGACCACCGCCGATCAGGCGCTCTTCCTCAAATATGCGATGATCGCCGAATAGCGCTTTCGGGCCGCAGGGGTCTCTGGTATCGGTGTTCCAATCGGAAAACGCCTCTTCCCGGGATCCTCTGAGCCATGCTGATACGCAACGCGCGGGAGGCCGATCTGCCGGCCATCCTCGAAATCTACAATGATGCCGTTCTCAATTCCACGGCGATCTGGAACGATATCCTCGTCGATCTGGATAACCGCAAGGCCTGGCTCGAAGCGCGTGCGGCGCGCGGCTTTCCGGTCCTGGCGGCCGAGCGTGACGGCGCGGTGATCGGCTATGCAAGCTATGGCGACTGGCGACCGTTTGACGGCTATCGCCATACGGTCGAGCATTCGGTCTATGTGCACAGGGATTGCCGCGGCGGCGGGGCAGGGCGCAGGCTCATGGAAGCGCTGCTCGACCATGCGCGCGAAAATGGTGTACATGCCATGATCGCCGCGATCGAGGGCGAGAACATCACCTCGATCGCGCTGCATGAACGCCTCGGCTTTTTCCACGTCGGACGCTATCCGGAAGTCGGGACAAAATTCGGCCGCTGGCTCGATCTGGTGACGATGCAGTACAGGTTTGGTGACTGATCAGATCGGACCGAGGGTCCGCTGAACCGCATTCTTCCAGCCCTTGTAGAGTTTCTCGCGGGTTGCCGCTTCCATGGCCGGCTTGAACTGGCGATCGACGGCCCAGGCTGAAGCGAATTCCTTCAGGCCGGGATAGAGGCCGGCGCGGCTTCCCGCAAGCCAGGCCGCGCCCAGCGCCGTGGTTTCGACGACCTGCGGCCGGTCGACCGGCACGCCCAGAATGTCGGCGAGGAACTGCATGGTCCAGTCATTGGCGCTCATGCCGCCATCGACCCTGAGGATATTCGCCGAATCATGGCTTCCCCAGTCGCCATGCATGGCCTCCAGCAGGTCGCGCGTCTGGTAGCCGACGCTTTGAAGCGCGGCGCGGGCAAATTCCGCCGGGCCGGAATTGCGGGTGAGCCCGTAGATCGCGCCGCGGCATTCGGCATCCCAGTAGGGCGCGCCGAGACCGGTAAAGGCAGGCACCATGTAAAGCGTCTGTTCGCGGTCGGCGCTGTTTGCCAGCGCGTCGGTCTCGCGGGCGTGGCGGATCACCTTCAGCCCGTCGCGCAACCATTGCACGACGGCGCCGGCGATGAAGATCGAGCCCTCAAGCGCGTAGGTCGGCTTGCCGTCCATCTGGTAGGCGATGGTGGAAAGCATCCGGCTTTCGCTTTTTACGAACTTGTCGCCAGTGTTGAGAAGCGCGAAACAGCCCGTGCCATAGGTCGACTTGATCATGCCCGGCTCGAAACAGGCCTGGCCGACGGTTGCCGCCTGCTGGTCGCCGGCGACGCCGAAAATCGGAATCTCTCGGCCGAACAGGTCATCGCGCGTCATGCCGAAATCGGCGGCGCAATCCTTTACTTCAGGCAGAAGCGACATCGGGATATCGAGCAGCGCGCAGATGTCCTCGTCCCACTTTCCCTCGCGGATATTGTATAGCATGGTGCGGGCGGCATTGGTGGCGTCGGTGACGTGGGACTTGCCGTCGGTCAGCCGCCAGATAAGATAGGTGTCGACCGTGCCGAAAGCGAGCCGTCCCTTTTTCGCCAGCGTCCTTGCGCCTTCCACATTGTCGAGCATCCATGCGATTTTGGTCGCCGAAAAATAGGGATCGAGGATGAGGCCGGTAGCGGAGGTGATGAAAGCCTCGTGGCCCTCTTCGCGCAGCCTGGCACAGGTATCTGCCGTGCGGCGGTCCTGCCAGACGATCGCCTTGTGGATCGGCCGCCCGGTCTTGCGATCCCAGATCAGCGCGGTCTCGCGCTGGTTGGCGATGCCGATCGCGGCAATGTCGGCGGCATGGATATCGGCGCGCTCGATCGCTTCGCGGCAGGTCGCGGCAACCGTCGACCAGATATCCGCCGGCGCGTGCTCGACAAGGCCCGAGGCCGGGTAATACTGCCGGAACTCCTCCTGCGCCGAGGCCACCAATTTCATGTTCGCGTCGAAAATGATCGCGCGGCTCGATGTCGTGCCCTGGTCGATCGCCAGAATGTGGCTCATGCCCTTCTCCTCCCCGTTCGAAGTCTATCGTGCCTGCTGCGCGACAAGCCAGTCATCGAGCGCCGCGATCTCTTCCCCGCTCATGCGCAAGCCGAATTTCGTGCGCCGGAAAACGATATCCTCGGCCCGGCGCGCGAATTCGTTCTCCACGAGCCAGCGCACCTCTGCCTCATAGAGTCCGGCGCCGAAGGCCTGCCCGAGGTCCTCGGGGCCGGAGGCATGGCCGAGCATCTTCCAGCAATCGGTGCCATAGGTGCGGATGAGGCGCAACGCCTGCGCCTCGCTCAAAAACGGATAATCCTCGCGAAGGCGGCTGGGAAGCGCGGCTGCGTCGCTCACCGGAAAATCTCCGCCGGGCAGCGTCGCGCCCGCCGTCCAGTCCTCGCCGGCCTGTGGAAAGAATGGGGATAACTTGTGGAGAGCGGCCTCGGCAAGCTTGCGGTGGGTGGTGATCTTGCCGCCGAAAACGCTGAGAAGCGGCGCGCCTTCCTTGCGCAGCGAAAGCACGTAGTCGCGGGTCGCCGCCGTTGCCGAGGAGGCGCCGTCGTCATAGAGCGGGCGCACGCCGGAATAGGTCCAGACGACGTCTTCGCGGGTGACCGGCTTTTCGAAATATTCAGACGCAAAGCGGCAGAGATAATCCGCTTCCTCATCGGTGCATTTCGCCGAGGATGCCGGGCCCTGATGGTCCTTGTCGGTGGTGCCGATCAGGGTGTAATCCTGCTCATAGGGAATGGCGAAGATGATGCGCCCGTCGCTGCCCTGGAAGAAATAGCAGCGGTCGTGGTCGTAGAGCTTCTTCGTCACGATATGGCTGCCGCGCACGAGGCGAACCTTCTCTGACGTGTTGATGCCAAGCGCGCCAGCGATGATATCGGCGACCCAGGGACCGCCGGCATTGACCAGCGCGCGGGCAAGGACCGGCTGAAGCGGACCGTGTTCGTCCTCGAGTTCGATTTTCCACAGGCGGTCACCGCCGGCAGGGGCATCCACCTGTTCTGCCCGCGTGACCTTTGTCCTGACCATGACATTGACGCCGCGCTCGGCCGCGTCGCGGGCCATCAGGCTCACGAGGCGCGCATCCTGCACCCAGCAATCCGAATATTCGAATGCGCGCCGATATTCGCTTTTGAGTGCTTTTCCGGCGGAATCATTCGTCAGATCGACGCTTTTGGTGGCGGGCAGGATCTTGCGGCCGCCGAGATGGTCGTAGAGAAACAGGCCGAGCCTGATCAGCCACCAGGGGCGCAGGCCCTTGTGGTGCGGCAGCACGAAGCGCATCGGCCAGGAGATATGCGGCATCGCCTTCAAAAGCACCTCGCGCTCGATCAGCGCCTCGCGCACCAGCCGGAACTCGTAATATTCCAGATAACGCAGCCCGCCGTGAAACAGCTTGGTCGAGGCGGAAGAGGTCGCCGAGGCGAGATCATGCATTTCTGCGAGCGCCACGGAAAGACCGCGGCCGGCCGCATCGCGGGCAATACCGACGCCGTTGACGCCGCCGCCGATGACGAAAATGTCCACCGGCTCGGCTGGATTTTCGGCGCGTGGCATCGCGATAGCTCCCGTCTGCTCTTGATATTTAGCAAGGCAGAATGCGCGCAAATCTTCGGAATGTCAAATTATATGATCGCAAATGTTCGTTTTGCCTGATCTCATTCCGCAGCCTGCGCGGCTCTGTGGCCGGACACTGCCGCTCCCGCATCCGCTCTCAGGCGCATCAGCGGAAAGACCGAGATGAGCGAGAGAATCGCGACGACGGCGAAGGCGATGTGGAAATGGGCGACCGTCAACTCGCCGCCGGTGAAATGGCCGGCAAGCTCGAGGATCACGGCGGCGAAGGCAACGCCGAGGGCGAAACTCGCCTGCTGGAACATTGAGCTTATCGCCGTTGCCTGGCTCGCCTGGCTGTTTTCGATATCGGCATAGGCAAGCGCGTTGACGCCTGTGAAGAAGAAGGAGCGGAACAGGCCCGAGCAGAACAGGATTGCCAGAATGACGAGATGCGGCGTCGTCGCCTCGAAGAAGGCGAAGGTGACGGTCAGCACCGCTGCGCCCAGCGATGCGGTGATCAGCACGGTGCGGAAGCCGAAGGCGGAAAATACCTTCGGCGCGACGAATTTGGTCAGAAGCGCGCCGGCCGCGCCGATAAAGGTGATCATGCCGGATTCGAACGGGTTGAGGCCGAAACCGAGCTGCAACATCAGCGGCATCAGGAAGGGGAAGGCGCCCGTCGCCATGCGGAAGAACGTCGCCGCAGACGTGGCAACGGCGAAGCTCGCATTGGAAAACAGTGACAGGTTGAGAAGCGGCTTTTCGACCCGACGCGCGTGACGGATATACCAGAATCCCGACAGGAAGCCGATCGCGGTGGTGATGAAGCCGGTCGCCGGCGGCAGGGCCGGCAGGCTGATCACCGACAGGCCGAAGACGATGCCGGAGGCGGCAAGCGCTACCAGGAAAAAGCCCTTCCAGTCGAGGTTCGACGGCGGTTCATCCTCGATCAGCGGCAGGAAGATGCCGGCCATGATCAGGCCGACAATGCCGATCGGAACGTTGATGAGAAATATCCAGTGCCATGAGAAATAGGTGGTGAGGAAGCCGCCGAGCGGCGGTCCCGCCATCGGGCCCAGAAGCGCCGGGATGGTCAGCAACGCCATGGCGCGCACCAGTTCGGAGCGGTTTGTCGTCCTCAGGATCACCAGGCGTCCGACCGGCGTCATCATCGCCCCGCCCATGCCCTGCAGGAAGCGCGAGGCCACGAACTCGATCAGATTGCTCGAGATCGCGCAGAACACGGAGCCGATCAAAAAAACGATGATCGCCGCGCGAAAAACGCGTTTGGCCCCGAAACGGTCGGCCGTCCAGCCGGAAACGGGAATGAAGATCGCAAGCGCCACCATATAGGTGGTCAGCGCCAGCTTCAGCGTGATCGGACCGACGTTCAGATCGGCGGCAATGGCCGGCAGCGCTGTCGAGATGACGGTCGAATCCATCTGCTCCATGAAGAGCGCAACGGCCATGATCAGCGGAACGATCGGGTTCATCTCTCGGCAACTCGGAAAATGTGACAAGAGCAGACGTTCTATCTGGCGCTCGCGCAAAAGCCAATGGCCCAAGCCCTTTTCCCGCTCACGCAAATGTGACGCTTCAGTCAGGGCAAATACATGCATCCGACTTGAAACCGACGCATCCTCCCCAAGGTCAGAGGTGTTGAATTTTCATTCCAGGAGGACGATTGATGACTGAGAATACTGGTATCAACCGCCGTCGTCTGATGGCCGGCGCGGGACTGGCCGCCATCGCCACGCCCTTCGTGACCGGTGCGGCAAGCGCCCAGTCGCAGAGCACGGAAGGCGACCGCATGAAGATGGTCGATGCGCCGCCGAGCGACAGTTTTGATCTCGGCGACTTCAAGCTGCTCGTCGTCGAGGACGGCACGAGGCTGATGGAAAATCCGGGCGAGACCTTCGGTACCGGGCAGGACCCGGAGACCGTTGCCGCCCTGCTTGAGGAGAATTTCCTGCCGCCGGACAAGCTGATCAACGGGTTTGCGCCGGTGCTTGTCGATACCGGTAATGAGACCGTGCTGTTCGACACCGGCATGGGGCCTGCGGGCCGCTCCTGGGGCGCTGGGCGTTTGCGGGAGGGGCTGATTGCCAATGGCTACCAGCCGGAGGACATCGACATCGTCGTCATCACCCACATGCATGGCGATCATATCAACGGGCTGATGGAAGAGGACGGCCCGGCTTTTCCGAATGCGCGCTATGTCTTCGGCGAGAAGGAATATGCCTTCTGGAGCGATGATGCGCGCATGGGCACGCCCGCCGAAGGCGGCCACCAGAGCGTGAAGAAGCTCGTCACGCCGCTTGTCGATCAGGCGACCTTCATCGGCGGCGGCGATGAAGTCGTGCCCGGCATCACGGCAATGGACGCCTTCGGCCACACGCCCGGCCATCTGATCTTCATGCTCAGTTCGGGCGACGAGAGGCTGCTGCTGACGGCCGACACCGCGAATCAGTACGTGCTTTCTCTGCAGCGCCCGGACTGGCATGTGCGCTTCGACATGGACAAGGAGATGGCTGCCGCGACCCGCAGGCAGGTCTTCGACATGGTGGCCGCCGAGCGGATTCCTTTCCTCGGCTATCACATGCCGTTCCCTGCCGTCGGCTATGTGGAAAAGGTCGGAGACGGCTACAAATTCATGCCGAAGACGTACCAGTTCAAGGTCTGAAAACACGCGGCGCAATTGCGCCGCCTTCACAATCCGCCCGATCCGGAATGCGCATTTCGGATTGGGTATTTCCAACGCGTCATCTTCGTGTTACGAGCACTCGCCAACTTCCAGACTTATCTGCAAGGGACCGGACGGAACGCACCGCCCGGCCATTTCGTATTTGAAAAAGGAAATTGGCCATGGCTCAGATTATTCAGGCCGCTACCGGCATGCAGGCGCTCACCTTTGATGATGTGCTGCTGCAGCCGGGTCATTCAGAGGTGATGCCCGGACAGGTCGATGTTTCGACCACGATCGCCCGCGACATCAATCTCAACCTGCCCATCCTCTCCTCCGCGATGGATACGGTTACCGAGGCCCGGCTTGCAATCGCCATGGCACAGGCCGGCGGCATCGGCGTCATCCACCGCAACCTCACCCCGCACGAGCAGGCCGAACAGGTTCGCCAGGTGAAGAAATTCGAAAGCGGCATGGTGGTCAACCCGGTCACCATCGGCCCGGACGCGACTCTGGCCGAAGCGCTGGCGCTGATGAAGGCACATCACATATCCGGCATTCCGGTGGTCGAGCAGGGCACCAGCGATGGCCACACCTCCGGCCGCCTCGTCGGCATTCTGACCAACCGCGACGTCCGCTTTGCCTCCAACCCCGAGCAGCGCATCTACGAGCTGATGACGCGGGAGAACCTGATCACGGTTCGTGAAACCGTCGACCAGCAGGAAGCCAAGAGGCTTCTCCATCACCATCGCATCGAAAAGCTGCTCGTCGTCGATGATCGCGGTCATTGCGTCGGCCTCATCACCGTCAAGGACATCGAGAAATCGCAGCTCAATCCCAACGCTTCCAAGGACGCGCAGGGCCGGCTTCGCGCCGCCGCCGCCATCTCCGTCGGCGATAACGGTTTCCAGCGCGCCGAGATGCTGGTCGATGCCGGCGTCGACCTGATCGTCATCGACACCGCCCATGGCCATTCGCAGAAGGTGCTGGATGCGGTCGGCCGGGTGAAGACGCTGTCGAATTCGGTGCGCATCATGGCCGGCAATGTCGCCACCACCGACGGCACCAAGGCGCTGATCGATGCGGGCGCGGACGCGGTCAAGGTCGGCATCGGTCCGGGCTCGATCTGCACCACGCGCATTGTCGCGGGCGTCGGGGTGCCGCAGCTTGCAGCCGTGATGGCCGCTGCCGAGGCAGCCCGCGATGCCGGCATTCCGGTGATCGCGGACGGCGGCATCAAGTTCTCCGGCGACATGGCCAAGGCGATCGCCGCCGGCGCGTCCGCCGTCATGGTCGGCTCGCTTCTCGCCGGCACGGATGAAAGCCCGGGCGAGGTCTTCCTTTATCAGGGCCGGTCCTTCAAGGCCTATCGCGGCATGGGCTCCGTCGGCGCCATGGCGCGCGGCTCTGCGGACCGCTATTTCCAGGCGGAAGTGCGCGACACGCTGAAACTGGTGCCCGAGGGCATTGAAGGCCAGGTGCCCTACAAGGGCCCGACCGGCGGCGTCCTGCACCAGCTCGCGGGCGGTCTGCGCGCCGCCATGGGCTATGTCGGCGGCAAGGATATCGTCGATTTCCAGGAAAAGGCGACTTTCGTGCAAATCTCCAATGCGGGGCTGCGCGAAAGCCACGCCCATGACGTCACCATTACCCGCGAAAGCCCGAACTATCCGGGCGGCGCCGCATGAGCATGACAGGAAGACAGGTTTGCTGGGGCATTCTCGGCCCCGGCGCCATCGCCAACAACTTCGCCGTCGGCCTGTCGCAGACGCCCTCGGCGAAACTCCTGGCTGCCGGCGGACGCACGCCGAACCGATTGGCGGCATTCGGCGAACGCCATGGCGTGGAACGGCTCTACGGCTCCTATGAGGAACTCGTCGCCGATCCCGATCTCGACGTCATCTATGTCGCCACCCCGCATTCCTTCCATCTGGCGCACGGGCTTCTGGCGATCGAGGCCGGCAAGGGACTCATGGTGGAAAAGCCTGCGGGTCTTGGCGCAAGCGATGTCGAAACGCTGGTCGAGGCCGCGCGCAAGGCCGATGTCTTTTTCATGGAGGCCTACAAGTGCCGGAGCCATCCGCAGACCGCCCGGCTTGTTGAACTGGTGCGCGATGGCGTGATCGGAAAGCTCACCCATATCGAGGCGAAGAACGGCGGGTTCAGGGAGCGGGATCCGTCTTCGCGGCTCTTCGATCCCGCCCTCGGCGGCGGCGGCATTCTCGATATCGGCTGCTATCCGGTGACGACCGTGCGCCTGATCGCCGGGGCGGCGAAGGGCCTGCCCTATGCCGAGCCGGTGACCCTTGAGGCATCCGGCGAGATCGGACCGACCGGCGTTGACGAGATCGCCGATGCCGAGCTTGATTTCGGCGACGGGCTGACGGCAAGCATCGCCTGCGCGCTGCGCCGGGAGATGGAGGACACGCTGGTGCTCACCGGCACCAGAGGCACGATCCGCCTTCCCGTTCCCTGGCGTCCTGGCCGCAATGCCGGTCCTTCCGACGCGAAAATCGTGATCGAGACGGAGGACGGGACGCGCGAGGAATGGCTGCGCGATCCGCGCCAGCTCTTCGCCTTCGAGGCGGAAGCGGCGACGAACGCCATTCTCGCCGGGCTGAAGACGGCGCCATGGCCGGCACTGAGCGGCGAGGAAAGCATCCTCAATGCGAGGGTGATCGATCGCTGGCGCGAAGGCGTGGGGCTGCCGGTGCTGAAGAGCGCCCGTTGAAGCAGGCAATGCGCCGCCGCAGTCGTCTCTTTGCGGCGGCGTAAAACTCAGCTCTGGCTTTGCGACTGGCTCTGGCTGGCGACGGATAGCTTGACCGCAAGGCTTTCCCTGCCGCCGCCGATCGTCATGCCGGAAACGGGCGCGGCATCCCTGTAATCCAGGCCTGAGGCAACCCGCACATAGCGCTCGTCCGGGCAGACCTTGTTTGCGGCGTCGAAGCCGACCCAGCCGAGGCCTTCCAGATAGCACTCCGCCCAGGCGTGGCTTGCCGTCTGGTTTTCCAGATCGGGCATATAGAGATAGCCGGAGACATAGCGCGCCGGCACCTTCATCTTGCGGGCTGAGGCAATCACGATATGGGCATAGTCCTGGCAGACGCCGGATTTGGCCTCCAGCGCCTCGCCGGCCGTAGTCGCGACGCTGGTCGTGCCGGGCTTGAAGGTCATGGTCTTGTGCAGCCGCTCCATCAGGTTATGAAGCTTGGCCAGGTCCGAGTCGCCCTCGAGCTTTTCGACGAGCTTCTCAATCGGCTTGTCGGCGGTTGTCAGCGGCGTCTGCCGCAGGAACAGCCAGAGCGGGATGTCCGGCGAGGCCGGGCCGAAAATGCCGTCCGTGTCGCGGGTTTCCACCGTCCCCGAGGCGATCAGGCGAACGCTCGGATGTTCCCCCTCGACGGAGACGAGCCGGACATGGTTCTCGTACTGGTCGGTATAGGCGACCTCGTTCTTGGCGCCCTCGATGGTCACCGCCCAGTCGCGGATTGTCTGGCCGGCCGAATCGACCGGCGTCAGCCGCAGCCGCTGCAGCGAGAACTGAACCGGGGTCTCGTAACTGTATTCAGTCACATGGTTGATGTTCAAAAGCATCGCGTTTGTCCCTTCACGCCTTTCCGCACCCTCATGCGTAGAAGCGATACCCCTCGCTGATTTGCTGGCTGAGCTTGTTGTTGCGGCTGACGAAGTCCTCGAGGAACTGGTGCAGGCCGTTGTCCATGATCGTCTTGATCTTCTGGCTGCGAAGTGTGCTGCGGATGGCATGCGCGGTGTCGTGCGCCTCCAGCCGCTCGCCGTAATCGGCGGCGAGATAGTCCAGATTGAGCACGATCTTCTCGTAGGAATAGGCGAGCGAGCGCGGCAATTGCACGTCGAGGATCAGAAATTCGGCAATCTGGCTCGGGCGGTACTCGCCGTTATGCACCCAGCCATAGGCCCGGTGGGCCGAGACCGAACGCAGGATCGATTCCCACTGCAGATTGTCGAGCGAGGTGCCGACATGGTGGACTGACGGCAGCAGCACGTAATATTTCACGTCGAGAATGCGGCTGGTATTGTCCGCGCGCTCGATGAACGTGCCGATATGGGCGAAGTTGTAGATCTCGTTGCGCAGCATCGAGCCGTGGAAGGTGCCGCGGATCAGCGCCGTCTTGTGCTTGACCAAGTCGATCGCCTTGGGCAGGTCGGCCGGCCTCAGCTTGGCCGAAAGCAGGCTCCGGCTTTCGATCCAGCATTCATTGGTGGCTTCCCATGTCTCGCGCGTCAGCGCGGTGCGCACCAGGCGGGCATTGTTGCGGCCCGCGTCGATGCACGAGACGACGCTCGAAGGGTTGCGGCGGTCACGCAACAGGAAGTCGATGGCATTGTCGGCCGTCAGCTTGCTGTGCACCTCGAAATAGGCTTCCTGGACGCCGGCGCTCTGCAGGATGCCGTCCCAGTCATCCGCGCCGTTGGAGCGCGTCAGCGCCACGCGCTGGCCGGCGTCGATCAGGCGGGCGATGTTCTCGGCGCGCTCGAAATAGCGGAACATCCAGAACAGGCCGTTTGCGGTTTTTCCAAGCATCATCAGTCCTCCAGCACCCATGTATCCTTGGTTCCGCCGCCCTGGCTGGAATTGACCACCAGGGAGCCTTCCTTCAATGCGACGCGGGTGAGCCCGCCGGGCATGATCCGCACGCGGTCCGACACCAGCACATAGGGCCTCAAATCGACATGGCGCGGGGCGATGCCTTTCTTGACGAGGATCGGGACGGTGGAGAGCGAAAGCGTCGGCTGGGCGATGTAGTTCGCGGGCCTTGCGCGAAGCTTGGCGGTGAAGTCTTCCAGCTCCTTCTTGCTCGCCGCCGGACCGACCAGCATGCCGTAGCCGCCGGAGCCATGCACTTCCTTGACCACGAGGTTCGCAATATTGTCGAGCACATAGGCGAGGCTTTCCGGCTCCGAGCAGCGCCATGTCGGCACATTTTCCAGAAGCGGCTTCTGGCCGGTGTAGAATTCGACGATTTCCGGCATGTAGGAATAGATCGCCTTGTCATCGGCAATGCCGGTGCCCGGCGCGTTGGCGATGGTGACATGGCCGGCGCGGTAAACATCCATTATGCCCGGAATGCCGAGCGCGGAGTCCGGGCGGAAGGTGAGGGGATCGAGGAAGTCGTCGTCGACGCGGCGATAGATGACGTCCAGCGCCTCGTAGCCGCGCGTGGTGCGCATCTTCACCTTGCCGTCGATGACGCGCAGATCCTGGCCCTCGACCAGTTCCACGCCCATCATGTCGGCGAGGAAGGAATGCTCGTAATAGGCGGAGTTGTAGATGCCGGGCGTCAGTACGCCGACGCGCGGCCGGGTGCCGGAGAAGCCGGGAGGCGCAAGCGTCGCAAGGCTCTGGCGCAGAAGCTGGGGGTAGTCCTCCACGCGGCGCACCCGGTTCTTGTAGAACAGCTCGGGAAACATCTGCATCATGGTTTCCCGGTTTTCCAGCATGTAGGAAACGCCCGACGGCGTGCGGGCATTGTCCTCCAGCACGTAGAACTGGTCCTCGCCGGTGCGCACGATATCGGTGCCGACAATGTGGGTATAGACGCCGCCGGGCGGCTCGAAGCCGATCATCTGCGGCAGGAAGGCGTCATTCTCCTCGATCAGACGGCGCGGCAGGCGACCGGCCTTGATGATCTCCTGCTTGTGGTAGATGTCCTTGAGAAAGGCGTTCAGCGCGATGACGCGCTGTTCGATGCCGGCTGCCAGCTTGCGCCATTCCCGGCCGGAAATGATGCGCGGCACGATGTCGAAGGGGATCAGCTTTTCCGAACTGTCGGCATGGCCGTAAACAGCGAAGGTGATGCCCGTCTTGCGGAAAATGTTTTCCGCATCGCGCGATTTCGCAATCAGGGATGCGGGGTTCTGCTGACTGTACCAGTCATAGTAGTCCTTGTAAGGGTCGCGCGGCTGGTTGTCCGCGGTCATCATTTCATCGAATGGCAAAGCGTTCATCCCCCGATTGTTATTATCGCATATCAATACAACATCTGAAGTAATGCAAGGACCATGCCTTCCTGCGGAAGGCGGCATTTGCATGGTCCAATACAACCAACGCGCTGAAATTCGGGCAGTTCCCCTCAAAATGCGCCGAATAAATGGGCAGGCGGCTCGTCGCGCTTGCGCATCTTCGGCGCGAGCGCTGCAGAGGCGCGTGCTCGGGCAAGACAGAGACGTCAACAGATTTTGATATCGAACCTTTGGCCAGACCCTTCGGCCGACTTGCCGCCGTTGCATTCTGCGCTAGAATCTTTCCTTGAACACGCAGCGGAGTGGATCAGCGCATGCATGCGACGAGACGCGCATTTTCTCTTATGGCGCTAGGGACCTTGCTCTCGGCCTGTTCGAGTAGTCTGTTCGGCGGGTCGCCGTCGGGTTCGACGCCCCCCGGCGCGATTGCCAATGCCGGATGGGACGCCTGGGTGGAGGATTTCAGGACCCGCGCCGAGGCGAAGGGCATTTCGCGGCAGACGCTGAACGCGGCGTTTGCCAACGCGGGCTATACGCCCGACGTCATCGTACAGGACCGGAACCAGACCGAGTTCAACCGCACGCTCGAGGAGTACCTCGCCATCGCCGCCTCCGACGAGCGGGTGGCCAAGGGGCGCGCCAATTATGCCCGCTACCGGAATGTGCTGGAGCAGATCGAGGCGGTCTACGGGGTTGACGGAACCGTGGTCGTCGCCGTCTGGGGGCTGGAGAGCATGTATGGCGAGCGGCGCGGCGATGTGCCGGTCGTCTCGGCGCTGTCGACGCTCGCCTATGAGGGACGCCGCGGCAGTTTCTTCGAAAGCCAGTTGCTGGGGGCTCTGAAAATCCTTCAGAACGGCGATATCAGCCCGCAGCGGATGATCGGAAGCTGGGCCGGCGCCATGGGTCACACCCAGTTCATCCCCACCTCCTATCTCGGCTATGCCGTCGATTTCAACGGCGACGGGCGGCGCGATATCTGGAGCGACGATCCGACCGACGCGCTGGCAAGCACGGCCGCCTATCTCAACCGGTCCGGATGGCGCACGGGCGAGCCCTGGGGCGGGGAGGCAGGCTCTCCGGGGGCATCCGTCGCCGGCGGTCGCCGCATTCAGCCGCACGACGGCGGGCCGGTTTTCGTCGTCGGGCCCAATTTCGATGTCATCAAGCGCTACAACAATTCGACGAGTTACGCGATCGGCGTCGGCCACCTTGCCGACCGCATTGCCGGCGCCGGCCCGATCGCCGGGACGTTCCCGCCGGATCGCTACGGCTTCACCGCCGACCAGCGCAAGGCGCTGCAGGCGGGATTGGAAGCCAGGGGCTATGACGCCGGCACGGTGGACGGCGTTTTCGGCACGCAGACGCGCGCGGCGATCTCGGCCTATCAGCGTGCAAACGGTCTCGCCGTTACGGGCGAGCCGTCAATGGATCTGTTGATGCAGCTTGGCTGACTGAAGCGCCAGACCGCGGCAACAATATCTGAGTTCGCTGCCACTTTCATTCAAACGTCATCATAGGTTCAAAACCCTGTCACTTGCCGAGTGGATGTTCGTTCGCGCATCGAAATCGCAATTCAGTGGCGCTAATGAACATAAGTGATCGTCAAACGAAAATCCTGGCTCTGGTTGAGGCCCATGGGTCGATGACCATCGAGGCGCTGGCGGAGGAGTTCTCCGTTTCGCCGCAGACGATCCGCCGCGACGTCAACATGCTCTGCCGCGCCGACCAGCTGCGTCGCAGCCATGGCGGTGTGGAACGGATGAGCGCCGGTGTCAATCTCTCCTATGACAGCCGTCGCCTGTCGCACCCCGAAGCAAAGCGCCGGATCGGCCAGCTCGTCGCCCAGATGATCCCGAGCCGGGCCTCGGTGATGTTTTCGATCGGCACGACGCCGGAAATGGTGGCGGCCGCCATGGTCGATCATGACGATCTCACGGTGGTCACCAACAATCTGAACGTTGCCATGGCGCTCAGCCCGAACAGCTCCAACCGTATCTTCATTCCCGGCGGCATGATCCGGCTTCCCGACCGCGACCTGATCGGTCAGGAAGTGGAGGCCATGTTCAACGGCTACCGAGCCGATTTCGGCATCTATGGCGTTGCCGGCGTTGAACCCGACGGCGCGCTTGTCGATTTCGACCAGCAGGAGGCGGCCGCGCGCGAAGCGATCCGCATGAGTTGCCGCACCTCGATCCTGGTTGCCGACCGTTCCAAGTTCTCGCGCCCCGCGCCGGCCAAGCGCGGCCGGTTGGGCGATGCCGACATTCTCGTGCTCGACGGGCCGCCGACGCCGGAAATGGCGGCGCTGATCGAGGCAGAAGGCGTCGATCTGCGCTATCCGGAGGGAGATCTGGTATGAGCGGCAACCGGAGCGGCGCTGCCTGCTCCGCCCCGCGCGCGGGCATTCGCTAGGCGGAAAGCGAAGTCCCGGCCGCCCCATATCAGCCCTTCGGCATCAGCCGTTTTTCCGTGCGGAAATGGTGCATGGTCTCAAAGGAGCAGAATTCCACCGGGCCGAGACGGATCTCCTGCAGCTCCGGATAGACCGCCTCGAACAAGGCCGATGAGTGCTCGATGTGGGCTTTCGCGGTTTCAGCCGGCATGCGCCGGATGCGATAGGCGAACGAGATGTGGAACTGGTAGCGGTCGTGATCCTCGCGCTTCAGGCCCGTCGCCTCGGCAAGCCGGTCACGCATCCGCCAGAGTTCGTCGAAGCTTTTGCGGTCTGCGGGTTCGGCGTGGATGGAGTAACCGGCCTTCAGGTGGTCGGCACGCACGGTGACGCCGGAAAAGCCCTCTATATCCGCAGAAGCCGCGAGAAAATGACGGTTCATCTCGGCTAGCGACAATCCGCGCTCCAAGCCGTCCGGCCAGCCGTCGGTATCCAGCGGATTGCCGGAAATGCCGCAGAACACGGTCATGTGGAAGCTCTCATGCGGCAGGAAGGTGAAGTAACGCGCCGTCGGCAGCGTCTTCAGCTTTTCCTGCAATTCGCAAAGGATCGTGTATTCGCGCGATGACTTGTCGATATGGCAGATGAAGGTATTGCCGGGATAGGGCAGGACGCGTCCATCCGTCGCGAATTTTCCCCCGCCGTTGTCAGACGTGATGCTCGGCAGGGGTTTGCCCGCCTTGCCGGTTTCGTCGATGCGGTTGAGCCAGTTGTCGTGTTCAGCCTCGGTGCGCGCGGAATGGAAGTGTCGGGGGCTCATGAGAGCATGCCTTTTCTTGTTTTTCTTTTCAGGAATGAGAAAAGCCCGGCAACCGGTTCGACCGCCGGGCCGGGTGTTTCGCGGAAATCAGCGCTCGAGGATGACGTTGTCGACGAAGGCCTCTTCCATCGCCGTCTTGAACGGCTGGGCCGCGCCGGCGACCGAATACTGACGCTGGTCGTTGGAGATCAGCGCGTTGCTGTCATCGGCATTGGCGTTCATCGGCGCCGTGCCGAAGGTGGCGTTGAACGTGGTCTGGGTTTCCGGCGATGTCAGCCAGTCGATCAGAAGGGCGGCGGCGGCCGGATGCGGGGCGTTTTTGGGAATGGCAACGCCGTTGCCGCCGCCGTTCATGCCCATTTCCGGGATGTAGAGCTTGAGGTCCTTGCGGGCCTCGCCGCTCTTCTGCAGGCTTGCCAGATGGTCTTCCCAGACCGGTGCCATGAACAGCTCGCCATCGGACATGCGGATGATGCTGTCGGCGTTGGACGTGGTGATTACATAGTCGTCGGCATAATCGTTGAAGAAGGTGAAGCCGGGCTCAAGCGCCTCGATGCGGGCGGCGGAATCATCGCCGTCGTTGAAGTCGAGGCCGGAAAGGACGCGCAGGATGTTGGAATAGAAGGACGGGCCGGAGCCGCCATTCTCGTAGTTGAAGCCGAACTTGCCGGGATTGTCTTCCCAGAAAGCGGAGAAGTCTTCCGGCGTCTGGGGCAGGGCATTCTCGTCGACCTTGGCGGGGTCATAGGCAATGCCGGTCTGGTTGCCCCAATAGGCGTAAACATAGTCGCCGCCGTCGATATTGTTGACCGTGTTGATGCGGCCGGCGTCCTTGGGCAGCATGGAAAGCGGGGTGAAGAGCTTGGCGAAATCGAGCGTCGACATGTCGCCATAGCCCCAGGCGAAGACGTCGATGTCGCCGGTGTCGCTGGCGCTTGCGGCGAGAAGCTTGTCGGCATTGCCGGAGGCGGAGCCGCCGGCCGGGATGTTCACCTTGATGCCGTATTTTTCTTCAAAAGGCGCGACGACCTTGCGGAAATCGTCCTGGAAATACCAGACATACCAGTTGACCTCGCCTTCCTGCTTGGCCTTGGCGACGATGTCGTCCCAGCTCATCGCGGTGATGTCGGCAGCGAATGCGGCGCTTGCGCCAAACGCCAGTGCGGTGGTCGAAAGAATAAGCGTTTTCAGCATTTTGACAGTCTCTCCGTTGGGGTTCTTCCTGGGCATGCGACCGCGTTATCCCTTGCCTGATGCAAGCGTCGGATTTGCCGACTTCAGAAGCTTCTCGAGGATCAGCATCAGCAGAACATTGGGGACGACGAGGATGAGTGACAGCACGGCGGCATTGGGGCGGACGAAGTCCTGGCCGAGTGCTGCGTAAAGAAGGGTCGGGACCGTTACGATTTCCGGCGAGCCGACGATATAGGCGATGGCGAACTCCTCGATCGACTGGATGAAGACGATGAGGAGCGTGGCGAAGATGCCGGGCCGCAGCGCCGGCAGGTAGGCGGCGGTAAACCGCGCCCAGGGGCTTGCGCCGAGATCGCGCGCGGCATCGATATGATCCTGGCGGACCTGTTCGAAGCTCACCGTCATGATCCGGATCGCATAGGGCAGGAACAGCACCGAATGGGCAAAGACGATCGCGCCGAAACGGAAGTTCTGCAGCCCGAGCGTGAACAGAAGCGCGGTAAAGAAGATCGAGGTGACGAAGGGCGGCACGACGAGCGGCAGAAGGCAGAGGATCTTGGCGACCTCGCGGCCCGGAAAGGCAAAGCGCCCGAGCGCCAGCGCCGTCGGCAGCGACAGAAGCAGGCAGGTGACGGCAGCCGTCGGGGCGAGCGTATAGGACGTCACGAGCGCCTGCTTGAGGCCCGAATGCTGCCACATGTCCGACCAGCGGGCAAAGGACATGACCGGCGGTAGAAGCGTCGCGGCTGTCCACGGTTCCGCCGGGTCGGTCAGTGACCACAGAACCGCGATGGCGAAGGGAATGATCAGCCAGATGATGAAGACCACCGAGAGCAGGATCAGAAGGGCGAAAACGAGCTTCCTGCGGGTCATTTCAGCCGTCCCTTCATGATGAAACGCGCCGCGATCGCCAGGAGCGTGGAGCCGGCGAGCGCCAGCACCATCAGCGACACGCCGACGACGGCGGCCGAATGCCAGTCGCCGCGGCCCTTGAAGAACACCATCAGTTGGGCGAGCGACTGGACATTGGTGGGGCCGACAACCGTCTGAAAGGAGAAGTCAGCGAGTGCGCCGATGAAGATGATGACGAGGGCGGCCTGCATCGCGGAAACCGAGAGCGGCGCGATGACCTTGCGAAAGCGCGACCATGCGCCGGCGCCCATGTCGCGGGCCGCATCCAGCACGTCGTCGGAAATGCCCTGCACTGCCCCCGTCAGCAGCAGGAGCGCAAAGGGCAGGTTCTTCCACACCTGAAGGATGAGGACGGCGATGCCGTGACGGTCATTCTGCAGCCGGTGCGGTTCGCTCCAGATACCGAGCGCCTGCATCAGCTGGTTCAGCGGCCCGTGATAGGCAATGATGTTCAGGAACAGGAAGGCTGCGACCAGGCCATGCACCAGCATCGGCGCCTTCAGCATGGAGCCGATGGTCATCGAGCCGGAAAAGGGTTTTCTCAGCCAGATCGCCAGCGGGTAGGCAAGGGCGACCGAGAGGATGGCGCTGACCGTGCCGATATAAAGCGAATAGCGTACCGAGCGGGAAAACAGCCTGCGGCCGAAAACCTCGCCCCAATATTCAAACGAGAACTGGCCTTCCGCCCCGAAACTGAAATAGCCGAGTGACTGGGCGATCGCCATGTAGATGACCGTGCCGATCAGCGCCAGGATCAGACCTAGGCCGGGCGTCAGAAGGGCTGCGACCACAAGCCAGCGACGGGCGGTCATGTCTCCGCTCCCAGCAGAATCACGTCTTCCGGAGCGACGGTGAAATAGACGGTATCGCCTTCTCTCAAGTCCGTTTCACGGGCCTGGATACGGTAGGAGCTGCCGTTGGTCTCGGCGATAAGATCGGTGAAGTGCCCCTGGAAGGCGCGGGTCACGACCGTGCCCGAAAGCGCGCCGTCTGCAGGACCGCTCAGCAGGCGCGCGGTTTCCGGGCGGAAGCAGAGACAGATATTTCCTTCGGGAAGGGCAGCCTCGCCTGAGACCGAAAAGATGCCGGCTGGCGTATCGATGAGCCGGTCCTTGCCGCCGTCGCGCGGCTTGAGCTTCGCCGGCAGGATGTTGGCACCGCCGATGAAATCGGCGACGAAACGGGTGGCGGGCTTGCGGTAGAGCGTTTCCGGCGTGTCGGCCTGTTCCACCCTGCCGGCATTCATCACGAAGATCCGGTCGGAAAGCGCCAGCGCCTCGGCCTGGTCATGGGTCACGTAGATGGCGGTGAGGGCGAAATCCTGCTGGATGCGGCGGATCTCGATGCGCACCTGATCGCGCAGCTTGGCATCGAGGTTCGACAGCGGCTCGTCGAACAGGATGACGCCGGGGCGCATGACGAGCGCGCGACCGAGCGAGACGCGCTGCTGCTGGCCGCCGGAAAGCTGGTTCGGAAGCTTCTCAAGCTGCGGTTCCAGCCCGAGCTTTTCCGCCACCTCGCCGACGCGAAGGGTGCGATCCTTGCGCGGAATTTTCTTCTGCTTCAGCCCGAATTCGAGATTTTCCTTCACGCTCAGATGCGGAAAGAGCGCGTAGGACTGGAAGCAGAGCGCGGTATCGCGCGCCTCCGGCGGTCTGTCTGTCACATCCTCCTCGCCGAGGAAAATGCGGCCGGACGACGGCTTCAGAAAGCCGGAAATCATCTTCAACAGAGTGGTCTTGCCGCAGCCTGATGGTCCGAGAAGCGTCACGAACTCGCCCGGCGCGACATCGAAACTGATGTCGTTGACGGCCGTGAAACGGTCGAAACGCATGACCAGATGGTCCGCTGAAATGCCTGTCATTCATGTCTCCCCCTGTTGAGGTGATAGTTTATTACTCATTGTAAGTAAAATTAATATGACAATGGTGCTGCATTTTCCTGACAGCCGGGTTCGCGCCAGGGCCGCAAATCTGGATTCCGGCGCACAAACATGCTCAAAGGCTTCTGGCGGTAGGTAGGAGAAGAGGCGTGCAATGGGCTCGGCGGAAGAGATGAGCGGTGCGGAAGGGGTAAATCCGGTCTTTGAGATCGGCCGCAGCGGCGCGCTGGTTCTCGACGCCATCCGGCGCGGCGGCTCGGTCGCCCGCTCGGATCTCACCGAACGCACGCCGCTATCCCAGCAAAGCGTGCACCGCCTCGCCGAAGACCTTCTGGAAAAGGGCTTCCTCAGGCTGGAAGCGCCGAAGATCGCCGGACGCGGCAAACCGAGCCCGCGGCTGGCGCTCTCGCCGGACGGCGCATACGGGATCGGGATTGCCGTCGACACCGAAGAGGTGCGCGTCGCCGTCACCAATATTGTCGGCGATATCCTCCATCTCGTGATCCTCGACGTCGAGCCGAACGACCCCGAGCGCGTGCGCGACGAGGCGGCTGAGCGCGTGCCGGAGATCGTCGCGGGGCTGAAGCTTGACCGGCGCAGGATCGCGGGCGTCGGCATTTCCATGCAGGGCTATCGCCGCACGCGCTCCCTGGCCTTCGTGCCGCCGCCGAAGATTGCCGCCTGGCGTGACCGCGATGTGGGCGAGATTTTCGCAGGCGCGTTTGGCCTGCCGCTGATGGCGGAGAACAACGCGACCCTTGGCGCGGAAGCGGAAAACTGGGTCGGCGCCGGCCTGCGCTTCGACAATTTCGCCTATCTGTCGATCAATCTCGGTTTCGGCGGCGGCGTCGTCATCAACGGCGCGCCCTATCTAGGCCACCATATGAACGCGGCGGAAATTTCCTCGATCTACACGCCGGAAGAGCAGGAGCGCCGTCCGGCGCTCAGAACGCTGATTGCGATGCTGCGCGAGGCCGGGCGCGATATCGGCTCCGTCAATGCTTTGAAGCGGCACTATGACCCGTCCTGGCCGGAAATCGACCGCTGGATCGAAAGGGTCACCCCCGCGCTTGACCAGATGCTCAGGGCGATGACCGGCATTCTCGATCCGGCGGCCATCGTCTTCGGCGGCGAGGCGCCGCGTGACCTGAGGGTGCGTCTGGCGCACGCGGCAAACCCGCGCACGGTCGACGAGATCAACCTGCCGTTTCCCGGTCCCGAACTGCTGATCAGCGAGATCGAGACCGATCCGAACGTTCTGGGGGCCGCACTCCTGCCGATCCGCAAGCGACTGTTCAGTGCGACACCCTGATTTCAGGCGTGAACGCCTAGCCCCGCTCGACGCAGAGCGCGACGCCCATGCCGCCGCCGATGCAGAGCGTCGCAAGGCCTTTGCGGGCGTCGCGGCGCTTCATTTCGTGCAGCAATGTTACGAGGATACGCGCGCCGGAGGCGCCGATCGGATGGCCGATAGCGATCGCTCCGCCATTGACGTTGACCTTTTCCGGGTCAAAGCCGAGCCCGTCATTGACGGCGCAGGCCTGGGCGGCAAAGGCTTCGTTGGCTTCGACAAGGTCGAGGTCGCCGACGGACCAGCCGGCTTTTTCCAGCGCCTTGCGCGAGGCCGGGATCGGGCCGGTGCCCATGATGGAAGGGTCGACGCCGGCGGTTGCCCAGGAGGCGATCCGGGCAAGCGGCGTCAGGCCGCGGCGGGCGGCTTCATCTGCATGCATCAGGACGAGAGCGGCCGCGCCGTCATTGAGGCCCGAGGCATTGCCCGCCGTCACCGTGCCGTCCTTGTCGAAGGCCGGGCGAAGGGCGGCCAGCGTCTCGGCGCTGGCGTCGGGGCGGATCTGCTCGTCGGTATCGACGATGGTTTCGCTTCTGCGCGATTTCACGGCGAAAGGCACGATCTCCTCGGCAAACCGTCCGGCCGCGCGCGCGGCGGTCGCCTTGCGATGGCTGGAAAGCGCGAATTCATCCTGGCGGGCGCGGTCGATGCCGCATTGCCGGGCAATGTTCTCGGCGGTGATGCCCATATGCATGCCGCCGAAGGCATCCGTCAGGCCGTCGCCGACCATGGTGTCGACGAAGCTCGCCGTGCCCATCTTGTGGCCGCTGCGCAAATGGGCGCAATGGGGCGAGAGCGACATGGATTCCTGTCCCCCGGCCACCACGATGCGGGCATCGCCCATGGCGATCTGCTGCATGCCGAGCGCCACGGTGCGCAGGCCGGAACCGCAGACCTGATTGATCAGAAAGGCCGTCGCGCTATCGGGAATGCCGGCGGCAATGGCCGCCTGGCGGGCCGGGTTCTGCCCGGCGCCCGCCGTCAGCACCTGGCCGAGGATGACTTCGTCCACTTCGTCAGGGCTCACGGCAGCGCGCTGAAGCGCTGCGGCGATCGCCGTGCTGCCGAGCTGATGGGCAGGCACAGCGGCGAAGGACTTCATGAAGGCGCCGACGGCCGTGCGCGCGGCGGAAACAATGACGACGTCGCTCATTGGCCGCTCTCCCGATCAAGGCCGACCTCGAAGCGCGCTTCTGTCTTGGCGGTGATCTCGTCGAGCGTGACGCCATCGGCCAGTTCGGTCAGGACCATCTTCACCGGTCCCTGCCTTGCAATGGTGAAGACGCCAAGATCGGTGATCACCATGTCGGCCACGCGGGTGCCGGTCAGCGGCAGGGTACATTCGCGCAGGAGCTTCGGTGAACCCTTCGCCTCATGCTCCATCACCACGACGACGCGCTTGACGCCGGCGACGAGATCCATCGCCCCGCCCATGCCCTTGACCATCTTGCCCGGGATCATCCAGTTTGCGAGATCGCCGTTTTCGGCCACCTGCATGGCGCCGAGAATCGACAGGTCGATATGGCCGCCGCGGATCATCGCGAAGCTTTCCGAACTCGAAAAGAAGCTGGTTTCGGGAAGCGCGGTCACCGTCTGCTTGCCGGCATTGATCAGGTCGGCATCTTCTTCGCCGTCGTAGGGGAAGGGCCCCATGCCCATCATGCCGTTCTCGCTCTGCAGGCGCACATCCATGTCGTCGGGAATGAAATTGGCGACAAGGGTCGGAATGCCGATGCCGAGATTGACATAGAAGCCGTCTTCAAGTTCGCGGGCGGCGCGGGCCGCCATCTGGTCACGTGTCCAGGCCATGTCACGCCTCCTCCGAATTGCGTTCGCGCACGGTTCGCTTCTCGATGTGCTTCACCGGGTCCGGCACATGAACGATGCGGGAAACGAAGATGCCGGGAGTGTGGATATGATCGGGATCGATCTCGCCCGGGGCAACCAGATGCTCGACTTCGGCAACCGTCAACCGGGCGGCTGTCGCCATGTCCGGATTGAAATTGCGCGCGGTCTTGCGATAGACGAGATTGCCCTCGTGATCGCCTTTGTAGGCATGGACGAGGGCGACATCGGCGAAAAGGCCGGTCTCCATCACATAGTCCTCGCCGCCGAAGCTGCGGATCTCCTTACCCTCGGCGATCATCGTGCCGACGCCGGTCTTGGTGAAGAAGGCGGGAATGCCCGCGCCCCCGGCGCGGATGCGTTCGGCGAGCGTGCCCTGCGGGTTGAATTCGAGTTCCAGCTCGCCGCCGAGATATTGTTCGGCGAAGAGCTTGTTCTCGCCCACATAGGACGAGATCATCTTTCGGATCTGCCGGGTTTCCAGAAGCCGGCCGAGGCCGATCCCGTCGACGCCGGCATTGTTGGAGATGACCGTCAGGTCGCGCGCGCCCGACTGCAGGACCGCGTCGATCAGCGCTTCGGGAATGCCGCACAGGCCGAAGCCGCCCGACATGATCACCATGCCGTCCCGCAACTGTCCGGCGAGCGCCTCGGCCGCCGATTGATAGACTTTCCGCATTGCCTCCTCCCAGAGAAATTGCACTTTGTCAGATGCAGAATAAGGCTTGCGGCGGGGAAGGGCAGAGTCGTATTTATACGACATGAATACTGCTCAAACCACCTTCACCCTGTCCGAGCTTCCGGTGCCGCTGGTCTTTGCCACGCATCGTGTGATCCGCGACTGCAACGCGGAATTCGCAGTGCTGTTCGGCTATGATCGTGCCACCCTCGTCAACAAGAGCTTCGCGCGCCTTTACCCGGCGATCGACGATTTCGTGCGCACAGGCGAGATGTGGCGGGACAATCTGCCGGGCGGCGCGGTCTATTACGACGAGCGCATCATGGCCGCGACCGACGGGCGCCGTTTCTGGTGCCGGGTCAGGGGGCGCTCGCACAATATGGACGATCCATTCGCCGCCGCCGTCTATTGTTTCGAGCCGATCGCACGGCCGGTTTCGACGGCAAACAGGGGGTTGACCGGCCGCCAGCGCCAGATCCTGACGCTGGTCGCCCAGGGCAAGACCAATGCCGCGATCGCCGAGGAGCTGGGGCTTTCGCGCCGGACCATCGAGATGCACCGCCTGCGCATGACGCGGGCGCTTGGTCTTGCCAACACTGCCGAACTCATCGCCTGGTTCCTCAACAGCGCCGAGGGCAGCGCGGAGCAGTGTCGGTAAACTCGCGAACTGACGGAAGCATGTCATGGACAGGCGCGGCTGTGAGGCAGACCCGCGGCGCATGGCTGCGATGAGATATTGTCAATATTCGTCGCTGCCGACCGGACTATATTACGTAAAAGCACAATTCGCCCAAGGAGCAGACGTCATGTCTTTCGGACGTACCCAGGACAAGGCCGCTCGCGCGCGCAATCCGTTTGTTCGTTTCGCCCACGGCATTCACGATTTCATCGAGACTTACCAGGACATTCAGCGCGAAGCCCGTCGTCGCTACCCTGACAGCTTCCGCTGAGGCGCCTCGCGGAGCGACCCCGCAAGGAAGCCGCGCGGGTCCTCCTCCAGAAATGATGTCGATCAAGGAAAGCCTCTCGTCGACGGTCTATTCGGGCGTTTGAGCGGCCCGTCAGTTGCGTTTTCGGCCGCGCCGGTGTCTGGCGACGGAGGAGGAGGCGATTGACAGAACATCTGCCATTTCAGGTCATGGGCAAGCCGACCGGTCCGCGCTGCAATCTCGATTGCACCTACTGCTACTATCTGGAAAAGGAAGAGCTCTATCCGGACGTCAAGCGCTTCACCATGCCGGATGCGGTGCTTGAAGCCTATATCCGCGACTACCTCGCCTCGCAGGCCGGCTTTCCCTCCCGGGAGATACGATTCAACTGGCAGGGCGGCGAACCGACCATGCTCGGCCTCGACTATTTCCGCCGCATCGTCGATCTGCAGCGGAAACATCTGCCGCGCGGCAAGACGATCGCCAACACGATCCAGACCAACGGCACGCTGCTGGACGACGAATGGTGCGCTTTTCTGAAGGACAATGATTTCCTCGTCGGCGTCAGCATAGACGGCCCGCGCGAACTCCACGACCGTTTCCGCACCTATCGCAACGGCCGGCCGAGTCATGCTGCCGTGATGGCGGGGATCGAGCGGATGAAGGCGCACGGCGTCGAATTCAACACGCTGACCGTCGTCAACCGCGAGAATGCCGCCTATCCGGAGGAAATCTATCAGTTCCTCAAGGATATCGGCTCCACCTATCTTCAGTTCATTCCGATTGTCGAGCGGACCGCCGACGGTCATTCTCTGGCGCCTGCGCCGCAGATCGACGAGGACGGCGTCACCTATGACGTGACGGCCTGGAGCGTGCTGCCGCGGGCCTATGGCGATTTCCTCTGCGGCATCTTCGACGCATGGATCAGCCGGGATGTCGGCCGCGTTTTCGTCCAGTTCTTCGACCTTCAGCTTGGCCTGTGGATGGGCGCTCCGGCGACGATGTGCTGGTTTGCCGAGACCTGCGGCCAGGGCCCGGCGCTTGAGCACAATGGCGACCTCTATGCCTGCGATCACTATGTGTATCCGGAGTACCGCCTCGGCAACGTAATGGAAATCCCGATTGCCGAGATGATGGCCTCCGACGCGCAACGTCAGTTCGGGCTGGACAAGCGCGAAGCGCTGCCCGCCCAGTGCCGGAGCTGCGATCTCCGGTTCGCCTGCAATGGCGGCTGTCCGAAGCATCGTTTCCTGAAAACGAAGGATGGAGAACCCGGGCTCAATTATTACTGCCGGTCGATGGCCCGGTTCAACAGGCATGCAGGCCCCGCCATGAAGGTCATGGCCCACCTCGTGCGTTCGGGACGTCCGGCTTCGGATATCATGCAACTGCGAAGATCGGGGCGGCTTCCCGGTGCTTCGGCCGTTGCGGGGCGGCCGGGCCGCAATGACCGCTGCCCCTGCGGCAGCGGCCTGAAATACAAGCAGTGCTGCGGCAGGCCCTGAGCGCGGCCTGAAGCCTTCGCTATTATGGCGCGCCGGATAAGGCCCGTCCCGCTCGGCGCGTCCCGAAAACGAAGAACCCCCGACGGCAGGGCCGTCGGGGGTTCTCACATCAGTACCTCGCCGCGCGATCAGGCGCTCTGGCGGCGATCATTCTGGCGGTTGCGCTGGCGGCGCGGACGCGATTTCGCCGGGCTGTTGCGATTGGCGCCTTCGCGATGACCGTTCTCGCGGGCATCACCCGCGTGACGCTGGCCGCCGTTGCCGGAGGGCCGGGCGCGACGCGCGGGCTTGCCGGAGGCATTGCTGCGGCCACGACCGCCGCGACCCTTGGCGGGACGGTCGGCATGGGCGTGCGGCTCGCCGGAGGCAACCGCGATCTCGATGCCCGTCAGGCGCTGGATATCGCGCAGCAGGCCCGATTCCTCGGGCGTGCAGAAGGCGATCGCCTTGCCGTCATTGCCGGCGCGCGCGGTGCGGCCGATGCGGTGGACATAAGCGTCCGCCACTTCCGGCAGGTCGTAGTTATAGACATGGGTAACGCCGGGCACGTCGATGCCGCGCGCGGCGACGTCCGTTGCCACCAGCACGTTGATCTCGCCGGTCTTGAAGGCCTTCAGCGCGCGCTCGCGCTGACCCTGGCTCTTGTTGCCGTGGATCGAGGCCGTGGCAAAGCCGCGGCTGTCGAGGTGCTTCATCAGCTTCTCCGCGCCGTGCTTGGTGCGCAGGAAGACGATGGCGCGGCCTTCCGGATGGCTGGTCAGTTCCTGACGCAGGAGTTCGACCTTGTCAGCCTTGCCGGCAACGAAATGAACCGCCTGGTCCACCTTGTCGGCGGTCTTGCCGGGAGGCGAAACCTCGACGCGCTGCGGATTGGTGAGGAAGCGCTGCGACAGATCGGCAATCGATTTCGGCATGGTGGCCGAAAACAGCATGGTTTGGCGCTCGTCGGGAACCAGCGAGGCGATCTTCTTCAGGTCGTGAATGAAGCCGAGGTCCAGCATCTGGTCGGCCTCGTCGAGGACGAGGAAGCGCACGGCGTCAAGCCGGAGCGCGCGGCGGTCCAGGAGGTCGAGCAGGCGACCGGGGGTGGCGACCAGAATATCGGTGCCGGCGGCAAGCTGGTGCTGCTGCCGGTTGATGGATGCGCCGCCGACGACGATGTTGACCTTCAGCGGCGTCTTGCGGGCGAAGATGCGCAGGTTTTCTGCGATCTGGTTCACCAGTTCGCGCGTCGGAGCGAGGATCAGCGTCTTGACCGTCTTCGGATCGGGCTTTTTGCCGTTTTGCAGCAGCATGTCGATCAGCGGCAGGCCGAAGGCGGCCGTCTTGCCGGTGCCGGTCTGGGCAAGGCCCATGACATCACGGCCCTCAAGCACCAGCGGGATCGCCTTTTCCTGGATCGGGGTCGGCTTTTCATAGCCTTCGCCGGCGATGCGGGAGACGAGCTGGGCGGAGAGGCCGAGTGTGGAAAAATCTGTCAAATCAATTGCGCCTTTCAAGGCATGCCGAAACGCCACCTGAGCCTGGCCCTCATGCCCAAAGCCGGTGATTTCGGTTTCAAGAACCCCGCGTGAAGTGGGATCTTATGGGTGGAAAATGCCTTCCGCGCGCCGGGCGGGAGCCCGGTCTTTCATCAAGCGCTTGACCTGACCTTGCCCGAACCGCTTGGGTTCATCTTGGCGGGCATGCTCACGCGGCATGCGAACAGGTGGAAAGCCTTTGCCGTAAATGAGGCTTGGTCTGGCAAAAGTCAAGCGGCAAGTTCGTCGCGCCGGAAATCAGGGCTTTTCGGGCCGTTTGCCGGCCAGCATCTCCCGCTTTCCGGCAAAACCGGACTGCCGGTTGACCGTAAAGCCCGCCGCCTGAAGGTTGCGGCGCACGAAACCGGCCGCCGTGTAGGTGCCGAATGTGCCACCCGGTCCGGTATGGTCGAAAACGGCCTGCATCAGCGCGGCGGACCACATGTCGGGATTGCGGGATGGCGCGAAGCCGTCGAGATACCATGCGTCGAAGCGCCCGGCTGATGCGGTGAGCGAGGTGAGCGCGTCGCCGCAATGGACGACAAGCCGCGTCTGCGGGTCGATCTCGATCTCGATCGTATCCGAAGGTTCGTCCGGCCAGCGCGAGACGAGCGCACGCCGTTCTTCC
Source organism: Martelella lutilitoris (assembly GCF_016598595.1). Taxonomy (NCBI): domain Bacteria; kingdom Pseudomonadati; phylum Pseudomonadota; class Alphaproteobacteria; order Hyphomicrobiales; family Aurantimonadaceae; genus Martelella; species Martelella lutilitoris. The sequence continues at coordinate 1,056,604 of NZ_CP066786.1, forward strand.
GCGATCTCCGGCCAGGGCGAGAGCGCGCGGTCAATCTCGACTGTCTTCATCGGGTATAGCTCAAACGAGGAGAAGCAGAGCCGCGCGTCAGCCGAGCGGAGGCGCTTCCACTGGCGCAGGGTTTCGCAGAAATTGAGCCCCGTGCCGAAGCCGAGTTCGCCGATGGAAAAGGTTCCGCCCGCCTGCCACCGCTCCGGCAGACGGTTCGCGGCGATGAAGACGTGATCGCACTCGGCCCGTCCGTCGGCCTTCGAATAGAAATGGTCCTGAAAGGCATTCGAAAACGGCATGTCGCTTTCGTGCCAGACAAGCGTCTCCGCGCCGGTTTTGCTTGCATCAGCGTCGTGTTTGTGGTCCGCATCGCCCATGATGAATGGCGATAATACGAATATGACCGCGCGTCAAAAGACATCCGCAGATCTTGTGGTCATCGGCGGCGGAATCATGGGGCTCTGGGCGGCCTATCATGCGGAGAAGGCGGGCATCGAGACGCTGCTGATCGATCGCGACGCCCTGGGAAGCGGCGCAAGCAACGGGCTTCTCGGCGCGCTGATGGCCTATATGCCGGACCAGTGGGACGAGAAGAAGCAGTTCCAGTTCGAGGCGCTGGCGGCGCTTGAGGGTCAGCTGCGGCTGCTGGAAGAGGAGACGGGGCTGCAAACGGGTTATCGCCGCTCGGGCCGGGTCATGCCGCTCTATCAGGAGCGGCAGTTGAAGACGGCGCAGCTTCGCGCCGAAGAGGCGGCGAGGAACTGGCGGCTCGGTGATCAATGCTTCGAATGGAAAGTGGTCGAGGAACTGCCGGATGTGGGCTGGCCGTCAGGGAGCGAGGGAGCGCTCGCCTACGTCCATGAAACGCTCGCCGCCCACGTCGCCCCGCGCGGCGTCGTTGCCGCTCTCGAGGCCTTTCTCGCGACCGCCCGCCATGTCCGGATCATCCGCGAAGAAGTCGCCGCAATCGATGCCGGAGCGCACGGCATCGTGCTTTCGGACGGGGAACGTATTGGCTTTGGCAAGGCCATCGTCTCTGCCGGCGTGGGGGCTTTTTCGCTATTGCAGCCTTTGTGGGCGCCTGACGGCCAGCCGCTCGGTCGGCCGGTCAAGGGGCAGGCGGCGCTGCTCGCCGCCGATTGCGATCCGGCTTTGCCAATCTTCTTCGACAACGGCCTTTACGTGATTGCCCATGCCGGCGGCCGGGTCGCGATAGGCTCCACCTCGGAAGACGAATTCGACGCCGCTTTCACGACGGATGACAAGCTTGAAGCCCTGATCGCCGCCGCCTGCATTGCCGTTCCCGCGCTCAGTGATGCGCCGGTCGTCGAGCGCTGGGCGGGGCTTCGCCCGCGCGGCGTCCACCGCGAACCGATGATCGGGGCGCTGGAGAACATGCCCGACGTGATCGCGCTCGGCGGCGGCTTCAAGACAAGCTTCGGTATCGCCAACCGGCTCGCCGGTCACGCGATCGGCCTTGCCAGCGGTAACACCGTTTCGGTGCAGGACCTGCCGGATATATATAACCCCGAAATTTACTTGAGGCGCGCCAATAAAAACCTCGGTTGAGTGAGTAAAACCCTTCATCTCGTCGTATCAGTGTCATCGGAATCGCGTATCGGAAGGCATGTTCATCTGTATTTCTCCGTGTGACCCCGATGCCCTCCGACAAGCCACGTTATGCCATCAGCTTCACCCCGGCGCCGCATGAGGCGCTCGGCATTGTCGGGGCCAACTGGGTCGGCCGCAACGCCTATTCCGGCCAGCCGATCGAGCCGCCGATGATCGGCGGCATGTCGCTGTCGGAGATCGCCTTTCACACTGCCCTGCCGCGCCGTTACGGTTTTCAGGGCATGCTGAAATCGCCGTTTCATCTTGCCGAAGGCACAAGCGAGGCTTTGCTGCTCAACGCGCTGATGCGGTTCGCCACGGGTTGGAAGCCGTTCTTCCTGCCGCCGCTGAAGGTCGTGCGGCGGCGCGACAGCCTGGCCTTCGCTCCGGCCGTCGCCGTGCCCGCGCTCGATGATCTCGCCGCCGCCGTGGTTTCCGAATTCGATCCGTTCCGCGCGCCCCTGAGCGAGGCGGAACTGGAGCGGCGCGATACCGGCGCCTTGTCGCCGGTGCAGTTTGCCAATCTCCACCGCTGGGGGGAGCCGGACGTGATGTCGGCCTTCGCGTTTCATATGCCGCTCACCGGCCCGCTGCGGCCGCGCGACATGGAGCGGATGGAACGCGCGGCGCTGGAATTCTTCGGCCCGATCCTGGCCGAACCCGTGGAGTTCGAGAATATCGCGCTTTTCGTCGAGGAGGAGCCGGGCGCGCCGTTCTGCGTTCACTCCCTCCATCCCATGGGCGCGCTTCCGGCCCGGCGGACAGCCTGAGATGCTTGATTTCTGTGACTTTTGCGGCTTTCCTCTTTCGGTGTCCGGGCCGGTGGAGTAGCCTCGGGCGATACTGAGAACGAGGCTTGCATGAGTGCTGAAACGAGCGGGTATCCGCGCGAACTGATCGGCTATGGGCGCAATGCGCCGGATCCCAAATGGCCGGGAGATGCCCGCATCGCGGTGCAATTCGTCATCAATTACGAGGAAGGCGGCGAGAGCTGCATTCTCGACGGTGATCCCGCGTCGGAGAACCTCCTGTCGGAGATCGTCGGCGCCGAGCCCTGGCCCGGCCAGCGCAATCTCAACATGGAATCGCTTTACGAATACGGCTCGCGCGCCGGCTTCTGGCGGCTGTACCGTCTGTTCACGGGGTTGAAGATCCCGGTCACCGTATACGGCGTCACGCGCGCCATGGAGCGCAATCCGGAAGCCGTAGCCGCGATGAGGGAAGCGGGCTGGGAGATCGCCAGCCACGGCCTGCGCTGGCTCGAATACAAGGATTTCGATATCGAGACCGAGCGCGCCCATATCCGCGAGGCGGTGCGGCTGCACACCGAATTGACCGGCGAGCGGCCCTACGGGCTTTACCAGGGCAAGCCCTCGGTCAATACGCTCGATCTGGTGATGGAGGAGGGCGGCTTTCTCTATTCCTCCGACACCTATGCCGATGACTTGCCCTATTGGGTGCGGACGCCGGACGGCAAGCCCTTCCTGCGCATTCCCTATACGCTCGACAATAACGACATGCGCTTTGCCACGCCGCAGGGCTTCAATTCCGGTGAACAGTTCTTCGCCTATCTTAAGGACGCCTTCGACACGCTTTACGAGGAAGGCCGGCAGGGCGTGCCGAAGATGATGTCGGTCGGCCTCCATTGCCGGATTGTCGGCAAGCCGGGCCGGACGGCGGCGCTGAAACGCTTTCTTGAATATGTTCAGACGCACGACAGGGTGTGGATCCCCCGTCGCATCGACATTGCCCGCCACTGGTACGACCATCATCTGCCGAAGGAAGACGCCCCATGATCGCACGCGAAGAGTTTGTCAGCCGGTTCGGCGGCGTATTCGAATATTCGCCTTTCATCGCCGAACGCGCCTATGATCAGGGCCTTGTCGAAGAACCGCTGACGGCCGATGGCGTGCATCAGGCGCTGTGCACGGTGTTCCGTGCGGCAAGCGACGAGGAGCGTCTCGGCGTGCTGCGCGAGCATCCGGATCTTGCCGGGAAACTTGCCGTTTCGGGAGAACTGACGGAGGAAAGCAGGCGCGAACAGGCCGGCGCCGGGCTTGATCAGCTGAGCCCGGAAGAGCATGCGGAGTTTACGGGACTCAATTCCGCCTATATAGAGAAATTCCAATTTCCTTTCATTATTGCAGTCAGCGGGCTCAATAAGGACGATATTCTCGCCGCCTTCAAACGCCGGATCGACAATTCCGCCGAGGAGGAGCTGGCTACCGCCTGTCACCAGGTCGAGAAGATCGCCGGGTTCCGCTTGCAGTCCCTTCTCGCGGAGTAATTGATGTCCGAACAAGAAACGAGTGTGGCCCTGCCCGATTTCGCCGTGGGTGCGATCAACCTTGCCTCGGCGCGGCTTGGCGCGCGCGCGATTTATGCGACCGACCAGTTCTTTGCGCCGCTGGCGCGCATGCTCAAGGATGATTCGCCCGTCTTCCTGCCCGGGGAGTATGACGAGCACGGCAAGTGGATGGACGGTTGGGAAAGCCGCCGCAAGCGCGTGCCCGGCCATGACTGGGCGATCATCCGTCTTGCCATGCCGGGCCGCATCCGCGGCTTCGATGTCGATACCTCGCATTTCACCGGCAATTATCCGCCGCAATGCTCGATCGAAGGCTGCTACATGGAGAGCGGCGACCCGGACGAGAATGCCGACTGGCAGGAGGTTCTGGCAAGGCGCGATCTCGGGCCGGACAGCCACCATTTCTTCGAGATGGAGCAGGATACCCGCCAGAAGGTTTTCACCCATCTCAGAGTCCATATCTATCCCGACGGAGGGATTGCCCGGCTCAGGGCCTATGGCTCGGCCTATTTCAACTGGGACAAGGTCGGCGACGGCGAGGAAGTCGATCTCGCCTATATATTCGGTGGCACCCATGCGCTGCACTGGTCGGATGCCCATTACGGCCATCCCGACCGCACGCTTGCGCCCGGACGCGGCGTCAATATGGGCGACGGCTGGGAAACCGCCCGCCGGCGCGGCCCCGGCCATGACTGGATGATCCTGAAGCTCGGCCATCCGGGCATCATTCGCCGCATCGTCGTCGATACGGCCCATTTCAAGGGCAATTTTCCCGATACCTGCATGCTGCTCGGCGCCAACCTGCCGGAGCAGAATGACGTGTTCTCGCCGGAAGAGCTCGCGGCTTCGGAAAACTGGGCGCCGATCCTGGACGAGACCAAGCTTCAGGCGGACAATATCCACGAATTTTCCGGCGCTTCGGTGCACAATATCGGCCCGGTGACCCATGTCCGACTGGCGATCTTCCCGGACGGCGGGGTCAGCCGCCTGCGGCTATACGGAGTGAAGGCCTAGGATGAGCATCAGCTTGCCCGTTGAGAAACTCACCCCGGAGGCCTTCGCGCCCTTCGGCACGGTGATCGCGCCGGACCCCGCAACGGCAAGAACGATCAATGGCGGCACGACCACGCGCTTCCATGCGCTGGCCACCTGCGAGGCCTATGGCACGGATGCGGCGGTGATCATCAGCATCTTCCGGGGGAGCCCGCGGCGTTTTCCCTATCAGGTGGACATGATGGAGCGGCACCCGCTCGGCAGCCAGAGCTTTTCGCCGCTTTCGCCCCGTCCCTTCCTCGTCGTCGTCGCCGAGGATCACGGCGGCACGCCGGCCAAGCCGCGCGTGTTTCTCGCGGAGAACGGGCAGGGGGTCAATTACCGCGCCAATGTCTGGCATCATCCGCTGATGGCGCTTGGGAAGCCGAGCGATTTTCTGGTTGTCGATCGCGACGGACCCGGCGACAATCTGGAGGAATATATCTATCCCGCCCTGTTCACCATCGAGGAGACTGCGTTTTGACCGGCCTGACAACACATGTTCTCGACACCGCACTTGGGCAGCCTGCTTCGGAGATGAAGATCGATCTTTACCGTCTGCACGGCGAGAAGCGAGACTTCATCAAGACGGTCTATACCAATGATGACGGCCGCGTCGACGGCGGGCCGATCATTGCCGGGAATGACCTGGAGGTCGGGCAGTATGAACTGGTCTTCCACGCCGGCGAATATCTCAGGCGCAGCGGCGCGACGCTGACGGAGCCGGCCTTTCTGGAAGATATTCCGCTGCGTTTCGCCATCGCGGACGTGACGGCGCATTATCACGTGCCGCTGCTGCTTTCGGCCCACGCTTATTCCACCTATCGCGGAAGCTGACTCCCATGAAAATCGCGGCAATCGCCGATATCCATGGCAATATCGATGCGCTGGAGGCGGTGCTGGCCGATCTCGAGCGCCACAAGCCGGACATGATCGTCAATCTCGGCGATAGCCTGTCATCGCCGCTCGCGGCCGGCGAAACCGCCGACCGGCTTTTGCCGCTGTCGCTGCCGACGGTGCGCGGCAATCATGACCGCTGGCTGGTCGACCGTCCGGAAAGCGAGATGGGCGACTGGGAGGCCCCGGCCTTCCGGCAGCTTTCAGCCAGACATCTGAAATGGATCCGCGACATGCCAAGCGCGCTGGTTGTCGAGAGTGAGGTCTATCTCTGTCACGCCACGCCGCAGAAGGACGACGTGATGTGGACCGAGGAACTGCTGCCGTCCGGCCATTTCGCGTTGAAGGAGCAGGCGGAAATCGAGGCGCTCGCGCAAGGGATTGCCTATCCGCTGATCCTCTGCGGCCATTCCCACATTGCCCGTTCGGTGATGCTTTCCGGCGACCGGATCCTCGTCAATCCCGGCTCCGTCGGCTGTCCCGGTTTTACCTACCACATCCCTGTCGACCACAAGCTGGAAACGGCACATCCCTTTGCCTGCTACGCGATCGTCGAGAAGACCGACGCCGGCTGGCAGCCGAGCTTCCATCAGGTCCGCTACGATACATCCCGCATGGCCGCGCTGGCGCGAAACGCAGGGTATGAGGACTGGGCGCGTGTGATCGCGACGGGGCGGGTCGAATAGGCGCTGTTGCGCGACCGTTTGTTGAAGAGAAGAAGGAGGTTTCGCCGCATCCTCTTGTGTCATGCTCGGACTTGATCCGAGCATCCATTCTGCCCAGTTCATTCAGCACTGAGCATTGTTGCTAAGGTTTTGCGCGTCCGCCTGGATCCTCGTGTCAAGCACGAGGATGACGCAGAAAAAGCGTTGCATCTCTTTGCGCGCCGAAACATTTTCGTCTCAAAACCCCACCTTCGCAATGATATCCCGATTGATCTCCTCGATATCGCGCTTGCCGCAAAGAGCCATGGTCACGTCAAGTTCCTTGCGGATGATGTCGAGGGCGCGGGTGACGCCTTTCTTGCCCATGGCGCCAAGGCCGTAAAGATAGGGTCGGCCGATATAGGTGCCCCTGGCGCCGAGCGCGCGGGCCTTCAGCACGTCCTGGCCGGAGCGGATGCCGCCATCCATGTGGATTTCGATATCGCCCTGAACCGCATCGACGATTTCCGGCAGGACAGAGATCGAGGAGCGGGCGCCATCAAGCTGGCGGCCGCCGTGATTGGAGACGATGATCGCGTCCGCGCCGGTCTTTGCCGCCATCTTCGCGTCCTCGGCATCGAGCACGCCCTTCAGGATCAGCGGTCCGCCCCAGCGTTCCTTGATCCAGTCGACATCGGCCCAGGAGAGCTTCGGGTCGAACTGCTCGGCGGTCCAGACCGCAAGCGAGGAAAGGTCAGAGGAGGCCGGCGCATGGCCGACGATGTTGCGGAAGGTGCGGCGTTTGGTCTGAAGCATCTCCAGCGCCCAGAAGGGCCGCGTGCCCACCTGCCAGACATGTTTCGGCGTGAATTTCGGCGGAGTCGACAGCCCGTTGACGAGGTCCTTGTGACGCTGGCCGAGGATCTGCAGGTCAAGTGTGAGCACCAGTGCGCCGCACTTGGCGGCCTTCGCCCGGTCGATCAGATCGCCGACGAAGCCGCGATCCTTCATCACGTAAAGCTGGAACCAGAAGGGCTCTTTCGTGTTTTCCGCGACATCCTCGATCGAGCAGACGCTCATGGTCGACAGCGTGAAGGGAACGCCCGCCTCTTCGGCCGCCTGCGCCGCCAGGATTTCGCCATCGGCATGCTGCATGCCGCAAAGCCCGGTCGGGGCGAGCGCGACGGGCATCGAGACCTTGCGGCCGATCATCGTCGTTTCCAGCGAGCGGTCGGTCATGTCGACCAGCACGCGCTGGCGCAGGTTGATCCTGGCGAAATCCGTCTCGTTGGCGCGGTAGGTGCTTTCCGTCCATGCGCCGCTGTCGGCATAGTCGAAAAACATCTTCGGCACGCGCCATTTCGCACGTTTCTTCAGGTCGGCAATGGTCAACGGCTCTGAAAACATGAGCTCCTCCCGCATCAAATATGAATGCTCTTATTACATATGAGTTGATTTCTGCCAACCGGCTTCTGACCGCCGCGCCTACACACCGGATTTCACCGGACTTCCCGCGACATAGGTTTCGGCGATCGCCCTGTCGTCTCCTATTGTCTGCAACAGGAAGAGTTCCTCAGCAAGGGTGGTGATGGCGTCCATCTTCAGCGCCATGGCGGGTGTTGCTCGGGCGTCGAGCACCACGAGATCGGCATCGCTGCCGGGGGCGAGCGTGCCGATCCGATCCGAAAGCGAAAGCGCTTCGGCATTGCCCAGCGTCATCGCATAAAAGCTTACCAGCGGATTGAGGCGTTCGCCGCGCAATTGCTGGATCTTGTAGGCCTCGTCCATGGTCTTCAGCATGGAATAGCTGGTGCCGCCGCCGATATCGGTGGCAACGGCAATGCGCACGGGCTTCTCGCGGGTCTCGTAATCCCTGAACGGGAACAGTCCCGAGCCGAGGAAGAGGTTGGATGTTGGGCAGTGGACGGCGACCGCGCCGGTCTCGTGAAGCAGGTCGCGTTCGCGCTCGGACAGGTGGATCGCGTGGCCGAGCAGGGTCTTCGCGCCCAGAAGGTCATAGCGGGCGTAGATGTCCGTATAGTCCTGCGCTTCCGGATAAAGCTCCAGCGCGCGTTCGATTTCCGCCGTGTTTTCGGAAAGATGCGTCTGGATATGCAGGTCGGGAAATTCCCGCGCCAGCGCTCCGGTCACTTCCATCTGCGCGTGCGAGGAGGTCAGCGCGAAACGCGGCGAGATCACCACGTGGTTGCGCGCCTTGCCGTGCCATTCCGCAATGACAGCCTTGGTGTCGTCATAGGCCGATTGCGGCGTGTCGGTCAGCGCTTCCGGCGCATTGCAATCCATCAGAACCTTGCCGCCGAGCATCAGCATGTTGCGCTTTGACGCTTCCGCGAAATAGGCGTCTGCCGAGGCCTTGTGCACCGAGCAATAGGCAACCGCCGTCGTCGTGCCCTGGCGGATCATTTCGTCGAAAAAGGAAACGGCGATGCGCGCGCCATGGGCGGGATCGGCGAAGCGCTGCTCCTCGACGAAGGTGTAGGTGTTGAGCCATTCCAGAAGATTGGAGGCATAGGAACCGACCACCTGCATCTGCGGAAAGTGAAGATGCGTGTCGATCAGGCCCGGCAGGATCAGGTTCGGACGGTGGTCGACGATTTCCGCGCCCTCCGGCGCATCGAGCAGGATGGTTTCGAACGGCCCGAACGCCAAAATGCGGCCCTCTGAAATCAGCAGGCCGCCATCGTCCTCATACACATAGCTTTCGGTGTCCGAGAGGGACAGAGGCCGGCGGCTGAAGCTCAAAAGCCGGCCCCTCAGGATGCGTGGTGGTGTCATTCAGCCTTCTTTCCGCTGGTGCTGGATCTGTACCAGGCCACCAGTTTTGCCCGCTCGTCATCCGTCATGCCGGTTACATTCCCCGGAGGCATGGCATGGCTGCGGCCGGCCTGCAAGTAAATCTGGCTTGCGCGCGATGCGATTTCGGCGTCGGTCTCGAAGCGGACATTGAGCGGCGGGCGGTGAATGCCGTCATAGACGGGTTCTGCCATGTGGCACATCGAACAGCGCGTCGAGACCACCTGCTTGGCGGCGGCGAAATGCGGGTCCTGTGCAAATTTCTCGAAAGCGGGGGCGACCGCCATGTCGGGATTTTCCGACTTGAAGAATTGCGGCGAGGTGGAGAGCCACATGATCACGATGAAGATGATCGCCGTCAGCAGCCAGGTCCAGTTCGGCTCGCCCTTGCGGGCATGCACGGTGTTGAAATAGTGCCTTATGGTCACGCCCATCAGGAACACCAGCGAGGCGATGATCCAGCTGTATGTGGTCGCGAACGCCAGCGGATAGTGGTTCGAGAGCATGAAGAAGATGACCGGCAGCGTCAGGTAGTTGTTGTGGAGCGAGCGCTGCTTGGCCTCCTTGCCGAGCTTCGGATCGGGCGTCTTGCCGGCCTTCAGGTCGGCCACCACGATCTTCTGGTTGGGGATGATCACGAAGAACACATTGGCGGTCATGATCGTCGCCGTGAACGCGCCCATATGCAGGAAGGCGGCGCGGCCGGTGAAGAGGTGCGAGTAGCCCCAGGCCATGAAGACCAGCAACACGTAGAGCAGCAGCATCAGCCCGATCGTGTGCTTGCCGAGCGGGGACTTGCAGAGATAGTGGTAGAACAGCCAGCCGATCGACAGCGATGCCAACGAGATCAGGATCGCGACGGGGGCGGAGACGTCGAGCACGCTGCGATTGACCAGGAACAGGTCCGCGCCGCCGTAATAGACCAGCGCCAGCATCAGGAAGCCGGTCATCCAGGTGAAATAGGATTCCCACTTGAACCAGATCAGGTGCTCCGGCATATGCGCCGGCGCGACCATGTATTTCTGTATATTGTAGAACCCGCCGCCATGGACCTGCCATTCCTCGCCGGAAACGCCTTCCGGCAGCCCGGGACGGGAGACGAGGCCGAGATCGAGCGCGATGAAGTAGAAGGAAGAGCCGATCCAGGCGATGGCGGTGATGACATGCAGCCAGCGCACGGCGAATTGCGCCCATTCCCAGATGATGGCGAGTTCAAACATAAATTGTGCCCCCGATAGTCAGATGTCGGAATGATGCGAAATTTCGGCGCGGAAAAAAAGAGCCGTCATGCAAAGAAAAGAAATTAGTTAAGGCTTTTCAGGTCTTTGCCCGTTCCGCGGGCAGCGTGCCCGCTTTTGTGGCAGAAATGACGTGGATAAGTTCGCTTGCAACCAAGGCGGCAATCACGGACGGCCGCTTGTCGGCGACCCCGGCGCCGATCGGCATGGTGAGCCGGGAAAGCGCGTTCGGGCTCAGGCCCTCCTTCCGGGCGTAGCTCAGAAAGGTCGCGCGCTTGGTTTTCGAGCCGATCATGCCGCAATAGGCGAGATCATTCCGTTTCAGCGCCTCCGTGGCGATCAGGAAATCGAGCGCATGGTCATGGGTGAGGATGACGGCGGCGCTGCCGGCCGGCATGCGCGCGACCTCGGCCTCCGGCATTGGCGACAGGCGGAGTTCCACGGTTTCGGGAAGCGGACCGTCCATCTCAGGGCGGGTCTCGATCACGGTCGTGTTGAAGGGCAGGGGAGCAAGCGCCTGCGCCAAGGCCGCGCCGACATGGCCGCCGCCGAAAATATAGACCGAAGGGTTTGACGCCGCCTTCTCCGCAAGCGCGTTCAGAAGGCGGTCGACTGTGCCGGCATCCGCGACCTCAAAGCCGAGAACCGTCCGCCCGCCGCAGCATTGGCCGATCTCGGGGCCGAGGGGAATGTCGAGCCGCAGCGGCGCGTCATGCCCCTTCAGCAGTCGCCGGGCATGATCGATCGCGAGATATTCGAGCTGGCCGCCGCCGATCGTTCCGCATGTGGCGTCGTTGGACACGGCCATCATCGCGCCTGCCTCGCGCGGCGTCGAGCCCCTGATCTCGGCCACCGTGACAATGACGGAGGCCGGATGATCTTCGAAAAAACGCCGGAATGTCGCGTCCTCGCTCATGCCTCACGCCTTCTTCATCCGCTCCACCGCCATCAGCACGCGTTCGGGCGTTGCCGGCGCGTCGAGCTTCGGGCAGACGCGGTAGTCGGCGACGCTGGCAACGGCCATGGAGATCGCCTCCAGCGCCGAAATCGCCAGCATGAAGGGCGGTTCGCCGACGGCCTTCGAACGGCCGATGGTCGGTTCGCGGTTTTCGGAAAAATCGGCGAGCTTGACGTTGAAGATCTTCGGCCGGTCGGAGGCAAGCGGGATCTTGTAGGTCGACGGCGCATGGGTTCTGAGCCGCCCCTTGTCGTCCCACCACAACTCCTCCGTCGTCAGCCAGCCGAGACCCTGCACGAAACCGCCCTCGATCTGGCCGATATCGACGGCCGGGTTCAAGGAGCGCCCGACATCGTGGAGAATATCGGTTCGGTCGAACAGATATTCGCCGGTGAGCGTATCGATCGAGACCTCGGTGCAGGCCGCGCCATAGGCGAAATAGTAGAAGGGGCGGCCCTTGCCCGCCGCGCGGTCCCAGTGGATCTTCGGCGTCTTGTAGAAGCCTGCAGCCGAAAGCTGGATACGGGCGAAATAGGCGGCCTTGATCAGATCGGGGAAAGGAATTTCTTCCTGACCGACGCGAACGCGATTTGGCAGGAATTCCACCTCTTCAGGCGCGACCTTCCAGTTCTCCGCCGCAAAGGCAACCAGCCGGTCGCGAATCTGCATCGCGCCATTCCAGGCTGCCATGCCGTTGAGGTCGGAGCCGGAGGAGGCGGCCGTCGCCGAGGTGTTCGGCACCTTGCCGGTCGTCGTCGCGGTGATCTTCACCCGTTCGAGATCGATCTGGAAGACGTCGGCGACCACCTGCGCGACCTTGATGTAAAGCCCCTGGCCCATCTCCGTGCCGCCGTGATTGAGCTGCACCGAGCCGTCCTGATAGACATGGACGAGCGCGCCCGCCTGATTGAAGGCGGTCATGGTGAAGGAAATGCCGAATTTCACCGGGGTCAGCGCGATGCCCCTCCTGATCACCGGACTGGTCCTGTTGAAGTCGATGATCGCCTGGCGGCGGGCGCGGTAGTCGGAGGTCTGTTCCAGTTCCTCGACCACGCGCAGGATGATGTTGTCCTCCACCGTCTGGTGGTAGGGCGTCACGTCGCGCCCGGAGCCGTTGGGGCCGTAGAAATTCGCCTTGCGGATATCGAGCGGGTCCTTGCCGAGCGCATAGGCGATTTCCTCGATGAAGCGCTCGCCGGCAAGCATCCCCTGCGGCCCGCCGAAACCGCGATAGGCGGTGTTCGAGCAAGTATGCGTCTTCAACGGCCGCGAGACCATGTGCACGTTCGGATAATAATAGGAACTGTCGGCGTGAAACAGCGTGCGGTCGGTCACCGGCCCGGACAGGTCGGAAGAAAAGCCGCAGCGCGCGGCAAAGGTCGCATCCACGCCTTCGATCACGCCGTCATCGTCAAAGCCGATATCGTAGAAGGCGACGAAATCGTGGCGCTTGCCGGTGATTGCCATGTCCTCGTCGCGGTCGGGGCGGACCTTGATCGCACGGTTGAGTTTCTTGGCCGCAAGGGCCGCGATTGCGGCAAAGCTGTTGCCCTGCGTCTCCTTGCCGCCGAAGCCGCCGCCCATGCGCCGCTGATAGACGGTGACGGCGTTCGACGGAATGTCGAGCACATGGCCGACGATGTGCTGGATCTCGCTTGGATGCTGGGTGGACGACCAGACGGCCACCTCGTCATCCTCACCGGGTATGGCGAGCGCGATCTGGCTTTCGAGGTAGAAATGTTCCTGTCCGCCGATCTCCATCTCGCCGGTGATCCTGCGCGGCGCCCTGTCGAGCGCGGCCTTCGCATCGCCGCGCTGAAGCGTCATCGGCGTGATGACATTGGGCGCGTCATTGGCAATCGCGTCGCGCACATTGGTCCAGAAGGGCAGGTCTTCATAGGTGATCTTCGCAAGCCGCGCTGCGGCGCGGGCCTGATGCCTTGTCTCGGCGATCACCGCGAACATGATCTGGCCGTGATACTCGACCTCTTCATTGGCAAAGAGCGGTTCGTCGTGATTGCCGCCCGAGGAAATATCATTGGTGCCGGGCACATCCTTCGCCGAGAGCACGGCAACGACGCCGGGGGCTTCTTCCACGGACGACAGGTCCATCGCGGCAACGCGCGCATGCGGGCGTTCGGAGAGGCCAAGGCCGACATGCAGAAGGCCTGCGGGTTCGGGAATATCATCGATATATTCGGCTGTGCCGGCCACATGCTTGTGGGCGGAATCGTGAACGCGGGGCTTGTGCATGCCGCCGGAAATCTCGGTCTTCAGCGTCAGCGCTTCATTGGTCTGCTTGTCCATCTCAGGCCTCCTCGCGTTCGAAGCGTGAGAGTTCCTGCGGGCTGCCCCCGGTTTCGAGCAGCAGGCGGGAGAGCAGGTTCTTGGCCGCCAGCATGCGATATTCCGCCGTGGCGCGCATATCGGTCATCGGCTGGTAATCGCTCTCAAAGGCCGGCCGCACCGCTTCCACGGTCTCGGACGTCCAGGGCTTGCCGGAAAGGGCGGCCTCCACATGGGCAGCGCGTTTCGGAATGCCGGCCATGCCGCCATAGGCGATGCGGATTTTGTCGACCGTGCCATCGCGCGCAAGTTCCAGATAGAACGCGCCGCACAGGGCGGAAATATCCTCTTCGCGGCGTTTGGAAACCTTGTAGACGGCGTAGTGCGCGCCCTTGGCCGGCTTCGGAACGGTGAGCGACAGCACGAATTCGCCCGGCCGTTTGTCCTGCTTGCCGTAGTCGCGGAAAAAATCCTCAAGCGCGATGGAGCGCGTGCCGTCCTTCGATTGCAGCGTCAGCGTCGCCCCGAGGGCGATCAGGGCGGGCGGCGTATCGCCGATCGGCGAGCCGTTGGCGACATTGCCGCCGATCGTGCCCATATTGCGCACCTGCTCGCCGCCGATCCGGTCGATCAGCCGGGAGAGCGCCGGGATCTTGCCTGCCAGCGCCGGGAACGCTTCCGTATAGGTGACGCCTGCGCCGATGATGAAGCTCTTCTCCGTCTCGGTGATCGTCTGCAGTTCTTCCAGATGGTTGATGAACACCATTGGATTCAGATCGCGCATCTGTTTGGTGACCCAGAGACCCACATCGGTGGAACCGGCAACGATGGTCGCATCGCGGTATTCGGCGAGCACCTCGGCAAGGGCCTCGGCGGAGCCGGGAATGATCCCGCGCTTGCTCTCGTTTCCAACGGTTATGGTCTCGCCGGTCTTCATCGCCGCGAGCTTCGCCAGGATGGTCTCGCGCTCGCGCGCCAGCGCATCGAAGGCCGCATCCGGTCGAATGGCGGAGGCCTTCTCCGCCGCCTTGACGATCGGCTCGTAGCCGGTGCAGCGACAGAGATTGCCCTGCAACGCCTTTTCGATGGCCTGACGCGAAGGTTTCTCGTTTTCCATCCACAGCGCGTAAAGCGACATGACGAAGCCCGGCGTGCAGAAGCCGCATTGCGAGCCGTTCATGTCGACCATGGCCTGCTGGACCGGATGCAGCTTGCCGTCCTTCGCCGCCAGATGCTCGACGGTGACGACATGGGTGGCGTTCAGCGAGGCGGTGAAGCGGATGCAGGCATTGACCGTCTCGTAGACGAGCCTGCCGCGCGTCAGCCTGCCGACGAGCACGGTGCAGGCGCCGCAATCGCCCTCCGCGCAGCCTTCCTTGGAGCCCGTCAGGCGGCGCTCGATGCGCAGATAGTCAAGCAGGGTTTCCGACGGCGAAAACCTGTCGCGCGTCACGTCCCTGTCGTTGAGGATGAACCGTATCGTCATCAAAATTCCTTCAGAAAGATCCGGAGGCCGGCGTTATTGCGCGGTCCAGCCGCCGTCAATCGAAATATGCGTGCCGGTGACCTGGCAGGCGGCGTCGCTCGCTAGATAAAGCGCCGCGGCGGCGATCTGCTCGACGGTCACGAACTGCTTGGTCGGCTGGGCGGCCAGAAGAACGTCGGTTTTCACCTGTTCCTCCGTCATCCCGCGCGCCTTCGCCGTATCCGGGATCTGCTTTTCCACGAGCGGCGTCAGCACATAACCGGGGCAGATGGCGTTGACGGTGATGCTGTGACGGGCCAGTTCCAGCGCGACCGTCTTCGTCAGCCCCATCATGCCGTGTTTCGCCGCCACATAGGCGGACTTGAAAGGCGAGGCGACCAGCCCGTGGGCGGAGACCAGATTGATGATCCGGCCGTGGCCCGCCTTCTTCATCAGCGGAACCGCATGATGGATGGTGTGAAAGGAACTTGTCAGATTGATGGCGATGATCTGGTCCCATTTTTCCGGCGGAAAATCCTCGATCGGGCTGACATGCTGCACGCCGGCGTTGTTGACCAGCACGTCGAGCCCGCCGAAGGTCTTGTCGGCAGTCGCGATCAGATCCGCGATCTCGTCTGGCTTGGTCATGTCGGCGGGGTGGTAGATCACCGATCCCTCGCCGAGACTGCCGATGCGATCGACGGCCTGATTGATCGCCTCTTCCGATCCGAAACCGTTGATGACGAGATTGTCTCCGGCCTTCGCGAAGCCTTCGGCGATGCCGAGGCCTATGCCGCTGGTCGAGCCGGTCACCACTACTGTACGCGCCATGATATGTCTGCCATTCCCGATTCTTGTTGTTGTTCGCTATTCGCCTGAAAGGTTATGCGCAAACCAGAGGCCATGCAATTGCTTGCATGCCGGGCGGGGCCAAGAAATGGGCGTCCGGCGCCGGAGCGCGGAGCAGGGTGTGAACACAGCGTTTCAGGCGCGGCGACGCTCGATCCCGTGACTTGCGGCAGGCAATGCTCCATATCAGGGCCAACGCAATTCAGGTTCTGACTTGAAAGGACAAACCGATGGAACTGGGTGTCTTCACATTTGCCGATGTCGATCCGTCTGACGGCATTGATCGCGGGCGCGAGGCCGAACGCCGAATGAAGGACCTGATGGAGGAGATCAGGCTGGCCGACGATGTCGGGCTCGATGTCTTCGGCGTCGGCGAGCATCACCGCGTCGACTATCTTGTTTCCTCGCCGGCAACGGTTCTGGCGGGTGCAGCCACGGTCACCAAGAATATCCGGCTGACGAGCGCGGTCTCGATCCTGTCGTCGGATGATCCTGTGCGCGTGTTCCAGCTGTTTTCCTCCGTCGACTTGCTGTCTTCGGGCCGGGCGGAAATCATGGCAGGGCGTGGATCCTTCATCGAAAGCTTTCCGCTTTTCGGCTATCCGCTGGAAGCCTATGACGAGCTGTTTTCGGAAAAACTCGATCTCCTGTTGAATATCCGCGAAAACGAGAAGGTCACCTGGTCGGGCAATACGCGCGCGCCGCTCGCCGATCAGTCTGTCTATCCGCGTCCGGTGCAGAATCCGCTGCCGGTCTGGATCGCCGCCGGCGGCACGCCGCAGTCGATGGCGCGTGCCGGCTTTCTCGGCCTGCCGCTGATCATCGCCATCCTCGGCGGTCAGCCGCGCCGGTTTGCGCCGCTCTTCGATATCCACCGCCAGGCGGGGCTTCAGGCCGGCCACGATCCGGCGAAGCTGAAGCGCGGCATTTCCGTCCACGGTTTTCTCGCCGATACGGCCGAGGAAGCCGCCGACATCTTCTTCGAACCGCAAAAGGCGGTGATGGACAGGCTCGGACGCGAGCGCGGCTGGGGGCCGCAAAGCCGGGCGCAGTTCGATGCCTCGATGGGACCGGAAGGCGCGCTCTTCGTCGGCGGGCCGGAGGACCTTGCGCGCAAGATTGTCGCCCACCAGCGCATTTTCGGTCTCGACCGGTTCATGATTCAGTTCGCCGTCGGGCTTGTGCCGCAAGCGCAAGTGTTGCATGCCATCGAGCTGTTCGGCAAAAGGGTCGCGCCGATGGTGCGCGAAATGCTCGCCGATGGCGAACCGGTTTAGAATTGGAATGGTGAAAAGAGGGCCTGGATGATCGTCACGACAGAAGAAGAGCTTCAGGCCCTGAAGGAGATCGGTCGCATCTGCGCGGGCGCGGTCGACATCATGTCGAAGGCGCTGGAGCCCGGCATTACGACGCTTGAACTGGACAATATCGGCCGTAGGTTCCTGGAGGACAACGGCGCGCAGTCGGCGCCGGAAGTGACCTATCGATTTCCCGGAGCCACCTGCATTTCCGTCAACGAGGAAGTTGCCCACGGCATTCCGGGCGACCGGGTGATTGCCGCCGGCGACCTCGTCAATATCGATGTTTCGGCCGAGAAGAACGGCTTTTTCTCCGACACCGGCGCATCATTCGCCGTGCCGCCGGTGACAGCGAAGATCAAGCGCCTCTGCCGCGACGGCAAGCGGGCGATGTGGACGGGCATCAACCAGGTGAAACCCGGCGGCGATTTCGCCGATATCGGCAATGCCATCGGCGATTTTGCCCGCAAGAACCGCTATTCGCTGATCCGCAACCTCGCGAGCCACGGCATCGGCCGCTCGCTGCACGAGGAGCCCGCCGAGCTTTCCACCTGGCCGGACCCGAGCGAACGGCGGCGCATTGCCGAGGGGCATGTGTTCACGGTCGAGCCTTTCCTCTCTCTCGGCGGCGAATTCGCCGAGGAGGAAGAGGACCGCGACTGGGTGCTTTATTCGATTCCCAAGGCGCTGACGGTCCAGTTCGAGCACACGCTGGTGGCAACCCGAAACGGCCCGGTGATCCTGACGCTTCCCGGGGGCGAGTAGCCTGCTCTCCGCTTGCGGCGCGAAGGCGTCTGCAAGACCTGAACAATGTTTAATTTCTCTTTCGGCCGTTTTTTGCCATAGATGGGCAGCGAACTCCTTCGTTCTCGTTCTCGTGCTCTTGCGGAAGGTCTGCCTCTTGTTTCAGTCGTTTTTTCCGAAGCCGAAACTGTTTTTCGCCTCCGCCCTGATATGGGCGCTGGTCGCGATCGCCGGCTGGTACGGCGTGGTGCGCGAGCTTGGCGTCGCCGTAGGCTTCGCGCCCTATCCGGAAGGCGAGCAGCCGATCGGGCTTGCCCATTTCGTAACGCCCGACTTCCTGTGGTTCTACCTCTATTATGCCGTGTTCTCGGTGATCTTCGGCGTTTTCTGGTGGATCGTCGGCGATAATCGCAAATGGCAGCCCTGGTCGGTGTGGGGGTCGCAGCTGATCATCTTCGTCACCTATTTTTCGGTGCAGATCTCGGTTGCCATCAACAACTGGCGCCGTCCTTTCGGGGATACGTTGCAGGCGGCACTTCAGGGCGAAGGCGGCATAACGGTCGGCGACTTTTATACGCTGATGCTGATCTTCCTGCAGATCGCCTTTCTGAGCGTCACCCTTTTCATCGTTTCGCGCTTCTTCATCAGCCACTATATCTTCCGCTGGCGCACGGCGATGAATGACTACTACACCGGCATGTGGGAACGCGTCCGTCATATCGAAGGCGCATCCCAGCGCGTTCAGGAAGACACGATGCGCTTCGCCTCGATCATGGAGGGGCTCGGCGTTTCGATGATCGATTCGGTGATGACCCTGATCGCCTTTCTGCCGGTGCTGTTCTCGCTGTCGCAATATGTCACCGAACTGCCGATCGTCGGCGCGATTCCCGCTCCGCTTTTCACCGCGGCGATCTTCTGGTCGCTGTTCGGCACGATCTTGCTGGTTGTTGTGGGCATCAAGCTTCCGGGGCTGGAGTTCCGCAATCAGCGCGTCGAGGCCGCCTACCGTAAGGAACTCGTCTATGGCGAGGACCATGAGGACCGGGCCGATCCGGTGACGCTGCAGGAGCTCTTCACCAATGTGCGCCGCAACTATTTCCGGCTCTATCTGCACTACACCTATTTCAATCTCGCCCGCAGTCTCTACCTCCAGGCCGACAATATCTTCGGCTATTTCATTCTGGTCCCGGCAATTGTCGCCGGCGCGGTGACCTACGGTCTCGTACAGCAGATCGTGACGGCTTTCGGCCAGGTTGCCTCCTCGTTCCAGTATCTCGTGATGTCCTGGTCGACGATTATCGAGCTGATCTCGATCTACAAGCGCCTGAAGGCCTTCGAGGCTGCGATCTTCGGTCAGCAACTGCCGGAGATCGACCGCGAGGACTATCAGGAGCCGGGCGGCGCGGTGGCCGATACGCATCCCGACTGAGAAAATTGAAACCGCCGCCGTCTGAAGCGACTTCAAACGGCGGTGTTTCGCGCCTATTGTGCTGGCGGTATTTCGCGCCTTCAGGGGGATAGCGCCATGGTCATGCTCATCGTTGCGGTGCTGGTTTTCACGGGCATTCATCTCATCAACACTTTCGCGCCGGGGTTTCGCCGCTCGATGATCGATCGTCTGGGCGAGAACGGTTGGAAGGGGGGCTTTTCGCTCGCGGCGCTGGTAGCGCTCGTCTTCATGATCTGGGCCTTCGGCCGGGCCCGTCAGGAAGGCATCGTGCTCTACACGCCGCCCTTCTGGATGGCGCACGTCACCCTTCTTCTGATGCTTCTTGCGATGATCTGTCTTGCCGCAAGCTTCTTTCCGCCGGGTCGGATCACGACGATGGCCAAGCATCCGATGGTGCTGTCCGTGAAGATCTGGGCTTTCGGCCATCTTCTGGCCAATGGCGAGGCGGCATCCGTCATCCTCTTTGCCGGCCTTCTCGTCTGGGCGGTGATCCTCAGGATTTCGCTGGCACGGCGCGAGCGCTCCGGCAATTGCAGTCGCAAACCCTTCGTCTCCGCGCGCTACGACGCCTATGCTTTCGTCCTCGGGGTCGTGCTCTGGGGACTGTTCATCTGGAAGCTTCACATCTGGCTGATCGGCGTTCCGGTGCCGCTCGCCATGTGAAAACAGGCCGCCCGGTGCAATATCACCGTTGCCCCGCGGCTTTTTCCCTTACAACGGGATGAAAAAACGGCTAGAAGGCCCGGCACTGGAGAATGAAATTCGTGCCGGAGTGACGGAATGGCAAATCAGGACGACAGTTTTATTCGCGAGGTCAACGAGGAGCTGCGTTCCGACAGGATGAAGGATGCGTGGCGGCGCTTCGGGCGTTATCTGATTGCCCTTGCCGTCCTGCTCGTCGTCGGAACCGCGGGCTGGCGCGGCTATGAATACTGGCAGGCGCGTGAAGCGGCCCAGTCCGGTGATGTTTTCCTGACCGCGCTGAACCAGATCGAGGCCGGCAATCTTGCCGCCGCCGAAGAGACGCTGTCGAAGCTCGAGTCCGAAGGCCATGGGGCCTATCCGGTTCTTGCCGAACTGCGCGCAGCGACGCTTCTTTCCGAAGCGGGCGATACGGCCGCAGCCGTCTCCGCCTTCTCTTCGATCGGCAAGGATCGCAGCGTGCCGGAAGCGATCCGCGACGCTGCCAAGCTGCGCGCCGGCTGGCTGCTGGTCGATACCGGAACCTATGAACAGGTGTCGGCGGAAGTGGAGGAACTTGCCAATGACGGCAACCCGTTCCGTTTTTCCGCGCGCGAGATCCTCGGTCTTTCCGCCTATGCCCATCAGGATTATGCCCGCGCCCAGGAATGGTTCGAGGACGTCGCCAATGATCCGGAAGCGCCGCGCAACGTGCTGAACCGCGCGCAGATTCTGCTCGAGGTGATGACCGCCAACGGCGAAATCCAGGATGCCGGCTAAGCCGGCCCGAGAGGAATAGATGAGTTTCAAGGTCGCAATCGTCGGAAGGCCGAATGTCGGCAAGTCCACGCTGTTCAACCGTCTGGTCGGGCAGAAGCTGGCGCTCGTCGACGACACGCCGGGGGTGACCCGCGACCGCCGGCCGGGCGATGCGCGGCTGTTTGATCTCCGCTTCACCATCATCGATACGGCCGGCCTTGAAGAGGCTGCCGCCGACACGCTGCCGGGGCGCATGCGCGCGCAGACGGAAGCGGCGATCGACGAAGCCGACCTTTCGCTCTTTCTCATCGACGCCAAGGCCGGGTTGACGCCCGCCGACGCAACGCTTGCCGAACTGCTGCGCCGCCGCGGCAAGCCCGTCGTGCTGGTTGCCAACAAGGCAGAGGCGCGCGGCTCGGATGCCGGCTTTTATGATGCCTTCACGCTGGGCCTGGGCGAGCCCTGTCCGATTTCCGCCGAACATGGCCAGGGCATGAACGATCTGCGCGAGGCGATCATCGAGGCGATCGGCGAGGAGCGCGCCTTTCCAAAGGAAGAGCCTGCCGAGGAGGCGCTCACCGATGTGATGCTGACGAAGGAAGAGGCCGACAACCCGGAAGAGGCCGCCCCCTATGACGACAGCAAGCCCTTGCGGGTCGCGATCGTGGGCCGTCCGAACGCCGGAAAATCGACGCTGATCAACCGCTATCTCGGCGAAGAGCGTCTTCTGACCGGGCCGGAGGCCGGCATCACCCGCGATTCCATTTCGGTGGAGTGGGAGTGGCGCGGCCGGCCGATCAAGCTGTTCGACACCGCCGGCATGCGCCGCAAGGCGCGGGTGGTCGAAAAACTTGAAAAACTTTCCGTCTCCGACGCGCTGCGCGCCATCCGTTTTGCCGAATGCGTGGTGATCGTCTTCGATGCCACGATCCCGTTTGAAAAGCAGGACCTGCAGATTGTCGATCTCGTGCTGCGCGAGGGCAGGGCGGCCGTGATCGCGTTCAACAAATGGGACATGATCGAGGACCGCCAGCAGGTGCTGGCGGATTTGCGCGAGAAGACAGAGCGGCTTTTGCCGCAGGCGCGCGGCATTCGCGCCGTGCCGATTTCCGGCGAGCGGGGCACCGGCCTCGACAAGCTGATGCAGGCGGTCGCCGATACCGACAAGGTGTGGAACCGTCGCATCTCGACGGCCAGACTCAATCGCTGGCTCGACGGCCAGACGGTCAGCCACCCGCCGCCCGCCGTTTCCGGCCGGCGCCTTCGGATGAAATACATGACGCAGGTGAAAACCCGTCCGCCCGGCTTCATGATCTCCTGCACCAGGCCGGATGCCGTGCCGGAAAGCTATATCCGCTATCTGACCAATGGTCTGCGCGCCGATTTCGATATGCCGGGCGTGCCGATCCGCATTCATTTCCGCGCCGGCGACAATCCTTTCGAGCACAAGCGCAAGAAGAAGCGCTGATCAGGGCCCGTGGGCGACAAGCATGTTGTCGTAGAACTGCCGCGCAGCCGCCTCCCACGTATAGGTCAGAGCCAGGTCGCGCGCCGCTTCCGGCGAACATTCCAGCGCCTTGAGGCAGGCGGCACTCAGGTCGTCGTCGAGCGCGCCGGCCTGCTCATGGCCGCCGAGGATGTCGCTCGGGCCGGTCACGGGGAAGGCCGCGACGGGCACGCCGCTCGAAAGCGCCTCGATGATCGTGTTGCCGAAGGTGTCGGTCTTCGACGTGAAGACGAAAACATCCGCTTCCGCATAGGCTTTCGCCAGCGCCTCGTCCTGCAACATGCCGGCAAAGTGCACATTGGGGTATTTTTCCTCAAGCGTCCTGCGCGCCGGCCCGTCGCCGACAACGACGATGCTGCCGGGCAGGTCGAGCGCGAGCAGCGCGGGAAGGTTCTTTTCCACGGCGACGCGGGCGACGGTGAGGAAGATCGGCCGCTTGAGGCCGCCGAATGGCGCTTCCGATTTCCGCCGGGGGTGAAACAGCGCATTGTCGATGCCGCGGCTCCAGCGCATCAGGTTGTGGATGCCGCGTGTCTCCAGTTCACGCGCCAGACTGTCGGTCGCCACCATGCAGCCGTTGCCGGAATTGTGAAACCGGCGGACGATGCCGTAGAGCATATCCTTCGGGATCGGCAGGCGTGCGGCGACATATTCGGGAAAGCGGGTGTGATAGCTGGTGGTAAACCGCATTCCGTTCTTCAGGCAATAGCGGCGCGCCTTGAAGCCGAGCGGCCCCTCGGTGGCGATATGGACGAACTCCGGCGCGCTTTCCTCTATCTTTCGGGCAATCTGCCCGTATGTCGCGAGCGCCAGCCGGATTTCCGGATAGGTCGGCATCGGCATGCTGCGAAAAAGATCGGGCGTGATCATCGTCACCGTGAGGCCCATCTTCTCCAGTTCGTGGTTGGTGTTCTCGATCGAGCGAACCACGCCGTTGACCTGCGGATGCCAGGCATCGGACACAAGCGTCAGTCTCTTGGGCGCGCTTTCGTTCACGTCGGTCTACCGATTCTTCCGCCGGCGCAGTCCGGCCGGTCCGGCCCTGTTATCCAAGTGATGTTACAGCCTTATTACACCGCGATTTCGCCGCAAACGCCAGCGGCCGATCGCGCGCCTTCTCCATTTACCTGACGCCGGCGCGACGATAGGCTGGCGGCCGGAGATCTCAGACCATTTCAGCAAGGAATTTTCGATGACCGACGAGAAAAGCGAAAACGGCGCATGGTGGCGCGGCGGCGTCATCTACCAGATCTATCCGCGCTCGTTTCAGGATACGACCGGCGACGGGATCGGCAATCTGCCGGGGATTACCCGCAGGCTTGCCTATGTCGCCGAACTCGGCGTCGATGCGGTCTGGCTTTCGCCCTTCTTCACCTCGCCGATGGCGGACATGGGCTATGATGTTTCCGACTATCTCGATGTCGACCCGATGTTCGGCACGCTCGATGATTTCAGGGCGCTCGTGGCAGAGGCCCACCGGCTGGGGCTCAAGGTTATTATCGACCAGGTGCTTTCCCACACCTCCGACCAGCATGCCTGGTTCAAGGAAAGCCGCAAGAGCAAGGTGAATGACAAGGCGGACTGGTTCGTCTGGGCCGATGCCAAGCCGGACGGGACCGCGCCCAACAACTGGCTGTCGATCTTCGGCGGTCCGGCCTGGGAGTGGGACGGCACGCGCAAGCAGTATTACATGCATAATTTCCTGGCCAGCCAACCGGACCTCAATTTCCATTGCGCGGCGGTTCAGGACGCGCTGCTCGAAACGGTCCGCTTCTGGCTTGAGCTCGGCGTCGACGGCTTCCGCCTGGACACGGTGAACTATTATTTCTGCGACGAGAAACTGCGCGACAATCCGGCGGTCGACGGCGAGCTTGGACCGGCCGGCCTTGATGCGCCCGATGTGAACCCCTACGGCTTCCAGCAGCATATCTACGACAAGACGCGACCGGAGAATATCGCCTTTCTGCAGCGCTTCCGGGCGCTTCTCGATGAATATGGCGATCGCACATCTGTGGGCGAGGTCGGAGACGGCGCGCGCTCGTTGAAGACGGTTGCCGCCTATACGTCCGGCAATGACAAGCTGCATATGTGCTACACGTTCGACTTTCTCGGGCCGAATTTTTCGCCGGCGCATATCCGCAACTGCGTGGAAAATTTCTTTGCCACGGTCAAGGACGGCTGGGTGTGCTGGGCGTTTTCCAACCATGACGTCGATCGCCACGCTTCACGCTTTGCCAGAACCGAAGCCGAACGCGAGCCGGTGGCAAAACTTGCTATTTCGCTGCTGGCGACCCTGCGCGGCTCCATCTGCCTCTATCAGGGCGAGGAGCTCGGCCTGCCGCAGGCGGAGATTGCCTTCGAGGATCTGCAGGACCCCTACGGCATCCGCTTCTGGCCCTCCTTCAAGGGGCGCGATGGCTGCCGCACGCCGATGCCGTGGAGCAATGTCGCGCCCCATGCCGGCTTCACCACGGCTGACAGGCCCTGGCTTCCTGTTCCGCGGGAGCACCTGCCGCTTTCTGTGTTCGAGCAAGCGCCTGAGCCCGACACGGTTTATAACCACTACCGCGCCGTGCTGTCCTTCCGCGCCGAGCACGACGCGCTTTTCGATGGAGATATCGCCTTCATGGAGACTGACAATGAAGACGTGCTGATGTTCACGCGGGAAAAGGACGGAAAGACGCTGCTCTTCGTCTACAATTTCGCCGACACGCCGCAATCCGTGCCGCTGCAGATCGCGCTCGAGCATGTCGACAGTCTCGACCTGCCGGGCATGACCGGGGTTCTGAACGGCGCCCATGTCGATCTGGGCGCCTTTGACGGCTTTTGCGCGAAACTGTGAGGGTTTCAGGCGTCGATGGTGACGCTGAAGGCAAAACGGGCGCTTTCGCCCGGCGGCAGGATCTTGGTAAACGGCCGCGCCTCGAGCGCGGCTCCCTTTCCATGGGCGGCGGCCATGCCGTGCCAGGGTTCGACGCAGATATAGGGCGCGCCGGGCTTGGTCCATAGCGCCAGATTGGGAAGGCCCTCGAAAACGAAATGAAGGGCGGGGCCGTCTTCGGCGCTAAAGATGAGGCGGTCGCCGGCGCCTTCCGGGAAGATCATCGCGTCGTCCTCGAAATAGTCATGGTCCAGCGCGAGGATGCCCTCGGAAAAGGGAGAGGGCAGGCGAGAGAGATCCAGAAGTCCGTCGCGCAGGCGGATCATCTCCGGCTCCGCGCGGTTTGCGAGGGTGATGTGGTGGACATGGCCCTTGTTCATGCCGGGCATCGGCCAGCGGAAAGCCGGGTGGAAGCCGAAGCCGAAGGGCATTGGCCTGTCGTCATTGTTCTCGACCGTTGCCGAAACGGTGAGCGTTTTGCCTTCCAGCGCATGTTCGATCGCGAGGCGGAAGGCGAAGGGATAGGATTTCCGTGTTTCGGCCGTGTCCGCCAGGACGAAGCGGCAGAGCGTTTCCGTCTGTTCTTCGAGCGTGAACAGGCTCTTTCGGGCAAAGCCGTGCTGCTTCATGGCGAAGGGCTCGCCGCCGATTTCCACCCGGTCGTCAGGCGCTTTGCCGACGATCGGAAACAGGATTGGCGCGCGTCCCGACCAGAATTCAGGGTCTCCGTTCCACAGCCAGTCGCTTCCGCCGGCGGTCCTGATCGACTGCGTCTCGGCGCCGAGCGGCGAGACGGTGACGGCAAGAGCTTCGTTGGCGATGCGGATGGCGTCTGTCATGGTCGGGCCTCGTGGCGCTCTCGTTGCGAGAAGAAGGGAATGCCCGGCAGAGGTTTTGCCGCGCCGGGCGCCTGGGTCTCAGATATTGTTCATCAGAACCGTGCGCAGCTTGTCGAACAACTCGTCGATTTCGGACTTCGAGATGATCAGCGGCGGCGACAGCGCGATGATGTCTCCGGTGGTGCGGATCAGAAGTCCGTCTTCATAGGCCTTGAGGAAGGCGGAGAAGGCGCGCTTGGTCGGCTCGCCGGCGATCGGCTCCAGCTCGATTGCGCCGATCAGGCCGAGATTGCGGATGTCGATAACATGCGGACAGTCCCTCAGGCTATGAAGCTGCTCTTCCCAATAGGGCGAAAGCTCCTTGGCCCGGGTCAGCAATCCCTCGTCCTGGTAGGTCTCGAGCGTGGCAAGGCCGGCTGCGGAAGCGATCGGGTTGCCGGAATAGGTGTAGCCGTGCATGAACTCGATCATGTGCTCCGGGCCGTTCATGAAGGCGTCGTGAATCTCGTCCTTGACGAATACCGCGCCCATGGGGATGACGCCGTTGGTCAGTCCCTTGGCGGTGGTCATGATATCCGGCGTCACGCCGAAATACTCGGCCGCGAAAGGGGCGCCGATGCGCCCGAAACCGGTGATCACCTCGTCGAAGATCAGCAGGATGCCGTGCTTGTCGCAGATTTCGCGCAGCCGCTGGAGATAGCCCTTTGGCGGAATGAGGACGCCGGTGGAGCCGGCCACGGGCTCGACGATGACGGCGGCGACCGTGGAAGGGTCATGCAGCGCGACGATTCGTTCCAGCGTGTCGGCAAGGTCGGCGCCGTGTTCGGGCTGGCCCCTGGTGAAGGCGTTCTTCTCCGGCAGGTGCGTATGGGGAATGTGGTCGACGCCGGTCAAAAGCGTGCCGAACATCTTGCGGTTCGAGACGATGCCGCCGACTGATGTGCCGCCGAAATTGATGCCGTGATAGGCGCGCTCGCGGCCGATCAGACGGAAGCGCTCGCCCTGGCCCTTCACCCGGTGGTAGGCCAGCGCGATCTTCAGCGCGGTATCGACGGATTCGGAGCCGGAATTGGTATAGAAGACGTGGCCCATGCCCTCAGGCGCGAGGTCCACCAGACGGTTGGCGAGTTCGAAGGCTTTCGGATGGCCAAGCTGAAAAGCGGGCGCATAGTCGAGCTCGCCGGCCTGGGCGCGGATCGCTTCGGTGATCTTCGGTCGGCAATGGCCGGCATTGACGCACCACAGCCCGGCCGTGCCGTCGAGCACGGTGCGTCCGTCGACCGTCTTGTAATACATGTCCTTGGCCGAAGCGAACATGCGCGGCGCCTTCTTGAACTGCCGGTTTGCGGTGAACGGCATCCAGAAGGCTTCGAGGTTGTTGGGGGCGACGCGGTCGGACATAAGCTGCTCCACAGAAGAAAGCGACCCGTTTGCCGGGCAGTGCTTTTTTTGAATTATACGGTGGAGCACGTTATCAGCGGATGGAGCGCCGTCAAGCTGGAAGGCGTGCGCGAGGAACGCAAATGGAGGCGGCTCGCGCCTTGGTCCTTTCTGCACCCCGGCGGGATTTCGCCGACTGCCGAACCGCTCCGATTGCCAGCACCGGAAGCGGCGGTCCGCACGGGCTCAGCCTGCGAGGTCAACTCGCAAGCGTGTCGCGCCAGCCCGAGCGGTCATAAATGTCATCGAGCGTGTCGAGCAGTTTCTTCACCGGCTCCGCGTGGGTGCTGTAATAGATCGTCTGCGCCTCGCGACGGGTTTCAACCAGGTTCTGCGCCCGCAACTTCGAGAGGTGTTGCGAGAGCGCCGACTGACTCAACCCTACCCTGTTGGCAAGCGCGCCGACGGGCATTTCATTCTCGATCAGAACGCAGAGAATCTGGAGGCGTTTCGGGTTGGCCATGGCTGCAAGAAGACAGGCTGCAACAGCGGTTTTGTCCGTTTGTGTGTTTGTTCTCACGGTGATGATTCCTTTGCTGGACATCGACGCTACACAAGTCATGTATAACAAGAGAAACTTACACAAGCTTTTATAAAAAAGTAATCTTAAATTTTGGGTATTTTGCAGGCGAATTCGTGGACAAGTTCAAGCAATTCATCATGATTAGTCGAGACTTTTTCAAAATCATGCCGCGCTATAATTCGTCTTTCTCTAAAATATATACCTTCAGGGTCGATATCTATAAATGCGTAGTCTTTGTTTTCGACTTGAAGGAACATGCCTTCCGCATGCTTTGCAGCGTAGGAGGAATCGAACCACCGATAGGACTTCAATGCGTCGGGCCGGACAAGGTCCGCCCCTTCCAGGACGAACGCCTTGCCGAAGCCGCCGTTGAGATTGGCCGAAACCGGCTCCAGGCGGAACAGGTTGAAATCGGGGAAGTCAATGTAAGTTTTTGCTTTCGGGTGCCGGCTGAGAAAGCGCCGGCGCAACCAGGCGTGGTGCACGCTTTCGCGATCAACAAGGCGTGCATGGCAGCGCGTGGTCAGGCGCGGGTGGGCCAGCGGATCGCCCTTGGCCGGCTCTCCGGTCAGGATTGAAACGCGGTCGTCCGCCTCGATCGCGCGGGTGTGGACGGAAAGCCCGGAGACCAGGATCGCCGGTGCGCCGTCAATATCGGTTGCCAGCAGAACGCGGCTTGCGAGCGGGAAGCCGGTTTCCTCTTCGTTGACGGCAAGCGCGGCGTAAGGGGCTTCCCGGACAAGCCTGCGGGCCAGCGCCCTTGCGGCCCCGTCGGTTTCGCGCAGGATATTTCTGTTCATCGGGTTTCCTCCTGTCCGGTCTCGGTCGGGCGGGCGGCGGCAAGGTGCATCATCATGTCCTGCTCGGTAATCGTTCCGGCAATCCGTCCGCGATCGACGACGCCGATCGTGCCCGGACGCTCGGAAAGCGCGCGCAGGAGCGCTGCCGCCGACGTGCCGGGCTTCACCGTCGCCGATATGCGGACATCGAGCCGTGCCCGGTCGGTCACGGGCTGCATGATGTCTTCTGCCGTCAGAAAGGCAAAGCGGTTGGCATGGGCGACGAAATCGGCGACGTAGCCGCTCGCCGGTCTGCTGACGATCTCGCGCGGCGTGCCGGTCTGGACGATCCTGCCCGCCTGCATGATCGCGATCCTGTTGCCGAGCTTGATGGCCTCGTCGAGGTCATGGCTGACGAACAGAATGGTCTTCCTCAATCGATCCTGAAGCGACAGCAACTCGTCCTGAAGATGGGCGCGGATCAGCGGATCAAGCGCGGAGAACGGCTCGTCCATCAACAACACCGGAGCGCCGGTGGCAAGCGCGCGCGCCAGCCCCACCCTTTGCTGCATTCCGCCGGACAGGGCATGAACCGGCTGATCGGCCCAATCCGTGAGGCCGACAAGGGCCAGCTGTTCCTCGACCCGATCGCGTCTCTCCTTCTTGGGGGTGCCTGCAAGTTCAAGTCCGAACGCGACGTTTTCGGCAACGCTGCGCCATGGCAACAGGGCGAACTGCTGGAAAACCATGGCTACCGAACGGTTCCTGAGCGCCCGCAGCGCGCGGCCGCCACCGGCGTAGGGGTTGATCGGCCCGTTCTCGGTCTGAACCTCCACCGTACCGCGGGTTACCGGCGCCAGGCCATTCACGGCGCGCAGCAGCGTCGATTTTCCGGAACCCGAAAGACCCATCAGCACGACGATCTCGCCCTCGCCGACCGCAAGCGAGGCATCGCTGACGCCAACAAGGTTTCCCGTCTTCTTCAGAACGTCATCGCGAGAAAGGCCGGCGTCGATCAACGGCAGGGCGCGCCTGGGACGCTTGCCGAACACGATATCGATATTTCGCAGTTCGAGGGCCTTGTTCATCGAAGGGCTTTCGAAACGGATGACGGAGAACCGGGCGGCGGGCGCCCGCGCGATCTTTTCCACAAACCGGCCGCCGCGACAAGGGCGCTGACTGCCGTCGCCGAAGGCCGACCCGGCGTCTTTTCTGTGATTTGCGGCATTTTGCGCCTTATCGGCGCCCGCCGTTTTCGGCAAAAGAAAGCCGGAAGGATCGGTGGAATGGCCAAGCTTCACTATTACTACGCGACGATGAACGCGGGAAAATCGACGCTGCTTCTGCAGGCGGCCTATAATTATCGCGAGCGCGGCATGCATGCCGTGATCCTGCTGGCGGAGTTCGATGATCGGGCCGGCAAGGGCGTCGTCTCGTCCCGCATCGGGCTCAAGGCCGATGCCGTGACATTCGGGCCCGAGACCGATCTCTTTGAACTGGCCGGTCGACTGAACGGCGAGAAGGCCATCGATTGCCTGTTTGTCGATGAGGCGCATTTCGCCACAGCCGGTCATGTCTGGCAGCTTGCGCGGATTGTGGACGAACTCGGCCTTCCGGTGATGGCCTACGGCCTCAGGTCCGATTTTCGCGGCGAGCTGTTCCCGGCCTCGCGGGAGTTGTTCGTTTTGGCAGACGAGATTCGCGAAGTGCGGACGATCTGCCATTGCGGACGCAAGGCCACCATGGTGGTCCGGCTTGACGGTGAGGGCAATGTGGCGCTTGCCGGCCCGCAAATCGAAGTAGGGGGCAATGAGCGCTACGTCTCCTATTGCCGCAAGCACTGGAAGGAGAAGACGGGGTTGAGATAATCGCCAGGCGCCCGCGCAATGCCTCAGTCGATGATATTGAGGCGGATCGCCTTGGCCACTAGCTGCGCCCGGTTGACGCAATCCATCTTGCGGATGGCGTTGGCCAGGTAGGCGTTGACCGTATGGTCCGATAGCCCGAGAATGCCGCCGATCTCGTGCGATGTCTTGCCTTCTGCCGTCCAGCGGATCACCTCCGTTTCGCGCGCCGACAGGCTGCCCATGGGGTGGCCGGGAGGATCGCGCAGTTCGCCGTGACGCCTGAGGGCGCGCCGGGCGATGCGGGTGAGGGCGAGTTCTTCCTTGCTGCCGAGCGGCTCGCGATTGCCGAAAAACAAGAGCGCCGTCTGCCGGCCCATGTCGGCGACGAAAGTGAACACGACCCCCATATTGATCCCCAGGGCCCGCATCCGCTGGGCAAAATCGGTCCGGCTCAGGTCATCGCATTTGAGGATATCGTCGAGAGACCATTGCAGCGGCGTGCCGGCGCGCCTGTGGGCGGGCGCGAAGGGCATGGAGCGCAGGAGGCCGACATGATCGTGGGATTCGATGAAAGGACGAGGCAGCGTGGTGCAGTGTACGAGAACAGGCGCGATTGCCGCCCGCGGTTTCGGCACATCCATCAGCGTGAAATGGATCATGCCGAAATGTGATGCAATCGACGCGAGCAGCCTTGCAAGGATCTCGATCTCTGCGGCAAGGTCGATATCGCGCATAAATTGAACTGTCTTGGCTTCTTCCGGAGGCCGCATGCCCTCGCCTCGCTTGGTATTGTTATTGTTTTCCATAGTGCAACAATGAGGATCTCCGTTTGCCGCGCATCTGCCGGCAAGCCCGGTTGTGGCCGGATCGCTCAACCGGCCATGCAACCTTTTCTGGCAATATACATGTACCGCCGGTAATGTCGAGTTGCGCTAAAATAAAAGATGCTCTTTTTACGGGTAAGTTTCGCGCCAGATCGATTGCTGCATTCGCCGGTCTGTCCGGGAGGGGCGTGGACGGCGCAAAGCCATGCTAATCATGAACGGTGGAGCAGCCCGTCGCGAGATCGCGTTTTCGGGCGCGCGCGTTTCGCCTGCACCGGCTCTTCCTGCCGGCGCGTCCGGTCAGGGAAAAACGGATGCGCCATTCACCCGGCGCTTCGGAACGCCCTTCGGACGAAGCGGACCTGGCGCATCGGTCCGAAGACCGGAACCGGTCTTCGGAAAGCATATTGAGGGTGTTCAGCAAGCGGGAGCATGCGTCAGAACGGAGAACGTGCTGAAAGCGCGAATCTAGCCCGCGTGGCGATGCTCTTCCTGCGCCAGGTCCGCTTCGACCACGGCAAGCGTCGCCATGTTGACGATGCCGCGCGAGGTGACCGAGGGCGAAAGAATGTGTGCGGGAAGGGCGCTGCCGAGCAGAATCGGCCCCACATGCAACGCATCGAGCATGCCCTGGACCACCGTCATGGTGATATGCGCGGCATCGAGCGAGGGGAAGACCAGGAGGTTGGCCTCGCCGGCGAGCGTGCTGTTGGGCATGACGCGCTTGCGAAGCACATCGGAAATGGCGGTGTCGCCGTGCATCTCGCCGTCGACTTCCAGGTCCGGCATCCGTTCGCGGATGATGGCGAGCGCCTCGCGCATGCGCGCGGCGCTTTCCGAATCGCGTGACCCGAAGTTCGAATGGGAAACGAGCGCTGCCTTGGCAACCATGCCGAAACGCGAGACGGCGCGCGCCGACTGGATCGTGGTTTCGGCGATCTCCTCGGGCGTCGGGCAGTAGGTCACGTGGGTATCGGCGAAGAAGGTCGCGCCGCGGTTGGAGATCAGCAGGCCCAGGCTGGAGAAATCGCGCACATTCTCGTGCTTGCCGATGATATTGCCGATATCGCGCAGATGCCGGTCGAAACGGCCTTCCACGCCGCACAGAAGCGCGTCCGCATCGCCGCGCTTGACGGCGAGTGCGCCGATCACCGTGGTATTGGTGCGCACGATGGTGCGCGCGCGATCCGGCGTCACGCCCTTGCGGGCAACGAAGCCGAGATATTCCTCGACATATTCCCGAAACCGCGAATCGCTTTCCGGGTTGATGATGTCGTAATCCTCCTGTGGCCGCATCCTGAGGCCGTAGCGTTTCATACGGGTCTCGAGCACGTTCGGCCGTCCGATCAGAATGGGCCTGGAAATGCCTTCCTCGACCAGCACCTGGGCGGCGCGCATCACCCGCTCGTCCTCGCCGTCGGAGAAGATCACCCGCTTCGGCTCGGCCGCCTTGGCGGCGGCGAAGACCGGCTTCATGACAAGGCCGGAGCGGAAGGCGAAGCGGTTGAGGTGATCGTAATAGGCTTCGTAGTCCCCGATCGGCCGCTCGGCGACGCCGCTTTCGGCCGCAGCCTTCGCCACGGCCGGCGCGATGCGCAGGATGAGGCGCGGATCGAAGGGGGAGGGGATCAGATAGTCGGGCCCGAAGATCAGCGGTTCGCCGCTGGAGGAATGCGGCACCTCCCAGACTTCCTCCTTGGCAAGCCCCGCGATTGCACGGACGGCGGCCATCTTCATCTCTTCGTTGATGGTGCGCGCGCCGCAATCGAGCGCGCCGCGGAAGATGTAAGGGAAGCAGAGGACGTTGTTGACCTGGTTGGGAAAATCCGACCGGCCGGTGCAGATCATCGCGTCCTCGCGTTCGGCGCGCGCGAGATCCGGCATGATCTCCGGCACGGGATTGGCCAGCGCCATGATCATC
The DNA here is from genome assembly GCF_016598595.1 of Martelella lutilitoris. NCBI lineage: Bacteria > Pseudomonadati > Pseudomonadota > Alphaproteobacteria > Hyphomicrobiales > Aurantimonadaceae > Martelella > Martelella lutilitoris. The sequence goes on from NZ_CP066786.1 coordinate 1,090,190, forward strand.
GGCTTGTCGGCCATCTGCTTCAGAAGCGCCGGCTTCAGCGCGCCCGCGACCGACAGGCCGAGGAAGACGTCGGCGCCCTCGATGTGGTCGGCCAGCGCGTGGACGTCGCTTTCCTGGGCATAAACCGCCTTCCACCGGTCCATATTGGTGGTGCGGCCCGGATAGACGAGACCGTCGATATCGAAGACCCAGATATTCTCCCGTTTGGCACCGAGCGAGACCAGAAGGTTAAGGCAGGCGAGCGCTGCGGCGCCCGCGCCCGAGGCCACGATCTTGACGTTCTCGATCGACTTGCCGGCAAGCTCAAGTCCGTTCAGGATCGCGGCAGCGACGATGATGGCGGTGCCATGCTGGTCGTCGTGAAAGACCGGGATCTGCATCTTCTCACGCAGGATGCGCTCGACCTCGAAACATTCCGGCGCCTTGATGTCCTCGAGGTTGACGCCGCCGAAGGTCGGCTCGAGCGCTGAGATCGTCGAGACCATCTCATCGATGGTCGGCGCGTCGATCTCGATGTCGAAAACGTCGACGCCGGCGAATTTCTTGAACAGCACAGCCTTGCCTTCCATCACCGGCTTGGAGGCGAGCGGGCCGATATTGCCAAGTCCGAGAACGGCCGTGCCGTTGGAGATGACGGCGACGAGGTTGCTGCGCGAGGTATATTTCGCCGCATCCGATGGGTTGTCGTGGATGGCGATGCAGGGCGCGCCAACGCCGGGAGAATAGGCAAGCGCCAGGTCGCGCTGGTTGCCGAGCGGCTTGATCGCCTGAATCTCGAGTTTGCCGGCCCGCGGATAGCGGTGGTAGAAAAGCGCCTGCTGCTGCAGGTCTTCTCCGGCGCCCTTGGTTTCTTTGGGTTCGCTCATCGTCCTGGTCTCCTTGTCCGGCGCCGGTGCCCGGTCTCCTCAATGCCGGGCGACTATATGGGCGGAAATGGCGAAACTCAATCCACCGCCGTCGCACGGCTCACGGTTTTGGCTCCGGCCTCAAGCGCTGCGGGCCAGCGCCTTCCGGCGACTGTCTGTTTACCGGGACAGATGTTTCACTCAGCGCATTTTCAGGTATTCTGGCGTCAGGACCAGTCGGCCTCACGAAGACGCAGATTGTTTCCAAAGACCGTATGGAGTCACAGATGAATAAAATGCTGCAGCCGATGGCGCCTTACTTCCTGGCCCTGCTCAGGGTCGTTGCGGGCCTGCTCTTCCTTGAACACGGCACCCAGAAGATCCTGCATTTTCCCGTGTCCGACATGCACCCGCCGATGTTCTCGCTGCTCTGGTTCGGCGGCATCCTGGAGATCGTCGGCGGCGCTCTGATCATTGTCGGGCTTTACACGCGCATTTCGGCCTTCGTGCTTTCCGGCATGATGGCGGTTGCCTATTTCATGTTCCATGCGCCCAACAGCTTCTTCCCGGCGCTCAACGGCGGCGATGCGGCGATCCTGTTCTGCTTTGTCTTCCTGTATATGGTTTTTGCCGGTCCCGGAGCCTTCAGCCTGGACGGCAAGAGGAAGCGCTGACCGTCTCGTCCTGCGGGCCGGCTTTATTGCGACGCGATGATCATCAACCGCCCCCTCTTGCGGGGCGGTCCGCCTTTCCAATGTCAGCGCGGGGTATCGCAACGGCCAGTCGCGCGTTATGGGTTGAAGACACTGCGCCGGCCTCGCATAACAGGCTCGGTCGAAAGCCCTGAAGATGATCGGAGCGGCGGGATGAACACTGATCCTGAGAACGAAAGCGATGCCCGCCTGCATGAGGCGCGGCTGCAGTTCCTGACATGGGAACGCCGGCCGGAGGATATCGATGCCCCCGCCCACCGGGCCCGCTGCGTGGCCCTGGCAAGGCGCGCGGGGGCGGTGATCGACGAAACGGCCTATGTCGCGGAAAAGGCCGCGGTCTTTACCGACAGGCTTCGTCTCGGTGCGGACTCCTACATTGCCGGCTATGCCGTGGTGCGCGGCGATATCGCGATTGGCGCCGACTGCACGGTCAATGCCTATGCCTGTCTTGCCGGAAAGGTGACCTGCGGCGATCATGTGCGCATCGCCTCGCATGCGCAGATCATGGGCTTCAACCACGGTTATGAGGATCCCGATATTCCGATCTCGCGCCAGCCGCATGAAAGCCGGGGCATCATCATCGAGGACGATGTCTGGATCGGCGCGAATGTGGTGGTGCTTGACGGCGTGCGCATCGGGCGCGGCGCGGTGATCGCCGCCGGCGCGACCGTGACCCGCGATATTCCGCCCTATATGATCGCCGGCGGCGTGCCCGCAAAGCCGATCCGAAAGCGCGGCGAGAAACGCGCGAAGGCGGGCGGCGACGTCGATGGCGCGCTTCGGGATATCAGCGAAAAGATCGGGACGGAATGGCGAGTGGTGCTTTCGGCAAACCTGCGTGACGGCGTCTACGTCTCCCGCGAGGCCGATGGAACCGCGCGTCCAAGCATGCGGCATCTCTGCGATGCGATCGAGATCGCCGCCGGGCTTGATGAAAGGCCGGAAGGATTGGACGTCGATACCGCGATTGCCGCGCTGAAAGCGGTGCAGGATCCCGTTACCGGCCTTTTTCCCGATCCCGGCCAGCCGCCGAAACCGGATCTTCCCTTACGCGAGGACGGGATTGCGCTCTATAACGTGCTCTCTGTCGGTTATGCGCTGGAGGTGCTCGGCAGCCGGCCGGACCACAGGATTGCAGCCGTCGAGCTTGATGCGCCCGATCTTTGCGCTTGGCTGGAAAGCCTGCCCTGGCGGGAGAACGCCTGGGGCGCGGGCGCTGCCGTGGATGCGATCGGCACGGCGCTTTATTTCAACGCGCGCTATTTCGAAACCGGCCGGGCGCGCGAAACGCTGTTCGGCTGGCTTGCGCTTCATGTCGACCGGGCGACGGGTCTTTGGGGCGCGCCGACAGCGGTAGAAGGCCTGCTTCAGCCGGTCAACGGCTTTTACAGGCTGACGCGGGGCACTTATGCGCAGTTCGGCCTGCCGGTGCCGCATCCCGAAGCCGCGATCAATTCCGTGCTTGCCAATTACCGCAATCATGACGGCTTTTCCGGGCCGGCCTATACGGCCTGCAACCTGCTCGACACGATCCATCCGCTTCTGACCTGCCTTGCCCAGACGGATCACCGCCGTTCCGAGGCCGAGGCGGTGGCCCGTGTGATCATCGCTCGCGCGCCGGAACGCTGGCAAGCTGATGCGGGGTTTGCCTTTGCCGACGGGCAGGAGGCGGGCCTGCAGGGCACGGAAATGTGGCTATCGGTCATCCATCTGGCGGCGAAACTGCTGAAGGGCGAGGATGCGCTGTCCTATGTGCCGAAGGGCGTCCATCGCACGGCGGCTGTCGGCCTCGGTCTTTAGCGCGTCGATTGAAGGGAAGGAGACGGCCATGACTAGGCGAAAGGCGCTTGTGGTTTATGGCGGCATGGCGCTGCACACGCCGAAGGAAGGCGCGGAGACGGTCCGCGATATTCTTGAGGCCCATGACTTCGCGGTCGATGTCACCGACGACTATGACGCGCTCGGCGCCGAGGATGTCGGGGCCAACGCCCTGGTGGTGCCGGTGATCACCGATGGCGAGCTTTCAAGGGAGAAGATGGCGAAGCTCATTGCCGCCGTTCAGGCAGGCACGGGACTTGCCGGATACCATATGGGCCTTGCCACGAGCTTTCGCGCGAGCGTGCCGTTCCGCTATGCCGCAAGCTGCTACTGGGTTGCCCATCCCGGCGACATCATCACCTATCGGGTCGATGTGACCCGCCCCGATCATCCGATCATGGACGGCATCGAGAGCTTCGAACACACGTCCGAGCAATACTACCTGAATTACGATCCGGCGGTCGAGGTGCTGGCGTCCACCACCTTTTCCGGCGCGTTCCATCCCTGGCGCAAGAATGTGGTCATGCCGGTGGTCTTCACCACGAAGCATGGCAAGGGCCGCGTTTTCTACTCCTCGCTCGGTCACACGGCCGCTGAACTCGAAATCCCCGATGTGCGCGCCATATTGACCCGTGGACTGCTGTGGGCCGCCCGGGCGCTCTGATCGGCTGCGTGGTTTCGGGGGGCGCACTCTCAAACAGGAAGGAAATACTGATGAAGCTCTATGTTTATGACCATTGCCCGTTCTGCGTGAGAGCCCGGATGCCCTTCGGGTTGAAGAATATCCCGTTCGAGCTTGCCTTCATGGCGAATGACGACGAGGAAACGCCGATCCGGATGATCGGCAAGAAAATGGCGCCCATCCTCGAGGACAAGGACGGCCATATGGGCGAGAGCCTTGATATCGTTCTCAAGGTTGACGGTCTTTCGGGCGAGCGCCTGTTTGGCGGCACGCCGCGCCGGGAGATCAGCGACTGGCTGAAGACCTGGGGCGGCACCGTCAACGCGCTGGTGATCCCGCGCACGCCGGATCCTGTCTTTCCCGAGTTCCGGACCGCTTCGGCCCGGGCCTACTTCACAGAAAAGAAGGAGGCCACGTTCGGCGCCTTCGACGGGCTTCTGGCCGAGACCGAAACCCATAAGGCCGAGATCCTGAAAGGCCTTGGGGCACTGTCGTCCTTCCTGCCCGACGCCGAAGCCTCGACCATCGACGACATCATGCTGTTTCCGACGCTGCGCTCGCTTTCGATCGTGCCGGACCTTGCCGTGCCGGAGCCGGTCGAAGCCTACCGCACCCGTATGGCGGAGCGCTGCGGCGTGCCGCTGGTGAGCGAACTGCGCAAGGCGGCCTGAGGCCGTCAGGCCATGTCCTTGCCGGTGACCTTGACGGTCGGGTCGATCCGGTTGCGCTTCGGCCGCATCAGCGGTTCCGGGCTGACGGGGTGGGTGTGGAGCATATCGGAGCCGGCCATGATGCCCTCGACGGCCTGGATTTCCAGCCGCTTGGCGTCGCGGCGGCGGATGTCGTCGGTGATCGCGGTCGCCTCGTCCTCGCTGGTGCCGAGCGCGATCAGCGTTTCCTTGCCGAAGACGAGGCCGGATTCGAGCGTCTCGCGCAACTCATACTCAACGCCGCGCTGGCGCAGCGCCAGCGTATGGCCCCGGTCGTAGGAACGGGCGTAGATGTGGGCGCGGGGGAAATTCTCCTGCACCACGTCGATCACCCGGTCGGTGATTTCGCGCTTCTGGGTGCACACGGCAACGATCTTGGCCTTTTCGATGCCGGCGGCGACCAGCACCTCCTTGCGGGTGCCGTCGCCGAAATAGATGTGGAAGCCGAAAGCCGATGCCTGACGGATACGTTCGGCCGAATAATCGATGATGGTGACGTCGCGTCCGCTCGCCAGCAGGATCTGCGCCGCGATCTGGCCGAAGCGGGAGAAGCCGACCATCAGCACGTCGGCGTCGGCGCCGTCGAAATCCTCCTCCATCTCCTCGTGGCCCTCCTGGCGCGTCGTGATCCGCTCGGCCAGCCGCACGCAAAGCGGCGTCGCGACCATGGAAAGCGTCACCACCGCAATCAGCACCGAGGCGGTGGCGTTGGACAGGACGCCCGCCGCCGCCGCCGTCGAGAACATGACGAAGCCGAATTCGCCGCCCTGGGGCAGAAGTGCGGCAATGCGGATCGCCTCGTCGTGGCCCGAGCCTGAAACGCGACAGAGCCCGTAGATCACCGCTGCCTTGACGGCAAGGAGCACCGGCACGGCGATGACGATGAGCAGGAGGTTGTTATAGACCACCTGGAGCTCGAGAGAGAGCCCGACGGCGATGAAGAAGATCGACAGAAACACGCCCCGGAATGGCTCGATATCGGCCTCCAGCTCATGGCGGTAGGATGATTCGGCGAGCATCACCCCGGCGAGGAAGGCGCCCATGGCCATGGAGAGCCCCACCATCTGCATGGCCATGGCCGAGCCGATGACGAGGAACAGCGCCGCGACGATCATCACCTCGCGCGCGCCGGTGGCGGCGATGATCTGGAACACCGGCGTCAGCACATAGCGGCCGGCGGCGACCATCAGCGCGACCACGAGAAGGGCAAGCGCCGCGCTCGTCAGCATGTCGGCGGTTGTTGCCTCCTCCACGCCGCCGCCGAGGATGCTGACAAGCGCCAGAAGCGGCACGATGGCGATATCCTGGAACAGCAGCATGGAGAAGGAGCGCTGGCCATAGCGGGTGTTCACGTCACCATTGTCGTCGAGGATCTGCATGGCGAAGGCCGTGGATGACAGGGCAAGGCCGGACCCGGCAATCACGGCGGCGCTCCAGTTGCCGACGCCGCCGAGATAGGCGAGCGGCACGAGGATTGCGCCGGTGACCGCGACCTGGACAAGGCCGAGGCCGAAAATATCCTTGCGCATGGTCCACAGCCGCGCCGGCTTCAGCTCCAGCCCGATCATGAACAGCAGGAAGACGATGCCGAGTTCGGCGACGTGGAGAACCTCCTCGCCATTCGAGATGCGCTGCAGAACCGGGCCGATGATGACGCCGCCGGCAAGGTAGCCGAGAACCGTGCCGAGCCCCAGCCGCTTGAAGATCGGCGCCGCAATCGCGGCCGCCCCCAGCATCCAGACGGTTTCGGTGAAGAGGCTCTGCGACGTCGCCATATGCTGGTCCCTGAATGCAAAGAAAAAGAACGGTCGGGGCGCACGATACTTGATGCGATGGGAAGTGAACAATAAATGGAAGCCCAAGGAAAGGCCAATGCCCATGTCATCGAAACTATCCCACAAAGAGTCCGGCCAACTGATCGACCGCGCGGCGCGGATTCTCGCGCTTGCGAAACAGAAAGGCGCCGACGCCGCCGATGTGGTTGTCTCCGAAGGGGCTTCCAGCAGCATATCGGTGCGCGAGGGCAAGCGCGAGAACGCGCAGGCCTCCGAAAACCGGGGCTTTTCGCTGCGCGTTTTTTCCGGCGCGAAGGTCGCAAGCGTCTCGACCAATACCGATGACGATGTCGAGACCCTTGTGGACCGGGCGCTGGCCATGGCCCGGGTTTCGCCGGAAGATCCTTTCGCAAGCCTCGCCGATCCCGACCTGCTGGCGCGCGATGTGCCGGATCTCGATCTTTACGATCCGGCGGACGTTTCGACCGAAACGCTTGCGGCGCGCGCGCTTGCTGCAGAGGAGGCAGCGCTTTCGGTCGACGGCGTCACAAGAAGCTCGGGCGCCGGGGCGGCGCGCGGTGCGGTTTCCTTCGCGCTGGTGACCTCGCACGGCTTTGCCGGCGGCTATCGCCGTTCCTATTCATCCACGTCGGTCTCGGTCGTCGCCGGCGAGGGCGCGAGCATGCAGCGCGACCATGACAGCGACGCACGCTCCCACGACGGCGATCTGCGCCCGGCAGAGGAGATCGGCCGGCAAGCCGGGGAGCGCGCGGTCGCACGCCTTTCCCCGCGCCAGCTTGAAACCCGAAAGGGCGCGGCCGTGCTGTTCGAGGCGAGGCAGGCGCGCAGCCTCCTCGGCCATCTGGCCGGCGCGATCTCGGGCTCTGCCGTTGCCCGCAAGACCAGTTTCCTGCGTGATCGCCTCGGCAAGCAGATAGTGAAGGCCGGGGTGAACGTGATCGACGACCCGTCGATCCGGCGCGGCGCGGGCTCCCAGCCCTTCGATGGCGAGGGCGTGGAAAGCCGGAGGCTGGCGATGGTCGAGGACGGCGTGTTGCAGCAGTGGTTCCTGTCCACCGCGCTTGGGCGCGAACTGGGTTTTGAAACCAACGGACGCGGCACGCGCGCGGGCAATTCGCTTTCCGCGTCGCCGACAAACCTTTCCCTCGAGCCCGGCGACAAGAGCCCGGAAGAGCTGATGCGGGAGATCGGGACCGGGCTCTACGTGAGCGAACTGATCGGCCAGGGCGTCAACATGGTGACCGGCGAATATTCGCGCGGCGCCAGCGGCTTCTGGATCGAGAACGGCGAGATCGCCTATCCGGTCTCGCAGGTCACCATTGCCGGCAATCTGAAGGACATGTTCCTGTCCATGACGCCGGCAAATGACCTTGACCGCCTTTACTCGATTGCCGCGCCCAGCATTCTTGTCGAGGGGCTTACGCTTGCCGGGCGCTAGATGCGCTCTCGCAAAAGCGCCGGAAGGCTCTATATCTTGCTCTCGTTCCCAATCGGCCGTTGAGGCCGAGCGACCGGGTCGCCCCCGGAAAGGCAGATGCGTTTGACTGATCATGAAACCGCCGCCGAGGACTGGTCGTCCGATCTCGCGCTGATTGAAGAAGCGGCGCGGGAGGCGGGCGCCGTCGCGTTGTCGCATTTCGGCCAGGACCCGGAAGTGTGGTGGAAGAATGGCGGCCAGTCGCCGGTCAGCGCTGCCGACTATGCCGCCAACGCATGCCTCGAGGCGATCCTGACCCGGGCGCGGCCGGACTATGGCTGGCTTTCGGAGGAAAGCCGGGACGATCTTCGCCGGCTTGAGACCGAGCGTGCCTTCGTCGTCGATCCGATCGACGGCACGCGCGGGTTTCTGGGCGGGCAGACGAACTGGGTGGTCAGCGTCGCCGTGGTCAGCCGCAAGCGACCGGTGGCCGGCGTTCTCGTGGCGCCTGCGCTCGGCGATGTCTACACGGCGATGGAGGGCGGACCGGCGCTGCTGAACGGCGTGGCGATCCGGGCTTCTGAAAGCCGGGGCGGGCCGGACGATGGCGAACTCGCGCTTTGCCTGCCCGCGAGCCTCGCAGACCGCTTCCAGCCGCATTTTCGGGAAAGGATGAGGCGGGCGGCCTATATCCCTTCGCTCGCCTACCGGCTTGCGCTCGTGGCCGAGGGCCGGCTTGACGGCACGCTGGTCAAGCCGAACTCCCACGACTGGGACCTGGCCGCGGCCGACATCATCCTTTCGCGCGCCGGAGCGACGCTTCTCGATGACAGAGGCAAAGCGCTTTTCTATAACCGTCCGGGCGTGCGTCACGGTACGCTTTTTGCCGGCAACCGGGCGCTGGTCGGCACGCTGTTGCGGCAATTCGGCCCGCCCGGACAATCTTGACAAGCCCGTGCAAACCTTCGACACACTGGCCGGAGGAATTGAGGTAAACGAAAAAGTGAGGCTCACCATGGCTGATACGGTTGAAAACAAGCAGTTGCTGCATCTCGTCTTCGGCGGCGAACTGGAAAACCTGAAAAGCATGAAATTCACCGATCTCGACGCGCTCGACATCGTGGGCATCTATCCGAATTACGCGAGCGCCCATGCGGCCTGGAAATCAAAGGCCCAGCAGACGGTCGACAACGCCCATATGCGTTACTTCATTGTTCATCTGCACCGCCTTCTCGATCCCGAAAGCTGATCCTCGCGAGCGGCTTCCTTTTTTTCGCCGCACGGACATGTTTTAGAAGTTCTGCAGATTAGCGCATTCTATGTAAGTAGATTTCTGCGTTACTTTGCGTTTTTTTGTTGAACGCATCGGCAAAACGACATTTTTGGAAAATGTTGGCTTGGTCCGGATTCCCGCTTGGTGGTATTTCTAGGAACAGGTGATTCGCGTTTTGGTAGCGGTGCGGCTGCCTGTCCTTAGGTTATGAACGGGGATGCGGACGAAGGTATGAAAACTGGTTCATCAGTTTGGCTCGCCAAAAACGGGTACCGGCTCGGTGGTGTTCTCGGCTATCCTCTATTATGGGCGATACTTCAGTATCGCAAGCACAAGGGCAAGGAAGAACGCGGTCGCCTCGGCGAACGTTTCGGGCGGTCCGGGCGCATCCGTCCGGACGGGCCGCTGGTCTGGGTCCATGCCGCAAGCGTCGGCGAAACGCTTGCCGTGACGCAACTGATCGAGGAGATCAAGGGCTGCGGTCTTTCCATTCTCCTGACGACGGGAACCGTCACTTCGGCCAGGCTCGCCGCGGAGCGTTTCGGCGATGACGTGATCCACCAATATGTGCCGATCGACGCGATCCCGGCCGTCTCCCGGTTTCTCGACCACTGGCGGCCGGATCTGGCCGTCAATGTGGAGACGGAGGTCTGGCCGGTCACGATCGGCGAGCTTGCCCGCCGCAAGATTGCGCAGATCATCGTCAACGGCCGGATTTCCGATCGCTCCTTCGAACGCTGGATGCATCGCCGGGAACTGGCGCGCAGCCTGTTCTCGCGCTTTTCCCTGGTCATGGCCCAGACCGACCTCGACGCCGAACGGTTCTCCGATCTCGGCGCCCTGCATGTCACGGTGACCGGCAACCTGAAGGTTGATCGCGATGCGCCGCCGGCCGATGACCAGCTTGTCCGGACCCTGCGCGAGGCGATCGGAGAGCGGCCCGTCTGGGCCGCGATTTCGACCTTTGACGGCGAGGAGAAGATCGCCGCCGACGTGCATGTGGCGCTACGCGGCAAGCATCGCGGCCTCCTGACCGTGATCGTGCCGCGCCATCCCGATCGCGGCGATGTGCTGGCGGGGCTCTTTGCCGCGAAGGGGCTGAATGTCTGCCGTCGTTCGCTCGGCGAAATACCGGCGGAAGAGACGGATATTCTTCTGGGCGACACGATGGGGGATATGGGCCTTTACCTGCGCCTCACCGAAATCGCTTTCGTCGGTCGTTCGCTGGTTGCCAAGGGCGGGCAGAACCCGCTGGAGCCGGCCATGCTCGGCGCGGCGGTGATCACCGGCCCCTATATCGACAATTTCCGCGACACCTACAGGCAGCTTCGCCAGCGCGGCGCGGTGCGCACCGTCGAAGGACCGGAAGCGCTGATGCAGTCGGTCGATTTTCTCCTGAGCGACCGGGATGCGCGCGGCCTGATGATTTCGGCCGGCTATGCCGGCGTCCGGGACATGCGCGGCGCGCTGATCAAGACGATGAAAGGGATGGAGCGCTTTCTGGCGCCCCTGCGGCTGGAAGCCCGGTTCTTCGCCCGGCCGCGGCCCGTTCCTGAAAAGAAGCGCACCGTCAATATCAAGGACAAGATTGCGAGCCAGGATCTGCGCAAGGCTCTTCGCTGAAGGCGCGCCCTTTCCTCTTGTCGTCAAACGGGGGCGGCCTTTTTCGCATGAAGACGACAATCCATGCATTCTGGTGGCGCAAGGGCCATGTGCAGAGCTTCGTTCTCTGGCCGTTCTCGCGCCTTTACGGGGCCATCGCCGGCCGTCGCATGCGGCGGGCGAAAGGGGCAAGCGTTTCCGTTCCGGTCCTGTGCGTGGGCAATTTCACCGTTGGCGGAACCGGGAAGACGCCGGTCGCCGAAGCGCTGGCGAAGGCGGCCATTGCCGCGGGTCGAAAGCCCGGTTTCGTGTTGCGGGGCTACGGTGCGAGGGTAACCTCGGCGCGTCTGGTGGATCCTGAACGGCATACCCATGCCGATGTGGGCGACGAGGCGCTGATGCTCTCGCGCACCGCGCCCGCGGCCGTTTCGCCCGGACGGGTCGATGCGGCCGAACTTCTGGTCGGCGCGGGCGTCGATTTCATCATCATGGATGACGGGCTGCAGAGCGGCAGGCTGAGGCCCGACTTCACGGTCGCCGTGGTGGATGCCAGGCGCGGCTTCGGCAACGGCTTCTGCCTGCCGGCGGGGCCTTTGCGAGCGCCGCTTGCCGCCCAGTTTCCGAAAACCGATGTCGTTCTCCTCAACGGCGAGGGACCAGGCGCCGCGGATGTCGCCGCTGTTGCGCGGCAGGCGCATGTGCCGATCGAGCGTTTCAGTCAGATGCCGGCGGGCGATGAGGCCGACCGGCTCGCTGGCCGGCGTGTGCTCGCCTATGCCGGGATCGGCGACCCCGACAAGTTCTTCGATACCCTTGAAGGGCTAGGCGCCGTCGTCGCGGAACGGGTTCGGCTTGGCGACCACGAAGCGATCACGCCCGCGCTCGCCCGCGACCTTGTCGCGCAGGCGGGCGCGGGTGGGCTTCTGCCGGTCACGACCGCGAAGGATATGGCCCGGCTGGCCGGGACGAAGGACCGAGACCTTGCCGCTCTTGGCGCGTCGAGCGCGGTTTTGGAAATCATGGCTGTTTTCGACGATCCGATGATGGCCGATTGCCTGGTATCGGCCGCTGCCGATGCTTTCAAGCGGCGGGACGGCAGGTCAGCCTGATCGAGCTGAGCCGATGCCGCCAGGCCTCCGGTTCGATTTGGTGTGGGCAAATGACGTCGATTGTCGTATTCTCGGCCTGTGCCGAGAGAGAAAGAATATCGGTAGGGTGCCATGAGGATATTGTCTGGCGATGTGCGCCCCGCGAAAGCGGACGATGCGGAGAAGATCGCAAACGTGCACTGGCGCGCCTGGCAGCATACCTATGCGGGCATTATTCCCCATGCCGTTCTGCAGAGGATGATCACCGAGCGCAATCTTTCCTGGTGGAGGCGTGCGATAGCCAGCGAGGAAACGCTTCTGGTGCTCGCTGTCGAGGGCGAGCCAGTGGGCTATGCCAGCGTCGGCCTCAACCGTGTGAAGACACTGCCGCAGGAAGGCGAGATCTACGAAATTTATCTTCTGCCCGAATATCAGGGTCTCGGCTTTGGCCGCGAACTGTTCGAGGCGGCGCGCCGGCTGCTGAATTCGCTCGGCTGCAAAGGCACGATCTGCTGGGCGATCGATACGCTCGACCAGGCCGCCCTCTTCTTCAGCGGGCTCGGCGGCAAGCCTCTCGCCTTCGCCGAGGAGCACTATGGCGACCGGCTGATCGGCAGGATTTCCTACGCCTGGGACTGACTGTGGTGGCCTGCGGCACACGCCGACCGGGAAATTAACGGAAGTCATTTCGCGTTATTGCTTTGTCCGTCCAATTTGATTATCCAAGTCGCGATATTTTCCCTGTTTGGAGGCACCTATGCGTATTGAAGCGATTTCCATCGGCAAGAACCCGCCGGACGATATCAACGTTATTGTCGAAGTGCCGATGGGCGGCCAGCCGATCAAATACGAGATGGACAAGGATGCCGGCGTGCTGGTCGTCGACCGCTTCCTCTATACGCCGATGATGTATCCCGGCAATTACGGCTTCGTGCCCCACACGCTTTCCGATGACGGCGACCCGATCGACGTGCTGATCTGCAATTTCCGGCCGCTGATGCCCGGTTGCGTGATCAATGTCCGCCCGATCGGCGTGATGATGATGGAAGACAATTCCGGCAAGGACGAAAAGATCATCGCCGTCCCGTCGCAGGACGTCAGCGCCCGTTTCGACAAGGTCCAGAATTTCACCGACATTCCGGAAATCCAGCTGAAACAGGTCGAGCACTTCTTCGAGCACTACAAGGATCTGGAACCCGGCAAATGGGTCAAGATCTTCGGCTGGCACGATGTCAATGAAGCCAAGAAACTGATCGTCGAGGCGATCGAACGCGCCAAACAGAAGGGCTGAGGCTTTTCACGTTCCGCGCCTTCGGTGTGATGCGCGCAACGACGACGCCGGGTCTCGAGAGCCCGGCGTTTTCAGTTGTATCAAGACAGACGACCGGCTCGCGCGGGCAAACCGGGCGACCGGCAACCGCTGCAAAGCTCCCGAGCGCTCAGTAAAACTGCGGGATCAGGCCGGTCACGATCAGGCGCTGCAGGAAGAACACGATCAACAGGACAATCACCGGGGAAATGTCGATTCCGCCGAGGTTGGGCAGGAAATTTCGGATCGGTCGATAGACCGGCTCGGTGATGGCGTAGAGCGCGCGGCCGATCGAATTGATGAATTCGCTGCGCGCGTTGATGATGTTGAACGCATAAAGCCAGGAGAATATGGCGCTGGCGATGATCACCCACTTATAGATTTCAAGTGCGTAATAAACCGTCTCGAGTAGCGCGATCATTGAAAACTCCCGTTTTTTCCTTGCAAACATTTAGACATTCAAATCTAAACGGGCAAGGGGCCTCTGGTCTTCGGCGGTTGAGATCGTTCGAAAATCCGGAACAGTCTCGCTATTCGTTTTCCGGAAAGCCTTGTCCAGATGATAAACTCGGAGACCGGCGCCCGCTTCGACGCCTTTCGACACCGAAGCTACGCCCTTTACTTCTTCTCGCGCTTCCTCGGCACCTTTGCCGTCCAGATCGTCTCCGTCGCCGTTGGCTGGCAGATGTATGACGAAACCGGAAACGCCTTCTATCTCGGCCTGATCGGACTTTTCCAGTTCCTGCCCTCGCTGCTTCTGACGCTGGTGACCGGTACGATCGCCGACCGTTACAACCGGCGGATGATTGCGGCGATCTGCTTTGCCGTCGCCACCGCGTGCGCCGCCGCCCTGCTGACGATCACCGCGCTCGGGCTTTTCTCGCCCTGGCCGGTCTTCGCGCTTCTGGCCGTTTTCGGCACGGAGCGAGCCTTTTCGGGGCCCGCGCTGCAGTCTCTGGCGCCGAACCTGGTGCCGGAAAAGGACCTTGCCAACGCGATTGCATGGAATTCCTCGTCCTGGCAGATCGCCTCCATCGTCGGGCCGGTCGCCGGCGGCTTGCTTTACGGCGGCGGCGCGGTGCTGGCCTATTCCACCGCCCTTGCGCTTTTCGCCGGCGCGACCGTGCTGATGCTGATGGTGCCGAAACCTGCGAACCGGCGTCCGCAAAGCGCCGTTTCGTTTGAAAGCATCCTCGCCGGCTTCCGCTTCATCACCACCGAGAAGGTCGTGCTCGGCGCGATCTCGCTCGACCTGTTCGTGGTGCTTCTCGGCGGCGCCGTGGCGCTGATGCCGGTCTTTGCGCGCGATGTTCTCGATCTCGGTCCCTGGGGGCTCGGCCTTCTGCGCGCCGCGCCCGGCGTTGGCGGGGTGCTCGTCGCGCTGGTTCTGGCAAGCGTGCCGATCCGCCACCATGCCGGCTACTACATGTTCGTGGGCGTCGCCCTTTTCGGCCTGTCAACGATTGTCTTCGGTGTTTCCGCCAGCCCGTGGATTTCGATTGCGGCGCTTGCGGTAATGGGCGGTGCGGACATGATTTCGGTCTATGTGCGCGAAACCCTGATCGCGTTGTGGACGCCGGACGAATTGCGCGGCCGGGTCAATGCCGTGAACATGGTGTTCGTCGGCGCCTCCAACGAACTCGGCGAGTTCCGCGCCGGCACCATGGCCCATGTCATCGGGGCGGTCCCCGCCGTTATCTTCGGCGGTGTCGGGTCGCTGGCGGTCGCCGGCATCTGGGCGATGAAATTCACCAAGCTGCGCAATGTCGACAGTCTGGAGACGCCCGACCATCTCGTCGGGCGATAGGACCCGCTCAGCCGGCTTCCTCGAAGACGATGTCGAGGAAATTGTCGAGCCAGGCTTTCAGGGCGCGGTCGTGCAGCATGCGGCCTTCCAGATGCGCGCTGCCCGGCTGCGCCTTCGGCAGGGTGAAACGGCTTGCGCCGCGCACCACCCAGCTCTGCATCATCATCCGCGTTAGCTCGGCGTGAAACTGCACGCCGTAAGCCTTCTTGCCGTAACGATAGGCCTGGTTGGGGTAAAGGTCGCCGCGCGCCAGCAACTCGGCCCCGCGGGGCAGCTCGAATCCTTCTCGGTGGAACTGGTAGACCATGGAGGGCCATTTCATCAGCATCCGGCCATTGTTGGTGGCCTCGATCGGATACCAGCCGATCTCCACCGAGCCGTCATGATTGCCGTAGACCTTCGCGCCCAGTTGTCGGGCCAGCATCTGCGCGCCGAGGCAGATGCCGAGGAAGGGGCGATCTTCCTTGAGCGGAACATCAAGCCAGTCGATCTCGCGGCGGACATAGTCCTCATTGTCGTTGGCGCTCATCGGGCCGCCGAAAACGACGGCGCCGGAGTGGTTTTCGAGCGTTGAAGGCAGGGTGTCGCCGAGGGCAGGGCGTCGAATGTCAAGGGGGAAGCGCTTCTGCATGAGCAACTGGCCGACCCGCCCGGGCGTCGAACGTTCCTGATGCAGGATGATCAGGACCGGTTTCTTTCTGTCATTCATCGCTTTCGCTATCTTTCTCGTCCGCAATCTTCGCCCGTTTCAGCGCCGCTCGTCGTTCCAGCACACGGTCGCGTCCGGAAACGCCGACCAGTTCGGCAATCCGCCAGACCACATTGTCTTCCATCTCGGTGCGGTTGCCATCGGCATAGGCGATGTCCCAGAGCAGCCCGATCAGCCGGATGCGCTGGTCTTCATCGAGATGCCGTTTCACATCGGAGGTGAAGCGGTAGAAGTCGACGGCCTCGCTGCCGGCCTCTTCGCCGGCCGTGATCAGATCCTCCAGCCCCGCGCCATGCAGGCCGTACTGGCTTTCCATCAGTTCGCGCAGGCGCTTCTGCTCGCTTTCGCTCACCACGCCGTCGGCTTCCATCACCTGATAGCAGAGCGCAACGACGGCGACGCGGGCATCATTCGGCCGGGCGCTTTCATCCGCGCCGTCATTGGTGATGTCCTGGAGGAACCGGCTGATTTTTTCGAACATGCGGGAAGTGCCTTGCTGGTGAGTCTGAAAACATCATGGCGCGCTGACGCTCTTCCGCCAATAGGCCAATAGCACCCGAGCAGTCAAATTACGGTTATGACAATTGCCAGGACGGCCGGTCAGAAAAATCTGCGCTTTTTCGCCGGCGGCGGATCGTCGTCTTCACCGTCGTCAATGCCCGGATCATCCGGCGTGCGTCCACCGAAGGGCGAGAGACCCGCTTTCCTGTCGGCCTCCTCTTCCTCCTCCGGACCGCTTTCGGCGGGGCGGGGCGGCGCGTACGCGTCCTCGGCCGGCTTGTCGGCGGAAACAGGATCCGCATGCGCGGCCTTCCGGTCGCCCACCGGCTCGCCATTCGCCTCTATGCCATCGGCAGGCGCTTCCCTCGCCGTCTCGGAGGCTTCAGGCTGTTCGCGTGCCTCCTCCTCGCTTCGGGCAGGGGAGCGAGCATCGTTTTCTTCTGTCTCGGCGATATGCGCGGCCTCGGCGACGGCGGCCGGCGCGGCGGCAGCCGCATCGATCACCGTCGGGGCTTCCGGTTTGTCACCGGTCGGGCCCTTCGGGGCATCGCTTGTCATGGCCTCGGCTTCCGCCTCTGCCGCGTCATCGAAGACCGGAGCGTCGTCGGCCGGCTTGTCATCATCCGCCTTCGCGCCGCCGACGGGCGGCAGGCTCTTCAGGGCCTCGTCCAGACGTGTCGCCGAGCCTTCCTCGACCGGCCCCTCGATCGCGCCATAGGGCACTTTCCACTCGAAGGCGTCGATCTTGCCGGTCGCCGGCGAGAAGGGGCGCCAGTATTCGGACACCAGGCCGTCGGCCACCCAGGTCGGGTCCCGCTCGGCGCGCAGCGCCTGCGCCATCCAGTGGCGCACGCGGCCCTGGTCGCCGGTCTCCGCTTCCTCGATATCGGCGAGCAGGAGGAAGGCGCTTTCGCGCGGCTGCATGCGGGCGGCGGCCTCTGCCTTGGTGCGCGCCTTGTCGAATTCGCGCGCATCGAGCGCTGCCCGGGCGACCACCATAAGCGAAACCGGATTGTTGGGCTTCAGACCCTCCAGCTTCTCGGCCCGCTTCAGTCGGTCCACCGCGGTGTCGCCGCCCCGCGCCCGCACATAGAGCGCGCCGGTCTGCGGGTGCGGCTCCTTCTTCCAGACCATTTCCAGCACGCCGGCGGACTTTCTCAGATTGCCCTGCGCCAGATAGGCCTTGGCGGCAATGATCGCCGCCGGATGAAAATCATCGCGCAGCTTCAGCGCCTGAAGCGCGTCGGCGGCTGCGCCCTTGGTGTCGGTGTCGAGCTTGCTTTCCGCCCGCGCCGTCAGAAGCACGGACTTCAGGCGGGCGGAATCCTGCTTGTCGGTCACCCTGGCGGAACGCTGCTGATCCAGCAGGCGGATGGCATCATCCCAGCGGCCCTGACGGGTGCGAGCCTCGAGCGTCGCCTTGGCGGCCCAGGCAAGATAGGGCGCCTTGTCGGCGGCGCGCTCGGCATATTGCTGGGCGGCTTCTTCCGCGCCGACGCGCTTGGCCTCAAGGTAAAGCCCGCGCAGGCCAAGTTCCTGCGTTTCCGGGTCTTCGGCCATGGTCTCGAACAGCCGGCGGGCCTTGTCGTGATTGCCCTCGATCAGCGCCACCTGCGCATCCAGCACATGAATGAGCGGTTCCTGGTCGACGCTGAGCAGCGCGTGGGCGCGCGTGCTCATCTTGCGCGCCATCACCAGATTGCCGGAACCGGCCGCAATCAGCCCCGTGGAGATCGCCTGATAGCCGCGATCCCGCTTGCGGGCGCGGAAATAACGGCGAACGCTGTTGGGCGAGGTCCAGAGCGCGCTCACCAGCCACCAGACCACCATGACGACGAAAATCAGCGCGATCAGCAGCGCCAGCGCCGTGGTCAGCGGCGTCTGGAACAATTGTCCCTGCCAGGTCAGCGTCAGTTCGCCGGGACGGTCCGCGAACCAGGAAAAACCGAGCGCGAAGGCGAGAACGACGAGCGCGAAGATAAGCAGCCTGATCATGTCGTTCCTTCCTTAGTTGGCTGGGGCCGTCGCGGCGCCCGCAACCGGCGCGCCGGCGGTGCTGGAAAGCGCGCCGGACAGCGCTTCCGACACCAGGTCATCGGCCTTGATGCGGGCGGATAGCGATTTTTCGAAATCCGCGGAAACGGCCCTGGCGTCTTCGGGAAGCGATTGCCATTCCTGCTCGGCCTGTTTCAGCTTGCCTGCTTTGAGGTTGTTCTCGATGCGCGCGACGATCGCCGGCACGCCGTCGCCCTGGACATTACCGACGGGTCGTACATTGACGAGGCCCTTGGCGCTGTCGACGAGACGATTGAAGATACCGGTATCGGGCGGCGGCTGGTCGGCGGCCTCGATGATGTCGTTGGCAAGAGACGAAAACTGTTCGGTCAGGGCCTCACGCGTCGGCACGCCGTCTTGCGCCAGCGATTGCAGCGCGGATAGGTCGGCATTCTGAGGCGCGACCTGGGCATAGGTGGAGAGTTCGGCGGCGAAATCATCGCCCCGGTCAATGGCCGATTTCAGACCGGCGGCCGCGATCGCGCGGGCAACGGCAAGGTCCTTGCCGGGCGTGTTCACCTTCTGCTCGAGGGCGGCGAGTTTCTGCTGCATGGCCTGCTGGTCGGAACTGATCGCGCTCTTCAGGTTGTCGTTTTCCTGGGCAAGCGATTGCAGTTGGCTGGCATCCGACTGAACCGTCTTCTGCAGCTCGGCCACCTGGCTTTGAAGGGCGGAAAGGCTGTCGCCACCGGCGCCGGAGAGGCTTTCGACCCGTTCCTTCAGGGCTGAGAGATCAGACTGGAGCGTGCTGACCACGTTTGACTGGTCGCCGGATTTGAGTGCCGTAACGTCCTGGCGAAGCGCGGCAAGCTCGTCCTGCAGTTTTGCCGAAGGGCCGGTCTGGCTCAGGACGCCGGAATAGAAAAGCGCGGCGGCTCCGGCAAGGGCGATCACGCCTCCGGCAAGCCCTGCCGCAAGCAGAGTCCCTGCGCCGGGCCCGCGCCGGTTGTCTTCCGGCGGTTCGTCATTCTTGGGCGGCGGAGGCATGCCGCCGCCATCCGAAGCGGTCTCGGCGTTCTTTTCGTCGACGTCCGTCCCGTCCGTCTCGGCCGGCGTCTCGTCGGCGCCGTGCGCCTCGTGGCGCTTGATCGCGGCGGCGACATCGGCCATCGCGGTCTTGACGGCATCATCATTCTTCTCGTGCGCAACGGGCGGGTTTGCGGATTCGCGAGCGTCGCCTTCCGCCGGCGTCACGGTATTCTCCTCGCGTTTATCGTTCTTCGGGGGCTGTGACGGCGTGTCCGAAACCATGGTTACCTCTTTTGCGCTTCATGCCGCTAAGTTAGAGGGCGCGCGCTGTTTAGAAAAGGTCTTTGTGGGCTTGTTGTTCCCGGCAAAAGGTCGAACGCGACAAAACGCCGTCAATTCAGAAGCGCGAGCAGGCCTTCCTCGTCTGGCGCCCCGGCAATCCTGACCGAGGCGGAGAGGCAAGCGGGAACCGATGCCGCCACCTTGGCGCTGAGACAGAGGAAAAGCGGGTTGAGCCCGTGTCGCGCGAGCAATTGCGCCGGGACCAGCGCAAAGAAGCGCGCGGCCGCGGCCGCCGAGTAAAGCAGCACGGCTTCGGGCCTCGCCTCCTCCAGAACGGCGTCGACCGGCAGGTCGGCAACGGGGCGCATCGCATAGGCCGTCACAGTTTCGAAGGCGACGTCGAGCCGTCGAAGCGCCTCCTCGAAGAAGGGCGCCCGCGGGTCGCCGGCGAGATAAAGCAGCGGGCCATCGCCTGAGGGCGGGAAAGCGGCTATGGTCTCGGCCAGACGTTCTCCGTCGCCGCCGCCATCGATGACCTGGGTAAAGCCCGCAGCGCGGGCGGCGTCGGCGGTTTTTCTGCCGACGGCGAAAACCGGCAGGTCCCTGAAACCGGGCGCATCGCGGCTCGCTTCAACGTTTTCAAGCGCCTCGGCGCTGGTGACGGCAAGCGCCCGCCAGTGTCTCGCTGCAAGGGCCGCTTTCACGACATCGTCAAAATGCACGGGTCGGAAGAGCGGCAAGGAAAAGGCCTCGTGACCCATGGCGGCGAGGCGTGCGCAGGTGCGTTCCGCCTTCTCTTGCGGTCGGGTCACCAGAACGCGCATGGTCAGGTCCAGTCTTCGAAGAAGCCCGGCCCCGCGCGTTTCTTCAGCTGTTCGCCGGCCCAACGCCCGATTTTCTGCGCTTCCCCGCGCATGCCGTCGGTGACGATGTCGTGCGCCGTCGCGCCGTCCGGCGTCAGGATCATGCCGGAAAACGAAATGCGCTCGTTGAAACAGCGGGCATAGGCCGCGATCGGCGTGCGGCAGGAACCGTCGAGGGCAGCGAGAAAGGCGCGCTCGCAGGTGACCGCGATGGCCGTATCCGCGTCGTTGACCGGCGCGAGCAGATCACCGATGCGCCGGTCGCCCGAGCGCTGTTCGATGCAGATCGCGCCTTGGGCGGGGGCGGGCAGGAAATCGCGCACGCTCAAAACCTCGGTCGCCACATCGTCCATGCCGAGGCGCTTGAGGCCGGCATTGGCGAGAAACGTGCCGTCGACCACGCCGTCGGCCAGCTTCCGCAGCCGCGTCTGGACGGAGCCGCGAAACAGCACCACCTCGATATCCGGTCTCAGGCGGCGAATCAGCGCCTGGCGACGCAGCGAGGAGGAGCCGACGACCGCGCCCTGCGGCAGATCGGCCAGTTTTTTCACGTCCCGGCCGATGAAGGCGTCGCGCGGGTCGGCGCGCGGCAGGAAGGTGGAGAGTTCAAGCCCTTCCGGCAGTGTGGTCGGCATGTCCTTCGACGAATGCACGGCGAAATCGAGTTCGCCCGAGAGAAGCTGCGCCTCGAGTTCTTCGGTGAAAAGACCCTTGCCGCCGATCGCCGAGAGCGGCCGGTCGGTGATCCGGTCGCCTTTGGTCGAAAGCACCACGATCTCGAACATGTCTTCCGGCAGGCCATGGGCCGCCATCAGCCGGTCGCGCGCCTCATGGGCCTGTGCGAGCGCCAGCGGGCTGCCGCGCGTGCCGATCCTCAAAGGTTTCGTTTGCATCCTGCGTCCACCGTTGTTACCGGGTGTTTCGTAAACTGGATTGCGCGCCGCCGCAAATGTTCGTCTGAGCCCATGAACAAGAAGTCTGTCTTTCTCGGTATTGAATCGAGCTGTGATGAAACCGCCGCCGCCATTGTCGCGCGCGATGCGGACGGGCGCGGCGAAATCCTCGCCGATGTGGTGCTGAGCCAGCTTGAAGAACATGCGGCCTTCGGCGGCGTGGTGCCGGAAATTGCCGCCCGCGCCCATGTGGAGGCGACGGACCGGCTGATTGCCGAGGCTCTTGAGCAGTCCGGAGTTTCGCTTTCCGAACTGGACGGCATTGCCGCGACCATAGGGCCGGGGCTGATCGGCGGCCTGATCGTCGGCGCCATGAGCGGCAAGGCGATGGCCTATGCGGCGAACAAGCCCTTCTACGGCGTCAATCACCTCGAAGGCCATGCGCTGACGGCGCGGCTGACAAACGGCGTGAAATTTCCTTTCCTGATGTTGCTGGTTTCCGGCGGTCATACGCAGATCGTTCTCGTGAAGGGCGTCGGACAGTATGAGCGCTGGGGCACGACCATTGACGACGCGCTGGGTGAGGCCTTCGACAAGACGGCGAAGCTCCTGGGTCTCGGTTACCCCGGCGGCCCGCAGGTGGAAGCGGCGGCGAAGGCCGGCGATCCGAAACGCATTCCCCTGCCGCGCCCGATGAAGGGCGAGGCGCGGCTCGATTTCTCCTTTTCCGGCCTGAAGACGGCCGTGCGGCAGGCGGCGCAGAACCTTGCGCCGCTGGGCGAGCAGGATGTCGCCGATCTCTGCGCCGCCTTCCAGTTGGCTGTTGCCGAAACGCTGCGCGATCGCGTCGGCCGGTCGCTTGCCCGCTTCAAGGCAGAGGGATTTGCGGCAGAAAACCGACCGGCGCTGGTTGTCGCCGGCGGTGTTGCCGCCAACAGCGCCATCAGGGCGGTCCTGACATCCCTGTGCGAGAGCCAGGGCTTCGCCTTCGTGGCGCCGCCTTTCAGGCTCTGCACGGATAATGCGGTGATGATCGCCTGGGCCGGGCTCGAGCGGGCAGCCGCCGGCTTTTCCGCAGATGGGTTCGAAGTGCCCGTGCGCTCGCGCTGGCCGCTGGATGCCAAGGCGACCGCCCTGATCGGCAGCGGAAGGAAAGGTGCGAAAGCATGAGCGAAAAGAAAAAGACTGTCGTCATCGGTTCGGGCGCGTTCGGTACGGCGCTCGCCGCCGTCTTTGCCCATGAGGGCGAGGACGAGGTAACGCTGCTCGGCCGCAATGCCGGGCTGATCGAGGCGATGCGCGAAAGCCGCCGCCATGAGGCGGTGCTGCCGGGCATTACCCTGCCCGAGGCGCTGAATTACACGATCGACCCGTCTATCCTCGGCGTGGCCGATACGGTGGTGCTCGCCGTTCCCGCACAGGCGCAGCGGGCTGCCGCCCTTTATTATGCGCCCTATCTGAACAAGGATGCCGTCATCGTTTCCGCCGCCAAGGGCATTGAGCGGGCAAGCGGCAGGCTGATCACCGATGTCCTGAACGAGGCGCTGCCGCACCACCATGCCGGCGCGCTGTCCGGTCCCGGTTTTGCCATTGATCTGGCGGGCGGGAAGCCGATTGCCATGGCGCTGGCCTTCCGCGACCGCACGCTTGCGCGCGAGACGGCGACGATCCTTTCCGGCCGGACCTTCCGCATCTATGCCTCCGGCGATCCCGTCGGCGTGCAGATCGGCGGGGCGCTGAAGAACGTTCTGGCGATCGCCTGCGGCATTGTCGAGGGCGCGGATCTCGGCGAATCGGCGCGCGCGGCGCTGATCGCGCGCGGCCTTGCCGAAATGTCGCGGCTTGCCGTCGCCATGGGCGGCGAGGCCGAGACCGTGCGCGGCCTCTCCGGTCTCGGCGACCTGGTGCTGACCGGCTCCTCGCGCCAGTCGCGCAATTTCCGCTATGGCGTGGCGCTTGCCGAGGGCAATTTCGACAACATCAATGCGGCGCTTGTCGAAGGGGTCTATTCTGCCTCCGTCGCCAGCGAGCTTGCCGAAAGTTACGGCGTGCAGATGCCGATCTCGAACGCGGTCGCCCGCGTGCTGGACGGCAAGCTCGGCATCCCGCAGGCGCTTGAAGAACTGATGACCCGGCCGATCACGACCGAATGAGAAACGAGAGGAGATAGACCATGCTTTTCGCCGTTTTGTGCAAGGACAAGCCCGACCACATTCATATCCGTATGGAAAACCGGCCCCGCCACCTCGAATGGCTCGACGGGCTGAATGAAAAGGGCACGCTGAAGATCGCCGGCCCGTTTCTCGACGATCACGAAAAGCCCTGCGGCTCGATGCTGCTGATCGAGGCGAAGGATCAGGCCTCGGCGGAGGCGATTGCCGCCGAAGACCCCTACGGCAAGGCCGGCCTGTTCGAAAAGGTCGAGGTCAAGCCCTATAAGTGGCTCTACAACAATCCGGGGGTCTGAGCTTCATGGCCTACTGGCTTTTCAAATCCGAACCGTTCAAGTTTTCCTGGGACATGCTGAAGGCCAAGGGCGAGGCCGGGGAAGAATGGGACGGGGTGCGCAACTATCAGGCCCGCAACAACATGCGGGCCATGGAAATCGGCGACAAGGGCTTCTTCTACCACTCCAATGAGGGTCTCGAAGTCGTCGGCATCTGCGAAGTCTGCGCACTTGCCCATCACGACAGCACCACCGACGACCCGCGCTGGGAATGCGTCGACATCCGCGCGGTGACCGACATGCCGAAGCCGGTGACGCTGAAGGATGTGAAGGCCAATCCGAAGCTTGCCGACATGGCGCTGGTGACATCGATGCGGCTTTCGGTGCAGCCGGTGAAGGAAGATGAATGGCTGGAAGTCTGCCGTATGGGCGGGCTGGACAATCCGCCGCGGTAAGCCTAGCGTCGCTGCCGCCTTCATATTTTCTCGGGAGTGATTGCCATGAACGGGCATGAGTATTCCTTCTGGATGGGCGCCCACTGGGGGCTCTGGCAGCTTGCCATTGCCGCGCTCATTTGGTGGCTCATTTTCGGCTGGCCGGTGGCGCGCATTCTGCGCCGGATGGGATTTTCCGGTTTTTGGGTGCTGCTCTGCTTTGTGCCGCTCGGAAATATCATCGGGTTGTGGGTTCTGGCGACAACGCGCTGGCCCGGCTCCGAAAAAGGATGAGGCGATGCCGCCGTCGGAACAAGGCGGCGCGCCGAACGAATATGGCTCCGGCTTCCTGCGATGAACGATCGTGAAGCATTCATCCTCCAAAACACCGATATCCTGACGCCGCCGCATGTGCCTGAAATCCGACTTCGGCTCGCAAGCGAGGTGCATGACCTCTGGATGAAGACAGAGGCCGAGCTTGAGGGGATTGGCCTGCCGCCGCCGTTCTGGGCCTTTGCCTGGGCCGGCGGCCAGGGGCTTGCGCGCTATGTGCTGGATCATCCCGGATGCGTTGCCGGAAAGCGGATCGTGGACTTTGCGTCAGGCTCGGGACTTGTCGCGATCGCGGCGGCGAAGGCGGGCGCCACCTCGGTGCTGGCGGCCGACATCGACCACTGGTCGGGCGCCGCCGTTTGCCTCAATGCAGCGCTGAACGACGTAGAGGTTCCCTATCACGGCGACAATCTTATGGGCGAAGCGCCTGATTGCGACGTGCTTCTGGCCGGTGATGTCTTTTACGACGCCGACT
This sequence comes from Martelella lutilitoris, assembly GCF_016598595.1. Classification (NCBI taxonomy): domain Bacteria; kingdom Pseudomonadati; phylum Pseudomonadota; class Alphaproteobacteria; order Hyphomicrobiales; family Aurantimonadaceae; genus Martelella; species Martelella lutilitoris. The sequence continues at coordinate 1,115,210 of NZ_CP066786.1, forward strand.
GGGCGGCAGAGCTGATACCGTGGTTCGAGGCGCTGACCGATGCCGGCGTCACCGTTCTCGTCGGCGACCCGGGCCGTGCCTATTGCCCTCATTCCCGCTTGGACAGATTGGCCGAATATCAGGTTCCGGTGACGCGGGTTCTGGAAGACAGCGAAGTGAAGAAGACCACGGTCTGGCGGTTTCGCTGATCGCCGATTTCCGGTCTTCTCAACTAAATATGACTTTTAGTCATGTTAAGTTATTGATATAAAACGAATCAAGTGGACTCTAAGCCGAAGCCGTGCGACTTTCCGCCCACACGGTCGATGGAGGGCGGGCGCTTTGTCGATTCCCTGTTTCGTCAAACCGATTAAATCGGGCGGGCGGACGTGAATCGGCTTGTCGCGATGCCTTGTCATGGGTAAACCACCGTGGAACAACGGCTTTGTCCGCCGCTCAGGCGACGGCTGCCCGCATCATGCTATGCGCCTTTTGAACACCCGCGAGGTTTTGATGGCCACACCGACCAGCAACCGGCCCCTGTCGCCGCATCTTCAAGTCTACAAGTTCATCCCGACCATGGCGATGTCGATCATCCATCGCATCACCGGGGTGGCCTTGTATTTCGGCACCGTTCTTCTGGCCGCCTGGCTGGTGTCCGCCGCCATGGGCAAAGAGGCTTTCGATTGTGTGAGCTGGTTCCTCGGCTCCTGGCTCGGGCTTCTCATCATGTTCGGCTACACTTGGGCGCTGGTGCACCACCTGCTCGGCGGGCTTCGTCATTTCGCCTGGGATTTCGGCCACGGGCTCGGCAAGGAGTTTACCACCAAGATGGCGATCGCGCTCCCCTTCGTCTCCGTCGGCATCACCGTGGTGCTCTGGATCATCGGCCTGATCGCCTGGTAGGAGGATAAGCACATGGATATGCGTACACCGCTGAAAAAGGTTCGCGGCCTCGGCTCCTCCAAGGAGGGGACCCACCATTTCTGGATGCAGCGCATGACGGCTGTCGCCCTCGTGCCGCTCTTCATCGTCTTCATCCTGTTCGTCATCGCCCATCTGGGCGCGTCCTACGAGACCGTTGTCGGCTCGCTCGCCAATCCCTTCGTCGCCGTGTTGATGGGGATGATGGTGATCGCCGGGCTGATCCACATGCGCATCGGCATGCAGGAGGTCATCGATGACTATGTTCACAATGAGCTCCTCAAGCTCTCCGCCCTGATGGCGAACAATTTTTTCACAGTCCTGGTGGGCGGCTTCTGTCTCTTCGCCCTCCTGAAAATCGCATTTGTGGGGTAACGAGCAGATGGCAACTTCCTCTCCCGAAAAGAACGGTAAAGCCTACGAGTATGTCGATCATGCCTATGACGTGGTCGTCGTCGGCGCCGGCGGCGCGGGTCTGCGCGCAACGCTCGGCATGGCCGAGCAGGGTTTCAAGACCGCCTGCATCACCAAGGTTTTCCCCACACGCTCGCACACGGTTGCCGCCCAGGGCGGCATTGCCGCCTCGCTGCAGAACATGACGCCGGACAGCTGGCAGTGGCACCTCTATGACACGGTCAAGGGCTCCGACTGGCTCGGCGACGTCGACGCCATGCAGTACATGGTCATGGAAGCGCCGAAGGCCGTCTATGAGCTTGAGCATTACGGCGTGCCGTTTTCCCGTAACGAAGAGGGCAAGATCTACCAGCGCCCCTTCGGCGGCCACATGCAGAATTTCGGCGACGGCCCGCCGGTGCAGCGCACCTGTGCTGCGGCGGACCGTACCGGCCATGCCATCCTGCACACGCTTTATGGCCAGTCGCTCAGGAACAATGCCGAGTTCTTCATCGAGTTCTTCGCGCTTGACCTGATCATGAGCGATGATGGTGTCTGCACCGGCGTCGTTGCCTGGAACCTCGATGACGGCACGATCCACCGCTTCTCCGCCAAGATGGTGGTGTTGGCGACCGGCGGCTACGGCCGCACCTATTTCTCGGCAACGTCTGCCCACACCTGCACAGGCGATGGCGCCGGCATGATCGCGCGCGCCGGCCTGCCGCTGCAGGACATGGAGTTCGTGCAGTTCCACCCGACCGGCATTTATGGCGCGGGCTGCCTGATTACCGAGGGCGCGCGCGGCGAGGGCGGATACCTCACCAATTCCGAGGGCGAGCGCTTCATGGAGCGCTATGCGCCGTCGGCGAAGGACCTTGCCTCGCGCGACGTGGTGTCGCGCTGCATGACCATGGAAATCCGTGAAGGCCGCGGCGTCGGCAAGAACAAGGACCATATCTTCCTGCATCTTGACCATCTCGATCCGGCTATCCTGGCGGAGCGTCTTCCGGGCATTTCCGAAAGCGCGCGCATCTTCGCCGGCGTGGATGTGACCCGCGAACCGATCCCGGTTCTGCCGACGGTGCACTACAATATGGGCGGCATCCCGACCAATTACTGGGGCGAGGTGCTGAACGCCGACAGCGAGAATCCGGAACGCATCGCCCCCGGCCTGATGGCCGTCGGCGAGGCCGGCTGCGCCTCGGTACACGGCGCCAACCGTCTCGGCTCCAACTCGCTGATCGACCTCGTGGTCTTCGGCCGCGCCGCCGCGATCCGCGCCGGTCAGGTGATCGATCGCGAAAGCCCGATCCCGGCGCTGAACACCGCTGCCTGCGACAGGATCATGGAACGCTTCGACCGCATCCGCCACGCCGACGGCTCCAAGCCGACGGCGGTGCTGCGCGACAAGATGCAGCGCGCCATGCAGGAAGACGCTGCCGTCTTCCGTACGCAGGAAACGCTTGAACAGGGCTGCCAGCGGATTTCGGCAATCTGGGGCGAACTGCCGGACGTCAAGGTCACCGATCGTTCGATGATCTGGAACTCGGACCTTGTCGAAACGCTGGAGCTCCATAACCTCATGGCCTGCGCCATCACCACGGTCTACGGCGCGGAAGCCCGCAAGGAAAGCCGCGGCGCGCATGCCCGCGAGGATTATGCCGACGGCCCGTTCGCCGGTCGCGACGACGAGAACTGGCGCAAGCACACGCTGTCCTGGGTCAGCGAGGCCGGCGAGGTGAAACTCGACTATCGCCCGGTTCACCAGGATCTGATCGCAGACGGCATCGACATCAAGAAGATCGCGCCCAAGGCACGTGTCTACTGATCGAGAGGAAATAGGAAATGGTTGAATTCACGCTTCCCAAGAACTCGAAGATCAAGACGGGCAAGACCTGGCCGAAGCCTGAGGGCGCTGCCAATCTGCGCGAGTTCAAGATCTATCGCTGGAATCCGGATACCGGCGAGAATCCGTCGGTCGATACCTATTTCATCGATCTCGACGATTGCGGGCCGATGGTTCTCGATGCGCTTTTATACATCAAGAACAACATCGACCCGACGCTGACGCTGCGTCGCTCCTGTCGCGAGGGCATTTGCGGCTCCTGCGCGATGAATATCGACGGCACCAACACGCTTGCCTGCACCAAGGGCATGGACGAGATCAAAGGCGCGGTGAAGATCTATCCCTTGCCGCACATGCCGGTGGTGAAGGACCTCGTGCCGGATCTCAACAATTTCTACGCCCAGCACCGCTCTATCGAGCCTTGGCTGCAGACCGTCTCCCCGCCGCCGGCGAAGGAATGGAAGCAGAGCCATGAGGACCGCGTGAAGCTCGACGGTCTTTACGAGTGCATTCTCTGCGCCTGCTGCTCGACCTCGTGCCCGTCCTACTGGTGGAACGGCGACCGTTATCTTGGCCCGGCCGTGCTGCTGCAGGCCTATCGCTGGCTGATCGACAGCCGCGATGAGGCAACCGGCGAGCGTCTCGATAATCTGGAAGACCCCTTCCGGCTTTATCGCTGCCACACCATCATGAACTGCACCCAGGCCTGTCCGAAGGGGCTGAACCCCGCGAAAGCCATCGCCGGCATCAAGAAAATGCTGGTCGAGCGGGCGGTTTGAGTCTGTTGGAACGGGACAAGCGGCCGGTCTTTTCGGGTCGGCCTCTTGCAGGGCCATGAAAACGCACGATATGATTGCTGGCATTGACGAGTGGCTGAGCATGAGCGGGAGTTTCGAATAAATGGTTCAAAAGGTTCTGATCGCAACGGCGATTGCCTCGGTCCTGGCGCTGAGCGCCTGCCAGCGGACCAGCTATAATTATTCCCAGCCGGTGGCGCCCCAGCCGCAGCCTCTCACGCCTGCGCCGGCGGGTCAGGTGCAGAGCAGCAATCTGCCACCGCCCGGCGGCGCGCAACAGGGCACTTACAATTCCGGAACCTATCAGGCCGGCCAGTCTCAGGTTGATACAGCGACGGCGGGCAATACGGGCCAGTTCCCGGCAGCGCCCGGCGCGCCGACGGGCAATGGCGGCATGGGCAATGTCGCCGCACCGGCCGGCGCCATGGCGCTTTCCAATGCCGGGCTCGTCGGCAGCTGGAAGGCCAATGAGGGCGGCGTCCAGTGCGACATGTTCCTGACGCTGACCAATCTCGGCGAGGGCCTGCGCGGCGGAACGCGCGGCTGCACCGGCGGGCTTTCGACGATGAAATCCTGGGGCATCAACGGCGATCAGCTCGTTCTCAATGACGCCAATGGCTATGCAATCGCCCGGCTCTACAAGACCGCTGAGAGTCGCCTCGAAGGCACGAGCAGCTCCGGCCAGCAGGTCGTCCTGAGCCGCTAGCTCCGGCAATATGACAAGGGCTCGCTCAGGCGGGCCCTTTTTTGTTGGGCATTTGTCAGATAGAGCCGTATCAGGCTCCCTCGCCGCGCTGCCCGCGGCATGTTCATCTCTGTTCCGGAATTTTTCATGGCCGTAACCACGACCGTCACCCGACGACTTGAGACAATGACCGAAAAGGGCCAGCTCAAGGCCGATCCCGCGCAGCTGGCCGTCGCCGGTGAGCTTGACCGTGTTCTGGAAGGGCTCTCGTCCGTCAAACCGGCGGAAAAGGGCGGGCGGCTGATTTCGCGCCTTTTCGGCCTTTCGCGCCAGAAGGGCGGGCCGCTGGTGGAGGGGCTCTACATTTACGGCAGCGTCGGGCGCGGCAAGACGATGCTGATGGACATGTTCTTCGAGGCGGCGCCGATTGCCGACAAGCGGCGCGCCCATTTCCACGCCTTCATGGCCGATGTTCAGGAGCGGATCAATATCCACCGCCGTAAGCTGAAGGCGGGCGAGGTGAAGGAAGCCGATCCGATCGGTCCGGTCGCCGACCAGATCATCGGCGAAAGCCGTTTGCTCTGCTTCGACGAGTTCACCGTCACCGATATTGCCGATGCGATGATCCTGTCGCGGCTCTTCTCCGCCCTGTTCGAGCGCGGCTGCATTCTCGTGGCGACCTCGAATGTCGCGCCCGATGATCTCTACAAGGACGGCCTCAATCGCGGCCTGTTCCTGCCTTTCATCAAGATCCTCAAGCAGAATGTCACGGTAACGACACTCGATTCGGATACCGATTACCGCATGGAGAAGTTCGAGGGGCGGCCGGTCTATCTGACGCCGCTTGACGACGAGACGCGGCGGAAAATGGACGAAACCTGGAATGTGGCGACGCGCGGGGCCGAAACGGGGCCGGACGAGATTGCGTTGCGCGGGCGCGTGCTGCATGTGCCAAATGCAGGCGGCGCCTTTGCCCGCTTCACCTTCGACGACCTGTGCCGGAAGCCGCTGGGGGCGGCGGACTATATGGCGATCACCGACCGCTTCTCGACCGTCTTCATCGATGACGTGCCGAAGCTTTCCGCCGATCAGCGCAATGAAATCAAGCGCTTCATCATTCTGGTCGATACGCTTTACGACCGGACGATCCGCACGGTGATCTCGGCGGAAGCCATGCCGGAGGAACTTCTGGTTGATCGCAAGGGGCGGGAAGGGTTCGAATTCGAGCGCACGGCCTCGCGGCTTTTCGAGATGCGCAGCACGGATTATCTCGCAGCGCACAAGGAAAAATGGGCGAAATAAGGGCGTCTTTCTGCATTTATTTGACGTAAACGTAAAATAAAACATATATAACCGATTGAAAATATTGGTCTCGTAAAAACCGGTTGAAAAATTCCCCGTTTGTCGATATCCCAACCCCGTCATGGGCACGGTTTTGACCATCGTCCAGAAATGAGTTTTCAGAGGATACATTCATGGCGCGCAATAAAATCGCATTGATCGGTTCGGGCATGATCGGGGGAACGCTCGCGCATCTGGCGGGGCTGAAGGAGCTGGGCGATGTCGTCCTGTTCGATATCGCTGATGGCCTGCCGCAGGGCAAGGCGCTCGATATCGCGGAATCCTCGCCGGTCGATGGATTTGACGCGAAGCTTTCCGGCGCTTCGGACTATTCGGCAATCGAAGGCGCGGACGTCTGCATCGTCACCGCCGGCGTGCCGCGCAAGCCGGGCATGAGCCGCGACGACCTTCTCGGCATCAATCTGAAGGTGATGGAAGCCGTCGGCGCGGGCATCAAGCAGTATGCGCCCAACGCCTTCGTCATCTGCATCACCAACCCGCTGGACGCCATGGTCTGGGCGCTGCAGAAGTTCTCCGGTCTTCCGGCGGAAAAGGTCGTCGGCATGGCCGGCGTGCTGGACTCGGCGCGCTTCCGCTACTTCCTCGCCGAAGAATTCAACGTCTCCGTTGAAGACGTCACCGCCTTCGTTCTCGGCGGCCATGGCGATACCATGGTGCCGGTCGCGCAGTATTCGACCGTCGCCGGCATTCCGCTGCCCGATCTGGTCAAGATGGGCTGGACCACCCAGGAAAAGCTCGACGCGATCATCACCCGCACCCGTGGCGGCGGCGGCGAGATCGTTGCTCTCCTGAAGAACGGCTCGGCCTATTACGCGCCGGCTGCCTCCGCCATCGCCATGGCCGAGAGCTACCTGAAGGACAAGAAGCGCGTCATGCCTGCCGCTGCCCACCTCACCGGCCAGTACGGCGTTGACGGCATGTATGTCGGCGTGCCGATCGTCATCGGTGAAGGCGGCGTCGAGCGCATCGTCGAAATCGAGCTTACGGGCGAGGACAAGGCGGGCTTCGACAAGTCGGTGGACGCCGTCAAGGGTCTCTGCAACGCCTGCAAGGAAATCGCACCCGCTCTGAAATAAGCCGCTTTCTCTAAAAGGACGGATATCCGCATGAATATTCATGAATACCAGGCCAAGGCTCTGCTGAAGGGCTATGGCGCGCCGGTCGCCGATGGCGTTGCCATCCTGAGCGCCGATGAGGTCGAGGCCGCTGTCGGCAAGCTTCCCGGTCCGCTTTATGTGGTCAAGAGCCAGATCCACGCCGGCGGCCGCGGCAAGGGCAAGTTCAAGGAACTGCCGGCTGACGCCAAGGGCGGCGTTCGCCTCGCCAAGTCGGCTGACGAGGTCAAGACTTTCGTCAACGAGATGCTCGGCAACACGCTGGTGACCAAGCAGACGGGTCCTGCCGGCAAGCAGGTTAACCGCCTCTATATCGAGGACGGCGCCGATATCGACCGCGAACTCTACTGCTCGCTGCTGGTCGACCGCACCGTCGGCCAGGTGGCCTTCGTCGTTTCCACCGAAGGCGGCATGGACATCGAGACCGTCGCCGAAGAAACCCCGGACAAGATCGTCACCGTCGCGATCGATCCCGACACCGGCGTGACCGCCTCCAATGTCAAGACGCTCAGCGAGGCGCTGAAGCTTGAGGGCGAGGCCGCCAAGGACGCCGAGCGTCTGTTCCCGATCCTCTACAAGGCCTTTGTCGAAAAGGACATGAGCCTTCTGGAGATCAACCCGCTGATCGTCATGGAAAACGGCCATCTGCGCGTTCTCGACGCCAAGGTCTCCTTCGACGGCAATGCGCTCTTCCGCCACGATGACGTTCGTGCGCTGCGCGACACGACGGAAGAGGACGCCAAGGAGATCGAGGCTTCGAAGTATGACCTCGCCTATGTGGCGCTCGACGGCAATATCGGCTGCATGGTCAATGGCGCGGGCCTTGCCATGGCGACGATGGACATCATCAAGCTCTACGGCGCGGAACCGGCCAACTTCCTCGACGTCGGCGGCGGCGCTTCGAAGGAAAAGGTCACGGCGGCCTTCAAGATCATCACCGCCGACCCGGCCGTGAAGGGCATTCTCGTCAACATCTTCGGCGGCATCATGCGCTGCGACGTCATCGCCGAAGGCGTGATCGCGGCCGTCAAGGAAGTCGGCCTCAAGGTTCCGCTGGTCGTCCGTCTCGAGGGCACCAATGTCGAACTCGGCAAGAAGATCATCGACGAGAGCGGCCTGAACGTCATCTCCGCCGACGATCTCGACGACGCGGCGCAGAAAATCGTTTCGGCCGTGAAGGAGGCCTGAGTACCCATGTCAATTCTGGTCAATAAAGACACCAAGGTTCTGGTTCAGGGCCTCACCGGCAAGACCGGCACCTTCCATACCGAGCAGGCGCTTGCCTATTACGGCACCAAGATGGTCGGCGGTATCCATCCGAAGAAGGGCGGCACCGAGTGGTCGTCCGGCGTTGACGGCACCAATCTGCCGATCTTTGCCTCGGTTGCCGAAGGCAAGGAAAAGACGGGCGCCGATGCATCCGTGATCTACGTTCCGCCGGCAGGCGCGGGCGCTGCGATCCTGGAAGCGATCGAAGCCGAGATCCCGCTGATCGTCTGCATCACGGAAGGCATTCCGGTGGCCGACATGGTCAAGGTCAAGGCGAAGCTCGACAAGTCGAAGTCGCGCCTGATCGGGCCGAACTGCCCCGGCGTCCTGACGCCGGAAGAATGCAAGATCGGTATCATGCCGGGCTCGATCTTCAAGAAGGGCTCCGTCGGCGTGCTGTCGCGCTCCGGCACGCTCACCTATGAAGCCGTGTTCCAGACCACCAATGAAGGCCTCGGCCAGACCACGGCCGTCGGCATTGGCGGCGACCCGGTCAAGGGCACCGAGTTCATCGACATGCTGGAAATGTTCCTGGCGGACGATGCGACCGAGTCCATCATCATGATCGGTGAAATCGGCGGTTCGGCCGAGGAAGAAGCCGCGCAGTTCCTGAAGGACGAGGCCAAGAAGGGCCGCAAGAAGCCGATGGTCGGCTTCATCGCGGGCCGCACCGCTCCTCCCGGCCGCACCATGGGCCATGCCGGCGCCGTGATCTCCGGCGGCAAGGGCGGCGCTGAAGACAAGATCGAGGCGATGGAATCGGCCGGCATCAAGGTGTCGCCGTCCCCGGCGCGTCTCGGCAAGACGCTGGTTGAAGTCCTGAAGGGCTGATCCACCTAAGAACAGATGCGTGACGGCCTTTTTTCGGATGGGCCGTCACGAATTTACCGTTTTTGTGGCCATTTGACGGTCGTCACAATCGGTGTTTCATCGGATGGTCCGGCCAAGAGCCGGTTTCGTCGTTTCAAGCGGGAGGCGGATTTCGATCCGCGCGGTGCATATGTCAAGGCAAGAAGCCAACGAACAATTTCTTCTGACCTCGTTTCTCGATGGCGCCAACGCGACCTATATCGAGCATCTGTACGCGGCCTATGAAGATGATCCGAACTCGGTTTCGGAGGAGTGGCGAGACTTCTTCAAGGCGCTCGGCGACGATCCGGATGCCGTGCGCAAGGCGGCCGAAGGCGCGTCCTGGAAAAAGGACAACTGGCCGGTCAAGCCCAATGACGACCTGACGGCGGCGCTTGACGGCAACTGGGCCGATGTCGAGCAGGTGGTCGAGAAGAAGCTGCGCGGCAAGGCAGCGGCCGAAGGCACCGCCGTCTCCAACGAGGACGTGCTGCGCTCCACCCGCGATTCCGTGCGCGCGCTGATGATGATCCGCGCCTTCCGCATGCGCGGCCATCTGCACGCCAAGCTTGATCCGCTCGGCCTCGCCGGCATGGCGGATGACGATTACAACGAACTGTCGCCGAAGGCCTATGGCTTCACCGAAGCCGATTACGACCGCCGCATCTTCCTCGACAATGTTCTGGGCCTGGAATACGCCACCATCCCGGAAATGGTCGACATCCTGACGCGCACCTATTGCACCACGCTCGGCGTCGAGTTCATGCACATTTCCAATCCGGAAGAAAAGTCCTGGATCCAGGAGCGCATCGAGGGACCGGAAAAGAGCATCACCTTCACCGAAAACGGCAAGAAGGCGATCCTGCAGAAGCTGATCGAGGCGGAGGGCTTCGAGAAGTTCCTCGACACCAAGTACAAGGGCACCAAGCGTTTCGGCCTTGATGGCGCGGAATCGCTGATCCCGGCGCTGGAACAGATCATCAAGCGCGGCGGTTCGCTGGGCCTGAAGGAAATCGTGCTGGGCATGCCGCATCGCGGCCGTCTCAACGTTCTGTCCCAGGTGATGGCCAAGACCCACCGCGCCATCTTCCACGAATTCAAGGGCGGTTCGTTCAAGCCTGACGATGTCGAAGGCTCGGGCGACGTGAAGTACCATCTGGGCGCTTCCTCCGACCGCGAGTTCGACGGCAACAACGTCCACCTGTCGCTGACGGCGAACCCCTCGCATCTGGAAATCGTCGACCCGGTCGTCATGGGCAAGGCCCGCGCCAAGCAGGACATCATCGCCACGCGTCGCGAGGGCGAGATCGTGCCGCTGTCGGAGCGCGCCAAGGTCATGCCGCTTCTGCTGCACGGCGATGCCGCCTTTGCCGGCCAGGGCGTGGTCGCTGAAATTCTCGGCCTTTCCGGTCTGCGCGGCCACCGCGTGGCCGGCACGGTGCATTTCATCGTCAACAACCAGATCGGCTTCACCACCAATCCGGCCTTCTCGCGTTCCTCGCCCTATCCGTCGGATGTGGCGAAGATGATCGAGGCGCCGATCTTCCACGTGAACGGCGACGATCCGGAAGCCGTGGTCTATGCGGCCAAGGTTGCGACCGAATTCCGCATGAAGTTCCACAAGCCCGTCGTCATCGACATGTTCTGCTACCGTCGCTTCGGCCATAATGAGGGCGATGAGCCCGCATTCACCCAGCCGAAGATGTACAAGGTCATCCGCGGCCACGAGACGGTCACCAAGCTCTATGCCGACCGTCTGATCAAGGAAGGCCTGATCACCAAGGACGAGTTCGAGGGCATGCTTGCCGACTGGAAGAGCTTCCTCGAGCAGGAATTCGAGGCGGGCTCTTCCTACAAGCCGAACAAGGCCGACTGGCTGGACGGTGAATGGTCGGGGCTTCGCGCCGCCGACAATGCCGACGAGCTGCGGCGCGGCAAGACCTCCGTGCCGATGAAGACGCTGAAGGAGATCGGCAAGAAGCTGACCGAAGTGCCGGAGGGCTTCAACGTCCACCGCACCGTGCAGCGCTTCCTCGACAACCGCGCCAAGATGATCGAGACCGGCGAGGGCATCGACTGGGCCATGGCCGAAGCGCTGGCTTTCGGTTCGCTCTGCTACGAGGGCTTCAAGGTCCGCCTGTCCGGCCAGGATTGCGAGCGTGGCACCTTCTCGCAGCGCCATTCGGTTCTCTATGATCAGGAGACCGAGGAACGCTACCTGCCGCTGCAGAACATCCGCTCCGGCCAGGGCCGCTACGAAGTCGTCAACTCGATGCTCTCCGAAGAGGCCGTGCTCGGCTTCGAATATGGCTATTCGCTGGCCCGTCCGAACGCCCTGACGCTGTGGGAAGCCCAGTTCGGCGACTTTGCCAACGGCGCCCAGGTGATCTTCGATCAGTTCATCTCGTCCGGCGAACGCAAGTGGCTGCGCATGTCCGGTCTCGTCTGCCTCCTGCCGCACGGCTATGAGGGGCAGGGGCCGGAACACTCGTCTGCCCGTCTGGAGCGCTGGCTGCAGATGTGCGCCGAAGACAACATGCAGGTCGCCAACTGCACCACGCCTGCGAATTATTTCCACATTCTGCGCCGCCAGCTGAAGCGTGATTTCCGCAAGCCGCTGATCCTGATGACGCCGAAATCGCTGCTGCGCCACAAGCGCGCCCAGTCGACGCTTTCGGAAATGGCCGGCGAGACCGCCTTCCATCGACTGTTGTGGGATGATGCGGTCGAGCAGGATACGCCGATCAAGCTGGTCAAGGACTCCAAGATCCGCCGCGTCGTGCTGTGCTCGGGCAAGGTCTATTACGACCTGTTCGAGGAGCGCGAGAAGCGCGGTATCGATGATGTCTACCTGCTGCGCGTCGAACAGCTTTACCCGTTCCCGGCCAAGGCGCTGATCAACATGCTTTCGCGCTTCAAGAACGCGGAAATGGTCTGGTGCCAGGAAGAGCCGAAGAATATGGGCGCCTGGTCGTTCATCGAGCCCTATCTGGAATGGGTCTTGACCCATATCGACGCCAAGCACAGCCGCGTCCGCTATGCCGGACGCGCGGCTGCCGCCTCGACGGCGACGGGCCTGATGTCGCGCCACCAGGCGCAGCTTGCGGCCTTCCTCGACGACGCGCTCGGCGAGTAACACGAGCAACAGCGTGCCGGACCTTCAAAGCCCGGCACGTGAACGACCGCTTCAAGGCGATCCGGACACCACGTTTATCAATATCGGGACTTTTGACATGGCCACTGAAATCCGCGTTCCCACTTTGGGTGAATCCGTTACCGAAGCAACGGTCGGCACCTGGTACAAGAAGGTCGGCGACGCCATCGCCGCCGATGAGCCGATTGTCGAGCTGGAAACCGACAAGGTGACCATCGAGGTTCCGGCGCCCGCGTCCGGCACGCTTTCCGAGATCGTTGCCGGCGAAGGCGAGACCGTCGAACTCGACGCCCTTCTCGGCCAGATCGCCGAGGGCGATGCGCCTGCCGCTGGCGGCGCAAAGGAAGAGCCGAAGGCCGAGGCGCCGAAGGAAGAGCCCAAGAAGGAAGAGGCCAAGGCCGAAGACAAGCCGAAGTCCGGCGGCTCCGACATGCCGGCAGCGCCGTCCGCTGCCAAGATGATGGAAGAAAAGAACATCTCCGCCGACCAGGTAGAAGGTTCGGGCAAGCGCGGTCAGGTGCTGAAGGGCGACGTGATCGCCGCAGCAGCCAAGGGCACCTCCGCCCCGGCCGCAGAGCCGGCCAAGGCCCCGCAGCGCGCGCCCTCCAAGGTCGAGGATGCCGACCGCGAGGAACGCGTCAAGATGACCCGCCTGCGTCAGACCATCGCCAAGCGCCTGAAGGACGCGCAGAATACCGCAGCCATGCTGACCACCTATAACGAGGTGGACATGACGGCCGTGATGGAAATGCGCTCCAAGTACAAGGACCTGTTCCTGAAGAAGCACGACGTGAAGCTCGGCTTCATGGGCTTCTTCACCAAGGCTGTCTGTCACGCCCTGAAGGAAATCCCGGCCGTCAATGCCGAGATCGACGGCACGGACATCATCTACAAGAACTTCTGCCACATCGGCATGGCCGTCGGCACGGACAAGGGTCTTGTGGTTCCGGTCGTGCGCGATGCCGACCAGATGTCGATCGCCGAGATCGAGGCCGAGATCGCGCGTCTTGCCAAGGCGGCCCGCAGCGGCCAGCTTTCCATGGCGGACATGCAGGGCGGCACCTTCACCATCACCAATGGCGGTGTCTACGGCTCGCTGATGTCCTCGCCGATCCTGAACGCCCCGCAGTCGGGCATTCTCGGCATGCACAAGATCCAGGAGCGCCCGATGGCGATCGGCGGCCAGGTCGTCATCCGCCCGATGATGTATCTGGCGCTGTCCTACGACCACCGCATGGTCGACGGTCAGGAAGCCGTGACCTTCCTCGTCCGCGTCAAGGAGACGCTTGAGGATCCGGAACGGCTGGTTCTCGATCTCTGATCAAGCAAATGCCAGGGGGCCCGAAAGCATGAGCATCGAATTTCTGATTACGGCGCTGATCGTTGTTCTGGCTCCCGGCACGGGCGTGGTCTACACGCTCGCCACCGGCCTGGCGCAGGGCAGGATGGCGAGCGTCGCCGCCGCCTTCGGCTGCACGCTCGGCATCATTCCGGCAATCCTCGCCTCCGTCTTCGGGCTCGCCGCGCTGTTTCACACCAGCGCGCTTCTGTTCCAGACGGTCAAGTTCGCCGGCGTTGCCTATCTCCTCTACCTTGCCTGGCAGACGCTGAGGGATCGCGGCACGCTCAGGGTTTCCGGAGAGGGGACGCCTCGGCGAGGCCTGATCGCGATCGTCCGCAACGGCTTTCTGATCAATATCCTGAACCCCAAACTCTCCGTTTTCTTCCTTGCCTTCCTGCCGCAATTCGTCTCGCCGGATGCCGCCGCGCCCGTTCTCGAAATGCTGATGCTTTCGGCGGTGTTCATGGCGATGACCTTTGCGGTGTTCGTGGTTTACGGTCAGTTTTCCGGTCTGATGCGCGACCGGGTATTGTCGAGCGAACGGGCGATGGCGTGGATGCGGCGAAGCGTGGCGCTGGCCTTTGCTGGTTTCGGCGTTAAACTGGCGCTCAGCAGGCAATAAACCGGGACGCCCTTCATGCAGCATCAATACCTGATTGAGCTCGCGTCGCTGATGGCGATCTTCTCTTTTGCCATCGTCGCTCCCGGCGCGGATACCGCGATGATCATCCGGCAGGCGCTGGTTCAGGGAAGACGTTCTGCGGTGCTCAGCAGCTTCGGCGTCGGCACCTCGCTGATGTTCCATGTGAGTTACACGATCATGGGGCTGGGGCTGATCATTTCGCAGTCGATCATGGTGTTCAACGTGATCAAATGGGCGGGCGCCGCCTATCTGATCTATCTAGGCGTCCAATCGATCCGCGCCGGCAAGGCCGAGGTCGCTCCCGTCGCGGTTACCGAACCAAAGGCAAGGCAGGGAGCGGTGAAGGCGTTTTCGCTCGGCTTTCTCGCTAATGCGCTGAATCCGAAGCCGGTCTTGTTCTTCCTGTCGATCTTTTCGACCGTGGTCAGTCATGAAACTCCGGCAGGGGTGAAGTTCGGCTATGGCCTCGTCATGGCGATGTGCCTGATTGCGTGGTTCGTCGGCGTGTCGCTGTTCCTGACCACGCCCCGCATGCGCATCGCCTTTGAAAGGGCCAGCGTCTGGATCAACCGCGCAAGCGGCGCGGTCTTCATCGCCTTCGGGCTGAAGCTGGCAACGGAAAAAGCGGGCTGAGCGAGGTTTCGAAATCCGGCCTCCGGCCAAGACAATCACGGTCACTTGCGCCCATCCTTCGCAATCGGCCATGACCGCAAAAAGAGAAGGAAATCTGATGTCCTATGATCTTATCGTAATCGGTTCCGGCCCCGGCGGCTATGTCTGCGCGGTCAAGGCCTCGCAACTCGGCTTGAAGGTCGCCGTGGTTGAAAAGCGCGCCACCTATGGCGGCACCTGCCTCAATGTCGGCTGCATCCCGTCCAAGGCGCTGCTGCATGCCTCCGAGCAGTATGCCCACGCCGCACACGGCATGGAAAGCCTCGGCGTAAAGCTTTCCGGCGTCGAACTCGATCACGACAAGCTGATGGGCCACAAGGATGCCGTGGTGAAGTCGAATGTCGAAGGCGTTGCCTTCCTGTTCAAGAAGAACAAGATCGACGGCTTCCAGGGCACCGGCAAGATCGTGTCCGCCGGCAAGGTTCAGGTGACCAAGGAAGACGGCTCCACCGAGGAGCTTGAAGCCAAGAACATCGTGATCGCCACCGGTTCGGACGTTGCCGGCATTCCGGGCGTCGATGTCGCAATCGACGAGGAAACCATCGTCTCCTCCACCGGCGCGATCGCTCTGAAGAAGGTTCCCGAACACATGGTCGTCGTCGGCGGCGGCGTCATCGGGCTCGAGCTCGGCTCGGTCTGGTCGCGCCTTGGCGCCAAGGTCACCGTGGTCGAGTTCCTAGACAAGATCCTCGGGCCGATGGATGGCGAGATGTCCAAGCAGTTCCAGAAGATGCTCGCCAAGCAGGGCCTCGACTTCAAGCTTTCCGCCAAGGTGACAGCGGTCGAGAAAGCCGACAACGGCGCGAAGGTCACCTTCGAGCCGGTCAAGGGCGGCGATGCCGAAACCATCGAAGCCGACATCGTGCTGATCTCGACGGGCCGCAAGCCCTATACCGAGGGCCTTGGCTTGGAAGAAGCCGGCGTGAAGCTGGATGAGCGCGGCCGCGTGGAAATCGACAACCACTTCAAGACCAATGTCGACGGCATCTATGCGATCGGCGATGTGGTCAAGGGCCTGATGCTCGCCCACAAGGCCGAGGACGAGGGCGTGGCGCTCGCCGAAATCCTCGCCGGCCAGGCCGGCCACGTGAATTACGACGTGATCCCGAGCGTGGTCTACACTCAGCCGGAAGTCGCCTCGGTCGGCAAGACCGAAGAGGAGCTGAAGAAGGACGGCGTCGCCTACACTGTCGGCAAGTTCCCCTTCATGGCCAATGGCCGCGCCCGCGCTATGGAAGCGACCGACGGCTTCGTCAAGGTGCTCGCCGACAAGGGAACCGACCGTGTGCTCGGCGTTCACATCGTCGGCTTCGGCGCCGGCGAGATGATCCATGAGGCGGCGGTGCTGATGGAGTTCGGCGGTTCTGCCGAAGACCTCGGCCGCACCTGCCACGCGCATCCGACCATGTCGGAAGCGGTGAAGGAAGCAGCGCTCGCCGCCTTCTTCAAACCGATCCACATGTGATCCGGCGGAACGGTCCTGTTTGCACAGCTGATAACGGTCCCGCTCAGCGGGGCCGTTTTTCAATTTTCCGGCGGCTTCATTCGCGTCGTTGATCCGAGACTTCAGCAGAATTCATTGTTCATGGCGCGCGCTATGCTGTTTGCATAGGCCATGGCTTACAAGATACCCGGTTCTATCTTCTCTGGCGGTCCGGCAAGGGGAATCGCGCTGATCACCGCTTCGGTCTTTCTGCTGTCGCTTTCCGATGCGCTGGTCAAACTTTCAGGTGTTCGCTTTGCGCTTGTGCAACTGATCTTCCTGCGCTCCTTCTTCGCGGCTCTGCTCCTGGCGCTCGGGCTGAAACTGTTTGCGCGTGGCACGCGGCTTGTTCCGCAGCGCCTCGGCTGGGTAACGGCTCGCAGTCTCTGCCTCGTTTCCATGTGGTTCTGCTATTACGCATCCTTGCCGGAACTGCCGTTTTCGCTGGCGGCTGCCTGCTATTATACCGCGCCCTTATGGATGGCGCTGCTTGCGCGCTTCATTCTCAAAGAACCCGTGGGCCTTGTCCGTTGGTGCGCCATCGTGATCGCCCTTGCCGGGGTTGTCGTCAGCGTCAATCCTGCCGCCGGGTCCGCCTCGCCCTTCGTTCTGCTGCCGCTGCTCGCTGCCTTTTTCTACGCGCTCGCGGCGATCATCACCTGGAGCAAATGCCGGGACGAAGCGCCCTTTGCCATGGCGCTCAATCTCAATGTCGCGCTTGCTGCTTCGGGGGCGGCGGGCATTGCCGGGCTTCAGCTGTTTCCGGCTGGCGATGGTTTCGTGTTTGCCGCCTGGCGGCCGCTCGATGCGTCCGACTGGGCCGTGATCGGTCTGCTCGCCATCTTTCTTGTTGCTATCACAACGGGTGTGGCAGCCGCATACCGCGCCGCGCCGGCGCCGGTCGTCGGCCTGTTCGACAATGCCTATCTCGTCTTTGCCGCATTGTGGAGCGTCGTCATATTCGCTGACCACCCTTCAGCGCTCGAGATCGTTGGTCTCGTGATGATCGGCGTTGGAGCGGTCATGGCGGCGCGTCCGCCTCGATCCAGGTGATCTGCTGCATCTTTGCATTAGGGATCAGAAAAATATAATATTTACAGTTATTTAATGGATTTATGGCGGAGGAAATCTAATAGCGAACACAGTCATCGGCTGTAGTGAGGCAGGAAAAGGATGGTCCTTTCCGGTTAACGAGAACACTGAAAACGCCCAAGGACAGACTCAATGCAGAAGATTATCGCACTTTCGCTTGCAACGCTGATCGTCGGCGCAGGCGCGGCCTTTGCCGCCCAACCGCTCAACCCCTCCTTCTATGGCCCCAAGGTGACCGCCGCCGACAGGGATATCGCCCGCATCGCCGCGCCCGGCGATGTCTTTTCGACCTCGGTGATGGATGAAGGCAACTGGCATGCGGTCAAGACCTACAAGGTCCAGCCTGACGGCACGCCGAAGCTGATCGATTTCAGCTACAACGATCTGAACAACTGAGCACAGCGACGCGGCCCCGCTTTGACGGCGGGGCCGTTTCCATCTCTCAGGCGCGCGGATGCGCCTTGTCGTAAATTTCCAGAAGCCGCCCGGTATCGACGCCGGTATAGACCTGCGTCGTCGAAAGCGAGGCGTGGCCGAGCAGTTCCTGAATGGTCCTGAGGTCGCCGCCGGCGGCCAGAAGATGGGTCGCGAAAGAGTGCCGCAGCGCATGCGGCGTGGCCTTGTCGGACAAGCCGAGCGCGCCGCGCAGGGCCTGCATCTCCCGCTGGATGATCGCCGGCTGCAATGCCTTGCCCCGCAGTCCCCGGAACAGCGGCTTCTCCCCGGCCAGGTGATGCGGGCAGAGCGCGCCATAATGCCGCACCGCCTCAAGCGCTGCCGGCAGGAGCGGCACGATGCGGGTCTTGTTGCCCTTTCCGGTGATCCGGAGGCTTGTCGGGCTGCCCGCAAAGTCATCCGGCGTCAGCCCGAGCGCTTCGGAGATGCGCAGGCCGCAGCCATAGAGAAGGCAGAAGACGGCGGCGTTGCGCGCGGCAATCCACGGCTCTTCCGCCAACTGGCCCTGTTCCGTTGAAACCGCGAGCGCCTCCTCGGCACTCAGGGGCTTTGGCAGCGATTTCGGCTGTTTCGGCGCCCGCATGGCGCGTACGCCGGCGGCATTGGCGAGGCCGCGTTTTTCCAGCCAGCGCAGAAATGACCGGATACCCGCCAGATCGCGGCCGAGCGTGCGCGCGCCGGCGCCCTCGCGACGGCGGAAAGCGAGGTAGGCGCGCACATCCGCGGGCCTCAGCGAAGCAATGTCGGCAAGCCGCACGGGGCGTGCGATATGGCGGCACAGGAAGGCGAGAAACTGCCGCGTGTCGCGCTCGTAGGCCTCGGTCGTCTTTGCCGAAAGCCGGCGCTCGCCGGCAAGCGCTTGCAGCCACTCTTGACGCAAGCCAAGCAATGCATCATCAGCAGGCACCAGTATCTCGCCCATGGGGTCACCGTCTCAGGAACTTCTTGCCGCGGCGCGATTTTACAGTAAATTGGGTTACAAAAACGCTAAGGGTTCCGGGAGGTGTCATTGTCTTTTCACACGGAATTGCGATATAGGCTCCTCAGCAAAAGCAGGAAGTTTTATGGCGCGTCGTGATTCATCATCCGCCCTGGCGCAGTTCGCCGAGGCTGTGGCGCTTGTCTCCCAGGGGCAACCGGGACATATCGTCGACACGCTGATCGCCGAACGCGGACAGAAGATCGTCCACAATCCGTTCTGGCCGGTGATGCGTCCGTTTCTCCACCTGCTTCTGGGCTACGGCAAGGCGATCGATTTCGCCAATGACATCGAGTCCATGGATGGCTACCAGGTCTTCGATTACATCTCCAACCGGCTGACCCTCGACATCAATTGCGTCGGCAGAGAGCGCATCCCGGAAAAGGGCGGTTTCGTGATGGTTTCCAACCATCCGACCGGCATCGCCGACGGGGTGGCCGTCTTCGATCTCCTGAAAGAGCGCCGCCCGGACATGACATTCTTCGCCAACCGGGACGCCGTGCGCGTCAATCCGCGTCTGGTGGAGATGATCATCCCGGTCGAGTGGCGCGAGGAGTTCAAGAGCAAGCTGAAGGCGCGCGAGACGCTGCAGGTTACCAACAACGCCATAAAGCAGGAAAAGGCGATGGTGCTGTTTCCCTCCGGCCGCATCGCCTACTGGGCCGACGGCAAGCTCAACGAACGCCCGTGGAAGACCTCGGCGATCGGCTTTGCCCGCAAATATGACCTGCCGATCCTGCCCGTGCATCTGAAGGCGCGCAATTCCGGCCTGTTTTACTGGTTCGCCAAATGGTCGACGGAACTGCGCGACATGACGGTTTTCCACGAGCTTCTCAACAAGAAGGGCGACCGCTTCGACTTCACGGTCGGCAACATGATCATGCCGCATGAGCTGCAGGGCGAGCCTGCCGATGTGACCGCCGCGCTGGAACACCATACCGTGCATGCGCTCGCTGCCAATCCGGATGCGACCTTCGTTCTGGAAAAGACCAAGCCCGCGCCGGTCGTTTCGGACGCCTCTTGAATTCTCCGCTTCACTTTGAAGGATGCGGCGGGCAATCTTGCCAGCCATGACCTCAGATTCGCTCGATCTTTTCGGAAAACGCATGGACCCCGCCGTCGTGCGCAGCGTGCCCGTGATGGTGCCGCTGCCGGTCGCCGGTCCCTATTCCTATGCCGTGCCGGAAGGCATGGCGGTGATGCCCGGTTCCGTCGTGCAGGTTCCGGTCGGCCCGCGCAAGGTCATCGGCATCGTCTGGGACGAGGCGGGCGATGCGGTTGACCCGAAGAAGCTGAGGCCGATCGAGCATGTGTTCGATTGCCCGCCCGTTGCGGAGGAGATGCGTCGTTTCATTTCCTGGGTTGCCGCCTACACGCTGACCCCGCCGGGGCTTGTGGCGCGCATGGCCGTCCGCGCGCCTGCTGCTCTCGAGCCGGAGCCGATGATCGAGGGGCTGACGCTGACGGGCACCGTTCCCGAGCGGATGACGCCGGCGCGCAAGCGCGTTCTGGAGCTGGCGCAAGACGGCGCCGGCTGGACGCGGCTCGGGCTCGCGCGCGCGGCGGGTGTGAGCACCAGTGTCGTCGAGACGATGATGAAGCAGGGCGTGTTCGACACGGTCTTCCTGCCGCCGCCGCCGGCCTTTGCCACGCCCGATCCCGATTATGCACGCCCCGCGCTTTCGCCCGACCAGGACGCGGCGGCCAAAGATCTGCGCGCTGCCGTGGCGGCGGACGGTTTCAACGTGACGCTGATCGATGGCGTCACCGGGTCCGGCAAGACGGAGGTCTATTTCGAGGCCGTGGCCGAAACGCTGGCCAGGGGCAAGCAGGTGCTGATTCTTTTGCCGGAAATCGCACTGACGGCAAGCTTCCTCGACCGGTTCGAGAGCCGCTTCGGTGCGCGGCCCGGCGAATGGCATTCGGACCTCGCGCCGCGCATGCGCGAAAAGGTCTGGCGGCAGACGGCGGAAGGGGCGATCCGCGTGGTTGCCGGGGCCCGCTCGGCGCTGTTCCTCCCGTTCGAGGAACTCGGCCTGATCGTCGTCGACGAGGAGCATGACACGGCCTACAAGCAGGAAGATCGGGTGTTTTACAATGCCCGTGACATGGCGGTGGTGCGGGCGCGCATCGGTGGTTTTCCGGCGGTGCTGGCTTCCGCGACGCCTTCGGTCGAAAGCCAGGTCAATGCGCTTGCCGGGCGCTACCGGCGCATCCATCTGCCGGGCCGCTTTGCCGAGGCGGCATTGCCGAGCCTGAAGACGGTCGACCTCCGGCGCGATCCGCCGAAACGCGGCGGCTTCCTGTCGCCAACGCTGCTTTCGGAGATCGACAAAACGGTCGGGCGCGGAGAACAGGCGTTGCTGTTTCTGAACCGGCGCGGCTATGCGCCGCTCACGCTTTGCCGGGTCTGCGGCCATCGCTTCCAGTGCCCAAACTGTTCGAGCTGGCTGGTCGAGCACCGGTTTCGCGGGCGGCTGATGTGTCACCATTGCGGCCACGGCGAGCCGGTGCCCGAGGCCTGCCCGGAATGCGGCACGCTTGATCATCTGGTCGCCTGCGGGCCGGGGGTTGAGCGCATCGCCGAGGAAGTCGAGCAGCATTTTCCCGAAAAGCGCACGATCATCCTGTCTTCGGACATGGCCGGAGGGGTCAAGCGGCTGAGGCTGGAACTGGAGGCGGTCGCCAATGGCGAGGCCGACATCATCATCGGCACGCAACTGGTGGCCAAGGGACATAACTTTCCGCTTATGACGCTCGTTGGCGTGGTGGATGCCGATATCGGCCTTGCCAATGGCGATCCGCGCGCGGCCGAGCGCACCTTCCAGCTTCTCGCCCAGGTGACGGGACGGGCAGGGCGCACGGGGCTTGCGAGCAAGGGCCTGATCCAGACCTACCAGCCGGCCCACCCGGTGATGCAGGCGATCGTTTCCGGCGATGCCGAGGCGTTTTACGACCGGGAGATCACGGAGCGGGAAAAGAGCGTGCTCCCCCCCTTCGGCCGGCTCGCGGCCGTCATCATTTCCGCCGACAATCGCGCCGATGCCGAGGCGCATGCGCGGGGCTTAAGAGCGGCAGCGCCCGCCGGGCGCTCGATCTCGGTGCTTGGCCCGGCCGAGGCGCCGCTGGCACTGGTGCGGGGGCGCTACCGCTTTCGCCTGCTGGTGCACGGCAGCCGGGCGGACGACATCCAGACTTTTTTGAGGGAAATGCTCGAAAACGGGCCGCGACAACGTGGCAGCGTCCGCGTGCAGCTTGACATTGACCCGCAGAGCTTTCTCTAGATAGATTGATTTTCAAGAAGCGCGGGGAACCCGCGCCGGATAAGGCAAGGGAGCGTTCAGATGAGTTTTTACTGGCCGGAGAGTTTCATCGGGCAGATCGCCCTGTTCATGGCCGTTGTCATCCTGATCTGGGGGCTCGTCGTGGCGCTGGCGCCGCTGAAGCTGATGGGGCTTGCAGGGTTTTCCGGACTGAAGGAGGAGAGCGGGCAGTCGATCCACATCCGTTCGATGATCGGCGGCACCTATGCCGCCATGTCGCTGATGGCGCTCCTGTTTGATCAGCCGATGATCTATCGCACCTTCGGTCTGGCGCTGATCTTCGGCTTTCTCACCAGGTTGTTGTGGATGGGCACGACCGGGAGCCGGTCGATCAAGGGAGGGATATTCCTCGTCTGCCAGGCGGTGGCGGGCATGTTCATGCTGCTTTACGGCCTTGGCTGGGCGTAAACGACAAAGGCATTCAAAAGCACTGCGTTTCAGGGTTTTGCGACTTTGTGACGAGAAACGCATGCCAATGCTCCAAACGGGCTTTGCGCGTGTTGCGAGTCGCTTTTACCTGTGCTAGACGAACCCCGACTATTGGGAGGGCCAGCATGTTTTTTCCTGCTGTTTCCCGGGGATATTGTGAGGTTTTGAGGGCTTCGGGCAGTGCCGGCGACGACACGGCCCGCGCCGATTTTTAAGGGGAATTTGTGCCTGTGGCAGACCTATCCCAATCTGTGTCGAACGTGGCGCAGCGCTACGCTGTTTCTCTGTTCGAACTTGCCAAGGAAGATGACAGCATCGACGCCGTGGGCGCCCATATCGACCGTGTCGAGACGCTGTTGAATGAAAGCGACGATTTCCGGCGTCTGGTGATGAGTCCGGTCTTCAGCGCCGACGAGCAGCTGAAGGCGGTGACCGCCATTCTCGCCAAGGCGGAAATCGGCGGCTATGTCGCCAATTTCGTCAAGCTGGTTGCGAAAAACCGCCGTCTTTTCGTCCTGCCCGGCATGATCTCGGCCTATCGCGGCGAGGTTGCCGCCTATCGTGGTCAGGCGACGGCTGAAGTGACAGTGGCCCATGCCCTGTCTGATGAACAACAACAGGAATTGAAGACTGCGCTGAAAGATGTGACGGGCAAGGATGTGTCCCTTCAGATCACCGAAGATGCGTCGCTCCTCGGCGGAATGATCGTCAAGGTCGGTTCGCGTCAGATCGATACGTCTCTGCGCACGAAACTCTCCAAACTTAAGCTTTCACTGAAAGAGGTTGGCTGATGGATATCCGGGCCGCGGAAATTTCCGCAATTCTGAAAGAACAGATCAAAAATTTCGGCGACGAGGCTGAGGTCTCTGAAGTCGGTCAGGTGCTTTCGGTCGGCGACGGCATCGCCCGCGTCTATGGCCTCGACAATGTCCAGGCCGGCGAAATGGTCGAGTTCAACGGCGGCGTGCGCGGCATGGCGCTCAACCTGGAAAGCGACAATGTCGGCGTCGTTATCTTCGGCTCCGACCGCGAGATCAAGGAAGGCGATGTCGTCAAGCGCACCGGCGCCATCGTTGACGTGCCGGTCGGCCCCGGCCTTCTCGGCCGCGTTGTCGACGCGCTCGGCAACCCGATCGACGGCAAGGGTCCGATTGCTTCGGACCACCGCGCCGTTGTCGACGTCAAGGCGCCCGGCATCATTCCACGCAAGTCGGTTCACGAGCCGATGTCGACCGGCCTGAAGGCCATCGATGCCCTGATCCCGATCGGCCGCGGCCAGCGCGAGCTCGTCATCGGCGACCGCCAGACCGGCAAGACCGCGATCATCCTCGACACCTTCCTGAACCAGAAGCCGATCCACGACAACGGCCCGGACAACGACAAGCTCTACTGCGTCTACGTCGCCGTCGGCCAGAAGCGTTCGACCGTTGCCCAGTTCGTGAAGACGCTGGAAGAACGCGGCGCGCTTGAATATTCGGTCGTCATCGCCGCCACCGCCTCCGATCCGGCCCCGATGCAGTACATCGCGCCGTTCGCCGGCTGCGCCATCGGCGAATATTTCCGCGACAATGGCATGCACGCCCTGATCGCCTATGACGACCTTTCCAAGCAGGCCGTCGCCTATCGTCAGATGTCGCTGCTGCTGCGCCGCCCGCCGGGCCGTGAAGCCTATCCGGGCGACGTTTTCTACCTGCACTCGCGTCTTCTCGAGCGCGCCGCCAAGCTTTCGGAAGAGCGCGGCGCCGGCTCGCTGACGGCGCTCCCGGTCATCGAGACCCAGGGCAACGACGTTTCGGCGTTCATCCCGACCAATGTGATCTCGATCACCGACGGCCAGATCTTCCTTGAAACCGACCTGTTCTACCAGGGTATTCGTCCGGCCGTGAACGTCGGCCTGTCGGTGTCGCGCGTCGGTTCGTCGGCGCAGATCAAGGCGATGAAGCAGGTTGCTGGCTCGATCAAGGGCGAGCTTGCCCAGTATCGTGAAATGGCTGCCTTCGCCCAGTTCGGTTCCGACCTCGATGCTGCGACCCAGCGTCTTCTGAACCGTGGCGCGCGTCTGACCGAGCTCCTGAAGCAGCAGCAGTTCTCGCCGCTGAAGACGGAAGAGCAGGTGGTCGTGATCTTTGCCGGCGTGAACGGCTATCTCGACAAGCTGCCGGTCAGCGATGTCAGCAAGTTCGAACAGGGACTGCTGTCCTACATGCGCGGCGAGGCGAGCGACGTTCTCGATGGCATCCGGACGGAAAAGGCGCTGAGCGACGATCTGAAGGGCAAGCTGAAGGCGGCAATCGACGCTTTCGCGAAGAACTTCTCCAAGTAACCAGGTAATCTTAGCGGGGATTTATAACCCATGGCTTCATTGAAAGATCTGAAGCTTCGCATTGCCTCGGTGAAGGCGACGCAGAAGATCACCAAGGCGATGCAGATGGTCGCCGCGGCGAAGCTGCGTCGCGCGCAGGAGGCCGCCGAAAATGCGCGGCCTTACTCCGAACGCATGGCCACCGTCATGGCCGACCTGACGGCGGCCGTCGGCGAGGGCGAGGAAGTGCCGAAGCTGATGAGCGGGACCGGCAAGGATGATGTTCATCTCCTGGTGGTCTGCACGGCTGAACGCGGCCTTTGCGGCGGCTTCAACGCTCAGATCGCGCGCCACGCCCGCCTTGCCGCCCGTGATCTGATTTCCAAGGGCAAGACCGTCAAGATATTCTGCGTCGGCCGCAAGGGCTATGATGCGCTGCGCCGCGAATTCGCCGACCTGATCGTTGAGCGGAAAGAGTTGCGCGATGTCCGCAAGATCGGCTTCGACAATGCCGAGGATGTTGCCAACCGCGTGATGGAGATGTTCGACGAGGGCGCTTTCGACGTTTGCACCCTGTTTTATTCGGAATTCAAATCGGTGATCTCGCAGGTGCCGACCGGCCTTCAGCTTATTCCGGCTTCGGCGCCGGAAGGCGCGGAAGAGCGCTCTGAGTCCGCGCTTTACGATTACGAGCCGAATGCGGAAACCATCCTGTCCGAGATCGTGCCGCTCAACATCCGCGTCCAGGTTTTCCGCGCGCTGCTGGAAAATGCCGCCGGCGAAATGGGCGCGAAGATGACCGCGATGGACAATGCGACGCGCAACGCCGGTGAGATGATCGACAAGCTGACGCTTTCCTACAACCGTCAGCGTCAGGAAAAGATCACCACGGAACTGATTGAAATTATTTCCGGCGCGGAAGCGCTGTAAGAGCTTGAGAAGAGGGTTTTATCATGGCTGAGGCCTCTACCGGTAGAGTGACGCAGATTATCGGCGCCGTTGTGGACGTCGCCTTTGACGGCGAACTGCCCCCCATCATGAATGCGCTTGAAACCGACAACCACGGCAACCGGCTTGTTCTCGAGGTGGCCCAGCACCTCGGCGAAAATGAAGTCCGCACCATCGCCATGGACGCGACCGAAGGTCTGGTCCGCGGTCAGGAAGTCAAGAATACCGGATCCCCGATCCAGGTGCCGGTGGGCGTCGAAACGCTGGGCCGCATCATGAACGTCATCGGCGAGCCGGTGGATGAAGTCGGGCCGATCAAGACCAAGGAAAAGCGCGCCATCCACCAGGAAGCTCCGCCCTATGTCGATCAGTCGACCGAAGCGGAAATCCTCGTGACCGGCATCAAGGTCGTCGATCTTCTGGCGCCTTACGCCAAGGGCGGCAAGATCGGCCTGTTCGGCGGCGCCGGCGTCGGCAAGACGGTTCTCATCCAGGAGCTGATCAACAACATCGCCAAGGCGCATGGCGGCTATTCCGTCTTCGCCGGCGTTGGCGAGCGCACGCGTGAAGGCAACGACCTTTACCACGAAATGATCGAATCCAACGTGAACGTCGATCCGGCAGAGAACAACGGTTCGGCCGAAGGTTCGAAGTGCGCCCTGGTCTACGGCCAGATGAACGAGCCGCCCGGCGCGCGTGCCCGCGTTGCGCTTTCCGGCCTGACGATCGCCGAATCGTTCCGTGACGAAGGCCAGGACGTGCTGTTCTTCGTGGACAACATCTTCCGCTTCACCCAGGCCGGTTCGGAAATCTCGGCTCTGCTCGGCCGTATTCCCTCGGCCGTGGGCTATCAGCCGACCCTGGCGACCGACATGGGCGCCCTGCAGGAACGCATCACCACCACGACCAAGGGTTCGATTACCTCGGTTCAGGCCATTTACGTGCCCGCCGACGACCTGACCGACCCGGCGCCGGCCACCTCCTTCGCCCATCTGGACGCGACGACCACGCTGTCGCGCTCGATCGCCGAAAAGGGCATCTACCCGGCCGTCGACCCGCTCGATTCCACCTCGCGCATGCTCGACCCGATGATCGTCGGCGAAGAGCACTACCAGGTTGCCCGTGCGGTTCAGTCCACCCTGCAGCGCTACAAGTCGCTTCAGGACATCATCGCCATTCTCGGCATGGACGAGCTTTCCGAAGAGGACAAGCTCACGGTTGCCCGCGCCCGCAAGATCGAGCGCTTCCTGTCGCAGCCCTTCCATGTAGCCGAAGTCTTCACCGGCGCGCCGGGCATCCTGGTCTCGCTGGAAGACACGATCCGCTCGTTCAAGGGCCTGGTCGAAGGCGAATACGACCACCTGCCGGAAGCGGCCTTCTACATGGTCGGCACGATCGACGACGCCGTCGCCAAGGCCAAGAAACTCGCCGAAGCTGCCTGATCCTCAGGCGGGCGGCGCCGAGGCGCCGCCCATCGGTTCCCGGTGATTTTGCAAGACAAGAGATTGGAACGTCATGGCTGACACGATGATTTTCGAGCTGGTGACCCCTGAGAAGCTGCTGGCCTCCGCCGAAACGGATGCCGTCGTCATTCCCGCCGCGGAAGGCGAGATGACGGTGATGCCGGATCACGCGCCGACCATGACGACGGTTCGTCCCGGCATGGTGAAGTTCAAGAATCACGATGGAAAGGAATTCCAGTTCCTGGTCTTCCACGGCTTCGCCGATATCCAGGGCAATGCCTGCACGCTTCTGGCCGAAACGGCCGTGCCGATCGGCGAGGCGTCGGATGCCATCGAGCATCGCATCAAGTCGCTGCGCAAGGAACTCGACGATGCAAGCCATCGCGAGCACAAGAGCGCGATCGAGCAGATGATGAACGAGTTGACGCACCTGAACGAGACGGTGTTCCCGGGCTGATCCCGCACTGAATTCCTTGTGAAATCGTATGAGCCGCAGCTTTTTCGCTGCGGCTTTTCGCGTTTTCTGGCTATTGTCTTGATCGGGGGCGTTCACCAAAGCGTAAATCCGGCGTGTAGATCGTAGTGTGGCGGTGAAGCAAAACATAAGAAGAGCCTCGCTAAATGCGACGCCAGGGTGCGGATTGTGAATGTCAAACGTAAAAGACAAGCTGCGCAGTGATATAGTCGTCGTTCTATTGATCGCCGTACCCGTCATGGGCTTTCTGATCTCTATCGATTCATTCGAACGGCTGAGCGATTTTTCCCGCTCGCACGAGAGTTGGGAACTCGACGAGTTCTTTACTGCCTTCATGGTTTCAAGCATCGGGCTTCTAGTCCTGCTGGTCCGCCGCACGCGCTCATTGCGCAAGGAGATTGCGAGCCGGCATGAGGCCGAGCGTCTGGCGCTGGCCCTGGCCCGCCAGGACCCGTTGACGGGTATCGCCAACCGCCGATATTTCGAGGAAGAGTGCGAGCGGCGGTTGACGCGGGCACGCCGTCAGTCCGACCGCTTCGCCCTGCTGTTCATCGATTTCGACCGGTTCAAGCAGATCAACGATAACCTTGGCCATGACGCGGGAGACCGATTGCTTCAGGTCGTCTCCGACCGGCTGAAGAAGGCCGTTCGTCCTGACGATTTTCTCGGTCGACTTGGCGGCGACGAGTTTGCTGTCCTCATGCATGACGGCGGCGGCGCGGATACCGCCGAGCACGTGGCAATACGGCTGCTGGCGGAGGTGTCTCGTCCGGTCCTGCTGCTCGGGCGCGAGATCACGCCTTCGGTCAGTATCGGTATTGCATCTTATCCGAAGGACGGTACGACCCGCGACACCTTGCTGAAGAGGGCCGATACGGCGATGTACCGGGCCAAGGAGGAGGGGCGTCGACGTATCGTATCCTTCAGCGACGACATGGATCGCGGGTCGGGGGCCGAGTATATGCTCGAGCTCGATCTTGCCGATGCGCTTTCGTCGGGTCAGATCGTGCCCTATTACCAGCTGATCAGCAGTTGCCATGCCGGCGATGTCGTTCTTGTCGAGGTGCTGGCGCGCTGGAAACACCCGAAGCTCGGAGTGCTGAGCGCCGGCGACTTCATTCCCCATGCCGAGGCAGCGGGGCTGATCCCGCAATTGTTCGAGACGGTGTTGACTGAGGCCTGCAAGGATGCGCGCCAATGGCCGGCTTCAACGGCGATCGCGGTCAATGTGACGCCACAGCAACTATGCGATCCCGGCTTTGCCAAAGGCGTTCTCGACATCCTAAGCCGGAATCAATTCCCGCCCTCCCGTCTGGAGCTGGAGGTGACCGAGGATGCGCTGGTGGTCGATCTCGACACCACGCGCAACAATATCCTGCGTCTCAAGGCGGAAGGCATCCGTGTGGCGCTTGATGATTTCGGTACGGGCTATTCCAGCCTGCGCCAGCTTCGCGAACTGCCCTTTGACCGGATCAAGATCGATCGCAGCTTCATCTCCGGCGTCGGAACCGATCCGCAAAGCGACGAGATTGTCGCCTCGACCATCAAGCTGTGTCGGGCGCTCGGCCTGAAGACGGTCGCTGAGGGGATCGAGGACAAAGCGCAGATGGACTGGATCTGCGACCACGGTGCGGATGCCGTGCAAGGCTATTTCAACGCCATGCCGGTCTCGGCTGAGGAACTTCCGGAGGTCCTGAAGACCTATCCGGACGGCCGGCCGCGATATTAGAGCGTTTCAGAAGTAGGCGTTCCCGAGAGGCTTGCGGACGACCGTTCCGGGGAACTAGCCCGAAATCGTGACGATCCCGCAATCTCCGGCTTCTGAGGCAAAGGCCAGGCGCTCGCCCGCTTCGTCCCAGGAGAGCGACGTGATCGCCCCCTTGCCCTGGCGGCGCAGGAGCGCTTCCTTCTGGTCGGAAAGGCGCACGGCCATGATCATGCCGTCGATGAAGCCGATGGCGAGCATTTCCTCCGAAGGGTGGAAGGCGACCTGGGTGACCAGGATATTGGCGCGGGTGCCGAGTTCGAGCGGCGCCTTGCCCATCGGCCCGTCCTTTCCGGAAAACGGCCAGACGATGGCGGCCGGCGCGCCGGAGGTTGCAAGCCACTTGCCTTTCGGCGACCAGGACCAGGATTTCACCTTGGCCGGATAGCCGCTCATGCGCATGTGGCGCGCTTCGGCCGACAGCTTGCCGTCCAGCTTCCATCCATGCAGCGCATTTTCCTGCATGGCGGTGACCAGAAAGCGCCCGTCGGGCGAAAAGGTGATGCCGACATGGGCGCCCTTCCATTCCAGATCGACCGGAGGGGCGGAGCCTGCAACCCAGTGCAGCGAGGCGCCGTTATAACGTGCGGCCGCGATCCTGAGGCCCTTGGGGGCGAACGTGACCGCCTCGACGCTGCGCTCCTCGGGAAAGAGATGCGACGCGCCGCTGGCAATCACCCGCGTCTCCTTGCCCACGGCATAGGCGACGGCGCCGTGCGGGCCGCCGGCGACGACGGAAATCCACTTGCGCGGCACGCTTGCCAGTTCCTCGAAGGAGCCGTCTTTTGCAAGGCGGAGCACGCGGCCATCCTCGCCGCCGGTGATCAGCGTCTGGCTGAAGGGATCGCGCACGCAGGTGAGGAGGCCGTCATGGGCCTCCGTCACCTTCTCGCCGTCGTCGAGCCGGTGAATCCGGCCTCCGGCCGTGGCAAAAAATGGAATTCCGCCGAGAAAGGCGGCGGCGATGACGTGGTCGTCGATGTCGACGGGCGCAACGCTCGGCATCAGCTGCGGACCTCGCAGGCCCGGAAGCTCTTCTCGAGCTTTTCGCGGTCAAGGTCGCGTCCGATGAAGACGAGCCGGCTTTCGCGCGCTTCGCCATCCTTCCAGGCGCGCTGGTGATCGCCCTCGATGATCATGTGGACGCCCTGGACCACATAGCGATCGTCGTCCTTGTTGAAGGCGAGGATGCCCTTAAGGCGCAGGATGTTCGGTCCCTGGTTCTGGGTGACGGACTGGATCCATGGGAAGAACCGGTTCGGGTCGAGCTCGCCACCGCGCAATGACACCGACTGCACCGTCACGTCGTGATGGTCGGACAGCCCGTGGTGGTGGTGGTGCTCGTGATCATGATCATGATCATGATCATGATCATGATCGTGGTGATGATGGTCGTGGTCGCAATCGGGACCGCAGACATGGTCATCATGATCGTGATCGAGGAAGTGCGGGTCGTCCTCCAGAACATGTTTCAGATCGAACGCGTTCTGGTTGAGGATGCGTTCGAGTTCGATGGCCGAACGCTCCGTCCTGAAGATCCTGGCGGCCGGATTGATGGCGCGCACCAGGCCTTCGACATCGGCCAGTTCCTCCGCGCTGACCAGGTCGGTCTTGTTCAGGAGCACGATATCGGCGAATGCGATCTGGTCCTCGGCCTCGCGGCTGTCCTTCAGGCGCAGCGGCAGGTGCTTGGCGTCGACCAGGGTGATGACGGCATCGAGCGCCGTCTTGGCCCGGACGTCGTCGTCCATGAAGAAGGTTTGGGCGACGGGAACCGGATCGGCAAGGCCTGTGGTCTCGACGATGATGCCATCGAAACGCGGGCGCCGCATCAGGCCCTCGACGACCCGGATCAGGTCGCCGCGCACCGTGCAGCACACGCAGCCATTGTTCATTTCGTAGATCTCCTCGTCGGATTCCACGATCAGGTCATTGTCAATGCCGATCTCGCCGAATTCGTTGACGATGACCGCGTATTGCTTGCCGTGGTTTTCGGAGAGAATCCGGTTGAGCAGGGTGGTCTTGCCCGATCCCAGGTAGCCCGTCAGCACGGTCACCGGAATGGGCGGAGCTGCTTGCGTGTCAGTCATGATCGTTCCTTTGAAGGATTTTCCGACTATATAAGGGTGATGGCGCCTGGCAGCAAGGCGGAGCGATGCCTGGCTTGCTTGCGAAAAGTCAGGCTCCACAGCGGTTTTCCGGGAAAATTAAACCGATTTTTGCTTTTATGTTGAATTCTTCGCGGTTTTTGAATTAAATTTTTAAATCAAGACACGCAGCGCGAGGCCTTCATTCACCGGGAGAAAAGCCGTGGCCCAGAAAGTCAAACTTTCCACAATCGCCGAATCTCTGGGGATTTCGACGGCCACCGTATCGCTGGCGCTCCGCGACAGCCCGCTTGTCGCCACCGCCACGCGCGAGCGGATCAAGGAACAGGCGCGTGCACTCGGCTATATCTACAATCGCCGGGCGGCCAGCCTCCGGACATCGCGTTCGGGTATCATCGGCGTCGTCGTTCACGATATCATGAACCCGTTCTACGGCGAGATCCTCAAGGCCATCGAAAGCGAGCTCGATCGCAACCAGCACACCTTCATTCTCTCCAACCACTACGACTCGGTCGAAAAGCAGCGCAATTTCATCGAGACGCTGCTGCAGCTCGGCGGCGACGGCGTGATCATGTCGCCGGCGATCGGCACGCCGCCGGCCGATGTGCAACTGGCCGAGGACAACGGCATGCCGGCCATTTTCGTCGCTCGCACCATGGAGGAGCTGGACCTGCCGACCTATCGCGGCGACGACAGCTACGGCATCGCGCTTGCCACCAACCACCTGATCGGACTCGGCCACCGCTGCATCGCCATGATCGGCGGCACGGACCAGACCTCGACCGGACGCGACCGCTATGCGGGCTACGTCAACGCGCTGAAGAAGGCCAATATCCCGGTCGATCCGGGCCTGCGCATTCCGGGACCGCGCACCAAGCAGGGCGGGTTCGAGGCGGCGGTGCATTTTCTGTCGCTGCCGCAAAAGCCGACGGCGGCGGTCTGCTGGAACGATCTGGTGGCGATCGGCCTGATGAACGGCATTTCGCGCGCGGGGTTGACGCCGGGCGCCGATATTTCCGTTACCGGTTATGACGATCTCGAGGAGGCCTCGATCTCCACGCCGTCGCTCACCACCGTCTGGAACGGTCAGGCCGAGGTCGGCAGGCTGGCGGCGCGGGCGCTGCTCGACAGGCTTGCCGGCTCCAACGCGCCGAACGGCATGCATCTTATCAAGCCGGAAATGCGCATCCGCCAGTCGACGGGCCCTTACCGCGAAACCGCCGAGAGCTATCTTGCGCTGTAGCGCTCTGCTACATGCTTCTATGTCCATTTCAGAACCAGAACATTTTCGGGAGGCCCCATGCCCAAAGAAACCGTCATGCTGTCGCAGAACCTCAATCCCTTCGTGCAGGGCGTGCTGAAGGACGATTACGAACTGGTGACCATGCCCGAGGGCGGGCCGGGCGCGCTGGGCGAAAAGGCCGCCGACATCCGGGCCGTCGTCGCCTTTGGCGGGTTCTCCGCCGAACAGATGGATGCGCTGCCCAATCTCGAGATCATCGCCTGCCCGGGCGTGGGCTATGACGGCATCGACACGACCCATGCCGCGGAACGCGGAATCGTTGTCACCCATACGCCGAATGTCCTGAATGACGAGGTTGCCGATACCGCTGTGGCGCTTCTTCTGAATGCCGTCCGGCGTCTCTACGCGGCAGAACGGTTCTTGCGCGAGGGCCGCTGGGAGAGCGAGGGCAATTTCCCGCTCTCGCCATTTTCGGTGAAGGGGCGCAAGGTCGGGCTCTATGGTCTCGGCCGGATCGGGCTCGAGATCGCAAGCCGGCTTGAACCGTTCAAGGTCGAGATCTCCTATCACACCCGCAGCCCGAAAAAGGGCGTCGACTATGCCTATCATCCGACGCTTGCCTCGCTTGCGGAAGCCGTCGACACGCTGATCTGCATCGTTCCGAAGACGCCGGAGACGCACAAGGCGGTCAATGCCGAAATCCTGTCGGCGCTCGGCCCCGATGGCATTCTGGTCAATGTCGGGCGCGGCTGGAGCGTCGACGAGGACGCGCTGATCGCCGCCCTCAAGGCCGGCACGCTCGGCGGCGCGGGCCTCGATGTCTTTTATGATGAGCCGCATGTGCCCGAGACGCTTCGGGGTTTCGACAATGTCAGCCTGCTGCCGCATGTGGCTTCCGCTTCCGTGCCGACGCGCCAGGGTATGGCGCAGCTTGTAGCCGACAACCTGAATGGCTGGTTTGCCGAAGGGCGGCCGGTCACGCCCGTGCCCGAGACGCCGGTTCCGCCGAAAGCCTGACGTCAGGACCGCTGCCTTCTGGTTTCGATGACCTTTCGCATAAGGCCTACAAATTGCGCGCCCTCTTCCGCCGTAAGGCCGGAGAGGGCGTCTTCGTTCTCGGCCGTGGCTGCGGCGACGGCCGGCGCGCGCAGGGCGCGGGCGCGTTCCGTCAGCCTTATGCGCTGAACGCGGCCGTCCTCAAGGTCCCTTTCCCGCTTGATCAATCCGTCACGCTCCATGCGCGACAGCGTGTTGGCCATGGTCGCCTGCTCGATATCAAGCCGCTCCACCAGTTCTTTCTGCGTCAGCCCGTCATGGTCCCAAAGTTCCAGAAGAGCGGGAAAGGTGCCCGTGGTCAGCCCGAGCGGCCGGATGCGGGCCGCAAGCCCGCGCTCGAAAAGGCGCGCCATATGGTTGGCGAGATAGCCGGCGGAATCGTCTTTTGAAAAGGTCATGATGTTCGATAACACTTGCATAGCTTGCTATGCAACTATATATAGCTTGCTATATATAATTAATGGAGCACTGACATGCTGAAGACACTGCATCCCGTTGCCGGCGCTCTGGCGCTGGCGCTCATCATCGCATTCTGGCTTTCGACCGTTCTTGCGGAAATGCTCGCGGGGCCGGCGCTCGTCACGCTGGTCAAGACATCGATCCCCTGGGGCTTTCTGTTGCTTGTGCCGCTCCTGGCGCTCGCGGGGTTTTCCGGCTTTCGCCTGGCGCGGCCAATGCGCGGGCCGCTTGTGGCGGCAAAGCGCCGGCGCATGCCGATCATCGCCATCAACGGCATTGTCGTGCTGATCCCGTGCGCCCTGTTCCTCGCCTCAAAGGCGCAGGCAGGCGCGTTTGACGCGTCCTTCTACGTCGTGCAGGCGCTCGAGCTCGTCTTCGGCGCGATCAACATCACGCTGATGGGCATGAACATGCGCGACGGGCGGCGGATGACGGCAAAGCGTCGCTGACCGCGCTCCGCATTATCGACCGTCGCCGTCCGGGCCGAGCGTCAGATCCGGCCGGCGGCGGTGGCATAGGCCCGAACGGCATCGCCGAAAGCCGCAAACAGCCTGCGCGACGTCTCGTCTGTCTTCGCCCAGTATTCCGGATGCCACTGGACGCCGACGGCGAAATTCCTCGCGCCGATGACCGAGACGGCCTCCACCGTGCCGTCGGGCGCGATGGCCTCGACGGCAAGACCAGGGGCGACATCGCCGATCGCCTGGCGGTGCAGCGAATTCACCTGAACCTCGCCGGGACCAAGAATATCGGCAAGGCAGGTGCCTTCCTTCACATGCACCGGCTGACGGATGACGAAGAGGGCATCGCGGTCGCCTTCGGGCGGCTGGCGGTGGTCGATGCGTCCTTCAAGCTCGTGCACCTCGCTCACCAGCGTGCCGCCAAGCGCGACATTGAGCTCCTGGATGCCGCGGCAGATGCACAGAAGCGGCATGCCGCGCTCGATCGCGCGGCGGATCATCGGAAGGGTGGTGGCATCCCGGCCGGGGTCGAAGGGGCCGTCGCGTTCCTCTTCTGTCTTGCCGTAGAGCGCCGGCGCCACATTGGAGCGGGAGCCGGTGATCATCACTCCGTCGACGCGGTCGAGCATGGCGTCGATATCCTGCGCGTCGCCCAGTGCGGGAATGATGAAGCTCATCGCGCCCGCGACATCCAGCGCCGCGCCGACATATTGCTGCTGCGCGGCATGCCAGGTGGTCTCGCGGAAAAAACAGGTATCGGCGGGAACGGCGACGATCGGTTTTGACATGGTGGCTCCGCTGGCGGTTTTTTCGAAGTGATGTCGCCTTGTCGGAGGTCTGTCAAACGAATCCGCGCTGCACGTCCATGGCAAATTCTGATCGGGCGATAACGGCCCGTGATCGCGGACTATTAGACATTGGTCGTATCGGGCCGGAATTCGGGGCAGAAAAGTCTCCTTCGCCTGCAGGCGAGAGTTGAAACAAATCAACCAAAGTGCTTTGCTTTCGAAGACGTCCGCCGGAGGAGAACGGGTGCGGACGCATCACATTTTGGGAGGTATCTATGGACCGTCGTTCGTTTATCAAAAAGGTCGGCGCCGGTGGCGTTGGCGCCGCTGCGGCAACCGCGCTTGCCGCGCCTGCGATCGCGCAGGAAAACCCGAAAGTGACCTGGCGTCTGACCTCGTCCTTTCCGAAGTCGCTCGACACGATCTATGGCGGCGCAGAAGACATCGCCAATCATGTTTCGGCCGCCACCGGCGGCAATTTCGAGATCCAGTGCTACGCTGCCGGTGAAATCGTTCCCGGCCTGCAGGCGCTTGATGCGGTGCAGAGCGGCACGGTCGAGGCGGCCCATACCTGCTCCTATTATTTCTGGGGCAAGGACCCGACCTTTGCCATCGGCACGGCCATTCCCTTCGGCCTGAACCAGCGGCTCTCCAATGCCTGGTTCTACGAGGGCAACGGCAACACGCTGATGAACGAGTTCTATGACGGTTACGGCGTATACGGCCTGCCGGCTGGCAATACCGGGGCCCAGATGGGCGGCTGGTTCCGCAAGGAAGTGAACACCGTCGAAGACCTGAAGGGCCTGAAGATGCGCATCGCCGGTCTTGCCGGCCGGGTCATGGAGAAGGTCGGCGTCGTGCCGCAGCAGATCGCCGGCGGCGATATCTATCCGGCTCTCGAAAAGGGCACGATCGATGCCGCCGAGTTCGTCGGCCCCTATGACGACCAGAAGCTCGGCTTCTACAAGGTTGCCAAATACTACTACTATCCCGGCTGGTGGGAAGGAGGCCCGGTCATCCACGGCTTCTTCAACAAGGCGAAATACCAAGAACTGCCGAAGCACTACCAGGCGGCGCTCGATGACGCCTGCGCCTTCGCCAACACCAACATGATGGCGAAATACGACGTCAAGAACCCGGTCGCGATCCGCGAGCTGATCGGCGACGGCGCGGTCATGAAGGGCTACAGCACGGAAATCATGCAGGCCTGCTACAACGCGGCCATGGAAGTCTATGCCGAGCTCGGCGCGGAGAACCCGACCTTCAAGAAGATCTACAACGATCAGACCGAATACAAGAACGCCGCCTATGGCTGGCTGAAGACCTGCGAGTTCCGTTATGACCAGTTCATGATGGCCCTGCAGAACGCCGGCCAGATCAAGCCTCTCGCCTGATCCGGGCAGGTCCTGGCGTATAAGGGACAACCCGGAAGCGACTGCTTCCGGGTTTTTTGCTGACAAAGCCAAAGGGGAGCAGGCTGCTGCCTCCATCGGCCTTCCCCTTCTTTGCCAAGAAGAAAAACCCCGAAAGCGGCTGCTTTCGGGGTTTTCGCTGTTTTGCCTGCGCCGATACCTCAGTTGAAGTTCAGGCTCGGCGGGTCGTCGAGATTGAGGCTATCGCCGCCCGAGCCGCCGTCCGAGGGACTGTCCCCGAAGTTCGGCAGGGCAAAGGGATCATCGCCGTTGCCGTCACCGCCGCCGAAGTCGAGGTTGAACGGATCGTCGACGCTGCCGCCGAAGGAGGGCATCTCGATCGTCACCGAATCGGGATCGACGGTCACGACCTCGTCCTTATAGTGGGTGACGAGCTTCGGGAAGAAGATCACCGCCAGGATGGCGAGGAACTGGATGACGATATAGGGGATGATGCCCTTGTAGATCTGCAGCGTGCGTACGCCCTGCATGATCCTGCCCGTGCCCTTGTCGGTCCATTCCCCGGCCGGCGTCACCGAGCGCAGGTAGAACAGCGAAAAGCCGAAGGGCGGCGTCAGGAACGAGGTCTGAAGGTTGAGACCCAGAATGATGCCGAACCAGATCAGGTCGATGCCCAGCGCCTCGGCCGGCGCCACCAGAAGCGGCACCATGATGAAGGCGATTTCGAAGAAATCGAGGAAGCAGCCAAGGATGAAGACGATGATGGTGACGACGATCAGGAAGCCGTATTCGCCACCCGGCAGGCCCGTCAGCAGTTCCTCGATCCAGACATTGCCGTTGATGCCGTAGAAGGTGAGGCTGAAGACGCGCGCGCCCATCAGGATCATCATCACGAAGGCGGAGAGCTTGGTCGTGCTGTCGAGCGCCTTCCTGAGCGATTTCAGATCAAGCCGCCCCTTGGCGAGCGCCAGGATGAGCGCGCCGGTGGCGCCCATGGCGCCCCCTTCCGTCGGCGTTGCGATGCCGAGGAAGATCGTGCCGAGCACGAGAAAGATCAGCGCCAGCGGCGGAACCAGGACGATGATCACCTGCTGGCTGAGCCGCGACAGGAGATTGAGCTTCATCCGGTCGTTGGCGATCGCCACCAGATAGACGACGACGACGCCGAAGACCATGGCCGCCACCAGCCGCCAGGCATCGCCGAGCCCGGTGAACAGGACATGGTAGCCGAGGAAATAGAGCGCGACGGCGACGGCGATCATGACGAACAGGGAAATCACGCCGCTGCCCAGCGTGCGGGCTGCGGCCGGCATAGCGGGGGCCGCCTTGGGGCGGATCATCGTCACCACGAACACGTAGAGACAGTAGGCGGCGATCACCAGCAGCGACGGATAGAGCGCGCCGACATACATGTCGCCGACCGAGCGGCCAAGCTGATCGGCCATGACGATGAGGACGAGCGAGGGCGGGACGATCTGCGCCAGCGTGCCCGACGCGGCGATGGTGCCGGTGGCGAACGATCGGTCATAGCTGTAGCGCAGCATGACAGGCAGCGAGATCAGGCCCATGGCCATGACCGATGCGGCGACAACGCCCGTGGTGGCCCCGAGCAGCGCGCCGACGAGGACGACGGCATAGGCAACGCCGCCGCGCACGGGACCGAACAATTGGCCGATCGTGTCCAGCAGGTCCTCGGCCATGCGCGAACGTTCGAGGATGATGCCCATGAAGGTGAAGAAGGGCACTGCCAGGAGCGTCTCGTTCGACATGATGCCGCCGAAGAAACGGTCTGGATGGGACTGAAGGAGTGGCCAGAACAGCGTGATCTCGGGCGAGATCGACGAGAATTCGACCCCGAGCACGAAAAACGCCAGGCCGCCCGCGGCAAGCGTGAAGGCGACGGGATAGCCCAGAAGCAGCATCGCCATCACGGAGATGAACATGATGGGCGCGAGGTTGTGCGCGATCAGGTCAGTCATTCGGCCTGTCCTCTGTCATCATGTGGGCGGCGTTGCCGGCGTCCGAATAGAGATGATCGTTCTCCTTGAGATGTCCGGAAATGACCGCGGCGCGCTTGATGATTTCCGAAAAGGCCTGCAGCAGCAGCAGGATGAAGCCGATCAGGATAAAGGACTTCGCGGGCCAGAGGATCAGCCCGCCGGCATTGGTCGAATGCTCGCCGCTCTCGAAGGAGCGCCAGAACCACGGCCAGGCGAGATAGATCATCATCCCGGCAAAGGGCACGAGGAAGATCGTGTGCAGGATGAGGTCGATCCAGTCGCGGGTGCGCTTGCTCCACGAAGACGAGAGAATGTCGATCCGGATGTGCTCGTTCTTCAACAGCGCATAGGCGGCCGCCAGCATGAAGACGGCGCCGTAAAGATACCATTGCAGTTCCAGCATGGCGTTGGACGAAAGCGAGAAGAGCTTTCGGCTCACCGCATTGCCGGCGCTGACGAGGACTGCCACGAGGAGCAGCCAGGACACCGAATGTCCGATGAATTCATTCAGCCTGTCGATGGTTCGGCTTATTGTTATCAGTGGTTTCATTGGGGCCTCCAAACCGTCCGACTTCCTTAATGGAAGTTGTCAAGGCCACGCAACATGCCTTTGGTACAATATGGGATGAAAAACGCCGCCATTTTGTATTTTTTGTCCGTCCCGGCCGGAGATGCGGACATGATATTTGCCTGGCGGTTCCCCGCCCCGGCGCTGTCGTCGCGCGATTGTTGCCCCGGGCGCGTCGGATGTGGTAATCGGGAAGCGGATTATGGGACATTGTCCGGAACAGGACTGTTGCCGAAAGGCCGGCAGCGACGGGCTGACAGGAGGGATTGATGCAGAATGTTGAAACGGGCGCGACGCAACCCGCTGACGAAGTGGATTATGCGGAGCATGCCAACACCTACAAGCTGTTCCTCAACGGAACCAAATACGGCACGGTTCACCTCGTGGCGCTTCTGGTGGCGATGGCGGCCGGCCTGCTTGGCCCGTTCGGTTTCATCGGCAGCTTGATCATTTTCATTCTCATCAGCGCCATCGGCATCTATATTCTCCGCTGAGCGTCCGTCCGGGCGTATCCGTTCCTAGAAACGCGGCATGACAGACGCAGTGCTGCGCTCCCTTGTTGCGCGTTTCGATCTGTCTTTGGGAGACAAGTTTGAGCAAGACACTATTTGTGCCGAAAGAGACGGCCCTCGCGGAGACGCGTGTGGCGGCCTCGCCCGACACGGTCAAGAAGCTGAAGGCGCTCGGCCTCGATATCGTCATAGAAACCGGTGCGGGGTTTGCTTCCGGCATCGACGACGATGCCTTCCGGGAAGCCGGCGCCGAAATCGCCGGTTCCGACGCCGCAGCCAACGCCGATGTAATCTTCAGGGTCCGCCGGCCGGAGCCTCATGAATACGAAACCTATAAGAGCGGCGCGATCGTCGTCGCCATGATGGACCCTTACGGCAATGAAGAGGCGCTTGCCGCCATGGCCGGAAAGGGGATTTCCGCCATTGCCATGGAACTGATGCCGCGCATCACCCGCGCGCAGTCGATGGACGTGCTGTCCTCGCAGGCAAACCTTGCCGGTTATCAGGCCGTCATCGAGGCGGCGGCCGTGTTCGACCGCGCCATGCCGATGATGATGACGGCGGCGGGCACGGTGCCGGCCGCGCGCGTCTTCGTCATGGGTGCCGGCGTTGCCGGTCTCCAGGCCATCGCGACCGCGCGCCGGCTTGGCGCCGTGGTTTCGGCAACCGATGTCCGTCCCGCCGCCAAGGAGCAGGTCGCCTCGCTCGGCGCGAAATTCATCGCCGTCGAGGATGACGAGTTCAAGGCGGCAGAGACCGCCGGCGGCTATGCCAAGGAAATGTCGGACGCATACAAGGCCAAGCAGGCCGATCTCGTCGCCGCCCACATCGCCAAGCAGGACGTGGTCATCACCACCGCGCTGATTCCCGGCCGTCCCGCGCCGCGGCTCGTCACCCGCGAGATGCTGTCGGCGATGAAGCTCGGTTCGGTCGCCGTCGATCTCGCCGTCGAGCGCGGCGGCAATATCGAGGGCGCGGAAGCCGGCAAGGTCGCCACGGTCGAAGGCGTTTCCGTCATCGGCCTCCTCAATCTGCCCGGCCGGATCGCGGCATCCGCTTCGCTGCTTTACGCCAAGAACCTGCTCACTTTCTTCCAGACACTGGTCGACAAGGAGAGCGGCGCAATCAACATCAACCGGGAGGACGAGCTCGTCGCCGCGACGCTTCTGACGCATGAAGGCGCGGTCGTTCATCCGAAATTCGGCGGCACGGCCGCCGGGGGAGAGGCCTGATGGCTTTTGAAGATGTCACCACCTCCATCAACGAGGCGATCACCTCGCTGGAGCAGGCCAAGACCGCGCTCGGCAATTTCGAGGACGGCTCGCTGGCAGCCCTTGCTCATGGCGCGACGGGCGGGGCGATCGATCCCTTCGTGTTCCAGCTGGCGATCTTCGTGCTCGCCGTCTTTGTCGGCTATTACGTCGTCTGGTCGGTCACGCCGGCGCTGCATACGCCGCTGATGGCGGTCACCAACGCCATTTCCTCGGTCATCGTCGTCGGCGCGCTTCTGGCGGTCGGCCTCTCGGCGAGCGGCCTTGCGACCGGCTTCGGCTTCGTGGCGCTCATTCTCGTCGCCATCAATATTTTCGGCGGATTTCTTGTCACCCAGCGCATGCTGGCGATGTACAAGAAAAAGGACAAGTAAGGCGGTCGAAACATGTCAGTCAATTTTGCAGCCTTGCTGTTCCTCGTATCAGCGGTTCTCTTCATTCTCGCGCTGCGCGGTCTGTCGCATCCCTCGACCAGCCGCAAGGGCAATATCTACGGCATGGTCGGTATGGCGATCGCCATTGGCACGACCCTGCTTCTGGCCAAGCCCGGCTTTTCGGCGCTGGTCTTCATCGTGCTGGCGCTGGCGATCGGCGGCGGCATCGGCGCCTATATCGCCCGCACCATTCCGATGACGGCAATGCCGCAGCTCGTGGCCGGGTTCCACTCACTCGTCGGCCTTGCCGCCGTTCTGGTGGCCGCCGCCGCGCTCTATTCGCCGGAAAGCTTCAATATCGGCGTTCCCGATGATATCCATCTTCGGGCCCTGATCGAGTTGGCGATCGGCGCCGCGATCGGCGCGATCACATTTACCGGGTCGATCATCGCGTTCCTGAAGCTCGATGGCCGCATGTCCGGCAAGCCGATCATGCTGCCCGGCCGTCATGCGATCAACATCGCGCTTCTGGTGGCGCTCGTCGTCTTCGTCGTCTCGCTTTCGGCAACGGCGAGCCCGATCCATTTCTGGCTGATCGTCATCATTGCCCTGGTGCTCGGCGTTCTCATCATCGTCCCCATCGGCGGCGCAGACATGCCAGTCGTAGTCTCGATGTTGAACTCCTATTCGGGCTGGGCGGCCGCCGGCATCGGCTTCACGCTCGGCAACATGGCGCTGATCGTCACCGGCGCGCTTGTGGGTTCCTCGGGTGCGATCCTCTCTTACATCATGTGCAAGGGCATGAACCGCTCGTTCATCTCGGTCATTCTCGGCGGCTTCGGCGGCGAGACGGCGTCTTCGGGCGGCGGCGACCAGGTCGAGCGCAATGTGAAGACCGGCTCCGCCGACGATGCCGCCTTCCTGATGGAGAACGCCTCCAAGGTGATCATCGTGCCCGGCTACGGCATGGCGGTTGCCCAGGCCCAGCACGCGCTCAGGGAACTGGCCGATCTGCTGAAGGAGAAGGGCGTCGAGGTCAAATACGCCATTCATCCGGTGGCCGGCCGCATGCCGGGTCATATGAACGTGCTGCTCGCCGAGGCCAATGTGCCCTATGACGAGGTGTTCGAGCTGGAAGACATCAACTCCGAATTCGCCCAGGCCGATGTCGCCTATGTGATC
Organism: Martelella lutilitoris; assembly: GCF_016598595.1. NCBI lineage: Bacteria > Pseudomonadati > Pseudomonadota > Alphaproteobacteria > Hyphomicrobiales > Aurantimonadaceae > Martelella > Martelella lutilitoris. The sequence goes on from NZ_CP066786.1 coordinate 1,158,350, forward strand.
GGCGCGAACGATGTCACCAATCCGGCTGCCCGCGACGACAAGACCTCGCCGATCTACGGCATGCCTATCCTCGACGTCGACAAGGCCAAGACCTGCCTCTTCGTCAAGCGCTCGCTCGGCTCCGGCTATGCCGGCATCGACAACGAGCTGTTCTACAAGGACGGCACGATGATGCTGCTCGGCGACGCCAAGAAGATGACCGAAGACATCGTCAAGGCGATGGACTGATCGCTCCCGCGCATCCATCCTGACGCCCCGATCTTGCAGAAGACCGGGGCGTTTCGTTTTCGTGGGCGGCCTTGTTGGCGGAACCTCCGCATGCTGTCCGGCGTTCAACCCTGACGATTGATCATGAGGAAACTGCCGTGAAGCTTGTCCGCCCGCTCTTTGTGTTTCCGCTCATTGTTGCCGCCGGCCTTTCGACGATGAGCATGGACATGCCTGAAAACCCGCCGGTTCCGGAGCAGCGTCCGGACGATCTCGAACCGGCCGCGGGGCAGGAGGAGCGCGCGCAGCCCGCGAAACCGGCATCGGAAAATACCGGAGAGGACGCCGAGGTCTCGGAAACGGTCGCGCCCGAAGACCCTGCGCCACCGATTGAAGATGACGGTGAGTTTGCCCGCTGCACCGCGGCGCTCACGGCGCTGGGCGTCGAATACGAGGTTCTGGAGACGATTGATGATCCCGGCCAGTGCGGGGTGGGGCGACCGCTCAGCGTCACCATGGCGGCCGACGGCGTGCCGCTGCAGCCTGCCGGCACAATGCGCTGCAAGACCGCGCTGGCGCTGGCAAGCTGGCTTACCGCCTATGTCGCGCCCTCGGCCGAGATCGCCTTCGGCGCGGGCACGAAACTGACGGAAGTCCGCCAGGCTTCAACCTATGTCTGCCGCAACCGCAACAGTCGGTCGGACGGCAAGATTTCCGAACACGCCAGGGGCAACGCCGTCGATATCCGCTCGCTCTCCTTTTCGAACGGCAAGACCATAGACATGGTGCCGCGCAGGAAGGATGGCAGCCTCACCGGCGCGTTCCAGCGCACCGCAAGCGCCTCGGCCTGCCTGTTCTTTTCGACCGTCCTGTCCCCCGGCAGCGACGCGACCCATCAGGACCACATGCATCTCGACGTAATCGAGCGCAGCCGGGGCTACCGCTATTGCCGCTGACGCTTACTGTTCCAGCCAGGTGACGGCGGCGTCTTGCTGTTCGGGCTCGAATACCTTCACGTCCGCGTGGAAAAGCATGCCGAACATCTGCACGGCCTGCGTGAAGCCGCGATTGCTGCTGACGATGGCGATGCTCTTGAAGGCCAGCGGTTCCGAGCGGCGGAAGGGTTGGCCGCCCATCGCCGACCCGATATCGGAGCCCGCGAAATCGCTGGCGGTGACCAGAAGCAGCCGCAGCCCGTCATGGCTGGAACTGTGTTCTTCAAGCGCCGGCAGCAGCACATTTTGATAATCGCTCGCGCTCAGCGCATTGTGTATCGTGAAGCCGATGATGTTTTCCGGCAGGTCTTCGATCTTCTCGAGCATATAAGGCCTCCATTTTGCGCCTTTTTAGCGCGGTCGGCGCGGCAAGGCCAGTGAAAGAAGCTGTGACCGCCGGCGAAGAACCGTTCGGCCATTGCGGCATAAAACATGAGTGGATTAGTCATATTTATACTTTACCTTTTTAATCAGGTTTTATAGGGTTTCACCGTCATCAACGGAACGGCATGGCCGGGAGGGCGAAATTGGCGAAGAAGAACAAGCGTAAACAGGCGAAAAACCCGCCGAACAGCGGTGTGCAGGACGTGACCCGCGTCGCCGAGGCGCCTGAGGGGCTCAACGGCCGCAGCTTTCTCTATGTCGGCGGGCGCGACTGTCAGGTCGCCCATTTGCGCGCGGTGGCGGACGATTTCGGCGCCGAACTGATCCATCATGACGGCGGCCTGCGCGAGGCGGTCTCGCGTATCGACAGGGTGCTGCCCTCGGTCGACTGCGTCTTCTGTCCGATCGACTGTATCAGCCATGATGCCTGCGTGCGCGTCAAGAGCGGCTGCAAGAAATTCAAGAAGGCCTTCATCCCGTTGCGCAACGGCTCCAAGTCCTCGCTGGAACGCGCGCTGCAGACCATGAGCGAGCGCAATTCATGATAGGCGGGATGTATGAGGGCAGGGCGGTCGGCCTGATCGGGCTGCATGCGTGGCCTGGCTGCAGGTGTGCGACGATCGGCGGCATAAGCCTTGCGGTGCCCGGCGAAGCCGCCATTCTCCCATTCACCCCTCGAGACTCCACAAGACCGCTTTCCGGCGGGAAATGCCGGGCCGAGGTGATTGACCTCGCCTGCCGGCGCAACCATTTCTTATCAGTACGACAAACCGCCTGAGGTGCCCCATGTATGTCGCGATGAACCGGTTCAAGATTGCCATTGGATCCGAGGATGAATTCGAAGCCGTATGGAAAGGGCGCGATTCGCGGCTTTCAGAGCTTCCTGGTTTCATCTCCTTCCATCTTCTCAAGAGCAAGACGTTTGAGGATGAAGGCTACACGCTTTATGCTTCCCATACTCTGTGGGAGAATGAGGAAGCCTTTACGGCGTGGACGAAGTCCGAGCAGTTCCGCGATGCCCACAAGAACGCGGGCGAACGCAAGGTGAATTATCTGGGCCACCCGCAATTTGAGGGGTTCAACAGCGTCGAGGGAGCGTGAATGGCCGATCCTGCCGACATTGCCGTATTGCCGGTCCTGCCGTCGCTCGATCTCGCCGAGACCAAGGCGTTCTACACGGAAAAGCTCGGCCTCTCCGAAGTCGTGCACGAGGATGGGACCTATCTCATCCTGAGACGTCCGGGCATGGAGCTGCATTTCTGGCTGACGGACGACCGCGGACTTTGCGAAAACACCTCGATCTATATCCGCGGCGGCGGGATTGATGCGCTTTACGCCGAGTTCTCGATGCGCGGCATCGTGCATGAGCGCGGCTATGAGGTGCGCGAATGGAACATGAAGGAATTCTACGTTTACGATCCGCACGGCAATCTGCTGCGGTTCGGGCGCATTCCGGGCGAGGAAGCGGAATAGCTTCAGCCCTTGCGCGCGGGCATCAGGGCGGCAAGGGCGACCAGCAGCCAGCTTGCAATCACCGATGTGCCGCCGATGGGGGCGGCCATGGGGAAGAAGCCGAAACCCAGATAGGCGCGCGCCACGAGGTCTCCGGCAAACATCACCGTCCCGAAAACCATCAGAATACCAGCGGCAAGAGCGGCTGCCGTGCGCATGCAAAGCAGCGCAAGGCCGATCAGCGCCGGGCCGTTGGCAAGGCAGACGAGGGCTGCGGAAAGCAGCACCGCGCTGTCGCCATGATAGGAGGCTGCCGCGAGCATGATGCCGGCAGCGCCCGTGAGGCCGGCGAAGAACAGCAATATCCGGGCGGGGAGCGTCAGGACGGTCATGGGCTCAGGCCTTGTTCTGCATGTGGTAGGCGAGCTTTTCCACCGGCGGCAGGATGATCGCCCTCAGCTTCATGTCGGGCACGGTTTCTTCCAGCGCGCGGCGGAAGCACAAGAGCCACTCGTCACGCTCTTCCGGCCCGATCGGCGCCGGCATGTGGCGCATCCTCAGCCGGGGGTGGCCGTGTTTTTCCACATAGACCGGCGGTCCGCCGAGATAGCCCGTCAGATAGTCGCGGAACTTTGCCTCCGAGCCGGAAAGATCCTCGGGGTGGATCGCCCGGCAATGGGCCGCTTCCGGGAGCGTGTCCATCAGTTCATAGAAGCGGTGCGTCAGGCGCTCGACCGTGTCGGCCCCGCCAATGGCCTCGTAGAGGCTGATCGTTTCCTTTGCGTCCATCGCTTCATGCCCGGATCGTTGCTTCGTCTCTCCGATGTAACCATTTCAGGCAGGGATGCAATGCAGCGAAACGCCTTTTTCCGTCAGCACCGCGCGCTGCGCCTCGTCCAGTTCGTCGCCGGTCAGCACGGCCGAGAAGGTCTCGAGACCGGTCAGGAAATGCAGGCCCGGGCGGCCGAATTTGGTATGGTCGGCCAGAAGCACGCGCCGCTCCGCGCCCCTGACGATCAGCCGCTTGGTCTGGACCACTTCCGGATCCTGGTGAAAGGCCTCGCCCTCATAGATGGCCGAGGCCGAGATGAAGCCTATATCGGCGCGAAGCCCGCGCAGCGCGTCCTCGGTCAGGAGGCCGAAAAAGCCGTTGAACTTTCGGCTGTACTGGCCGCCGAGCGCCATCAGCTCGATGCCCGCGACGCCGGCCAGTTCAGATATCACACTCAGATTGTTAGATATCACAGTCAACGGCAGGCGCTGGGACAGGTGGGCTGCGAGATTGGCCGCGGTCGATGAATCGTCGATCATCAGCGTCATGCCCGGCTCAATGAATGCGGCGGCGGCCGCCGCGATCCGGGCTTTCTCGCCTGCGGCGATTTTCTGGCGATAGCGGAAATCGGCCTGGAACATGGCCGAGGATTGGACGGAAGCGCCGCCGCGCATCTTGCGCAGCTGACCGGACGCTTCCAGCTCATCGAGGTCGCGGTGCACCGTCATCTTGGAAACCCGGAAGCGCTGGCTCAATTCCTCCACGCTGGCCGTGCCGCGTTCCATCAGCAGCGCCATCATCGCCGCGCGTCTTTCGTCCGCCTTCAAGGCATTCTCCCTCGCCGTATGTGTCCGAATAATTGATATAACATCAAGATGGGTGGTATATATCACATATAGAAACGATTAAAATAACAAATATAATGATATTTATAAAATAATCTTGTGATTTCGCATTCCCGCATTATCATTGACTCACAATAAGGCCATGCGCCGATGGCGCGGCTTGACGCTTGGCAATCACATTCAAGCCTGCGTCGGCTATGGCGTTGGTCAGGCAACAGGAGAATTTGTTATGGCCCGGGTTACCTTGAGACAATTGCTCGATCATGCCGCCGAACACGGCTATGGCGTGCCCGCCTATAATATCAACAATATGGAGCAGGGGCTGGCGATCATGGCGGCCGCCCAGAAGACGTCCTCGCCGGTGATCATTCAGGCAAGCCGCGGCGCGCGCGCCTACGCCAACGACCTGATCCTGGCGAAGTTGATTGACGGGCTGGCCGAACTCTACCCCGACATTCCGCTCGTCATGCATCTCGACCACGGCAATTCCGAACCGACCTGCATGACGGCGATCCAGTATGGCTTCACCTCGGTGATGATGGACGGATCGCTGAAGGCCGACGGCAAGACCCCGGCCGACTACGACTACAATGCCGGCGTGACGAGACGCGTCTGCGACTTCTCGCACTGGGCCGGCGTGTCGGTGGAAGGCGAGATCGGCGTTCTCGGTTCGCTGGAAACGGGCGAGGGCGAGAAGGAAGACGGCCACGGCTTCGAGGGCAAGCTTGGCCATGACCAGCTTCTGACCGATCCTGACCAGGCCGTCCAGTTCGTCAAGGATACGCAGGTCGATGCGCTTGCCGTTGCCATGGGCACCAGCCATGGCGCCTACAAGTTCACCCGAAAGCCCGATGGCGAGGTTCTGGCGATGAACGTGATCGAGGAGATCCACCGCCGCCTGCCGGATACGCACCTCGTCATGCACGGCTCGTCCTCCGTGCCGGAAGAACTGCAGGAAATCATCAACAAATATGGCGGCGAGATGAAGCCGACCTGGGGCGTGCCGGTGGAGGAGATCCAGCGCGGCATCAAGCACGGGGTGCGCAAGGTCAATATCGACACCGACAACCGCATGGCCATGACCGGCGCGATCCGCAAGGTCTTTGCCGAAAACCCGTCGGAGTTCGACCCGCGCAAATATCTCAAACCCGCCATGGAAGCGATGACCAAGCTCTGCATCGAGCGCTTCGAGGCCTTCGGCACGGCCGGTCACGCCGAAAAGATCAAGCCGATCCCGCTGTCGGACATGGCCAAGCGCTATGCCGACGGTTCGCTGGCGCCGAAGATCGGCTGATCAGAGGTCGAAGAATGCCAACAAGCCGCTGCCTTTGGCGGCGGTTTCAGTGTGTTGACGAACCTTCCACCGATACGGACGTCATCCTCGGGCTTGTCCCGAGGATCTAACCAACCCTCCTTACGAGCGGAGCGGATGGTTGATGACATTCTGTTTTCAAAACGCATTTTGATCGCATGCGCCTGTCGCGCTGAAACGTGCTTAGATGCTCGGGACAAGCCCGAGCATGACGGCAATGCGGGGAGTTGGGATTGTCGCCAGTCTGACGCCGCCGCCCGTCACGACGGTCTGTCGTCTCCAAGCCCAGGCATGGCAAGACTTGCCCTCAGTGGATCCCCTTGGTCAGCCCCTGCACAAAATAGCGGTTCAGAAACAGAATCACGATCACGATCGGGATGGTGGAGAAGTGCGCCAGCGCGCCGAGCGTGCCCCAGGTGATGTCCTTGGTGCCGTAGGCGGACAGAAGCGCGACCGAGAGCGGCTTTGATTCCAGCCGGGTCAGGAACATCGGGTAGAGGAAATCATTCCAGGAAAACATCAGGCAGAACAGCACGCAGGCGATGATGCCGGCGCGAACGGCGGGCAGCGCCACCTTGAAGAAGGCGCCGAACTGGCTGCAGCCATCAGTCAGCGCGGCTTCCTCCAGCTCCGGCGGCAGGCCTCGAAAATAGGAAAACATCAGCCAGGTGACGAAGGCGGAGTTGAGCATGGAGTTGATCAGCACCACCGACATCCAGCTTCCGAGCAGGCCGATATCGCGCATCATCAGATAAAACGGAATGAGGGCCGCGACCGAGGGGATCATCCGGATCGCCATCAGGAAATAGGCAATGCCCATGGCATAGCGGCTTTTCGAGCGCGCCAGCGCATAGCCCGCCGGCACGCCGAGCGCCAGCGACAGGATCACCGAACCGGCGGCGATCAGCACGCTTGAACGCAAGAGGCTCCAGACATCGAACAGCCGGAAGATTGTCCGGAACTGATCGAGCGTCGGCGAGAAGCCGAAGGTCGGCGGGATCGAGAAGATCGCGCTGGAGGGCTTGTAGGCCGTGGTTGCAAGCCACAGGAAGGGAGCCAGAAAGAATACCAGCATGATGACGAGAAAGGCGCGGCGACCCGCCTGAAACCAGTATTTTGCCGTCATTTTCCGTTCGCCTTCCTGTCCGCGTGGCGGATCATCATCACGAAAGCCGCTGCGATGACAGCGATGATCAAGAGGGTGAGGTTGGCGATCGCCGAGGCGCGGCCGATGTTGAAGAATTCAAGCCCCTGCTTCACAGCGTGCAGCATCAGCGTGTTGGTGGCATTGCCCGGCCCGCCGCCGGTTGCCACATAGACCGTGTCGAACACCCGGAAGGCATCGACGGTCCGCAAGATCAGCGCCAGCAGCACGGCCGGCAGCATCAGCGGGATGACGATGATCCTGAGCTTCTGCGCGCCCGTGGCGCCGTCAACGGAGGCGGCCTCGAGGATGTCGGACGGCAGGGCCTTCAGGCCTGCGAGCAGGATCAGCGCTACAAGCGGTGTCCATTCCCACACATCGATGAAGATCAGTGTCGCAAGCGCGGCATGCTGGTCGGCGAGCAGCCCGCGCGGGTCCGTCAGGCCCCATTCGGCAAGAAAATAGCCGATCATGCCGTAATCGGCGGCGAGCAGGCCCTTGAAAATCAGGCCGACAACCAGCGGCGTGATGGTGACGGGTATCAGGATCAGCGCCAGCGCGAGCCGGTTGAACCGGTCATCGCGCCAGAGCGCCAGCGCCAGCAGGAAGCCGAGCAGGAGTTCGAAGAACACCGCGCCGAGGGTGAAGATCGCGGTGTTGATCAGCGCCTGCCGGCTTACCGGATCGGTGATGATCTCGACATAATTGTCGAGACCGGCGAATTTCGTCCGCTGCGGGCGGATCAGATTGTAGTCGTAAAGGCTGTACCAGATGCCCTGCGCCAGCGGCCAGATGCCGACCACAAGCACATAGGCGACCACGGGAACGGCCATGATGACGAGAAACAGCTTTCGCCGCGCGGCAAAGGGCATGCCCTTGGGTTCGACCAGTTCGATGCCCGGATGATCTGCGATCGCACTCACGCGCGTAACCTCGGTTTTGCTATCCATGCGAGAGCCGGACCGCCCGGACGCTGACGGGCGGTCCGCTGATGCAAGCGCTGTTCTCAGAACAGCTCTTCGGCCTGCGCCTGTGCGGCGTCGAGCGCTTCCTTCGGATCGGCATCGCCGACCAGCACGGAATTGACCGCCGTGCCGAGGAAATCCTGGATCTGCGGATATTCCGGAATGCGCGGACGGTAATCATAATTGCCGTTCTCGAAAGTTTCGGCAAGCACCGGCAGGAACGGGAATTTTTCCAACAGGTCGGGATCAGTCATCTCGCTCTTGCGCAGGAAGCTGCCGGCGCCCATGAGATTGAATTCCTTGTGGATTTCAGGGCTTGTCAGCCATTTGATGAAGGCCCAGGCGGCCTCCTGTTCTTCCGGGGAAACGTCGGCATTGATCGCCATGCCCCAGCCGCCAATGCCGTAGCTTGGCGCCATGTCGCCCGAATGCGGCGCGGTGGTGATGGCGACATCGTCAACGACCTTGGAAATCTCCGGATTGTAATAGCCGGGCGCGCCGACAGACCATGTCTGCATCAGCGCCGCGACGCCCTGGCGGAAGCTTTCCTCGCGGCCGCCCCAGTCATAGCCGGCAGCGCCGGGCGGCGCCGCCTTGCGGAACAGATCGCGATAGACCTTGAGGCTTTCCACATTGGCATCGGAATTGAGCGTCGGCATGCCGTCCCCGCCCATGATCGCGCCGCCCATTTCGCTGTTATACTGCATCCAGTCCTGGGCGCTGGCCGGGCCCTTCTGGCCGTTGGCAACGAAGCCGTAGAGGCCGGCATCCGGGTCGGTCAGCTTTTCGGCGGCGGCGACGAATTCTTCCATGGTCGTCGGCGCTTCAAGGCCGGCCTCATCCAGGCGGGTCTTGTTATAGGCCAGCACATTGGCATAACCGGCGAAGGGGAAGGCGACCTGCTGGCCTTCGTAATTGCCGAGACCCATCATCAGGTTGGGATAGATATCATCGACATCGATCTCCTCGGCATCGCGTTCGATCAGGTCGGAAAGTTCGACCGAATAGCCGTTTTCGGCATATTCTCCGGCCCAGACGATGTCCATGGTGACGAGGTCGTAGCCTTCGGTATCGCCGATATAATCGGCGGTGGTCTTGGTCAGAAGCGAGCCGTAGTCGAGAATGTCGACCTTGACGGTGGCGCCGGTCTCTTCCTCGAATTTCGGCGCCAGTTCGGCGATCACCGGCGCGAACTGGTCGTTCTGCGAGGCGATGGTGAGCGTGATGCCCGAAAAGGGCTTGTCCTGCGCAAGGGCGGTGGACCCCATCAGGCAGGCGAGAAGCCCCGCTGTCGCAAGCTTTGCGGCGTCTGCGTTTTTCATATTGTTCCCCTTTGTGTCATGCATCTGTTGTTGGAATGAATGTCATGATCGATAAACACTATACATCAAACAAAAACGCACTCAAGCGCACTTGACAAAAAAAGAATTCAAGTAAAAAATCACAAAAAAGAACATTATCGCCCAAAAATCAGACAAATCCGGCCTGTTTTGCCTGAAAATTGAGCAAACGCCTGATCGGGAACCAGAATGCAGTGCCTGACCGACTTTTCGACGCCCTTGTCCGGCGACCTTGAGCAACGCCTCGAACAGCTTGCCGCACGCGCGGCCTGGGAGATGGACTGTATCGAGGCCGTAGCGCCGGTATGGCTGAAAAAGCCAGAGAAAGAGGCGCGTTACAATGCCGTGATCGTCGGGGCCGGGCTGAACGGGCTCTCGGCCGCCTTCGCGCTGAGGCGTCGCGGCATCGAGGGCATTCTCGTCATCGATCAGGCCGAGGCCGGGCGCGAGGGGCCGTGGGTCACGTCCGCGCGGATGAAGACGCTGCGCTCGCCGAAGACGCTGGCCGGTCCCGATTTCGGCATTCCGAGCCTCAGTCCGCGCGCATGGTACGAAGCGGTTTACGGCGCCGAAACCTTTGCCGGGCTCGAGAAGATCGGCCGCGAGGACTGGATGCGCTACATGCTCTGGTTCCGCCAGGCGAGCGGCGTGACGGTTCATAACGAAACCCGGCTTGAGGCCGTGGCCGAAGCCGAAGAGGGCGTGCGGCTGACGATTTCGGGCAATGCGGGGCTTCCCGGCGAGATCACCTGCCGCCGGCTGATCATGGCCAATGGCATGGATGGCTGCGGCGGGCCTTACGTGCCGGAGAATGTTGCCGCACTTCCCAAGGTGTTCTGGACGCATAGCGGCGAAGAGGCCGATGACAGTCATCTTCAGGGCAAGGATGTGATCGTTCTCGGCTCGGCCACCTCCAGCTTCGACTGGGCCGTGACCGCGCTGGAGGCGGGCGCGCGCCGCGTCACCATGGTCGCCCGCGCAAAGGAACTTGCCTGCACCGAGGTGCTCGCATGGACCAATTTCCCCGGCTATCTCGGCACCTTCGCTGAACTGCCGGATGATGAGAAATGGCGCTTCTCGCGGCACTATTATGATCTGAAGGTGCCGCCGACGCAGGACCAATATGACCGCGCCACGTCCTATCCGAATTTCACGATGGAGCTTGGCAGCGGCGTAAATGCGCTTGCCGTCGAGGATGGTCGCATCCGCGCCGAGACGAAGAATGGCACGCTGATGGCCGATCATATTCTGCTGGGCACTGGCTACAGCGTCGATTTTTCCATGCGGCCGGAGCTTCTCCCCCTTGAGGGGCGTTTTGCCCATTGGCGCGACCGTTTCATACCGCCTGAAGGCGAGGATTGCCCGCCGGTCTTGCAGGCGCCCTATCTTGGGCGCACATTCGAACTGACGCCGATGGATGCGGCGCGCGACCGGTGGATCTCGCGCATCCACATGTTCAATGGCGGCGCGGTGCCGAGCCTCGGGCCCGTTTCAAACGGCATCACCGGGGTCAAATACGGCATCGCCCGCATCGCCGACGGCATGACGCGGGCCTTTTTCCTGGAAGACGCCGCGCGCTTCCGGGAAGAGCTTGCCGGCTATCGCGAACAGCATTTCAATCCGCGCGGAAAGGTCTCGGCCTGATAGGGCCGGGGAGGACAACATGACGACACCGCTGACACTCGATGCCGTGCTGGCCAAGGCCCAGACGCGCAGTTTCGAATTTCCCTACATGCTCGCCAATCACGTGCCGATGGTGCTGATCGCGCTCGACCGGCTCGGCGCCACGCCCGAGCGGCTCGATGAATGGTACGAGACCTATCGCGACGCCCATGCCGTGCCGCCGATCGCCGCCCCCGTCGCGCCGATCAATCCCGGAAACTGGCAGGAAGCGCTCGGCGAACGCGCCCGCGAGGCGGATTATCGCGGCTTCTTTGTCGGCGAGGTGCAGCGGCTCGGCATCGACAAGGCAATCCGTGCCTATCTGCCGGCGATGACGCAGGGGGTTGCCGGAAGCGCCACGCATCCGCTGATGCGGCTTGCCTATGGCGTGTTGAAGAATGATGCGCGCGAGGTCGGCCACGCGCTCGGCTATTGGGCGGCGACCTATCTGCCGCTGCCGGGGCCGGGCAGGTTCGAAGCCGACACGGATGATCCGGCGGAGGTGTTGGCCGGGATCGCCGAGATCGAGGGCATCCGCGATTACGAGACGGAGACCGATCTGCTCTGGCATAATATCCGTGCCGTTGGCGCGCTTCCGGGGTTTGCCCCGGTGATCGATCGGCTGCGATTTCACGATAACACGGTGCGGCGGATGACCGAGGTGTCGCTTGTTGCCTTCGCCTTCACGCTGGATTTCTCCGCGCTCCACGCCGTCACCGGCATGCACTGGATGCGCCTTGTCACCCCGCATGTGGATGAGGACAAGGTCGAGCCGCTCTACCGCGCCTTCTGGCAGGTGATCGCGGCGCTTGTGCCGAAGATCGGCTTTCCGGTCTTCCCCACGGCCGATGAGGTGCAGGCCATGCGCGAACGCGATGCCCCCGAATGGCCGGAGATCAAGGCGGCTGCCATCGCCTCCTATGACGAACACGACGTCAGCTTGACCTTCTCGGCATCGGAAGAGCAGAAAGCATGGGGCGGCGACCGGCTCTACCGCGTTGCCGCCGCCCGCCGACTTCGCCTGATCGACTGAGGAAAGCCCTTGCCTGCACATGTCGTCGTTGAGAATATCCGCAATCACCGGGGTGAGCGCGTCACGCTCCTGGTCCGGGAGGGGCTTGTTTCCGGATTTGCGCCGGAAGGGGCGGTTGACGTTCCCGATGCGGCCGAGCGCTTCGACGGCGGCGGGAAGATGATCCTGCCGGGGCTTGTCGATGGGCATATCCATCTCGACAAGACGCTGATCGGATTGCCCTTCATTCCGCATATTCCCGGCGATACGGTCGCCAAGCGTATTGCCGCCGAGCGCGAGCTGCGCCGCACGGTGGCGCTTCCGGTGACGGCGCGCGGCGGGGCGCTGATCGAGAAGATCGCCGCACTGGGAACGGTCGCCGTCAGAAGCCATGTCGATATCGACACCGAGACCGGGCTGAAAGGGCTCGAACAGGTGCTGTCGCTGCGAGAAAGCCATGGTTATCTGATCGACATCGAGATCGTCGCCTTTCCCCAATCCGGCATTATTCGTGATCCGGGCACGGCAGAGCTGCTGCACGAGGCTGTTGCGGCTGGTGCTGACCTTGTCGGCGGGCTGGATCCGGCGGGCATCGACAATGATATCGAGGGTCATCTCAATGCCGTCTTTGCCATTGCCGAGAGGCACAATGTCGGCGTCGACCTGCATCTTCATGATGGCGGCGCGCTTGGCGCTTTCGAACTGCGCCGGATTGCCGAGCGCACGATCGCGCTGTCGCTTCAGGGCCGGGTGGCCGTCAGTCATGCCTTCTGCCTTGGTGAGCTGGATGATGCGGATTTCGGCAGGACGGCGGCGCTTCTGGCGCGCGCCGAGATCTCGATCATGACCAATGGGCCGGGCCCGGTGCCGATGCCGCCGGTCAGGCGACTGGCCGAAGCAGGCGTCCGGGTCTTCGCCGGCTCCGACAATATCCGCGATGCCTGGTCACCTTTCGGCAATGGCGATCTGATCGAACGCGCCGGCATCATCTGCGACCGGCAGGGTTTCCGCGCCGACGATGACCTGGAGCGGGCCTTTGCGCTGGTAACGCAAGCCTCCGGCGCCGTGCTCGGTCGAGGAGAGCCGCTCTCCCCCGGCGCGCCTGCCGATTTCATTCTGCTCGAATGCGGCAGCATCGCCGAGACGCTGGCCGAGCGTCCCGTGAGCCGCGCCGTGTTCAAGGCCGGGCGCAAGGTTGCCGAAGCCGGGCGGCTGGTGTGATCTGATGGCTGAGATCGACTTTCTTATCCGCAACGCCCGACTTTCTGGGCGGAACCTGCCGGTCGATATCGCCTTTGCCGGTGACCGCATCGCATCTGTTGCAAACGGCATCACCTGCGATGCGCCCTCTTTCGATGCAGGCGGCAAGCTTGCCACGCCGGGGCTCGCCGAGACCCATATCCACCTCGACAAGGCCGGAATCATCGGCCGTTGCGCGCTCTGCGAGGGCACGCTTGCCGAAGCCGTGCGCGAAACCGCGAAGGCCAAGGCGGCCTTTACCGAGGCGGATGTCTACGCCCGCGCGGCAACGGTCGTCGAGCAGGCGATATCGCATGGCACGACCCTGATGCGCACCTTCGTCGAGATCGATCCGCGCGCGGGTTTCCGCTCCTTCGAGGCGATCAAGGCGATCCGGCGCGATTATGCCGATGCGATCGAGATCATCATCTGCGCCTTCGCCCAGGAAGGGCTGACGAACGACCCGGGCACGGAGGAAATGCTGGCCGAGGCGCTGGCGAACGGCGCCGGTCAGGTCGGCGGCTGCCCCTATACCGATGCCGATCCGGCGGTCCATGTGACGAAGATCTTCGACCTTGCCGAGCGCTTCGGCGTCAACGTCGATTTCCACGTCGATTTCGACCTGAAGCCGGAAGGCTCCAATCTCGGCGCCATCATCGCCGAGACGAAACGGCGCGGCTATCAGGGGCGCGTCTCCATCGGCCACGTCACCAAGTTGTCCGCGCTTGAACCGGACGCCTTTGCCGAAGCGCTTGCGGCACTTGCCGAAGCGGGCATCGCGCTGACCGTGCTGCCGGCGACCGATCTTTACCTCAATGGCCGCGAATTCACGCATCTGGTGCCGCGCGGCATGACGCCCGGCCACAGGCTGATTGCGGCAGGCGGCATCGCCACGCTTTCCACCAATAATGTGCTGAACCCGTTCACCCCTTTCGGCGATGCCTCGCTGATGCGCATGGCCAACCTCTACGCCAACATCGCCCAGCTCGGCACGCCGGACGATCTTGCAACCGTCTACGACATGATGTCCGGGCAGGCGGAGCGCCTGCTGGGACGAGAGCCCGCCGCCATCGTGGAAGGCGGTCCGGCGACGGTGGTGCTGTTTGATGCGGAAAACCCGGCCGAGGCCGTGGCGAGGGTGGCGCCGGCCCTTTGCGGCTGGCGAAATGGGAAAAGGACCTTCGAGCGCCCGCCAGCCCGGATTTTATGTTCGCCGGGCCGATGAAATAAGACGGTGTGGCCGTGTCGGCACGCAAATTGCATTAAGCCATCTTGGGAGACCGTTTTGTGCATGTGAAAGGCAATTTGCATGATCACGGATCAGAACGGCACGATTGATGTCCGATTTTTACGCACGACCTTCCTTCTGTTGAGCGAACAGAATGTCTCGCGCGTCGCAGCCAGGCTCGGCCAGAGTCAGCCTTCCGTCAGCGCGGTGCTGAAGCGCGCGCGCCAGGTTTTCGATGATCCGCTTCTGGTCAGGAGCGGGCAGGGCATGGCCGTGACGGAGCGGGGAGAGACGGTGCGGACCTCGCTTGGCCGCATCCTGGCGGAACTCAGCGAGACCATCAGTCCGGAAGAGGTCTTCGATCCCGCCACCACCGCGTTTGCCATGCGGATTTCGGCGATGAGCTGTTTCAACGGCTTTCTCATTCCGCCGATTGCCGAGAGGCTCCGCAACGAAGCGCCGGTGGCCTCGATCGATTTCTTCGCGCCTGCCGAAAGCGACGACCTGACCGAGCAACTGAGTTCCGGCGCTTCCGATCTTCTCGTTGCCAACTGGCCGGCGCCGCATGAAAGCCTGCGCTCCAGCACGATCTTCGATTGCGAGACTGCCTGCATCATGCGGGCGGACCATCCCTTGGCCGGGCGGTGCAGCCTGTCGCTGGAGGACTATCTCGAGCAGCCGCATCTTTCGCTCGGTTCCGTCGTCCGGCCGGCCTTCAGTCCCATCGGCGGGCGGTTGAAACAGCTTGGCGTCAACCGCCGGGTGGCGCTCTCCGTGCCCGAATACGCGCTGGTGCCGCCGGTCGTCGCCCGCACGGACCTGATCTTCACCACGGCCCGGCCCTATGCGGAATTCGTCGTCAGTCGTTACCCGGACTACGGTCTCCGCGTGGTTCCCGCGCCGCCCGAGTTCGGCAATATGCGGCTTTATCTTCTCTGGCATGAGCGCGCGCACAAGAGTCCGGCCAATCGCTGGGTGCGCAACCTTATCCGGGACGTTTCGAGGCGCTACGGCGCTGATCTCGAAGCGCGGCCGACGCCTGCCGCCATGGCCGGTCTTGCCGAGCTCGCGGCGGTATAAGCCGGGGCCTATACCGCATATAAGCGCCAGCGGAATTGCCGAACGTCAAATGCCATGATCATAATGTAGGCACAAATCGAAATTGCATAAAACTTAGTCCGGTTTATCTGCCGTGCCGAGCCTCGTCGCTCGCGCCGCCGGCGAAGCTTTGCCGAGACGATGGATGGAAGGAAGGCCAAATGCCGCTCAAATCGCACTGGTGGTGGGATCACACCACCAAGGACTTCACCGATATGGACATGTCGGAATTCGTGGCGATCCTGCCGGTGGCAGCCGTCGAGCAGCATGGCCCGCACCTCCCCGTTCGCGTCGACAGCGCCATCAATGCCGGGATCATCAATCGCGCCGTCGAGATCATGCCGGACGACATGAAGGTTCTGGTCCTGCCGATGCAGGCGGTTGGCAAGTCGGTCGAGCATCTGGAGTATCCGGGCACGCTGACGCTGTCCTACGAGACGCTCGCCCGCCTCTGGTTCGAGATCGGCGAGAGCGTGGCGCGCGCCGGCTGCAAGAAGATCATCTTCGCCAATTCCCATGGCGGCCAGCCGCAGGTGATGGAAATCGTCTGCCGCGAACTCAGGATCAAATGCGGCATGTTCGCCGTCTCCTCATGGGTTTCAGCAGGTGCCAGCCAGGCTGATCTCTATAGCGAGCACGAGCTGAGGCATGGCATCCATGGCGGTGAATCCGAAACCTCGACCATGCTGCATCTCCATCCCGATCTGGTCGACATGCAATATGCCGAGGATTTCCAGCCCATGTCGGTGGAGATGGAACGCGGCAATCAGGTGCTGACGGCGGAAGGCCGGATCGGCTTTGGCTGGCAGACCCAGGACCTGCACCCCTCCGGCGCCTGCGGCAACGCCGCAGCTGCCGACGCTGAGCGCGGCAGGATCCATGTCGAGCGCTCCGCTCAGAGCCTCGTAGCGCTTGCAGAAGAGGTTCTCGCCTTCCCGATGGAGCGGCTGACCCAGAAGACCATGTTCAAGGACTGAACCTTTGCTCGCCCGAAACCCGACATCAGCTGTTTCAAAGCGCGTCGAGCACCTCCCCCTGAAAGACGGCGTGGTGCTTGCCGCGGATGTCTATCGTCCGGCGGGCGAGGGGGACTGGCCAGTGCTGTTGATGCGCCAGCCCTATGGTAAGGCAATCGCCTCCACCGTCGTCCTCGCCCATCCCTCCTGGTATGCCCGCCACGGCTACCTCGTGGTGGTGCAGGACGTGCGAGGCATGGGCGCGTCGGAAGGCGATTTCGATTGTCTGCGCCAGGAATTGAGCGATGGCGCGGAAACGGTCGACTGGGCGCGGGGCCTTGAGGGCGCCAACGGCAAGATCGGGCTCTACGGCTTTTCCTATCAGGCGATCACGCAATATCTGGCGCTTGCCGGCGGTGCCAGGGTGGATGCCATGGCGCCGGCCATGGGGTCCTTCGCACCGGAGAAGGACTGGGCCTATGAGGGCGGCGCGCCGCGTTATGCCGGCATGGTCGGCTGGGCGAAGCAGATGGCGCTTCTCAAGGCGGCCCATGACGGCGACCGCGAGACCCATGCCGCGCTCTCAGTGCTGGGCGGCCTTGATGAAACCGCGCGCTACCTGATGGACCGGCCCGACCTCTCCCATCTCAAACGCTGGATGGACAATGACGCAGCGGACTGGGATCAGGTTTCACCCGCACGTCTCCTGCGGGAGGTCTCTCTCGACATTCCGGTGCTGCATACCGGCGGTTGGTACGATTTCATGCTGGAAGGTACGCTTGCCGCCGACAGGGCCTTCCGCAATGCCTCGTCCGAAACCACGCATCTTGCCATCGGACCCTGGACGCATATCCCGTGGAACGGGGCGAGCGGTTCGGTTCGGATGCCGGAGGCCGAGGCCTTTTCGGTCGATCGGGCCAATGTCGCGTTTTTCGATTTCTATCTGAAAGGCAAGGGCGACTCGCCGCCAGCTCTCACAGTGTTCGATCTGGGCGAGCGCGCCTGGAGGACGTTTCGCCGGTTGCCCGCCACGACCGAGAAGACGATGGCGCTCTGCTCCGGCGGGCTTGCCGCCACCCTTGCCAATGACGGCAGGCTTGGCGATGAGCCCGGCGATGGCGAGGATGTGCTCGTCAGCGATCCCTTCCGCCCGGCGCCGCTTGTCGGCGGCCATGTCGGCGAACCGTCGGGCTTCGTCGACCGGGCTCCGGCCGACGATCGTTCCGATGTCGCCGTCTATACCACAGCGCCTTTTGCGCAACCCTTCACCGTTTGCGGGCCTGTCAGGGCCGACATCACCATATCGACGGAAGCACCGGTCTTCGATCTCGTTGCCACGCTCTCTCTGGTATCCCCCACAGGAGGCGCAAATGTGATCCAGACCGGCATAGCCCGGACGAAAAACACGGGTGCGCCGGTGAGCGTCGGTTTGCGCGCGGCCTATGTCACAGCGCCGGCGGGCTTCAGCCTCCGCCTGTCGCTGCAGGCCGCCGCCTGGCCCGCCTTTTCTCTCCATGCACAAGACCCGGCATCTGCCGATGGGATGAACGCTCAGCCGCTGACGCTGGCGATCCGTCACGCGGCCAGCCGTCTCGTGCTTTCCGTTCTGAATGAGGACACCGCAAATGGCGCCTAAGCCCTATCTCACCCTCGACAATGTTTCGGCGACCTATGGCGATACCACAGCCGTTTCAGGCCTGACCATCGAAGTGCCCAAGGGCGAGCTCCTCTCGCTGCTCGGCCCGTCGGGCTGCGGCAAGACGACGACGCTCCGGATGATTGCGGGCTTCGTTGAACCGTCGGGCGGCCGCATCATCCTCAATGACAAGGACATCAGCCACAAGCCGGTGCACAAGCGCAATATCGGCGTCGTCTTCCAGTCCTATGCGCTGTTTCCGCATCTGACCGTGATCGACAATGTCGGATTCGGCCTCAGGATGCGCAACGCCTCGCGCGCCGAGTGGCGGGAAAGGGCGGCGAAGACGCTGGAAACCGTCGGCCTCAGCCCTTATGCCGATCGCTATCCCGGCCAGCTTTCCGGCGGCCAGCAGCAGCGCGTTGCCCTTGCCCGCGCGCTGGTGATCGAGCCGGATGTGCTGCTTCTGGACGAACCGCTCTCCAACCTCGACGCCAATTTGCGCGCCGATATGCGCAACGAGATCCGTTCGCTGCAGCAGCGTCTCGGCATCACCACCATTTTCGTCACCCATGACCAGTCCGAGGCGCTTTCCATGTCGGATCGCGTGGCGGTGATGAGCAAGGGCGTGATGAGCGAGATCGGCACGCCTCTTGCCCTTTGCGACCAGCCCAAAAGCCCGTTTACCGCAACTTTCCTCGGCCACCGCACGGTGATCGAGGGCAAGGTGGAAAACGGCGTGTTTTCCGCCCCCGGCATCACTTGCGCCGGTGCGCCGGCAAAGGCCACCAAACTGGTGCTGCGCGCCTCGCGGCTGCGCTTCGGCCAGGAAAGTTCCCCGCTTTCGGTTTCAGGAACGCTCGTCAATGCAGCCTATCTTGGCGAGACCTATGAGGCCGATATCCAGGCTGCCTGCGGCATGATCCGGCTCGTCGTTCCCTCCGACACGCCGCCGCCGCCGGTCGGCACTGCATGCCAGGTCACCGCCGAACCGGGCGGGACCACCTTTATCTGACAAAAACATAAAACCAGGAGAACAGCTGTCATGAACATCAAGAGACGTTCCTTCAACAAACTCATTCTGGGCGGGGCCGCCACGCTTGCCGCTCCGTATTCCTTCGTCCGCGCGCAGACGCCGGACCCGAAGCCGGGTGATGAACTCGTCGTCGGCATCTGGGGCGGCACCCAGGAAAAGATCGTCAAGCAGTATATCGAGCCGGTTCTGGTCGACAAATACGGCTGCAAAATCTCCTATGTTCTCGGCGGCACCGTCGAGCGCCGCGCCCGCGCCTATGCCGAACGTGGCCGTCCGAGCTTCGACGTCCTCTACCTCAACATCTTCGAAAGCCGTCAGGCGGTGAAGGACGGCGTCACCCAGCCGGCAACCGATGCGGTCGAAAACGCCCAGTATCTCTACCCGATCGCCCGCAAAGGCGGCTACGGCGTAGCCATCAACCCCTGCACCATCGTCTATAACAAGACCAAGGCCTCCGCGCCGATCACGTCCTGGAAGGACATGTGGAAGCCGGAATGGCAGGGCCGCATCGCCTGGCCGAACGGTCTCGGCGCCGAGGGCATTTCCGCGCTGATGATGTCGACGCTTTCCTGGTTCGGCGACCAGACCAAGATGGCGCCGGAAGGCTTCGACAAGGTCAAGGAACTGAAGCCCTTCGCCGCCATCCAGGGCAGCCAGGCGCAACTCTTCGACATGTTCGATCAGGACATCGCCGATCTGTCGGTCGAGTTCGGCAGCTTCTGCGAGAAGTATATCGAGGAGCGGAACCCCGACTTCGCGCTCGCCGATCCGGAAGAAGGCAAGGCGCTTGCCATGAACGTTGCCTGCATCACCGAGGGCACGCGTAACCAGAAGCTGGCGGAAGAATGGGTCAACCTGCACCTGTCGCCGGAAGTCATGCAGGCCTATGCCAAGGAGATCTACTACTCCCCGACGGTCACCAATGCCGATATCCCGGCTGACATCCAGAGCAAGCTGATCATGCCTGACCAGATCGACACGCTCGTCGACTTCGACTGGGATTACATCAATGGCAACCGCAACAAATGGCAGTCCATCTACGACCGGGAGATTGCCGGATGAGGAAATGGCTTGGACCGGCGCTTTCAGCGCCGGTCACCATCTGGCTCCTGATCGCTTTTGCCGCGCCGCTCGTCGCGGTGGTATTCCTGTCCCTGCATGAATATTCCGATCCCTTCGGACCGCTGATCCAGTCGCCCTCGCTGCAGCAGTTCATCGATATCGCCTCCGACAGTTTCTACTATCGGGTGGTGTTCGAGACGATCTGGCTGTCGGTCGCGGTCACCATCGTCTCGGCGCTCCTTGGCTACCCTGTGGCCTACTGGCTGGCGCGCATGCCGGGCAAATACCGCGCCTTTGCCTTTGCCATCGTTCTCATTCCGCTTTTGACCAATGTGGTCGTGCGCTCGCTCGGCATTATCCTGTTGCTTTCACCGGAGGGGCTGATCAATATCGTCACCGGCTGGTTCGGCATTCCGGCGGTCAAGACCATGCTGTTCAACCACGGCGCGGTGATCGTGGCGCTCACCCAGGTGTTCATGCCCTTCATGGTGCTGGCGCTCTACGACAATCTGCAGAACACGTCGCCGCGCGTGCATGAGGCAGCTCAAAGCCTCGGCGCCTCGCCCGCAATCCGCTTTCTGACGGTTGATTTGCCGCTGTCCCTGCCGGGGCTCAAATCCGGCATGATCGTGGTCTTTCTGATGTCCTCGACATCCTATGTTTCCGCCACCATGCTGGGCGGCAAGAAGGTCTGGACCACCGGCATGCTGGTGCTGCAGGAAGCCATGCACAATCTCAACACGTCGCTTGCCGCAGCGCTGGCGCTGGTGATGACCGTCACCGGCCTGCTGTTTGCCGTGCTGGCAACGCTTGCGCTCAACCGGCTGATGACCTGGCGTTACGGCGGCAGGAGCCGGCCGATCGCGCTGCCGCGCTTTGTCGAGCCGGTCGTCAATGTCGCCGGTCCCATCGTCTCCTGGCTGCTGTTTGCCGCCTCCGTCGTGCTGCTGCTGCTGCCGCTCGGCCTCGTCTTCGTCCAAAGCTTCAACGATGTGGAACTGGCCACCGCCGCCGGCTTCCGCGGCTTCACGCTGCGCTGGTATCACGAGGTCTTCGTTTCCGGCTATTACACGGATTCCTTCATTGTCTCGGTCAAGGTGGCGCTGGCGGCTCTTGCCGTGTCGCTGATCATTGCGGTACCGGCCGCCTTTGCGCTGGCGCGCTTTCCCTTCCGGGGTCGCTCGGCGCTGCTCGCCTTCTGGCTTCTGCCGCTGACGTTGCCGCATGTGGCGCTCGGCGTCGGCATGCTGAAACTGCTGCAGATCTATGTGGCCGTCCCTGCCTTCATCGGCCTTGTGGCGATCCATGTCGTGGTCATCCTGCCCTTTGCCATCACGCTTCTGACGGCCTCGGTGATCGGCCTGGACGAGGCGCAGGAAGAGGCGGCGGCAAGCCTCGGGGCGAATGCGTGGAAACGCTTCCTGCTGGTGATCGTGCCGGGGCTGATGCCCGGCCTCTTCGCCACCTCGATCGTCGGCTTCCTCCTAAGCTTCGACGAGGTGACGGTGACGAGCTTCCTGACCACGGCGCGGCTGACGACACTGCCGGTGCGCCTCTATGCCGAAGCCTCCTTCGAACTGAGGCCGACCGCGCATGCGCTCTCCTCCGTGCTGATCCTGCTCACCATCGTGCTGCTCGCCGTCGTCGGCCGTTTCGTCCGGCTGGACAGGCTTTATGCGCGGTAACGGGCGGGCCAAGAGTAATCTCCCCCCTTGAGGGGAGTATCTCATACGGCGCAGCCGCTTGCTCCCAATACTCTCTCCCGCTTGCGGGAGAGATGCCCCGAAAGGGGCAGTGAGGGTGATGCAGCATTTCCAAATGCGAGGCGTTCGCGGGGATGGATTCCCCCCTCACTGTCGCTTTCGCGACATCTCTCCCCTCCGGGGCGAGAAGATAGGGGGCTATGCGACGAAATTTATACGATAGCCCTGCCCATGATGGGGAGATTGTGGGCTGCGAGCCATGAACAGTCTGCCCGCACCTCAATCCGCCATTTCCCGCATCACGGTCCGGATATTCTCCACGAACACGCTGGCGATGGCGGAGATGTTGCGCCGCCCGCCGATCAGCATCAATTGCTGGGTATCGGACTGGAACTCTCGCACCGGCACATAGACGAGCCGGCCCATGCGGCTTTCGAATGCAATATCGAAGGGCGTGAGGAAGGTGAGGTAGCCCTCGCTCATGGCGAGATGCCGCATCATCTCGATCGAATTGGCCTCCACGGCGAACGACATCTGCAGATTGGCGCGGGAGAAGACCTGTTCGATATGCGGGCGGATCGCCGTGGACGGGTCGGCGCCGGCAACCGGATAGCCGACGCATTCGGACAGGCGCACGCTGGTGGAACGCGCCAGCGGATGATCCGGCGCGACCGCGATGCCCAGTCGTCCGATCGCGATTTCGAGCACGCTGATATCGGTATCCGATGGGAAATCGAATCCCAGACCCATATCGGCCTCGCCGGCGCGCACCGCATTGCGGATATCGTCGCCCGTCGTCATCAGCATCATCCGAACGCTGACGCCCGGATTGGCGCGCTGGAAACGGCCGACAGCGCGCGGCAGGAGGTTGGCGGCCAGTCCGCTCATCAGCGCGATCGTCACCACGCCGCGGCGCAAACCCTTCAGGTCCTCCATCATCGCCTCGGCGCGGTTCATGCCCTTCAGCGTGTCGCGCACATGGCCGATGAGGATTTCGCCGGCCGCCGTAAGCGTCAGGCGCCTGCGGCTGCGGTCGAAGAGCTGGGTGTCCAGCGCTTCCTCCAGCGCCGCGATCTGGCGGGAGATGGCGGAGGCCGAGACATTCAGCCGTTCGGCGGTCTTGCGCACCGAGCCGGTGCGCGCGACCTCGTCGAGATAGTTGAGCAGGCGGCCATGGAGCATGGGGCATTTCCTTTGTTGCCTTTCAGGCAACATCATATGCGAAAATAAATGCTTTTAAAGCGACAAGAACTGGATCACCATCACGTCAGTGCTGAAGGCGTTCACGGCCACCGCAAAGCGTTTTTTTCCCCAGCTGTCGCGGCGGTTTCGGCCTTCGGTTCCGGCATGAGCGGTTCTCCAGAGGTCTCCCACCACCTTGAAATGCTCCGCGCCGCTCATGCCGGCTCTTATTGTCAGACAGGATTTCCAGAGGGTCCCATGCTCACCTACGCATTCGAACAGGTCGAAAAGGCCGAGGTCTTCAAGATTGCGCCGACCGATACCAATTATTTCGCGATCCTCTTCGACCCGAAGAAGGACGGGATCGACAATATCTTCGTCATCGAGATCTTTACCGTCGGCGGCGCCACGCCGCCGAACGAGCACAGCCACGCCCATGAATTCTTCTACGTGATCGAGGGCGAGGGCATCGCCTCCAGCGACGGCGAAGAGATGCCGATCAGGAAAGGCGACGCGCTGATGCTTCGCCCGGGTTCTGAGCATGTGGTCAAGAACACCGGCTCTTCCAAGCTCTACACGCTGACCGTGATGACGCCGAACCAGGATTTTGCCGAGCTGATCCGCTCCGGCGAGCGCGTGTCGCTTGACGCAGAAGACTTGAAGGTGCTCGCCGGGAAGGCGGCCTGATGCGGAAAGACGCCGATACCCTGCCGCTCGGCCCTTCGCGGCTGAACCGGTGGCAGGTTTCAAAAGGTCGGGTCGACATGATCCGGCCGCAGCCGGAACCGCGTCCGCTTGCCGTGAAGGACCGGGACCGGGAGATCGTCTTCGACCTGAACCGCACCGCCATCATCGTCGTCGACATGCAGAATGACTTCTGCCACCCCGAAGGCTGGCTTGCCGGCATCGGTGTTGACGTGACGCCCGCCCGCGCGCCGATAAGGCCGTTGCAGCGCCTGCTGCCGGACCTGCGGTCTGCCGACGTGCCGGTGATCTGGCTCAACTGGGGCAACCGGCCGGACAAGGCCAACCTGCCACCGTCCACCCTCCACGTTTACAAGCCCACGGGGCGGGAGACCGGCATCGGCGATCCGTTGCCCAATGGCGCCAAGGTGCTGGAAAAGGGAAGCTGGGCCGCAACCGTCGTCGATGAGCTGGAGATTGCGGAGACCGACATTTCCGTCGACAAGTTCCGCATGTCCGGCTTTCAGGATACCGAACTCGACAGCGTGTTGCGCAGTCTCGGCGTCACCACCGTGCTTTTTGCCGGCGTCAATGCCGACCAGTGCGTGCTCTGCACTTTGCAGGATGCGAGCTTCCTCGGCTATGACTGCATTCTGGTCGAGGATTGCTCGGCAACCACCTCGCCGCAATTCTGCATGGACGCCACCCTCTACAACACACGCCAGTGCTTCGGCTTCGTCTGTTCCGCAGACGATATCGTCGCCGGCCTTTCACGAGCAGACGCATGACACAGCAAGACAAGGACGAAGCCGTTCAGCCCGTCAACCTTACCGACGTTCTGGAAGAGGTCACCAGGCTTTGCGACCTTTACGAAAAGGCGCTGATGGACAACGATCTCGATACGCTGGACGCGCTGTTCTGGGATAGCGAGAACACGCTGCGCTACGGCGTTGGCGAGAACCTCTACGGCATTTCCGAAATCCGCGATTTCCGCAAGGGCCGCTCGGGCGGTTCGCCGCAGCGCGACGTCGTCCGCCGCCAGATCACCACCTTCGGCCGGGATTGCGCGGTCTGCGACCTCGAGTTCCAGCGGCCGGGGGCGGCCGTTCGCGGACGCCAGAGCCAGACATGGATCCGCACGGCCAACGGCTGGAAGGTCGCCGCCGCCCATGTGTCGCTGATGGGCAATTCACATTAAAATCGATTAGCCGGCCTGCGTCGCGCCCTGTCGTCGTTCAGCTTCGCGTTGCGTTTTCAACGACCTGCGTGCATGCTCCGGCTATCGATCCTCAAGTTTTCAGGCCTGATCCATGACGCAATCCATCGGTCCCTTTGTCGAACGTTTCGAACCTCCGATCACCGCCGAGGCGCCGGTTTCCGACCTGCTTTCGGGCCTCACCGTTGCGGTGAAGGACAATTTCGACATCGAAGGTACGGTCACCGGCGGCGGCAATCCGGAATGGGCCGAAGATCAGGCCCCGGCAGCCAGCAATGCCGCAGCGGTCCAGACCCTTCTCGACAATGGCGCCGCCCTTGCCGGCAAGGTGCATATGGATGAGCTTGCCTATAGCCTGATGGGGATGAATGCCCGTTTCGGCACGCCGGAAAACCCGGCGGCGCCCTCGCGCGTCCCGGGCGGTTCCTCTTCCGGCTCGGCCTCTGCCGTCGCGTCCGGCCTTGCCGATATCGGGCTCGGGTCGGACACGGGCGGTTCTGTGCGCCTGCCTGCCTCATTCTGCGGGCTGTTCGGCTGGCGGCCGACCCACGGGCTGGTGCCGAGCGACGGCCTTTTGCCGCTTGCCGAAAGCTACGATGTGCCGGGCTTCCTCACCCGCGATCTCGAGACGCTCGAGACGCTTGGCGAGATCTTTGCGGGAGAGCAGGAAGTCGATGCGGATGTCCGGCTGGTCTACCCCACCGATGTCTGGCGCCTGTGCGAGGATGAGGCGGCCGCGGTGCTGAAGGCGGCGCTGCCGAGGGGCGACCGCAATGACAGTGCGCTTCTGGCGGGCGGGGACCTGAAGGCCCTGCTGCCGGTCTTCCGCACGCACCAGGGTTACGAGATCTGGCAGCATTTCGGCGCCTGGATCGAAAAGCGTGAGCCGGACTTCGGTCCCGGCATCCGCGAGCGTTTCGCCATGGCGGCGAAGATCACGTCGGAGGAATTCGAGGAAGCCAGGGCCAAGCGCGAGGCCTTCCGCGCGCATCTGGCGCGCGTGCTGCAGCCGGGCACCATCATGGTCTATCCGACCTCGCCGGGGCCTGCGCCGCTTCTGACCGCCGGCAACGACATTGTCGAAACCTTCCGCAACCGTGCGCTTGCCATGCTGGCAATCGCAGGCCATGGCGGCCTGCCGCAATTGTCCATCCCGATCGCCGCAAGCCAGGGCTCGCCACTCGGGCTTTCGCTGGTTGCCGCACCCGGCAGCGACCTGTTGCTGATCGAAACGGCGAAACGCTTTATCTGAGGGTATCATGCTTCATTCCGCGACGGGCTTCGACGGAGCCTTCACCGCGCCGCATCGCGCTGCGGCGCTTGCCGGCCGCGACATCCTGCGTGCCGGCGGCACGGCGATGGAGGCGATGGTTGCCGCCGCCGCGACAATCGCCGTCACCTATCCGCATATGAACGGGATCGGCGGCGATGGCTTCTGGCTGATCCACAGGCCGGGGGAGGCCGTCACCGGCATTTCCGCCTGCGGGCAGGCCGCGGGTCTCGCGACGCCCGAATGGTATGCGGGCCATGGTTTCGAGACGGCGATGCCGACGCGCGGGGCCCTTGCAGCCCTCACCGTGCCGGGCACGATCGGCGGTTGGGAAAGGGCGCTGTCGCTGGTGGCGGACGAAAAACGCCTGCCGCTCGAAGACCTGCTCTCATCCGCAATCCACTATGCCGAAAACGGCATCGCGGTCACCGGAAACCAGGCCGCGTGCACGGCGGAGAAGCTTGACGGATTGCGCGATGTGCCCGGCTTTGCCGAGACCTTCCTGCTGGACGGCGCGTCGCCCAAGGCGGGCGACAGGCTCTGCCAGAAACCGCTTGGCGCGACGTTGCGCAAGCTCGTGGCGGAAGGATTATCGTCCTATTATACCGGCGACCTCGCCCGCACCCATGCTGCATTCCTGGAGGAGACCGGATCGCCGCTGCGCCTTCAGGACTTTGCCGCTTACGAGGCGCGCATCATCGACCCGCTCCATGTCGAGACATCGCATGGCCGGCTGATGAACATGATCCCGCCCACACAAGGTATCGCCTCGCTGATGATCCTGGCGCTGTTCGATCGGCTGGGCATTGCCGAGGGCGAGGGGTTCGATCATCTCCACGGTCTGATCGAATCCACCAAGCAGGCCTTCATCCAACGCAATGAAGGGCTGGGCGATCCGGATTTCATGGCCGAACCCGCCCAAGCCTGGCTCGCCGAGGACCGCCTCGACGCGCTGGCCGCGAAGATCGACATGAAAGCGGCGCTGCCCTGGCCTTACGAGCCGGCAGAGGGTGACACGATCTGGATGGGGGCAGCGGACCGTTTCGGCAATGTCGTCTCCTTCATCCAGAGCGTCTACTGGGAGTTCGGTTCGGGCCTGACCTGCCCCGAAACCGGCGTGTTCTTCCAGAACCGCGGCGCGGGCTTCTCGCTGTCTCCGCGTCCCAACCAGCTTGCGCCGGGAAAACGCCCCTTCCACACGCTGAACCCCGCGCTTGCGCACCTGAAGGATGGCCGCGTGATGGCCTATGGCACGATGGGCGGCGAGGGCCAGCCGCAGACACAGGCCGCCGTGTTCTCCCGCCATGTGCAGTTCGGCCAGGATCTGCAGGCCGCCATTACCGCGCCGCGCTGGTTGCTCGGCCGCACCTGGGGGGAGGAGACCACGACGCTGAAGCTCGAGGACCGGTTTGATCCGGCACTCGTGGCCGCATTGAAAGAGGCCGGCCACGATGTCGAGATGCTGCCTGCCTACAGCGATGCCGCCGGTCACGCAGGCGCCGTCGTGCTGCACGAAAACGGGTTGATGGAAGCCGCCGCCGATCCGCGCGCCGATGGTCTGGCTCTTGTGGATTGACCTCTCTCAGGCCGGAAAGCGTTTGCGCAGAAAACCATCGATGAAATCCGCGGGCTTTTCCTCCAGCAGTGGAAATCCAAGGTTTCGGGCTGTCTCGGCTGTAAAACAGGCGGGAAAATCCTGCGGCCGGTAAACCGGCGGATCCGTACGGTCGATCAGCGACAAGATGTCGTCTCCCGCCCGGTCCGCGAGCGCGGCAAGCAGTCCCCCGACCGTCAGCGAGACGCCGGGCATCGCCAGCGCCCGCGCATCCGCGAGGATCCGGCCCTCGATATTTGCCGCATAAATGAGCTGAGCGACCGCCGTTTCCGGCGAGGCCAGCCAATGGCGCACATCGTCGGAAGCAGGCAGAAGCGCGCGGCGTCCTTCCAGCGGTTCGCGGATGATGTTGGAAAAGAAACCGGAATTGCCATGGGTGGCTTCGCCGGGCCTCACCGCAATTGTCGGCAGGCGCAGGCAGATGCCGTCGACAAAGCCCATGCGCGAATAATCGGCAATGATGGCCTCGCTCATCAGCTTCTGCGTGCCGTAGGAACTGTCCGGCCGGGGCTGAGCCGCATCATCGATGAGGGCCGGGAAGGGGGCGCCATAGACGCCGATCGACGAGGCATGGACAAGGCGCGGGCGATAATCATCGCCCGCAAGACGGATCGCCTCGAGGGTTGCCCGCACCGTATCGAAATTGATGTGGTAGCCGATGGCAAAATTGCTGTCGGCCTGGCCCATGGCGGTGGCGGCCACGTGAAAGATCACGTCCGGACGGGCGGCTATCACCTCTCCGATCGTCTCGAGAACCGCCGCATCCCCCGTCACCCATTGCGTGGCATCCCCTTCGATCTCGCTCTTGCGGATATCGGAGAGAATGAGCGCGTCAAGGCTTTCAGTGCCGAGCGCGCCGCGCGCAATCAGCGTTTCGGCGAGCGCGCGGCCGATCATGCCGGAAGCGCCGATAATGGCGACGGAGGCCATGGACTATTCCCTTCCTACACTTTCACACGCGGATAAAGGCCGATTTCGCGTGTTGTCGCCGTGTCGTACATCCGGTCGAGATAGGGCCGGACTTCGGCCGCACCCTTGCTCATTTCCGGGCAGTGGTCACGTTCGAACTTTGCAGCCGCCTCGGCGATCTCGCCGCGCAGATCGTTCTCGTTGACGGTCGTGAGCTTGCGATCCTCCATCACCAGCTTGCCGCCGACGATCGAATGGGTGACGACATCGGAATTGACCGAGAAGGCGATCTTCTTGATCGGGTCATGCAGCGGCATGAAGCCC
This sequence comes from Martelella lutilitoris, assembly GCF_016598595.1. Classification (NCBI taxonomy): domain Bacteria; kingdom Pseudomonadati; phylum Pseudomonadota; class Alphaproteobacteria; order Hyphomicrobiales; family Aurantimonadaceae; genus Martelella; species Martelella lutilitoris. The sequence goes on from NZ_CP066786.1 coordinate 1,187,598, forward strand.
CAGTCGGTCTTGTCCATCAGGATGACGTCGGCGAGCATGCCTTCCTCCAGCGTGCCGACCTCTTTTTCCATAAGGCTGGATCGGGCGGCAGACGTGGTTGCCATGTCATAGACCTCATGCGCCGAGATCCAGTCATTGTAGTCGAATGTGCCGATCTTGTGCAGGCCGGCGGCCGCTTTGAAGGCCACGAAGATATCGGCGGTATCGGCCGACGCCACGCCGTCGCAGCCGAGCGCGACATTGACGCCGGCATTCATCATCCGCCGCACAGGCGAGACGCCGGAGCCGAGCTTCAGGTTGGCAAGCGGGTTATGCGTCGTCGAGCAGCGGGCCTCGCCCATCATCGCGATGTCGTCATCGGTCAGCCAGATCGCGTGGTTCATGGTCAGGCGATGGGTCATCAGGCCCATGTCCTTCAGGAACTGAACCAGCGTGCGGCCGTATTTCTCCGCGCCGGTCACGGCCTGGGTCTTGGTTTCCAGCACATGGCAATGGACCGGCAGGTCGCGCGCTTCGGAAAGGCTCGCCACTTCCTGCAACAGCTTCTTCGAGCAGCGCTGCGGGCCGCAGGGGCCGAGAATGATGCGGATATTGTCCTTGCCGTGCCACTTGCCGGACAATTCCTCGAACAGTTCGATCTGCGCCTTCCAGTCGGGCGCGGGCATGGCATCGAGCCGCGCCTTCATTTCCGCCGGCACAAGATCGCCGACAAAGGGCAGGCTGTTGCAATAGCTCTCGTCCCACATCGAGGCCGTGATCCAGCCGCGCAGCCCCGCATCGCGGAAGGCACTCGCCGTGGCGTCGACGGCTTCCGGCGTACCGGAAATGTTGATCACATCGTCCTGCAGCGTGGTGACGCCCGAGCGCAGCGAGATGATCGCGACCAGCATGGCGCGCAGATAATGCTCGCGCCATGTCATCGCCGGCGAGCCGAAGGGCGGATAGACCTCCGACAGCCAGATTTCGAGCGGCAGGTTATCATAGCGGCCCATCTCGAAGCCTTCGTTGGAATGCATGTGCGCATCGATGAAGCCCGGCATGACCAGCTTGTCGGACGCATCGATCACCTGCAGATCCTGAAAACCGGCGGCGCGTGCCGAAAGATCACCGCCTTTGCCTATTATCCGGTCACCATCGATCAGCACATCGCCGCGCGCAAAGCTGTGCGCGGCGGTTTTCTGTTTGATGACGAGGCCGTTCTTGATCAGGATTGCCATGCCTTACTCCGTTTGGCCGCTGCTTTGTTCGGGCGGCATGAAAATTGCATAATTGTCTATCGGGGATGACGTTAAGCCGACCGGGGCGCCTGTGGTGGGGGCGAACCGGCGAGCCTTGTGAAAGGAATCCATGTTTTGGCCACACCAGCCGGAGACCACGGACTTGACCTGCGCCTGATGCGCATTCTCGACGTGCTGCTCGACGAGTGCAGCGTTTCGAAGACCGCTACGATCCTTGGACAGAGCCAGCCTTCCGTTTCGCTTGCTCTCAAGCGGTTGCGTGAAATTCTCGGCGATCCGCTGCTGGTGCGCTCGGGCGTGAAGCTGATCCCGACGGAAAAGGGCATCGCGATCCGCGCCCAGGTGTCCAACATCCTGCGCGAGATCGATGCGCTCGCCGTCTCCGAGGATACGTTCGATCCGGCGAGCTACAATCGCCGCTTCCGCGTTTACGCCGCCAATTGCCTCGGCACTTTCTTCATGCCGCGCATCGGCGAACTGGTGCGCCGCGAGGCGCCCAACATGCCGCTCGATTTTTGCACAATCCCTGAGGAATCCCGGATATTTACCGAGCTTGAGGAGGGCAAGCTCGATCTGGTGATCGGCAACTGGCCGCTGCCGCGCGATTACCTGCGTTTTGCGCCCTTGCTTGAGACCGATATCGTTCTCGTGATGCGCAACGAACATCCGCTCGCCGGTCGTTCGCGCATCGATCTTCAGGAATATCTGAACCTCGACCATCTTTCGCCGACGCCGCATACGAGTCCGGCCATCAGTCCCATCGACGGACAGCTTGCCCAGCTTGATGCCAAGCGCGAGATTGCCATGTCGGTCGCCGAATTCACGCTGGTGCCGCACATGCTGGCGCGCACCGATCTGGTGTTCACCAGCAGCCGCCCCTTTGCCGAGCAGATGGCGGAGTCGGGCGACTTCTCGATTGTCCGCGCGCCGGAGGAACTGGCCCGGATGAGCTTTTACACGCTGTGGCATGAACGGTCGCATCTCTCCCCCGGCAATCAGTGGTTCAGGAAATTGTTGCGCCGGGTTGCCAAAGAGATAAGCGAATTCACACCCCATCCATCAAGTGAAACTTCGCCCGAAGCCATTAGTGGGAACTAATAGAGTCTATTGGGGCAAGGGGTCTTATGAAACGTCAATTCCTGCCGTTTAATTGGTTTCGAGAGAGCCGGTCTTCTGCGGACCTCTTCTTGACACACGGCAAGCGGCCGACATGTCCGCGACCCGGGTTTCAGCCAATCAGACAAACAAGGGGAATTGGAACATCATGCTGAAGAAACTGACCACAGCCCTTCTTGCCGGCGCTATCGGCCTGCCCGCCGCCGGCGCCTTTGCCGCTGACGATTATTCCGGCCACACGCTCGTTGTCGGCGTCTGGGGCGGCGATATCGAACGCCTGCTGCGCGAAAACGTTGCCGAGCCGATCGAAGAGGAAACCGGCGCGTCCGTCGAATTCGTCCTTGGCGGCACGGGCGACCGCATGGCCCGCATCTATGCGGAAAAGGACAATCCGACCATGGATGTCGCCTTCCTCAACATGTACGAGGCTCCGCAGGCGCTTTCCGATGGCATCGTGCTGCCGCCGGATCCGGAAACCGACATGTACAAGGCCATCTGGGACGGCATGAACAATGGCTGCTACGCCATGTCGCTGGTCGGCCTCGGCATTGCCTACAACAAGAATATCGTTTCCGAAGCGCCGGAATGGGAAGACATGTGGGACCCGGAATATAACGGCATGATTGCCGTTGCCCAGTATCCGGGCTCGGAAGGCGATGGCCTGATCGGCGTTGCCGCGCGTCTCGCGGGTGCCGACGAGCATGATCCCGATGCCGCTTTCGAGAAGCTCCAGGGACTGAAGCCGATCGCCATGACCTACACCAATCTCGACGAGATCTTCGCCATGATGGATGCCGGCGAAGTGGCCATGGCCCCGATGATTTCCGGTTACGTTCTGTCGGCGCTGAAGGAGCACCCCGATATCGGCTTCTCCTTCCCGAGCGATCCCGGCCCGGTTCTGGTGCGCGACATGCTGTGCCTGGTCAAGGACAGCCCCGAGCCGGAGCTTGCAAAGATGTTCGCCGAAAAGGCCCTCGGCGTTGCAAACCAGACCGACTACGCCGAGCAGATCTTCTTCGGTCCGACCAACTCCATGGTCGAACTCTCCGAGGAAGCCTCCGCCGACGTGATCGACACACCGGAAGAGGTCGAAAGCCTGGTACAGCTTGACTGGCCCTATGTGATCGAGCAGCGCAGCGACTGGACCCAGCGCTGGAACAAGGAACTGCTCGAGCAGTAAGCCCACGACCCTTGCCGCCGCGCCGCAACCGGTGCGGCGGCATTTCGGTGACGCGGCAACCCGGTGATTTTCATGAACAAACGCGCGCTCTTGCTGCTGATGCCGGCACTCATCCTGTCGGGCATCGTCTTTCTGCTTCCCTTCCTGTGGCTGTTCGTCACCAGTTTCCGGGTGCAGGGGGAAGGCTCGCTGTTGATGGCGGAAGGTTTTTCGGCGGCCAATTACGCCAGGCTGGTGTCCGATACATACTTCGCCGAGGTGTTCTTCCGCACCATCTGGATGAGCGCAGCGGCAACCGCGATTTCCCTTGTCATCGCGCTGCCGATGGCGCGCCAGATCGCCGTCAGCGCCGGCCGTGCCAAAGGCCTGTTGCTCGCGCTCATTCTGGTGCCGCTCGTCTCCGGCGCGCTCTTGCCAACCCTCGGCATGCTGCATCTTCTGGGCCCGCTCGGCGTGATCAACTCCATCCTCAAGGACATCGGCCTGATTACCCGCAGCGTCAAGTTCCTCGGCACGGTGCCGGGCGTCATCATCGGCCTGGTCCAGGCCTTCCTGCCGCTGATGCTGCTGCCACTGGTCAACGCGCTTTCGCGCCTGCCGAAGGATGTCGAAGCGGCTGCCGAAACGCTGGGCGCGCCGACATTCATCGTCTGGCGGCGCGTCATCCTGCCGCTGATTGCGCCGGGCATCATTGCCGGTTCGGTGCTGGTGTTCTGCGCCTCGCTCACCTCCTTTGTCACGCCGCAGATCCTCGGCCAGGGCAAGATCGCCACCTTCGGCACCATGGCCTATCAGCAGGCCTCGCTTGTGCTGGACTGGCCGTTTGCCTCGGCAATCGCAGTGGTCATGCTGTTAATCCTCGCGCTCGGACTTGCCATCGGCTCGTTTGCCGCGAAACTGCTCGCACGGAGGCGCGCATGAAGACCTATGGGTTCGCCGTTTCCGCCCGCTTTGTCTGGACCATTCTCGCCTTCGCCTTTCTCCTGGCGCCGATCGCGGTTCTGGTCTTCGCCTCCTTCGACGATGCAAGCTTCTTCCGCTTTCCGCCAAAGGCCTATTCCTTGCGCTGGTATGACGCAGCCCTTGAAAGCCGGGAATACAAAAGCGCGCTGTCAGTCTCGCTTCTGGTTGCGCTGCTTGCGGGCTTCATCGCCGTTCTCTTCGGCGCCATGGCGGCCTTTGCTCTGGTGCGCTACCGGCCCGCCGGCGGGCGGATCGTCGAGGCGATCCTGATGACGCCGCTGGTGCTGCCGCTGATCGTCTGGGCGATCGCACTTCTGCAGATCTATTCGCGGCTTGGCATGTCCGGCACGCTGCCGGCGCTGGTGCTCGCCCATGCGGTGATCACCATGCCGTTCTCCGTGCGCATCATGGTCTCGACTTTTGCCGATCTCGATCCGCTGCTGGAACAGGCCGCCGCCACGCTCGGCGCTTCCCCCGGCCGTGTTGTCCGGCGCATCACGCTGCCGCTTGCCATGCCGGGGCTTGTCTCATCGGCCGCCTTCTCCGTGCTGATCTCCTTCAACGACGTGATCGTCTCATCGCTGATTGCCGGCGCGCGCTGGATCACCTTTCCGGTGCGGCTCTACGCCCAGCTCCGCAGCCAGGGCATCGATCCGATCACGCTTGCCATCGGTTCGGCGATCGTCGCCTTCATCCTTGTCGCCGCGCTGATCGGTGAATTCATGTTCAAATGGTCACGCCGTCTTTGAGAAAGAAAGAACAATGTCCGAAGAATACCGCTATCTCAAAACCATGCCGCATTTCGTGCGCGACGGCGTGCCGCTGCTGACCGGCTTCAAACGCGACCGCATCGCTCCTTACGTAGTGCTTGCCGTCAAGGATCCGCTGGTCGTCGGCGACGGCGCGGAGGAGGATTCCCTTGCCGCAGCCCTCGACAATGCCGAGGTCTCCGCAAAGACCGGCCTCTTCACCACGGTGACGGGCACTTATGACGGCGCGCCGGTCTCCATCGTCTCCGGCGGCTCCGGTTCGCCCGAGGCGGAACTGGCGCTGATGGACCTGTTCAATTTCACCGATTGCACCACCGTCATCCGCATTGGCGGCTGCGGCGCGTGGAGCCCGAAGGTTGGCGTCGGCGATATCGTCATCTCCTCCGGCGCGGTGCGCGACGAGGGCATGACGAAAGCCCATGTGCGTGCCGAATATCCGGCCGTTGCCGACTGGCAGGTGGTCGGCGCGATGAAGGCTGTGGCCGATGAGGTCGGCCATCCCTATCACATCGGGATCACCCGTTCGGGCGACAGCGAATATTGCGGCTGGGGCAAGCCGGGGCCGGGCGGCTATCTGCAGGAAGACCACAAGCAGATCATCGATTACTGGAGCCGCGCCGGCGTGCTCAACACGGACCGCGAGGCGGCCGCGATCCTGACGCTCTGCAGCCTTTACGGCCGGCGCGGCGGGGCCGTCTGCTCGGTCGGCGACAATGTGGTGACCGGCGAGTTGCACAAATCCGGCTCCGGCCAGACGGCGGCGATCACGGTCGGGCTTTCCGCGCTTGCAAGGCTTTTCCGGGAGGACGCCAATGGCTGAGAAACGCGCACCCGACCATCTGGTGATCCAGAAGGTGATGAAGCATTACGGCGGCGGTGGCGAGCCGGCGCTGAAAAGCGTGTCCCTCAATGTGCGCAAGGGCGAGTTTCTCGCTCTGCTCGGCCCATCCGGCTGCGGCAAGACCACGCTGTTGAAGATCATCGCCGGGCTTGAGAAGGCGACCGAGGGCCAGATGGCGCTGGCGGGCGAGGGGCTCGATGCCATCCCGACCTACAGGCGCGATATCGGCATCGTCTTCCAGTCCTATGCGCTGTTTCCGCACATGACGGTCGACGCCAATATCCGCTTTGGCCTCGACATGCGGGGCATCAAGGGGAAAGAGGCTGACCGGCGCGTGGAGGAAGCGCTCGACCTGGTCAAGCTCGACGGACTTGCCGCCCGCATGCCCAACGCGCTTTCCGGCGGTCAGCAGCAGCGCGTGGCGCTCGCCCGTGCGCTGGTCATCCGGCCGAAGCTTCTGCTTCTCGACGAGCCGCTTTCCAATCTCGATGCGGTGCTCAGAAAAAGCGTCCGCGTCGATATTCGCGAGCTGCACGAGCGCATCGGTCTGACGACGGTGATGGTGACCCATGACCAGGAGGAGGCGATGAGCATGGCCGACCGTGTCGCCGTGATGGCCAATGGCTATGTGCTTCAGCATGATACGCCGGAGACGATCCACGAGCACCCGGCCTCCGCTTTCGTGGCGACCTTCGTCGGCAGCCCGCCGGCGATCCTGTTGCCGGTGGAAAAGACAGGCGAGGGCTACGGCATTGGCGGCACGGCCTTCACCCCATCGAGCTCACTCGCCGCCGCTATCGCGATGCAAAACGGCAAGCCGGTGCTGCTGGGGCTCCGCTCCGACCGGCTCTCCTTCGCCGATGAACCAGGCCCGCTGACGATCACCGGCGAGGTCCATTCCAGCGAATATATCGGCGGCTCCTGGCTGGTGCATGTGGCGCTCGGCGAACACCGCATCGCCGTGCCGACGCGCGAGCGCCCGCCGCAATTCGGCGAGGTGGCCCATATCCGCATCGACGAGGCCGAGCCGCTGCTCTTCGATCCCGACACCGGCGCCAGGGTCGCGCAGTCATGAGCGGCGCAGTCTATTGCCTCGGGCCGCTTGTGCTCGACCGGGTGCTGACCGTCGATGACCTGCCGGGCCACGACGAGAAGGCCTTCATCAAGAAAAAGGAAGAACGCGCCGGCGGTCCGCCGCTCAATTGCGCCTGGGCGCTGAGCCGGCTCGGCGAGGATGCGCGTCTGGTCTCCACGATCGGCGATGACGGCGAGGGCGCGATCCTGATGCAGTGGCTCGCCGAGCGCGACATGAGCACCGAAGCCGTCGATGTGAAGGCTGACAGCGTCACGGCCTCCGCCACCATCATCGTCGATCGCACCGGCGAGAAGGCGATCCTGATCGATCCCGTTCCCGTCGAGACGCTGGCGGTGATCGGCGACCGTGTTTCGCTGCAGGCGGACGATACGGTGATTTCGAATTTCTTCCATCCGGAAGCCGTGGCGCGCATGTTCGATCGTGCAGCGAAAGCCGGCATCGACCGGATGATTGATCTCGAGCTTCCGGAGATCGAACGCTGGGGCTGGCAGGCGATGGAAAACATCCTGCCCTTCGCCTCGGTCGTCGTCACCAACCGTCAGGTGCTTGAGGCATGGATGGCGCGCAGCGGAAATGACCGGCCGATTGCCGAAGCCGCCGAAGCGCTTGCCCGTTTCCTCTCCGGCAATGGCAGCCGCAGGGCCGTCGTCACGCTCGGCTCCGAGGGCCTGGTCGCAATCGACCGAGATACGGTTTTCCGCCTGGATGCCTTCAAGGTCACGCCGCGCAATACCACGGGGGCCGGCGATGTATTTCTCGCAGGCCTTGCCACGGCGACACGGCGCGGACGCCGGTTTGAAAAGGCGCTCGCCTTCGGCACGGCCGCTGCCGCGCATTTCCTGGAAACGGGACGGTGCGACGCCGCAGCCGCGGAAGCGCTGATGAAAGACAAGATGAAGGAAAGACTGTAGACAATGGCCACCAGATCGAAAGCCATCGAGGCCGTGCTCTCGGCCGCCTGCGTCGCCGATGCGCTGGGCGCTGCCACAGAATGCATGCACCCGGACGAGATTGTCCGTATTTTTGGCGGACCGGTGACGACGTTTCGCACACCGCCGGAGAAATCCCCCTTCGCCAAAGGGCTGGCGCCGGGCCGGTTGACGGATGACGCCACGCAGATGCTGGCCATGGCAAAGCGCATCATCGGGCTTGAGCGGGCACCGGTCTCCGCCGACGCGATTGCCGGTTTCATCGACTGGTCGCATGACGAGGAAATGTTCCAGCGCTTTGCCGGGCCGACGACCCGCATTGCAGTCGAAGCCATGCGCGCCGGCGCGCCTGCCGAAGCCGTCGCCACGCCCGAGACCTATTCCTGCATGTTCGGCACCTCCAATGGCGGGGCCATGCGCGCGCCGACGGCGGGGTGTGCGGCCGCCGGCAATCTTTCCGAGGCCGTGCGCATTGCCTGCCTGATGTCGGCGCCCACCCACAACACCCAGATTGCCTATGCCGGCGCCTCCGCTGTTGCCGGCGCCATCGCCGTCGGGCTTTCGCCCGAGCGGTCGATGACGATTGTCGAGGCGGCGCTTGAAGGCGCGCGGCTTGGCGAGGTGGAAGCGCATTTGAGCGGCCGCATTGTCGGCGGCGCAGGCGTTGCCCGCCGCATCGAGATCGCGGTCGAGATCGGTATCCGCTACAAGGCGGATATCGAGGCCGCGCGCGCCGAACTGATCGAGGTGATCGGCAATGGCGTTGCCATGTCGGAAGCCGTGCCGCATGCTTTCGGCCTTGTCGCCGCTGCCGACGGCGACCCGTGGACGGCGATCCTTGCTGCCGTCAATGGCGGCAATGACAGCGACACGATCGCGATGATCGCCGGTTCGGTTGCCGCCGCCTGGAATGGCGCGGCCGGCATTCCGGCTCAACTGATCGAGGAGGTTTCGCGGGTGAATGTGCTTGATCTTGCGGGCGTTGCCGAGGGGCTTGCCACGTTCAACGAACAGGTTATTGCGGGAGAGCGGGCATGAAGCGTTATTGGCTGGAAATGACATCGCCGGACCATGCGGCGCTGCCGGAAAACACGGTGGCGGTTCTGCCCGTCGGCGCGACCGAGCAGCATGGACCGCACCTGCCGGTCGGCACGGATTGTCTGATCAATAGCGGCATTGTCTCGGCCGCGCTCGACAAGCTTGGAGACGATGTTCCTGCCGTCATCTTGCCGTTACAGCCGGTCGGCGCCTCGCAGGAACATCTCGATTATGCCGGATCGCTCGCCCATCCCGCGCCCGATCTGATGCAGTCCTGGACGCGGGTGCTTGATTGCGCGGTGCGCTCCACCGGGCTGAAACGCATCCTGATCTTTAACAGCCATGGCGGCCAGGCGGGGCTGCTTACCACTGTGGCGCTCGACCAGCGCGTGCGTCACAATATCCTCGGCGCCTATGCCACCTGGTTCGATGCCGGCTATCCGGACGGGCTTTTCACCGATGACGAGATCCGCACCGGCTTTCACGGCGGCGATATCGAGACATCGCTTATGCTGGCGCTGCATCCGGACCTGGTGGTGATGGAAAATCTCGGCGATTTTCGGTCTTCCGTCGATGAAATCGAAGCGGGTACGCAGCAGCTCTCCGCCAATCCCGGCGGCGGCCGCGTCGGCGGCATCGGCTGGAAGGCGCAGGACCTCAATGTTGACGGCGTGACCGGCGATGCAAGCCGCGCAACCGCAGACAAGGGCAGGGCGCTGCTGGAACACACGGCGGCAAGCCTCGCGAGACTGATCACCGATCTGGCGAACACCCCGATGCCGTCGGACAATTGGCCGCCGGAGAAGTACCGGGCTTGAAGCGAGGGCCTACCATTGGAAGTGTTGCCGCGGTCTCTGCTGTTCGTCGATCTCCCCCCTCTCCACGCGCGTCACCCTCGGGCTTGATCCGAGGGTCCAATCATCTTGGTCGCGAGAGGCGTCTGCAGATGCCCTTGTCGGCCTCCGCAGGCCATAAGGCCCATGCTGTCATGCGGAAAGCGGCCTGGATCCTCGGGTCAAGCCCGAGGATGACGCGGAGGGTGAGGAGGGGTTGACTGGATTAGCGCCTTCCCCATGCCCTTTAAACCCTCACCCCGCCAGGAGGCTGGCATTGCCGCCCGATGCCGTGGTGTCGACGCAGAGATGGCGCTCATGCACAACGTGGGCCTTGTCCGGCATCGCGGTGATCAGCGGCAGGACGGGGCCTGAACGTTTGGCGAGCGCCGCGGCAAAGGCCCGTGCCACGTCTTCATACCCCCACCACAGGCCGCCGGAAAAGCCCTCAAGCGTGGTCAGCGTTTCCGGTTCGACATGGCCATCGACAGCAACGGCGCGGCCGCCCAGCGCCTCGACGGCAGCCTTCTGGGCTGCAGCGATCTCCTTGCCGGGACCGAGGCAGAGAAGCGGGGGACGGGTGTAGAAGGCGAGGCGGTTGAGTTCGCCGGTGACGCCGGGCATCAGTTCCTCGTCCAGTTTGACTTCGGCAAGCGCCGACAGCATGGCCGCGACCGATTTCATGTCGGCATTCGCCGCCCAGTCCTCGCCGCCCGACTGACCGGAAGCCGGCGCGAGGAATCGCGGCAGGTAGTGCGGGCCGCCTGCTTTCGGCCCCGTGCCCGAGAGCCCTTCGCCGCCAAACGGCTGCGAGCCGACGACCGCGCCGATCTGGTTGCGGTTCACATAGATATTGCCGACATGGATGCTTTCCGACACGTCCTGCACCCGGTCGTCGATGCGGGTGTGGAGGCCGAAGGTCAGGCCGTAACCTCGGGCGTTGACCTTCTCGACAACCTTCTCCAGATCGCGCGCCTTGTAGGTGGCGACATGCAGCACCGGGCCGAAGATCTCGCGCTCCAGATCATCGATGCCGCTGACCCTGAGCATGGTCGGCGGGATGAAGGTGCCGGTTTCGGGCGCCTTCAGCTGATGGATGATACTGCCGGATTTTTCCTTGAGGTAGGCTGCGATGCCATCGCGCGCCTCGGCGTCGATCACCGGGCCGACATCGGTGGAGAAAGCCCAGGGGTCGCCGACGGCAAGCTCGTCCATCGCGCCCTTGATCATCGCGATCAGATGGTCGGCCGTGTCTTCCTGAATGTAGAGGCAGCGCAGGGCCGAGCAACGCTGGCCGGCCGACTGGAAGGCGGAGGCGACGATGTCGCGCACGGCCTGTTCGGGAAGGGCCGTACTGTCGACGATCATGGCGTTGAGCCCGCCGGTTTCGGCGATCAGGGGCGTGCCGGGCTTCAGGTTCTCCGCAATCGATTTCTCGATCAGCTTGGCCGTATCGATCGAGCCGGTGAAGACGGCGCCGGCAACGCGGCTGTCGGCTGTCAGCGCCGCGCCAACGGTGGGGCCGTCGCCGGTCAGAAGCTGGAGCGCCGATTTCGGCACGCCCGCCTCATGCAGGAGCTCGACGGCCTTGTGGGCGATCATCTGCGTCTGTTCCGCCGGTTTGCAGAGCACGCCATTGCCGGCCATCAGGGCGGCGGAAATCTGGCCGGTGAAGATTGCCAAAGGAAAATTCCACGGGCTGATGGCGGCAATGATGCCGCGCGGCGCCCGCACCGTGTTCTCGCCCTCGCGGGCATAGTAGCGCAGGAAGTCGACCGCCTCGCGCACCTCGCCGATGGCATCGGCAATGGTCTTGCCGGCTTCGCGCGCCAGAAGCGCGAACAGCACGCCGTAATTTGCCTCATAGAGATCGGCGGCCTTGCGCAGCACGGCGGCGCGCTCGGATGCCGGCGCATCCCAGACGGCGGCGTCATCGAAGGCGCGCGAAACGGTCGCCTCGTCGGCCTCCAGCACCGTGCCGATTGTCTCGCCCGTTGCCGGGTTGGCAACGGTTCTGGATGTGCCGGTCGGTTCGGAAACCGTTAGCGGCTTGCCGTCGGGAAGCGGGACGTCGCGCGCCTGTTCGATTGCGGCCAGCACATCGTCTGCCGTCGTGTCCCAACCTTTCGCCGCCGCCCGGCCCTCGCCGAAGATATCGGCCGGCTTCTTCAGCGCCGCCGGCGGCTTAGCGGTCTCGACGGCCTCGAACGGATCGCTGGCAACGGTCTCGGGTGAAATATTGGTGTCGACGATCTGGTGCACGAAAGAGGAATTCGCGCCGTTTTCCAGGAGGCGGCGCACCAGATAGGCGAGCAGATCGCGATGGGCGCCGACCGGGGCGTAGATACGGCAGTGACCGCCGGTTTCCTTCTTCACGATGTCATGCAGCCGCTCGCCCATGCCGTGAAGCCGCTGCAGCTCGAAGGGCCGGCCATCGGCGAGCTCCAGCACGGCGGCGATCGTGTGGGCATTGTGCGAGGCAAACTGCGGGAAGATGCGGTCGCCAAGCGAAAAAAGCTTCCTGACCAGGCAGAGATAGGCAAGATCGGTGGCCGCCTTGGTGGCGTAGAGCGGAAAATCCGGCATGCCGTTGACCTGGGCGAGCTTCATCTCCGTATCCCAGTAGGCGCCCTTGACCAGCCGCACATTGATCTTGCGGTCATAGCGCGTCGCCATGTCATAGAGCGCATCAAGGGCGGCATCGGCGCGCTTGCCATAAGCCTGGACGACGACGCCGAAGCCCTCCCACCCGTCCATCGCGGCATCTGCCATCACCGCTTCGATCACCTTGAAGGAGAGCGCGAGGCGGGCCTGTTCCTCCGCGTCGATATGCAGCGCGATGCCGGCGTGTTTGGCCTGAAAGGCAAGGCGCTTGACGACCGGCACCAGCTCTTCCATCACGCGCTCTTCCTTGGCGACCTCATAGCGCGGGTGGAGGGCGGAGAGCTTGATCGAGATGCCGGGATTGTCGACGATCCTGCGGTGAACGGCCGCCTTGCCGATCGCCGTGATGGCGTCGGCGTAGTGCCGGTCATAGCGCGCGGCGTCATCGGCCGTCATCGCCGCCTCGCCGAGCATGTCGAAGGAATAGGTGAAGCCCTGCTGCATCCGGCTGTCACCGCGCTTCAGCGCCTCTTCGATGGTTTCGCCCAGAACGAACTGCCGGCCCATCTCCTTCATCGCGCGCAGGACGGCGGTGCGGATCACGGGCTCGCCCATGCGCCGCACAAGGCCGTGCAACGTGTTGGCAATGCCGGGGTCGTTGCGGTCATCAAGCACCTTGCCGGTCAGCATCAGCGCCCAGGTGGACGCGTTGACGAGCGATGAGGCCGCCGTGCCGAGATGATTGTTCCACTCCGACGGCGCGATCTTGTCCTCGATCAGGGCGTCGATCGTAAACTTGTCGGGCACGCGCAGCATGGCTTCCGCCAGGCACATCAGCGCCACGCCTTCCCGCGTCGAAAGCCCGTATTCGGCCAGGAAATGCTCCATCAGCGTCGGCTTGCTCTCCGAGCGGATGCGCCGGACGAGATCGGCCGCGCGTGTGCTGATCGCCCGGCGTTCTTCCGGCGTGATGTCCGCCCTTTGGGCGAGGGCTGCCAGAAGCGGGGCGTCGGCGGCGAATTTCTGCTCGAAACCGAGCGCTGGGAAGGGGGTGTCGGCCAAGGTCTGCTCCTCGTTTTTCATCAGACTAACGTCAATTGCGTGGACGATGCGACCTGTTTTCGATATTTATTTAGTCATTCGGAACAAAAAACAATGAAAACCAGGTCAGGCGATGGAAATCGATCCCATCAACCGTAAAATCCTCGAGGAACTGGTCGTCGACGCGCGTATCTCCATGATGGATCTGGCGCGCAGGGTCGGCCTGTCGAAGACCCCCGTCGCGCTCAGGGTCCGGCAGATGGAGGATATGGGGCTGATCAAGGGCTACCGCGCCATGCTGTCGCCGATCAAGCTCGGGCTTACCCATGTCACCTATGTCACCGTGAAGGTCAGCGACACCCGGCAAAAGGCGCTGCAGCAGTTCAACGCGGCGGTCCGGCAGATCCCCGAGGTGGAGGAATGCTATCTGATCGCGGGGGGCTTCGATTACCAGATCAAGGTTCGCTCGCGCGACATGGCGCATTTCCGGCGTATCATGGCGGAGAAGATTTCCGAGTTGCCCTTCGTCAGCTGGACGACGAGCTATGTGGCGATGGAGGCGGTTGTCGACCAGAGCTGGGTGGCGGTCTGATGCCGCGCACGCCGGGCGTCACAGCGATGTCAGGACGCTCGTGACCGCCCAGATCACGAGGCCCACCGGGGCGAGCGCCAGCAGCGCGAAAAGTCCGTCGCGGGTCAGCATTGAAAAGGCGATCAGCGTCACCGCCACGCCGATCAGCGAAGATGAGAACGGCACGAACTCCATCAGCGGCATCACTGCGCCGAACAGCGTGCAGGCAAGCGGCAGCAGCAGCAGCAGCGGCGGCTTGAACAGAAAGGTCAACCGCTTGCGGCTGACGCGGTCGACGAAGCGGGTGAACGGCAGGATTTTCTCGAGTCCGGCATGGAGCCTCGGGGTCTTGACGGTGCGGCGGCGGATCCATCCGGGAAGCCAGATCTGCTTGTGGCCGACAAGTCTTTGCGCGGCGATCATCATGATGATGAGGCCGCAGACGGTGGAAAGCCCCGGCACGCCGCTCAATGGTGTGATCAGGATCAGCGCCGGCAGGATGAGGAGCGGAATGAAGGAGGCATGGCCGAAGGAACGCATCAGCTGTTCGACGGAGACGGTGCCGCCTCCGGTCTCTTCGACGGTGCGCTCGACGATTTCCGTCAGGGAATGGAATTCATGATCGGCCGTATCGGCTTGTTCCAAGAAAGACTCCTGCCGTAATCAAAGATGGATTTCGGTTCAAACGCCGGGGGAGGTCATCCGGTTCCCGCTCGGAGCGTCCGCGTGGACGCCATTGATTTATCATGCCGGCTGTGCCCTGTTGATGAAAACAACCATGTTGAGAGGATCCTATGTCGGAAGAACGTCTTGAAAGGCTCGAAGCGCAGATTGCCGCGCATCAGGAAGTATTGATCGCGCTCGCCGCCGCCCTTCCCGAAGGCGAGAACCGCGCGGTGTTCCGCGCTGCGCTCGACGGGCTTCTGACCGTCAAGGGGCAGGAGGAGGATCCCGGCTTTGATCCCGATTCTTCCTTTGCCTTCCAGTACCGCGTGGCTGATACGATCCGCGCTATCGTTGAAGGCGCCGAGGCGCGCTCGAAGCGCTGAGCGAGAAAGCGGGCATGCGCCTGATTTTCGGGAACCTTTCGCCGGTTTGCGGCGTTGGAAAAAAGGTTAAAACGGAGGATCAGGCCAATGCCGAAAGCGACGCGAGATCAGCGCCCGTCCGTCAAGGACGAGGAGACCTATCAGGCCCTGCGCGATGACGGAGCCTCGAAGGAAAAGGCCGCGCGCATTGCCAACGCCCAGGCTAACAGCAGCATGAAGCCGTCGAAAAAGGGCGGAGAGGCAGACCCTTACGAGGAATGGACGCGCGATGATCTTTACGATCAGGCGCAGAAGATCGGCATTGAGGGGCGCTCGAAGATGGACAAGGGCGAACTGATCGAGGCCCTGCGCAACCACTGACGGAAACCCCGTCAGCGCTTCGAAAACCCGCTTTCGGGCCTGGCCGTCTCTTCCGCATCCAGGAGATCGGCGACCCGCCGGAACGAGGTGACGATGGAAAACTGCTCGTTCCGGTCAAAGGCGGAGAACTCCGCGGCGAAGCCGTCGGCAAAGAGCGACGGCGTGCCCGCAAGTGTGGTTGACCCCGCGGCCGTCAGCACGGCCTGCACCTTGCGCCGGTCGGATGAAGACCGTTTGCGCTCGATCAGTCCCTTTGCTTCGAGCTTGTCGAGAATGGTCACGGTCGTCGCCGGGCTGAGGTCGGCCTGTCTGGAAATCGCCGCGGTCGTCAGCGCGCCCTGGTCGGCTACCGCCTGCAACACGACGATCTGCGGGATCGTGAGGCCCGTCTTGCGCCCGATGCGTTTCGAACGGATGTCGATGGCGTGCGCGATCCGGCGTATCGCCTTCATCACGGCCTCGGCGTTTTTCGATGTCAGGTCCTCGTCCTTCATGGAACCAGTCAATTACAACAGAAATTATTTGAACTCAAATGATTTTTGTTGTAACCAAAAAGCAACCCAGAAGCGCGGGTTCTCGCCCGCAACGCAATTTCGCCGCGCTGGCTGAACGCAGACGGCGACGAGACAATCGAACCCGCGCCTGGCTCTGTGGAGACCTCCCTTCCTTCTCGGGCCGGCGCCAAGGACAGGAGCAGTCGACCAGAACATGTGTGGTATTGCCGGAGAAATCAGATTTGACGGAACGCTTGCGGACGCCGAGGCCGTTGCCCGCATCACCGAGGCGCTTGCTCCGCGCGGGCCGGATGGCAGCGGCATTGTCGGGCGCGGCAATTATGCCTTCGGTCATCGCCGCCTGAAGATCATCGATCTCTCCGAAAAGGCCGCACAGCCGATGACCGACCCTGAACTCGGTCTGACGATCGTCTTCAACGGCTGCATCTACAACTATCCGGAGCTGCGCAAGACGCTCGAGGAGGAAGGCTACCGCTTCTTTTCCACCGGCGATACCGAGGTCATCCTCAAGGCTTATCACGCCTGGGGCCGCGATTGCGTCAAGCATTTCCACGGGATGTTCGCCTTTGCCGTCATCGAGCGCGACAGCGGCAGGGCCATGCTCGCGCGCGACCGTTTCGGCATCAAGCCGCTTTACTACACCACGAGCGGCAAGAACACCCGCTTCGCCTCCACGCTTCCCGCACTTTTGCGCGGCGGCGGCGTCGACAAGTCCGTCGATCCGGTGGCGCTGCATCATTACATGAGTTTCCACGCCGTTGTGCCGCCGCCGCACACGATCCTGAAGGGCGTGCGCAAACTGCCGCCGGCGACGACGCGCTGCTACGAGCCGGATGGCTCGTTCGAGGATGTCCGTTACTGGGCGCCGCCGCATGAACGTGATCCTGCGACCGCCGGCCTGTCGCGCGAGGAATGGCGCGACCGGGTGCTGGAGGCGCTGCGCACCGCCGTGAAGCGCCGCATGGTTGCCGACGTTCCGGTCGGCGTGCTGCTGTCCGGCGGCGTAGACTCCTCGATCATCACCGGGCTTCTGGCCGAGGAGGGGCAGAAGGACTTGATGACCTTTTCCATCGGCTTCGAGGAGGCCAATGGCGAGAAGGGAGATGAGTTCGGTTATTCCGACCTGATCGCGGAACGCTTCGGCACGGATCACCACAAGATCTTCGTGCCCTCCTCGGAACTGATGAGCGCGCTGCCGGACACGATCAACGCCATGTCGGAACCGATGGTCTCCTACGACAATATCGGCTTCTTCCTGCTGTCGCGCGAAGTCTCCAAGCACATCAAGGTGGTGCAGTCGGGCCAGGGGGCGGACGAGATCTTCGCCGGCTACCACTGGTATCCGCCGCTTGAAAATTCCAACGATGTCGTCGGCGATTATGCCAAGGGCTTCTTCGACCGTGACCATGTCAGGCTGTCGCGTCACCTTTCGCCGGAATGGCTGGCCGAGGAAGACGTCAGCCGCGCCTTTGTCGAGAGCCATCTGATGGCGCCGGGCGCCGAGGGGCCTGTCGACCGGGCGCTCAGGCTCGACAGCCAGGTGATGCTGGTCGACGACCCGGTCAAGCGCGTCGACAACATGACCATGGCCTGGGGGCTTGAGGCGCGCGTGCCGTTCCTCGATCACGAGCTTGCCGAACTGGCGGCCACCATCCCGCCGGAATTCAAGCTCAATGACGGCGGCAAGGGCGTGCTGAAGGACGCCGCGCGTCTCGTCGTGCCGCATGAAGTGATCGACCGCAAGAAGGGCTATTTCCCGGTGCCGCAGCTCAAATACATTTCGGGCGAATATCTCGACATGGTGCGTGACACGCTGACGAGCCAGGTCTCCAGCGAGCGCGGCCTGTTCAACAAGTCCTATCTCGACGACCTGTTCATCGATCCGATCGGCCACATCACGCCGCTGCGCGGCTCGGAACTGTGGCAGGTTGCGCTTCTGGAAATGTGGTTGCAGTCTCACGAGATTTGAGGAAGAGCCGATGAGTTCGGAAAAGGGGCCGAAGGATCAACCGGAACACCGCGGCCGCGATGCCTATTCCCATCGCCTGAAGAAGATGCGGACCCAGGGCATGAAGCCGCCGATCAAAGGCGGTGATAACAGCGGCGCGATGAAACAGGACGTCTCCATCGACTGCGGCTGGGGCCGGATCGTCTTCGGCCAGACCTTTTCCGATGCCAGGCTGCTGATCGAGACCTTGCGCGCCGAGGTGCCGGACCATCGCGACATCGCCATCTATGTCCGCGATCCGCATGTGGTGCTGGCCAACGCGCCGCAGGAGGTGTTCCTTGATCCCTCGCACACCTACCGGCTCGACCTTTCGACCTATCGCGCCGCGCCCTCCAAGCCGCCGCAGGGCTTCTTCATCCGCCGGCTGACCTCGGAAATCGATGCCCAGGCGATCAACCGCATCTATGCCGCGCGCGGCATGGTCGTGGTGCGGCCGGATTTCTTCTGGCGCCAGCGCGATGCCCGTTCGATCGTCTATTTCGTCGCCGAGGACGAGCATACCGGAAATATTCTGGGCACCGTGACCGGCATCGACCATGGCCGGATCTTCAACGATCCGGAAAAGGGCGCGTCGCTCTGGTGTCTTGCAAGCGATCCGCAGGCGCGTCAGCGCGGCATCGGCGAGGCGCTGGTGCGCAGGCTGGCCGAGCATTTCCTCGCCCGCGGCGCTTCCCATCTCGACCTCTCTGTGCTGCATGACAATGTGCCGGCGATCAAGCTTTATGAAAAGCTCGGCTTCAAGCGGGTGCCGTTCTTCACCGTCAAGCGCAAGAACCAGATCAACGAGAAACTGTTCACCGGACCCGAACAGGAGGATTACGAGGCGCTGAACCCCTATGCCCGGCTGATCGTCGCCGAGGCGCGACGACGCGGCATTTCGGCGGAGGTGACCGATGCCAAGGGCGGCTTCTTCCGCCTGTCCTATGGCGGCCGTTCGATCCACTGTCGCGAGAGCCTTTCGGAATTGACGACTTCGGTGGCGATGTCGATTTGCGATGACAAGTCGGTGACGCGCCGCTTCGTCGAGGAGGCCGGCGTGCGCGTGCCGCGTCAGATGACCGCCGACGCCGGCGAGGAGGCGATCGCCGGTTTTCTTGAAGAGGCCGGCCCGCTGGTCGTCAAGCCGGCGCGCGGCGAGCAGGGCCGGGGCATTTCCGTCGGCGTCACCACGCTCGAGGAAGTGCGCGAGGCGGTGGAGGCCGCCAGGGCCTATTGCGATACGGTGCTGATCGAGGAGATGGTCGAGGGTGAGGACCTCCGCCTTATCGTCATCAACTACCGGCTGGTGGCGGCCGCCGTGCGTCGCCCGGCACATATTGTCGGCGATGGACGCTCGAGCATCGAGCAGTTGATCTCGGCCCAGAGCGCGCGCCGCAGTGCGGCGACCGGCGGCGAATCCTCCATCCCGCTTGATGCTGAAACGGAGCGGACGGTCCGCGGCGCAGGCTACACCTTCGCCGACGTGCCGA
Organism: Martelella lutilitoris; assembly: GCF_016598595.1. Taxonomy (NCBI): domain Bacteria; kingdom Pseudomonadati; phylum Pseudomonadota; class Alphaproteobacteria; order Hyphomicrobiales; family Aurantimonadaceae; genus Martelella; species Martelella lutilitoris. The sequence goes on from NZ_CP066786.1 coordinate 1,207,219, forward strand.
AGGAGGGCGAGGAAATCCGCGTCCGCCGAACCGCCAATCTGCATACCGGCGGCACGATCCATGACGTGACCGATATCGTCCATCCGAAGCTGGTGGATGCCGCGATTTCCGCGGCGCGAGCGATCAATATTCCGGTCGTGGGGATTGATTTGATGATCAAGTCGCCCCAAAACCCTGACTACGCATTTATCGAGGCCAACGAGCGCCCGGGGCTTGCCAACCATGAGCCGCAGCCGACGGCCGAACGGTTCGTCGACCTGCTGTTCCCCCTGTCCATGCCGGCCGGGGCCAGGGCCTTTACCCGCGAGGCGCAGAAAAACGAGTGAGTGATGCAACGACTGACGATTGATTCCGAGTACCTGTCCGACATGCTGAAATCGCTGCTCGCGATTCCCTCGCCGACAGGCTACACCGATCCGATCGTCCGCTTCGTCACAGGAGAGCTTGAGAAGCTTGGCCTCTCCGTGGAATTGACCCGCAGGGGCGCCATCCGGGCCGTGCGCCGGGGCGTTGACAGCCGCGGCGCGCGCGCCGTCGTGTCCCATGTCGATACGCTCGGCGCGCAGGTGAAGTTTCTGAAAGGCAATGGCCGGCTGGAACTGGTGCCGATCGGCACCTGGTCGGCGCGCTTTGCCGAAGGCGCGCGGGCGACGCTTTTCACCGAAAAGGGGGCCTATCGCGGCACGATCCTGCCGCTCAAGGCCTCCGGCCACACCTACAATGACGAGATCGACGAAATGCCGGTCGGCTGGGACTATGTCGAGCTGCGCGTCGATGCCTTGAGCCGTGACGAGGAAGATCTCGACAGGCTGGGCATCGAGATCGGCGATATCGTTGCCATCGATCCGCAGCCCGAATTTCTCGACAACGGCTTCATCGTTTCCCGCCATCTCGACAACAAGGCCGGCGTGGCGCTGATGCTTGCTGCCTTGAAGGCGATGCAGGATGCGAATGTCGAAACGCCGGTTGCCAGCCATTGGCTGTTCACCATTGCCGAGGAAGTCGGCGTCGGCGCCTCGTCGATCGTCGCGCCGGAGGTTGCCTCCATGGTCTCGGTCGACAACGGCACGTCTGCACCGGGGCAGAATTCCTCCGAGTTCGGCGTCACCATCGCCATGGCCGATCAGACCGGGCCCTTCGACTGGCACCTGACCAAGAAGCTGGTGGACCTCTGCAAGTTCAACGATATCCGCTACCAGAAGGACGTTTTCCGTTATTACCGCTCGGATTCGGCCAGCGCGGTGGAAGCCGGCGCGGATGTGCGCACCGCGCTTGTCGCCTTCGGCGTCGATGCCTCGCATGGCTATGAGCGCATCCACATGCATGCGCTGCGGTCGATCGCGGAACTGATCACCGCCTATCTGACCTCCGACGTCGAAATCAAGCGCGACTTCCAGCAGACCGGTCCGATGACCGGCTTCACCCGTCAGCCGACAGGCAAGGCCCGCCAGGAACTCTCCGCCGATGTCAAGACGGAGAAGATCGACGATCCGGACCATCCTCACCACGCCGGGCACGCCTAGGCATTGCTGCAGTGCACGCGCTTGCCAAGCGGTGCAATCTTGCTATGAATGCTGATCACCCTGGATCGTTTCAGGCTTGGCTGAAGGGGATAGAATGCAACGTGTGACCACTTATATTCCGGCAGGCGCGGCCAGCGGTCCGGTCTCCGGCCGCGTCGAACTGACCCATGACGCCCGCCATCTTCGGCGCAAGGCGCTGAAGCTTGCCGATGGCGGTTCGGTGATGCTCGATCTGAAGGAAGCCGTGCTGTTTGCCAGCGGCGACCGGCTGGTGCTGGAAGACGGTGCGCTGATCGAGATCGTCGCAGCCCCCGAGGCGCTTTACGAGATTCGCGCCCGCGACGGCCTCCATATCATCGAACTCGCCTGGCATCTCGGCAACCGGCATCTGCCGGCGCAGATCGAGACCGATCGGATCCTGATCCTGCGCGACCACGTCATCCGGCAGATGCTCAATGGTCTTGGCGCGACGGTGAGCGAAGTCGTCGAACCGTTCCAGCCGGTGCGCGGCGCCTATCACAGCCATGGCGGTCACGATCACCATCACGGTGATCACGACGACCATCACCACGATCACGGTCACGGAGATCACGACCATCACGGCCATCACCACCACCACGATTGAGGCGGCCAACGTTTCGGGCGCGTCGCTGCTCAGGCTGATGTCCTGGCTGTCGCCGGCCTTTCCGCTCGGCGGTTTTGCCTATTCCGGCGGGCTGGAACGGGCCGCTCATGACGGTCTGCTGCGGGACGCGGCGGGCCTGAAGGACTGGCTTTCCTCGGGGCTTGCGCAGGGCTTTCTCTGGAACGACGCCGTGCTTCTGTGCGAAAGCCATCGCGCGGAGGGTGACAGCGCCCGCATTGGCGAGACGGCGGCACTTGCCGCCGCCCTTGCCGGCTCGCGCGAACGCCATCAGGAGACGCTGGCTCTCGGATCGGCCTTTGTCACGGCCGCCGCCGCCTGGCCTGCGCCCGTGCTTGCCGAACTGCCGGACGAGATCGCGCTGCCGGTAGCCTTTGGCGCCGTCGCAGGAGCGCACGGCATCGGTCTGGAAGCGGCCTGCCAGGGCTATCTCCATGCCCAGATCGCCCAGTCGGTCTCCGCCGCCATCAGGCTGTCGCTCTGCGGCCAGGTCTCAGGGCTTGAAGTGCTGGCGGGGCTGGAAGAGACGATCCTTGAAACGGCGGCGCGCGCGGCCGTCTCCGGCCTTGACGATCTTGGCGGCTGCACGTTCCGGGCCGATGTCTCGGCGCTCCGCCATGAAACCCAGCATTCGCGACTTTTTCGCAGCTAATTTTTCGATTTGACGAGGTTCGACATGAAGTCTGAAAACGGTCCCCTGCGCGTTGGCATCGGCGGTCCGGTGGGCTCCGGCAAAACGGCGCTGACGGAAAAGCTCTGCAAGGCGATGGGTCGAGATTACTCCGTCGCCGTGGTGACCAACGACATCTATACGCGCGAGGACGCGGAAGCTCTGGTGCGCATGCAGGCGCTTTCTTCCGACCGCATCGTCGGCGTGGAGACCGGGGGCTGCCCGCATACGGCCATCCGCGAGGACGCGACGATCAACCTGCAGGCGATCGCCGAACTCAACAGCCGCATTCCCGATCTCGACATCATCTTCATCGAATCGGGCGGCGATAATCTGGCTGCCACCTTCTCGCCGGACCTTGCCGACATCACCATCTACGTGATTTCGGTCGCCCAGGGCGAGGAAATCCCGCGCAAGGGCGGACCGGGCATCACCCGCTCGGATCTCCTGATCATCAACAAGAAGGATCTGGCTCCTTACGTCGAGGTAGACCTCGATGTCATGGCGTCGGATGCCGAACGCATGCGCGCCGGCGCGCCGACCGTCTTTACCGATCTCAAGCGGGGCGATGGGGTCGAGGCGATCATTGCCTTCCTGAAGGATACCGGCGGGCTGTAAGGGGCTCTGAAACGAAAGAAACCGGCGGGCATTACCCCGCCGGCTGTCAGGTCGGCCGCATGACCGGTGCGCAGATCAGAGAGCCCGCAGCGCGTCCATATCCTCAATTTCGATGATGCGGCCGTGTACGTGGACGCCGAGACCTTTCAGCGTCGCGAAGGCGCGGGAAAGCGCTTCCGGGGCAAGCCCCAGCTTTCCGGCAAGAAGGCTCTTCTGGAAGGCGAGGCGGAAGGATGCGGGCGATTCCTGGCCTTCGGCCTGTTCCAGAAGGTAAAGGGCAACGCGCTGGACGGCGGTATTGAGCCGGTCATTGGCGATGCAGTCCATGGTTTCCTGAAGCTGGCCCGCAAGCGAGCCGGCTATGGCGCGCGCCAGCATGCCATCATCGGCCTGGGCCGCGTTGCGCACGCGGTTGATGTCATAGCGCGCCAGCATCGCCTTGTCGGCGGCCTGGGCGTGATATTCGTAGGTGTCGCCGCCGAAGATCAGTTCGTCGGCAAAGCTGTCTCCCGGGCCGCAGACGCGGATATCGGCCTCGCGGCCTTCGCTGTTCTGCCGGAAGAGGCGAACATAGCCGGAAAGCACGCTGTAGAAATGAGTTGCCGGATCGCCCTGACGGAATACCACGTCGCGCGGGTAGCAATTGGCGAAAGTCGCGCATTCCATCAGCTTGTTCATGGTCGCCATATCCATGCTTGCCGTCAGCTTGGTTTCGACAAAAAGCGTTTTTTTGCGCTCGTTCAGCAAGAGGGTCCTGTTCACTGTCCGTCTCCTGTCCCGGCCCCGCGGCGACCGGGCTTTTTGCCTGTCCAGATCTGCAACACGACCGGTGCACGCCGCAATGTCGCCGGTTGCCCGCGCCAGAACCCGTTTCCTTTTCCCAGGCAAAACCGGTTCTTCGCGTCAAGTCTCTGACTGTCGCAGGCAATACAGACCATCCGCATCGCCTGTCCTGCGGCCAGGCCGTCTCATCGGTTTGGGAGGGATGAGGAGGCCTTCTGCCGGAATGAAACCTAGAAGCAGATGCAGCGCGGGGTATTGATTTCAATCAACTGAAAGCCGGAAATTTTGACGTTTGCGGCGCGGCCCGAAGACAGGCGTGGCAAATGGCAAAAGGGCCGGTTTGAACCCGGCCCCTGAGCGAAACGATTTAAAGAGAAACGGGTTTTCCGCTAGCGGAATGTTTCCGCTCGCCAATCCGGAATGGTCAGGCCATGCCGTGTCTGCCGTAGCCGTCGCGGTTGTTCTCGATCTCGTCGAGCCGCTCTTCGAGTTTGGCAATTTTGGCGCGGTTGGCTTCGCTGAGGCGCCCCGCTTCCTCGGTGGTGTAGACATGATCGTCGGGATCGCGCCGGCCGATGAAGCGGCTGAACGCCCATCTGAGCAATCCGGCGATATCGTCCATGATCATGAAGAAGGCCGGCACCACGAGCAGGCTCAGCACGGTCGAGACGATGATGCCGCCGATCACCGCCGTTGCCATCGGTGCGCGGAAGGCGGAGCCTTCGCCGACGCCAAGGGCGGCCGGCAGCATGCCCGCCGACATGGCGATCGAGGTCATGATGATCGGCCGGGCACGCTTGCGGCCGGCCTCCACCAGGGCGGCGCGCCGTTCCATGCCGTGCCAGATCGCCTCCTTGGCAAAGTCGACGAGCAGGATCGCGTTCTTGGTGACGATGCCCATCAGCATCAGCAGGCCGATCATCACCGGCATCGAGACCGGTTCATCCGTCAGGATCAGCGCGATCGCCACCCCGCCAAGCGCCAGCGGCAGCGAGAACAGGATGGTGAAGGGCTGGATCACGTCCTTGAACAGCAGGATCAGCACCGCCAGCACCAGGAAAAGCCCGAGCAGCATCGCGTTGATGAAGCTCTGTTGCATCTCGGCAAGGATTTTGGCGTCGCCGCTTTCGGCAAGCGTCACCGTTTCCGGGATCTCGGTATTCTCGACGATTTCGCGGAAGCGCGCGGTTGCCGGATCGAGCGCCACGCCCTGCGGCAGGTTGGCGCCGATGGTGACAACGCGATGGCGGTCATATCGGTCGACCGTGGCGACGCCCTCCGTGTAGTTGACGTCCGCGACCACCGACAGCGGCACCATTTCGCCGCTCGCGGTCTGAACCTTGAGGTTGCGGATCGCCGAAAGATCGCGACGCAGTTCGAGATCCGTGCGCACCCGGATCGGGATCAGCCGGTTGTCGAGCGAGATTTTCGGCAGGTTGGCGTCGACGTCGCCGACGGTCGAGACCCGCACGGTCTCCGCGATCGCTGCCGGCGTCACGCCAAGCCGTGCGGCAATCTCCTTTTTCGGGTGGATCTGCAGTTCGGGCCGCGGAAGCGCCCCTTCCGAGGACACCTTGTCCAGCATCGGATCGGCGCGCAGCTTCGATTCCAGAATGGCGACAGCCTGCTGCAGGTCTTCCTCGTTGTCGGAGAGGAAGTTGAACTGGATGTCGCGCTGCCCGCGGTCGTTCAGCTTGGTAATGCGGAGGTCGGGAATGTCCGACAGTGCCGCCAGCACTTCCTGCTCGATCTGCCATTGCGGGATGGTGCGTCCCTGCGGCTCGAGCTTCGGCAGATATTGCCCGATCAGCGGGATGCCGCCGATGACATCATTGACGATCGCCTCGGACAGGGAATGGGCGAGGTTTTCCAGCGTCACGGTCACGGTCGCGCGGCGATATTCGAGATCGCCGAGCGGCGAGGAGCCGCCCAGCACGGTGACGCTTTCCACGCCCTCGAAGCCTTCGATCCGCTTGGCCACCAGCTGGGTCATCGCCTCGGTATCGGAAAGCTGGGCGTTTGGCGGCAGTTCGACGGAAAGCACGATGCGCGAGGCATCCTCCGGCGGCATGAAACTGCCGGGAATCTTCGACATGAAAAACAGTGAGACGGCAAGAACACCGAGCGCGGCCAGAAGCGTCACATAGCGGAACCGCGTGGTCCAGCGCACGGCCGCCGTATAGCCGCGCATCGCCCTTCCGTCATTGCTCTCGTTGTCTTCCTCGGCCTTGTGTTTCGCCGGCTTCAGCATGTAGGCGGCCATCACCGGGGTGATCAGGCGGGCGACAACGAGCGAGAAGAATACGGCGAAGGCCACCGTCAGGCCGAACTGGATGAAGTACTGGCCCGGAATGCCGGGCATGAAGGAAACCGGCGCGAAGACGGCGATGATGGTGAAGCTTGTCGCGATCACCGCAAGGCCGATTTCGTCGGCGGCGTCAAGCGCCGCGCGGTAGGGCGTCTTGCCCATGCCGATATGCCGCTCGATGTTCTCCACTTCCACGATCGCGTCGTCGACAAGAATACCGGTCGCCAGCGTCAGCGAGATCAGGCTCACGAGATTGAGCGAGAAGCCGAGCAGGTCCATGATCCAGAAGGTCGGGATTACCGAGAAGGGCAAGGCCACGGCGGCAATCAGCGTCGCCCGCCAGTTGTGCAGGAACAGGAAGACGACGATGATGGCAAGGATCGCGCCTTCATAGAGCGTATCGAGGGCTGCGGTGTAATTGCCCTTGGTGAAGTAGACGGCGTCGTCGATCAGGTCGATGGAGACATCCGGGTTTTCGGCCCGGACCTCGTCCAGCGCCTCGGCCACCGCGTCGGCCACGGTGACCTCGCTGGCGCCCTTGGAGCGGAACACGCCGAAGGAGACGACCGGGTTGCCGTCATGGCGGGCGAAGGTGCGCGGCTCCTCATAGGTGTCGGTCACCGTGCCGAGGTCGGAAAGCCGGGCAAAGCGGCCATTGCCGAGCGCTATCATCGTGTTGGCGAGATCCGAGACGCTGCGGGCGTCGCCGAGCGTGCGGATGGCCTGTTCGGCGCCGGCTACCTGTCCGCGGCCCGAGCCGGTATCGGCATTGGTCTGGCGCAGCTGCGCGTTGACGGCGGAGGCGGTTATGCCGTAGCTCGCCAGCTTGTTCTCATCGAGCGAGACCTGAATTTCGCGGTCGGCGCCGCCGTAGCGGTCAACCCGGCCGACGCCGCGAATGCCCTGTAGCGCTCGCTCGATCGTGTCATCGACGAACCAGGAGAGCTCTTCCAGCGACATATTGGGCGACGAGACGGCAAAGGTCTGGATTGCCTGGCCTTCGACGTCGATCTTGCGCACCACAGGCTCGTCGGCATTCGCGGGCAGATCGGAGCGGATATTGTCGATCGCGTCCTTGACGTCGCGCAGCGCATCGTCGGGCTTCACTTCCATGCGGAACAGCACCGAGGTGGTGGAAACGCCGTCGGTGACCGTGGAGTTCAGTTCGTCGACGCCGGAGACGCTGGCGATCGCGTCCTCGATCTTCTTCGTCACCTGCATTTCCAGTTCAGCCGGCGCCGCGCCGCTCTGGGTCACGGTGACGGCGACGACGGGCACGTCGATATTCGGGAAACGGGTGATCGGCATGTCGCGGAACGACTGCAGGCCCATGAAAAGGAGCAGGCCGAGAAGCAGGAGCGGCGCGACCGGATTGCGGATGGCCCAGGCTGAAAAATTCATGGTTCAGACCTCAGTTGAGCGGCGCTTCGGCGGCCGGCACGGGGTTGATCCGGTCGCCGGCGCGCACATAGGCGCCGGCCTTGGCCACCACCTGGTCGCCCTCGGCAAGACCGTCGACGATCTCGATCGTGTCGCCGTCCTGGATGCCGGTCCTGACGGTCACGATCTCGACTGTGCCGTCCTTCACCCGGCGCACGGTGGAGCCCTGGCGGTCGATATTGACGGCGGTCATCGGCAGGGCGAGGTTTTCGGCTTCCTCGACAATGATTTCGGCACTCGCATACATGCCGGGACGCGCGCGGCCGGGGGCGTCGATGGAGATGAACACGTCGCCGAGCCGGGTGACGGGGTCGACCACGGGCGAGACCAGGCGCACGGCGCCGCTGAGGGCAGGCGCATCGCCGACGAGCGAGATTTCGGCCTTCTGGCCTTCTGTGATCTTCATCATGTTGTCTTCCGGCACTTCGGCGACGAGCTCGATCGCGCCGTCGCGGATCATTGTGAACATCGGCGTCGCGGCGCCCGTGGCGATCGCGCCGATGCGGGCATTCTTGCCGGAGATGATGCCGGAGACCGGCGCCTTGATGTTGGTGCGCTCCAGCCGAAGTTCGATGTCGTCGATCTCGGCCTGCGTCACGTTGATGTCGGCTTCGGCCACGCTGATGGCCTCGCGCGCGGCGGCTGTCGATGCGTCGGCCCTGAGCGCGGTCGTTTCGGCCTGTTCCAGCGCCGAGGTGGAGACGGAGCCATTGTCGGCAAGGCGCTTGGTGCGTTCGAACTGCCGGCGGGCGTCTGTCTGCGCGGCCTGGCTCGCGGTCAGCTGGGCGTTGAGCTGGGCGAGGTTTGCCTCGGCCTTGGCTTTGTTCGCCTGAAGGCTGCTCTTCTGCAGGAGAAGCGTATCGGTTCTGAGGGTCGCAAGCACGTCGCCGGCCTCGACGCGATCGCCGATCTCCGCATTGATGGTCTCGATCGAAAGCCCCTCGACGAGAGGCTGGACATAGACCTCTTCGACAGGCTCGATCGTGCCCGTCGCCCGCACGATCGCTGTCAGCGGCATCACCTTCACATCGGTGACGATGATGGACGGAAGGCTCGATGCCGTTTCGGCGGGGGCGCTGGCCTCTGCGGCGAGCGCGGGCGAAAGCGACAGCGCGAGCAAGGCGGAGGACAGGACGGCGACACGGTACATTTTCGGCATGTCAGTTTTCCTCTATCGGCCGGGAGGAGGCCACAACAATCTGCAGGATCGCCACGCGCCATGGGTCTCGGCGCGCCGGTCAGTGTCCGGTCATCTTTACGCGATCGGGCAACCGCCGGTTTTTCGTCGTGAGGCAGTTCGTCACAACTTGGCCCGATTTCAAGTCGGTCATGGGCAGAAAAGGCACAAAATTGAACCGGGTGGTTCGATTATTAGCCAAACTGGTGCAAAAATGCAATACGCGCGGCCCCGAACGGAGCCGCGCGCATGGAAAATCGATCTGACGTCTGGATTCTAGCGCATGTCCGGACGGAAAACCGGTCTCCACTTTTCCTGGACGCGCTCTAGTTGGAGAGCGCCGCGTCGGTGATTTCCAGCGTATAGGCGCCTTCCGGCTCCTTGGTGATGACCGGATCGGAGCCGCCGCCGAGCAGAACCTCGACGGTGCGCTGATAGTCGGCCGGATCAAGCGCGCCGTTGGAGCCGGCCGTCAGCTTGGCGACTTCCGACATCATCCGCTTCTGGTGCTTTTCGGTCTGGGCGCCGGTGTCGTCATAGTCGAGCACGATTTCCGCGGCCTCGTCCGGGTTTTCCTCCGCCCATTTCCAGCCCTTCATCGAGGCGCGGACGAATTTGACCATGTCGTCCTTGAACTTCGGATCCTTCAGGTCGTCCTCAAGCACGTAGAGGCCGTCTTCGAGGGTTGCGACGCCCTCATCCTCATATTTGAAGGTGTTGAGCTGGTCCTCGGAAATCCCGGCGTCGATCACCTGCCAGTATTCGTTATAGGTCATGGTGGAGATGCAGGCCGCCTGTTTCTGCAACAGCGGATCGACGTTGAAGCCCTGCTTCAGCACGGTCACGCCGTCCTCGCCGCCATCGGTCGGGATGCCGAGATGGGCCATCCACGACAGGAAGGGATATTCATTGCCGTAGAACCAGACGCCGAGCGTCTTGCCGGGGAAATCCTCGGGGCTCATGACGTTGTTTTCCTTCAGGCAGGTCAGCATCATGCCCGAAGACTTGTAGGGCTGGGCGATGTTGACGAGCGGCACGCCCTTTTCGCGGGTGGCGAGCGCCGACGGCATCCAGTCGACGATGACGTCTGCGCCGCCGCCGGCCAGAACCTGGGCGGGCGCGATATCGGGGCCGCCGGGCTTGATGGTGACGTCGAGGCCTTCTTCCTCGTAAAACCCCTTTTCGAGCGCCACGTAATAGCCCGCGAACTGGGCCTGCGTCACCCATTTGAGCTGCAGCGTGATTTCGTCTGCCGAAAAGGCCTGACCTGCACCGAGCGCCAGACCGCCGGCGGCGAGTGCCGCGAGAAATGTCGATTTCATGTTGTCGTTCCCCTTGTTTTTCGGTTGGTTCATCACGACCGCCCGGACCGGACGGAGGGATGCCAGAACGTGACGACGCGCTGGATGAGCGCCACCACGCCATAAAAGGCGGAGCCGGCAAGTGCCGCCACCGCTATTTCGGCCCAGACCATGTCGATATTGGCCCGGCCCACTTCCGTGGAAATCCGGAAACCCATGCCGACCGTGGGTGTGCCGAAAAACTCTGCCACAATGGCGCCGATCAGCGCCAGCGTGGAATTGATCTTTAACGCGTTGAATATGAACGGCCATGCGGCCGGCAGGCGCAGCTTGATCAGCGTTTGCGACCACGTGGCGGCATAGGTGCGCATCAGGTCGCGCTCCATGCTGGAGGAGGCGGACAGGCCCTGAATAGTGTTGACCAGCATGGGAAAGAAGGTCGCGACCACGACAACGGCAGCCTTCGACGGCCAGTCGAAGCCGAACCACATCACCATGATCGGCGCGATGCCGACGATCGGCAGCGCCGAGACGAAATTGCCGAAGGGCAGAAGACCGTTTTTCAGGAAGGGCGACCGGTCGATCAGGATGGCGACGAGGAAGCCGGAGCCGCAGCCGATGGCATAGCCGATCAGCACCGCCTTCAGGAAGGTCTGGCGGAAATCGGCCCAAAGGATCGGCAGCGAATTGATCAGACGCACCCAGACATCGCTCGGCGCCGGCAGCAGGATAGGCGGGATGTTGAAGGCGATGACGACGCCTTCCCAGATGATGATGATCGCGGCGCCGAAAATGACGGGCACGGCAAACCAGGCGAGGCGATTGAGCGCGGGATTGGAGAATTTCTGCCGCACCAGCCACTCGTTGAAGGCCCAGCCGCCGAGCCAGAAGGCGATTGCGAACCAGACGAAACCGTCATTCATGGCCTGGCCCCCATGCGCTTGAGGACGGCCGTCTGCGCAAGTCCGACAATGGCCACCAGGACGGAGGCGAGGATCGCGGCCATGAACAGCGCCGACCAGATCTGCACCGTCTGGCCGTAATAGGAGCCGGAGAGAAGCCGCGCGCCAAGACCGGCGACAGCCCCCGTCGGCAGTTCAGCGATGATCGCGCCGACCAGGGAGATCGCGATGGCGATCTTCAGGGAGGTGAAGAGATAGGGCATGGCCGATGGCAGTCTGAGCTTCCACAGGATCTGCCGGTCATTGGCGTTGTAGGTGCGCATCAGGTCGAGTTGCAGCTGATCGGGCGAGCGCAGCCCGGAGACCATGCCGACGGCGACGGGGAAGAAGGAGAGATAGGTGGAAATCAGCGCCTTGGGCAAAAGCCCGGTAATGCCGATCGCGTTCAGCACCACGATCAGCATCGGCGCGATGGCGATTATCGGAATTGTCTGGCTGGCGATGATCCACGGCATCATCGAGCGTTCCATCGTGCGGTTGTGGACGATGGCGATGGCGAGGATGATGCCGAAACCGGAGCCGATGGCAAAGCCGAGCAGGGTCGAGGAGAGCGTGATCCAGGCGTGATAGACGAGGCTGCGCTTGGAGGTGATCTTCTTCTTTACCGTCGTGCTCCAGAGTTCCGCGGCCACCTGATGCGGGGAGGGCAGGACGGGCCGCTCCAGCGTATAGGCCTGCGAGACGATCTCGCCGAAGGTGATCTCCTGGCCCGCGCGCCGGGCCTGATCCTCGACAAACTGCCGGTTCATGACCACTACGAACACGCACCAGATCGCCAGTATGGCAAAGACGACGGTGGCAACGGGAAGGACGCGCTCACGCAGCATGGCGGTGTCCTTTGAAGTGGGCGCGGTCGAATGAAGCCTCGATTCTGGGAGCAGCCTGCCTGGATCCTCGGGTCAAGCCCGAGGATGACCCCTGAGAGAAAGGACGGGGAAGGGGGCACAATCGGGGACGCCTGATGAGCCACTCTCTCTCTTCACCGGAAATTCCGCCAGCGGATTTCGTGACCTTCCCACCTCCACGGGCGTCATCCTCGGGCTTGACCCGAGGATCCAGGCGTGCCTCTCCGAGGTAGCCTCCAGCAACATTTGTGACCGCCTCACTCATAACTATGCCCCGCTCTCAGTCCCTCGCGCACGCGATGGGCGATCTTCAGAAACTCGGGGCTTTCGCGAATGTCGAGCGGGCGTTCCTTCGGCAGCGGACTGTCTATCACGTCGGTCACGCGGCCGGGGCGCGGGCTCATCACCACGATCTTGGTCGAAAGATAGACGGCTTCCGGAATGGAGTGGGTGACGAAGCAGATGGTCTTGTCGGTCCGCGCCCAGAGCTTCAGAAGCTGCTCGTTCAGATGGTCGCGGACGATTTCGTCGAGAGCGCCGAAGGGTTCGTCCATCAGCAGAAGATCGGCATCGAAGGCGAGCGCGCGGGCAATCGAGGCGCGCTGCTGCATTCCGCCGGAAAGCTGCCACGGGAATTTCTTCCCGAAGCCTGCCAGGTCCACCAGCTCCAGCACCCGTTCGATGCGGCGCTGCTGGTCGGCCCTGGTGTAGCCCATGATCTCCAGCGGCAGGGCGATGTTCTTCTCGATCGTGCGCCAGGGGTAAAGGGCGGCTGCCTGAAACACATAGCCATAGGCGCGGTCGAGACGGGCATTTTCCGGCGTCGTGCCGTTGACGGTGATTTCCCCGGCGGTCTTCTTCTCCAGATCGGCGATCACCCGCAAAAACGTTGTCTTGCCGCAGCCGGAGGGGCCGATGAAGGAGACGAAGTCGCCCTTCCTGACCTCCAGATTGACGTCTTTCAGGGCATGGACCGGGCCGTCATTGGTCTGAAAGGTGAGACAGAGATCCTTCGCCGAGACGACGGAAAGGGGCGCCTTGTCGTTCATTCCGCGCTCTCCAGTTCGGCAAATCGCTTGCGCGCTATGGGGAAGAGATGATGTTCGCTGAGCGCCGCGCACTTGACGTCGATGTCGCCAAAGAGCGGCAGCCAGCGATATTCGGCGATCTCGGCCCGGGGGGCGACGTCCGGCGCGCCAAAGGTCGAGAAGGCTTCGGCCGTTACGATCATGCCGGGCTCGTTCGCCGCTTTTTCGCGGTGGAGCCCCTCCGGTCGAAAGGCTTCGGGCGCAAGTTTCAGCGCCAGTTCCTCGTCCAGTTCGCGCAGCAGCGCCGCGATCGGGGTTTCGCCCGCATCGATCTTGCCGCCGGGCTGCATGAAGGCCTCCGTGCCGCGCTTGCGCACGGTCAGCATCTCGCCCTTGTCGTTGATGATCAGCGCGACGGCGATGCGGATGGTGTTGTCGTCGCTCATCGGCTCACGCCTTCTTCTGCAGGGCAAGCGCTGCCCCCAACATCACCAGAATGCCGCCGGCCGAAGCTTCAAGCCAGGCAACCACGCGTTCCGTCACCACCCGGGCAAGGGCGGAAAAGGCGAGCGCATAGATGATCAGGATCGGCAGTTCGAGTAGGACGGAAATGCCGCCGAACACGAGCATCTGCATGGCGACATCGCCCGCCGGATTGACGAATTGCGGCAGGATGGCGACGAAGAAGGCGAGGTTTTTCGGGTTCGCCGCCTGTACGCTGAAGCCGCGGAAGAACAGCCGGAACGGCGCTTCGGGTGCCACGCGCTTGAGATTTGCCGCATCTGCCAATGCCGAACCGCCTTCACCTTTCCGGCGAGACAAGAGCGGGGCGATCATCTTGATGCCGAGATAGGCGAGATAGACGGCGCCGACGATTTTCACCACATTGAACAGCGTCGCGCTCATCAGGATCAGCGAGGCGACGCCGGCGGCCGAAAGCGCGAAATAAAGCGCATTGGTCGCCAGAATGCCGGCCGCTGCCACCTGCGAGCGCCAGAAGCCCTGCCGCATGGAAAGCCCCACGACCAGCAGCACGGCAGGCCCCGGCGACAGGCACAGAAGAAATTCGGTCGCGGCAAAGGCCGCCACGCTTGACCAGTCCATGCGTCAGACTCCCGAAGGCGGAATGCCGGCGCGCTCTATTCTGCGCGGGGCAACGAGGTCCTTCCAGGTGGAAAGCGCCTTGCTGACGGCCGGGTAGGGCTCGCGCTTGACGTATTTGCCGTGGCCTTCCTCGGTCTTCAGCGTCGATTCCTCGACCACGACCTTGCCGCGCGACAGCGTGAAGCGCGGCAGGCCCTTCACATGCTTGCCTTCGAACACGTTGTAATCGATGGCGGAAACCTGGGCGTCGGCGGTAATCGTCTTTTCCAGCGTCGGGTCCCAGACGATAAGGTCGGCATCGGCGCCGACCAGAACGGCACCCTTCTTCGGATACATGTTGAGGATCTTGGCAATGTTTGTGGAGGTGACGGCGACGAACTCGTTCATCGTCAGCCGACCGGTGGTCACGCCATAGGTCCACAGGAGCGGCAGACGGTCTTCCAGACCGCCCGTGCCGTTCGGGATCTTGGTGAAATCATTGACGCCGTAGCGTTTCTGGTCGGTGGTGAAGGCGCAGTGGTCTGTCGCAACGCAGGACAGCGTGCCCGATTGCAGGCCGGCCCACAGCGAATCCTGATGCTGCTTGTTGCGGAAGGGCGGCGACATCACCCGGCGGGCGGAATGGTCCCAGTCCTTGTCGAAATACTCGCTTTCGTCGAGCATCAGATGCTGGATCAGCGGCTCGCCATAGACCCGCATGCCCTTCTGCTTGGCGCGGCGGATCGCCTCATGGCTCTGTTCGCAGGAGGTGTGGACCACGTAAAGCGGCACGCCCGCCATGTCGGCAATCATGATGGCGCGGTTGGTGGCCTCGCCTTCCACTTCCGGCGGGCGCGAATAGGCGTGGCCTTCCGGGCCGTTATTCCCCTCGGCCATCAGCTTTGCCTGCATGCTGGCAACGACATCGCCGTTTTCGGCGTGGACCAGCGGCATGGCGCCAAGCGCGGCACAGCGCTGGAAGGAGGCGAACATCTCGTCGTCATTCACCATCAGCGCGCCCTTATAGGCCATGAAGTGCTTGAAGGTGTTGATGCCATGCTCTTTCACCACGGCTTCCATCTCGTCAAACACCTGTTTGTCCCACCAGGTGATCGCCATATGGAAGGAATAGTCGCAGGTCGCACTCGTCGACTTGTTGTCCCAGCGCTTGATCGCGTCGAACAGCGACTGGCCGGGATCCGGCAGGCAGAAATCGACGACCATGGTGGTGCCGCCGGCAACGGCCGCGCGCGTTCCGCTGGCAAAATCATCCGAGGAATAGGTGCCCATGAAGGGCATCTGCAGGTGCACATGCGGATCGATGCCGCCGGGCATGACGAAACAGCCGGTCGCGTCGAGCGTCTCGTCGCCGGAAAGATCGGGCCCGATCTCGATGATCCTGCCGTCTTCGATCTTCACATCGGATTTGTAGGTCAGGTCGGCGGTTACAATTGTGCCGTCCTTGATAACTGTGCTCATTATGCTGTTCCCTTGCGTTTCAAACGGGCGGTTTTCCGCTTCTCGTTTTGATGTTCTATTTCAGCCGGTATTTTCCCCGCGGGTAGGTGTTCTGGTTCATGTCCGAAGGTGCGGCGCCGACCTTGGGGCTGATGCTGCCTCGGCTTTTTGTCGCCGTGCCGGTCCCCTGCGCGACCGCCGCGCCGCCGCTGACGGTCGAGGCCGGTTTGGCGCCAATGAAGCCGCGCGATCGGAGAGCCGGTGTTGCGTCCTTCGGTTTGCTCTTCATTCTGTGTTGCCGGTGGTGAAAAAGGGCGCTTGGCTATCCATCGACCAGATCGAGCCGCTTTTCGATGCGTGCAATCCGCTCGTCCATGCGATCGATGCGTCGTGAGATGCTGGCATATTGCTGTTCGATGAAGCCGAGCCGCTCTTTGGTCTCAAGGTGGTACTGCGTGTGCAGTGCAAGCGCTTCCTGCATACGTTTGAGCGTTTCAAATATAAGCTCGTTTGAGACCTTGTCGGACATCGGATGATCCCTCCGTCCCAAGAATATAGAGCGAAAGCCACTACTCCACAATCTCCGCCGTCTTCAACACTGCCCTGAGCAGCACGTCCGCCCCGGCGGTGGCCCATTCCTTGGAAATGTCCTCCGCCTCGTTGTGCGACAGCCCGTCGACGCAGGGGCACATGACCATGGTGGCGGGGGCGACCTTGGCGGCCCAGCAGGCGTCGTGACCGGCGCCGGAGACGATATCCATGTGACTGTAGCCAAGTTCGACGGCGGCATCGCGGACATTTGCCACCAGTTCCGGGTCGAAGGTGACCGGATCGAAATGACCGACCGGCTCGACCGAACAGCCGACGCCCAGTTCCTCGCTAATCTCGGCTGCCTGTTTCTCGATCGCAGCGCGCATGCCGTCGAGCTTCTCCTGATCGACCGTGCGGATGTCGACGGTGAATGTGACGGTCCCCGGAAGCACGTTGCGGGAGTTAGGCTTGAAGAACACCTGGCCGACGCCGCCCACGGCGTTCGGCTGGGCGTCCATCGTCACCTTCTGCACCATTTCCAGAATGCGGGCCATGGCAAGGCCTGCATTGACGCGCATGGCCATGGGCGTGGAGCCGGTATGGGCTTCCTTGCCGGTGAGGGTGAATTCCAGCCACCACAGTCCCTGACAGTGGGTGACGACGCCGATTTCCTTCTTCTCCGCTTCCAGGATAGGGCCCTGTTCGATGTGGTATTCGTAATAGGCGTGCATCTTGCGCGCGCCGACCTCTTCCTCGCCCAGCCAGCCGATGCGCTTCAGTTCGTCGCCATAGGCCTTGCCCTCGGGATCCTTGCGGCCATAGGCATAGTCGAGCGTGTGGACGCCGGCGAAGACGCCTGAGGCGAGCATGGCGGGCGCAAACCGCGCGCCTTCCTCATTCGCCCAGTTGGTGACCACGATCGGGTGCTTGGTCTTGATGTTGAGGTCGTTCAGCGTGCGCACCAGTTCCAGCGCGGCGAGCACGCCGAGAACGCCGTCATATTTGCCGCCGGTCGGCTGGGTGTCGAGATGGCTGCCGACATAGACGGGCAGGGCGTCAGGATCGGTCCCCGCACGGGTCATGAACATCGTGCCCATCTTGTCGACGCCCATCGTCAGGCCTGCGTCCTCGCACCATTTCTGAAACAGCGCGCGACCGTCCGCATCCGCATCCGTCAGGGTCTGGCGGTTGTTGCCGCCGGCCACTCCCGGACCGATTCGGGCCATGTCCATGAGCGCGCTCCAAAGGCGGTCGCCGTTGACGCGCATGTTTTCGCCTGCATGGGCTGCCATCACTCTTCCCCGTTCTGCCTGAGGCCTTGCCGTCGCCGGCTTGTTGCCGGATAAGGAGGGCATTGCCTTTCTTGTCTCAATCGGTCACGTTTTTGACCGCTTGGTAAACTTTACAACTTCCGCGCCAAGGCTCAAGTGACCAACAACAAAATCACTCGTCATTTTTTCAAAAAATAGCCTAAAGTTTAGGCGGGATCCGAAATTGTGCAAAAGTGGCTGCGAATTGCGGCATGGAATGAGGGGCGATGGAAGTGGAAATGACACCACGGGCGGGGCGGACACAGCGGCGGACGCGCATACAGGAGGCCAAGGAGGAGGTGATCCTCGAGGCCGCGCTGGACGTGTTCTCGGCGAACGGTTTCAGAGGGGCGACCGTCGACCAGATCGCCGAGGCCGCCGGCATGTCAAAACCCAATGTGCTCTATTATTTCCGCTCGAAAGAGGCCGTGTTCGCGGCCCTTGTCGCCCGGGTGATGGATATCTGGCTCGACCCGCTCAGGGTTTTCGACGTCGAGAAGGACCCGGCCGCCGAGATCCGCTCCTATATTCGCCGCAAGCTGGAGATGGCGCGGGACTATCCGCGCGAGAGCCGGCTGTTCGCCAATGAGGTGCTGCAGGGCGCGCCCAATACCGAGGCCTTTCTCAAGGGCGAGCTGAAGGATCTTGTCGACGAGAAGGCCAAGGTGATTCGCGCCTGGCAGGCTGCCGGAAAACTGCGCAAGGTCGATCCCTACCACCTGATCTTTTCGATCTGGGCCACCACGCAGCACTATGCCGACTTCGACGTGCAGGTGCGCGCGGTGCTGGGCGAGGGGCTTTCGGGCGAGGGCAGGTTCGAGGATGCCGCGCGCTATCTTGAAACCTTGTTCATCAACGGGCTTATCCCCGGCAAGGGGGGCGCCTGAGGCCTTACGAGATGCGCGCGAGCCAGTTCCTCTCGCGAGCAAAGCGCGTCAGGGCGTCGGCCGAAAGCGGCGGCGCAAAGAAATAGCCCTGAAAGGCATCAACGCCGAGGTCGCGCAGGATGCGCGCATGCTCGGCCGTTTCGACGCCTTCCGCGATCACCTCGATGCCGAGCGCCTTGCCGATCTCGACGATCGAGGCGACAAGACGGCGCTGGCTCTGGCCGGTGGTGATGGGCAGCACCAGTTGCCGGTCGATCTTGAGCCGTTTCGGCGACAGGGAAAGCAGGCTGAGGATCGAGGCGTAGCCGGTGCCGAAATCGTCGATCTCGACATCGACCCCGAGCGCCTTGATCGCCGCTACGGCGTTCTCCAGACTGGTGTCCTGATCATCAAAGGAAATTGACTCCAGAAGCTCGATGCAGAGTTGGCCGGGCGAAAGCCGGCTTTCGGCGATCCCCTGCAAGAGCGCCGGGTCGATCAGTCGCTGGGCGGAGATGTTGACCGAAATATGCGGAATGCCGAGGCCGTCCTGCTGCCAGGTCTGGAACTGGCGGCTCGCCTTGTTGAGCACGACGGCGTCGATGCGGGCGATCGATCCCGTCGTCTCGGCGGTGCCGATGAAATGGCTCGGGGCGAGCGTGCCGCGGGTCGGGTGGTGCCAGCGCACCAGCGCCTCCACCCCCTTTATCTCCATCGTGCGCGCGGAAATCTGTGGCTGGTAGAACACTTCGAACTGGTCTTCATCAAGGGCCGCCAGCAATTCGTCGGCCACCTTCTTGTTGGTGATCGCGATATTGCGAAGCGTCGCGTCGAAGACCACGAACTGGTTGCGGCCCATGCGCTTGGCTTCATAAAGGGCGATGCCGGCATTGACGAGCGCATCCCGCATCGTGGCGGTCTCTCCGTCGATCCAGGCAATGCCGACGCTGGCGCTGACGCGCACATGGTGCTCGCCATATTGGAGCGGCCTGCCAAGGGCGCGGATGATCTCCTGCGCCAGCCGCGTCAGCCACTCGACATCCCCGTCCCAGCCGGTAACAAGCGTGAACTCGTCGCCGCCGACACGGGCGAGGAAATCGTGGGGCCCGGCGATACTACGCAGCATGTTGGCGCTGTGGCGCAGCATGGCGTCGCCGGCGGCATGGCCGAGCGTATCATTGATCTCCTTGAACCGGTCGAGATCGACGTGCAGTACGGCGTAGCGCGGGCCGTCGGGGCCGGTTGCCGCGCCGGTCTCGCCGGCAAAGGCCTCGCCGAGATAGCGCCGGTTGGCAAGTCCCGTCAGTGCGTCGTGCAGCGCGTTGTGGCGCAGAATCTTCTGCGCCTTCTCAAGAGCCGCATTCTTCTGGCGCGCCTCGACATTTGCCCGTTTCAGTTCTTCGTGAAGCCTGACATCCTCGGTGATGTCCCAGTTGACGCCGATCATCCTGTCGGCGCCGGCCGGGTCGCGGTAGAATGTGCCGAAGACCCGCATATGGTGCGTCTCTCCATCATCCAGTACGATCCGGAAGGTATCGCGGAAATCCTCTCCCTCGGCGACGGTGATCTCCATGCGCGCCTTTTCCTTGGTGAGGTCGTCGGGATGGAGCCGTCCGGACCAGATCTGCATGGGCTTTTCCCCGCAATCGGGCGACTTGCCGTAAAGCGCGTACATCCGCTTGTCCCAGATGGCCTCGCCGCTTTCCAGGTCCATTTCCCAGACGCCGATTTTCGAGGCGTCGAGGGCAAGCTGCATGCGTCGCGAAAGCCGGCCGAGCTTTGCGAGATTCCGCTGGCGCAGGCGCATCAGCCAGGCGATGCCGACAACGGCTGCTATGATGACAAGGCCGATCGCGCCGATCATGATCTGTCGCGGCAGCGCCGCGGAAACCGGTTCGTCCCAGCCGGCCTTCGGCACGGCGGCAAGCGTCCATCGCGTATTCGCAAGATCGATCGCCTGCGTCACCGGATCGGCCTCGAAGATCGCCGCTCGCCCGAAAAGGATATCGGCCGGCGCGCCGTCGGGACCGTTCTTGGCGAGCGCGAGGTCGAGATCGGGATGGCGCGCGGTGATCGACCGGTCGGCGAAAAGCGCTTCGAGCGCGACGATTGCCGAGAGAAGGCCCCAGGTCTGGCTGTCCTCGCCGTCATAGAGCGGATAGTAGGCAAGAAGCGCCGAGCCGCCCTGAACCAGCACGATCGGACCGTCGACGACCGGGCCGCGCGCGAGCAGCGCCTTGTCGATGGCGGCAAGCTGTTCCGGACGGTCGCGGTAGTCCAGCCCGATCGCCTCCCGGTTTTCTTCGAGCGGATAGACCATGGTGATCTTGAGGTCGCGGGCGAGCGCAATGCTCGCGATCGCGTTGTGGCCCTCGACCAGCTTGTCGGCCAGCCGTGCAAAGCGGTCGGCATCGATTTCGGGCTCGAGCGAGAGCGCAACGCCCATCCCCTCCACCAGCCGGAGGTTCTCTTCCAGATCCGCCTCAAGGCGCGCCGTGGAAACCGCCATGCGCTCCGATGTCTTCAGCCGCAGGTTCTCGGTGAAATTGCGTTCGGCCTGGCGATTGGCGACGATCATCGAGCCGAGCACGAGCGCGACGACGGCCAGAGCGAGAATGTCGCTCGGCGCCAACCGGTAAGGCCTTTTTCTTCGCCGTGCTGCCGGCTTCAGCATTCTCTCGCCTGCTCCCGTCTCCTGTCGTGCTTCGCATGCTGCAGGAAATTGTAAGGCGAAATCAATGTAAAAAGATTTTTATCCCGTATTTATACTTAATATTCGGAATAAATTGTAAGTATTTTAGAGTTTTATTTTTGATCTATCTCTAAAAATAACTATTTAGTAGAGACCAGAAAAGCCATGAGGCCGGCGCGGCCCCATGGCTTTCTCGCGTGTTATTGTTTTCCTGGTTTGCTTACTCCGCCGCCTTCGTTGCCATCGGGTTGTTCGGGTGCGACGTCCAGTTGGCGTAGTCGGCGGAAACCGTCTTGCCTGTGCGCCGGTCCGTTTCACCCGGCGCCAGCGTCACCATGTCGATACAGTTCTCGACGGGACAGACATTGACGCAGAGATTGCAGCCGACGCAATCCTCTTCCTTCACCATGAAGTGGCGCTCGCCGTCGACCATCGCCGTGATCGCCTGGTGCGAGGTGTCCTCGCAGGCGATGTGGCAGCGGCCGCACTTGATGCAGGCATCCTGGTCGATGCGGGCCTTGGTGATGGAATTGAGGTTGAGGTACTGCCAATCGGTGACATTGGGTACGGCGCGGCCCGAGATCTCGTCGAGTGTCCTGAAGCCCTTGCTGTCCATCCATGCCTCAAGCCCGGAAATCATTTCCTTGACGATCTTGAAGCCATAGGTCATCGCCGCCGTGCAGACCTGCACATTGCCGGCGCCGAGCACCATGAATTCGGCCGCGTCCCGCCAGGTGGTGATGCCGCCGATGCCGGAGATCGGCAGGCCCGCCGTTTCCGGGTCGCGGGCGATCTCAGCCACCATGTTGAGCGCGATCGGCTTCACCGCCGGCCCGCAATAGCCGCCATGGGTGCCCTTGCCGCCGACCGTCGGGATCGGCGCGAAAGTGTCGAGGTCGACCGAGACGATGGAGTTGATCGTGTTGATCAGCGACACGGCGTCCGTGCCGCCGCGGTGCGCCGCGCGGGCGGAATGGCGGATATCGGTGATGTTCGGCGTCAGCTTGGTGATCACCGGCATGCGCGTATACTGCTTGCACCAGCGCACCACCATCTCGACATATTCCGGCACCTGGCCGACGGCAGCCCCCATGCCGCGCTCGGACATGCCGTGGGGACAGCCGAAATTGAGCTCGATCCCGTCCGCGCCGGTTTCCTCCACCAGCGGCAGGATCGCCTTCCAGCTTTCCTCGTCGCAGGGCACCATGATCGAGACGACGATGGCGCGGTCCGGCCAGCGCATCTTCACTTCCTTGATCTCGCGCAGGTTCAGATAGAGATCGCGGTCGGTGATCAGCTCGATATTATTGAGCCCGAGAAGTCGGCGGTCGGCGCCCCAGATCGCGCCGTAACGCGGGCCGTTGACGTTGACGATCGGCGGGCCTTCCTCGCCCAGCGTCTTCCACACGACGCCGCCCCAGCCTTCGCGGAAGGCGCGCTCGACATTATAGGCCTTGTCCGTTGGCGGCGCGGAGGCGAGCCAGAACGGGTTGGGCGACTTGATACCGACGAAATTGTTTCTGAGATCAGCCATGTCCCTGTCTCCCTAAGCCACGGCGCTGGCCAGCGGCGCTTCGCCGGCGAGAACGAGATTGATGGAAATGGCGGCGTCGCGGCCTTGCGCAACCGAGGTCACCGTCAGGTCCTCGCCTTTCTTCACGCAGTCGCCGCCGGCCCAGACATCGGCCAGCGACGTCCGGCCTTCTGCGTCGACGGCGATGCGGCCGTTTTCCAGCTTCAGGCCGTCAAGATGCTCGGTGACGAAGGTCTGGCCGATCGCCTTCAGCACGTGGTCGGCGGCAATCACGCCGGTCTCGCCAGTGCCGACAAGCTTACCATCGCGGATTTCCGTATGCTCGAACAGCACGCCGGAGACGCGACCGTCCTCGCCGATGATTTCCTTCGGCGCGAGGTAGTGGCGGATGAAGACGCCGCGCGAGGCGGCAAGGTCCTGCTCGAACTGCGAGGCGCCCATGGCATCCGCGCCGCGGCGGTAGCAGAGCGTCACCTCGTCCGCGCCGAGAAGCTTCGACTGAACGGCTGCGTCGATCGCGGTCATGCCGCCGCCAAGCACCACGACATGGCTGCCGACGGCGATCTCGGAGAGATCATCGGCCTGGCGGATCGCCGCGATGAAATCGACGGCGTTCTCGCAAGCCGCCAGGTCTTCGCCGGGAATGCCGAGTTCGTTGACGCCGCCGAGGCCCATGCCGAGGAAGACCGCATCATAGTCGCGACGCAGCTCTTCGAGGGTAAAATCGCGCCCGAGCATCTGGCCGTCCCGGATCTCGATCCCGCCGATTTCAAGCAGATAGGCGATCTCCTTCCGGGCGAAATCATCGACCGTCTTGTAGGCGGCAAGGCCGTATTCGTTGAGCCCGCCGGGTTTCTGCTTCGCTTCGAGCACGATCACGTCATGGCCGGCCATGGCGAGGCGATGGGCGCAGGCAAGACCCGCGGGTCCTGCGCCGACCACGGCGACGCGTTTGCCGGTCTCATGGGCGCGGGTGTAGAACTGCCGGTTTTCGGCCATCGCCGTATCGGTGGCATAGCGCTGCAAGAGCCCGATCTCGACCGGCTTTTCCTCCGCCGTGTTGCGCACGCAGGCTTCCTCGCACAGCGTTTCGGTGGGACAGACCCGGGCGCACATGCCGCCGAAAATGTTCTGATCGAGAATGGTCTTGGCCGCGCCCAGCGGATTGTCGGTCGATATCTGGCGGATGAACAGCGGGATATCGATGGCGGTGGGACAGGCCGTCATGCACGGCGCGTCGTAACAGAAATAGCAGCGGTCGGCCTCGACCGCCGCCTCATGCCGGTCGAGCGGCGGGTGCAGGTCGGCAAAATTCCTGTGATAGATATCGGGCGCCAGGCGCCCGCCCTTCAAGGCAGGTTCCGGATTTCGCATCGCAATGTTCCCCGTTTTTAAGGTTATTGGGGGAATGCTAGCGCGAAATAAAAATTTTATCAAACGGTAAAAGTTTAACGCGTATGACCGCCGGAGAGGAGCATTGGCCAATGCGTTCTGCTTGGTTGCTCGAAGCGCCGATCAGAAAATATCGAGGGCGCCGCGTTTCTTGCGGTCCGCATCCTCGCGCAGGTGATTGACGTTTTCCCGCCACAGGAAGGATGCGCCGGCGACCATGGCGATTGCGATCGCCAGCATTGCGCCGATCAGGAGATCACGGGCAAGCGCATGGCCGATAATGTCGTGGTAGGCGCTGCCGGAAGAGCCTGCGAAGGGCAGGTATTCGGAAAAGAACGACGATGCCGGATCGGCGGCGGCAAGCGGCGCGGCGTCGATGCCGGCGCGGGCGGCGGCCGGAAACGGCGCCATGGCCATCAGCGCAGGCGTGCCCAGCATCGCCAGGGCCAGAAGCCCGCCCTTCCACCTTGCCTGCCGAACCGCTTTCAACATTTGCGTTGTCGCCCACATTGGCCTTCTCCTTCATCCGGTCGTTTGACGCCTGCCACAAGGCCATGGAATTGCGACGGCTTCTGGATCAAAGCTGGTTGAAGCGGACCCATTTTGAGGCGGAATCATGGCATGGTTAACCGCTGCGGGTTCTGAGGCGCGGTGTGCGGAACCTGGCCTTGCCCTGGCAGCCGGCGTTTCTCGGAGGGCACAACCGGCCCGGAATCGGGCAGGAACCGAGGATAGCGCTTGAAACGGCGGGTGAATTGGGCTTAGACCATGCACTTGGAAAAAATGCCGCGATCCGGCGGCTTTCCAAGGTTCAATCTAGACATCAGGACATTGAAAATGGCCCTTCTTGCTGACGCCCTTTCTCGTGTGAAGCCCTCTGCCACCATCGCCGTGGCGCAGAAAGCACGCGACCTCAAAGCGAAAGGGCGCGATGTCATCAGCCTCGGCGCGGGCGAACCCGATTTCGACACGCCGGACAACATCAAGCAGGCGGCCATCGAGGCGATCAATCGCGGCGAGACGAAGTACACGCCCGTTCCCGGCATCCAGCCGCTGCGCGAGGCGATCGTCGCCAAGTTCAAGCGCGAGAACAATCTCGACTATAAGCCGTCCCAGACGATTGTCGGCACGGGCGGCAAGCAGATCCTGTTCAACGCCTTCATGGCGACGCTGAACCCCGGCGATGAAGTCGTCATCCCGGCCCCTTACTGGGTGTCCTATCCGGAAATGGTGGCGCTTTGCGGCGGCACGCCGGTCTTCGTTTCCGCAAAAAAGGAAGATAACTACAAGCTTCAGGCCGAAGATCTGGAAAAGGCGATCACGCCCAACACCAAGTGGTTCATCTTCAATTCGCCGTCGAACCCGTCGGGCGCCGCCTATACCCATGACGAGCTGAAGGCGCTCACCGACGTGCTGATGCGCCACGAAAACGTCTGGGTGCTGACCGACGACATGTATGAGCACCTGACCTACGGCGATTTCAAATTCGTCACGCCGGTGGAGATCGAGCCCGGCCTCTACGACCGCACGCTCACCATGAACGGCGTTTCGAAAGCCTACGCGATGACCGGCTGGCGTATCGGCTATGCGGCAGGTCCGGAAGTGCTGATCAAGGCGATGACGACGATCCAGAGCCAGCAGACCTCCGGCGCATGCTCGATCGCGCAATGGGCCTCCGTCGAGGCGCTGAACGGCACGCAGGACTTCATCCCCGAGCGCAAGGCCGCCTTCGAGAAGCGCCGCGATCTGGTGGTTTCCATGCTCAACCAGGCAACCGGTATCGAGTGCCCGGTTCCCGAGGGCGCGTTCTACGTCTACCCCTCCTGCGCGGGCCTGATGGGCAAGACCGCGCCGACCGGCAAGGTGATGGAGACGGACGAGGATTTCGTCACCGAGCTCCTGGAATCCGAAGGCGTTGCCGTCGTGCACGGCTCGGCCTTCGGCCTTGGCCCGAACTTCCGCATCTCCTACGCAACCTCGGAAGCCGAGCTGGAAGAAGCCTGCAACCGCATCCAGCGCTTCTGCGCCGCCTGCCGGTAGGCAAGCGATCTTTACGAGCGTCATGGGGGCGTGCCATCGGCGCGCCCCTTTTTCGTGGCGGTCGCGCTTAACAGGCAATGTCATTGGCGCTATAGCCGTGGTTGTCCACCACTGAGCCCGGATGTCATGAAACTGCGCGTCTTCTCCGTATCGAGCCTTTCCGTTGCCCAAGGTCTTTTCCGCCTTGTCGCCCTGCTGTTCCTTGTCTTCTTGGCCGGCGGCGTCCGGGCGCAGCAAGCGGCGGACGAGACGGGCGCAGCCGCCGCAAAGGCGCCGGTGGCGATCGGCGTCCACGCCGTTCCGCCTTTCGTGATGCAGGATCGGGATGGGTCATGGTACGGGCTCGGCGTCGACCTGATGAATGCGCTCAGCCGCAATCTGAACACTGACTATCGCTTCGTCGAGACCGATCCCGCCGACATGGTGGCGCGGGTTGCGGACGGAACGCTTGGCGCGGCGATCGGCCCCGTTCCGATCAATGCGCGCGACGAGGCGGTGATCGATTTCTCCCAGCCCTATTACAGCGGCAGCATCGGCGTTGCGCTCCGGCTCGTCGACCGGCTCGGGCCGCGCTTCATGCTGGAACTCCTGACCTCGCCGGCCTTTCTCTACATGCTCGGCCTGCTGACCGGCCCCGTCTTCATCATCGGCGCGTTGATCTGGCTTCTGGAGCGGCGAGCCAATCCCGAACAGTTCGAGCCGCGCCCCGCGCGCGGCGTCTTTTCCGGTTTCTGGTGGGCGACGGTGACGATGACCACGGTCGGTTACGGCGACAAGGCGCCGGTAACCTTTCTCGGCCGGTTGCTGGCCATGTTCTGGATGTTTGCGGCCCTGATCCTGGCGGCGATCACGACGGCGCAACTTGCCGCCGGACTGACCTCCTCGATCAGCACCAGCGCGATCGAGAGCGTCGGCGATCTCGGCGGCCTGAAGGTCGGAACGGTCACGGGGTCTTCGGCGGCCTCCGAACTCGACATCCTCCATGTCGCTCCGCATGACTATCCGGATCTGGAGGCCGGGCTTGCCGCGCTGAGCCATGGCGAAATCGACGCCTTCGTCTATGACCGGGCGGCTCTGCAATGGGGGCTTCGCGACTACTCCGGGCTCTATCTGGCCGGGCTTTCCTTCTCACAGCAGAACTACGGGCTGATCCTCCCGCAGGACGATCCGGCGCGCAAGGCGGTCAATATCACCATCCTGTCGACGCTGGAGAGCGAGCAATGGCACCTGATCGTCGATCGCTACCTGCCGGCGGACGGGCGCTGACCGTCATCCGATATAGGCCTTGAGACCCGTCACCAGCGCATCGAAGGTCACCCGGCAGCGCGGAGAGCGGCGCAGGTCCTCGTGCATCACCACCCAAAGGGGCAGGCTGAGCGGCACCTGTCCCGCCAGCACCTCTTCAAGGCGGGGATCGCGCCGGCCTATCGGGGCCTGGCAGAAACCGAAGCCGCAGCCTGCACGGATCGCCGCAAGCTGGGCGAGATTGCTGTCCGAGCGGAAGTCGAATGCCGGCAGTTTCAGGTCGCCGAAGGCGTCCAACGCCTCGCGGATATAGACCAGCTCGTGATCGAAGCCGATGGTCGGAAGCTTTTCGACCTCTTCGAGCGTGCCGGGAGCGCCATGGCGCTCGATCACCTCCTTGCGGGCAAAACAGCCGATCGGGATCGTGCCGATATGGCGCACCAGCAGCGCCTCCTGCTTCGGCTCCACCATCCTGAGCGCGATATCGGCCTTGCGCGCCAGAATATCCTCCACCGCGTCGGAGACCGAAACCTCGATGTCGAGCGCGGGGTGGGCCTCCATCAGGGGCGCCAGGATCTCGGGCAGAACCTCGATGGCGATGACATCGGAAGCGCTGATCCTGACGGCGCCGGCAACCGCGCTTCTGCTTTCCGATGCCGTGCGGCGGATTGCGTCGGCAGAGGCTGCCATGGCCTCGGCGAGGTGGCGCATGGCGCGCGCCGTATCCGTCGGTTCCAGCCCGCGCTGCGAGCGGGTGAACAATTGCTGCCCGGCTTCCGCCTCCAGCGCCTCGATATGGCGGCCGACAGTCGGCTGGGTCAGTCCAAGCCGGCGAGCGGCGCCCGAAAGCGTGCCCGTATCGAGCACCGCCAGCAAGGTGCGGTAATGGTCCCAACTCGTTTTTTCCATACAAATACGTATAGCATGGACACATTTTTATACAATTCCGTTGCATGATGATTTCGCCGATCATGGCTTCAGTGAACGGAACGGCAAAGGAATGAACCGATGACAGAGACCAACTCCCGCAATGCGCTTGTGACGCGTCCGCTCGCCCTGATCCTCGGCGCCAGCGGCGGCGTGGGCGGCGCGGTCGCCGGAGCGCTCAGCCGGCGCGGCTATCGCATCCGCGCCATGAACCGCAATCCCGAAAAACAGGCGCGCAAATTCCCGGCCTATGAATGGGTGGCCGGTGACGCCATGGCGCTTTCAGATGTGATGGCGGCGGCCGAGGGCGCAACACTCATTTTCCACGGAGTCAATCCGCCGGGCTATCGCAACTGGAAAAAGCTTGTCCTGCCCATGCTGGACAACACGATCACCGCCGCCAAGGCCAACCGCGCCCGCATCCTGTTTCCGGGCACGGTCTACAATTTCGGGCCGGACGCCCTGCCTGAGCCGACGGAAGACAGCCCGCAGAACGCGACGACCCGCAAGGGCCGCATCCGTATCGAGGTGGAGGTGCGGCTCAGGGAGGCTGCCTGGAACGGCACGCAGGTCATTCTCGTCAGGGCAGGGGACTTTTTCGGCGGGAACAGCGGGGCCAACAGCTGGTTCGGCCAGATGGTGAAGCCCGGTACGCCGCTCCGCTCGGTGACCCGGCTGAGCGCGCCCGGCATCGGCCACCAATGGGCCTATCTCCCGGACCTCGGCGAGACCTTCGCAGCGCTTGATGCGCGCGCGCGAGAATTGCCGTCCTACGCCAACTTTCACTTCGAGGGGCATTGGGACGAGGACGGCAATCGCATGGCCGAGGCCATCCGGCGCGTGTCGGGAAGGGCGGATCTGCCCGTGCGGCCGTTTCCGTGGTTTCTGGTGCCCCTGCTTGCGCCCTTCGTCGCGCTGATGCGGGAAATCCTGGAAATCCGTTACCTTTGGCGTACGCCGTTGCACATGAAGAACGACAAGCTGGCGGCCTTTCTGGGTCAGGAGCCGCATACACCGCTCGATGATGCGATCGCTATTGCCCTGGAAGATCTCGGGGTAACGTTGCCGGCGGAAGACGGCGCAGGGCAGCCAAGCGCTGCCTGAGCCGTCAAAGCCCGAGGAAGGAGAGCATGATGAAGGTGGCAAACAGCACGAAATGGGTCATGCCCTCGATCGCGTTGGTCTCGCCGTCACTGACGTTGATGGCGGCGGCGACCAGGGTGATGGCGACCATGGTGATCTGAACCGGGGTCATGGCCATGGTGAAGGGCTGGCCGGTGAAAAGCGCGATGGCTTCGACCACCGGCACGGTCAGGATCACCGTTGACAGCGAGGCGCCGAGCGCGATGTTGACGACGGCCTGCATCCGGTTCTTGAGCGCCGCCCGGAGCGCGGTGAGGATCTCCGGTCCGGCGGCGATCGCAGCCACCAGAATGGCCGTCAGAGCCAGCGGCGCGCCTGTGCCCTCAAGCCCGTCCGTCAGGAAGGCGGACATGAATTCCGCCAGGAGGCCGATCAGCGCCACGCCGGCCAGAATCACGCCGACCGAAAGCGCCGTGGGCCCGTGTTCCTCCTCGTCTGCCGCGCTCTGCTCCGCGCCCTGGCGCATTTTCGGGTAGCGGTAGGAGAAGAAATAGCTGTGCTGGCCAACCTGCATCTTCAGGAAGACGGCATAAAGCGCCAGCATCGCGACGATGGTGAAGGCCGAATAGTAGTGCCAGCTTTCCTTCGGCACGAAGTCGGGCACGATCATGGAGATGCCCATGGCCGTGAGAATCATCACCGAATAGGTGCGGCCGGAATCGTCGTTATAGGACTGTTCGCCGTGCTTCAGTCCGCCGAGGAGTGCGGCAAGGCCGAGAATGCCGTTGATGTCGAGCATGACGGCGGAATAGATCGTGTCGCGCACCAGCGTCGGCTGCTGGGTCTGCTGCATCATGATCACCAGGATCAGCACCTCGACCAGCACGGCCGACAGCGTCAGGATCATCGTGCCATAGGGTTCGCCCGCCTTGGCGGCGAGGATCTCGGCATGGTGGGCGACGCGCATGGAGGCCGACGCGATCGAGACGATCAGCACGGCGGCGGCCATCAGGGCAAAGACCTGGCCCGCCTCCATGACGGCGTGTTCGGAGAGATAGGCGAGAAGGGCGGCCGGAACCGCCTGCAGAAGCAGGATTTCACCGCGCAGGAATTTCAGCATTGTCGAAACGACCCCGTCTTCGCGCCCGGGAGGGCCCAAGATGTTCAGCCGCCGAGCACGGGATAGTCGGTATAGCCCTTCTCATCTCCGCCGAACAGCGTCCTCTGATCCAACGCATTGAGCGGCGCATTGATCCGCAGCCGGCGCACAAGATCGGGATTTGCGACGAACGGGCGACCGAAGCAGATCAGATCTGCGCGTTCCTTTTCCAGCGCGTCTATGGCGAGCTGCCGGTCATAGCCGTTGTTGACCATCCATGCGCCGGATCCGTCGGTGCGGTAGTAGGTTTCCCGCATCTCCTCGTAATTGAACGGTTCCGGGCCCTGCTGGTAGCCGCGATCGCCGCCGGTAGCACCCTCGACGATATGGATATAGGCGAGATCGTAGGCGCTCAGCTGGCTCGCCAGATAATTGAACAGCGCCTGCGGCTTTTCGTCGAAAATGTCGTTCGACGGCGCAACGGGTGAAAGGCGGATGGCCGTGCGTCCAGGGCCGATCTCGCGCGAGATGGCGCCGACGATGTCGAACATGAAGCGCGCGCGGTTCTCCAGCGGTCCGCCGTAAAGATCGGTGCGCTGGTTTGTGCCGGAACGCAGGAACTGGTCGACGAGATAGCCATTGGCGCCGTGGATTTCGACGCCGTCGAAACCGGCCTCCATGGCGCGGGCGGCGGCGCGGCGGTAATCCTCGATGATGCCGGAGATTTCGTAGGGCTTGAGTTGGCGCGGCATCGAGGTTTCGATGAAGTCGCTGGTGCCGTCGGAATAGACGACGAAGGTCTTGGCGCGGGCTTGGATGGCGGAGGGGGCGACAGGCGGATCGCCGAAGGGCTGCAGCGACTTGTGCGAAATCCGGCCGACATGCATCAGCTGGCAGAAGATCTTGCCGCCCTGCTCGTGGACGGCCTTCGTCACGTTCTGCCAACCCTCGACAGAGGCGTCGCTGTAGATGCCCGGCGCATGGGAATAGCCCTGGCCCTGTTCGGTGATGGCGGTTGCTTCGGAGACGATAAGGCCGGCCGTCGCGCGTTGCCGGTAGTATTCGACATTGAGCGCGTTCGGGACGGCATCGGGGGAGCGGTTGCGCATCAGCGGGCCCATGATGATGCGGTTTTCGAGAGTGACATCGCCGATCGTGATGGGATCAAAAAGATTGGCCATTCAATTCCTTTCCGTCTCGGGCCCCCGAAGCTCTGTCATGTGTAGCCTACGCCGGACATATGCGCAATTTTGCTGTCGCCCCGAAATGGCTCCCGAATGCCGGTTCGCCCCCAAAGGTCCCGTTCTTCTAGACCATAAAAGACAAGAAAGCGTATACGCGCGGAATCACCGGGGGAACCTTGCGTCTTACACCCCGACGCAAGGCAAAAAAAAAGGGCCTCCAAACGGGGCCCTTGTTAGGTGTGAAGGTAAAACCTCCAGAGGGGAACAGCTGCTGCAGCGAGACTCAAAAGCCGTCGCCGTATGCATCAGCTAACTCAGGATATGGTTCTTTTTTGTGCGCGTTGCAACAGTTTTCATCTCGAAATGCGAAAAAAAAGAACAGGGAATCGCGGGCAAAAAAAGAGGGCCACCGAAAAACGGGGCCCTTTGAGTTAGAAGGTCTCTCAAAACCTCCAGAGGGGAACAGCTGCTGCGGTGCACCAGGGAGAAGTTGGGCACCAACTGCATCAGCTATGTGCGATATGCCCCCGAATTAGGCATTCTGCAATGCGATTTTCTGCATGGCTGCCATGCAGGAAATGAAATTTGCAGCCAAAATTGACCAATCAGAAGCAGACTGGGTAAATGCCTAAAAAACAGGCTTGTTTTGGCCGAAAATCGGCGCTGGCGCCCGCTCGTTTCGTTGATCAGTTCGCACAAGCAGGCGATCCGAGGGCCCGAGAGCAGGCGTGAAAAAGAAATGACCGGGAAGCGGCGCTTCCTCAGAAGCTCCAGTTGCGCGATTTGGCGACGATGAAATCGCGGAACACCTTCAGCTTGGCCGAATTCTTCATTTCGTCCGGATAGCAGAAATAGGTGTCGAAGCTCGGCACATCCGCATGGGTGACGAGTTGCAGGAGGCCCGGGTCGCGCCCGACGATGTAATCCGGCAACATGACGATGCCGATGCCGAGCAGCGCCGCGCGCTTGATCGAGGTGAGCGAATTGATCTGCAGATGCGCCGGACGCGGATTGTCGGGCGAGCGCCCGGCGATTTCCAGCCAGTTCACGTCAAGCAGATAGGCCGGCGCCGGCTCGCCGAAGGTGATGATGCGGTGGTTGTCGAGATCCTCGATCGACTGCGGCTCGCCATGACGGTTGATATAGGAGGGCGAGGCATAGACATGCATGTGCACGGTGAAGAGCTTTCGCTGGATCAGGTCCGGCTGCTGCGGCTGGCGAAGGCGGATCGCGCAATCGGCATGGCGCATGTTCACGTCCAGCTCCTCGTTGTCGAGGATGAGCTGGATCTGCATGTCGGGATAGAGCTGCAGGAATTCCTGCACCTTGTCCGTAAGCCACCCCTGTCCGAGTCCGACCGTGGTCGTCACCCTCAGCTTGCCGGACGGCTTCTCCTTGGTTTCCGTCAGCCGCGAGCGCACGCCCTCGAGCTTCAGCAGCACGTCATGGGCGGTGCGGTAGAGAAGCTCGCCCTGTTCCGTGAGGATCAGGCCGCGGGCATGGCGGTGGAACAGCTTGACGCCGACATCCTGCTCAAGCGCGCTGACCTGGCGGCTGATGGCCGACTGGGAAAGATGCAGCTTGTCGGCCGCGTGGGTGAACGAGCCCGCCTCCGCTGCCGCATGGAAGATGCGCAGCTTGTCCCAATCCAGAGGCATGCTCGTGCTTTTCATGAATTCTACTCCGCGGCCGCCAATGTACCGGTTTTCTGCTCGGTCAGGAAGCGCTCCGCTTCAAGTGCTGCCATGCATCCCATGCCGGCTGCCGTCACGGCCTGACGGTAATTGTCGTCGGCAACGTCGCCGGCGGCATAGACGCCCTCGACGCTGGTTCTCGTCGTGCCCGGTTCTGTCCAAAGATAGCCGTTCGGCTTCAGCTTCAGTTGGTCGCGGATCAGGTCGACCTGCGGCGCATGGCCGATGGCGATGAACACGCCGTCGGCATCGACGGTGGTCTTCTCGCCGCTCTTCACGTCCTTCAGCCTGACGCCGGTGACGGACGGGGGCAGGGGCGGAACAGCGGTGGTGCCGACAATCTCCTCGACCGCGTGGTTCCAGATCACCTTGACGTTTTCCAGCGCGAAGAGGCGCTGCTGCAGGATCTTTTCGGCGCGGAACTCGTCGCGCCTGTGCACCACCGTCACGGTCCTGGCGATGTTGGCCAGATAGAGCGCCTCCTCGACGGCGGAATTGCCGCCGCCGACGACCACCACATCCTTGCCACGGTAGAAGAAGCCGTCGCAGGTGGCGCAGGCTGAAACGCCGCCGCCGTTGAATGTCTGCTCGCTTTCGAGGCCGAGCCACTTGGCCTTGGCGCCGGTGGCGAGGATGATGGTATCGGCGGTGAAGACCTCGCCGCTGTCGGTCGTCGCGGTGAAGGGGCGTTTGGAGAGGTCCAGATTCGAGACCACGTCGTTGACGATTTCGGTGCCGACATTTTCCGCCTGGGCCAGCATCTGCTCCATCAGCCAGGGGCCCTGGATTGGGTCGGCGAAACCCGGGTAGTTTTCGACATCGGTGGTGATCGTCAACTGGCCGCCTTGCTCGAGGCCGGCGATCAGGATCGGCTTCATCATTGCGCGCGCGGCGTAGATTGCGGCTGTATAGCCGGCCGGGCCGGAACCGATGATCAGAACCTTGGTATGATGGTCGGGCATCTCACATCCTTTCAGCGCGACCCTGAAGTGGCGCGCCGGATCAATTCAGCGTCTCGGCTCATTTATGGCTGGACGGGCGTCAGTTTCAAGGCCATGGAAGTCCTACCAACAGACCATTTCGCCCGGTTGAAAGAATCATGCGGGATATTGTAATATTATTGCGTGCTCCGCGCAAAATGCGTCCCCGGATCCGCCTCAGGAGAGTTCAATGCGTGCCGACCTCGATTCCGTCGATCTGAAGATCCTGCGCGAGCTGCAGCGCGACGGCCGGATGACCAATGTGGAGCTTGCCGAACGGGTGGGCATTTCGGCGCCGCCCTGTCTGAGAAGGGTGCGCAGGCTCGAGGAGGCGGGCATTATCGAGGGCTACAATGCCATGCTCAATGCCCCGCGGCTCGGCTACGATCTCGTCGCCTTCTGCATGGTGGGGCTGAAGCATCAGTCGGAGGCGGAGCTGAAGGCCTTTTCGAGGGCGACCGACGACTGGCCGATCGTGCGGCAGGCATGGATGACCTCGGGCGAGACCGACTTTCTGCTTCACTGTGTCGCGGAGAACCTGATGCAGTTTCAGGATTTCGTGATCGAGGTGCTGACCACCAGCATGCATGTCGACACGGTGCGCACCATGCTGACCATCCGCCAGGTGAAGAAGGAAGGCCTGGTGGCGCTTTGAGCCTGTCTCAACCCTCCGACATAAGCCGCTCATAGGCGGAGAATTCCTTCTCCAGCATGGTTTCGACGGTGAAGTTTGCGAGCACGTGAGCACGGGCGGCGCGGCCCATTTCCTTCAGCCCTTCCGGATCGGAAAGCGCCGCATCGATGGCGTCGGCAAGGGCTTTCGGATTGGCCGGCGGCACCAGATACCCGGTCTTGCCGTCGATCACCGTTTCGAGGCTTCCGCCGTGGTTGGTGGCGATCACCGGCGTCCCCATGACCTCGGCCTCGATCGCCACGCGTCCGAACGCCTCGGGGCGGATGGAGGCCGAGACCGCGATGTCGGCGGCCGCCATGACGGCTGGAATGTCGCGCCGGCTGCCGGCAATCGTCACGCGGTCGCCAAGGTCGAGTTCGGCGACGAGCGTTTCCAGTTCGCCGATCACGCCGGCGCTGCCCGAACCGACGATGGCGAGGCGGAAACGCTTGTTTTCGGCAAAGGCGAGCGACTCGATCAGGTAACGGTGGCCCTTCCAGTCTGTGATGCGGCCGACAATCACGATCAGGGGCGCTCTGTCATCCGCGCCAAGTTCCGCCCGCGCAAGGGCGATGTCCGCACTGCTCAGCCTGCCGGGGTCGAAGACGGCGGCGTCCACCCCCCGCGGGGCGAGGATGATTCGCTCTGCGGGGTAGCCGTAGACAGAGATGATGTGGTCGCGGATGAAGGCTGAATTGGCAACGACTAGCGGTCCTTTCAGCATCACGCCGGCATAGGCGCGCTTGAACCGGTTGCCGTGGCTGTAGACGCCGTGAAACGTGGTCATGAAGCGCGGCCGGCGTTTGGCGCGCGCGGTCGCGAGCCAGCCGACCCAGGCCGGCGCGCGGCTGCGGGCGTGAACGATATCGATCTCGTATTTGTCGATCAGCCGGGCCAGCCGAACTGCATTGGCGCGGATCGCGAAGGGCGATTTGCGCCCGACCTTCAGGTCGATGTGATGTGTTCCGGTTGCCTCAAGCGGTGCCAGAAGCGGTCCGCCGTCGCAGGCCGCCCAGTTCTCGATGCCCTTTTCGGCAAGGTATGCCGCCATTTCGACCGTGCCGCGTTCGACGCCGCCGTCGCCGAGGGCTGGAAGAAGCTGCAGGATGCGGGGCGGGCGGTCCATCATCGGGTGTCTTTCGGTCATGCGCGTCGGGAAAGAATGGGCCGGCGTCCTCTGGACGTCGAGCGGGTCGTCGGTGTAGCCTTGGCACGTGCGGAGACAGACGGTCGCCGCACGGACCGCGGCGGGCATCGGCTCGTCCGCAAGGATACTTTCTTAACCGAACTGGGCTTTTTTTCATAACGGGATGTTTGTGCGGCCGATCGATTGCCGGCCTTTTCCACATGGTGAGCGAATCGGAGCGGTTGCCTTTGCTCCGGCTTTGTTCAAATACAGAAACCTGAACTGACGTAACCGATTTCGGCCGAAAGACCCGGACAGGCTTGCCTGATGAGCGGATCGCGCGTTGCCGACATTCATAGGATGATGCCCGTTGCAGACTGTCGTATGCATGAAATGGGGAACGCGATACCCCGCGCTTTACGTCAACCGGCTCTGGTCGATGATCAAGCGGCATACGAAACGGCCGACGCGGCTCGTCTGCTTCACCGATGATGCCGAGGGCATTGACGCCGACGTGACGACCTTCCCGCTGCCCGACATCCGCATCGCCGATGACATCGCATACACGCCCTGGCGCAAGCTTTCCCTCTGGCAGGCGCCGCTTGCGGATCTTGCGGGTGACGTGCTGTTTCTCGATCTCGATATCGTCATCACCGGCGGGCTGGACGCGATGTTCGATTACGAACCCGGAACATTCTGCGCCTGCGAAAACTGGACCCAGATGGGGCAGGGCATTGGCAATACCTCCGTGTTTCGCTGGCATGTCGGCAGAAATACCCACATTTTCAATGATTTCGAAGAAAGCGGCGCGTCTATCCGGAAAAAATATGGGATCGAACAGGTCTATATTTCCGATGTCGTCGACAGGATGGTGTTCTGGCCGCGCGCGTGGTGCGTGAGCTTCAAGCACACGCTCCTGCCGACCTGGCCGCTGAATTTTCTGCGCACTCCACCGCTTCCGGAAGGGACGAAGATCGTCGCCTTCACGGGCAAGCCGGATCCCGATGAAGCGGCGATCGGCAAATGGCCGCTCTCGGAACCGTGGAAGCGCATCTACAAATATGCCCGTCCCACGCCGTGGATCGACGAGCACTGGCGCTGATGCGCCGGCCCTGTTGCCGAAGCGTTCCGGCAGGGGCCGCGCCGAAGTGTTGGCCGCGGCTCAGCGACCGCGACCGGAGAAAAACGAGTTGCGACCGTTATAGAGCGGCTTTCCGGCACGACGCTTTGTCCGGAAAAGGCGCTTGCGCGGAACCGAGGCTTCGCTGCCGGCGCTGCCGGCAAGAAAGCCGAGACCGAAGGCCACGAGCCCGACAAGCGCAAGCGCGGAACCGCTGGCGGCAGGATGCTCCCGGGCCGTACGGCCCAGCGCGTCCACCTCGCCGCGCACCATCGAGCCGGCCCGTTCCACCGGCGTTTTCTGCGAAAAGCGCAGCCGATCAAGCAGTTCGCTCGAGGACGTCTTCTGTTCAAACATGTTTTTCTCCGTGCCAACTGGTTCTTCTCCGCCGCCGGAAGGCAACGGAACGATTTTCGGGCCGCGCGAGCCGATGCCCGTCAAAGGGAACCGACAGCGCGCGCCGAATGTAGGACCAGATCAACGCGAAACTATGGCGGCCGGTTCCGACCGGCTCAACCGTGGCAGGGAAGGCGCATAAGCGCCTGATCCGTTCTAGATGAACAGCATCGCCGTTACGAAAACGAATGCGGCTCCGATCAGGATCGTATGCAGGGACCGTGATAAACTCATTTTGTCTCCTCCATTTATGGTTACGAATATATTACGGTTTTCATGCTTGGCAAAGCGAATTCGTTGCTGCGCTGCAAAGGTCTGCCCCCGCCTGCGGGGCCGCCTGTTCCGGAAAATCCAGTCTGGCAGCGATTTCCAGCGGTTAAAATGCGCAACGTCAAGCCTTCGGATTTTCTTCATGAGGGGCTCTCCGGACCGTCCCTTCGACCGCCGCGGTAGGGATTGCTTGAGCATTCTGTGCAATGCCTTCTATCCTTGAGGAGAAGATAACGGCCCGCGGGCCATGAAGCAGAGGCTGAAGATGGAGCAGGTCGTACACGAGGCGGTCACGCACGGCGCATCCCACGGCGGCAGTTTTGCCGCCGTCGCGCTTGTCATCGCGGTTGCCGCACTTGCCGGCCTCGGCTTCTTGTGGCTGCGCCAACCGCCGCTCGTCGGCTTCATTCTCGCCGGCATCCTGCTCGGCCCGACGGGGATGGGGCTGATCGCCAACAGCGACAGCGTTGCGTTTCTTGGCGAGATGGGCGTGGTCGTCCTGCTGTTCTTCATCGGCATGGAGCTGTCGATCAAGGCCTTTGTCGTGTCGCTCCGTCAGGCGCTGCTGGTGGTGGTCGGCCAGCTGGCGAGCGCGGCGGTCCTGGCGCTTGTCATCGGTCTTCTGCTCGAGGCGACGACGCGTGAAATCGTGATCCTGAGCTTCGTCATCGCCATGTCGTCGACCGTGGTGGCGATGAAGATGCTGGACGAGATGGGGGTCTTGCGCGGCGATGCCGGGCGAATCGCCGTCGGCGTGCTGATCGCCCAGGATATCGCCGTCGTGCCGATGCTGATCTTCGTGTCGAGCTTCGGCGGCTCGGGTTTCGACGTGACCTCGACTGCGATCCGCGTGATTGTCGCGGTCGGCATCATGGCGGGCCTGCTCTGGTATTTCGGCCGCTACGGCAAGCTGAAGATCCCCTACGCGGAGAAGGTGGAGGACAAGGTCGAACTTCTGGCGCTCGGCGCGCTGGCGCTCTGCTTTTCGGCGGCGGCCCTCTCGGGCGTTGCCGGGCTGTCGCCGGCCTACGGCGCGTTTCTTGCCGGCATCTGCGTCGGTAATTCGACTCTACGAAGCCGCGTCATTCCCGTCGTTGAACCGATCCAGAGCGTGCTTCTGGTGATCTTCTTCCTCTCGATCGGCCTGCTGATCGATCTCGGCTTCATCTGGCAGAATCTGTGGACCGTGCTGCTCGCCGCCGTCGGCGTCATCGCCGCCAAATCCGTGCTGAACGTGATGCTGCTGCGCTGGACCGGCTCCTCCGCCCAGACGGCGCTCGTCGCCGGGCTTTCCATGGCCCAGGTCGGCGAGTTCTCTTTCGTGCTGGCCGCCGCCGGTCTTGCCGCCGGCGCGCTCGGCGAGGATCTCTATCGCCTTGTCATCGCCATGACGGCGATCTCGCTTCTGGTGTCGCCCGTGTGGGTCTCGGTGATGCGCCGTCTCGAGGCGAGCTTCAGCGCCGGGCTGCAAAGCTATCGCAACGCGCTGGCGGTCGCCTATGCCCAGGAGCTGCGGGAGGTCGATCGCGGTCGCATCTTCGTCGGGCGGATGGCGGCGGGCGCGAGGGCAAGGCTTGTCGCGCTCAGCCATGCAAGACGCGAGCGCCGCCGCAGGAAGGCCGAGCGCAAGGCGGAAAAGGCGCGGGAGGAGCAGGCGGTCGATGCAAAGGCAGGGCAGAAGCCAAAGGGCGCTGCCAATGGCGAGGGCGGCGGCGCGGAGTAAGGACCGCTTTACCTCGGCGTCAAGCCCGGCTAACCTGACTCCCGTTCAGCTTGCCGCCCTTCCGGCGGCGGGCCCCGGCATGCCAGGCCGGGAGGGAGGCCAAGCCTCCGGTTCGGCCCGACCCTTTCATACCGGGATCTTCCGATGACTGTCCTTGCATTCCTGCGCGAAAACGCCCGCTGGGTGGGCGGCGCGTTTTTGATGAACTATTTCACAGCCTTCGGGCAAACCTATTTCATCTCGCTCTCGGCGGGCGACATCCGCGCCGAATATGGCCTCAGCCACGGCGATTTCGGCCTCGTCTATATGGGCGCGACGCTCTTGAGCGCGGCAACGCTCACGCGTCTCGGCCGGATCGTCGACCATCGCAGCGTGGTGCAGGTTGTTCTTCTCGTCATGCCGCTTCTGGCGCTCGCCTGCCTGCTGATGGCCCTTTCGCGGTGGGTCTTCCTGCTGTTCATCGCGCTCTACATGCTGCGGCTTTTCGGACAGGGCATGATGAGCCATATCGCGGTGACCGCCATGGGCCGCTGGTTCAACGCCATGCGCGGGCGGGCCGTTTCCTTCTCCTCGCTCGGCCTGCAGACGGCGGAGGCCAGCTTTCCGCTGATCTTCGTGGCGGTGTCCGGCCTGGTCGGCTGGCGCGGAAGTTGGGTTGCCGCCGCCGCCCTGACGCTCGCCGTCGGCCTGCCGCTGATCGTCGCCCTGATGCGGGTGGAGCGAGCGCCGCAATCGGCAGCCACGGGCCACAAGGTGCAGACGGCGCCGCGCGACTGGACGCGTGGCGAGGTGCTGCGCGACCCCTTGTTCTGGGCAATCCTCGCCGTCTTCCTGGCGCCGCCCTTCATCGGCACCACGATCTTCTTCCACCAGGTCTATATGGTGGAGCTGCGCGGCTGGACGCTGGAAATGTTTGCGGGCTCGTTCTTCCTGATGTCGATTTCGAGCCTGGCGGCGATGCTGGCAACCGGTGTCATGGTCGACCGGTTTTCCTCGGTGGCTGTCATGCCCTTCATGCTGCTGCCGATTGCCGCCGCCTGCCTGATCATCGGCTTTTCGGGCGCTGCATGGACGCCCTTTGTCTTCATGCCGCTGATCGGTTTTTCCATGGGGGCGTCGGGCACGCTCAACGGCTCGCTCTGGCCGGAGCTTTACGGCGCGCGCCATCTCGGCAGCATCCGCGCCGTCGTCATTGCGGCGATCGTGTTCTCCACCGCCGTCGGCCCGGGGCTGACAGGCTATCTGATCGATGCCGGCGTTTTCTATCCGGCGCAGATTGCCGTGATGGGCATCGTCAGCATCGCTCTCGCCATGCTGATGGCAGGCCTGCGCCGCCGCCTTCTGAAACGAGCCGGCGCAGAATGAAAAAGCCCGGCTCAAAACGAGCCGGGCTTTCCCAAGAAACCAGTCAGCACAAGATCTTACTTGATCTTGGCTTCCTTGAACTCGACGTGCTTTCGCGCGATCGGATCATATTTGGTCTTGACCATCTTTTCCGTCATCGTGCGGCTGTTCTTCTTGGTGACGTAGAAAAAGCCGGTGTCTGCCGTCGACAGCAGCTTGATCTTGATCGTTGTTGCTTTTGCCATGTTCTTCTGCCTTCAAGAGCAATCCGCTCTCCATTCCGGAGAATGCGGAACCGGTACGCCCGGACTGTTACCTAAAAATCAAGAAGCGCCCGCATCGGACGCTTCGCTGGGCTCGCCGGGCCTTCGCCACGGCAAAATCTGGCGGGACACTACGAATCTCCACGCAAAAGTCAAGGCTGGGCTGTCGCAAAACCGAAAGCATTGGCCTTCAGTCGAAACTTTTGTTGCCGCAAGGCCGATATTGTTCTTAAACGCCGACGGCGCAACAGGCGTGAACGAGACGGGGAACGGATCATGATACCGTGGGAAGAGCTGGACGAGGCCGCAATCCCGGGTGAGGCGGGCACGCTCCGGCTGAAGCGGCGCGGCGCGGAATATTCAATCATGCTCGGCGCGAACGAACTGATGAACAGCCGGCTTTCCGGCTCGGAGGAGGCGCTGGCGGAGCTGTCGGCCGAGAAGCTTGCCGGCCGCGCACGGCCGATGGTGGTGATCGGCGGCCTCGGCATGGGGTTCACGCTGCGCGCGGCGCTCGCGGTTTTGCCGAAAGATGCCCGCATCATCATCGCCGAACTGGTGCCGGCGGTCATCGCCTGGGCACGCGGGCCGATGGCCGACGTGTTCTCGGGGGCGCTCGACGATTCCCGCGTGGAGATTGTCGAAGGCGATGTGGCGGCGCTGATCACCGCTTCGAAGGGCCGCTTCGATGCGATCCTTCTTGATGTCGACAACGGGCCGGACGGGTTGACCCGCGACGACAACGACCGGCTCTACAGTCTCGCGGGCCTTGCCGCCGCGAAAAGGGCGCTGAAAAAGGGCGGCGTGCTCGCCGTCTGGTCCGCGCATCCCGATGAACGCTTCACCGCCCGCATGAGGAAGAGCGGTTTCGAAACCGAGGCGAAGACGGTACGCGCCCACCGCAAGAAACGCGGACTGAAGCATGTGATCTGGCTTGGCCTCGCGCGCTAATTCGCAAGGCGCGCGGCGGGCAGAAAGCGCTGCCTGGCTGTTGACCCGCTCGCCGATCTTAACCATACAGTGTAGAAGGCATGCCATTGTCCGCAGCGTGCGCTGAGACCAAACGGGACGTTGCTCTTTCATGGAAGGCAAACTGAGACGCATTCTCCGCTTCATGGAATTGACCGACGTGTTTTTCGCGGTATTCGATGAAGAAGACAGGCTGCTTTTCGCCAACCGTAAGTACCGGGAAACCTTCTTTCTCGAAGCGGAGGAAAATCCGTACTGGCCCGATCTGATGCGCCGCAATTTCCATGCACGCCGCGGCACGGTGATCTCCAGCCCGGATTTCGAACTGTGGCTGAAGGGCACGCTGTCGAGGCGCGGCAAGGTGCCGTTCCGCGCCTTCGAGACCGACGTGCATGACGGCACCTGGCTGTGGATGACGGAAACGGTGGACGAGGACGGGTGGATGTTGTGCCTTGCAAGCGACATCACGCCGCTTCGCGCGCAGGGGCGGACGCTGCGGCAGGAACGCGACATCGCGCTCAGATCTTCGCTGACGGACGATCTGACGGGCATCGCCAATCGTCGTTTCCTGATGGAGCGGCTTGTCGACATGATCGAGCGCGAGGCGGAGGCGACAAGGAGCCCGCCAGGCTGTTTTGCTATCCTGGATGTCGACAACTTCAAGCAGGTCAATGATCGCTTTGGCCACGCCTGCGGCGACCGCCTGCTGGTTGGCTTCGCCCAGAAGATCTCGACGCTGGTCCGGCGCATCGACTGTTTCGGCCGCCTTGGCGGCGAGGAGTTCGGTCTCGTCCTGCCGCGCATGACGCCGCCGGAGGCCGCAGGCGCGGTCGAGGCGATGCTGGAGGCAGTGAGGGCGCTCAGGCCGTTTTCCGAACACCCGGATTTCAGCTATTCCTTTTCCGCCGGCATTGCGCCTGCAAACTGCCGCGAGGATCAGGCCGATCTCTATGCCCGCGCCGACGCGGCGCTCTACAAGGCGAAGCGCGCCGGTAAGAACAGGGTCTGCCTTTCCGACTGAGGGCGTTATGAAGGGGCGTCGCCTGTCCGTCCGCGGCGAAGGAAATTGACCTTCGTGCGCATCGCGATTACATAAAGCCCGCGCGGGACGGCCCGCGTCTTCTGTCACAATCCGGGACGGCCCGGCCACTCTTGATCAAAAGGAGGGCCGTGTCATGGCCTGGTTCATGCTTGCAATCGCCGGCGTTCTTGAAATCGTCTGGGCGTTCTCGATGAAAAAGTCCGCAGGCTTCACCCTTC
This sequence comes from Martelella lutilitoris, assembly GCF_016598595.1. Classification (NCBI taxonomy): domain Bacteria; kingdom Pseudomonadati; phylum Pseudomonadota; class Alphaproteobacteria; order Hyphomicrobiales; family Aurantimonadaceae; genus Martelella; species Martelella lutilitoris. The sequence continues at coordinate 1,250,779 of NZ_CP066786.1, forward strand.
CCGGTCCCACGCTCGTCACCGTCGTCGCGGCCGCCGCAAGCTTTGCGCTGCTGTCGGTTTCCATGCGTGCGCTGCCGCTCGGCACGGCTTATACGATCTGGACCGGCATCGGCGCCGTCGGCGCGTTCGCCGTCGGGGTTGCGGTTCTCGGCGAAGCGGCGACGCCGGGCAGGCTCATTGCGGCGGCGTTGATCATTTCCGGAATTGTGGTGATGAAGCTGTCGGAAGGTTAGGCCACCGCGGCAGGTCGCCGGTTTCCTTTGCCCGCTTCCGCGATCGCGGCTCTTTCGCTCGGCTGCCGTCGCGTCAGCGGTTCACTTCGAGCTCGCCTTCGACATAGTCGAGCGCCGGCCTGCGGAAACCCATCGCCGCCCAGGCGGCCATGAGGCGAAAGAAGAAAGACGCCGAATAGGTCTTCAGGTTCGGCACGTCGTCCGTCAGCGTTGACGGATCGTCGAGCGTGCCGGCCATTGTTCTCAGTTGCAGCGGGGGCAGGGCGCCCTCCGGCCAGAGGACGCCGTAGAGGTCGACCCAGTGGCCGACCGTGACGTCGAGCAGGATCGGCGTGTTGCAGCAGACCGCGACGGCCCGCCGGGTCCTTGTCCTGTCGTTCAGCCGGAACGCACGCAGGTTCTCTGCGCCCCTTATGCAGCGCACCCGGTCCTTGCGGTAGACTTCCATGCGCGTGCCGCCCGACGCTTCCCGCAGGCGCGGAGCCCCGGGAAGGCTTTCCATGATTTCGGCGGCTGTCCGGCATGAGCTGCACAGGCATTCGGCGCTCATGATCGGTGCGTCCTCCGCCTCCATGACCACGCCGCCACAGCGGCATTGCACCCTCGCTATTCTCGCCATCGGCATGCCTCCTTTCCGCCGGGATGCCGGGCTACTGCCTGTTCTTCAGCGCATCGCGGATTTCGAGCAGAACGTCCAGTTCGCTCGGTCCGGGCGGCGGGGCCGCTGCGGCTTCGGCTTCCGCCTGCTTCTTCGCCTTGCGTTCGGCTGCGGCGCGCACGCGGTTGATGGTCTTGACCAGCAGGAAGACGACGAAGGCAATGATGAGGAAGTTGATGACGGAGGTGACGAAGGCGCCATAGGCGAAGATCGCCGCGCTCGAATCGCGCGCGTCGGCGAGGCTCGCGCCTTCGGGAACCGTGCCGTTCATCACGAAATACATGTCTGAAAAATCGATGCCGCCGATGATCAGCCCGATAATCGGGTCGATGATGTCAGCCACCAGCGAGCGGACGATGGCGGTGAACGCCGCGCCGACGATAATGCCGACGGCCATGTCCACGACATTGCCTCTCGCAATGAAATCCCTGAATTCCTTGAGCATGAAACCTCCATCCTTGCCGATCTCGTCCGCTGCGAGAGGACAAGGTTAGGCGATTGCACGGGAAGGTTCCATACGCTCCGGGTTGAAAGGGGAATTCGGGCCGCCTATTCCACAGGCTCCTCGACGTCTGCCCGCTCCCAGCCCTTGCCCGTCAGGTGTTCCTGCGGCCGGAAGCGCTTCTTGTAGTCCATTTTCCGCGAGCCTTTGACCCAGTACCCGAGATAGACGTAGGGAAGGCTGAGCCTTTTGGCGCGCGAGACATGATCGACGATCATGTAGCTGCCGAGGGAGCGTTTCACATAGGCCGGGTTGAAGAAGGAATAGACCATCGACAGCCCGTCAACGAGGATATCGGACAGCGCCACGGCGACGAGCTCGCCCTCTTCGCCGAAACGGCCGGTTGAAACGCGGTATTCGAACAGCCGCGTCTCCACATGGGTTTCCTCGACCATCACCGCGTAATCGTCGATCGTCATGTCGGCCATGCCGCCGCGCTGGTGGCGGCTGTCGAGATAGGTGCGGAACAGGTCATACTGTTCGGCCGTGGCGATCGCCGGACGTTCTGTCGTCACGAGGTCGCTGTTGCGGGAACATATCTTGCGCAGGGAGCGCGGCGTCTCGAACTCCCCGGCCACGATCCTGACGGAAACGCAGGCGCGGCAGTTCTCGCAGGCCGGCCGGTAGGCGATGTTCTGCGAGCGCCGGAAGCCGCCCTGGGTGAGGAGGTCGTTCATCTCGCTGGCGCGAGGTCCGACGAGATGGGTAAAGACCTTGCGCTCGCGCTCGGCCTCCAGATAGGGGCACTGCGCCGGCGCGGTCAGGTAAAATTGCGGTGAAAGCGTGGCTTGCGTGTTCATGACCGGCACAACATGCGTTGGACAATTGGCCCTAGCATGGCGCAATCGGAAAAAAGGTCAACCGTGCCCGGTATGCTTCACATCGCTTCCTCGCGCACTACCACGGCGCCGACGAGGAAATCATGCAGCAGGCGCTTGCGATCGGTGAAAAGGCCGACGAGCAGGACGAGCGGCGTCAGCACCGAGTTGAACAGCCAGAACAGCGCCAGATGCACGGCGGCCGTCAGGAAATCCATTCTCAGCCCGTCGGTCCGTACGATCCTGAGACCCATCGAGCGCATGCCGAGGGATGCCTGGGAGATGCCGCCCATGGTGAAGCCGAAATAGAACACGGCGACGATGAAATAGAGCACCGGATAGAGGAAAAAGGCGAGGCCGAGCGTTGCGATGCCGACGAAGAACAGCAGAACCGCCGCCGGCACCCAGAGGATCGCGATGATCAGGTAATCAACCAGAAAGGCCAGAACACGGCGCGACAGGACGCCGGTATAGGCTGGGCTGCCGGCATTCGGCGCGTAGGACATGTCTCGTTCAAGGCTCATGGTTCTGGCTCGCTCCTTGCAGTCGGGTTGCGGCTCCGCGCCGCCGGCGCGAGCGTTCGGACCCGTCGGAACAACAATGTGGGTTGCCGCGGAGCGATTGCAACGGCCAAAACATTGCCGCCGTCACGATTTCGCCAGCTTCTCCGCCGCTTCCATGGCGAAATAGGTAAGGATGCCGTCGCAGCCGGCGCGCTTGAACGACAGGAGCGTTTCCATCATCACCCGCTCGCCGTCGATGGCGCCGCGCTCGGCGGCCATGCGGATCATCGCGTATTCGCCGGAGACCTGATAGGCAAAGACAGGCAGGCCAAAGGCCTCCTTCATCCGCCAGCAGATGTCGAGATAGGGCAGGCCGGGCTTCACCATCAGCATGTCCGCGCCTTCCTTGACGTCCAGGGCGGCATCGCGCAGCGCCTCGGTTCCGTTGGCCGTGTCAACATAATAGCTCGCCTTGTCGCCCTTCAACAGGCCCTTGGTGGCGATCGCCTCGCGATAGGGGCCGTAGAAGCCGGAGGAGAACTTGGTCGCATAGGACATGATGCCGACATTCTGGAAGCCGGCTGCATCCAGCCGCTCGCGGATCGCGCCGATGCGCCCGTCCATCATTTCGGAGGGTGCGATGATATCGGCGCCCGCTTCGGCCTGCAGCACGGCCGCCGCGCAGATGTGATCGACCGTGGCATCGTTGACGATCTCGTCACCGATCAGGATGCCGTCATGACCATGGCTGGTGAAGGGATCGAGGGCAACGTCGGTGATCACGCCCACGCCGGGCGCGGCCTTCTTGATCGCGCGCGTCGCGCGGTTGATCAGGTTTTCGGGGTTGAGGATCTCCGATCCGTTCATGTCGCGTTTTTCCAGCGCGATGTTGGGAAAGGTCGCGATCGCAGGAATGCCGAGCGCCTCGGCCTTGCGGGCCGCTTCCGCCAGTCGGTCGACGCTCATGCGCGACACGCCGGGCATCGCCGGGATCGGTTCCTCGATATTGTCGCCCGGAATGACGAAGACCGGCCAGATCAGGTCGTCCACCGTCAACCGGTTCTCGCGCACCAGCCGGCGCGTCCAGTCGGCCTTGCGGTTGCGGCGCATGCGGCGATGGCCGGTGATCCGGTCGACGAGATGGGTCTTGTCGTTGGCGTCGTTCATCCTGATCCTCCGGCGATTTCAGTACCCTTGATGTTCATCAGGCTTGTAGCACGCAGGTCCCGACGAAAAAACAACCCAATTTGTCACATCGCCGCCGGCTTTTGCGGGTTTGTCAGCGGCCGTTTGCCGCGTATAAGGCGGACATGTCTTCAGAGTCGAGCGCAGCGCCCAGACCCAGTTTTTCGCAAACCGCTTTCCTGGTGTTCAAGCGGTGCGTCGCCGTGTTTCTTTTCGTTATGGCGCTTTCCAGCTGGGCGGCGCTGATCGGATTGACCGAAGGCGGAGCCGGTCGATTCGACCTCGTGCATGCCGATGTGCGTCTCGTCGAGGCGGTGCTTGCCGTGCTCTATCCCGTGGCGGCCGCCGGACTGTGGTTCGGGGTTGGCTGGGGCTTCGTGCTTTGGGTGCTTGGCGCCGCCGTCCAGATATTCGCCCACAGCGCCTATCCGCACATTTTCGGCAATGCGCCGGGGCTGTCCGCGCTTCACATTCTGTTGATTGGTTTCTACGTCTCCTTCTGGGTTTACCTTGCTTTCATTCGACGGCGCTAGGATCGACGGCGGCAGCCTTCCGACCGGCTTTGAAAACCGACAATAATTGGCCATATTGCTGTGCGAGGGCATCGGCTTTGAGACGGGCGCGGCCTTGCCGCCCGAGGGACCGAACGAGATTTGGATTTGATGACAAAAAAACTGGACCGGAAAACGCCTACCAATAAAACTGTGTCGCGCCGTCGCTTCATCGCCGGCGCCGCCGGTGTGCTGGCGATGCCGCATCTGGCCTCCGCGCAATCGGCTGTCGACGCGCTGATCAATACGCCCGGACGCGGCAACTGGGATGACCAGTTCGACGCCTTCACATCGCGCGCGCCGGCCAGCGTCAGTTCCAACCAGCCGATCCTCGGACCGAACGCCCCGGCAAACCTGATGCAGGCGATTGCCCAGTATCAGCAGATCGTCACCAGCGGCGGCTGGCCGCAGGTGCATCCCAACGTGCCGCTTCAGTTCGGCGTCTACGACCCTTCCGTCCAGCAACTGCGCCAGCGGTTGATCGTTTCCGGCGACCTGCCGCGCTCGGCGGGCATTTCGGACTCCTACGATTCCTACGTCCAGGGCGCCGTGCGCCGCTTTCAGGCGCGTCACGGCCTGTCCGAGACCGGCTATATCGATGAATACACGCTGAAGGCGCTCAATGTCAGCGCCCGCGTCCGCCTTGCGCAGCTGGAGACGAACCTGACGCGCGTGGAGGATCTCGGCTCCGAACTCGGCGAGCGCTATGTTCTGGTCAATATCCCGGCCGCCTATTGCGAGGCCGTGGAACAGGACAGCGTGGCGCTGCGCAATGTCGCCATTGTCGGCCGGCCTTCGCGCCCGACGCCGATTCTCAATTCCAAGATTTTCGAGATCATCTTCAATCCGCCCTGGACCGTGCCGCGCTCGATCATCCAGAAGGATATCATGCCGCTGATGCGCGAGGATCCGAACTACCTGGTCGACAACAAGATCCGGCTCTACGACAACAAGGGCAACGAAGTCGATCCGATGACGATCGACTGGAACGCGGAGAAGGCGCCGAACCTGACCTTCCGACAGGATCCCGGCCCCAACAGCGCCATGGCCTCGACCAAGATCAACTTCCACAACAAGCATGCCGTCTACATGCACGACACGCCGAGCCAGTCGCTGTTCAACGACATCGTGCGCTTCGAATCGTCGGGCTGCGTCCGTATCGAGAACGTCCGCGACCTTGATGTCTGGCTGTTGAAGAACACGCCCGGCTGGGATCGTCAGCATATCGAGCAGACCATCCATGCCGGCATTTCCACGCCGGTGAACCTTGCCGATCCAGTGCCGAACCATTTCGTCTACATCACGGCGTGGTCGGCCAAGGACGGGGTCGTTCAGTTCCGCGATGATATCTACAATCTCGACGGCGCGCCGGAACTGGCGCTGCAGACGACCAGCGGCATCGAATAGAGCGTCGGGCGAAAAACGGGGCGCCGGTTTTTCGGTAACCCGATGATTGAGGCAGCGGCCTTCGTATTCATGATCGAAAATGCCGCCGGCGGGCCATGTTCGCCGGCGGTTTTCGTCTATTGCACGATGATCGATCGGAGGATAGAACGCTTCCGCCCGCCTGCCACAAGTGAGGAACCCGCGATGACTAGCCAGACAGTGTTTACCGAGACCTTCTTCAACCGCACGCTCGCCGACACCGATCCGGAAATCTTCGACGCGATCGGCAAGGAGCTCGGTCGCCAGCGTCATGAAATCGAGCTGATCGCCTCGGAAAACATCGTCTCGCGCGCTGTGCTCGAGGCGCAGGGTTCGATCATGACCAACAAATATGCCGAAGGCTATCCGGGCAAGCGCTATTATGGCGGCTGCCAGTTCGTTGACATTGCCGAGGAACTGGCGATCGAGCGCGCCAAGAAGCTGTTCGGCGTCGAATTCGCCAATGTGCAGCCGAATTCCGGCTCCCAGATGAACCAGGCCGTCTTCCTCGCATTGCTGCAGCCCGGCGATACCTTCATGGGCCTCGACCTCAATTCCGGCGGTCACCTGACCCACGGGTCGCCCGTCAACATGTCGGGAAAGTGGTTCGATGTGGTTTCCTACGGCGTGTCGCGCGACGATAATCTGATCGATATGGACGAGGTCGCCAGGAAGGCCGAGGAGCACAAGCCGAAGCTGATCATCGCCGGCGGCACGGCCTATTCGCGCATATGGGATTGGAAGCGCTTCCGCGAGATCGCCGATTCCGTCGGCGCCTATCTGATGGTCGACATGGCGCATATTGCGGGCCTCGTTGCCGGTGGGGTGCATCCCTCGCCGTGCCCGCATGCCCATGTTGTCACCACGACGACGCACAAATCGCTGCGCGGTCCGCGCGGCGGCATGGTGCTGACCAATGATCCCGACATCGCCAAGAAGATCAATTCCGCCGTCTTCCCCGGCCTTCAGGGCGGCCCGCTGATGCATGTGATCGCCGCCAAGGCGGTGGCCCTCGGCGAGGCGCTGCAGCCGGAGTTCAAGGCCTATGCCGAGCAGGTGGTCAAGAATTCCCGCGCGCTCGCCGCCTCGCTGATGGAAGGCGGGCTTGATGTGGTTTCCGGCGGAACCGACAACCACTCCATGCTGGTCGACCTTCGGCCGAAGAACGCCACCGGCAAGCGCGCGGAAGCCGCCCTTGGCCGCGCCTACATCACCTGCAACAAGAACGGCATTCCCTTCGATCCGGAAAAGCCCTTCGTGACCTCGGGCGTACGTCTCGGCACGCCTGCCGGCACCACGCGCGGCTTCACCGAGGCCGAATTCGCCGAGATCGGCAAGCTGATCGTCGAGGTTCTGGACGGTCTGAAGGAGGCCAATTCCGACGAGGGCAATGCAGCGGTCGAAAAGGCCGTGCGCGGAAAGGTCGTCGCGCTGACCGAACGCTTCCCGATGTATGGCTATATGGGCTGATGCGCTGCCCGTTCTGCAATTCGCCTGATACCCAGGTCAAGGATTCGCGCCCGGCGGAGGACAATACGTCCATTCGCCGCAGGCGCGTCTGTCCCGATTGCGGCGGGCGCTTCACAACCTTCGAACGCGTGCAGCTGCGCGAACTCGTCGTCATCAAGAAGAACGGCCGCAAGGTGCCGTTCGACCGCGACAAGCTGGTGCGTTCCTTCGAGATCGCGCTGAGGAAGCGGCCGGTCGAGCGCGAGCGCATCGAACGCGCCGTGTCCGGCATCGTCCGTCGGCTGGAAAGTGCCGGCGAACCCGAAATCCAGTCCGAGGAGATCGGGCTTCTGGTGCTCGAGGCGCTGAAAAATCTCGATGACGTCGCCTTCGTGCGCTTCGCCTCGGTCTATCGCGACTTCTCGACAACGGAAGATTTCGAGGAGATCATCGCCGAGTTCTCGGCCAAGCTCGCGCGCGATACCGAGACCAGCGAGATCTGAGCGGGCGCAATTCTGCCCTCGCCGGCGCATTCAACCGGCAAAACACTTGCAAGTCTTCGGCAGGCATGGTTTAGCCGCTCGTAATGATGACCCGGCGCGAGGCCGCTGCCGCAAGCACTGACCGCATCCCTTCGGAATGCGAGGAGACCCATGACGACCGAGAAGACTGCAAACCAGCGGGGCGCCGCCCGCCTTGCCGCCGTTCAGGCGCTTTACCAGATGGATCTCGCCGGCACGGCGCTTGCCGACGTGCTCGCCGAATACGAGGTCTATCGTCTGGGCAAGGAAATCGACGGCGACGTCTATCTGAAGGCCGACCCGGCGTGGTTCCGCGCGATCGTCAGCGGCGTCGTGAAGGACCAGAAGACGCTCGATCCAAAGATCGCGGATGCAATTTCGGAAGGCTGGACGTTGTCGCGACTTGATTCGACGCTGCGTGCCATCCTGCGCGCCGGCGTCTTCGAGATCCTGAAAAAGCCGGATGTCCCGACCGCCGTCATCGTCACCGAATATGTCGAGATTGCCACCGCCTTCTTCGAGGGAGACGAGGGCAAGCTCGTCAACGCCGTGCTCGACAGGATCGCCCGGCGGGAGCGGGGGCAGCCGAACCAGGCCTGAGCGGCAACACCCCTCAGGCCTTTCGCGAAAGCGGTCACTCGAAACTGATTTCCGTGACCCGGCCCTTCCAGAACGGGTCTGTCCGTCCCGCGCCGACGCGGGCGATGAGGAATGTGTGCGGGATCATCATGCCCGCGACAAGCCGGTAGTCGCCGCGCTCCGAATGTTCGCCCGACCCATGATAAGGGGTCGTCAGATCGCCGTCCTCGGTGGCATCGAAGCTTGCGAGGCTGCCATCCTCGCGAAATTCGGCGATCATGCTGGCTTCGAGTCCGAAGCCGGAAACCGTTGCGAGCGCGCTGTTTTCATCGATGGGCTCCCAGCGCACCGGCCCTCCGGGCAGCAGCGCCACGGGAAAGAGCGGGCTTTCCAGGAGCCACCGCCTCAGCGAGATCCGGTTGAGTTCCGGCGAGGCCTTTTCGTCGACGACGGTCAGTGTCGAGGCGAGTTTCGCGCGCATTTCCATCTCTCCGTCGGCAAAGAAATCGTAGACGCGCGCGTCGATCCCCGGAGCGATGGGGGTGGTCGCCGTGAAAAGCAGGACCGGGCTCGACAGCGAAATCGTCTGCTCTGCCTGGGTAGGCCCAAACCCCTCCGTCAGTGGCCTGCGAAACATCCCTTCCTCGGCCACGGAAACGACTGTCAGGGTCGGATCGACATCCTTTATGGCAAAGTCGAAATAGCGTTTCACCGGCGCGGGGAGGGCTTGCATCTGCGCATCGGATGGCTGGGGAAAACGGGCTTTGGCGGCGATCGCCCGAACGCTCTGCGCATGGCCGGCGACCTCGCGCGCGGTGACGACATGTGAAATCCAGATCCATGCGATCAGCGCGGCGACGAGGACGGCGAGTCCCGCTGCGGAATATTTCAGGATACGCGTGTACACTTTTTTCTCCTAGGCGTTGGCGGCCGGGGGTGTTTGATGGCCGGTGGAAATCAGGAAACGCATGAGGGAATCGACAGCCGAGATTGCGGCGTCGCGGGAATCTTCGTCGGCAAGAACCGGTGCGCGATCCAGAAGGGTGAGCATTGCCGCGCCGTGGACGGTCGACCAAAGCAGGAAGGCGGTCTTTCCGGCCTCGGCCTCCGGCAGATAGCCGGCCGCCTGGCAGGCCCTTACGGCCTGGACCAGAACGCCGAGGCAGCGCGCGCCGACATCGCTCTCAAAAGGACTGCCGGAAAGACCGGTTTCCTTCGGCGGATCGAACATCAGACGGTAAAGGTTCGGGTTTTCAAAGGCGAACTGCAGATAGGCCAGGCCACCCTCCCATAACCGGGCGATCGGGTCGCTGCGGTGGCGCGCGGCCGTCGCGAGCTTCTGGTCGAGCATCATCACGAATCCCGCATCGTGCACCGCCTTCAGGAGCGCGTTCTTGCTGGCAAAATGCGTGTAGAGCGCCGGCGCGCTGCAGCCGATTTCCTTCGCGATCCGGGCGAGCGAGATATCTTCGGCCGCCGATGTCATCAAAAGATCGATGGTCGCGGTGATCGCCGCCTTCTCGATTTCGATCTGCTGTTCCTTGCGGGGCCGCGCCATGGACATCTTCTCCTGCAATTAACTTAATGATATTAATTTAACGTAATTAAGTTAATTGTGCAACGGCGTTCCGCCTAAATTTTGCCGTACGGCGCGTCCGAACCTGGCAAAAGGGCTGACCTCAAGCGAATTTTCTGGCCAAAGGGCGGGTTAAATCGTTTCATTTTCGCTTCCGCCTTTGCGATAGCGCAAAGCTTTGCCGCATTCCGCTCTCCTATTGTCGGAACGAAGCACTTGACGCTTCGCCCGCTCCACCGCACTCTCGTGCCTGCCCGCAGGGCGTGGAGGGGAATGAGGCGTTCTGCGGATTGAACGGTGCGGCTTTTGCTGCTCTCGCGAGGATGACCCGCGCGGGCAGGCAGGGGCGGCCGGTGAACAATTTCGGCAGGGCAGGGCGGCCAAGGCCTGATCCTGTTCATGTCGGTGAGGGAAGGAAAGCGAGAAATGATGATATTGCTTGCCGTGATTGTCTGCGGCCTGTTGTCGATCGTGTACGCCCTTTGGGCGACGCGCTCGGTGATGGTCGCCGATCAGGGAACCCCGCGCATGAAGGAAATCGCGGGCTTTATCCGGGAGGGGGCGCAGGCCTATCTGACGCGCCAGTACACGACGATCGCGATCGTCGGCGTGGTCGTCTTCGTTCTGGCCTGGCTGCTGCTGTCCTTGACCGCCGCCATCGGCTTCGTCATCGGGGCGGTCTTGTCGGGAGCCGCGGGCTTCATCGGCATGCATGTCTCCGTGCGCGCCAATGTCCGCACCGCGCAGGCGGCCTCCTACAGCCTGCCGGCCGGGCTTGACATCGCCTTCAAATCCGGCGCGATCACGGGCATGCTCGTTGCCGGTCTCGCCCTTCTCGGCGTATCCGTTTATTATTACATCCTCACCGTAGGGCTCGGCCATGCGCCGGATGAGCGCGAGGTTATCGACGCGCTTGTCGCACTCGGGTTCGGCGCGTCGCTGATTTCGGTCTTCGCCCGCCTCGGCGGCGGCATCTTCACCAAGGGCGCCGATGTCGGCGGCGACCTCGTCGGCAAGGTTGAAGCGGGCATTCCGGAAGACGACCCGCGCAACCCGGCGACGATCGCCGATAATGTCGGCGACAATGTCGGCGACTGCGCCGGTATGGCGGCCGACCTTTTTGAGACCTATGCGGTCTCGGTGGTCGCCACCATGGTGCTCGGCGCCATTTTCTTCGGCGGAACGGCTATTCTCGGCGACGTCATGCTGCTGCCGCTCGCCATCTGCGGGGTCTGCATCCTGACGTCGATTGTCGGCACCTTCTTCGTCAAGCTCGGCGCCAACGGCTCGATCATGGGCGCGCTCTATCGCGGTCTGATCGCTACCGGACTGCTGTCGATCGTCGGACTCGGCATCGCCACCTGGCTCACCGTCGGCTTCGGCTCCATCGGCGAGGTCGCCGGACGCAACATCACCGGCTGGGCCCTCTTCATCTGCGGCATCATCGGCCTGATCGTCACGGCGCTGATTGTCGTCATCACCGAATATTATACCGGAACAGGCAAGCGCCCGGTGGTTTCGATCGCGCAGGCCTCGGTTTCCGGCCATGGCACCAATGTGATCCAGGGCCTGGCTGTCTCGCTCGAAGCGACCGCGCTTCCCGCGATCGTCATCTGCGGCGGCATCATCTCGACCTACCAGCTTGCCGGCCTGTTCGGCACGGGGATCGCGGTCACCGCCATGCTCGGCATTGCCGGCATGATCGTGGCGCTCGACGCCTTCGGGCCGGTCACCGACAATGCGGGCGGTATCGCCGAAATGGCCGGCCTCGATCCGGAGGTTCGTAAATCCACCGATGCGCTCGATGCCGTCGGCAACACCACCAAGGCCGTCACCAAGGGCTATGCCATCGGTTCGGCCGGTCTCGGGGCGCTGGTGCTGTTCGCCGCCTATTCGAACGACCTTGCCTATTTCGCGGCGAACGGGGATACCTATCCCTTCTACGCGAACATGGGCGATATCTCGTTCTCGCTGTCGAACCCTTACGTGGTCGCCGGCCTGATCTTCGGCGGACTGATTCCCTATCTCTTCGGCGGCATCGCGATGACGGCGGTCGGTCGCGCGGCGAGCGCCGTCGTTGCCGAAGTGCGTCGTCAGTTCAGGGAAAAGCCCGGCATCATGAGCGGAACGGAAAAGCCGGATTACGGCCGCGCCGTCGACATGCTGACCAAGGCCGCGATCCGCGAGATGATCATCCCCTCGCTGCTGCCGGTCCTTGCCCCGCTCGTGGTCTTCTTCGGCGTCTGGCTGATGTCGGGCTCGAAAGCCTCGGCGTTCGCGGCGCTCGGCGCCTCGCTTCTCGGCGTGATCGTCAACGGCCTGTTCGTCGCCATCTCGATGACGTCCGGCGGCGGCGCCTGGGACAACGCCAAGAAGAGCTTCGAGGATGGTTTCGTCGATGCCGACGGCGCCACCCACGAAAAGGGCTCGGATGCCCACAAGGCCTCCGTCACCGGCGATACGGTCGGCGATCCCTACAAGGATACGGCCGGTCCTGCCGTCAACCCGGCGATCAAGATCACCAATATCGTGGCGCTTCTGCTCCTGGCGGTGCTCGCCTGAGCAAAGAACATCACCCGGCGGAACCGCTCCGCCGGGAAAACAAAAGAGGCCCCGCCTTGTGTTGCAGGCGGGGCCTTCGTCGTTTGCGGCTTCGCCCTGCGCCCTACTGGATCGCTCCGCCGTTGGTGGCGAAGAAGTCGCGGGCGGCGCTTGCGCCGGTGCCCTGCAGGATCTGCTGGATGAAGGTGATGTCCTTGCCGCCGGTCGGCGTCGTATCGGAGACCATGTCGACGACCTTGCCGTCTTCGAGCGTATAGCGGGCGATCTTGTCAACGCGGCCATTGCCGTTGAAGTAGACCGCCAGGATTTCCTGATTGACGAGGCGCGGCTTCTGGAACTCGAAACGGCGCTCCTTGCGCTGCGAGATGTAGAACAGGACCTCGTTGTCGAAGGTCGCCGTCGTTGACGGCTGGCCGAGCGTCAGCACGACCTGCTCGCGGCTCGACCCTTCCTTCACAAGCTGCAGCCGCTCTTCGTCGACCACATAACCCTGATAGAAGACGTCCTTGGTGCCGATCACGTCGGAGGTCGAGCACCCTGCGGTAAAGAGCGCGACGGCGACGAGCGCGCCCGCGGCAGCCGGACGAACCGGTCTGAAATCAAAATAGTCTCGGCGCATCTTCAAGCGTCCACTCCCTGGCAAACTTCATATCAGGCCGGCGAAGCCTTCCGGCCGGCCGCCGTGTTTCATATTATGCAGGCGTCGCCTTCAACGAAGGTCGGCTTTGGCCGCGATTCCCGGTTGCGGGCGCGGGACGCGCAAACTACCATTGACCATGGTTCCGTTTGAGCGCACAGACCGCCTGCTGCCGGATGAACCCGAAGCCTCGCGTTTTCCAACTCAACTGGATAAACCAGCTTGTGCCGGGATGCAATTGTTCGGGCGGTTTGCGGCCGGTGGCTAAAGCCAAGTCAAAGAGAGTGGAATGGTCCTGAGGATTTTCGGCAAGAACCGCGCCAACCGCATGATCGTGCAGCGCCAATATGGCGTGATCACGGCAACGGCGCGGCAACCCTGTTTCTATACGGATTACGGTGTTCCGGATACGGTAATGGGCCGTTTCGAGATGCTGTCCGTGGTGATGATCCTTTTCCTGCAGCGCACCTCGAAATCCTCGGACAGCGGCAAGCAGATGGCCCAGGAGGTCGTCGACGCCTTCTTCATGGATATCGACTATTCGATTCGCGAGCTTGGCGTCGGCGACAATTCGGTTCCCAAGCGGATGAAAAAGCTGGCGGGCATGTTCTATGGTCGCCTGGAACGCTATGTGCGCTGTCTGCAGCATCGCGATCTGGAACAGCTTGCGATCGCGCTTGCACAGAATATTCACGCGGCAGATGCCGATCACGGCGAGATGGCGGAGCTCGCCCGCTGGATGCTGGAAAATGCCGATCACCTCGGCAGGATCGATGAAATTGTGGTGGAAACGGGGATGGTGAGCTTCCTCGTGCCCGAAAGCATGGAGACGGGACGTGCCTGACAGGAATGCAAACGAGAAGCCCCTGCCGTTCTCGCGCCCCTTTACAGTTGCGCGCGCGGCTGCGGTGCCGTTTGAGATGCGCCTTGAAGCGGAGGAAGACGAGCTTGAGCGGCTGGCCGGCTTTCTCGATGTCGATGCCGTGACCGCGCTTGCGGCCGATCTCAGGATCACGCCTTTCCGGCGCGAGGGCGTGCGGGTGAGGGGCGAGGTCAAGGCGCATATCGTGCAGTCCTGCGTGGTGACGCTGGAGCCGATCGAGTCGGATCTTGCAGAGCCGGTGGATGCGACTTATCTGCCCGAGCAGTCCCGCCAGTTCAGGCGCAAGGTCAATGAGGAAGGCGAACTTCTGGTCGATCCCGAAGGGCCTGATGACCCTGAGCCTTTTTCCGGCAGCGAGATCGATATCGCCGCTGTCGTCATAGAGGCGATCGGCCTTGCCATCGATCCCTATCCGCGCAAGCCCGATGCGGAACTGCCGCCGGACGTCAGCGATGAGGACGACGAAGGAGAGGCGACGGCAGAAAAGGAATCGCCTTTCGCCGCGCTGAAGGACTGGAAGGGCGGAGGAGAAGAGTAGGCGACGGAGAAGAGAGCCCTTCCGGCACGGCCTTTGCTGCTGTCGGACCGGGCTTTCCGACAAAACGCATGTTAATTGCTGTTTTTGCCGCGCGGCAGTTGTCTCCCGCAGCAAAAACGGTATTTTGGCCCGGCTTCTCCGGATGCGTGCAAACAGGGATCCCGAACGTTTGATTAGAATTTCCATTGATGCCATGGGGGGAGATGTCGGACCGGAGGTCGCCGTTGCCGGCGCGGCCGAGGCTCTGACGCGCCACCCCGACATCAGCTACATTCTCTACGGCCGGCAATCAGCCATCGAACCGCTGCTTGCGTCCTATCCCAAACTCAAGGAACAGGCGCGCGTTGTCGATTGCGAGGTTGCAGTCGGCATGGACGAGAAGCCTAGCCAGGCCTTGCGGCGCGGCCGCAACGTCTCCAGCATGTGGCGCGCGATCGAGGCGGTGAAGGAGAATGAATCCGACGCGGCCGTCTCGGCGGGCAATACCGGCGCGCTGATGGCCATGGCGATGTTCTGTCTGAAGACCATGCCCGACATCGACCGCCCCGCGATCGCCGGCATATGGCCGACGCTGAAAGGCGAAAGCATCGTTCTCGACATTGGCGCGACGATCGGCGCGGACGCCAAGCAACTCCTCGATTTCGCCCTGATGGGCGGGGCCATGGCGCGCGCGCTGTTCGAGCTGAAGAAACCGACCGTCGGCCTCCTCAATGTCGGCGTCGAGGAGGTGAAGGGCGTCGAGCAGGTCAAGGAAGCGGGGAAGCTTCTCCGCGAGGCCGACATCGACAATCTCGACTATGCCGGATTTGTCGAGGGCGACGATCTCGGCCGGGGCACGGTGGACGTCTTCGTCGTCGAGGGCTTTACCGGCAATATCGCGCTGAAGACGGCCGAGGGCACGGCCCGTCAGATTGCTGAATACCTGCGTTCGGCAATGTCGCGGACCCTGATGTCGCGCATCGGCTATCTGCTTGCCCGCGGCGCGTTCCGCATGCTGCGCGAGAAGCTTGATCCGCGCAAGGTCAATGGCGGGGTCTTTCTCGGCCTGAATGGCATCGTCATCAAAAGTCACGGCAGCACCGATGCCGAGGGCTATGCCTCGGCAATCGAGGTTGCCTATGACATGGTGCACAACGGTCTGCAGGCCAAGATCCAGCATGATCTGAGCGAGTACCATGCGCGTAATGAATCACCCATGGGGCCGGAAGCGGCCTGAAGCGGCAGTGCGTCATCGGCCCTCCGGCCATGGCGCCTGCCAACAAGGAATAACAGTATGATCCGTTCTGTCGTTTGTGGTTTCGGTTCGGCGCTGCCGGAGCGCGTGGTGACCAATGACGAACTGCGGCAGCTTGTGGACACCTCCGACAGCTGGATCCAGCAGCGCACCGGCATTCGCCAGCGCTATATCGCCGGTCCCGACGAGACCACGGCATCGCTCGGCGAACAGGCCGCGCGCGCGGCGCTGGACAATGCGGGGCTTACGCCGGCGGATATCGACCTGATCGTGGTCGCGACCTCGACGCCGGACAACACCTTTCCGGCAACGGCGGTGAACATCCAGAACCGGCTCGGCATGGAGCACGGCTTTGCCTTCGATATGCAGGCGGTCTGTTCCGGCTTCGTCTTTGCGCTGACGACGGCCGACAATTTCATCCGCGCCGGGCGTGCGCGCCGGGTTCTGGTGATCGGCGCGGAGACGTTTTCGCGGCTTCTCGACTGGACCGACCGGACGACCTGCGTGCTGTTCGGCGATGGCGCCGGCGCGCTCGTGCTGGAGGCACAGGAGGAGGGCGACGCCGGAAACCGCGGTATCATTGCCGCCAGCCTGCGCTCGGATGGTTCCCATTGCAAAAAGCTCTATGTCGACGGCGGGGTGTCCACCACCGGCGATATCGGCCACCTGCGCATGGAGGGCCGCGAGGTCTTCAAGCATGCCGTCGGCATGATCACCGATGTGATCGAGTCGGCCTTCGCCGAAGCGAAAATCGACATCGACCAACTCGATTGGCTGGTGCCGCACCAGGCGAACCGCAGGATCATCGAAGGCTCGGCCAAGAAGCTCGGCATTCCGATGGACAAGGTTGTCGTGACCGTGGATCAGCACGCCAATACCTCGGCGGCCTCCATTCCGCTGGCGCTGGCAACGGCTGCAGGCGATGGCCGGATCAAACGCGGCGACATGGTGATGCTGGAGGCGATGGGCGGCGGATTTACCTGGGGTGCGGTGCTTTTGCGCTGGTAATGCGCTTCCGGCAACGAAATCAGTCCTTTCACACGCTTGACCGCTTTGCCCCGCGGCAATAGTGTCATGTTCAAGGGGATTTTGACAGAATTTGGGATGCGGCGATGCCTGGCAAAACTGTGACGCGTGCGGATCTGGCCGAGTCGGTGTTCCGCAAGGTGGGACTTTCCCGCACGGAATCGGCCGAGCTGGTCGAAACCGTCATCGATGAAATCTGCGATGCGATCGTCAAGGGCGAGACGGTGAAGCTCTCCTCCTTCGCGACCTTTCAGGTGCGCGACAAGAACGAACGCATCGGCCGGAACCCGAAGACCGGAGAGGAAGTGCCGATCTCGCCGCGCCGGGTCATGACCTTCAAGGCCTCCAACGTGCTGAAGCAGAAGATTCTCAAGGCCCATCTCAACCGCAAGCACAAGGCCGAAAAGGCCGCGCAGAAATCGGCCTCCTGAGGCGCCTGCCGGAACGGCTTTCGCCCGGCTTGCCTTGCCGGCCTTATCGCGCTGAAATACAGGTCTGATTCGATCATTGTGGCAGGCGAGGACGGCTGAACCCATGGACAAGTCTCCCGAGGCATTTCGCACCATTTCCGAAGTGGCGGAAGAACTGGAGCTGCCGCAACACGTGCTGCGCTTCTGGGAAACGCGTTTCACCCAGGTCAAGCCGATGAAGCGGGGCGGCGGCAGGCGCTACTATCGCCCCGAGGACATCGAGCTTCTGAAGGGTATCCGCCATCTCCTTTATGATCACGGCTACACCATCAAGGGCGTCCAGAAGCTGCTGAAGAGCAATGGCAACCGTTTCGTCACAGCGATCGGCAGCGGCGACGCCGAGCTTGTCGAGGCGCTGGCCGTCCCTCCCGAGGCCCGGCAACACGAGGACCAGCCTTCTATTTTCGATGATGACCAGGTGGTCGGCCGACCGAAGAAGGCGGGCGGGACCGGCTTCTTCCGCCGCAAGAAGGACGAGGAGGGGGCCATCGACCCCGCTTCCGGCCTCGCGCGTTCGGATGACGCGCTGCTGCAGGAAGTCCTCTACGACCTGCTGGAATGCAAGCGTCTGCTCGATCAGGTGCGCTGACGGTCTGCATATCCCAGAACCCCGGCAATGGGGCCTTCAGACTGCTGACGAAGCCATCCTGTTTACGGACGTCATCCTCGGCCTTGTGCCGAGGATCTAACCACCCTTCCGCACGAGCAGCGCTGGTGTCTCGAAATGTATTGTATTTAAATAAAACCTCGCCCGAGATGCTTGTCGCGGCGATGCGTGTTTAGATGCTCGGGACGGGCCCGAGCATGTCGAATGAGGGTGACGCGCGCTTCGTCAACAAACTGAAGCCCCGGCAACGGGGCTTTGGCATGTCTGCGGCCAGGTCCCGCATCGGTGTTGATCGTCTTCAAATTCCTGTCTTCACGGCTGCGCTATAGTGTCCGCCAGAGGCGGAATTGCGACTCCCATATTGCCAAAACCGCCCCATTCTGCTTCCACTTATGGTGGCAATTTCGTATCGTCTCAATACGAAAGCCGGTTTCGGGGGTGAGTTTGCGGATCGCGACGGCGGTGCCCGACACGATGCGCCATGATTTTGGAGAATGATGATGGCGGAGAATGCAGCGGCCAATGACCTGGAGAGCCTGCCGGTCGAGGCGGTTCTGGAAAAGCTCGGCGTCGACCCCGAAAAGGGCCTGAGCGCGGCGGAGGCGCAAAAGCGGCTGGCGCAATATGGCCCCAACGCATTGCCCGAGGAAAAGACCAGCCTTTTCAAGAAGATTGCCCAGCACTTCGTCGGCCCGATCGCCTTCATGATCGAGGCCGCCGCGCTGGTGTCTTTGATCCTCGGGGATACGGGCGACTTCATCATCATCTTCGGCCTGCTGCTCTTCAACGCCGGCCTCGAATTCTACCAGGACAGCAAGGCGACGAGCGCGCTCGCGGCACTCAAGAACTCGCTCGCCCCGCAGGCAACGGCGCTGCGCGACGGCAAGTTCGCCGTCATCGACGCTGCGACGCTCGTGCCGGGCGACATCATCAAGATCAGGCTCGGCGGCATCGTGCCCGCCGATGTCCGTCTGGTCTCCGGCGACTATGCCTCGATCGACCAGGCGGCGCTGACGGGCGAGTCGCTTCCGGTCAACAAAAAGGTCGGCGACACGGCCTACTCGGGCAGTGTGGTGAAACAGGGCGAGATGGCGGCCGTCGTCACCGGAACGGGGTCGGAAACCTTCTTCGGCCGCACGGCAAAGCTTGTGGCCGGGGCCGGCGCCGTCAGCCAGGCGCAGAAGGCGATGTTCCAGATCGGCAACTTTCTCATCGTCGTGGCGGTCGTGCTGGCGATGATCATGGTCGCCGTCCAGGTCTATGTCGACATCGTCAAGACCGACAACTGGGGTCTCGCCGATGCGCTCGGCATTCTGCAATTCGTGCTGGTGCTCTTGGTCGCCTCCATTCCCGTGGCGATGCCGGCGGTGTTTTCCATCACCATGGCGCTCGGCGCGCTGGCGTTGTCGAAGGAGAAGGCGATCGTCTCGCGTCTGTCATCGATCGACGAAATGGCCGGCGCTGATATTCTCTGCTCCGACAAGACCGGAACGCTGACGAAGAACATCCTGACGCTCGGCGATCCGATCCCGGTCGGCGGAGCCACGCCTGAGGACATCGTGCTGGCCGGCGCGCTCGCCTCGCGCGCCGAGGACGGCGATGCGATCGACGGCGCGGTGATCGGCGCCCTTGCCGACAAGGCCGTGCTCGAGCAGTACACCATCGGCAAGTTCACGCCGTTTGATCCGGTGTCGAAGCGCACCGAGGCGACCGTCACCGGTGCGGACGGCAAGGCGTTCCTGACATCCAAGGGCGCGCCGCATGCGATCGTTCTCCTGGCCAATGCGGAAAAGGCGGTTGCCGATGAAGTCGACGCTCATGTCGCCGAACTTGGCGCCAAGGGCTATCGCGCGCTCGCCGTGGCCCGATCCGATGACGGCGGCGAGACCTGGACGCTGCTCGGCATCCTGCCGATGTTCGATCCGCCGCGCGATGATTCGAAGCAGACGATCGAGAATGTCCGCGCCAAGGGCGTCGCCGTGAAAATGATCACTGGCGACGACACCGCGATTGCCAAGGAGACGGCGCGCCAGCTCGGTCTCGGCACCAATATCCTGCCGGCCGCCGAAGTCTTCCCGAAGGACATGGACCCCGACAATGTGCCCGGCCCGATCGCCAACCGGATCCTGACGGCGGACGGCTTTGCCCGGGTGTTTCCCGAGCACAAATACGCGATCGTCAAGACTTTCCAGAAAAACGGGCATCTGGTGGCCATGACCGGCGACGGCGTCAATGACGCGCCGGCGCTGAAACAGGCCGATTGCGGCATCGCCGTCTCCGGCGCGACGGATGCGGCGCGGGGCGCTGCGGCGCTGATCCTGACGGCGCCCGGTCTTTCCGTGATCCAGAACGCGATCGACGAGGCGCGGCGCATCTTCGGGCGGATCACCAGCTACACGATCTATCGGGTGGCGCTGACCATGGACATCATGTTCCTGGTGGTGCTTTCGACCATCTTCCTCGGCTTCCAGCCGCTGACGCCGATCATGATCGTGCTGATGTCGCTTCTCGACGATATCCCGATCATGACGGTGGCCTATGACAATACCAGCGTCTCCGAACAGCCGATCCGGTGGCGCATGCCGCATCTTCTGTCGGTTTCCGCCGTTCTCGGCTTTGCCTCGATCGTCCAGTCCTTCGGCCTTTTGCTGATGGGCATGGAAGTGCTGTCGGAACCGGGACGCTGGGCGGGGCTTGGGCTGACCGACCAGTCCCACCTCCAGTCGATGATGTTCCTGCAGCTGGTCGCCGGCGGTCATCTGCTGATGCTGGTCAGCCGCAAGGAAAACTGGTTCATGAAGAAGCCCTATCCGGCCCGGCCGCTGCTGATCGCCATCTTCGCCACGCAGCTCGTCGCGGTGCTGATGTGCGGCTTCGGCATCATCGTTCCCGAAATCCCGTGGAGGCTGATCGGCTTCGTCTGGATCTACCTGATTGTCTGGTTGTTCATCATCGGGCTGGTCAGGATCGGCATCGACCACGTTCTCGAAAACCGCAGCGCCCGGCGGGCCATGTCCATCGACGTGGTCAACGAACGGCTGTTCCGCTAGCGCATCGGCCCGAAAATCGATTTCGGTTTTCGGATCGATGCGTTAGTCTCTGTCAACAACAGGAGGCCTGCCGATGGATTTTCGCGAGAAACTGAGGATCGAGCCCGCAAGTGCGGTCCGGCTTGCCGATATCGACCCGTCCTTTCACGGCAATATCAAGGACAAGGAAGAGGGCAAGGCCGCGCTTGACGCGGTGCTCGACGAGATCACGCCGCTGCAGGAAAAGCTCTATGCGGAGAAGAAGCACGCGCTTCTCGTCGTGCTGCAGGGCATCGACGCCGCCGGCAAGGACGGCGTGTGCTGGCATGTGATCCGGGCAATGAACCCGCAGGGCACCTATGTCGCGAGCTTCAAACAGCCGACCGAAACGGAAAAGGCCCACGACTTTCTCTGGCGCGTGCACCAGCGCACGCCGGCGCTCGGCCAGGTCGCCGTCTTCAACCGTTCCCATTACGAAGACGTTCTGGTCGCCCGCGTCCACAATCTCGTGCCCGAAAGCGTCTGGTCCAAGCGCTACCGGCAAATCAACCATTTCGAGGAGTTTCTCTCCGAAAACGGCGTCAGCATCGTCAAGTTCTTCCTCTATATTTCCAAGGACGAGCAGCTTGATCGCTTCGAGAAGCGGCTGGAGGACAAGGAGCGCCAGTGGAAGATTTCCGGCTCGGACTATTCCGAGCGGGAGCGCTGGGACGACTATATCGCAGCCTATGAGGACATGCTGTCTAAATGCTCGACCGAGCATGCACCCTGGTATGTGCTGCCGGCCAACCGGAAATGGTTCCGCAACCTGGCGACGGCTGAGATCATCCACAAGACCCTTGTCGACATGCGGATCGAAACGCCGCAGCCGACGGTCGATCTCGACGAGATCTATCGCAAATATCACCATGCGGTGCGCAGCGGCTAAGGCCGGTATCCTTGGCAATTACGCCGAAAGGTTGTGCTGCGGTGCGATAACGCTCCTTGCAAGTAAGTTATTATCTGTCATAATGCCCCAAGAGGCCCTGGGTGATGGTGCTGCAGTCTTATATTGCGCTGCATCATTATGCATCTCTTGGTTGTTCGAAGTGGAGACTGCCTGACAATGGTCCGCGCGCGGGCCGTGATCGACTCGACATCGACGCCTTTCAGGAGGGCGCGAAAGATATGCGGGTTTTCTACTGCCAATATTGCGACCATCATCTGCGCTTCGGGCCTGCCGTTTGCTCCGCCTGCAGCATGCCGACGCCGGTTGCCAATCGGACCCGGTTCTGGGTGAAGCTCGTGGCGGCCGTCATGCTTGCCGCGATCGCGGCCTTCTTTCTGGCGGTGTTCTGAGAACAATTCCTTCAATCAAGAATAAAAACGTTCACGCTTGCTGACTTACGCGCGTGATTTCGGCTAAGTTGAATGTCTTCAAGGGTTTGGGTAACGGAACCCGGCCGACGAAGAGCCACGGCTTCGTCGCGCCAGGCGTTTGGGAAAGGATGTGTGGAGTGGAGCTTGCGATCCTCGTCGCAATTGCCGCGGGCATATTTGCGGTCATCGGGCTGAGCGAGCCGCTCGCGGCGCGCCTCCGCCTGCCTTTCTCCGTGATCCTTGCGGCCATGGGGATCGGCATTGGCATTGCCGCCACCTTTTTCTGGCAGACGAGCCTGACCAATGCGCTCAATCCCCTGGCGCTGGGCATCCTGAACCTGCCGATAAGGGCGAGCTTCTTTCTCAACGTGTTCCTGCCGCTGCTCGTGTTTCAGGTGGCGCTCAATATCGATATCCGGCGCATGCTGGATGACTGGGTGCCGATCCTTGTGTTGGCGGTTCTTGCGGTTTTCGTCGCCATGCTTGCCGTCGGCTTCGCGCTTTATCCGGTCGCCGGTCTGCCGCTTGCCGCCTGCCTTCTGGTCGGCGCGATCGTCTCCACCACCGATCCCTCCGCCGTCGTCTCGATCTTCAAGGCGACGCCGTCGCCCCAGCGGTTGGCGCGCATCGTGGAGGGCGAAAGCCTGCTGAACGATGCGGCGGCGATCGCCTTGTTCTCGCTGTTCCTGGGCTTCGTCACCGTCAATGTCGCCAATCCGAAGATCGGCCCCGCGCTTGTCACCTTTCCCTGGATCGCCGGCGTCGGCGGCCTGATCGGCATCGCCGCCGGACGCTTCGCCGTAGAGGTTATCGCCCGCATGCCGGATTTTCCACGCGGCCAGATCTCGGTATCGGTCGCCGTGCCGCTGCTGACTTACCTGCTGGCCGAACAGTTTTCGGCATCCGGCGTGATCGCGGTGGTTGCCGCCGGGTTGACCATCAACCTGCACATGACGGCGCGCTTCACCCCGGCGCTGAACCTGCAGATGCGCGATACCTGGGATCTGATCGCCCACTGGGCCGGCTCGCTGATCTTCATTCTCGCCGCCATCCTCATACCCAAACTCCTGTCGGATTTTGTGCTCTACGACCTGTTTCTGATCGCCGTCGTGGTTATCGCGGCCCTTGTCGCCCGGGCGCTCATCCTGTTCGGCGTTCTGCCGGTGCTCGCCTATTTCAGGCTGTCTCCGAAGATGGAGCGGCCCTACAGCGTGGCGATCCTCTGGGGCGGGCTCAGGGGCGCGGTCACGCTGGCGCTGGCGCTGGCGGTCACCGAGAACCGCTACGTGCCGCAGGACATCAAGCACCAGGTCGGCCTGATTGCAACCGGCTTCACCCTCTTCACACTGATCGTCCAGGGCACGACGCTGCGCTGGATCATCCGCAGGCTCAAGCTCGACAGGCTCAGCCCGCTCGATGTCGCGCTCAGCAACCAGGTGATCGCCGTCGCCTTGCAGAGCGTGCGCGAGCGGGTCTCCGAGACCGCGCGCGACCTCGGACTGACCCGCGAGATCGTTCGCGACGAGGCCAAGCGCTTCGCCGAGCGCGTCGATGCGGCCGTGGAGGAGACCGACGCGACGGAGCGGCTGCAGGACCGGGACCGGATCACGCTCGGCCTTGTCGCGCTGGCTGCGCACGAGCGCGATTCGATCCTTGAAGGATACCGCGACCAGATCATCTCCGCAGACCTTGCCGAGCGTCTGGTGATCGGCGCCGACATGATTATCGAGGCAACGCGCACCGGCGGGCGGGCGGGCTACCGGGCGGCCTCGCGACGGGTCTACGCAACGAACCTGCGCTTCCGCGTGGCGACGCTGCTGCACAACTACCTCGGCATCGCCCGGCCGCTCGCCAGCCTGCTGGAAGACCGGTTCGATGTCCTCGTGTCCTACAGCCTGGTGCTGCCGCGTCTGGAACTGTTCATTGACGAACGTATCCGCCGCATCCATGGCCGGCGCGTGGCCGAACTTCTGCACGAATTGCTCAACCGCCGCCTTGAGGAAGCGCGCCGGGAACTCGAGACCCTCAGGCTGCAGTTTCCTGGCTATGCCGAGGAGCTGGAGCGGCGACTGATCCGGCGCACCACGCTGCAGCTGGAAGAGGGCGAATACGAGGCGCTGGTGGAGGACGGGCTGATCGGCCCGGAACTGCGCGCGACGCTTGGCGCGGATATCGACAGAAGACGAGCGCAGCTGAAGGGCCGGCCGGTGCTCGACCTGAAGCGGCAGAAGCGCGTCACGGTGGAGGGCTTCGCCGCCTTCGCCGATTTCAGCGAGCGGGAACGCAAGCTGCTGCGCAAGAAGATCCGCATCGTCTACGCCGCGCCGGGCCAGCATATCCTCAGGAAGGAAAGCTCCGCCCGCGAGGTCTGGTTTATCGCCGCCGGCACGGTCACGGTCGTTACCGACGGGGTGAAGCTCAGGTTGACGGAGGGTGACCTCTTCGGCCAGTTTGCCGTTCTGGCCAAGCGCCGCCGGCCGATCCAGGTGACGGCGGTGACGGACTGCACGCTGCTGACGCTGGACGAGCACACCTTCCGCACCTTCATGGCGCGCGAAGGCGCTTTCCGCACCGCCGTCATTCGAAGCGCCGCCGAGCGCGGCGTCATCATTCCGCCCGAAACCTTCGATCGTCCGGCGGACGAACAAACAGCCGAGATCCGCGCGATCCTGGTGAAATCCGGCTCGCTCAAGCCGCGGCCGCGGAGACGATTCTACCAAAGCGGATTTTGACCGAGCCTATACCGCGGTCCGCACAAACTTCGTGAAGTTCGCTGACGTGTTCCGGAGCTTCCGGCGCAAATTTCCGGTTTTTGGTTTGGATCGTCAAATTGCCTCTTGCGCGCCCGGCATCGAAAGTCTAATGGGGACGGGCCGTTATGGCTGGTCGGGGTGTAGCGCAGCCCGGTAGCGCACTTGACTGGGGGACGGGTGGTCCCGTTCTTATTTTTCCTGCTTTTTCAGATTGTTATCCATGGTGCCATCGGTCGCCGTGGTATTTTTCGTGGGACTCGATGTCGCCTCCAGTGCAGCGCGGATATCATCGTCCAGTGCGTGAGCGTACTTCGTCGTCGTCTGGATATCGGCATGGCCGAGGAGGCGCTGAGCGACACGTAGGTTTGATTTTCTCAGCACTCGCGTTGCTGCCGTGTGGCGCATGTCGTGGAAGTGAAAGTCCTCGATGCCCGTTGCCGCGATCGCGCGCCGCGCCGCGGTCTTGAGGCCATCTTCTGTCAATGGATACCGCTTGCCGCGGACTAGCCCACGCTTTTTCAACGTGCGGCGTGCCTCGTAGGTGAAGACGACGTCCGGATGGTGATCCTTCTGCGACCACAACAGATCATAGATCGCGTCCGACATGGGGATCGTGCGGCGCTTGTCGCCCTTTCCGAAGACAGTAAATTGCCGCCCAAAGAAATCGACATGCGGCCATCGTAGGCCGAGGATCTCCATGCGCCGGCAGCCTGTGAGGAATGCGAAGAGGACAGCTTCCGCATAGCCTGGGCTCAACTCTGCGAGGATGGCCTCTTCCTCGGCCGTGCTTGCCTCGCGTACGCGCTCCTGTCTCTCGCGAAGCATATGCTGCCCAAAGTCAAAATCGGCTGTCTTGACCTTCCAGACGTTTCTGGCGCGCAGCATGATCTCGCGAAGCGGCTGGGTGCAGGTTCGGTTGACAGTCGCGGCGGAAACGAGCGGGCGCTTCTCGTCACCCTTGATGTGCTCGCCGCGTCGCCGTGCGACCACGGCCGCAATCTTGGCGTCATCAATTTTCGCAAGATCTGTCTTCGGCCCGACAGCGTCGTTCAGCCAGGCTAGGACGTGGAGTGTGGTCTCGACATTCTTATGGTGCTGACCGATCTCGGTCCACCATCGCGATGAGGCCTCTTCGAACGTCATGCGATCGGCAGGGCGGTTCTCGGCCGCGATCAGTTCGGCGCGTATTGTTTCTTTGATCGAGTCTTCGACGCGCTTTGCGTCCCGCTTCGAAGTTGCGCCAGTTTTGCCCGAAAATCGACGACCCCTGAGGACGAAGTCGTAGGAGTATACGCTTTCTCCTGGCCGCTTATAGACTGACACTCGCGCCTCCTCATATCGATGAAATCATCGAGGTCGGCCTTGGTATAGCGTCGTGTCGGTCGTTTCGTGCCGAGGCCGATGTTTATCCAGCGCAGGCTTCCGCTCTGCGTCAAGTGTGTGAGTTGCTTTTTCGAGATGCCGAGGTAACGTGCAGCCGTGTCCGCACTCAAAAGCCCCTCATTCAGATCCGATGCTCCTGGGCCCGTTCTTCCAGCGGCCATCTCACCCTCCCATGATCGAAACGGCGAGTATCGCGGTCAAGCCAATGCCTGTGCAAAGGCCGATGACGAAACCAAGCCAAGAGGCGGTGCGAAGCGAGTAGGGCAGGGGATGCATCAAGCCGCCTCCTCTTCAGGAACGGCGATCGATGTGCCTTTCAGGCAAATGATACGGATACCGCCGGCCCGCGCGTCTACCTTGCCGTCATTGATGCCAGCAGCTTCGAGGGTTCGCAGGATATCATAGAGCAAGGCCATGCGCGCGTTGCCGACGATGTCATCGTGGCGGACTGTGCCACCCATGGCGTTTATCGAATGCCATAGCTGTTCGAGTGGGATTTCTTCCATCATGCTTCCTTCCCATTGGAACTGCCGCTATAGGCCCAACGGCCGCAGCAGATTTCAGACCGAGGTAGTCTGACGAGAAGGAATGTGCCATGTGGCAAAAAATATGACAAGAGGCAAAGTGCCGAAAGGCAAATTTTGTGTCCAAATACAGAAAACCGCTGTAGCGCTCGGCACATTTGACTCTGGTTGTTTATGTTCAGCCCATGCTGCTTACCAGTGACAAGCTTCTCTCAAAGGCTGAATCGCTTTTTCTAGTCCCTTTATCGGAAAGGTCACCATGATGGGGTTGCCGTTATAAGGAGTAATACGCACCAGCATTTGATCGTTGTCGAACATTCTTCGAATGAATGGGATGGATCGATTTCCACTCCAGAGACCGAGAGCACTGTTGTCCGAAGAAACATGCATATTTTGAGAGCGGGCCGTCTCTTTGTCGAGACGGTATTCAACGTTGCCGTAGCCTTGTATGTCCGAGAGGAAATTGCCGTTCAAGCT
Organism: Martelella lutilitoris; assembly: GCF_016598595.1. NCBI lineage: Bacteria > Pseudomonadati > Pseudomonadota > Alphaproteobacteria > Hyphomicrobiales > Aurantimonadaceae > Martelella > Martelella lutilitoris. The sequence continues at coordinate 1,278,261 of NZ_CP066786.1, forward strand.
GATATGGATCGAAGTTGTGTTTTCCAGGCATCTGATCAGCATGGATGCCGTATCGCTTTGGCCGAAACGTCCTGGGATTTCCTCATTAGATGAAACGAGCATCGCAACAGTTTTGGTGTCATCCATGGGGGAGGTATCAATCTGAATGTACCAATCACCGATGTAGTCTGCGATTTGTCCATCAGTTGCCATTGCGCGCGCCAAGCACTTCTTAGATATCGCGCTATCGGCTGGATACTCCATACACAAAGACACATCTGGTTTTTCGGGAAGATCGTCCTGTGCTGCTACAGTGGTCAGGGTCAAAAGCGAGATGGCAGTTGCATAAAAAAGGCCTCGCATATTTGCCTCCCTTAATATTTGCAAGTGAAACTGATAGCCGCAGGAACTGGCGATGATTCTCTGAAATGAAGAGCGGATTAACCGCGCCACTGGAACCATGCAACGACGCGGCCATATACGCGAATGTCTTGCCTGTTCAATTCGTCTGGCTCCCCATAGCGCTCTCGATTGTCAGAAATCACCAAGATGCTTTCGCTGCGTGGAACGAGTTTAAGTCTTTTAACGACAAGCCCGTCGCCGTAGTCGCACGCATAAATATCCTCAGGATTAGGATAGGTGTGTGAAGTGTCCACGAACACGGTCGAACCTTTCGCGAGCGTTGGCTCCATACTATCACCGATGACAGGCATCGCTTTAATACCATCAAGATTGCGCCAGCCAGCCTTAATGTTATCCGGGAATGACCAGTAGCCATTCGACATGGCCGGGTCCGAAATCTGTCCGTCATCGCGGTATTCGACGCTGAGTAGTCCGCCGCCTCCAGCGCCTGAGATTATATCAAGGTTCTCTATATCGCCGCCTTTGGGCCGAGGTGCTGCGATCTCTGGCATGTCCGATGCTAAAGATAACGCCTCATGGTCGAATTCATCCGTCAGCTCGACGGCATCAACACCAAGAGCCTTCGCGATTTTAATTATGTTCGCAAGCGACAGGCCGCGTTTACCGCTCTCCATCCGCGACAGATGCGTTTGAGAGATGCCGGTCAAGTCGGCTAGTTCCTCAAGTGTGACGTTTTTGGATTTGCGGAATTCACGAACTTTGTTTGCCATGGTTCAGCTATTTTGCCAAATGGGAAAAAATACAACCGCCAAACGGCAATATGCCTATTGACAAACTTATGCCATATGGCAAATTGCCAGTTATGAAGCTGGATGAATATCTCAAATTTAAGGGTGTGAAGCCCTCAGTCTTTGCCGCCGAGCTCGGAGTCGCCCCATCGACGATCAGTCGGATTATTCGGGGCGAAAGAATGCCGCGCACGCCTCTAATTCTGAAGATCTTCAACGCCACCCAAGGTCGGGTGACCTTTTCTGATTGGGCTGACGCTGCGTGCGTTCGGGCCTCGAGTGGCGAGGGAATTGCCGAATGATGGGTTTGCTGTCTCATTCATGTCGCTCTCCTTGACCGGGTTTCAATGATGTCACCATAGCGGCGAGGTTTTCGCCGTTCACCGAAGATTTTTCGAAAAAGATTTCCTTGAAATGCAGGGAGGATTTCGTGCGCGCTATTTCCGACGATGACAGACAAAAGCTGAAGGCTGCCACCCGCCGCGCCGTGAAATCTGCCGGTGGCGGCGACAGCTTTGCGCATGTGACCCGAGTTTCCGAAAGTCAGCTATCAAAATACGGACTGGCATCGGACGAACATCAGGACGCATTCATACCGGTTGATGTGGCTCTCGAGGCCGATGTCGAGGCCGGGTCGCCGATCATCGCCACCGCGCTTGCCGCTGCTCAGGGCTTCCGGCTGGTGCGCAATGCCAGTCCGGTTGACGATCACAGCCTCGGCTTTGCCGATATCTCTCAAATCAGCGTGGCCTTCTCCTCCTTCCACACCCGCATGCACGAGGCGCTGGCCGATGATGGCCGCGTTGATGAGGCCGAACGTCGCAGGATACTCAAGGACTTCGACAAGTTTATGCGCACGCTCTTCACGACCATGGGGCGGGTGTAGTCATGAAAACGCCAGCGCCAGACATTGCCTCCACCGCTGCCTGCTTTCTTTCCGATGGTTCCGTGGCAGGGCCGTCTACCGAAGGCGAGCACGAGGAGCATCTGGCGCCAGTCAGTTTTTCGATCCCGATGCCTCCAAGCACGAACCATCTCTTCAAGAACGTCAAAGGTGTCGGGCGGGTCAAGACCAAGGCCTACCAGGATTTCTGCCTGATGGCCGTCGCTGCCATCCGCCGGCAGAAGGTCGCGAAGATAGGCGGCTACATCACCATGGTCTGGGCGGTGGAGCGCAACTCTCTGCAGGCTGATATCTCCAACCGGCTCAAGGCCGCGGAGGACGCCATCGTCATGTCCGGCATCATCGATGATGACCGGTTCGTCACAGCTCACACGATCACCTGGGCGCCGAAGGCAAACGGCATGGCCCACGTGCAGATCTACCCGATCCAGCGAATGACGCTGGACTTCTACCCGTCGCAGGATGGCGCGAGCGGCGCGTGGATTGTCAGAGCGCCAGAACAGGAGAATGAAATCAATGGCGATTTCCCTCAACAATCTCAGGACGGTCAGGGCTGACAAAGCCCCGCGCGTTCTGATCTATGGCCCGCCGGGTATTGGAAAGACGACGCTTGCGAGCGAGTTTCCGAATGCTGTCTTTCTGCAGATCGAAGACGGCACGCCGGGTGATGTCGAGTTGACCAGCTTTGGCAAGCTCGACAGCTTCGGCGACGTGATGGATGCGCTTGGCGCGCTCTATCAGGAAGATCACAGTTTCAATACCGTCGTGATCGACAGCGTCACCGAGATGCAGCGGCTGATCTATGCCGAAACATGCGCGCGCGGCGACGACAAGGGCAATGCGAAAGCCAACATCGAGGACTTCGGTTATGGCAAGGGCTATGTCTACGCCATGCGCGTCGCTCAGGAGTTCATCGACGGTATCAACTTCCTGCGCTCCGATCGAAACATGGCCGTGGTGCTGATCGCTCACTCATCGGTCCAGCGGTTCGATGATCCGGAGACGGTCAGTTATGACCGCTACGAGATCGAAATCCGCTCGTCCGATAAGGCCAACTCAAACCTTCGTGGCCTCTTCGAACGCGAGATGGATGCGATCATTCTTCTGAAGCAGCCGGTGACGGTGAAGACCGAAGAGCAGGGCTTCAATAAGGAGCGGGCGCGCGCCGGCGGCGGTGGCACGACGCTGATGCATGCGGTCGGCCGCCCAGCCTATACGGCCAAGAACCGTTACGGCATTCCGCCGGAAATCCGATACGACAAGGGCACGGGCTTTGATGCTCTCGCACCCTATTTCCCCGACTTTGCTGGCCTTGCGCCGTCAGGCCAGAAGGAGGCTGCATAATGGTTCAGATCGCAGGACATTACGACGAACATGCCGAGGCCTCGACAGGTTTCGATCCGGTCCCTTTCGGGGACTATCGCGCCAAGATCATTGAAAGCGGCATTGAGGACATCTCCCGCAACAACGACCGGGGGCGCTGCTTGCAACTGACATGGCAGATCGAAGGTGGCGAATATAACGGCCGGCTGGTCTGGCAGCGGCTGAACATGTGGGCCGAGAACATGAACAACCTCGACAAGGTCCGCAACATCGCCAACTCGCAGTTTGCCGCTATCCGCGAGGCGACCGGCAAAACTTCGCCTCGCGACAGCGAGGAGCTGCATTTCATCACGTGCACCATCAAGGTGAAGGTGCAGAAGGATCCAAACGGTCAATTCCCTGATCGCAACGAAATCACTGCGGTCAAGCCAGCAGCAGGCGCGCGCCAGAGCGGGGCGGCTCGGCAGACGCCGCAACGACCAGGGCCGACCGGGCAAGCTGCCCCTGCTGGTCAGCGTTCGGCGCCTTGGCCGTCGCGGCAGCCTGCTCCAGCCGGACTGGACGACGATATTCCATTCTGATGATGCGGCCGGGCGGCGATAAGGCCTCGAAAACCGCGCCGCCCGGAGCCCCTTCAAACAATCCGTTTTCAGCATTGCTCGAAAGGACCGAGACAATGAACGATATCGCTTTGCCCCGCAACAGGCGGCTCTACCTCGACATCGAGACTATCCCGACACAGGATCCGAAAACCTATGCTGAGATCGCCGGTAGGATCTCGCCACCGGCCAGCATGAAGAAGGCCGAAACCATCAAGAAGTGGGAGGAGGAACAGAAGCCGCAGGCCGTGACTGATGCAATCGCCAAGACCTCGTTTGATGGCGCTGCCGGGCACATTTGCTGCATTGGTTGGGCGCTCGATGGCGAGCACCTGGACAGTCTCTCTCTGGGCCCGGACATCGCGCTCGAGCATGAGATGCTGACCACGTTCTTCGAGGAGATCTCGAGCCAGATCCCGCGCTATGGAACCGTTCAGATTGTCGGCCACAACGTCATTGGCTTTGACCTTCGGTTTATCTGGCAGCGGTGCCTTATCCTCGGTGTTCGGGTTCCGGGCTGGTTCCCGCGTGATCCGAAGCCTTGGAGCGACGATGTCTTCGACACGATGACGGCCTTTGCCGGGGCGCGGGACTCGATCTCAATGGATCGACTTTGCGGAGCCTTTGGGCTTGAGGGGAAGGGCGACATAGATGGGTCGCAGGTTGCCGGGCTTTGGAGCGACGGTGAACATGAGACGATAGCTGCCTATTGCCGCGACGATGTGGAGAAGACGCGGGCGCTGCACCGCAAGATGATGGTTGCGCTGGGTGAAACGGAGGCTGCGTGATGGTCAGTCTTCCGATCCCGAAGAGCCTGACCGCAGACAAGGTCAAGGCAACGACGCGCGAGGAAATGCCAAAACAGCGGCTTTCGCTCTCGGCCTGCACCGGGTGCAATCGTCGAGCGTGGTATGACTTCCTTCTATTCGGGCAGGGACGCGACATGCGTCCCGACCACAGTCGATCAGGTGATATCGCAATCGCATTGAAGGGGGTTGTCATTCGGTGGTTGACCGCTGCCGGTATGACGGTCGAGACAATTAATGCAGCAACTGGTGAGATGTTGGCCGCGTCTGGTCTCGATGGTCACCTATATTCGCCGATCGATGGGATCGTCACGGGCGTGCCCGAGGCGCCAACCAAGCGGCATCTGCTGATCGTTGCGGCGCTTAAGGCTGCCGACTTCGCAAAGCTTGAGCGTCAAGGTGCCGAGCAAACCCGGCCCGAGATCGTTGCGCGTGCCCAGCTTGGCATGCATCTGCTCGGTCTCGAGCGGACACTCTTTGCCTTCTGCAATCGCGACACGGGCGACTTTGGCGCTGAACGTATTCGTTATGACGCAGCTCATGCCGGATCGCAGGCCGTACGGGCTGAGTGGATTGTCGATACTCGCCGAGCGCCGGCGCGCATCAGTGAAAGCCCCGAGTTCTTCGTCTGCGCGCATATGTGCAGCCGCGCCGACATCTGCCATGGCGGTGTGCTTCCGCCGCGGCATTGCAGGACCTGCCTGCACGTTACTCCCATCAATGACGGCCAGTGGTACTGCGACCGGCACGAAAAGGAGTTGTCGTTCGATGACCAGCTAAACGGTTGCCCGAACCATCTTTTCGTTCCGGATCTCGTGCCGGGCGAGCAGGTCGACGCGGATACGACCGCTGAAACCGTGACCTACGAGCTTGGCAACGGGCAGACCTGGATTGATGGAGCGGAAAGGAGGGCAGCATGATCAGCCTTCGCTACTATCAGGACGAGGCAAAGCAGGCCGTCATGAATTTCTGGGGCCAAGGCGGCGGTAATCCGTTGATCGATCTGGCCACCGGCACGGGCAAGAGCATGGTTATTGCGTCGATGGTGCAGGACTTGCTGCGCGATTATCCGACCTTTCGCGTTCTGATGCTCACTCACGTCAAAGAGCTTGTTCAGCAAAATTTCATGGCGTTGTTGCGTGTGTGGCCGGACGCACCGGCGGGGATCTATTCGGCCGGATTGAACAGGCGAGACGTGCACCACCGCATTACCTTTGCCTCGATCCAGTCAGTCTACAACAAGGCCAGTCAGCTCGGGCGCCGGGACCTCATTTTGATTGATGAGGCGCATCTCGTGCCGCTCAAAGGTGAGGGCATGTATCGACGATTGCTCGACGATCTCTACGCGATCAATCGTGACGCTCGAGTGGCGGGTCTGACTGCTACGCCTTATCGCCTGGATACCGGTCGGTTGGACGAGGGCGACACACGTCTCTTCGATCAGGTCGTGTACTCCTACGGGATTGCGAAAGGTATCGAGGACGGCTTTCTGTCGCCATTGATCTCCAAGGCCACTGCGGCTCGGATCGACGTTTCCGAGGTCAAACGGCGCGGCGGTGAGTTTGTGCCGGCCTCACTTGAGGGTGCTGCCGACGCGGTAACCCAGGAGGCGGTCTCCGAGATCGCTGACCTCGGCGCCAACCGCAAGTCTTGGCTTGTGTTCTGCGCTGGCGTCAAACACGCGTTGAATGTTCGGGACGCAATCCGCGCTTCAGGTTTTTCATGCGAAACTGTCAGCGGCGAGACGCCATCCGGTGAACGTGACAACATCATCCGAAAGTTTCGCGCCGGTGAAATCCGGTGTCTCACCAACGCCAATGTACTGACCACCGGTTTCGACGTGCCGCAGGTTGACCTGGTTGCAATGTTGCGGCCGACGCTTTCGACATCGCTCTACGTGCAGATTGTCGGGCGCGGAACGCGACTTTCGCCGGGCAAGGACAACTGCCTTATCCTGGACTTCGCGGGCAACGTCCGTCGGCATGGCCCGGTTGACGAGGTGTCCGTATTGCCGAAATCGGGCGGCGGAAGTGGCGAGGGAAAGGTCAGTGTTGACCGTGTCGCCGCGAAGGAATGCCCGGAATGCCGAGAGCTGATGGCTCTCAACGCGCGATCCTGCAAGGCTTGCGGCTACGAGTGGCCCCATGAGGACAAACCGAAGCATGAGGGGCAAGCCGAAAGTCAGGTCGGCATTCTATCGAGCGAACAGGTCGCCCCAACCATGTTGCCGGTCGTCGATTGGCGTATCCAGAAGCACGAAAAGTTTGGCGCGCCAGATAGCCTCCGGGTCGGCTTCATCGCCGGATTGATGGAGTATCCAGAGTGGGTGGCGTTCGATCATGGCCGGTCCGCGTTTGAGCGCGCTTGCCAATGGTGGTCGATGCATGGCGGCGGCACACCCTTTCCCAAAAGCACGGACGAGGCTCTCGCGCGGACAGGAGAGCTGACCATTCCGGAGACCATCAGCATCAAGCCGCGAGGCAAGTATTACGACATTGTCGGCCGGAGCTTCCCTCAGACGCGAGAAGCCGCGGAGTAACCCATGCCTGCCGACAGATTTGTAGAGGGCGTGTGCGGGTGCTGCGCGCGCCGGGAAGTTGGTCACGGCATTGGCGTTGGTCGATCGACCATTTGGCTTTGCGATGACCCGGACTGCCTCGAGATTGCAAAAAGGACAGCGGTGATGAAGCAGGACAGGTTCAGCGATATCGAGAGCCTGGCGGCGCAGGACGGCGGCAATGAGGGGCTTTGGTTTCTGGAAGAGATCGGCAAAACCGATCTGACCACGCTCACCATCGACGAGGTTTGCGAATTCAAGCGCCGCGTTGTCGCCGGATATCGCAAGGCGCTCAAAAACAATCTCAGGCGTGAGGCAGGGCTGTGACTGTGACCGATGCAACGCGAAACGCGGACACGGCGTTGGAACTGGCCGCGGCCGGCTTCTATGTCTTTCCCTGCCATTCAGGCGGTGAGAAAGTCAAGCAGCCGATGCCAGGGGTTTTCTGGCGCAAACAGTCATCGATCGATGAGGCGGTCATACGCCGCTGGTGGTCGCGATGGCCGGATGCTGCGATCGGGATGGATCTCGCAAAATGCGGGCTGGTCGTCATCGATGCCGATCGTCACGAGCTCGACAAGGATGGCGTCGAGGCCTTCGGCGCGATCATGAGCGATCACGGCTTCGACCCGGACAGCGCGCCATTGGTCGCGACGCCCTCGCGCGGCAATCACCATTTCTTTCGCCAGCCGCCCAGCAAAGAGTTCGGCAACGCTGATAGTGCACTCTATCGCGAACGTAAGCTGCGCGATATGGGTATCAATGTCCGGGGCGCCGGCGGCTACGTCGTCGCGCCTGGCACGGTCCTTAAGGATGGCAGTTTCTATGAACTGTGGGGCAGCCTCGAAGACATTCCCGTCTTGCCCGCCTGGCTGGCCGCAATCCTTGAAAAAGAGCTTGATGAAAAACAGGCGGAGCGGATGCCCGTCCAGCGCTCGGAGATAATGGATAGCCGCGTGAAGGCTTATGTCGATGCGGCCATCGAGGCCGAGACGGCGCGAGTGCGCTCGGCTGGAAAGGGCGGCCGAAACAACACGCTCAACGAGGCTGCCTTCTCGCTGGGGCAGCTTGTCGGAGCCGGTCACGTTGGTGAGGCTGAAATCTTCGCCCTCCTGATGAATGCCGCGATGGATTGCGGCCTGGGGCAGGCCGAGAGCCGAAAGACAATCCTGTCCGGCCTGAAAGCCGGCGCCAAGGTTCCGCGGCAAATCGCGGACATCGATCGACCGGATGACGGGGCGAACGCCGAAGCAGCGCAACGGCTGATCGAGCATCATGATGGCACCCTGACCGATGCCGACACCGGCGAAGTGATAGATGACGGAACGGGGCTGCAAGAGGGCGGCGATTGGTCCCATCCGGGCGGGTTGATCGAGGACATTGCCGACTGGATTGTCGAGACCTCGCCACTGCCTAATCGCAAGCTTGCCCTGGCCGCGGCAATATCCTTTGTCTCGCTCGTTTGCTCCAGGCATCGCGAAACGCCGGGTTTCTCCGGCGGTCTGCAGCTCTTTACCATTTGCACCGGCCAGACCGGCATCGGCAAAGACTGGCCGATGAAGGCGATCGACAGGTTGGCAGTAGAGGCCGGTCTGAAAGAGTTGGTGCGCTCCGGCAAGATCACGACATCGCTTGCTCTCGAGAAAGAGGTAGAGAAGGTTGCTGCCCAACTGATCGTTGCCGACGAAGTCGGCCGTCGGATCTTCGGCAAGGCCGGGAGCAAAAGGGCAGGGACCTATGAGACAGCGATGATCGACACGCTTCTCGAGCTGTGGTCATCCAGCCCCGTCACCTTCTTTCGCACCACCAGCCGCGTCACGGGAGAGGCGGCTGTCATCGAGGGGCCGGCGGTCTCCATCTTCGGCGTCTCGACGCATCGCGATTTCTATTCCTCCCTCGGCCGATCAGCGATCGATAACGGTATGATCAACCGTCTGCTGATCATTGAGGCTGACAGGCGCAGCGCCTTGCGTTCAATCGATGGCAGCGCGGCCCGCACACCACCGACGCATATTATCGAAGCGATTGACGCCCTGAAGCCTGCCTTTGGTTCGCTGAATGGCGGTGTTCAGGCATACCGGGTGCCGGAGGGCGTGAAGACCAGACCGGTGCCATGGGGGCAGGAGGCCGCAAGAGAAGCGTGGAACACCTTTCGCGACGAGATGCTGGTCTTGGCTGATCAGAACGAAGAGACCGCACCCTTTGTCAGCCGCGCCGCCGAAATGGCGCTGCGACTCGCCTGTGTCCATGCGCTCAGTCGCTTGGGGCCGGATGGCGTGATAATGATGGCGAGCGTCGAATGGGCCATCAATGTCGTGCGTGAGAGCGTCAGGAATGCTGTTCAGGGCGCAAACGAATATATCGTCGCATCGGATTTCCAGGAGCATGTGCGCCGTGTTGAGAAGATCATACGCAGCAAGGGGCGGATGCCGAAGTCTGTCATTGCCCGCCGCATCGGGGGCGCGTTCGATAACCGCGTGCTCGAAAGCGTCCTCAGCTCTTTGGTTTTGGCTGGAAAGATCGAAAGGGAAGAAAGAAGCCGCGGGGATGCTTATGTCTGGCGGGGGTGAAGACGCGATAGGCTGGGTTTCCTGCTGTGACCAAGGCTGCCTTCTTTGCGCCACCAAAGGTCCTTTTAGGCGGACTGCTAGACCAAACGCGCTCGAACACACTGAGTGTGCTGGGCAGGGCGATGTGCTTTTGTCGGGTGCCTGGAACAAAGTTCTGTTCCGTTGTGATTATAAACATTTGGATTTTTGCTACCATTGAGTGTTTTTAATGCTTGATTCAATCTGCGAATTAAATACTCAGTTAACCATAGACGGAGTATTAACTCGTCAACATAAACACGCTCGATCGAGGTAGCCGTTATGTCGCTAATCGAAGCAGAAAAGGCAAACGGTGAAGAGTTTGTCTCTTTTGCAGAATGGCTGGATGGTCGTTATCTACGGTACCTTTCAACCAATTCTGGATCCGACGAGATTGCATTTCAAAGCTGGAAAAATTTCAAAGAGGCTTTCGCTCCTGAGCTCGTAGGGCAGGCTGTTGAGGAAACCTCCAGGTCGCTGGGCCGTCCGGTGAAATCCTGTATCGATCCATTCGGGGGATCCGGCACGACAGCTCTTGCATGCCAATTTCTGGGCGTGGCGCCGACTACGATTGAAGTAAATCCCTATCTCGCCGACCTAATCGAGGCAAAGCTGTACTCGTATGATGTAAGCTCTCTGATAGATGACTTTAAACAAGTGGCTGAAAGCCAAGAGAGCTTTATCGGCGACCGCCCGTTTGGTTCCGCGCCATCGACGTTTGTGGAGCCAGGCCAAAAGGGAAAATATATCTTTAACCATTCAATCGCTGAAGAGCTGGCATCTCTTAAAACTCGGATCGACGCGGTGAAGAATGACAGCAGCAGACGTTTGTTCAGAGTGCTTCTCGGATCAATTGCTCTTCCTGTCAGCAACGTTGTAATAAGTGGTAAAGGCAGACGATATCGTCGAGGATGGCAAGAGCGGCACTTCCAGGTTGGAGAAGTCAACAAGCTCTTTGCAGGGGCTGTAATCAAGGCAATCTATGAAATCCGCCGTTACGCTGGTCGACGCTACCGGGGTTATAATATCCTCCGTGGTGATGCGCGAAAGCTTACACCTGAGAAAGGACCGTATGATCTGGCGGTTTTTTCGCCGCCCTATCCGAATTCGTTCGATTACACAGACGTTTACAATATTGAGCTTTGGATCTGCGGCTACTTGAATTCTGGGCTCGATAATAAAAGTCTTAGGCTTTCAACGCTTCGGAGCCATGTTCAAATCGCCCAGACATTCACCTATCACGAGCTTCCGAGCTCACCGGAATTGGACGAAGTTGTTAGAGAGTTAAGAGATCTACGCAGCAGTCTGTGGAATCGGAACATTCCGGAGATGGTCGGAGCCTATTTCGCCGATATGTATATGCTGCTTCAGCGTCTACATAAATCTGTCGTTCCGGGTGGCCGTATATATATGGTTGTGGGAGATAGCCGCTATGCCGGCGTCACCATACCTGTCGCGTCAATCCTTAGCGATATAGCAATCATATGTGGATTTTCCGCAATCGCCGAAGAGCCATTCCGCTCAATGCGAGCCTCACCGCAACAAGGGGGTAAAAAAGAGCTACTGGAAACTCTCGTCACCCTCCAGCGCGATTGAGATAATCTTGGTCTTTTCGAGAGTCTGCGGTGCCTCGAAACAAGAACCATCGCCACAGCGGTACTTCTGCGGTGGCTGCGCTCTCCGCAATTTCTGTAAAGCACTTTTCGTGCCCAATATCCTCGCGTCTCATATCGTAGCAGCATAGCGCCGCACGACCAGCATTTAGGCGTTGTTTGTATGCAACTGCCTGTTCCAATCCACTTCGGATGGCTTCTCTGCATTTTGAATCCGAGACTGAGCTACCAGTTGTGGTTTTATCCGCAAGCGCTTTGAGTTCGAGAATCCAGTCCGTTACCCTTGCCTTTTGTCCCTCAGAATTGCTGTATCGCCAAATCTCAATATCTGCCCGGCCATCATCAGTGAATGTTTCCGCACGAAAGTTATATTTCACAAAGGCCACACGAAGGCCGTCCATTAGTCGTCCCTGGATGGCTTCTTCTGGACGAGGATCTGGAATGCCTTTATCAGATTTCCTCCATATCTTTTTCGCATGCCCTTCAGCAGCCAATGCCGGCGTACGCAGACACCTATGATAGAAGAGGTTCAATGCCTTCTCCAGTTCATGTTCACTCATCGGCCCGTCTTCAAGTGAGACTTCGACTACGTCTTCCTGATTTTTTATGCCTTTCCTATAAAAAAGGACCACAGGTGTTGACGGGCGCCAATCGACTATCATTGTAGGCTTTTCTGACAGGTCTGCATGCCGAATTGTCTGAAATAAGCTCGCCTGATCTGTCCAAGTTAAAACTAGCTCGTGCGACGTTCGCAATGTGCAACTAGTCAACCACAACTTCCCCGAAACGGCGTCGGCACCATTGGCTAATAGAGGAAACTCCTTCAAATCGAACTTTGTAGGACTTTGGTTTGCTAAGCTCTGATCTAGAATAAAAGCAGAGAAATCCCCTGTTTCACGTTGAGCCAGGCGCAAATTGATCAGCTTAGCTACTCGGACTCCAAATCTGATCGTGTCATCCGCTCCTGCCAACTCTGGAAGTCGAGAATTCGTTATAAAGCTCTCGATTTCGCTCGAGGAAACGCCCCCTGTATCTCGCTCCTCAGCCATTAGCCCTCCGTTGCATTAAGCGCATGTACATTACGAGCTTCTCTGCACGATTCAGAGTTACCCCTTCCTCCACATACTGCTGAAATTTCTGGGCAGTGTTCCACGAAGCGTTGCCACGGGTTGGGGAAACCCACTCTGCAAAATCAACTACTCGTCCTTCGGCTACACCGGGATCAGAATATGCAGCATCCAAGCGAGCTGCATCGTCGCGGAGCTCAGGTCGAATTTCCACGAAAGCGTCAGCTAGCTCCAGCAAAAACGCCTCGACCTCAGCCTCATCTGGTAGAACACGGATTAGGTCCAATGCCTTTTCCGCACTCTCGTATCTCAGGCGAAATTCGGCGTGCAATTGATTTTCCTCACCACTCTTAAGTGCCACCACTTCGACCAAACCTAATCCCACAAGCCTATCGAGTTCCTTTTGCAGCGCGGGAAAATATGGGCTCTCGCCATCTTTCAGGACAGATCCTTCTAGAGGATAAAGATCCCACAGCGGGCTCAAGACATTTGCAAAAAAAGCAAAAGAATGAAGCGATATTGTATCAATTGGGGTTCCGCCTGTCTTTTCCAGTGCAAGAAACATTTGCAAAAGGCGTGCGCGAATAAATAGCGGAAGCATATGTTGATGAGAGAAGTTCATGTCGATGGATCATTCTTCAAGAGATCATCAACAATTTTATTGTATTCGCTTCGCAGAACATTCAATGCTGCAGTTGGTGCGCCCAATTCCACCAAATTGACAATTCGCTCTCTCTTCCTTCCCATCCCCTGAAAGTTCTTCAATGAATTTGGTATTAAACCACCCTCGACAATGTTGCAGGCTAGAATGTTATTATATTCACCGTCTGAATCGCGAGTTTTCGAAAATAGGTTACCCGCTTTCTGGGCGAAAACAGCATCGACGGAACCTTCCGGTCCGTCAAAAATAAGCGTGCCTCCTCCCGAGCCAAGCACCTCCATCAATGTCAATCGGAATATTATGTCTAAATACTCTCTCTGTGACAAAGAAACCTGGGACAATTTTCGTCTTATAAAATTCCCTTCAGTGGCTGTACTGGTTAGCTCTACCTCAAAGGCAGGAAATTCGAAACTCCGACCACCTTGTCCAATTCTGTCATGACGAGGTTCGTAAACAAGTCGTACGTTCTCAGCGAAAAAATCCTTCGCTGTAATATTGAATTTGTCTTCAATTGATACTCTTATTTCCTCTGTTTTATTTACAACGAAACTTAACAGTAATTCGATTTTCTCCTCGGCTCTTTCCCTCTCTCTTCGGAATTCACTAACTTGCCTTCGCATATAGACAATATTTTTCTCATCCTCAGATAGGGAAGACTGTTCTTTGTTAGGTAATTTCTTGACGAGACTACGATACTCGTTCCGTAAAGTTTGGCTTTTTTGTTGTGACAGCTCAAGAGCGTTATCGATTTCTTTGTATTCATCCTCCGCAGCAGAAAATTGATCGGCCGCGTTGGCAAGTTTTGCACGCAGCCGCACGAGTTCTCCAAATACGTGATCCGCCTTTTCCTTTAGGGCATCAGCGGCAACTACGACATTTTCTCCGAAATCTTTGGCTGTCCCGCATACCAAGCATTGGCCGTCCTTTTGCCGTTCCTCTAGCTCAGCAGCGGCAGCGTCAGCATGCTCCTCACCGCAGGCAAGGCATTTATGTTCCGAGACCAGTTTCATCAATACGTACTGATCGCTGGGAGGGAGTTCGGCAAATGAGTGACGCAAAAGATCGAATTTTAGACGCTCATATTTAAGTGCTGTATCATCGACATCTCTCTCTATTCTTTTGAGCGCTAGCCGTGCGTCCGTTCGTCGTTGTTCGCATTCATCAAATTCAAGCTGACGAGTGATCTCTATCTTCGATGCTCGATCGAGATCTGCTGCCACCCGACTCAGCTCTGCTCTAACCGCTACTTCAGATGCTTGCTGAAGCGAAATTTTTTCACGACGCTTTACAAGCCTAGTTAGAGCGGCATTTATATTTCTGGCCGCACTGTCAGAGGAGACAATTTCCTTCTCAAGCTCACGGAGTTGTCCCGAATTCTCAGGTGTGAGGATCGCTCGAAAAACTTCGAATTGGGCCGCTGAATTCCAGACTAAAGTCTCCCTTGTCTCGAGGAAGAACGTGACGCGTTCCAAGATGCGGACTGCGTCTTCAAACCGGCTCACACCCATTAGGGTTGCGACAATCGTCTGATAATCGAGTTCTGAAGCAATACTCTCGTTCTGCGCGTTGATGATCTCGGCGGAGATCAAACTTAGGTCGTTTAAACTCCTCTTGACGCGCAGTACCCTTGGGCCAAAACGGATTTCGGCTTGCGCGGTGGCGTTTTTCGCCCCATCGGAAACACGAACCGCGAACATACGTTTGTCAGCTGCGACGATATCCGCGCGCTCTCCGCCGAAGCCGGGGGGGCGAAGACTGACCGCCCCGAGCAAAATATGCTTTAGCACAAGCAAAAGCGTGCTCTTTCCAAGGCCGTTCACCCCGAGGATGATCCAAGGTCCGCCGCCAAATTTAAGCTTGAGGCCTGGAGTTTTTTCAGTCCCAGGATATAGAAGGTAGTTTTCAATATCTAAGCTTTGGAAAGTCGGGAACAAAACCGCCATTGCAAAATGCCCCTAGATACTAAGGCGACTGCGCAACCCACTCTTCGGGCTGCACCACGATTGAGACCATCGTGGATTTTGTGAAAAAAATAACAATTCGCCCCCCCTTTGGAATTCTCCATCTATCTTTGCGCGATGGAAAGATTGAATCAATAAATTGATTTCATTTTTATATGAGGTCCTTGAGAAACGGGCACCGGTGTTGGGCTTCTTTTCGCTCGGATTATGCTGTAACAAATTGATATTTATATATTTATCGGAAAGCGCGGCTCTGTTCCATGTCGGACTTTTGATTTTCGCCCGCTAGTACGGCACGCTTCGCATCCTTTGGGAGTTTTTGGAGAGGCTTTGAAGGGTATTTGAAGCCGGCCTGTGAAAAAAGACTCAAAATTCATGAAGCCTTATGTCAAAGGCGCTTGGCGGAGAGGGGGCTAAGTTCCATAAGGTCCCTGGCGCATACGCAGCAGATGCTGCTGTCTCAACGCTTTTTGAAAAGATCGACAGCGAATGGCCTACGCTCACGCTGAACGTGGAATATTGCAGCCTGGTCTGACAAACAGCACCCGCTAAGTTTGGGTTGTCGCGAAACCGGAATCTTGTTGTTCAACTCGTTGCAACATTGGCAGCTAACTTGGCGGCCTTTCAGCGGGCTTGTTGCCAATGTTGCAACACTTCGGCAACAAGATATAGGACTTAAGATATTGATATATATAATAAAATTTATCTTGTTGTCATATTGCCTTGTTTCTATAACTCGATATTAAATGCGTTTTTCCTTCATTTAATGCCAGATTTGAGTCTATATTGGGGGTGGTTTTGTATTATGCGCAATATGGACAACAAGGTTTTCAAATGGGCAAAACGGCTTGGAAGTTGGCGCCGGGTCAGTGGGTTCGGCTTCGATCGGGTGGCGGCCTGCTTGGCAAGTTCGGACGCATCACCTCGATCGATGAGGGCGGCCTGATCTACATCGAGACGGATGGCTGCAAAGAGGTGGCGACCGTGCGCGAGGACTTCAGGGTTATCCGCTCCAGGTTGGCGCCGCATGCGTGGTTCCCGATGCGCAAGACGCTGCCCTATGGCCGGTACAATTGCCCGGACGGATCTGTGGTCCTGCACAATCGCGATTACCAGCCGCT
Source organism: Martelella lutilitoris (assembly GCF_016598595.1). Classification (NCBI taxonomy): domain Bacteria; kingdom Pseudomonadati; phylum Pseudomonadota; class Alphaproteobacteria; order Hyphomicrobiales; family Aurantimonadaceae; genus Martelella; species Martelella lutilitoris. The sequence continues at coordinate 1,294,591 of NZ_CP066786.1, forward strand.
TGCGCGCATCTCCCCCTCGGGCAGTGTATCCACCTGTCTGACCTCGGAGCGCATCCACTACGATAGCCAGGAATGGTTCTGGGGAAGTGCGACCGGGATGGCATCGCCCTGGCGTTCGGATGCGGTGTTCAAAATGTGCGTTGAGATCATGAATGATCCCGTTGTGTTCTTGCGTTCGGTTCCGGAAATGAGTTAGTTTTCGCTTGCCCTGCCACGGCACACCATCGGTCCAAACTTGCCCTGCAAACCCGGAGCCGATGAATGAAGAAATGTTTGAATAACGGTCGTCTGCCTGAGCTCGTATCTGAGCTTGATTGGTATGCGCTGCTTGTCCCGCCTCAGAAAGAGTTCGCCGCTCAGGAGATTTTGTCGAAGCGTGATATCGCCACGTTCTGCCCGTTTCAGAGCGTCTGGCGAAAGCCGTCCCGGTATTCGAAGGACAAGGTGCTGAAGCACTATCCCGTTATGCCGCGCTATCTTTTCGCTGGATTTGCGGGGCAGGTAGACTGGTATCGCCTGTTTCAGATGCCCTTGGTCAGCGCAGTCGTTGGTGTCGCCGGTGAACCCAGGTGCTTCGACAACATGGACGCATTTATCCGCAATTTCAGGAATGGGCTTCGCCGGCCTGACCATGACCGGCATATGCCAACCCATCGCGAGTTTGGCGTCGGGGACACTGCTGTGATCGTCGACAGCGCTCTCGCTGGCCGTCATGTGGTGGTCGAGAGTATCGACAAAGGTCACGCGTTCTTTACGGTTGAGATGTTCGGAGGGGAGATGCGACTGAGCCTGCCAACAGATAAATTAGAAGCTGCTTGACAATGGGGAACAAATCGGAAACAAATAGCGCAGGATGATTTGGGTCCCTCGGCCGATCGGTGTCGATACCTGAACCCGGAAGGCGCGAAAGGCGCTCTTCACAGATGGATGTTTATGGCCGCTTTCATAGCGGCCTTTTTCGTTTCCAGACATCGAAAGCCCAAAAAGCATGGACACCTTCAAGAGCTATTCCTCTGGCGTTACCGCGCCGGCCTCCCATGCTGCAGAAGTGACCCCTGGCGCCGAAGCCCTCAGTGTCGCGACGCGTGCCCTGTTTGTTGGCGGACGCGGTGATCTCGAACTGACCATGCTCGGTGGTGAGACGGTGAAGCTTGTCGGCGTTGAGCCTGGCTATCATCCGCTCAGGGTAACGCATGTGCTCAGTGCCACGACGGCGACGGACATTGTCGCGCTCTGGTAAGGGCGAGCGTCACCGGCTTTACCAGACGGCGGCGTGGCGGAAGCTACGCCTTCAGGCGATCGCCCGAGACGGTGGCCGGTGTCGGATGTGTGATTGCCACGTGGTTTCCGGACGCAGTGATCCGCAGGCAGCCGAGGTTGATCATATTCAGCCACACAGGGGCGACAGGGCGCTGTTCTTTTCGCTCGGCAATCTTCAGACGCTTTGCAAGTTTTGCCACTCCACGGCCAAGCAGCGGATGGAGAGGGGCGGTCGGATGCAACGCGATGATGGTTGGGCCCCCTGATAAAAAACAAGGGGGTGGTGTCTGGTTACCCGCGGCCCACCTCCGTTCGCACTGAGATCAAGCTGAAAGATGGGGTAGGGGTCTATGGCGGTGAAAAAGCCTCGTCAGCCACGCTATGCCGATATCTTTCGAGCGGACGAAGAGAAGGCGGTAAAGGCCAAAGAGGTCTGGCGCGAAACGATCGATTGGCTGGACGAAAATGGCCTCCTGACTGTCCGGCGCGTTGAGATCGCCGATCGATATGCGCGGGCCTGCGCTGAATACCACGCGCTTTATCCAATCGCAGTCGAAGAGGGGCCGGTGAAGGTTGGCCCGAACGGCGGCGACGTCTTCAACTTCAATTGGTCGGCTTGCGAGAAGCTCAACGACCGCATGGCAAAATTCGAAGATGCGTTGCTGATCAGCCCCAAGTCCGCACAGGATAAGGTCGCGGAGAAGCCGCCCGCATCAAAGCCCACGAAAGCTGACGCGTACCTTGATTGACCAGACAACGGAATGGGCACGTAAGGCCGCTTCCGGTGAAATCATTGTGGGCGATCTTGTTCGGCTGGCAGCACAGCGACATCTCGATGATCTGCGAGATGGCGCAAAACGCGGCCTCACCTGGGATCTTGCTGCCGCGGAGCGGGCGATCAACTTCTTCCCTTCGGTATTGAGCATCACGGAAGGCGCGAAAGAGGGAGAGCCCTTCAAGCTCTTGCCGTGGCACGTCTTCGTGGTCGGATCGATTTACGGCTGGAAAGACGCGAATGGGCTTCGTCGGTTTCGGTTCGTTTGGATGGAAACCGGTAAGGGGCAAGCCAAGTCGCCGTTGATGGCCGGCCTCGGGCTCTATGAGATTGCTGGCCGGAAGCGCCGGCGAGCCGAAGTCTATTGCATTGGTGAGGATCGGAAGACCGCCAACGTCATGTTTCGCGATGCGGTCGCCATGTGCCGGGCGCCTATCCCGGATAAGGAAGACGAAACGCTCGAAAGTCTGGGAAAGGTGATGATCCGGGGCTTTGGTGACAACGCCTGGAAGATCGAACACCCGGCCAGTGGTTCGAAATTTGAACCGGTTGCAAACAGCGATGCAATCTCGGGACCGAAACCTGTTCTGGTTCTCGGTGACGAGATCCACGAAATGAAGACGAACAAGGCCATTTCGATCTGGCGCGCCGCGATCGCGAAGATGAGCGGTGATCCGATGATGGTTTTGGGCACCAATACGCCGTCCGTCGACCAGCATGTCGGGACCGAATACAGCGAATTCTTTCAGAAGGTGCTGCGCGGCGAATTTACCGATGACTCTGCCTTTGCGTTCATCGCGAGGACGGATAAAGGCGATGATCCGCTTCACGACGAAAGCTGCTGGGTCAAATCCCTTCCGGCGCTGGGCATCACCTATCCGATCGAGAACGTGCGAAAAGAGGTTGAGACCTCCCGCAACATGATCTCGACTGCATTGACGACCAAGCGTCTGTATTTCGGCATCCCGGTCGGTACGGCCGGCTTTTGGATTGCTGAGGATGCCTGGGAGCGCGTTCAGGGTGACGTTGATGAAGAGGAAATGGTCGGGCGGAAGCTCCACCTCTCGCTCGACTTGTCAGAAAAGAACGACCTGACGGCGCTTTCGGGATGTTGGGAAGGCGAAACCCTTGCCGCGAAGACTTGGTACTTCACCACTGGCGAGCGGGTCGACGAACGCAGCACGGCCGATCAGATTCCCTACCGCGAGATTGAGGCGGCCGGACAGGTGACCATCACGGCGACTGCCACGATCGACTATTCTTTCGTGGTGAGGCAGGTCGCGGATCTCTATTCGAGGCACGATGTCGAGCAGATGGTGGTGGACTCGACCTTCATCCAGAACTTCATAAGGGCGGCAGATGATGCTGGCTTCCCGGTGTGGAAGTACGAGGGCGACGATCAGCCCGAGGGCGTTGGCTTGAAGATCGTACCGCATGCCCAGGGAAGCAAGGTTGTCTTCGAAGAGAAGATGCTTTGCATGCCGCTGTCCATGCGGCACCTCGAGGACAGCATCCTCCGCAACGTCGTGGTCATTGATCGAAATCGCCTGACCACAATCTGTGCGTCAAATGCGGTCGTTCAGTCTGACGCCTTCAAGAACAAATGGTTCGACAAGCGGAAGTCCCGAGGTCGGATCGACGGCATGGTTACCATTGCCATGGCGGTCGGTTCGGCGGCGAGTCGAATGGCCAGCCAGACGCGGTCGTATCTCGAGGAAGAGGAATTGATCATCCTATGAACCTCTTTCGAAAAATCTTCCGCCCCGCAGAGATGAAGAACGCCGCGGCGGCGGGGATTGAGGACAAGGAAGACCGCATCTTCTATGAGGGCGTCGGCGAGGTCGGGTCGCGGCAATTCACCAGCGTCGCGGCTGCGCTGCGGGCTGGTTTCGTAATTGCCGGCGGCATGGGACTTCTGCCTCTCAAGACTGAAGGCGAGGATAAAAATACATCTCGCGTCCTGGATCTGATCAACACCGAGCCGAACGAGTTCATGACGGGTGTCGAGTTCAAAGAGCTGATCACCCTTCATGCCGTGTTCAATGGAACTGGGCGGGCTTACATCCGCCGGAACAGCCTCGGCAAGCCGGTTGAGCTTATCCCGCTGCATCCGAATTGGAACGGCCGCTGGATGTACAAGAATGGGCAGTATGTGCTGCCGGTCAGCATCGATGACTATGCGATTTATGGTGATTTCACCCGTGACGAGATTTTCGAAGTCACGTCGCCGCGCTGGGATATGCTCGCCGGCCTCAACCTCATCAAATCGTGCCGGCGCGTCCTTGATCTGTCCAGGCGCTTGCAGGATCGGCAGGCGCAGTTTGCCGATACACGCGCTCCGTATGGCGTCATGTTCATTCAGGAAGGCACCGGCAAGGATAGCGTTGCAAAGCTGAAAAAGGCCTGGTCCGAGCAGTTTGGGAAAACTGGCATTGCCGTTGTCGATATGGACGGCAAATTCCAACAGCTGGTGCAGACTTCATCCGATCAGCAACTACTTGAAACGATGAAGTTTCAGATCGAGGAAATCGGCCGGATTTTCGGGGTTCATCCCTACTATTTGATGCAGACGGCGGGGTCTGGCGCTCAGGGCGCGGTTGCCGATGTGATGCTGTTTCACCAGGCAAATACCATGGCGCCATGGATCGGGCGCTGGGAAGCTTCGCTCAAGCGTTCATTCTTCCGCAAGTCCGCCGTGGAACCGAATTTCGACGAAAATGCCCTCATGCGGACCACGCCGCAGGTCAGAGCAGAAATCTATGCCCGAGCGCTCGGTTCCGGCGGAAACGCACCATGGATGACCGAGGATGAAGTGAGACAGGGCAAGTCCCCGTTCAATCTCCCTGAGCGTGGCGACGACTTCTGGCAGAAAAACAGGCGGAACGGAGGTCAGAATGGCCCTTCAGTATAAGTTTGCGCCTCTCGAGGCCGAAATTGACGATCGAGGCAGGGTCACGGGTTATGCCTCGAAGTTCGGCATCCGCGACATGGGCGGCGATATTGTCGTCAAAGGCGCGTTTTCCAAGTCGGAACGTAAGCCCAAGATGCTCTTTCAGCACGATCCGGGGCAGGTTGTCGGCGTTTGGGACCGGATCGAAGAGGATAATACCGGGCTTTATGTCGAGGGACGGGTCAATCTGGGCTCGACGCTCGGAAAAGATGTTCATTCGAACCTGGAGTTCGGCGCGATCGACGGCATGTCCATCGGGTTTCGGACCAAGGACGCCGTGAAAACCAAATCTGGCCGGGAGTTGCGTAGCGTTGACTTGTGGGAGGTCTCGTTTGTCACCTTCCCGATGCTGCCAGAAGCTCTTGTGTCGTCGGTGAAGTCGATTGAGGGCGAAAGCCCCGCCATTTTGAAGAGATTTGTCGAGAATATCATGCGTGAGGCGGATTTCTCGGCTGATGAGGCCAAAGCGGCGGCGGCCGCTGTGGCCCGTGTTCGCGCGGAACGTGAGGTGAGCGACGGGCAAAAAAGTCTGACACTAGAAGACTTTAAACGCGCGCTGAGCGGCCTCTGACGGGCCATATTCCTCAAAATCTGGAGAAAACCATGACTGAATTGTCCATGGAAGGCATTCGCGAAGCTCTTCGCGAGGAAGTGAAAGGCCAGTTCGAAAAGCTTGATGGCAAGTCGAACGATCTGGCGGCGATGATCGATGCGCTCAAGTCGGCGGCGAGCGACGAGAACGGTGTTATCAAGGGTGAGATTGAAAAGCTCTCCGGCGACATCGAGAAGGTGAGCGACGAAGCTGCGGAAATGCAGAAGAAGTTCGCCGGCCTTCTGAACCCCACGTCGGCAAAGTCGATCGGGCAGCAGTTTATCGACAGCGACGAGTTCAAGTCGAACGCGACGACCCGCGAGGCGGTCAAGATCGCGCTTGAGATAAAGGACGTGACGAACGCCGGCAATATCGCGACGGGTGTCTCCCGTTCGGTGCTGACGCCGGAACAGTCCGGCGACTTCGTCGCTCCGCCTGATATTGATCTTCGCATTCGCAGTCTGATCCCGGCGGGGACGACTTCGAGCAATTCGATCCGTTCCATTCAGGAAACCGGCTTCACGAATGCCGCCGCTCCGGTGGCGGAAGGTGGAACCAAGCCGAAGTCTGAGATCACCTTCGGTGAGCTCATCGTCCCGGTCCAGAAGATCGCCCACAAGTTCCGGGCATCGATGGAAGTCCTGGACGATGCGCCGATGCTGCGTTCCTATATCGACGGGCGCGGTCGTTATGGCCTCAATCTTGTCGAAGAAGAGCAGCTTCTGACCGGCAACGGCACCAGCCCCAACCTGAAGGGGCTTCTGCCCCAGGCGACGGCTTATGACAACACGACCATTGGCGGCTACACGCCGGCCACCTTGGTCGATGATATCCGTGTCGCCAAGCTTCAGGTTCGCAAAGCACTCTATCCGGCCTCGGGCATCGTTCTGAACCCCGAAGACTGGGCTATGATCGAGCTTCTGAAGGATACCCAGGGCGCTTACCTGTTCTCTTCGGTCACGACCGGCGCAACACCGCGTCTGTGGGGCCTGCCGGTTGTTCTTTCGGACAGCATCACGCCCGGAGATTTCCTTGTCGGCGCGTTCGCTCTCGGAGCGCAGATCTGGGACCGCATGGGCCTTACGGTCATGGCATCGACCGAAGACGGCGACAACTTCTCGGAAAACATGGTCACGATCCTGTTTGAGAAGCGTCTTGCGCTGGAAGTGTCGCGTCCTGAGGCTTTCGTCTTCCACGACGCTTCGGCCGTGTAATATGAAAGGGGCGGCTACGGTCGCCCTCATTCTCCCATGAGGCTGACATATGCCGGAATTTCTGGATCTCGACGTTTTCAAGCAGCAAGGCAAGATCGATTTCGCCGACGACGACGCCGAAATCACGTCTTATCTTGACGCGGCTGAAAGCTACTTGGCTGATCCCGCAAATGGCATTCTGTGCCGCCCGATTGTCGCGACGGAGTTCACCGAGAGCTTCAGTTCTTTCCGGTCCGTCAACCTGTCCTACCACGACCTGATCACGACATCGGCTGTCACGTATGTTGACGAGGATGGGCAAGAGCAGACGCTCGCGACGATCTACGCCATTCAAGACGGGACGCTCGTCCTTAATCCCGGCGAGACTTGGCCGAGAGCCATCTCCGTAACTGTGACCTATACCGCCGGCTGGCCCATCAGAGATGTGCCGGACGCTATCAGGCAGGCTGGGTATTTCATCGCTCGCTCTTTCTATGAGGAAGGGTCGAACATCAATCACAACAGGCTGCGCAGCATCGTTGCGATCATGGTTCGCGGCTTTCGGAGGCAGACCATATGAAAACCGTCGAGTTCACCAAGAAGCACAATTATGGTGGCGTCCCGTTTGCAACGGATGACCGACTTGAGTGTCCGGATGACCGCGCCGCGCTGCTGGTAAAGGCCGGCGTTGCGAAGGAAGTTTCAGGCCGCGATGCAGGCGAGGAGCTGACCGGCAACGGCAAGCGCAATTTTACGCCGAAAACGAGTCCGAGCGCATCCGGCGAGAAGCCTTCGAAACGCGATTGAGGTCTGCAGTATGGTCTGGGTTAAATTCAGCCAGGGCTTTCGCTGGTCGCCGCCGGAAAGGCCAAAGATCACGATCGCCTATCGCGCGGGCGGCGAATACAACGTCCGGGCTGCTTGCGCCGATGCTGCAGTGAGCGCTGGCGCTGCCCGCCGAAGAGACGCGGAGGCCGATCATGGCACGACCGGCGACTAGCGGCGGACAATTGCGGTCGAGGCTGCATTTCCAGAAGCGGATCGTCGCCGATGACGGCTATGGCAATGATGTCGCCGGACCTTTCGAGACCGTGTTCACCCGCCGTGCGCAGATGATCGCGCGCAATGGCAACGAAACCGTGATGGCCGCGCGCCTCCAGGGTGTCCAGCCCTATACGGTGCGCATCCGATACAGCGCCGAAGCGGCGGCGGTCACGGCAGACTGGCGTATCATGGACGCCCGCAAGCCGGGCAGGGTGTTCGCGATCACGGCGCCGCCGGTCAATGTCTATGACGAAAACCGGTGGGTCGAGATGATGGTTTCGGAAGGGGCGCCGAGCTGATGGCCCGACGCTCGACCATTCTCGGCCGTGCCGCCCTTGAGCGGAAACTGAAGCGGATGCCGGTGGTCGCCAAAAAGCTGATCCGGCGCGCGATGGAGCAGTCCGCCGACGAAATCGTCGCCTTGATGAAAAGTCTTGCGCCGGTCGACAGTGGCGCCCTTCGGGACAGCATCGGCTGGACCTGGGGGCGTGCGCCATCCGGCTCGATCATCGCGGCCACGGTGAAATCCTCGCTCGGATCCGAACTGACCATCACGATCTATGCCGGCGATGATGAAGCCTTTTGGGCGCGGTGGGTCGAATTCGGCCGACAGGACATGCCGGCGCAACCTTATTTCTATGTGTCCTATCGGGCCAAGCGCCGCCGCGTGAAATCACGGATATCTCGCTCGCTCACAAAGGCGGCAAAACAGGTCGCGGCAGGTGGCTGATGGATCCAAACTATGAACTGACCAGGGTGGTCATCAACAGGTTGAAGCGCGACGTTTCGGTTTCCGGTTTCGTTGCGGCGCGCGTCTTCGATCGCGTGCCTGCCGATCCAAAGCCGGCCTTTCCCTATATCTCCATGGGACCGAGCGACAGCCTGCAGGACGATGCCGAGTGCATCATGGGAGAGGAAGTCAGCTTCCAGATCGACTGCTGGTCGGAAGGTGACGGTGAAGCCTATGGATCGGCCGAGGTGAAAAAGCTCGCCGGCGCCGTGAAACGTTGTCTGCACGGTGCTGAAGTCACGGTCATCGATCGAGAACCGTTTGAGCGGTACCGCGCGGAAGACAGCGTCTCGGGCATAAGCCTCTATCCCTCGGTGGTGATGGATTTCTGCTCCGGACTTTCACTAAGCCCTCGTGAAACCGGAAACGTGACGATCGACCATCGCATCACCCGGATCGTCCGCGAGCCGAATGGCATCACCAACCATGCCGCCCTGTCGTTCACGGCCTTTGTCGAGATCGACTGAGCCTAACCCGACAATCTGAAATCTGCAATCGCCAGCCGTCGTCCACGGTGGCGGAACACTGGAGCTATGGAAAATGGCAGAAGCAAAAACCACGACCTTTGGCAAACTTCTGATCAAGCTGGGTGACGGCGCCGATCCGGAAGTCTTCGCCCAGCCCTGCGGGATGACGTCGAAGTCGCTGACCTTCTCGAAGAATACCGGCGAAACGCTGGTGGTCGACTGTGACGATGAAGATCAGGTGACCTGGCTGGAGCGCAACGCCGAAAGCCTCTCGGCCTCGGTCTCCGGCGACGGCGTTCTGGCCGCAACGTCGATCCAGCCCTGGTGGGAGGCGTTCGCCAGTACCGAGCCGATCAATTGCGAGCTTTCCATCCAGTACTCGACCGGAACCATGAAATGGACAGGGCCCTTCCATCTGACCAGTTTTGAGATCAGCGGTGAGAAGAGCGGCGATCCCAAGGTGAAGTCGGCAATCCAGATGGATTCGGCCGGCGCCATCGAAAACGAGTGGGTCGCGGCCTGATGCGCGATGCCCGGATCGAACAGCCCTTTGGCGATGGGGTCTATCCCTTCCGCCTTGGCTACGGACAGATCACCGAACTGCAGGAAAAGTGCGATTGCGGTCCGATGCGGTTGCTTTCGCGCCTGCAGTCCGGCGACTGGAAGATCGAAGACGTCTTCGAGACCGTCCGCATTGGCCTGATCGGTGGCGGGATGGAGCCGAAAGAGGCTCTCAAACTTGCCGGCCGTTATGTGAAGGATCGGCCGCCGCTCGAAAATCACCCGCTTGCCCTGGCAATCGTGTTCGCCGGTCTGGCCGGCGCTCCGGATGAAACCGTGGGGGAGTGACAAGCGCCGGGGCCGAAGAGCGCCTTGATGATCTTCCAAACGGCAAGATCCGCATGGCGAAAATCTACGGTGCTGGCGCGGCCATGGGTTTTTCCCCGCAACAGGTCGACGCCATGAGCGTCTGGCAGTTCTCGGCAGCGCTCGACGGCTACATCAAGGCCAACTCGGCCGCCGAGAACGATCAGACCAGGCTGACAGACGGGCAGGCCGAAGAGATATGGGCCTGGCTTCAGGAGCAGGAATAGATGGCCGCCACCGACCTTGAACAGCTTGTCGTGCAGCTTTCCGCTGACTTCAACAAATACGAAAAGCGGCTCGCCAAGGCCAACGGCATCACCAACAAGCACCTGAATGCGATCCAGAAAAAGGCGGTTGCTATGGATCGCCGTCTTGAGGGCTTTGGCGCGAACGCGTTCAAGGGGCTGCTCTATTCCACGACGGCGCTCACCTCGGCGCTTTCGGTGCGTGAAGTGGCGCGCTATGCCGATGCCTGGACCGAAGCGAAGAACGCGCTGGCTGTTGCCGGCGTTGTCGGCCAGGATCAGGTGCGCACGCTTGATACGCTCTATCAGAGCGCTCAGAAGAATGCCGCGCCGATCACGGCGCTTGCCGATCTGTTCGGCAAGGCCTCGCAGGCCAATGACAATCTTCAGCAGTCGCAGGAACGCCTGCTCAAGTTCACCGACGGGATTGCCACCGCGCTGAAGGTCGAGGGCAAGTCGGCGGCGGAGGCCTCCGGCGCCCTGACGCAGCTCGGGCAGTTGCTCGGCTCGGCCCGTGTCCAGGCCGAGGAATTCAATTCGATCAATGAGGGCGCACGGCCTATTCTGATCGCGGTCGCCAATGGTCTCGATGAAGCGGGCGGCTCCGTTTCCAAGCTGAAGCAGCTGGTCAATGACGGCAAGGTCTCGGGCCGAGAGTTCTTCGACGCCTTTATGAAGGGCTTTCCGACCATCGAGAAGATGGCTGATAACGCCACGCAGACGATCGCACAGGGCGTCACGAAGGTGAACAATGCGCTCACCAAATATATCGGCGAGACGGATAGCAGCCTGGGCGCATCCCAGCGGCTGATCTCCGGGCTTAATGCCCTGGCTGACAATTTCGATCAGACGGCGGACACGGTTCTGGCACTTGCCGGCGTGATCGCTGGCGCGCTGGTCGGTCGGTCGATCGCGGGCATGCTGGTCAAGCTTGGCCTTGCCGGCACGGCGCTGACGAAGTTTGCGGCTGCCATGCGCTCGGCCATGGCCGCCGGTAGCCTGTCGACCGCCCTTGGCGGCATGAGCGCGGCGGCTGGCCCGCTTGGTCTGCTGATCGGCGGAACCTTGGTCGGGGCGGTGGCGCTTTATTCGCGGCATTCGCAGGAAGCGGAAGCCCGGACGGAAGCCGTCAATGCCGAACTGGAGCGGCTGGGCCTTGTTGCCGAGGAGGCCGCGCCGAAGCTTGAGGGTGTGACGGAAGCGGCCGAAGGACTCACCGATGGCGAGATCTATCGCAAGGTGAAGATGCTCGCCGACGAATATGACCGCCTCAGCAAAATGGGCGAGGGCTTTCTCGGCTGGTTCCGCGATGATGATGCCCTTGGCGGCATTGTCGACAAGGCAAAGGAACTGACGCATCAGTTTGAACGCGGCTCGGTCGATCTGAATGCCGTCTTCGGCATCCACGACATGGCGCGCGATCTTGAACGCGGTCGCGTCGGTTTCCAGGATGTTATCAACAAGATGCGGGAGATCCGGGCAACCGAGGTTTCCCAGCCGGTCGCGGATCTGGCCTATCAGGTCGAACAGACGGCACAGAAACTCCGGCATCTCGACGGCGCAAAGGCCGCAAGCGAGGTGAATGATCTGAAGCGCGAGCTTGAGGAAGCCCGCGACAGTCTGCTGGACTTTAGTCAGGCCATGCCGATCTCGCTCGATCAGCGCGAGGCGATTGCTGACATCATTGATGATTTCGACGGAACGAAGGAAGGGGCGGCCGAGGCGCGAAGAGCGCTCGAAACGATGGCCGACGCCAATCCCGATGCGGCCGGCTATGTCGCCAAGCTGGCGCCGATCTTCGGCATGCTGCAGAAGCTTGTCGATAAATCGCGCGAGTTCATGACGCTTCTCAGTGCGGTCAATGTCAGCACCTCAGGTGGTATGAGCGACAGTCAGGTGTCGGCCTATCGCGGATATAGCGAAAGCCGGTCTGAAGGCGAGAAAATGCTTCAGGTCGGCAAAGACTATGCCGACGAAATCGAACGCCAGAACGGCCTGTCAAAAGAACAGATCGCTCTTGAGCGGGAAAAGGCAAGCATCAAGCGGGATCTCGAAAACAAGGGTGGCTTCCTTCCCGACAATGAGATTGCCCACCTGGCACAAAGCTCGTTGGCGGCCAATGCCCGTCGAAGCAGCGGCGGCGGTGGCGGAAGCGGAGGCGGTGACAACAGCTTCGACAATGCCGTTCAGTCGATCCGGGAGCGCACCGCCGCTCTGATGGCCGAGAGGGATGCCCAAACCGCGCTGAACCCGCTGGTCGAGGATTATGGCTTTGCCCTTGAGAAGGCGCGGGCAACGCAGGATCTGCTGACGGCTGCCGAAACGGCGGGCTTGAGCGTCGATGCGGATCTTCGGCAATCGATCGAGGATCTGGCGCAAGGTTATGCGGAAGCGGCGGCGGAAGCCGAGAAGGCGGCGCGCAAGAACGAGGATCTTCGCCAGTCGGTTGATGACTTCAAGGCGACGGCAAAAGACGTAACCGGCGGCTTTGTGTCGGACTTGGTGAGCGGCGTGAATGCCGCTGATGCCCTCGCCAATGCGCTTGGCCGCGTCGGCGACAAGCTGCTGGACCTCGCGCTGAACGACCTGTTCAATACCGGCGAACCGGGACTTGGCAGTTTCTTCGGTGCGATTTTCGGCGGTATTGGCAAGGCCGATGGCGGCGCCGTTCATGCGGCCACCGGCGGGCGCATTGATGCCACGGGCGGCGGTCGCCTTTCCGGTCCTGGGGGAACGCGCGGTGACAAGATCCCGGCATGGCTCTCCGATGGTGAGTATGTGATCAATGCCAGGGCGGCGGGAAAATACGCGCCCCTGCTTGAGGCGATCAACAATGGCGATGGCCTGAAACTTGCCGATGGCGGCCTTGTTCGCCATGCGGCTTTGCCGCGCCTGCCGATGAAGGCTTTGCGCTCTGTCCAGTCGCGCGGCTCCAGTTTGGTGAGTATCGGCGATATCAATGTGACCGTCCCGGAAACCACGGACCCGAAGGATGCGGCGGCCATGGGACGGGAATTCCGAAAACAGATCGATGCGGCCATCGACGCGCGGATACAGGAGAACCGGCGCGGACGCGGCATGCTGGCTGGAGGGCCATTCTGATGGCAGACAGGTTCGAACCGCCGAAATGCCCCTCGGTGCAAAGCACGCGGGAAACGGAATTCCGCGTGCTGGAGAGCAGTTTCGGTGACGGCTATAGCCAAAGATCCGGGGCAGGCCTCAATGCAGAGGGGTTGACCTTCAACGCGGTGTGGTCGTCGCTCTCGATCTCACAGGCCGATCAGATCGAGGCCTTCTTTCGTAGCCTGCGCGGCTTCCATGCCTTTGAATGGAAAGCGCCGCGTGACAAAGCGGCCCGGCTTTATCGCTGCAAGAGTTGGACGCGGGGCTTTCTCGGCAGCGGCCGTGACACGATCACAGCGAAGATCGAAAGGGTGTATGACCTATGAGCACGCTCAAAGTCTATGATGCCACCGGCGTCCAGCGCCCGATCTCGGCAGAAACCAATGGCGACGGCGCGCTTAGTCCGCGTCATGGTCTGTCGGACGAAGCCACGGCGCTGATCGAGGCCATTCGGACGGCTGCCGAGATCATCACGCCGGCCCGACAGCATGCCGCTGTCACGCCCTCCGACGATAATGCCCTGGTCGGCGTTCAATCGCTCTATGTCGGTTTTGGCGGGGCTGTCGCGGTTGAACTGAGCGGCGTCACCGCGATCTATCACTGCCAGAGCGGCACGCTTCTGCCGGTTGCCGCCCACAAGGTGCTGGCGACGGGCACGACGGCTTCCGAGATCGTGGCGCTGGTCAAATGACGGGATCGCATTATGGCACGATGCTGGTTGTCGAGCAGGCGGGAAACGGCCTGTCGCAAACGGCGCAGGGGCTGGTGAGCGATGATATCATCCACCTCTATGAACTTGATGCCTCGGTCATCGGCGGCGGCATCTATCGCTTCACGTCATCGGCCTTCGAGGAAGCGCCGGTGTCCTTCGGCGGCCATGTCTATGCGCCGACGCCGATCGAGACCGATGGCTGGGAGATGTCGTCGCAAGGCACCATGCCGCGCCCGACGCTGAAGGTCGCGAATGTCTCCGGCGTGTTGTCGGCCGTGGTCAACGAGTTCGGCGATCTGGTCGGGGCGACCTTCCGGCGCATCCGCACCTTTCGGCGGTTTCTCGACGGCATGGAGGATGCGGATCCCGACGCGCATTTCCCCATTGATGTCTATCGGATCGAGCAAAAGACCAACCAGAACCGGGTCTATATCGAGTGGGTTTTGGCCGCCGCAATCGATCAACAGGGCAGAAAGCTCCCCGGCCGACAGGTGATCCAGAGCGCCTGCACGCATACCTATCGCCGCTTCGATCCCGAAACCGGCTCGTTCGATTATTCCAGGGCCACATGCCCCTATGCGGGCTCGGCCTGTTTTGACGCGAAGGGTAATGCGGTTTCGGCATCGGAGGACCGGTGCAGCAAGCTTTTGCAATCGGGCTGCGTCAAGCGCTTCGGCCATGGCGATCTGCCGACCCGGGCCTTTCCCGGCGTCGGCCGGGCAAACACCTGAAGGATAAGCAATCATGTTTGGTGATGATGTTGCCCGGGAGGCCCGGGCGCATGCGCTTGCGGCATGGCCGGAAGAGGCCTGCGGCGTGGTGTCCGGCGGTCATTATGTCCCCATCGAAAACATCGCGGCCGATCGCGAAAACGGCTTCGAAATGCCGGCGGAAACCTGGCTGAAGTTCCGGCCAGAAGCGGTCATCCACAGCCATAACGCCAAAGTGCATCCGCACTGGCCGTCAAAAGCCGATATGGTCAGTCAGATCGCGGCCAATATTCCCTTCGGGATCGTGAGCTGCGACGGCGAGGTGACGACGCCCATTCTCTGGTGGGGCGATCACTGCCTGGATGCGCCGCTGACCGGACGATCCTTCGTGCCGGGCGTGTTCGACTGCTACGGGCTGGTGCGCAGCTGGTATTGGCAGGAGCGAGGCATCCGCCTTCCGGACTTTCCCCGCTCGAAAAGCTGGTGGGAAGAGGGCGAGAACCTGCTTGCCGATCATTTTGAAGAGGCGGGCTTCCGGACGGTCGATACGTCGGAAGCTCAGCCCGGCGATGTGTTCTTCATGCGGCTTGTATCGAAGGTGCCGTGTCACTCCGGCATTCTGCTGGAAGATGGCCTTTGCCTGCATCATCTCGATGGACGGCTGTCACGGCGCGAGCCCGTCGGGCCGTGGCTGAAGCGGGTGACGCATTGGGTGCGCTATGGTTCGTAAAATCCACCTCCACGGCGATCTCGCCCGGCAGTTTGCCCCAACCTACCAGCTCGATGTCGCGAGCGCCGGCGAGGCGGGCCAGGCGCTCGCCGCCGTCGTGCCCGGCTTCCGGCAATATGCGACCGACCGGAATTTTAGGGTTCTGCGCGGTGATCCGGAAACCGGCATGGCGCTCGGGCCGGATGATCTCGACTTCCATCTCGGGAACGCGGATCTGCATATCGTTCCGGTCATTGCCGGCGCGGGCAATCGCGGGCTTGGCAAGATCATTGCCGGCGTCTTCCTGATCGGGGCGGCCTTCATGTTCCCGGGCGCGATCACCGGCATCGGCATTGGCGGCTCGACGATCGGCGGGGCGATGAAGGGGCTTGGCGTGGCGCTTGCCATGGGCGGGCTCGGGCAGATGCTGTCGCCGGCGCCGAAGATCAATGCGGACAGCGGCGAGGATCAGTCCTCCTATCTCTTCAGCGGCGGCGCCAATGTGACGACCGAGGGCGGTCCCGTGCCGCTGGTTTATGGCCAAAAATTCCGCGTCAAACCGGTGCTGATTGCCGCCGGGCTTTCCACCGAAGACGTGGCTATCTGAGTTTCGGAACAAACCTCATGCATGATTTGCGCATCTCCGGCCGTGGCGGCGGCAAGGGCGGCAAGAGCGGCGGCTCGGGCGGCTATAGCGAAGCGGCGAACACGCTGCGCTCCAAACAGACATTGCGGCTTCTGTTCCTCGTCTCCGAAGGCGTCACCGGCGGGCTGAAGGACGGGGCAAAATCGATCTTCTTCGATGACGTGCCGGTCCAAAACGGCGACGGTACGTTCAACTTCGAAGGCGGCTCGTTCGAGACCCGCAATGGCTTTCCCGATCAGGCGGCCTTGTCCGGCTTTCCGGCCGTCGAGAACGAACAGGGCGTCGGCGTCGAGATCAAACAGAACCTGTCGGCAACGCGGGCAATCACCAATCTCGCGGCAACGGCCGTGCGCGTCTCCATTCAGGTGCCACAACTGATCTTCACCGATCCCGACAATGGCAATGTCAAGGAGAATGCGGTCGATATCGCCATCGATCGCCGCACCGAGGATGGCACCTGGCAAGAGGCCCGCGCTGATACGATATCGGGCAAATGCACCTCGCCCTATGTTCGCGCCTACCGGATCCCGCTTGAGGGGATGGGACCCTGGTATATCCGCGTGCGGCGGCTTTCCGAGGATGCCAATGGCACGACGTCCAACAACCAGACCTACTGGTCCTCCTATACGGTGATCGAGGATTATCGGCTGACCTATCCCGACAGTGCCGTGATGGGCGTGACGCTTGATGCGGCTGAGTTCGGCGGCGGCGCCATTCCGACGGTCTCGGTCGACTGGGCCGGGATCGAGATTGCCGTGCCGTCGAACTATGATCCGGAAACGCGGTCCTATGCGGGTGTCTGGGATGGTACGTTCAAACGCGCCGTCACCGATAACCCGGCCTGGATTTTCTATGACCTTGTGGTCAATGACCGTTATGGCCTCGGCCAATATGTCGATGTCGGGCAGGTGTCCAAATGGGCGCTTTACGAGATTGCACGCTATTGCGACGAATTGGTCGATGATGGGTTCGGGGGCAAGGAACCGCGCTACACCTTCAACGGCGCCATCACCTCGCGCGATGAGGCGATCAATGTGCTGACGGCCTTTGCCGGCGTGTTCCGGGGCATGGTCTATTGGGGCACGGGCGCTGTGACGGCGGTCTGCGACAAGCCGGCCGATCCCGTCAAGCTGGTGACGCCCGCCAATGTGGTCGACGGCACGTTCAGCTATCAGGGATCGGCGCTCTCGGCCCGCCACACGCAGGTGCTCGTCCGCTGGTTCGATCCGGCCAACAATTATATGCCGGCGATCGAAGTGGTCGAGGATGCTGAGGCGGTTGCAAGATACGGATCGCGGCAGACCGAGATCCAGGCGATCGGCTGCTGTTCGCGCGGACAGGCGCATCGTTACGGAGCATGGCTGCTCGATACCGAACAGAATTCGACCGAGGTCGTAACCTATCGGGCCGGGCTCGATCACGCCGATGTCGCGCCGGGCGATGTGGTGCTGGTCGCCGATCCCTCCTATGCCGGTGTGCGCTATGGCGGCCGGGTGAAGGCGGTATCCGACGATCTGGCGGCGGTCACGCTCGATGCGCCGGTGACGATCAATGACGGCGATGCCTATACGCTGACCGTAGTCATGCCGGACGGCACGCTTGCCGATCGGGTCGTCGTGAACGGGGCGGGGGAGACCGATGTTCTGGCACTGGCGGAAGCATTGCCGGATCGCCCTGTCAATGGCGCCATGTGGATCCTGACGGGCTCGGATGCAGCGCCGCGCCCGTTCCGGGTGTTGTCGATCACGGAAAACGACAAGCATCAGTTCGATGTCTCGGCGCTGATCTATGACGCAACCAAATGGGATCGTGTCGAGAAGGGTCTCGAGCTCGAACCGCCATCCTTCTCGACCTATCCGACCGGGCCGCTTCTGCCGCCTTCGGACGTGACGGTCGCGGAATATCTCTATCTTGCCGGCGGCGTGTCCGCCCGTGGTGCTGTTACCATCGGCTGGAGCGCGCCGAACGATACAAGGGCCACGCTCTATGAAGTCCAGTATCAGGGGCAGGGCGGGATCTGGCTTGCTGTCGGGACCACGGAAAGCGTCTCGATCGACCTGCAGGATCTCGATCCGGGGATTTACAGCTTCAGGGTTCGCTCCGTCTTCGCGGCGCTCAACCAGCGCTCGCCCTGGGCAACGCTGGACGCGGTCTATCTGGCAAGCGTGTTGTCGCCGCCGGACAATGTCGAGCGCTTCAATATTGCCGTGATCGGCGATGTTGCCACGCTCACCTGGGCACCGGTGACGGCGCTCAACCTGTCGCATTATGTGATCCGCTATTCGCCGGAACTGACGGGCGTGTCCTGGCGCTCCTCCGGCGCCCAGCTCGATCATGTGGATGCCACCAGCGTGCAGATCCCGACGCGGCCGGGCACCTATCTGATCAAGGCGGTGACGCGGCAGGGGGTGGAAAGCCCGGTCGCGACCATGATCCAGACCACAGTCGGCGCCACGCCGATGAATGCAGTCGAACGCTTTGTCGAACAGCCGGCCTGGTCGGGACGTTTTGACGGCTGCCGGGCGGGCGAGCCGGGCTTGCGGCTTGCGGAGGCGGAAGGGGGCGGGCTGTTGCCCTCCGGCACCTATGTCTCTTCCCGCACGATCGATCTCGGCTCGGTCTATACGTCCCGGGTAACGCCGGTCCTGTCGGTCTACGGGCAGGATGTCGATGACACGATGTCGAAATGGCCGGTGCTGAGCGCGCTCGACGGCATTGTCGGGGCGGATGCGTCGAAGTGGAACGCGGTCATGGAGATGCGCACCACGGATGACGATCCGGACGATGCCGGCGTGCACTGGTCGGACTGGCGGGAAGCGGCCACCGGAGACGTGGCGGCAAGAGCCTATCAGATGCGGCTGATCCTCACCTCGGTCGATGACAACATCACGCCGATCGTCGCGCGCGCCGAACTGACGGTCGATATGCCCGACCGGATACTGAGCGGCAATAATCTCGCCGTGCCGGCCAGTGGACGGCGGATCGGTTTTGACCCGCCCTACTTCGGCCTCACCGGGCTTTCGGTCTCGGCTGAGGGCCTTCGCTTCGGCGATTACTACGAGATCGCCAACAAGGATGAGAGCGGCTTTGACATCGTGTTCAAGGACCAGTCCGGCGCGCCGGTCGAACGCACGTTCGATTTTGTGGCTGCCGGCTACGGAAAGGTGCATGCATGACGCAGTATAACAACGTGACGATCGACCCGACCGTCACCAATGGCTCGCAGCTTGCGGCCAATATCAACAGCTTTCGGACGGCAAGCCTTTCCATGCATAGCGGCGTGGAACGCCCTGCCTATGCGACCGGGGGGACGATGTGGATCAGCACCGCCTCCAAGCCGTGGAAGCTCTTTGTCTTCGACGGTGCGGCCGATGTCGCGATCGGGGAGGTGGATCCGGACGGGCACGGGTTTCTGAGCGCCGGCGGAACGGCCTTCACCAACGATCTGATGACGGCGGGCGATGCGGCGGATGCCAGGAACAAGCTCGGTGCCTATGCCAGGAACGGCGGAACGCTCACCGGCTTTGTGCGCGTGATGTTCGATGGCGCGACGCTGGCCTCGTTCCAGGCGAGCGGTGAGAGCGATGCCCGGATCGAGTTCCGCTCCAACAATGGCGGCAACAGCTATGTCGAGGTCGGTCAACGCAGCAATGGCGATGGCTTCATCTGGTCGCGGGGCATGGAGTATGCATTCCGCAGCAATGGCGATCTGGCCTCTGGTTCCGGCTGGACGCTTCACGCGGATGGCAATGTCAGTGGTTCTGTCTGGAACAATTGGGGGCGCTCGGACGCCTATTCAGCCATTCATGACCGGATCGAAAGCAGGGCATCGGCCTATGCCAACAGCCGGGCCGCCGCCGGCGCTCGCGTCCAGCACGACAGCGGCACATACGAGATCGGCACGGTTCAGACCACCGGCAACACGGTCGACTGCCCGGACGGCATGTTCATCACCGGCCTGCGTTGCCAGAACTATGACTGGGCGGTGCGCGAGATCTATGTCCGGGCCAAATATGCGAGGAACCAGTAATGGCGACAAAACTCACGCCCGACAGCGCCAATGCGCTCAATCCGGATCTCGATCACGATACGCTCGGCTATCTTCTGTCGCTGGCCTATCCCGAAGCGGAACCGGGCCGCGACTTCCGCACCGGTCATATTGTCGATGACGACACCGGCGCGCGCGTCGGTTCGGCCGTGATCCTCGACTGGCAGATCGATGCGGCCTTTCCGACGCCCGACGATCTCCACGATATGCTCGATGCGCATCGCGATGCGGTCGAGGCCTTTGCCCGGAAGCGTGCAAACCGCGCTCTGTGCCATGCCGTCGATGCCGAGCGGGACCGCCGGATTGCGGCGGGCTTTGTCTTCAACGGCGTTCTCTACCAGTCCCGGGCGGAAGACCGGGAGAACATTGCCGGCGCGGCAACGGCCGCCCTTGGCGCCATGATCGCCGGCGCTGAAGCCGGCGACTATCGCTGGCATGGCGGTGACAGCGATTTTGTCTGGATCGCCGCCGACAACAGCACGCACAAAATGGATGCGGCGACCCTCTATGCGCTCGGGCAGGCAGCCCTTGCCCACAAACAGGCGCATATCTTCGCCGCCCGGGCGCTGAAGGATCTGTCACCGATCCCGGCAGACTTTGCCTCAGATATCCACTGGCCGGAGTAGCACCATGCCATCCCTGACAATCGGACTGAGCCTTGCGGCCATGCGGCCGCCGGGGCGCGCACGCTGGTGGGCGTCCGTCGCCTTTCCGGCAATGGATAGAGAGACGGGTCTGACGCTCGGCCCGGCGGCCATCCTGGACTTTGGCGGCAACCGTTACGCCATCACCGAAGGCTGGTGGGAACTGCCGGCTTATGCGGCGGGCGATGCCGACGGGATCGGCCGGGCGCCGGCCGCCTTTCTTGATTTTTCCACTGACAGATATGCGAGGTGAGCCATGCGGAATGCAGGCTTTGCGGAGATGATTGATTTTACCCGACCCGGCTCGGCGACCTATGTCGATGCCGACGGCGTGTTCAGGATCGCGGCGGCGAATGTGCCGCGCTTCGACCATACCAATGGCCGGCGACAATTGCTGCTCGAAGGACCGGCAACCAACAAGGTGTTGTGCAACAACGCCAATCCGACCGACCTGACCGGGATCGGAGGGTCGGCCGCGCCGGCCGTCCTTTCGGTCGTTGACGATACGGCTGCCCTTTCCGCCGCCGGTCTTTCCGAGGTCTGCGCGTCCGGCAAGGTCTACAAGCTCGACAATTCCGCCGGAACCGGGGTTGCCTTTGCCGTTGCTTCGGGAAACGCGGATAACACCGCCGTCCACTCGATCTCGGCTTATATGCGCGTGGATGCCGGAGAAGCCTATCTGAGGATCAGCGAAGTGGCCAACGGCCCGAGGGTCTCCAACACGGCCTATGAGAGAATTACCCTGGACGGACATCAGGCCGTTGCCAATGCGACCTTCAGCGTCCGGGCGGATCCCGGCGCGGTGGTCTACTTCATCCTGCCCCAGTTCGAGCAGTCTGCGGTGACAAGCTCGCCCATTATCACAAACGGCGGCAGCGCCGTCACCAGGCCGGCCGACAAGGCGCGCCTGAGCGATGCCGTTGCGGCGCTTCTTCAACGCGACAAGGCCTCCATTCTGGTGCGGTTCGAGGGGCTGACCGGCTTTGTCGGCCGGATCGTCGGCGGGGCGAGCTACTATCCCCTGCTTGGCTATTCCGGAACCGATCTCGAGGTCGACCAGACCGCTGTTCTTGCCTCCGGCCTCTCCCAGCCATCGCCGCGCGCCGGCGCCGCCTTCGCTTTCGACAGGACCGACGACACGATCGGCGGCTCCTATAATGGCAATGCCGTGGTGACGGCAAGCCGGGAGCTTCTGTGTGACACGGACAAGATCTATCTCGGCCGCGACGAGAACGCGACCACGGCCGATCGCTTTGCCGCCGGCTGGTACGATCAACTGGTGATCTGGCCGTTCCGGATGACCGATGCGGCGCTTGAAGGAAAGGCGATGGCCCATGCGTGATGTGTTTTTGAAGTTCGAAGACCATGCCGAGGCGTTGGCCGTTCTCAATGCGGCCGGGGTGACGATCCCGGCCGAAGAGGGAGCGGATGCCCGCCTTACCTACCGCGATACCGGCCTGCCCACGGGCATGCTGGCGCTCAAGCCTGTGGGCGCGGCCTGCGATGGTCTCGTCTATGCCCCGACCGGCAAGACCGTGACCGGCGGCGATGGCATCGCCTATCCGGAGATGGCGGCCGTCGCCGGATACCACGTCAATCTCCGTCTGGCCGATGGCGCAGCGCTGCCGGCGGAACTGGCGGCCTTCCAGGTCGCGCCGGAACCGGCAACGCCGGCCGAACGCTTTGCCTGATCATTTGTCGGCCTGAACGACTGCCGGCCTGACCGGCGCAAACTCCAAGGGAAAACAGAAAATGGAAATCACCACGGTCTCCGAACCGGGGGCAGCCTTCGTGCGCTGGCACGAGGGCGCGCCCACGGTTGCCTATCTCGATCCGACCGGCACGCCGACGCTCTTTGCCGGCTTCACCATGAACTCGCCCTATTGCCGGCTGGAACTGGCAAAGATCGGGATCACGCGGATCGTTCCCGGCAAGACGACAATCTCGGTCGAGGATGGCGACCGGATCTTCCGCGCCGTCCTCAATCAGGGCTATGCAAGGGAAGTCGTCGCCAACTCGCCGGCGGACCGCACGCAGTATCAGCTCGATGCCGCAACAAGTGCTGCCTATAATCTCGGCGGCCGCGTGGTGAGCCGATGGCGCTTCGGCAAGCTCTGGCGTGCTGGCAAGCTGAAGGCGGCGGCCGATTATCTCGCCTCGCACTACAACACCTCCAAGGGCAAGCGCCTGCCCGGGCTTGTGCGCCGGCGCCGGGAAGAGGCGCTGCTGTTCGAGCAGGGCATCTATACTGGTGTGGATGCCGTCGCGCCCGAGGGCGTTCCGCGAAAGGCCACGGATACCGTGCCTGAGAAGGGCGATCCCGTCGTGCGCGATGTCCAGACCATGCTCACAAAACGGGGTTTCGATCCTGGCGCGATCGATGGCTGGTTCGGCGACAAGACGAAGGCGGCGGTGCTCGCCTATCAGATGGCGCATCCGCATCTCAAAAATGACGGGATCATCGGCCCGGCAACGATTGCCCAGCTGCGCCGCGACATGAAGGCCGTGAAAGATGCCGCGCAGAAATCCGGGGCATCGGCGGCGGCGACCGGCGCGCTCGCCTGGGCCTCCGGCCTGCCGGTCGGCTGGATTGTCGGCGGAGTGACTATTGCGGCCGCACTCTGGTTCGCCTGGCGCTACCGCGATGTGATCGCGCGACGGATCAACACGCTGACCGGTCACGAGGTGTGGGTATGATCGCAGCGATCGTGACATGGCTCGCCAAACTCGGTGCGGGCGGTCTTCTCGACCGCGCCGCCGACCTGATCGAAAGGCGGGCCGAACAGGCAAACGACCGGGAGAAGATCGAGGCCGATCTGACGGCTGAGTATCTGCGGCAGGTGGTCGAAGAAGCCCGCATCGTGGCGGACTACAACAAGGTCAAACTCTCGTTTCCTTGGTTCTGGCTGTTTGCCGGTCTCTTCCTCGTACCGCTTGCCGTCTGGTGGGCGGCGATCTGCCTTTACAACATGCTCTGGTGCCCGGACTGCATCTATGCGCAGCCCTGGACGATCGCCGCCTTTCCCGCCCCGCTCGATGCCTGGGCGGGCAACATGATCCAGTGGGTCTTTTATGTCGGCTCGGGCGTTGCCGGGCTTCGCGCAATCATCAAATAACGAGGGCAGGGCATGACGGTCGATCTCGCGCGTCATCTGGGAGAGGTTCAGGGCAAGCTCGATGCCCTGATCCGCAAGGTGGACGAAAACCGCAGCGGCAATGATGAAATCCATGACCGTCTGAACACGGTCGAGCACCAGAACGAACGTCTGCTCGAGCAGAACAAGGCCCTGTCACAGCGCATCGGCGAAACCGAGGAGTTCGTCGCCGAATACCAGAAGATCAAGCAGATCGGCCGGGGCTATATCCTCGGCGCCGCCATGGCCGGGACCGGGTTCGGCGTGTGGCTTTCCGACGGGCTGATGCAGGTGCTGAAGGTGTTGAAGGGTGGGTAACATAGCACAATGCTACCATCACACGGTTGAGGTGTGGCTTAAGCACGAGTAGATGATCAGAAATCTACGAAATTCTATTGGAAAAATTGTTGATCGTGAGTAGCTACTTCGGTGTTGTGGGATAGTTACCTGAATCGAATCGCAACGGTGCTGGCCGAAGGAGCTGGTTAAGGGGTGCAGTCCGATTAGCAAATATGATGAATTGATATCTTGATTGCGGTTGAAGGTTGACATATATGCCAACTCCAAGCGAAGCTGTTGCTCGCAATGAACTCTTTAGGGTCGATGGTGTCCTGGACGCTCATGAGCAGCCCGCGCGGCTATTGTATATCACGCCGAGAGCGGTCCAATGGCTGAATACCAACTTGGAGAATATGGCTTCTGACGGGTTTTATGACAATGCTGCCACGCCAGCTCAGCAAGCAGATGATCTGTTCTATTCCTTTATTGTTGGAGAGGATATTGCTGCGGATTTACCCCCCCATGTGATGCTGCCTGCTGAAGATGGAATATGGGAACTAAGGACTCCAGATCTTCGCATGTTTGGTTGGTTCTGGCGTAAGGGAGTTTTCATTATATCTGCCATAAATTCGGCTGAAATGTGCAAGAAGCACAGCCTTTACGCTGGTTATAGAAATCAAGCAGTAGGTGACCGGATGGCGTTCAATTTCGAACCACCACCGTTTGTAAATGGGGGGCTGAATGATGTCATTTAGTTTAGGACTTTCTGAAAAAGACAGAGCTACTGGTCGCTTCAAGAGCCGCGTTAATCGCGGGTTAATTCGAGCGGTTTTAACTGCGAAGAAAAAAAAGCAGCTTACCCAAAGCGACATCGCCCGATTGATGGAAATCGATAAGTCGACCTTATCTAAAATCCTTAATGGCAAAGGAAACCTAACGCTCAAAACGATCGGCGATCTGGCGTGGGCCGTTGGCTTGACGCCACACATTGAGTTCCGAGAGAAGGAGCAGCACCACAAGTTGGTTTTGTCCAACTCCGCTCATCTTTCCAAAGGTGTTAGGACAAAAAATGCTGATAGTAGCTCCAATTTCATTGAGAGCGGCGTCTCACCTTACGTAAAGAGAGCGCCTATCCCCCATGGGAAAAATACCTTCGAAGGCGTGGATTTATGACCGTATCCGGTGATGTCATTTTTTGCGACGACATTCGTAAAGAAGACAACGGCAAGGCTATACTCATTGGCGTTTACACGGGTGCTCTTGTCCTAGAGCAGCTCCCAGTCGATATATTGCTGAGCGCTTGGATTAGGGTCTCTGGCCTGGATAAGGGAAAGCATGATGTATCCGTAGAGTTTCATTCTCCCGGTGGTAAAACGTTTAGCATCGGTGCAGAGGCACACATAGTGGATCCGGAAAATGTCGACAGCATCATGCTGTCCGGATTTCCCTTGCACATTGGGGAGACGGGTAAAATATCGTGCAAATTTAAGGTCAGCAACGAGGAATATGAGTTAGGGAACCTGCCGGTGACCGTTGCTGACGAGCCCAAACTTGACGACTGACCAAAGTAGGGCGCTGATCTGAGTTTCAACGCTGATACAGGGAAACTCGAACTGCCACGTCAGCAGAGATTGCACGATTGAGCGAGCGTTCGACCCGAGGGACGCCAAGGCTGCAGCCAGAGTCTTTCAGTGCGAGGCCGAGGATTGCGAGTAGCCAGGAGAATTTTCGCGATCGTTGTCGGTGGTGGGCGGAAAGCGGATGTCGATGTTTGAGTTTATCGAAGCATCGTTGTCTATCGCTATTTTGATGTTAGCGATCTGGTTCGTCATCGCCTCCAATCGAAAATAGCTGCAGTGCGGGTGGTGCTTCGCCAACTCCCTTTTGATGGAGAATTCGGTTAGAACATTGGCGGAACATCTCGTGGGACTTTCGTGGGACTTTTGGTCCCACGGCTGACCTCTCGAGGCAAATTTTCCGTTTTTGTTCAAGAAAGCGAAATTCCCTCTTGCGCGCGGAAACCCGAAAGTCTAATGGGGACGGGCCGTTATGGCTGGTCGGGGTGTAGCGCAGCCCGGTAGCGCACTTGACTGGGGGTCAAGGGGTCGTGGGTTCGAATCCCGCCACCCCGACCATTTAAACTTCCCCCCAAAATCTTTCTGGAAATACAGGTGGATAGGGTCGGTTCGGATCGTGAACGGGGCCAATCGCCCTTTGGTCCGTCCACGCTTTCCAGCCAACCTTCCCGTGGTAGAAACGGTTTCCAAATAGCTGGAAAAGCTCTAGAAGTCGCTTGAGAACAACCGGAACGGGCACCGCCCGCTTCAGTGAGGGAGAAGAACGATGGATGACGCCGTCAAGGGCTGCTGTGCCGTCTCGCGCAATGCAGGAGAGCCGGCGCCCGCCTCTGCGCCCGCCGCCGCGCCTTTCGTTGCCGGCGAGCGCTCCAATGCGATCTTCATTCCCGGCGGACGCAGCCATGTGGGCATGGACAACCCTGTCATCCCGCTCGACGGCGAAGGCCCGGCGCGCAGCGTCAAGCTCAACGACTATCTGCTGGAAGCCCAGACGGTGACGATCGGCCGCTTTGCCGATTTCGTCGCCGCGACAGGCTATGTCAGCGAGGCGGAGCGCTTCGGCTGGTCGGCCGTTTTCGCCGGACTCCTGCCCGCCGGGACCGAGGTTACGGGCAACGCGCCATCGACGCCCTGGTGGGTGCGAATCGACGGCGCCAGCTGGCGTCGGCCGGAAGGGCCCGGCAGTTCGATCGACGACAGGCTCGATCACCCCGTCACCCAGGTGTCCCATGTCGATGCCCTGGCCTTCGCCGAATGGGTCGGCGGCAGGCTTCCGAGCGAGGCGGAGTGGGAACGGGCGGCCCATGGCGGCGTGCGCGGCCGCAAATTCGCCTGGGGCAACGAAGAGCCGGATGACGAGACCATTTTCTGCAACATCTGGCAGGGCACGTTCCCGCATACCAACACCATGGCCGACGGCTATATGGCGACAGCGCCCGCACGGTCATTCGCGCCGAATGAGGGCGGGTTCTACAACATGGCCGGCAATGTCTGGGAATGGACGGCCGATCCCTATCGCATCCGTTCGCTGTCGCGCCACGCCAAGAAGCGCAATGCCGATGCGGTTGCCGCCAACGAACGGCTGTTGAAGGGCGGGTCCTTTCTCTGCCACATCTCCTATTGCTATCGCTACCGGATTGCCGCCCGCATGGCCCTCACGCCCGACAGCGCGGCCAGCAATGTGGGTTTTCGCGTGGCCTATGACGCGTAAGGCCTTCGCCTGAACCGCAGCTATGCGATGCCCGTGCCTGAACGTTTCTTCGGCATGCGCTCGGGGTGGACGCCGGCCTGGGCCAGGGTGCGGTCGAGAAGCTGTTCGTAGATGGGATGGCCGCCGATCCACTGCGCGACCAGATTTGCCGTCAGGCAGGTGGCGATCAGCGGCAGCGTCATCGTATAGGCGCCGGTCAGTTCCAGCGTCAGCGCCACGCCGACGATCGGTGCGCGCACCGAAGCGGAGAACAGCCCGCCCATGGCGGCAATGCCGAAGGCAAGCGGCACGGCGGCGCCTTCGGGCAGGAGCCCCGCAAGCGCTGTACCGAAGGCAAGCCCGATGCAGATGGCAAGGGCCAGCATCGGCGCGAAGATGCCGCCCGGCGTGCCGGCGGAATAGCTGGCAACCATGCTGACATAGCGCAGCACCGCAAGCCCCAGCAGCGCGCCGAGCGCCAGGTTGTCGCGCGCCATCATCACGATCACGTTCTCGCCACCGGTGACGGCGCGCGGAAACAGGATGAACAGCGCGCCGACGGCAAGGCCGATCAGCGCCGGCATCAGGTATGGCACGCGCCTGTGCATGGCCATGACGAAGTTGCTCACGCCCATGATCGCGGCGTTGAGGCTGACGCCGACGGCGCCGAGCACGCAGCCGAGGATGACGAAAGCCGGCAGCAACGCCAGTGCCGGAGCGGGCACGGACATGGAAAAATCGGGCGCCGTGCCGCCGATCGTCTCCGTCATCACGGTGGCGAAGAAGGCGGCGGCGATCACGCCCATATAGGTGCGGAAGGTATAGGGAAACTGGCTGTGCGTTTCCTCGATGATGAACAGCACGGCGGCAAGCGGCGCATTGAAGGCGCAGGCAAGCCCGGCGGCAGCACCCGCGCCGAGGAGCCCGCGCCGCTCCACGTCGGAGACCTTGAAGAAACTGGTGATCGCCGCCGAAATCGATGCGCCGATATGGATGGTCGGCCCCTCGCGACCGAGCACCAGACCTGAAGAAAGCGCGGCGATGCCGGTGAGGTATTTGACCGGCAGCACCTTGCGCCAGTGCACGGTGCGCAGGTTGCTCATCGCGCCCTCGATCTCCTGAACGCCGCTGCCGCCGGCCTCGGGCGCATAGCGGCGCACGATATAGACCGAGGCGACCGTGAGACACATGGTGATGAGAGCGGCAACGCCGACCAGAAGCGCGCCGTCGAGATGGCGCGAAAGAACCGACGGCCAGATGAGCAGCCTGTCGATGATCAGGTGGAAGAACGAGCC
Organism: Martelella lutilitoris; assembly: GCF_016598595.1. Lineage (NCBI taxonomy): Bacteria > Pseudomonadati > Pseudomonadota > Alphaproteobacteria > Hyphomicrobiales > Aurantimonadaceae > Martelella > Martelella lutilitoris. Next base: position 1,323,341 of record NZ_CP066786.1, read on the forward strand.
GGCCGTGCCGGTCAGGATGCCCGCAGCCGCAGCCAGGACGATGAAGCGGGCCTCGGCCCGCCGGTCGCCGGGTTGATCGGGAAGCTGGGACATGTCATCCATGGGTAACCAACCGGATCGCAAGGGGTCAACATCAACGGAAAAGCAGGTGCATCGGAGCCTTGGGCTTGCAAGGCCCGTCGTGTTGCATCCCCCTTCACGCAAGGCCAGTATGCAGACAAGCGAATTGGAGTCTACCCTCGATCAAGGTCCATTCACACATTGCTTCCGCAACGTCATCAAGCCTTTATAATGCCTTGTATAGTAAGGGGAAAACGAAAGGAACTTTATCGTGACGGATGCCACTGCCGGTGATTTCGCGCTGAGCGCGCCCCTGACGCCGCTTGCGCGAATAATCGACCAATCGCCGTTGACGCTGAAGCCCGAGACGAGCGCGGGCGAGGCGGTGAAGCTTTTCACCAAAAACGGCGGCAGGTCCGTCACCATGGCCTGTATCCGCGATGCGGAGGGACTTCTCGCCGGCGTCGTCTCCCTGCACGACTGCCTCCGCCACAAGCTTGATGATCCGGTCGGCATGTTTGCCCGCACGGACATGGCTGTGACCCGTGCCGATCGTTCGGCCGAATCCGTTGCGCATGAGATGGTCGAGGGCGATATCGACTTCATGCCTGTCGTCGATCGGAGGAACCGGCTTGTCGGCATCATAGACGGCGCGCGGGCGAGCCGCTTCATGGTCGATACGCTGCAGGAGGACGCCGAGGTCTTCGTCGGCCTTTCGGGCACGGTCAACGACGACTATTTCGAGCGTTCGGTCTGGTCGGACTTCCGTCGCCGCTTTCCCTGGGTGCTGGGTCTGGCGATTGCGGGTCTCGCCGCTGGCTATGTCGTCCATATCTACGAGAGCGCTCTCGATGCGCTGGTGATCCTCGCGCTCTACATGCCCATGGTGGCCGATACCGGCGGCAATGTCGGCACCCAGTCCGCCAGCCTCGTCACCCGCGTTCTGACAACCGGCGGCATCCGCTGGGCAGAGGCGGCGACGATCATGTGGCGGGAAATGCGCGTTTCGCTGCTGATGGCCGCGATGTTGTTTGTCTTCGCCTTCCTCAAGGTGGTGCTGATCTCCAACGCCGCCGATGTTCCGGAAGGGATGACGCTTGAAGCGATCGGTCTTGCCATTGCCGTCGCCCTTGCCGCCCAGGTGGTCTCCGCCACGCTGATCGGCGCGCTGCTGCCGCTCGGCGCCGTTGCCGTGAAGCAGGATCCGGCCGTCGTTTCGGGCCCGGCGCTGACCACGATCGTCGACCTGACCGGGCTGCTTCTCTATTTCACCATCACCACCATGATGCTTGGCATCGTCGTCGTGCATCAATAGCGGCTCAGGCGGCGGCGTTGTCGCCCGCATGGCGGGCCTCGCGCATGCTGAGCGCGGCGGCAAGCGCGAAGCAGAAGGCGCCGAACCAGAGATTGGCGTTGGAGACATCCATCAACCCGACCGAAACGCCATGGCGGGGCACATAGGCGAGCGTCGAGGCGATCATGAAGGCGATGCAGCCGACAAGGTTGATCGCGGCGATCCACCAGCCGAGTTCGCGGCGGGGCTTGGAGAAGTGGGCGTGTCCGACCTCGATATAGGCGAGATAGGCCGAGACCAGGAACAGCACGGAGCCGATCATGCCCGGCGTCCAGATCGCAAGATTCTGCGCGACCCAGCCCTTCGGCGCGTTGATGGCATCGAAGGTGTTGAAATTGAAGGCGACCGTGCCGACGAATTGCGTCGCGGCGCTGAGCCAGCCGGGGCTTTCCGGGCTCCAGCCGAACAGCTGTGGCCTGACGCCGGAGCCTGCCGCCGTCTGGTCGGCGTTGGCCGCCTGGAACAGCTGCAGATAGGCCGCTGTGGTGAACGGGATCGAGCCGATGAAGAAGGTGACGTTGGTCGTCCACCCCGGCAGACCGGAGACGAGCTTCGGATAGAGCGCCATCGCGCTTCCCGCCATGAACAGCGAGGCGCCGATGACGAAGACCAGCCCCATGATCCAGTTATAGCGCGCGGTCTGCCAAGCTGGCGCGCGAACGTGTTCCAGCGCGCGCCTGTGGCGGAACAGTCCCTTGCGGTGATCACGGGCACGCCAGAGCAACCGGCGACCGTCGCGCGTTTCGCGACGCAGCGTGACGAAAGGCCAGGCGCCCGCCTGAAGGTGCTCTTCCGCGTGGGTGTCCTTTGACATCATGCCTTCTTCTGTCTGCCGGTAACTCTGTGGTGACGCTTGCCGGCGACTTTGGCCGCTCGTGTGGCGAAGGTCAACCACGGGGAATGGCCGGAGATCACCAGGCGGGCGCTCTTTGCTGTTGATCGCAGGCGTCATTCGGGCAAGACTTGGCGCAGTCTGCAGGAGACGGGGCGGGATGGCTGCCTGCCGCGAAACGAGAGGGATGAATAACGCATGGATCGCGCACACGACCCGAGCCAGCTTGAAATGGTTGTATTGATGACGCCGGACATGGCGAATTTCTCCGGCAAGGTGCATGGCGGGGCGCTGTTGAGCCTGCTCGACCGCGTGGCCTATTCCTGCGCCGCGCGCTTTTCCCAGGATTACGCCGTCACGCTGTCTGTCGACCAGGTGACCTTTCGCGAGCCGATCAATGTCGGCGAACTCGTCACGCTGCGCGCCTCCGTCAACTATACCGGACGGACATCGATGGAAATCGGCATCCGGGTGGAGGCGGAGGATGTGCGCACCGGCCATCGCCGCCACACCAATTCCTGTTATTTCACCATGGTCGCCGTGGACGAGCACGGCAAGCCGACGCCGGTGCCGAAGCTCGCTCTCGACACGCCTGACAAGGAACGCCGCTTCGAAGAGGCCCGGATGCGCCATCAGCTGCGCAAGGAATACGAGGCCCGTTTCCGGGAATTGAAATCCGAAAAGGGCTGAGGCCGGAGCTTTCTGTCTGGAACGACTTTCGCCGGCCTATGCTGCGCCGCAAACGATAACGCGCGGCTCACATTTTCTTCATCGCGCGGAATCTCTGTAAAATCAGTCATTTGGCTCGTTGAACAGTTCGTTCAGCATTTGCGAAATTGTCGAACACGCAAATTCCGCTAGCTGTAGTGGTGCACGCGACCATTCCGGTCCTGTCCAAACCGCATCAGCGAGAGGTTATTTATGTTCCGTTTTGCTACCACGGCTGTCGTTCTGTCCATGATGTCCGCTCCGGTTCTCGCCGCCCCGGTCTCCTATGAATTCGACAAGTCGCACAGCAACCTGTCATTCAGCTACAACCACCTCGGCTACTCGATCACCGACGGTCGTTTCGATGACTGGGACGCCACGCTGACGATCGACGCCGAGGTGCCGGAAAGCTCGTCGGTTGAGTTCGTGATCGCCGCCGACAGCCTCGACACGTTTTGGGATGCGCGCGACGAGCACTTCAAGAGCGCCGATTTCTTCGACGTCGAGAACTATCCGGAGATCGCCTTCACCAGCACCGAGGTGAAGAAGCTGTCCGATGCCGAGCTTGAGGTGACCGGCGACCTGACCATCAAGGATATCACCAAGCCCGCCGTGCTGACGGTGGAAGTCCTGTCCTTCGGCGAGCACCCGATGGCCGAGAAGCAGGCGGCCGGCTTCCTGATGGAGGCGACCGTGCTGCGCTCCGACTACGGCATGGACATGTACACGCCCTATATCGGCGATGAAGTATCCGTCGTCTTCTCCGGCGAAGCGCTGATTGCCGAGTAACGGCTGACCAATGAGCGCGCGGGCGGAGCCGCTGAGCGGTTCCCCCGCGTCTCTCGGAGATTTTCGATGATCAAGAACACCAGACATGGCTATGGCGCCGTCGCCATCCTGTTTCACTGGGTCATGGCGCTGCTCATTCTCGGCATGCTCGGCCTTGGCCTCTATATGGTGCGGCTGCCGCAGTCGGATCCGGACGCCTTCGCGCTGTTCCAGCTGCACAAGTCGATCGGCTTCGTGGTGCTGACGCTCGCCGCGCTTCGGCTGCTGTGGCGGGCCGTGAACCCTTCGCCGAAACTGCCGGCGGAGATGCCTGTCTGGGAGAAGGGCGTCGCGCATCTTGGGCATGCCGGGCTTTACGCGATGATGTTCCTGCTGCCGCTCTCCGGCTGGCTGCTGGTCTCGGCCTCGCCCTGGGGCATCCCGACGATCGTCTTCGATCTCTTCGAGGTGCCGCATCTGCCGGTTCCGGGCGACAAGGCCGGAACGGCGGCGCTTGCCGCCGCCGTGCATGAATATGGCGCCTATTTCCTCATCCTGCTGATTGCCGGCCATGTCGCCGCCGCCTTCAAGCACCACTTCATCGCCCGCGACGAGACGCTGAAGCGCATGGTGCGCCCCTCGCGCGGGGCCCAAACCGTTCCCGGAGAATGATATGCGCTTTTCCATGAAGACCCTTCTTGCCGCCGCCGTTCTCGCCGCTCCCTTCGCCACCCCTGCCATGGCCGAGACCTGGACCGTTGACCATGATCAGAGCACGCTCGGCTTTGAAGTGCCGCAGGGCGGCAAGACGCTTTCCGGCACATTCGAGAGCTGGACGGCTTCGATCGATTTCGACCCGGAAGCACCGGAAGACGCGCTCATCACCGTGGAGATCGACACCGGCAGTGCCGCGACCGGCAACGGCCAGTATGACGGCATGCTGGAGACGTCCGACTGGTTCGCCGTCGATGAGTTCGGTTCCGCCGATTTCACGACGGACAATGTCCTGGCTCTCGATGACGGCAGCTACAAGGCCGACGGCCTTCTGACGATCAAAGCGGTCACCCTGCCGATCGAGCTTAACTTCACGCTCGATATCGACGGCGATACGGCCCATGTTGTCGGTCAGGCGATGCTGGACCGCAAGGAATACAACCTCGGGCCCGCCGTGAACGCCGATACGGTCGGAGAGACGGTGACGGTGCTTCTCGACCTGACAGCGATGCGGTAAGCTCGCGCCACGAAAGGCCTTATGAAAGGGCGCGCGTGGCCGAGATGCAGAAACACACAATCCACAACGAGCGCATCGAGCTTCTTGCGAATGCGCTCGACAGGGCTTCAACTGCCTCGATCGCCGCCGGTCTGATTGTCCCGTCTGTCTCGGCGCTTAGCCATGTCGAAGCGCTGTCGGGACTTGCCATCATTTCAAGCATGGTTTGGCTTTTTGCCGCTTTTGCACCACATATGGGTGCAAGACACGTTCTCGGAAGGTTGAGAGAGCCATGAACAGCACAATGGCATTTTTCTATTTCGTGCTGCCCTTGCTGGTCGCAGGGCTCGGCTGGGTGGCCGTTCTCGCCAATGACTGGAACGAGAAGCGACGGGAACGCCTCTTGCCGCCGGGAGAATGATCCCGGCGCGCATGCGTCGCACAAACACCCGCAAAAGCGCTGCTTGCTTTACTCGTCGCTCATTTTCAGTGCGGCGATGAAGGCTTCCTGCGGGATTTCCACCTTGCCGAACTGGCGCATGCGCTTCTTGCCCGCCTTCTGCTTTTCCAGAAGCTTGCGCTTGCGGGTGGCGTCGCCGCCATAGCACTTGGCCGTGACGTCCTTCCGGAGCGCCGAGATCGTCTCGCGCGCGATCACATTGCCGCCGATGGCGGCCTGGATCGGGATCTTGAACATGTGCTTCGGGATCAGCTCCTTCAGCTTCTCGCACATGTCGCGCCCGCGCTTTTCGGCTGCCGTGCGGTGCACCAGCATGGAGAGCGCGTCGACCGGCTCGCCATTGACGAGGATCGACATCTTCACGAGATTGCCGGCGCGATAGTCGTCGAGATGGTAGTCGAACGAGGCATAGCCCTTCGAGATCGACTTCAGCCGGTCGTAGAAATCGAAGACAACCTCGTTGAGTGGCAGGTCGTAGGAGAGCATCGCCCGGTTGCCGACATAGGTCAGGTTGGTCTGGATGCCGCGACGGTCCTGGCAGAGCTTCAGGATCGATCCGAGATGATCATCCGGCGTCAGGATCGAGGCCTTGATCCACGGCTCGCGGATCTCGGCGATTTTCACCACTTCCGGCATGTCGGCCGGATTGTGCAACTCGATCTCGCGCCCGTCCGTCATCGTCAGTTCGTAGACAACGGAGGGGGCGGTTGCGATCAGGTCGAGGTCGAATTCGCGCTCCAGCCGCTCCTGGATGATCTCCAGATGGAGAAGGCCGAGGAAGCCGCAGCGGAAGCCGAAGCCGAGCGCCGCCGAACTCTCCATTTCGTAGGAGAAGGATGCATCGTTGAGCCTGAGCTTGCCGACGGCAGCGCGCAGGTCTTCGAAGTCGTTTGCATCGACCGGGAACAGGCCGCAGAACACGACAGGCTGGGCCGGCTTGAACCCCGGCAGCATCTTTTCCGTCGGGCGTTTGTCCTCGGTGATCGTGTCGCCGACGCGGGTATCGGCCACTTCCTTGATGGAGGCGGTGATCACGCCGATCTCGCCGGGGCCGAGCTCGTCGACAACCAGCATTTTCGGCGTCAGCACGCCGACGCGGTCGATCGGGTATTTGGCGTCCGTGCCCATCATGCGGATGGTCTGGCCCCTCTTCAGCACGCCGTCGATGACGCGCACCAGAACCATGACGCCGAGATAGGTGTCGTACCAGCTGTCGACCAGCAGCGCCTTCAGCGGCGCGTCGGCGCCCTTTTCCGTCTTCGGCGGAGGAAGCTTGTGGACGATGGCTTCCAGCACGTCCGGCACGCCCATGCCGGTCTTGGCGGAGATCAGCAGCGCGTCGGAGGCATCGATGCCGATCACGTCCTCGATCTGCTCCTTGACCCGCTCGGGGTCGGCGGCCGGCAGGTCGGCCTTGTTCAGCACCGTGACCAGTTCGTGATCATTGTCGATCGCCTGATAGACGTTTGCGAGCGTCTGGGCTTCCACGCCTTGCGAGGCATCGACAACCAGCAGCGACCCCTCGCAGGCCGAAAGCGAGCGCGAAACCTCATAGGCGAAGTCGACATGGCCGGGCGTGTCGATCAGGTTCAGCACATAGGTCTCGCCGTTCTTCGCCTTGTAGTGCAGGCGCACGGTCTGGGCCTTGATGGTGATGCCGCGCTCGCGCTCGATATCCATGTTGTCGAGAACCTGGGCGGACATCTCACGCTCCGCCAGCCCGCCGCATGTCTGTATCAGGCGGTCGGCCAGCGTCGATTTCCCGTGGTCGATATGCGCCACGATGGAAAAGTTGCGGATATGGTCCAGCGGAATGCGGTCTTCATTTGTGCTCATGCGCGCGCATATAGCAGCGCGCGCGGCTTCTTGGAAGCGAAATTGCGGGGAGAGGGGCGTGGTCAGCAGCCGAGCGCTTCTTGATCTTTGATATAGCTTTCGCGCTCCGTATGCAGATCCTTGATGCTTCGCGTCAGTAGAGCTTTTTCAATCCGGCGCAGGCAGCCGCATTCAGAGTAATTGTCGTTTGCCATCTGGTGGCCTTTCTCGCTATGTTGCTGACACCTGCAATTTTAAGGCGAGACGACAATGCGAGGAAAAGCGGGGATATCTTTTGCCAGGCTCGTCTTCACTTCGACCGCGTTCATGCTGACGTTTTTGTCCGGTCCACAAACGGGCTTTGCTGGGGATTGGTCGTTTCAGGAACATCCTCAGCCAAGCACAGAAATCTCGTTCGAGGAATTGCTCTATATCGATGGCGACTGGAAACGGGACGGAATGCTGCCGGAGTGCGGCGGCAAGGTGCGTCGCAGCTACGAAATCTACCTGAAATACTTTCCCGAATATGCGGAGACTGCTGAGCCGGAGCAGGCCTATCAGACATGGCGGGACTATATACTGGCGGACGAAGAGAGTTCTCTCGGTGGTTGCATGACCGGCGCTTATGCCTATGCCATCGAAACGCTCTATAAGCGCGATCCGTCAAGCATCACGATCTCCTATTGCGGCCGTTTTTCCGGAGAACCGACGACGGAGGAAGACCTGTTCGTTGTCGATACAATCCGCTACCTTGAGGGGCTGGCCGACAAGGGCTTTGCACTGGCGCAAGGCTATTATCTGCTGATGGACGGTAACAGTGTGGTCCGGCTGAACCCTGACATTCTTTTCTTCCTAGGACAGTCGCTGGATGGTTCGCCATGGGCGGTGGAACTCGGATTGTTCGTCACTCCGGAGAGCTTGCTTGCGGTCAACAGTCCGAACCTTGAAGGACAACCCAGCCCTGAGCGCAAGGCCTTCGTCGATGAGGCCGTGGCAAGGAGCGACCTTGCCTCCGTGCTGGAAACCACCGGTCCTTGCGGGGATATGGCCTGGCGAGAGGCTGACTAGACTTGCGAGCCAATCGCAGCCGGGTTTTCCCCGACAATATCCGCTTGACTCTCCTATAGTAGAAATCCATGATCGCATCATGGATATTATCGACTCAACTTTCGACCGAACCATTGCGCTCAACCTCAAGAGGCTGCGTGCCGAAAAGGGGCTGACGCTCGACCGGCTTGCGGAATATTCCGATGTTAGCCGCGCAATGATCTCGCGCATCGAGCGGGCGGAAGCTTCGCCGTCCGCGCTGGTGCTGGCGAAGATCTGCGCCGCGCTCGGCACGTCGCTCTCGGCCTTCTTTTCCGATGCGGACAGGCCTGTCGATCCGCTGTCGCGCCGGGTCGACCAGCCGGTCTGGCGCGATCCCGAAACCGGCTATACCCGCCGATCCGTTTCGCCGTCGGGCACCGGTTCAGCGGTCGATATCGTGCTCATCCGCTTTCCCGCAGGCGGTCGCATCGCCTATCCGCCCAAGCACGGCGCGGCGGAGCTGCGCCAGCACGTCTGGGTGCTGGATGGCGTGCTCGACGTCGAGTTCGGCGAGGAAAACCGTCAACTTTCGAAGGGCGACTGCCTGTTCATGCCGGTGGCCGAGCCGCATGTTTTCTCAAATCCCGGCGCGACCGATGTCACCTATTCGGTGATCATCGAGCGGGTGCCATAGTCAGGAGCAGCCATGGACATCAGGCTTTTGAACGGTAACGAGGCCGAGGCCGCAATTCCCGCGCTCTGCGCGCTGCTGGCGGACAGTATCGAGGACAATGCCTCCATGGGCTTCATGGCGCCTTATGATGCGGGCGCGGTTGAAGCGTTCTGGCGGCAGGTGGCCGCGGGCGTTGCCGCCGGCGCGGTCATTCTTGCCGTTGCCGAGGAAGAGGGCGAGCTTGTCGGTACGGTGCAAGCGGGGCTGGCACAAAAGCCGAACCAGCCGCATCGCGGCGATGTGATGAAGCTCATCGTGCTGCGCGCCTTCAGGGGGAGGGGGATTTCCCGCCTGCTGATGGAGGCGTTGGAGGCGGAATGCCGCAAGCGGAACCGCTGGCTTCTGGTGCTCGACACCGCCACCGGCAGCGCGGCGGAGGCGATCTATCCGCGCCTCGGCTGGAACCGCGTCGGCGTGGTGCCGGACTATGCGCTTTATCCCGAAGGCGGCTATTGCGACACGACCTTTTTCTACAAGCGTCTCTCTGATCCGTCGCCATGATGGCGTTGTCACAATTGTCTCAACGAACTTGGCGTCTGCTGTGGATTTTGCGCCGGAATGGGGCTACCGACAGAGGGGAAATCTTTCTCGTCAAGGGGCCCCGAAAATGCGTGTCATCTATTCCGAGGATCACAAGCTGCGTGACGCCAAGACCGAGCTGCATGGCGGAGAACTGGTGAAGCCGTTTGAGGGGCCGTTCCGGGTGGAGTGGATCCGGGCCGCGCTGAAGGAAAAGGGGTTTGACGACGAGGTCGCGCCGGCGCGCCACGATCTTTCCGTGCCCCTCAAACTGCACGATGCCGGCTATCTGGAGTTCCTTGAAACCGTCTGGGAGCGCTGGCTGTCGGCGGGTTTCACCACCGAGGCGATCCCGATCTCGCTTCCCGTGCGCCGTTCCTACCACGCCCGGCCGCCGCACAACATCGACGGGCTCCTGGGTTATTACGCCAATTCGGTGGAAACCTCGATCACCGAGGGCACCTACGAGGCGGCGATCGCGGCGAAGGACTGCGCCATGACCGGGGCGGATTATCTCGGCGAGGGGCATCGCTTTGCCTTCGCGCTCTGCCGCCCGCCCGGCCATCATGCGGGCATCGACCTCTACGGCGGCTACTGCTTCCTCAACAATGCCGCCATCGCCGCCCAGCGAATGCTCGACAATGGGGCAAAGAAGGTTGCCATCCTCGATGTCGATTTCCACCACGGCAACGGCACGCAGGACGTCACCTATGAGCGCGACGACATCTTCTTCGCGTCGCTGCACGGCGAGCCGGATGATGCCTTCCCCTATTTCTGGGGGCACAGGGAGGAGACCGGCAAGGGCAGGGGCGAGGGCTACAACGCCAACTTTCCCATGCCGCGCAACACCGCCTGGCCGGCCTATGGCGAGGCGCTGGAGGCCGCGCTCAGACGGATTTCGGCCTTCGGCGCGGAGGCCCTGGTCCTGTCGCTCGGCGTCGACACCTTCGAAAAGGATCCGATCTCCTTCTTCCGCCTGAGGACGCCTGATTTCCGCACCATGGGCGCCAGGGTCGCCGGGCTCGGCATCCCGGTCCTCACCGTCATGGAAGGCGGCTACGGCGTGCACGAGATCGGCGACAATGTCGCCAATGTCCTGATCGGACTGGAAGAGGACGGAGCCTGAACCCTCCACCGGACAACTCCTCCGTTAATGCTGCATTCAGGTTGAGAGGATTACCGACACCACCGAAGATTGCGGCTTGACCCTTACCCGGTCCGCCGCCTTTGCTTCAGGTGTTTGCTTCAGGAGGAAGCCGATGTTGAAGGCAGTAAGGAAGGCATTCGTCACGGCCGTGGCGGCGGGCATGCTGGCGGCAGCCGCGATCACGCCGGCCGCGGCGCATCCCGCAGGTGGTTTTCATGGCGGCGGCTTCCATGGGGGCGGTTTCGGTCACTATCACGGCGTGCCCATGGGTCCCGGTCCGGCGCTGCATGGCGGGCTCCACGGGCCTGTCGCTCCGCACTGGCACGGAAATCCGGGCGGTCCCGGCTGGCATGGCGGCGGCCGCTACGGGCCGCATTGGCACGGCAATCCGCCGCCGCCCTACAGGCCGGTCGGTCCCTATCCGGGTCCCTATTTCGGCCCCGTCTATGGCGGTCCCTACGGGCCTTATGGTCCGGGCTGGTATGGCGGCCCCTACTGGAACAACTGGGGCCCGGCGATCACCTTCGGCGCCGGCGCGCTGATTGGCGGCGGCGTTGCGGCAGCCGCATCGTCCGGCGATGTCGCCCCCGTTCAGGCCGGCATCAATCCGAAGCATTATCAATGGTGCGAGGACCACTACAAGTCCTACCGCGCCTCGGACAACACCTACCAGCCCAATAGCGGGCCACGCAAAGAGTGCACCTCGCCCTATTACTGAGACGGCGCGAGAACACGATTTGTGAACGCGCGCGGCGTCTTTTGACCGGCGGCGCGCGCCCTTTCTCCTTTCTGAAACGTTAATCCTGGGTTCAGGCGGGCTTGATTAGTCTCTGCCTGTAACCAAGGATATCGTCGACCGACCCTTCGGCGCGGCAAACAGGAGAATGAGATGATCAGATTGGCAAGGAAAACGGCGGCGGCCGCCATTGCCTCCGCATTCATGGCGGTGAGCGTTCTGCCTGCGGAGGCGATGCCGGTGATGAAGCCGGCCCCGACGGCGGATAACGCCGTGCAGACGGTGCAGTATCGCGGCGGCGATCGCTACAACGACAATCGCGGCGGCTGGGGCCGCAATCGCGGTTATGACAGGCGCTATTACAACGGAGGCGGCTGGGGCTATAATGGCGGACGGGGCTATCGCCCGCCGCCGCCCGGATATTACTACGACGACAATGACGACGCCTGGGTGCCGCTCGCCATTCTCGGCGCGGGCGCGCTGATCATCGGCGGCGCAGTCGCGGCCAACCAGAGCCGCCAGCCGCAGCAGACCTATGGGCTGAACCCGAAGCATTACGACTGGTGCGAGTCGCGCTACCGCTCCTATCGCCCGTCGGACAACACCTTCCAGCCCTATAACGGCCCGCGCAAACAGTGCCTGTCGCCGTATTACTGATTGCGGATGGGCGTGTGAGATCGGGGGCCCCGCAGTGCAAGCTGCGGGGTCTTGTTTTGTCTCTCAGTCCCGCCTGAGGCAGGCCACCGCCTCGACATGGGCGCTCCAGAAGAACTGGTCGACCGGGACGACAGTGTCGATGCTATAGCCGCCATCCCTCAGGATGGCGAGATCGCGGCCAAGGGTCTGCGGATTGCAGGATACGGCAACGATCCGGGCGACATCCGAGCGCGCCAGTTCCTCGGCCTGTTCTTTCGCGCCGGCGCGCGGCGGGTCGAACACGACGCCGTCGAAGGGCGCCAGTTCGCGCGGCAGAAGCGGGCGGCGGAAGAGGTCGCGCCGCTCCGTCGTCACCTGTTTCAGGCCTTGCCGGTTGCGCACGGCCTGGTCGAGGGCCGCAAGCGCCGGCCCGTCGAACTCGACGGCGTGGACGCGGGATTTCGCCGCCAGCCTGAGAGCGAAGGTGCCGAAGCCCGAAAAGAGGTCGGCAACCCGCTTGCTGCCCTTCAGATGCCTGACGACAATGTCCGTCATCGCTTTTTCCGCGCCGAGCGTCGCCTGGGCGAAGCTTGCCGGAGGCGGAAAAACCCGCGTGCCCGAAAGGTTCAGTTCCGGCTTCACCGGTTCGACGATGATCTCGTCGCCGATGGCAAGCCGGGCGATGCCCCTGACGCTCATGACCGCGCGGGTGGCCGCCTGCCGGCGTTTCTCCGACGGCGCCTTGATGCCGGCAAAGCTGATGTCGAGACCGGTCTCGGTCTCCATGACGGCGATGCGGAAGGGGTCGCTGGTGGAGACCAGAATGCCGGCCAGAAGCTTCAGTGCCGGAAGCCGCGCAAAAAGCGTCGGCGAGAGCACGGGACACTCCTCGATGGCGACGATGTGATGGCTTTCCGGGCTGGAAAAGCCGAGCAGAATGCCGTTTTCCGTGCGGCGTCCGGCAAAGCTCGCGCGCCGCCGCTCTCCGGGCCCGGACGTCACCAGCGGCGCGACGGGACAGTCGATGCCGTGGGCCGCGAGTGCATCGACCACGACTTGCCGCTTGAAGGCGTCATAGGCGGAGCGTTCGAGGTGCTGCAGCGCGCAGCCGCCGCAGGTGCCGTTCTCGCCGTCCGGCCCGAAATGGCGACAGGCCGGCGTGATCCGTTCGGGCGAGGCTTCAAGCAGCGACAGCATGATGGCTTTCGATTTCTCGCGCGCAACCATCACCGTCTCGCCGGGCAGCGTGAAGGGAATGAAGACCGGGCCTTGCGCATGGGCGGCGATCCCGTCGCCCTGGCTTCCGAGCCGTTCGATCTCAAAGGTTTCAGCGGCCATGACGGTCCAGCCTTTCGGTTGCGCCGGGCTTTTGTCCGGCAAGCAGATATTCCTGGTTTCCGTCGCCGCCCTCGATCGGGGAGGGAGTGATGCCAAGGCTTTGCCAGCCCTGATCGCGAACCAGCCAGTCTTCCAGGTCTTCGGCGATCTTCGGCCCGAGCGCGGGATCCTTCAACAGGCCCTTCTTGCCGATATTCTCCTTGCCGGCCTCAAATTGCGGCTTGACCAGAAGCACGCAGACGGCGCCGGGTTCGGCAAGGGCGAGCGCCGGCGGCAAGGCCAGCTTCAGCGAGATGAAGGAGACGTCCGAGACGACGAAGCCGATGGACCTGTCGCCGATGTCTTCGCGCGCAAGCCGTCGCGCATTCAAGCCTTCGAGATTGGTCACGCGGGGATCTGCCGCAAGTCGCCCGGCCATCTGGTCGTGGCCGACATCGACAGCCGTCACATGGGCCGCGCCGCGTTCCAGAAGCACCTGGGTAAAGCCGCCGGTCGATGCGCCGATATCGACTGCGTCGGCCCCCTCGGGCGAAATATCGAAATGGTCGAGCGCGGCAATCAGCTTCAGCGCCGCGCGGGAGACATAGGCGCCCGCCGGATCATCGACAGCGATGGCGCTTCCCGCAGGCACGGTCTCGCCCGGCTTCCTCGCGATCCGGCCATTCACCGTGACGGCGCCGCGCAGAACGGCGTCGCGTGCCCGCGAACGGGTTTCGAAATGGTTGAGGCTCACCAGAAGTTGGTCGAGGCGCTGGGCGGTGTCGGTCATCTCCGCTCCATGAACGCATTTTCCGCCAAGCGCAAGCCTCGGCGGAAAGGCTAGCGCATCGGTCCGAAAATCGGAATCGATTTTCGGAAAGCACGATGCGTAGATTCAATAGGTTAGAGCGTCCTTTGTGCGTCCGAATGGACGCACGGCGCTCTAGCCCGTTGTGCCGGTCGAGATGCCGGAGCGGCCGAGCGCGCGGAAAACCGTATCGACGATCCCGTCGCGGTCGAGGCCCGCCTTCTCATACATCACTTCGGGCTTGGCCTGTTCCATCCAGATATCGGGCAGCACCATCTGGCGCACCCGCAAGCCGTTGTCCATGAGGCCTTCATTGGCGAGGAACTGGATGACATGGGCGCCGAAGCCGCCGGCCGATCCTTCCTCGATGGTGACCAGCACCTCGTGATGGGCGGCAAGCTGGCGGATCAGGTCGCGGTCGAGCGGCTTGGCAAAGCGCGCATCGGCCACGGTCGTGGAAAGCCCCGCCGCATTCAGCACGGTTGCCGCCTCGCGACATTCGCCAAGGCGCGTGCCGAAGGAGAGCAGCGCCACCTTCGACCCCTCGGAAATGATCCGGCCCTTGCCGATCTGAAGGATTTCTCCGCGTTCGGGCAGCTCGATCCCCGTGCCCTCGCCGCGCGGATAGCGGAACGAGATCGGGCCGTCGCTGTAGTCGGCGGCGGTGCGAACCATGTGCATCAGTTCCGCCTCGTCGGCGGCCGCCATCACCACGAATCCGGGCAGGGTGGCGAGATAGGTGGTGTCGAACGAGCCCGCATGGGTCGGTCCGTCCGCCCCGACAAAGCCCGCGCGGTCGATCGGAAAGCGCACCGGCAGGCCCTGGATCGCGACGTCATGGACGACCTGGTCATAACCGCGCTGCAGGAAGGTCGAGTAAAGCGCGCAGAAGGGTTTCATCCCCTCGCTTGCAAGGCCGGCCGCGAAGGTGACGGCGTGCTGTTCGGCAATGCCGACATCGAAGAGCCGGCTCGGGTAGAGCTCCTGGAACTTGTCGAGCCCGGTGCCGGATGGCATGGCGGCGGTGATCGCCACCACATTCTCGTCATGACGGGCTTCCTCGATCAGCGCCCTGGAGAAGACGGAGGTGTAGCTCGGCGCATTCGGCTTGGCCTTTGCCTGCGTGCCGGTCACCACGTCGAAACGGCTGACGGCGTGGCACTTGTCGGCGGCGGCCTCGGCCGGGGCATAGCCCTTGCCCTTCTGCGTCACCACGTGGATCAGCACCGGCCCGCGCGCATTGTCGCGCGCATTGCGCAGCACCGGCAACAGGTGCTCGAAGGAATGGCCGTCGATCGGGCCGATATGATAGAAGCCGAGCTCCTCGAACATGGTGCCGCCGGTGACGAAGCCGCGCGCGTGGCCGACGGCGCGGGAAATCGCCCTGTCGATCGATTTGCCGAGATAGGAGGTCAGCCGCTTGGAAAAGTCGCGGACCTCGAGATAGGTCCTGCCGGAAGCGAGCCTCGCCAGATAGGCGCTCATTGCCCCTGTCGGGCGGGCGATCGACATGTCGTTATCGTTGAGGATCACGATCTGGCGCGCGCCGAGCGCGCCGGCATTGTTCAGCGCCTCATAGGCCATGCCCGCCGACATCGCGCCGTCGCCGATGACGGAAATGACGTTGCGCGGGTTATCCTGAAGCTTCGAGGCGACCGCCATGCCGAGGCCGGCGGAAATCGAAGTCGAGGAATGACCGGCGCCGAAGGGGTCGTATTCGCTCTCCGCGCGGCGGGTGAAACCGGACAGTCCGTTCTCCTGCCGCAGCGTCCGCATCCGGTCGCGCCGACCGGTCAGGATCTTGTGCGGATAGCACTGGTGGCCGACATCGAAGATTACCCGGTCATGCGGCGTGTTGAAAACCTTGTGGATGGCGATCGTCAGTTCGACCACGCCCAGGCCCGCGCCCAGATGCCCGCCGGTGCGCGAAACCGCGTCGATCATCTCCGCGCGCACTTCGCCCGCAAGCTGCGGCAGGTCGCGGTCTTCCACGTCGCGAAGGTCTGCCGGCAGGTTGATCCGGTCGAGGATGGAGGTTTTGGCCGGTAGCGTCACGTCTTGAAGCCTCGTGCGCGAAACGAACGCGCGTTTTCTGTTTCTAAATCGGTTCTAGCGAATTTCAGCGTCCGGGCAAAGGAACAAATTCCGTTTCATCGCCGGGGACGAGGCCGAATCGGCCCTGCCGCCAGTCTTCCTTTGCCTGCTCGATGCGCTCCTTCGAGGAGGAGACGAAGTTCCACCAGATATGCCGCGGTTTTTCCAAAGCCGCTCCTCCGAAAAGCATGAGACGGCATCCGTGTTCCCCGGAACCGGAAATCGTGATCGTGTCGAGGGGCGCCAGAACCAGCAATTGCTCCGGGCCGAAGCGATCGCCGGCAATCTCCACTTCGCCTTCCAGCACGTAGATCGCGCGCTCCTCATGCTCGGCGGGAAAGGAAAACCGCGCGCCGGGCCTGAGCGCAATGTCGACGAACAGGGTGTCTGTGAAGGTCCGGACATCGGCCTTCAAGCCGCAGAAATCGCCGAGCACCACGCGCCCGCTGACGCCCGCCTCCGAAATCGTTGGCAGCGCGTTCTTTTCCGTATGGCCGAAGGTCGGGTCGGTCTCCTCGTCGCTTTCCGGCAGGGCGAGCCAGGTCTGGACGCCGGAGAGCGCATGCGGGCGCAGCCGGAGATCCTCCGGCGTGCGCTCCGAATGGACGATGCCGCGCCCGGCCGTCATCAGGTTCACGTCGCCGGGCCGGATGACGGTATGGTTGCCGAGCGTGTCGCGGTGGCCGATCTCGCCCGTGGTCAGATAGGTCACGGTCGAAAGCCCGATATGGGGATGCGGCTTGACGTCGAGCGCCTCGCCATAGCCGCCGAAGCGCGCCGGGCCCATGCGATCAAAGAAGATAAAAGGCCCAACGAGTCTGCGCTTGATCGTCGGCAGCGCGCGACGCACCTCGAAGCCGCCGATATCGCTGGTGCGCGGAATGATCAATTGCGAGACGGCATTGCACGACTGTGCGTCGCCGAATTCGGGGTCTTGTCCGGGGAAAAACGACATTACGGCACCTTTCTCAGCGCCGGGCGCTGTCAATCGGCCTCAGGCCTCGTCAAGCGGTTCGGCTCCGGCGGGTTTTCCCTCGCGGTCGAGCCTGATTTTCTCCACGCGCGCTTCCGCCGCGTTCAGCAGCTTTTCGCAGTGCTTCTTCAGTTCCTCGCCGCGCGCATAGATGGCGATCGATTCATCCAGCGCCACGTCGCCGCGTTCAAGCCGCGCGACGATCCGTTCGAGCTCGTCTACGGCGCGCTCGAAGGTGAGTTCGCTAACGGCGGTCGGCTTTGCCGGATCGGTCATAGTCCTGCCTCTTGAATTTTCGATCATCGCCCGCACTTAACGCGGCGGGACCGTTCAGGCAAGGTAATGCACGGCGGCGCGATTGCAAGCCGGCGCGGGCTTCCGGCCTGACGGGCGCTAACCATTCCCTGACCGCATCGTTTCATTTGATGTGGAAAGGTTCTATAGAACGAATGAGCCATGCCGCATCGCGGGGGCTTTGAAGACCGAGGTTTTGCGTAACGGGTCGCAAGTCCCATGAAGGGCAGGCGGCCGGGAAGGTGTCCGATGGACGACAGGCATCCGGAGCGAATTGAACTGCGCGTTCCCTACCGGGATATCGATATGCACGGGCGCATGCACACGGCCGCCTATATCGAGCACGCGGAAGAGGCGCTTGCGCATTTCTGGCGGTTTCGTCCCGAAGTCGCAAACGAGCCGGCCTATGTGGTGCGCAAGGTCGGCTGCACCTATTACCGGGGCCTTCGCAACGGCGAACTCGCGGAACTGACCGTCAGGGCGGCAAAGATCGGCGGCAAGTCGATCGGCTTCAATGTCGCCGTGCAGGCCGGCAACGAGATCGCCGCAGAGGTCGAGCTCCTGTGGAGCGCCGTCCATCGCGACAGCGGCGAGCCCGCGCCCCTGCCTGAGGAAACGCGGGACTGGCTTTATTCCTTCCTCGACTGAGAGGCTCAGGCCGAGCGTCGCGGCAGCAGCGGGTAGCCGACCATCACCGCGCGGGCGGCAAGGGCGGCAAGGGCGGCCTTGACCAGGTCTCCGGGCACGAAGGCGACCGTTCCCGCCACGGCCTTGGAGATGCCGAGCCCGACGCCGAAGGCAAGCCAGGCGATGCCGAAGAAATAGACCACCACGATGCCGCCCATGGCTGCGGCAATGAAGAAGCCGAAGGTCTGGCGCAGCGCGCTCTTTGTATCGGCATGCATTTCCGCAAGGCCGCCGGCGATATAGGCGCCCGGCAGCCAGCCAATGAGGAAGCCGGCCGTGGGGCCGACGAAGGCGCCCAGTCCGCCGCGTCCGCCGGAAAGCACAGGCAGGCCGATGGCGACCAGAACGAACATGAGAAGAACGGCAGCCGCGCCGCGCCTGCGCCCGAGGATCAGGCCGGCGAGCATGACGCCGAGCGTCTGCGCGGTGATCGGCACGGGGATGAAGGCGAGCGGGATCGGCGGAAGAATGCCGAGCGCCACGATGATGGCCGTGAAAAGCGCAACCAGAACCAGATCGCGTGAGGTCATTTCGTCTTCCTTTTTTCCTGCCCGCCGCGAATGCCGCGGGCGTCAATCGCATCGGCGATACTGTCGGCGTCCCGCAAGGTCAAGATGATCAGCGGGACGATTGCGCCGGATGGCCTGAAGCGGATGCCCCGCGCCCGGTGCGCATCGCGAATGGCGTGATAGCGTTGCAGGATATCCGGCACGAAGCGGATGACAAGTCCGATCGCAAGGCCGATATCGGCCGCCTTGACGAGGCCGGCGCGCTCAAGCGGCATGGCGAAGCGCGTGACGGTATCGATGAAGTCCGGAACCGGCGTCGCTGCCGTGATCGCGGCTGCCAGGAACATCAGCGCCGAAAGCCGGAGAACGGAGACCGCCGCCACCTGCCAGGGGCTGAAGATCAGATTGAAGCCACCGACGAGAAGGATCGCCGCCCCGATCGGCAAGAGCCGGGCGAGCGCCTGGCGCGGCCGCATCGGCAGGGAGACGTAAAGCCCCGCGGCAAGGGCGAGCAGCGCGCCGAGAAAGACGAGATCGCCGGAAAAGAAGACGGCAATGGAGAAGACGACCAGCCCGCCAAGTTTCAAGCCCGGCGGCAGGCGGTGCAGAAGCGTGTTGCCCTCGACATAAAGCGACTGCATCAGCGGTTCATCGCCTGATAGTCCGCGATGATCGCCTCTGCCGGACCGTCCCCGGCAAGCCTGCCCTCATGGAACAGCAACACGCGCTCGAAAGAGGAAAGCGTTGAAAGATCGTGCGAAATCGCGATCACATCCTCATTGAGCGCATCAATGGTTTCGGCGACCCGGCGGCGGTTCTTCAGGTCGAGCTGGTTGGTCGGCTCGTCGAGGATGACCAGGGAAGGGCGGGTGGCGAGCACGGCGGCAAGGGCTGCGAGTTGCAGTTCCCCGCCGGAGAGTTCGTGGGCGCGGCGCGTAGCGAGGTGGGCGATGCCGAGCCGCGCAAGGCTTTCCTCCGCGCGCAGAGCCAGGTCCGTCTTCGCCACGCCGCGCGCCTTGAGGCCAAGCTCGATATCGTCCTTCAGGATCGGCAGGATGATCTGGTTTTGCGGCGACTGGAACACATAGCCGGCATCGGCTGCGACCGCTGCCTGTTCCTCCGCCGTGTCGCGGCCATTGACGCGCACTTTTCCGGTCGTCGGCTTCGTCAACCCGTTGATCAGCCGGGCAAAAGTGGTCTTTCCGGAACCATTCAGGCCGATAACGCCGATGCGGCGGCCGGTGAGCGTCAATGTCAGCGGGTGAAGGGCCGTGCGGCCCTCATAGGTCACGCCGGCTTCCAGAAATTCGATTTTCACATGCGTCCCCGGTTTTCTCTAAAGACTGTCGGGCGCTTCCTTATAGGCATCAAAGCGCGGTTTCGAAAGACCGGATGTTCTTATTTTGTCCGAATCGCACTAACGTTGGTCCATGGCCAAGGTGATTTCGAACATGGATGCGCGTCGCATCTTCCTCGCGCGTCAGGGACTTTCCGGCCCTCCGGGGCAGGCGATGGACAAGGCGGGCCTTCTGGCGTTGATCGAGAAGATCGGTTTCGTTCAGGTCGATTCGATCCGCACCGTCGAGCGCGCGCATGATCTCATTCTCTTCTCCCGCAACCAGACCTTCCGCCGACAGCATCTCGCCGCGCTTCTGGAAAAGGACCGGGGCCTGTTCGAGCACTGGACCCATGACGCCTCGCTCATTCCCACCCGCTTCTACCCCTACTGGAAGCACCGCTTCGCCCGCGAGCAGGAACGCCTCGTCGCGCGCTGGCGCAAATGGCAGGGCGAGGGCTTCGAGGCGGTTTTCGAGGAGACCTATGCGGCCGTCAGGGACAACGGCCCGCTGTTTTCCCGCGAACTGAAGGAGGATGATCACGTCTCCGGCGGCTGGTGGAACTGGCACCCGGCCAAGACCGCGCTCGAATACCACTGGCGCACGGGACGGGTCGCCATCTGTCACCGCGTCAATTTCCAGAAGGCCTATGATCTTGCCGAGCGGGTGATCCCGGATGCACACCGTCTCGTCGACGTCGATCATGACGCCTTCGTCGACTGGGCCTGCCGGGCGGCTCT
Source organism: Martelella lutilitoris (assembly GCF_016598595.1). NCBI lineage: Bacteria > Pseudomonadati > Pseudomonadota > Alphaproteobacteria > Hyphomicrobiales > Aurantimonadaceae > Martelella > Martelella lutilitoris. The sequence goes on from NZ_CP066786.1 coordinate 1,344,107, forward strand.
TCAAAGGCTCGGTTTTGCGACCTCGGGCGAGATCGCCGCCTTTTTCGATATCATCACGCCGCAGGAGGCGAAGGCCTGGGTGGAGGAGAACCGCGACCAACTGGCGGAGGTTGCGCTTGAGACCGTGGAGGCCGGCAAGCCGCGTCTGGCCCTTGCGCTGGCCGGAGAGGTCGATAGCCTTGCCGACGTGCCGGACCCGCCGGCGCGCGTGCGCGTTCTCAGCCCCTTCGACCCGCTCCTGCGCGACCGGGCGCGCGCCGAGCGCCTGTTCGGCTTTTCCTACCGGATCGAGGTCTTCGTGCCGGAACCGAAGCGGCAATACGGCTATTACGTCTTCCCGCTTCTGGAAGGCGCGCGGCTGATCGGGCGGATCGACATGAAGGCAGACCGCAAGCGCGGCACGCTCGATGTCCGAAAGCTCTGGCTTGAACCCGGCGTTCGGGCAGCCGCCGGGCGGCTGGAAAGGCTTGATGCCGAACTGCAGCGGCTCGCCAGGTTTACCGGCGTCGAGCGGGTGGAATACCTGACGGGGTGGCGTGAAAACCTGTCCTGAAACAGCCCGCCCCCCGCCGTTGCTGCACAGTCTCAGGCCAGCCGGCCCGTCTGTCCGCGGTCGCGCAGATAATGGTCGGCGATGGTGCAGGCGAGCATGGCTTCGCCGATCGGCACGGCGCGAATGCCGACGCAGGGGTCATGGCGTCCCTTGGTGCGCAGCTCGACCTCCCGGCCATCCTGATCGATCGACTGGCGCGGCGTCAGGATCGAGGATGTCGGCTTGATGGCGAAACGCGCGATGATCGGCTCGCCGGTCGAAATCCCGCCGAGAATGCCGCCGGCATGGTTCGACAGGAAGCGCGGCCGCCCGTCATTGCCGATGCGCATCTCGTCGGCATTTTCCTCGCCGGTCAGTTCGGCCGCATTGAAGCCCTCGCCGATCTCGACGCCCTTGACGGCGTTGATCGACATCAGGTTCGAGGCGATATCCTGATCGAGCTTGGCATAGATCGGCGCACCGAGGCCTGCCGGAACATGTTCGGCAACCACCTCGACCACCGCGCCGACCGAGGATCCGGCCTTGCGGATATCGTCCAGATAGCGTTCCCATACCGGCACCATCCCGGCATCCGGGCAGAAGAAGGGGTTGTTGTCGATCTCGGCCCAGTCCCAGTTTTCGCGGTTGATCCTGTACTTCCCGATCTGGGTCAGCGCGCCGCGATAGGTCACATTCGGCAGCACCTTGCGGGCAATGGCGCCGGCGGCGACGCGGGCCGCCGTCTCGCGCGCGGAGGAGCGGCCGCCGCCGCGATAGTCGCGCAATCCGTATTTGACGTCATAGGTATAATCGGCATGGCCGGGGCGGTACTGCCGCGCGATCTCGCCGTAGTCCTTCGAGCGCTGGTCGGTGTTCTCGATCATCAGCGAAATCGGCGTGCCGGTGGTCACATAGGTCCGGCCGTCTTCCTGCGGCAGGACGCCGGACAGCACCTTCACCGCGTCGGCCTCGCGCCGCTGGGTGACGAAGCGCGACTGGCCGGGCTTGCGCCGGTCGAGACAGGCCTGGATTTCCGCCAGCTCGAAGGCAATGCCGGGCGGGCAGCCGTCGATGACGCAGCCGAGCGCCGGACCGTGGCTTTCGCCCCAGGTGGTGACGCGAAAAAGATGTCCGTATGTGTTGTGCGACATGGTTTACCTCTGCCGTCGTTGCGCGGCTTCGCTCTATCGCAATTGCCGGATGAGGGGAAGCCTACTCGATCCAGCCGATCGCTCCGGCGCCCGGATCGATGCGCAAGACGGCATCCTGCGGGATCGGAAGCTCGGCGGCCTCGGCCGTCGAAACGCCGCCGACGATGCGGAAGAAGCTGCGGATCACGCCGCCATGGCAGACGCAGACCGTCGGGCCGACGACATCCTTCAGCCAGGCGCCGATCCGCCAGGACAGGATTTCGTAGCTTTCGGCATCGGCGCCCGGCGGAACGAAAGCCCATTTGTCCTTCTCGCGTTCGTGCAGAAGCGCCGGACTGAAGCCGGCGACTTCTTCCAGCGTGCGTCCCTCCCAGTCGCCGAAGGAGAGTTCCTTCAGCCGGTCGTCGGTGCGATAGAGCTCGGGCGTCAGGCCCATGGCTGCGCGCGCCCGCTCCATCGTCTCGCGCGTGCGCGACAGCGGGCTTGAGACAAAATCGTAAAGCCGGGATTCATCGCCCAGAATTTCCGCAAGACGCGCGCCATTGTCGCGGGCCTGACCGCGTCCGGTGTCGTTCAGCGGAATGTCCTTCTGTCCCTGCAGACGGTATTCGGCGTTCCAGTCGGTCTGGCCGTGACGTATGGCGTAGATGAGCACGATTTCTTACCGTTCAATTTTCATTAAAGGATGAAGCGAAAATTCAAAGTGTTAGGAGGGTTTTGCACATGTTTTGGAAAATCTTCACCCGCAGAAACGCGGTTGCGGCTCTCGAAATCTATCGTCGGCGAGAAGAAAGCGCAAAGCAAAACGGCGCGGGCAAGGTCCGCGCCGTCGGTCAGACTCAGTCCTTGACGACCGAAATGTCGGGTGCGTCGACCGCCTTCATGCCGACAACGTGATAGCCGCTGTCGGCATGCAGAACCTCGCCGGTAACAGAGGTCGAAAGGTCGGAGAGCAGGAACAGCGCCGTATTGCCGACCTCGTCGATGGTGACATTGCGCTTCAGCGGCGAATTATACTCGTTCCACTTCAGAATATAGCGGAAATCGCCGATGGCGGAGCCGGCGAGCGTCTTGATGGGCCCGGCCGAAATGGCGTTGACGCGAATGCCGCGACCGCCGAGATCGACCGCCATGTAGCGCACGCTCGCCTCCAGCGCCGCCTTGGCGACGCCCATGACGTTGTAGTGCGGCATCACCTTTTCCGCGCCGTAATAGGTCAGGGTGATCATCGATCCGCCTTCATTCATGATCTGCTCGGCGCGTCGGGCGATCGCGGTGAAGGAATAGACCGAAATGTCCATGGATTTCGCGAAATTTTCACGCGAGGTATCGATATAGCGGCCGGTCAGTTCATCCTTGTCGGAGAAGGCGATGGCGTGGACGACGAAGTCGATCTTGCCCCACTCCTGCTCGAGCGTCTTGAAAACGGCTTCGACGCTCGCGGGATCGGTGACGTCGCAATGGCCGGCCATGAGGGCGTTCAGCTCCGTTGCCAGCGGCTCCACGCGTTTCTTGAGGTTGTCGCCCTGCCAGGTCAGCGCGATTTCGGCGCCGGCTTCATGACACGCTTTGGCAATGCCCCACGCGATCGATCGGTTGTTGGCAACACCGAGAATAATGCCGCGTTTGCCTTTCATGAGGCCGTTTGCTTCAGCCATGTGTCGATGCTCCTTGCAACTCTCTTCGTTTCTGCCTATGGCATAGGCAGCAA